>NZ_LZZP01000004.1:0-36003 GCF_014170215.1 Sphingobacterium sp. UME9 | reverse complement strand
CTCTCCGACGGATCCCGTCCGACTTGCATGTATTAGGCCTGCCGCTAGCGTTCATCCTGAGCCAGGATCAAACTCTCCATTGTAAAATGAAGTTTTTGATTCCAACTATTTACATAATCAGAATTCTTTTTTTATATCTCTGATCTTGGATCGAATTGAACTAATTCTTGAATTTGTTCATGACTTTCGTTTGTCTACTCGTCACGCTTACATGATTGTGTTTTCTTAAAGAACTTTTCTCGCTTCAACTTCCGTATCCGCTATATTCCGATAGGCATTGCGCCCCTCTTTATCGTTTTGTTTTTCCCTTCGTTTCCGTTGGGACTGCAAAGGTAGAAATCTTTTTTGAACTTCCAAAAACTTTTTTAAGTTTTTTTTCTTTTCCTTTTTTTCGATTTCCGCGTTTAAAATAAACTGAACGGGATTTTAAATCCTGCCAGGCTTCTCTTAAACCCTTCTTTTTTTCATGGTTCCCTCTTTCGAAGCAACCGTCCCTCCCTTGCGGAGTGGTGCAAAGATAGGGAGTTTTAACAATCACTTCCAAGCCTTTTGTTCTTATTATTTTCATTTTATCCTTAACTGCCTGTAACGGTGCGAGATTCTTTTTGGTTTCCGACCACAGGCTTGCGCCGAAGGTGGCAAAAAGGGTACTTTCCTAAGATCTGCAGCGGATTTCAGTCCCCGCTTCCCGTGCGGGCTTCCGCTCAGAACACCGGAAAGGAGTGGCTTGCACAAGAAAGTACTAAAGTCGGACGGGAATGGCAGCGCAGTCGATGGACGGGAACGGGCGCAAAGATAGAAGCCAAAAGAATAGAAAAACATCAGGCTGCATAATCCGGTCGGGATCCTCTGTTAATCCCCGGGTAGAATCCGTGCCGGAAAGGACGGAAAACTATGCCGCCGGAAAGATGACACCGGAAGGATACCTCAGCGCAGCACACAAAAGGGGACAGCATACAACGCTCTTGATTGCCTCTTTTAATAGCTATACTTTCTAACCACTTTACTTAGGGTTTACTTAGGGTTTGTTTAGGTTTAGTTTAGGTATAGCTTAGGTTATAGCTAAACTAAACCTAACCTAAGACTAAGCTAACTATAGACAAAAACTAAACTAAAGGATAAGCAATCCAGAACTCTTCCTCGCTTAGGGAGGAACCATGGGTCGCTCGCATCATAAAACTATCCAAACCCAGTTCGCCTGAGCGTCATGACTCATATTGAAAGATCTTATCCGATTAACGATCTGTTTTAACAATCAACTATCTACTTATATAATAGGCAATTTTACAACTATTGGAATATCTCTTTTTTCAGTAAATTTGATCTAGGTTAATAAATAACAAAAAAGAAGACCTTATTTTTAAGAAATTAAAGATATTAAATACTTTTATTGCACATAAAACCATATTGGTCCATGATAGATTATGCTCAGCTTTTAAAACAGGTAGAAGAATATGCTGAAACTTATATTACAGAAAATATTTCAGTTTGCCATTGTTTTCACAATACGATACACACACGTTCTGTTGTACGTGCTGCGGAGGAGATTTCATCGCACTATAAACTAGGAGAGGAGGATCACTTTATTGTTATTAGTGCCGCCTACTTTCATGACCTCGGCTACGTAAAATCTGACAATGCTATCGGTCATGAGAAGATAAGTGTCGAAATTGCTTTCAATTTTCTCCAGGATAAAGGAATACCGGAAGCCATACAGGAAAAAATCAAAGGTTGTATTTTAGCAACGAGAATGCCTCAGGATCCAACAAACCTGCTGGAGCAAATTCTCTGCGACGCGGACCTATTTCATTTTGGGAACGAGGATTTCGTTACCAGAAACAAACTGATGAAAGCCGAAGCTGAAGCAGTACTAGGGAAGGAGATCGATAAAGACGTATGGAGGGCGGGCACAATCAAACTATTAATGAGCCATCATTACCATACTGAATATGCGCAGCAAAAGCTCAATGCCAAAAAGGAGATGAATCTAAAAGAACTGGAGAAAAAACAGGAGAAATCTATCTCAAAAAATAAAGAAAGCAAAAAAGAAGACAAGAAGGAAAAGGATAAAGGCAGTAAGCCAGAACGTGGGATAGAAACAATGTTCCGGATTACATCCTCAAACAATCAGCGATTAAGCGACATGGCAGACAATAAGGCCAACATCTTGTTAACGGTCAATTCTATTATCCTTTCCGTTGTGATTGCTGTCTTATTTCGGAAACTAGATGCCAACGAGCACCTTATTATCCCAACAATTATCTTAACAACGGCCGTGGTAGCAACCATGGTCATGGCAATACTGTCAACAATACCCAAAATTCCCTCTGGTAAATTCTCAAAGGAGGAAATCGAACAAAAATCAGTCAATCTGCTCTTTTTTGGGAACTTTTACAAGATGAAACTCGACGACTACAACGAGGGCATGCAGAAGGTAATGGTCGATTCGGAATTTCTATATGGCATGCTTACCAAGGATGTTTATTCGCAAGGTGTGGTATTAGGGCGAAAATACAAACTCCTACGATACGCATATGGAATTTTTATGTTTGGCCTTGTTATATCGGTTGTTTCTTTTGTCGTCGCAACCATATTTTAATGCGATCCTATAAACACAGCGGAATATGTCAGGATCATGTTGTTCAAACTTTCTTTTTTATTTAAAAAGATGCCGCCTTTAAATCAATCATTAGCGACCAATAGACCGCATCATTTATTGATGTTGTTGTAAGCATGTTGCCATAACCATAAATTTATACGGATGAAGAAGAAAGATCTTTATATCAACAGAGACATCAGCTGGCTGTCGTTCAATGATAGGGTACTTGACCAAGCTGGTCGTCAGGAGGTCCCTTTATTGGAAAAACTACAGTTTCTCGCTATTTTCTCATCCAATCTGGATGAATTTTATCGGGTTAGAATGCCTGTACTGATGGCTTGGAAAAAAATAATGAAGCAAAATCCCGGACAGCTCATTCCGAACATAGATATTGGGACCTATAAAAAAGCGTCAAAAACCATCAATAGACAACAGGAAAAATTTGGCCTAATACTAGCTGATATTATCCAAGAATTAGCAAAAGAAGATATACTCTTAATTTACAATCAAGCTATTCCAGCCGAAATAAAAGACCTAGCAGCCCAATATTTCTTTACCACAATTGCCTCCTACCTCCAAATTATACCGATTGATGACACCTCTTTTTTCCCGATCAACAATCAGCTCTACTTCGTCGTTACAGACGACAATACTGGAGCGGTATTCTTTCTAAATGTGCCTTCAAATCATATTGGCCGCTTTTTCACCTGTGAGATCAATGGGAATAAATATGTTGTGCTCATAGATGATATTATCAAAGCATTTTTTCCTGAAGCCATAAGAAATACATCATTAAATTTCTATTCCTTTAAAATCACAAGGGATGCGGAATTAAATCTCCAAGATGAATTTGAGGGTGATATTGCCCAAAAAATCGAGACGGAAGTCAATAAACGTGACCTTGGCTATGCGACACGCTTTCTATTCCAGCCAAATCTGCCAAAACAGTTGATAGAAACACTGGCAACATTATTTGATCTGCGGAAAAGTAGCATTGTCGAAGGCGGAAATTACCACAATCTCAAGGATCTATTTTCATTTCCGATTAAAATAGCGGAACTTTCTTATCCAAAACAGCTGCAAATTAATACGAATCATAATTTCAAAGAATCTATCTTTGACCAAATAGACCGAGAGGATCTGTTGATCTGTACTCCCTATGAATCGTTCGACCCCATACTGCGTTTTTTTAACGAGGCGGCGATAGATCCAACCGTAGACGAGATTTACACAACCTTATACCGTATAGCAGGCGATTCTCATATCGCACAAGCACTCGCTACCGCAGCAAAGAATGGAAAAAGAGTCAATGTATTTGTCGAATTGAAAGCGCGCTTTGATGAAGCAAATAATATACATTGGGCTCGATTGATGAAGGAACAGGGTGTAAAAATCACCTATAGTATCCCCAATTTAAAAGTACACGCCAAAATAGCGCTGGTCAAACGCAAACAAGGTCGAGAAAGTGCATTGCTAGGTACAGGAAATCTAAATGAAAAAACGGCGAAGGTCTACACAGACTACTTCCTCATCACCTCAAATAAGCTATTGACCAACGAATTAAATATGCTATTCGAGTTTTTACCAGCCCGGAGAAAACCCCATAGTCCAAATGAGCTGCCTTTTAGTCATCTACTGATTGCACAGTTCAACCTCAAACATACGTTTTTATCCCTGATCGACCAGGCCACCCAAGCCGCTAAGGCCGGAGAGACAACTACAATAAAAATTAAATTAAACAATCTGGAAGAAGAATCGTTAATCAATAAATTGTATGAAGCAAGCCGGGCAGGGGTAAAGCTGCAGTTATTGGTTAGAGGAATCTGTAGACTAAAACCACAAGTACCTGGATTGAGCGACAACATTGTCGTGAAACGGATTGTAGGACGATATTTAGAACATGGCAGAATATTTATTTTTCAATATCAAGCACAAAGCAGCGTATACCTGGGTTCTTCGGACTGGATGAACCGCAACATTTACCGACGTATAGAAACTTGCTTTCCGCTGCTGAATCTGACATTAGCACATCAAATACAGGAGCTGTTCGATATTCAATTTTCGGATGACACCGAAGCAACTTTGTTGGATGAACATGGGCAAAATCAGGCAATAGAAACACAACAGAAGAATGTTTCTCAGCAACAAATCCTTAATTATTTGAAAGGCAAAATGAAAAAATAGGACTATTCAGCAGGGCACCTCATAAGAGTATGACCAGCCTGAAAGCCCAACAAAATAATCATTGCACGTAAGCTCATTCAGAAACCTGATGACTTCATCAATTTAAATTTAATCATATAATGATGAAAAACCCGACGATATTGACAACGATGGCATTAGGCTTAGCCTCCGCTATTTTTCTCGCCTGCAACCCGAATAATACAGCCAAGGAAAATAACAACAAGCTCGCTCATGTTCAAGCTGAAAAACCGCAACAAATACCCTATACATTATCTTCGGGCATAAAGATGAGTTTGCCAGACGAATTATTAGAAATATCCGGGATAGCCTTTCTCGCGGGACAGGATGATGATATTTATGCCATCCAAGACGAGCAGGGCTTTCTTTATAAGTTTAACCAACCGACACAAAAAGTCACGTTCAACCCTTTCGGAAAAGATGGCGACTATGAGGATATCTCAATAAGCAATACACATTTCTTTATCTTAAAGAGCAATGGCAGCATCTATTCCTTTCCGATTGCCGAAAAGGACGATATAAAAAACGTTGTTGAACAGAAAAATTTACTCCCAAAAGGAGAGTACGAGGGACTTTTTGTTGACCGCGAAAGTAACCAGGCATACGTATTATGTAAAGAATGTAAGGTCGATAGAAAACAACCACAAACCTCTGGCTATGTCTTTTCAATTGACGAGCATGGTCAATTTCAGCCGAAAGGAGAATTTGCCATCCAGCTTGATCAACTTCAGGCATTTGACGCTAAAATTAAGAAAACGTTCAAACCCTCGGCGTTAGCGAAAAAAGCAGATAGCAAGGAATGGTATATCTTATCTTCTGTCGACAAAACCCTTGTGGTGACCGATGAGAATTTTCGTGTAAAATCGCTCTCTCCATTAGATCCGAAGATCTTCCCTCAACCTGAAGGCATTAACTTTGATTCAAAATTCAATCTTTACATCAGCAGCGAAGCCGGTAATCAGGATAAAGGGATCATTTATAAATTTGAACAAAAATAGGCATGCAAAAGGTTGTACCATTCTTTCTTATTTTTCTTGCTAGTCATGTTTATTCACAACAAAAGCATACACAGTCACCTGCAAATCAGGGCAAGTCCTTTGCTAAAACCGTCATCAAGGACAGTGTAAGTATCGTTGCAAATGCAAAATATGGTAAAGCCAGTAAATTCAAAAAGTTCTTCCTTGGCGAAAACTACCGCAAAGAATGGGCTGCAGAAACCACCTTACCTTTGCTCCAGCTTTCAACCTTGTACGGGGGACTGCGTCCTGTCAAACAAGGGGGCGGGATGCAATCGGTTTCTCTACGACTTACAGATTCAAGCGGTCGGGAATGGGCACTACGATCAGTCAATAAAAGGACTGAATCCCTTATACCAGAAGAGCTACATGGCACCTTTGTACAGGATGTCTTGGACGATGCCACTAGCGCACAGCATCCCTATTCTGCGCTTATGATCCCCGCTTTGGCAAATGCCGTGAACGTCCCACATGCCCATCCCATCATCGGCGTTGTTGCACAAGACAGCATATTGGGCGAATATGCTCCGCTTTTTGAGCACACGGTGGCTTTACTAGAAGAACGCGAGCCTCTTGGTGATTCAGACAACAGCCCGAAAGCTGTACGAAAACTACAGGAAGATAACGACGATAACTTTAAGGCTAAGGCATATCTCCGCGCAAGAATGCTGGATGTACTGGTAAGCGATTGGGATCGACACGAGGATCAATGGCGTTGGTACAATGAAAATCAGGATAGCACAGATCACGATAAAGACTATATTCCTATTCCCCGCGATCGGGATCAGGCACTACGTGTCACACAAGGTTTTCTGATGAAAGATATCTATCAGCAATTTGTCAACCCAGTCATGCAAGGTTTCACGACCGGTATTCCCGATATTCGCTATTCTTTGTTTAAATCACGCTTTTTAAATGCTCATCCGAGCAACCAGCTTCCTCACAAGGAATGGACCAAAGAGGTCAAGCAATTTGTAGCACGTCTCACAGATTCGGTATTATGGGCTTCGGTACATAACCTGCCGCAGTCGTCCATTGCTATTCGTGGAGAGCAAATTTTTAAAACACTTCAAAGCCGTCGTGATGCACTGCCTATGGCGATGGAAGAGTATTACAATTTCATTAATAACATTGTCGATATTCATCTCAGCGACAAAAACGAAAAAGTAGAAATATACAGCACAGCAAATAAAAACTTAAAAGTCAAAGTTTCGAAGATCAATAAAGATGGCAAAGTCACCAAAGCATTGATGGACAAAACCTATAAAGATTCCCTGACAAAAGAAATTCGTCTCTATTTGGCTGAAGGAAAAGACTCTGTTGTCATCGATAACGCAAATTCTCCTATAAAACTCCGAATTATTGGCGATAACACGCCAAAGACTTATGTGATCAACCAAAGCAAATCGAAAATACAGCTTTACGAAAACACCAAAAATTCCACTTTACTGGGTGAAAAGAACAAAATAAAGCTTCATTATGCACAAGATAGTACCAACACGCAATTTGTTCCTGTAAACCTGTACAACACCTGGCTTCCCCTGGTAACTGCGGGTTATAATGCTGATGACGGTTTTTCGCTGGGGCTAGGCGCTGCTTACACACATCAGCGTGGATTTAGAAAAAGTCCCTTTACTTATAAGCAACAACTTACTGTAGCAACAGCCTTCCGGACCGGAGCTTATAAAATTCACTATAGGGGCGAATGGATAGCTGTTGTCGGGGATGCGGATCTTGTTGTCGATGCGCTAGCAAAAGCTCCTGACAACACGCAGAATTTCTTCGGCGTCGGTAATAACTCGCTCTTCTTAAAGGAACAGTATGGTGCAAAATATTACAGAAGTAGATTCAATATTTTCAATATCAATCCACAGTTAAGGTGGAAACCTTCAGCTACATTAAACTTTGCCGTAGGTCCGCATATCCAATTTTACCACTTAGATCCGATTGAAAATGAAGATCGATTTATTTTAAATCCCCAAGCTTTACATTCTTACGATAGTTTATCGATTACCAAAGACAAAGCTTTTGCAGGTATCAATGCCTTTTTAACACAAGACTCCCGTAATCGAAAGATTAACCCAAGTAAAGGGCTATATATTGAAGCTACTTTGAATTCCTATTTTGGACTCAATCAGTACTCAAAAAATTCAGCGCAGTTAAGTGCTGCAATGACCGGCTATTTTAGTGCATTCAATGAAGGTATTATATTCGCCAATAGAACAGGAGGGGGCACCGTTGTCGGGAACCCTACATTTTATCAATATCTATTTCTAGGCGGCCATGAAAATCTCAGAGGATTTCGCCAGTACCGATTTGCAGGGCAACAGATGCTTTATAATAACCTAGAGGCTCGTGTTAAAGTACTTGATGTCAAAAGCTATGTTCTTCCAGGTGAATTCGGACTAATGGGTATGTATGATGTTGGGAAAGTATGGGCAAAGGGCTATAACAACGATAAGTTTCATCAGGGTGTGGGCGGAGGCATTTATTACGTCGTCGCCAATGCACTTCCTTTACATTTTGTCATGACGAAATCCAATGAAGGCTGGTATCCCTATTTCAGCACAGGTTTCCGCTTTTAAAATTTTCGATCCATGGAGATAAAGAAAGTACAACTCACAACGAAGAAAACGGCCAATACGTATGCAAATGGCAGACTAGACTTTGAACCATTTTTCAAATACCTTGAATCTTTTATTGAAAATGGCACTTCATCCGATGATATGATTCCTTTGTATGCATTGGAACGCATCAAAGAAATAGAACATCTCAACGGGAAACTCTGCAAGCATAACCTCAAAGCCTATAAAGATATTCTGCAATTGATTTATAGCCTCTCCGTATCGTTGATTGACACTGCTCCAAAAAGGTACTGGGCACTCACAACAGCCCTAGCAGAAGAAGCCTTTTATGGAACGGAAGCCTTTTTCGACCTAGCTAACCCTCAGCTTGTAGAGCAAGAAATTCAAGGGAAGATGCGTACCGGAAGCCTTCTTACCAATCAAGAAAAGCTCTTTTATACCCTCATCTTCGAGCGACTCTATGGCTTTTCTTCCAATGAAAACAGCAGTATTGTTTATCATCAACTCAATGATCGGGGGGAGATCGTCGATTATTACGATTTGGACATCGATTTCAAATTTGTTGAGATCAAGGCAAAAAAAACACTTCCTGCGCTTGATATAGGTCGTTTATCGGAAAATCCCAGTGATTCGCTTTTTGATTGGAATACCGTTATCAATACCGTTAAACTGGAAGATTTTGAGTTATCGGGATTTAGTATTGTAACTTTCAGAAAGACCAGTACGGAACATACTTTACGTCGCATTCAGTCCATTCTCTTGGATCTGCCGACATACAATTATCATCTCTTTTTCGCTGATTTAGAAAAAATCATCACACCGCTATTAAAAGGGGCTGAAACCGTATTTAGTTTATTTCCGTTATTCCAATTAAATGGGGTCCCATTTTTCGATTATTCAATCACCAATAAAAGCATCTTGATTGCGGAAGCGTATACCGCAAATAAAACATTCAAGATCAATCCTGAACTTGCGGACTACCTAAAACATCCGCATGTTATATTTTATACAAATAATGCGACGAATGGCCTCCGAAATACCACATCCATTTTCGACGAACGGATTAGTCGCTCGGGAGTAACGACCTATCTGTGTATTCCACTCATTCATAATCATTCCCTCTCAGGCATATTGGAAATATACAGCCGTGAACAAGATCAGCTCGACAATGATACAATGCAAGCCTTAGGTTCTTTGGTCCCCCTTTTATCACAACTATCTCAGGATATCACCCTAGAATTTAAAAAACGTATCGACGATATCATCATCAACCGGTTTACGACCATACAGCCTTCGGTTCAGTGGAAATTTAACCATATTGCGGCCCAGTACATTCAGGAACTGGAAAACGACAGTCGGGATGCGCATATTAAGGCGGTAGTATTTGAAGATGTCTATCCCCTCTATGGTGCTGTCGATGTCAAAGACTCAACGATCATACGAAACGCCTCCATTCTGAAAGACTTTAGCTTCAAGGTCAAACAGCTCGCAATGCTTATTGATGAGCTCTCTTTAGATGGAAAGCACAAGTTGATTATGACTTTTTCAGCACGTGTTGATCAAATTACAGAATCTCTTGACCATATTTCTTTTGATGAGTCGATGGTCAAGATCATTGAGTTTTTTAGGAAAGATGTACAGCCATTTTTAGAAGAAGCCAGAAAGCAATTCCCGTCAAAAATAGTGGTGATCGAACATTATGCGAAGCATTTTTTCACCAATCGGGACACAGGTGAGTTTTATCGCAATGAATTTGAAACTTCTTTACGCCAGATCAATCAATTGATCAGTAGAGAACTGGATCATTTCAATAGCTTCATCCAGGGGAATTATCCATCTTATTTTCAAAAATTCAGGACAGACGGTATTGAATATGACATTTATATCGGTGAATCCATTACGCCACAACAACCTTTCAGCTACGAATTTATCAATGTATTTAGGCGTCAGCAAATTATTTCGATGGCTAGAATTACGCTGAAAGCTTACCATGCGAAAGATATTCTTCCTCTGACTTTAGAAACAACACAATTGATTTTTATCAATCCACATAGCATTGATATTAGCTTTCGGGAAGATGAACGGAGGTTTGATGTAGAGGGATCTCTCAATATCCGTTATGAAATAATCAAAAAAAGGATAGACAAAATTCGGATAAAGCGAACCAAAGAACGACTTACCCAGGTCAATAAAATTGCGATTGTCTATTTATCGGATGAAATCCTAGAGGATCTCATGTTGAGTATAAAGGCAATCTACGACATGGGCATCATTGAGCATACCATCGAACATTTAAAATTGGAGGATGTACAGGGAATCGCGGGTTTGAAAGCTATTCGCCTTTCTGTAAATTTAAACTATCAAGATTTCTCCTAAATTTGTCCAATAAAAGGAGATTTATCCCCATTGGTGCAAGCGATATGGGGTACCGTCAACTGGAGATTTTAATATAATGATTTAAAAAGGATTACCATGATTACTGATGCCAACTATTTTTATCTGAGCGATTTGCTTGGCACCTTATTTTTTGCAATATCAGGCACCCTGTCGGCAAAACGTAAAGATATTGATATTTTTGGGGCAGCCTTTTTAGGCTTTGTGACAGCCATTGGCGGTGGATCCATGCGGGATATATTTTTAAATCTGCGCCCAGTATGGGTCAATGATAGCAATTATCTCATCGCCATTTTCCTCGGAATTTTAATTGCCATTGTCTTCAATAAACAATTGTATGGTTATTATCGTACCTTGACACTTTTTGATGCCATCGGAATTAGTTTTTTCACTATCCTGGGGGTACAAAAATCACTCAACTACGAAAGCAATACCTATGCTGCCATTATCTTTGGAATGTTCACCGCGGTATGTGGGGGGATGACGCGCGACGTCTTACTCAACGAAACTCCATTAATCTTTAAAAAAGAAGTATACGCTACCGCCTGTTTAGGTGGTGGCCTCACTTACATCTTGCTGGTACATCTTGATCTTGATCTTTCCTGGGCGGCCTTCATTGGGGCAGCAGTTGTATTTTTAATACGAATGACAGCCGTTAAATATCGTCTATATTTACCCCGGTTGGATTGAGGAAAGTCCTTCTTCGCGTGTGAAGTTTCTATAGCACGCCTTACTGGATGACCAATTCGGTCTCAAAAATGGATTAAAAGGATGGATCAGTGGGTCGAACGCGGATATTTTTGATCTCCAATCAATTTTACGCGGAGGAAGCAACAAAGAAAAAGCGTTAGTATGAACTAACGCTTTTTCTTTTGCTGTGGGAATTTCATTTTATAACCAACGCGAATATTTCCTTTCGCGATAGCATCTAATCGCCCCTTCAGCATCGTTTTCTTCAAGGCACTCAATTTGTCGGTAAATAGTTTACCTTCAATATGATCATATTCGTGTTGTACCACACGTGCAGCCAAACCTGTTAAGTCTACTTCATGTTCTTCAAAGTTCTCATCTAAATAATTGATGCGAATATTTCTGTGACGCAATACGTCCTCATTAATATCTGGGATACTCAGACATCCTTCACCGAAAGCCCATTTTTCACCAGACTCTTCAACCATGATAGGATTGATGAAAACTTTTTTGAACGATTGGAGCACTTCTTTGTTTTCTTCATCATCTTCTGCGAAAGGAGTTGCATCGATAACGAACATACGTATAGGCAAACCTACCTGTGGAGCTGCCAACCCAACACCATGAGCTGCATACATGGTATCGAACATATCATCAATCAATTTCTTTAAATCTGGATAGTCTTCATCTATTTCTTCAGCGACCTTTCTTAATACAGGATCGCCATACGCCACTATCGGAAGTTTCATATGTATTATAATTATTTATAAGTGCCGATACTCATTGCTATACCTGAGTCCGTTACACGCTGTTTGCTTTTAAAGGTCACTTGGCACCTGTTGTAATTTTAGCACGATTTAATTTCAGATTATGTCAGGCTGATTGCTCACCCTGAGTCATTGTACTTTTTTAACAAGGATACCTTGTATCACCATTATATTCTTCGGTACAAAGGTACGGATAATTATTAAAAGTGAATATTTCGTCAAAACTTCCATAAAAGTTACTTTTGTTTTATGGATCCTTCGTTTATAAATTTGTCAACACAGTTCAAGCTTAGGCTCGAGCAAGCTCTTGAAGCCCCATTAGGGTTTTGCCAGGATGATGGTTTTATACAAATATCCTCTCCGGAATTAGCAATTAACATTTTACTATATCCTCACAACAAATCCGTTAGAAGTGATACTTCCGACCCTTGCATTCATATCGATGAAGACCAATTAATAACAAAGTTTGATTTGATCGTCAGACGCATTGTTTCTAGAACAAAAAATGACAAACGCATTTACGCACGCAATACTGTAGTTGCCCGGATCGACAAAAGAACGAGTTTACAGTTCCTCGTGGAACATCATTTACAAGCCGCTCTTCCCGGCAAGTATCGTTATGGCCTTTATGAACAGGGAGAGCTTGTTGCAGTCGCGATATTCTCTGGAGGGCGTCGAATGTTGGATAAAAATGAAGACTATCGCTCATTTGAACTAATACGTTTTTGTAATAAAACAGGTATTAATGTTATAGGAGGCCTAAGCAAATTAATTAAAGCCTTTTGTAGCGATTTCTCGCCAGGAGACATTATGACTTTCACCGACCGTGATTGGAGCCAACACTCTTCGCTCGAAAAAATTGGGTTCGTTGCGAAAGAAATTACGGCACCGATTAGCTTTTGGATCACAGGAACAAAGCGGTATACCTATCGAAATACAGATGAATTAAAGGGGCTTAGGGAGCAGTTCCCCAATGGCTTTCCCAAAGAAAATATGGGTAGCATCAAGATGATTTTATACATAAAATAAGCTAAATTGTGTATATTGTACACTGTAAAAGTTTGAAAAATAAATAATCAAAAATAATAACGTTATGAAGAGAAAACTTCGCATGGGTATGGTCGGAGGCGGAAACGATGCCTTTATTGGAGCTGTACACCGTATTGCCGCTTTTATGGATGGCAAGATTGAACTGGTTTGTGGTGCATTTAGTATTGATCCACAGATTTCAAAACAATCTGGAGAAGACTTATTTGTAGCTCCTGAGCGTGTCTATCTAAACTATGAAGAGATGATCGAAAAAGAATTTTTGCTTCCCGAAGGCGAACGCATGGATTTTGTAACGATCGTAACACCCAATTTTTTACATTTTGCTCCCGCTAAATTAGCGCTAGAAAAAGGTTTTGATGTTGTCGTTGAAAAACCAATGACAGTATCTGTTGAAGAAGCAAAAGAATTACAAGAAACGGTAGAACGTACTGGTCGTACGCTGTGCCTTACCCATACGTATTCAGGCTACCCAATGGTTAAACAAGCCAAAGCAATGGTCAAAGAAGGTCACTTCGGTAAGATCAGAAAGATTGTTGTTGAGTATCCACAAGGTTGGTTAAGTCGTTTATCGGAACGCGAGGGTAATGCTGGAGCCGCTTGGCGTGCAGATCCGAAACGCTCGGGTAAATCGTTGGTTATGGGTGATATCGGTACCCATGCTGCGCATTTAGCGGAATATGTATCGGGCTTAAAAATCCAAGAGCTATGTGCAGACCTAACAACATTTGTTGAAGGCCGTCTATTGGATGACGATGGTTCGGTGCTTTTACGTTTCGAAAATGGTGCTAAAGGCGTATTGATGGCTTCGCAAATTTCAGCCGGAGAAGAAAATGCTGTTCGTATCCGTATCTATGGTGAAAAAGGTGGATTGGAATGGGCTAATGAGGATCCGAACAATTTAATTATCAAAATGCTTGATCAGCCTCGTCAGCTTTATCGCACGGGCAATGCTTACGCAGCGCCTTATACGTTGAGTTCTTTTGCAACACATAATACCCGTGTACCAGCCGGTCACCCTGAAGGGCTATTAGAATCATTTGCGAATATCTATCGTAATTTTGCGGCAACAGTTACAGCCAAACGTGAAGGAAAAACTCCTACAGCTGAACAACAAGATTTCCCAACAGTTTACGATGGCGTAAGAGGCATGGCTTTTATCGATACTGTCGTAAAAAATAACGAAGGAACAGAAAAATGGACTAAATTTGTTCTGTGATAGACAGATTAAAATATACACTTTCTCTTTTGGAACAGCAAACCGTTCCAAAAGAGAAAGTTGTTGTTATCTTAGGGCCTACAGCTTCTGGAAAAACGAAACTGGCCGTCCAACTGGCCCAACACATTGATGCTGAAATCATCAGTGCTGATTCCCGCCAAATCTATCGAAGGATGGACATCGGTACGGGAAAAGACCTATCGGAATACCAAGATATTCCCTATCATCTTATCGACATTCATGAACCGGGAGAACGCTATCATCTCGGAAACTTTATTGCTGACTTCCATCAAGCCCAACAATCCATTCTAGAAAAGGGAAAACATACCATCCTATGTGGTGGTACAGGATTATATATTCAAAGTGTAATCCAACAAAATCCCTATGCGCTGATCCCATCAATCGAAGGCCTCAAGGAGTCATTACTTGTGTCCCCAGAGACAGAGCTGTTAGAACGTCTTCAGGAATATCCACTACCTGTGAACTTTCAAATCGATCTTTCGACCAAAAAACGTATAATCCGAGCAATAGAAATATTAGCGTTTTTAGAGAATCATCCCGATCACATCACCCAGCAACAAGCGGTAGATAGCATTGTTATCGGATTAAATCCCCCGTTGGAAATCAGACGCGAACACATTAGCCAAAGATTAAAACAACGATTGAATGAAGGCTTCTTAGAAGAAGTGCGCGGGCTCTTGACAGAAGGTATTACACACGAGCAGCTTCAATACTATGGTTTGGAGTATAAATATGCATCACTCCATCTCCTTGGGCAGCTCGATTATCCTGCTTTTACCACAAAACTGGAGACAGAAATACATCGCTATGCCAAAAGACAAATGACTTACTTCCGCAAAATGGAAAAAGACGGCATAATTATCCATTGGGTTTAAACAACACAATAATATAAAAACAAAAAAGGGTTAGTATCACTACTAACCCTTTTCGTTAATCTCTTTCTATTATAACTTGATTTCCTCATCCTTCGCATTGAAGAAATGGAATTCAGTTAGATAATATGACGTCATTGGATTTACTTTAATCCATTTTCCGTACTTCATGAACCATTTCATTCTCTTAGAAATCAAACCAGACTTAATGTAGGCGTCTATATAAGGGTGAACACATAAGGTCACCTTCTTTTCGTTCTGTTCTTGAAGGATAAAGCTCAAATTATTTTCAATATCATCCATGAGGACAATACTTGATCGGATTTCACCTGTACCATCACAAGCCGGACATTTTTCGTTTGTGACGATATTCATTTCAGGTCTAACGCGCTGACGTGTAATTTGAACCAATCCAAATTTACTTGGAGGCAAAATTGTATGTCTCGCTCTATCCGCTACCATACATTCTTTTAAGAACGTATACAACTCTTTTCGATGATTGGGTTTATGCATATCGATAAAATCGATGACTACAATTCCGCCCATATCACGCAAACGCAGCTGACGCGCAATTTCTTTTGCTGCTTCCATATTGACCAGCAATGCATTGTCTTCCTGATTCTCCTTATTAGCAGAACGGTTACCACTGTTGACATCAATGACATGCAAGGCTTCGGTATGCTCTATAACGAGGTACGCACCGCCCGGCAATGTTACAGTTTTGCCAAAAGCTGCCTTGATTTGCTTTTCAACTCCGAAATGATCAAAAATTGGCTCTTTATGTTTATAAAGTTTGACAATTTTCTCCAAGTCTGGAGATATATCGTGTATATATGATTTTGTTTCTTCGAAGATCGAAGGATCATTAACATAAATATGCGAAAACTCGTCTGTCAAAATATCTCGTAGAATAGTGGATGCACGATCCATTTCGCCAAGAACCTTTTGAGGCGGTTCAGCATTACGAAGACGTTTGGTAAATAGCTCCCATTTTGAGATCAGGTCCAATAAGTCACGTTGTAGTTCTTCAACACCCTTACCCTCGGAAACTGTACGAATGATAACACCAAAATTAGCTGGCTTAATTCCTTCGACAATCTTTTTTAGGCGATTGCGTTCATTACTACCTTTGATACGCTTGGAAATGGAAACAGTACTTGAGAAAGGTACCAAAACGACAAAACGACCCGCTATTGAAAGGTCTGAGCTCAGACGCGGTCCTTTTGTTGAAATGGGTTCTTTGGCGATTTGTACTGGCACGAGCATATTTTTGCTTAAGACATCAGAGATCTTACCAGCTTTATCGATATCCTTTTCAAGTTTTAAACTATTGAGCAGTTTCTCTTGATAACTGCCATTCTTCACTATACGCGTAAGCTTTAGCAAAGATTGAACTTGAGGACCCAGATCTAAATAATGTAGAAAAGCATCCTTTTCGTAGCCTACATCTACGAAAGCTGCATTAAGCCCAGGCATAATTCGCTTAATACGTCCGAGATAGATATCTCCAACGGCGAAGTTATTATTTGCGGGCTCGCGGTTAAGTTCAACAAGCTGCTTATCTTGTAGTAAAGCAATAGTTACCCCTTTATCAGGAGTTGAATCGATAATTAATTCCTTTACCAAAAGCTACTCATTTTTGATACCTATGCAATATCCTATCGCAATCTTGGGTATCCGATTAAACATTTAAAGAACGTTGTAACGAAAAAAACAATCTACATCCCCTTCACAGACATGTAGATCGTTTCGTAAAGCTATCTCAGCAAAATGGGCCAAGATGTTTAAAAGCTTATCACAAGACTATTTTTTCTTGTGTCTATTTTTTCTTAAACGTTTTTTACGTTTGTGAGTAGCCATCTTGTGTCTTTTTCTTTTTTTTCCGCTTGGCATAGCTAAATTTTTTAATGATTATAAAATAATAAATTAATTACTTGCTCAATTCCGCGATCTTTCGGTCGATGAATTGTGATAGGGAAGGATCGGCTGCCAGTTCCTTACTTTTTTGAAAAGCTGTAACGGCTTCCTTTTTCATCCCAATATTTTCATAGCCTGTGGCTAAGTAAAAGTATGACTCAGCATCGGGTTTTTGATCGATAACGGTCTTAAAACGCTCGATGGCTTTGTCAAACTGACGGGATTGTAATGAAAACAACCCCAAAGTTTTGTTTGCTTCTAAGTTTTTAGGATCGGCAGCAACGACTTCGCGCAATAAGGCAATACCTGCCATAGGGTTATTCGTTCCTGATACCATTGCGGCACCCAATCCTGTTTTTGCATCCAAACTACTTGTATTCGCTTTTAACGCAGCCTCATATGCATGAATAGCATTTTGATTCAACGCTTGGGCTAAAGTAGAATCCTGCAAATTTGTATAAGCGGCACGATAAGCATTACCTGCTTTCAACCAATATTCAAACTTCGGTGAAACCTTTGCCATTTCCTCATAGATGAAAGCCTGAGGGGCTGGTTTTGCGACATCATCCCACTTATTTGCCAACTGTTGCAACAGCTTTATCTTATCCTCTCCAGAAGCTTTTGCAACTTGGCCCTCAATATCGGAAATTTCTTTGACTAAACTAGCATCTAAACCTTGTTTTGTCATCGAAGATATATTTTCCAAATTTACTTCATTGGAAGGCTTCGACTCAGATGCTGCAGCAGTTTGTTTTTCTTTGTTCACCAAACCTTTAATAGGCTGCGCTAAAAGCACAGCAACCAAGGCTACTACTGATCCTATTACTATTATCTGTTTGGTTTTTGCCATTTTAATCTATTTTAAAGATTATTTATTGCCATTCTTTACTTTCTCTACGAAAATTTTAGCTGGCTTGAAACTAGGAACAAAGTGTTCAGGGATAATGATTGCTGTATTTTTTGAAATGTTTCTTGCAGTCTTCTCAGCTCTTTTTTTGACTACGAAGCTACCAAAACCTCTTACATATACATTTTCTCCTCCGATCATTGCGTTTTTGACAACTTTAAAGAACGCCTCTACGGTTTCTTGAACATCTACCTTCTCTAAGCCAGTTTTGGTAGAGATTTCTGCAATAATTTCTGCTTTAGTCATATCTATTTTACTGTAATTATTTATTTTTCAACCCTTAAGCCAACTAATGTTTGGGGATGCAAAAGTATTGTTTTAAAATGAGTAATGGAAATTATTTAAATACTTTTTTGATAAATAAGCTTCCAAAAGCCAAACATTTACAATCAATTAACGAGACATTGCGCCCAACCAACCATTAAATAGACCTCAAAAATAAAAACAATTATCTAATTTACAAGATGTTGACTTATTAGTTGTCATATAAAAATCAATATATGCCAATTGCATGACTTAGCTGATCCAAATCTGCCTTGGTATGGTGTGCGTTTACCACAATTCGATTTAATAGGGGGTCTGTAGCGAGGGGATAAGGAAAACTTGAAACCAGTATTCCAGCATTCATCAGCCTCGCATAAAGGCCCGTATCCTTTGAAGAAAAGACCGGGAAATTAGCAACAGCGTTTAATCCAGATCCCATATGTGTTTTGAAGGAATCAATATTATACCGCAGCTTTTCGAATTGCTGTAGATAGATCTGCTCTCCATGAACAAATGCATATAAGCTCGCTGGTGAACTTGGAGAAGCCCCTGTATAAAAGTTTGATCGCTTGAGATACTTGATCCGTTCCCCATCGGCCAAAATCAATCCAGCATCCGTTGCCAGGCCTTTTGCCAAGGATGCGACGACGATCAGTTCAATATTAGTTTGTTGAACACTACTTTTATCCAATGAAATGCTATTCTTGCGCAAAACTCCTATTCCGTGAGAATCGTCCAAGAGCAGTATAATCTTTTTGTCCGGATCAATACGATTGAAAACAGTGAAATCGTACAATTCTGGCCGCATATTGTCCAAGCTGTTGCTAACGATGATAAATGATGTTTGGGCTGAATGATTGATATACTCGATCGTTGCATTGGCCCACTCAACAAAATGCCCAGTTGCGACGGGCTTCTTATCCAGCCATAAAGAAGGGTGACAAGCGGGAGCGTACAATACTTCTCCTTCGGTCGCCAAGATTCTTACAAGAAATTGCGTTGCCAGATATCCACTTGAGAGCAACAGGCTTGCTTCAAAACCAAAACGCTTTGCTGCATATTCTTCGGCTTGATCAAATATGGCCTGTTGCACATTATTATTTCGTGAAGTGCCGTTGTTGATACCATACCGCTGTATACCTTCTATGAAAATAGAAGTATATGCTTTATCTGTTGCCAGCCCTAGATAGGAAGTTCCACCAAAAAAAAGATATTCCTTACCGCCGACCACAATAACGCGACCTGTTGGTTGTTCTAAATGCGTAAAATTATTCATCTATGTATAGCCGATTCATTTAATTAGCGAGTCAAAACTTCGGGGTTAGCGATATGCTGTGGATCGCCCCCGGAAAAGGCTACAATATTCTCAAAAGCAAGTCTAAATAATTGTTCGTAACCATTTTTCTCCACATAGCCAATATGTGGCGTACAAAGTACATTTGGCAGCTGCGATAATGGATAGTTCGGGTCAAAGATTGGTTCGGACTCATAGACATCTACCGCAGCCATCCCTGGAACACCTGTCTCGAGCGCGGTCAATAGTGCCCCCTCTTCAACCAACTCAGCACGAGAGGTGTTGACAAAAAGCGCTGTCGGCTTCATAGACCGGAGATCTTCGAGCTTTACGACACCTCGCGTCTCGGGCACTAACCTAAGATGTAGAGTAACAACATCTGAAAAATGAAAAAAATCGGATTTACTGGCAGCAGCTAAAAAGCCGTCTCTTACAGCTTCCTCTCGGGAATTTTCGCTTCCCCAAACAATTACTTGGGCACCAAAAGCCTTTGCATATTGCGCTATTCGCTTCCCTATTTTTCCATAGCTCCATATCCCTATTGTTTTCCCGGCGACACAATCTCCTATGTTCGTTTGCCATAGGCCTTTGTCCATATCTGAAAGAGCCTTAGGTAAACCACGGAGGGCATTCATGATCAAAAGCCAAGTCAATTCAGCCGGAGCAACAGGAGAGCCCATACTTTCAGCAACAGCCACATGGAAACGGCTACAAACAGCCAAATCCAAATGGTTTGAAATTTTGCCCGTCTGGCTAATTAACTTTAGCTTGGGAAGCTGAGACAACAGGTCTTCTGTAATTCTCGTCCGTTCTCTGATGAGCACTAACGCTTCCGCATCGCTCAATTTTTCGGCCAGTAAAGCCGGATCTGAATAGGACTGTTTCAATATTTGGACATCGTGACCATCAAGAATTTTGAAACAGTCCAACTTTCGGACAGCGTCTTGATAGTCATCTAAAATGGTTATTCGCATTTTTCTGACTTAATTTTAAACCCTTATTTTCAATATCAAACGAAAGTAAAATTACTTTTATATCCGCTATAAGTACGTCGCATATAAAAGTAATTTTTCACGTTCTCCTGTTTCCATTGCGGAACTTATTTATGGAGGAAATTTTGTTTTTCGATATCAATTTACAGCATAAAGTTGGAATCCTGCAATTCGTCATGATATTTTGACATTCCATCCACTCTTTTTCGCAGGAACACTTACAGCCGCTGATATTTGAATAAAATTAAAGAAAAATGAAGCTGTTATTAACCTTACTATTTTTAAGTATTACCATCGTATCGGCGCAGTCCATCTTGAAAGGGAAAGTGCTGGGCAAAAACGGCAAACCTATATATTTAGCCAATGTTTATATTGAAGGCACCTATGATGGTGGCACCACCGATTCGCTTGGAAATTTCGTATTTGAGACCAGTGAACAAGGCACTAAAATCATTAAAGCGTCTGTTGTGGGCCTCCCAACATATAACAGGCCTATCCAGCTACCTCAAAAAGAATTGCTGATTATTCAAATGCAAGAAAGTGAGAATCGCTTACAGGAAGTCACGATTCAGGCAGGGGTTCTACAAGCCAATAGCTCCGGAAAAAACACGGTAATGAGTCCATTGGATATTGTCACTACGGCAGGCAGCATGGGAAACATCATCAGCGCACTGGCAACATTGCCCGGAGCACAGGTTGGGGGAGAGAATGGACGTCTTATGGTCCACGGTGGAGATGCTTCCGAAACACAGACCTACATCAATGGAATCAGAGTAGCCCAACCCTACACCGCAACACCAAACGAAGTCCCTGTAAGGGGTAGGTTTTCGCCCATGCTCTTTAAAGGCGTGAATTTCTCTACTGGCGGCTATTCTGCAGAATTTGGTAATGCACTGTCCAGCATTCTAGCCCTAAACACTGAAAATACCATAGAACAGTCCAAAACAGAGCTTTCGCTATCTTCCGTTGGATTAGGGTTAGGACATACCTTACAATGGGGCAAAAATTCCCTCACCTTCAACAGCAGTTATACAAACTTAAAACCCTATTCCAAAATTATTACCCCAGATATAAAATGGACGAAACCCTATGAAAACGCTTCTGGAGAAATGATCTATCGCCATCAGTTTAAAGAAGGTTTTCTAAATATTTATGGGGCTTACAATTTCGAAAATATGGGACTTTACCAAGCGGACATCAATTACGAGCTCCCCGTCCCATTGAAAAAGAAATCCAACAATGCCTACGCCAACATCAGCTACAGTCAGAATTTAGGAAACCGATGGACATTCCAGTCTGGTGTTGGCCTAGGCTACCTGACCGATAATCTGCATTACGATGACGTTTACCTCCCTAATGAAGAAAAGAGTCTTCACTTAAAAGCAACGCTAAGCAAGATCTGGAACAATAAGATTAAAAGTATTGGAGGAATAGAATATTTCGACACGAATTATCAAGAAGAATATCACCGACAAACCCTTGGCTATAGCTATGGTTATCATAGCAAGATGACCGCTGTATTTACGGAAACTACCTTTGGCATCCTCCCGAACTTAATCGGGAAGATTGGCCTACGAGAAACTTCCTCCAATTTGCAGGCGAAGAGCACGTTAGAGCCGAGGGCTTCGCTGGGCTATGCATTAAATAAATATACGCAGCTCTCACTTGCTTATGGGAACTTCCATCAGCAGGCGCCAACACCGCTGTTAAAGTATGCTCCGCAACTTGACTGGATGGAGGCAAATCATTATATCGCAAATTATTTCTATGCGCGTGGAGGGCACTTACTTCGCTTAGAAGCCTATCACAAAGAATATAACAATTTGGCAAAATACAACAGTATAACTCCAAAATATGACAGCCAATATGACAATAACGGAAGCGGTAAGGTCAAAGGCTTTGACTTATTTTATAAAAACAGCAGCAGCATCAAAAACCTCCAATACTGGATTTCATATTCCTATACGGACAGTAAGAGAAATGAAGCGAATTATCCGACGACAGTCACTCCCCCTTATGTTTACAAACACAGTTTCTATATCGTTGGAAAATACTGGCTATCAAGCCTACGTTCACAGCTCAGTTTGACAAATTCGTTTGTATCCGGCAGAAATTACAATGATCCCAACCAAACAGTATTCATGAATGGCCATACAAAAGGCTACAATAGTCTGTCTATGAGTTGGTCGTTTCTTTACAGCCAGCAAAAAATTATCCATTTCTCCGTCAGTAATGTTCTTGGCGCTAGCCCAATCTATGGCTATCAATATGCAGACCGACCAAATTCACAAGGAATCTATGACCGTAGACCGATTGTCCCTACTGCCAAACGCTTTGTATTTCTAGGCTATTTTTGGACAATCAGTAAAAATGAAAAAGACAATCAATTGGACAATCTATAATAAACATCAACTCATCATCGAAATACGTCGGTCCATCCAAAATTATTTCTGTTTGCAGAGAAGGATTACCAACTTCAATAACATTCAATATCAGATACATCAAACACAACAACAATAACTTAGAAAAATATTTACTACTAAAAACGAAAGATCATGAAATCATTTATTATCGCCCTCATCTGCCTTATAAGTGGCAGCACATTTGCACAAAGCAATTTTGAAAAAAGTATGGGACAAGCCATGAGCCTATGGCAATCGGGTGAGACGCAGAAAGCGTCCGCTCTTTTAGAACGTATTTCACAGGCAGAAAAGGACAATTGGATTCCTGCCTATTATCAGGCCATGGTACTGACAACAGCATCCTTCAGGGAGAAAAATAAAGAGACACAGGCAAAATATATACAGTCTGGAGAAGAAATACTAAACAATAGCGCCCAGGACAATAATTCAGAATGGCTTGTGCTGAGAGCGATGAACCAAACGGCCTTGATGATTACAGATCCGATGACAAAAGCCAAAGAGCTTTCACCTAAGATTATAGGGCTATATAAAAAAGCCATCACCCTTGCTCCAAACAATCCACGTGCGGTATTGGGACTAGCGGAATTCCAAATAAACACAAAAAAATATTTCAACCAGGATACCAGCAAAGAATGTGAGGATGTCAAGAAAGCGCTATCTTTATTCGGTGAAGAGAAAATTACTACGCCATTTGCACCTTCATGGGGCAAAGATCGGGCAGAACAGTTGATAAAAGAATGCAAATAACACTTTGTGAAGAAAGCACCATTTAAAGCTATTATACAAGCACTACTCGCAAGCTTGGTCGTAACCATCTATTTTGTGGTTGTGGCCAAACTTGACCACAATGATGTCCCTTGGATATCCATCATCTTTCATCCTAATATGGTCAGAGGTTTACTATACGGATTTTTTCTCTTTCTAGGTCATAGCTATCTATCGAAATGGGTCGGGAACAAATACCCAAGCAGTAAAGATTTTGGAAAAAAGATGATTGTTTTTTACAGTGTCAGTTTCTTCTTGACCATACTGGTCGTTTTTATTGTCAATGCTTTTTTCTCCGGACTGTTTAACTCCGGTGTTTCCCAAAATTTCCTGCAGCGTTTCCACCAATTTATTCACCAACAACGTGTTGCATATTATTTTCAAACTGCGATGATATCCTGGTGTATTTCGATGATTTTTTTTGGTTTCTATTTCTATAAAAGGTTCAAAGACTATCAAATCAAAGAATCTCATCAGGAAAAACAGCAAATAACAGCACAATTTGAGTCGCTCAAAAATCAACTCGATCCACATTTTTTGTTCAACAGCCTGAATGTATTGAATGGACTAATTGAAGAAAGCCCCAAAAAAGCCAGTATGTTTACCACGGATCTTTCTAAGATATATCGCTATGTATTGGAACAAAAAGACAAAAGCCTCGTTTCGTTACAGGATGAGCTCACTTTTTCAAAGGCCTATTTAAACCTTTTGAGTCTACGCTTCGAAGCCGGTATACAGATCGATTTACAGATCAATGCGGAACAACATACTGGTTTTATATTACCTCTTTCCCTTCAATTACTGATCGAAAATGCAATCAAACACAATATCATTTCGATCAGGAAACCTCTTTTATTGAAGATTTATAGAAAAAATAATTACCTCTATGTTGAAAACACTCTTCAAAAGAAGAAAGTGCTCCATGATCATTCGGGAATCGGTTTGAAAAATATTCAGGAACGTTATGCTATACTGTCCAATCTATCTGTGCATCTTCAGGAAACTGATATTTTATTTTCTGTCGGACTGCCCATTATCAATGAAATAGTCTCTTAAAAGTAACCTGTTCTTAAATAAACATGCTAGGCCTAATAGCAGCAAAAAACAACAGCTAGGGCACAACGATGCTCAATAAATTAAACAATACAACGGTCTGATGATCGATAAGCATGCAAAAAAGCAATGAAAATAGTAATTATAGAAGACGAACTCCCATCGGCGAGATTGCTCCGAAGAAAACTTGAGGAGCTTGGTTATACAGTATCTGCTGTACTTCAGACTGTGGAAGAATCTATCGAATGGTTTATGTCAAATACCGAACCTGACCTACTGTTCTTGGATATTCAGCTCGCCGATGGGATTTCATTTGACATCCTTGAGCAGGTGAAGCCCAGTTCGGCCATTATTTTTACCACCGCATACGATGAATATATGTTGCGGGCATTTAAACAAAATAGCATCGATTACCTCCTGAAGCCAATTGAAGATGAAGAGCTGAAAAATGCTATTGAAAAATTCCGCCAATTTAGGCACCCAAAACCACAGTTCGATCTGGCATCTTTTGAAGCTTTATTTAGAAACACTGTCCAAACATACAAGGAACGCTTTACCATCAAAATAGGCCAAAACCTAAAAGTAGTGACCACCCAGCAAATAGAATGTATTTACAGTGAAAACAAAGGCACTTACCTTTATACCAGTGAAAAGGGAAACTATCTTTTGGACCAAACATTGGACGCCCTGATGCCACAACTATCCCCTAAGGATTTTTTTAGGATCAACCGAAGCACTATAGTTCAATTTGATGCTATCAAAAATATTGCTGTACATTCTAATGCCCGGTTGAAAATATACCTTAAGCATTATGAATCGGATGAGCTCATTGTTTCACGGGAGAAAGTCACGGCTTTCAAAAACTGGCTTGACAATTAGTCTAGTCGTTCCTTAAAAGTGCTTTAGCACAATTACTTTGCAAGCGAAATAGACTATCATAAAAAATGGCCCTGTCAAGTTTAGCTTTTTGGAAGGTAAACCAAGCGAAGAGGGATTCATGAATCTAAGCTACATATTGATTCGATAATTTAGCGGAATACTAAATCGAAGAGACACCGCGAACCCCTTTATCGGATTGTAATCTTTTTTTTCATTGATGGAAAATCCATAACCAAAGTCGATATCCACCAATGTGGCCAAACTCACTCCAACTTTGGGCGTAAAGGTATACGGAGTAAACTCTGCACGAACAAAGGGAGTTAAGACATATGTTTGAGGATAATACGTTACTGCAGCCTCAGGTATCACGGCAAACTTCCTTTGTGTCCAAGTAAAGTTGGCTGTGGCATCTGCTCGGAGAATATGATCTCCTATAAAAGGAAAAGCGAAATAAGCACCAGTTTTTATTATACTCCCTTTTTGAAACTGGTAGCTCAACGTCGGACCGATTAAGTGGTCTTGCGCTTTTAGGTTGCTAACTATAGCTAACAACACAACAAGTGACCCCAGGAGTTTATAAATCGTCTTACTGCGCATTTTTCAATTAATAAATATGAAAATTGAGCGGAATATTTACCCCTACTGAAACGGTAATTCCGTCAATCGGCTTAAAATTTTTCTTAGTATTGTAATCAAATCCATAACCTATTCCCAGATCCACAATAGAGAATAGACTGGCACCAACTTTTGGCGTTATGGTATAAGGTGTTAACTCTGCTTTTACAAAAGGAAAAACAACAAAATCATTTAGGTAGTAGGTAAATCCCAGCTCTGGAATAACAGTCGTTTTACCTTCCATCCAGCTGAAATTGGCTCCTGCATCAATTTTCATATATTGAAAATCATTAGGTGCAAATAATCCCCAGCCCGAAACTTTCAGAAAATTACCACTTTGATACTGATACCCTACTGAAGGACCCCAAATCCATCTATTATGCTGTTTCCATGGCTTATCTTGTGCCATAGACAACGTGGAAAAGAGAAGAAGGATAGTAAATAACGATAATATTCTTAGTTTCATCCAGCTAAATTACAAACTATAATCTATTTTATGGAATACAACAGGTGCATGCCAGAATAGTTTTACTTAAAACAGAAAAACAATAAATATATACACCTGCAGTAAACCAATAAAAGTATGGTTTGCGCCTGTTTAATGGGGTAATATCTTGATTCTGATAAACTGTGATCTTTCGTTCAGCGCTCCTTCTTCACCCCAGTAACCGTCTACATGGTTGGCAGCAGTATAGATACAACCGTCCTTGCCCCAGAACATTAACTCTTCTTTCCAGGTTGGCATCCACTCTTTAAAACTAATAAAAAGCATCGGTGTCACCTTTCCTTGTTTCACGTGGAAGAGTTGCAGGTCGCCCGTCGATTCATAGGGGTCGGCGTGTAAGGTCATCAGGTAATTTTTATCGGCAGAGAAGAATGGATAATCCCCACATTCCACAATAAGATGACCATCCTGTTTATCAAAAAGCCGTACATCAGCACTTTCCCAATAATTCCCATCAACAGCAAAAGCATTTAAAAAATCGTAATGCCCTTTATAAGAATAGCTGGCTTCTAATTCATTATCGATATCCTTATCCTTAAATGTTAGCTTTTTCCCATTTGTCAACGGCAATTCCAAGATCTTCCCGTTTTTCGGATAAGACAGGGTATCCTTGATCAAGTAGTTTTGAGCCGTATTCCGAGCGGCTAAGAACGTTTGCTCATCAATCAACTCTAACTGGAGATACTTATCTAAAGAATGCCCCTTTTCGTAATACATTTCTTTACCATTTATCGTCAGTGAAACGATTGAATTTAAATCTTTGGGAGAGATTGTAATTTTATCTTGTTTCCCCAGCTTGGACTTCGCTACATAGACCTTTTCCCATCGCGTTACATCACCTGTTTCGCCATTGTTCCCTTTATAATCGCGCTGGATACGGTCCATGACGGCAATCCATTCTCCTTCTTCACCGATCACATCGAGCTTGGTACCATAGGGATATTTTCCTAATAGCGGGGCAGCCTTATCCGCGCCTTGTCTAAGTTCGACTCCAGCCCGATCAACAACATAGGTATTTTTTAAAACCTTCGTCTTGTCAAAGTCAATTGGCAAAGGAGGAAATTTAGCAGCAGCCATCGTATCTTTCGCGGCGACTGTTTTAAGCTCAACAGAATCTTTTAAATCCGCACCATTGACTTTTGTATTGTGTCCACAGCTCAAGATTCCAATGGATAACGTCGTTCCTAGAAATAAAGATAGGGGTGAAAATAGCTGTCTATTCATAAAGGTCAAGGTAGCGATTCCTATGCCAAAAAAAAATACTGGTTTTCAGGGGTTCTTCGAGAGCCAATACTAATATCAAAAGGTTCATAGTTTTGGCAACCTAAAATCTAACGCTCATTCCAAATATGGACGAGATCATTTGAAGAACATATCTACAGCTATGAAGGCTCATTAAAAAACGCCTGATTTCTAATCTTTTAGCCACAAATTTTTCCTTTCAATTTGTAGACCGCCATTTGACTTCCTTGAATGGACAATGGTCATTATGATTGCTACAATGATGGTCAAGAAGCGGAAAAAATTGCTCCATCCATTTCCCGCAGCATT
This sequence comes from Sphingobacterium sp. UME9, assembly GCF_014170215.1. Taxonomy (NCBI): domain Bacteria; kingdom Pseudomonadati; phylum Bacteroidota; class Sphingobacteriia; order Sphingobacteriales; family Sphingobacteriaceae; genus Sphingobacterium; species Sphingobacterium sp. UME9. The sequence goes on along the minus strand of NZ_LZZP01000004.1, from coordinate 7,426 downwards.
GTCCGAAACATCAAAAATCATCCAAGCCGAATTCATCAAAACATGAAGTGTTACTGGTATCCAAAGGTTAAACTTCCACTCAGCATACAACCACGAAAATAGGATAGAGCCGAAGAAAGTCATACCGAAAATCAGGACCAATTCTCCCAAATCCTGACTCTGATAAAGATGTAGTAAAGCAAACAGGAGTGATGTAGCTAAAATGGATGGAATAAAACCTAGTCGGGTATAGCGAAAAACTAAACCAAAAAAATAGGCACGAAAGATCATTTCTTCAAAGAATCCTGATGACACACTATTTATTAATAGCCCGTTTGGATCTATTTTCCGATTTAAGGTAAAAACAAAGGCATAACCCAAGAACATCGGTAAGGTAGCTATTATTCCAAAAGAAAGCCCCTGTAAAAAATTGCCTTTCAACCCAAATTTTTCCAAGAATTCATTCTGCCCTTTCGGTTTAAGCAGCATTGCCCCAAAAAGCAACGGTACAAGGCTAATTGAATACGTCAGTACATGCCCCAAAAATCTACTTTGGACATCCTTGATTATCATGGATTGAAGGGTCGCAAAAAACAAATAATCGAGGATAAAATATATTCCGAAGAAGAGAAATAATACCAGCAGGTTTAAACTTTTTGTGTTCATCTTTTTTTGAACAAAATTATGCTACCCAAGACGAGTATACAAAGTTATGTGGCGTATGGCAAGATTTAGGGACGATTGACCATAACGTGAGTGGTCAGTCCGACAAATAGGGTCTAACTGATTCTATAGCAGACCTCGAAATAACAGCACAATCTTCAGTATCTGCAAAACGTAACAAAAAACCTTGGGCATTCCCTTCCCTTACAAGGATTTTTTCAAAATTGACAAGAAAGGACCGATGACATCGGTGAATAGACATTGTATTCAACAGTTCAGATAAGCGGCTCAACGTAATTCGTACCATCTGCTTCTTTACCATGCCATCCTTCCTAAAATAGATCATGCAATAATTATCCATCGATTTTGCAAAAATAAAATCGCTTGGCAGCAACTTTAACGGTTGATTACCATTGGGAATATCGACCAGAGCCAAATGGCAGTCATTCGCTTGGCTCAATATCATAGCTGGCTTTATCGAAAGACTTTCCATCGACGAGTTATTCTTTTCATGATTCGAATGACGCTTATCAACTCGAAGCAAAAAATAAATCGCTGCAATAGGGCTGTAAAGTGAAAACGTATAACATACAATATAGGGCAGGTTATTCCACTGCAACGGCGCCTGATTAATGAACCAACCATGATAGACGAAATTTAAAAAACTTGATAATAGGAACACAAGAAAAATACGAAATAGTTCTATCGCAACTGTTCCCTTTTTTTTACGCAAGACGATAGAAATTAAGGCATATGCAATGGATAAAATGGCCCCGTATCCGGATAACAAGCTAAATTTATAGGCATTCTCAAAATTATACGTTCCAAATGGCTGAAAAACCACTAGGAATACATAAGCTGATAAGCCGAGTAAGAGGGCATAGGTGAGCAGCTCTCTTATGGAGACAATCTTGGGAATTACGATATTTAAATAATTTATAATAGATTTTTTATATATCATGATTGGATAAATTTAACATTTTTCTTGTGATTAACAGCGTACATTATACAAAGACTTCTTCAAAAAAGGCTGGCAGAGCCAAAATTTATAATGAAAAAATTGAAATATATTGAATTTATGATTTAACTTAGAAGATATTTTTTCAAGCACATTAGTTAGCTTGAATTAAAATTGATTTGTCATATTATATTTTAACGTAATTCTCCAAGCTATGCGTTTAGGTCAACTACTTACTTTATTTCTTTGTTCGGCTTTTGTACATGTTATCCAAGCACAGGAAAAGCAAGTTTTAATAGAAAATGTTAAACTGCTCGACTATACAACTCAAACCTTAACTCCACCAAAACATGTTTTAATAAACGGAAATACAATTCAGACAATCAGTACATCCCCTATTGACGCACAAGGAAAGAATATCGTCAGAATTGACGCTAAAGGCAAAACACTGATACCTGGATTGATTGATGTGCATGTCCATTTGGTATTTGGCGCTTTGACAATGCCTCAAATGATGACAAATGACCTATCCGAGGAATTCTTGATCAAGACGGTGGGGCTCTCGGCTCAACAGATGTTAATGCGGGGTTTTACAAGCGTACGAGATGTTGGTGGTCCTATATTCCCATTAAAAGCAGCGATCGACAAGGGAAAGATTTTAGGGCCTAGAATCTGGCCTTCTGGTGCCGTTGTAAGCCAAACTGCAGGCCACGGAGATTTTCGGACACTGGAGGAAAAATCGCGCCGTTTTTTCGGCGTTGTCTCTCGTGCGGAGCGATATGGAGCAACCTTCATCGCCGACGGTCGTGATGAGGTCCTGACTGCAGTAAGAGAGAATCTAAGATTCGGGGCAAGTCAAATTAAACTCATGGCGGGTGGAGGAACTTCCTCAGCATATGATCCTGTGGATGTCACCCAATATACACTAGACGAAATGAAAGCAGCAGTAGAAGCAGCCGAAGATTGGGGAACTTATGTCACTGTACATGCCTATACGCCAAGAGCAATTCGAAGAGCAATCGAAGCTGGCGTAAAATGTATAGAGCATGGACAATTGCTCGATGAAGAAACTTTACAGCTAATTGCAAAAAAAAATATCTGGCTTAGTTTACAGAATCTTGTGGAAGATACACCCGATATGGATCCGCAACGAAGAATCAAGCGTAAGCCTGTCATTGAAGGTCAGGAAAAAGTATGGCCTATGGCTAAGAAATATGGAGTAAAACTAGCTTGGGGTACAGATTTCCTTTTTGAACCGGACCTGAATAAATTGCAGAATACTTTTATTTTGCGACTTCAAAAGTGGTTTACAAATGCCGAAATCATTAAAATGATTACCCAAGACAATGGCGAGCTTCTGCAGCTTTCGGGATTAAGAAGTCCTTATCCTGGCAAGCTGGGAATAGTAGAAGAAGGAGCTTTGGCAGATCTAATCCTTGTAGACGGAGATCCTCTTAAGAATTTAAAACTATTGGCAGATCCAGAAAAAAACTTTCTGTTGATCATGAAAGACGGTCAGATTCATAAAAATAGCCTCCAGAAACGTTAATATTTCCAAGGTCAAATTTATTGTATATCGAAAATACAGCATATTAAGATGATAAAATGTATTTTCGATGACATCAGTTAAAAGGGGCTATTTGGGCCCTTAAAGGTGAAAAAGGAATCAAACAATTTTTACCATCACTAGGTGCAGGCGGTTGCATTACGGTATAATTTATTTGAAGAGTAAACACCTTTGCATTTAATTGATTAGTTTTGCGTTTAAACGATAAATCAAAGCATTCGGTGGCATTATTATTCAACGACGGGCGTCCTGTAGTAAGACTAAGAGCATTTCGGGCTATCGACGATCCCCAAACCTGTGAACGTTTCATAGAAGGACACGCGCACGTGTTAACTGCTATAGGCGTAAAGAAAGTAACTTCTTCCAAAAATGACTGGATGTACAATCCCGCATCATTCGTATTGATCGTAGAATCCCTTGATGGCGATAAAGTCTATGGTGGAGTACGTATACACGTATCTGGAGGGAGCGAACCACTTCCCATTGAACAGGCCACGGGAGCGATGGATGCTAAAATCTTAGACCTTGTTTATGATTATGCGCAACAGGGGACAGGTGAAGGTTGTGGCCTTTGGAACTCCAGGGAGATTGCTGGATATGGCATTGGCAGCATATTTTTGACGAGAGCTGGTGCCGCCATCAGTACACAGGTTGGCATTAAATCACTCTTTGCTTTATGTGCTCCTTACACGGTGAAATTAGCAGAAAGTGTTGGCTACCGCATTGATACAAGTGTTGGAAATAATGGCACATTCTATTATCCGAAGCTGGATCTACTAGCTACCGTAATGATTATGCGCAATCTAGACACCTTGACCGAAGCCGACCAAGAAAACAAAGATGCAATTTTGTCGCTTCGTAATAATTCCAATATTGTCCGCATTGAAACTTTACGGAATAAGGAGATTGAAATTCATTATCAAATCGATATTCCGAATCTCAATCAATGGGATTTAAATGAAATTATTAAAAATCTGAAACATACATCATTAGATCATAAACCAGATGATCGTAATTTAAATATCTTATAATGGACACTAAACATTATGGTGCCGGCTATTTAATGGATACCGGTGATTTTCTTAAACAATTAAAAATGCATTCATATACTCCTTTTAATACGATTAAAGAGGGGGTTGTCGTCGATCTTGGCTGTGGAACTGGAATGGATGCCATCAATTTGGCTAATATGCTGGGCCATAATGTACTTGTCGTTGGATTGGATCATGATAAGGCCTTAATCGAGCATGCCAAAACAAGCAGTGCAGAGGTAAAGAACGTCGACTTTGTTCAGGGTGAAGTTTATCAACTTAGCTTTACAGATAATTCCATTTCTGGCATTAGAATGGAACGCGTTGTACAACATCTGCTGGAAGCACCAAAAATGTTTGCTGAGGTTCACCGTGTTTTGCGTGAAGGTCAACCCTTAGTGATCGTTGAGACGATTTGGAATAGCCTGACGTTTTATAGTAAGCATGTTGACATTGAGGCTAAGATATGTCATTATTTGACCGAAGAAAAAGTCAACAATGGCTGGGCTGGGAATAAATTAACTTCGGACTTATTGTCTCAAGGCTTTAAACAAGTACAATTGCAAACATTCTGTATGGTAGCCCGTTCGAAAGAAGAGGCCAACCGCTATCTTTTCTTAGATAAAATTCTTTTGGAAATGGTCGAAAAAGAGAAGTTAAGTACAGCTGAAATGGAGGAATTTCAAAACACATTGGATCAAGCTGATGAAGCGGGTTGTTTCCTTGTTTCTATGAATTTAGTTATTGCCGAAGCAAAAAAATAGCATATAGTGATGAAATGCTGGCTTAACTTGATCTTCTTATTTATTTTTACGTGCAGTTCAACTTGTTTTGGAGAAGTTATTATCGATAAACCGACACAGCGTGTATTGATCGGATATGGCCTGGAGCGTTATACCGGGAAAGGAGAGCCTAACTTTGCAGATACTTCAGCTTCCTCCTTTCAATCGTTAGAAAGCAAGGTCCCCAATTTGGGCATATCACCCGCTGACATCTGGTTTCGATTACCCGTGACAAACAAGGACAAAGAAAAGCTTGAACTCTTGCTCGAAATTGCCTACCCTCTCTTGGATGAGGTCGAACTTTTTGTACCGTCATCAAACGGGCATTATAACTCGATCAAGTTGGGCGAGCATCAATCTTTTTCGGCTAGAAAATATAAGGTCCCTAATTACGCATTCGACATCCAATTACCTGGAAATGAGAAGACCATCTTTTTTCTTCGCATAAAAAGTACGGAACAGATTATTCTCCCGATCTATTTAAGTAACGAGCGCAGTTTCTTAAAAGAGATGAATGACGACAGTTTGTTAAGCGGCATCTATATTGGTATTGTCGGCATTATGGCGATATACAATTTATTCCTGTTTTTTTCTGTTCGTGAAAGGGGCTATCTGTATTATGTCCTTTATGTTCTTTGTGCAGGAATAACACAAATGGGTATTAAAGGTTACAGTTTTCAATATTTATGGCCAAATTGGATTTATTTTGCAACAAAGGGTCCTATTATCTTTGGATGTTTATCAGGCTTATGCGCCCTGCTTTTTGCAGATTCATTTCTTCAATTACCGAAAAATGCTCCTCGGTCAAGACGTGTGATTACTGTTTTTATCATCCTTTTTGTCATTGGCAGCCTTCTTACACTGCTCAACCTGACACAACCAGCGTTCATGGTTATGCAGCTAACAACAGGTGCCGGTTCTTTATTTGTCCTTTACTTATCCTATCGTGTGATGATAAATGGTTATAAACCGGCTAAATATTTTGTTTACGGTTGGACAATTTTATTATTAGGTTCTGTCGTGTTTTTACTGAAAGACTATGGCATCTTAAAATATAACGATTTTACGAGCAATGCTGTACAAATTGCATCTGTTGTGGAGATGGCCTTATTGTCCTTCGGTCTAGCCTATAGTATCAATATTTTAAAAGAAGAAAAAGAAGCATCACAAGTCCGGGAATTAGCAATCTCGTTAGAAAACGAGAAGTTAATACGTGAACAAAATATTGTATTGGAACAAAAAGTAGATGAGCGGACACGTGAATTAACAGAATCTAATGAGTCTCTACAAACCACTCTTACTCACTTAAAGGAAACGCAATCTCAACTTGTCGAAGCCGAGAAGATGGCCTCCCTTGGTCAATTGACTGCTGGGGTTGCTCATGAGATCAACAACCCAATCAACTTTGTTACGTCTAATGTCGCTCCGTTAAAACGTGATATTAAGATGATCTGGGAAACGCTGGAGGAAGTAGAGCGTATCGCTTTTAAAGAAGGGATATCCGATACTGAAAAGCAATCTCAGATCAAAAAATTCAAAGATGACCAGGATATCGATTATCTGAAAACAGAGGTAGATTTTCTATTAAAGGGAATGCATGATGGGGCCCATCGGACTGCCGAAATAGTAAAGAGTTTGCGGATCTTCTCGCGCGTAGACGAGGATACATTAAAATTTGCCGATTTAAATGAGGGACTGGAGTCAACAATGGTTATCCTCAATAGTTTATTAAATAACACGATTGAAGTTGATAAGATCTATGGCGATATGCCAAAGGTCGAATGTCATGCAGGAAAACTTAATCAAGTCTTTTTGAATATCGTGACAAATGCTATTTACGCCGTAAATAAAAAGTTTAATCACGATGTTGGTGGTAAAATATGTATTGAGACCGGAGTTCAGGAGGATAATACAGCTGTGTTTATCAAAATCGCAGACAATGGTATCGGTATTCCAAAAGAAATCCATGAACGGATATTTGAACCATTTTTTACAACCAAAGACGTTGGCGAAGGTACTGGTTTGGGAATGTCCATTGCCTATAATACCATTGCGAAACATCATGGTAAGATTATTGTAGATTCAGAAGTGGGACAGGGCACAAGTTTTACACTCCTCATTCCAATTCAACAAAACAATTAATACCGCTATAAACTGAAAATAGTTCAATTAACTATTATTTTTTCATATCTTTTCCTCTATAAATTAACTATAATACAGTCCCCTTGCGCATTGGGTTTTGCGATTTTCCTCTTCGAGTTTGGTCAGCCGTAAGGCTGGCATTAACTCATGCTTGTGTACTTATAGCCTTTTCAGGCATTTGCATTGGCCAATTTAAAAACGGGGTCTTTTAGCCACCATAAAGATACCCGGCCTTTACGCAAAAAATTGTTATGGTTTAAGTTTCGCTATGCGTTCCATTTCTTTTTGGTGATACCGTATCCTG
>NZ_LZZP01000003.1:0-1636325 GCF_014170215.1 Sphingobacterium sp. UME9 | reverse complement strand
GTTTATGCTATCACTACTACCTGTCATTAGGATATTACCACAAAGTGACGTTGGTAACTGTCTTCCGTCACTGCCTAAGAACTGACCGTTCGGACTGTCGTTCAATCAATCAAGACTTCATCCTTATATCTAACTTTTCAACTCGCCATTCAGTCGCAACACGACAATTAGTTGACTTATGGCTTTTCCGACATGCTACACTCCCCGTCGGGTTTCCCGTTCGGATAAGTCGGCTGTTGATGGGCGTTATAAACACTTGCCCAGTGGTTGCCAAACCACATTCACTATATGCCCTTATGGGCGCACAAGGTATTCCTCCAAACTAACTTCGGTGGCATAGACTGCCGAGTGCGTACCACCTAAGCCTATCCAAACCTCTTTGTAAAGTCGGCTTGCATCGTTGTTCATATTGATAGAAAGTACCTGCCCTTTTTCCTTATCTGTAAGCCCCAACATCGCCTGTATATCATCGAACTTGTTCATATACTTGCGTTGATCTAAGAGGATTTTACAGTCAGAGTTATTGATGATACTTTCTTTGACGATGGGCGATTGGATAATATCATCGACCTCTTGCGTTACGACAATCGCTTCTCCGAAGAATTTGCGAACAGTCTTAAAGAGGTACTTGATGTATTCTGCCATTCCTTCTTTGGCAATCGCTTTCCAAGCCTCTTCAATTAAGATGAGTTTGCGAATACCTTTCAATCTCCGCATCTTATTGATGAAAACCTCCATAATGATGATGGTCACGATAGGAAATAGAATTTTATGATCCTTAATCGCATCGATTTCAAACACGATGAAACGTTTAGATAGCAGGTCTAACTGTTTATCGGAATTGAGCAGATAATCATATTCACCTCCTTTGTAATAGGGTTCGAGTACGTTCAGGAAATTGGCAATGTCAAAGTCTTTCTCCCTTACCTGTTTTTCTTCGAGTACCTTTCGGTAATCGCCTTTTACATACTCATAGAAGCCGTTGAATGATGGGTAAACATCTTCTTGTTTGATGCGTTCGATATAGCCTGATACAGCATTTGATAATGCTACTTCTTCTGAGCGAGTTGGTGGTTCATCATCACGTTTCCAAAGCGTCAATATCAAAGTCTTGACACTTTCACGCTTCTCAATATCGAACACGCCATCATCGGTATAGAAAGGATTAAAAGCAATCGGATTATCTTCGGTATAGGTGAAGTAAACACCGTCTTCGCCTTTGGTTTTACCTTTGATGAGTTCGCATAATCCTTGATAAGAATTACCAGTGTCAACAAGCAAAACGTGAGCGCCTTGTTCGTAATACTGTCGTACCATATGGTTTGTGAAGAAAGATTTACCAGAACCTGATGGACCGAGTATGAACTTATTACGATTGGTAATAATTCCACGTTTCATCGGCAAATCTGAAATATCCAAATGGATAGGCTTCCCCGTTAATCGGTCAGCCATTTTTATCCCGAATGGCGATGGTGAATTATGGTAATTGGTTTCTTCTGTAAAAAAGCACAAAGCTGGCTCTATGAACGTGTAAAAGCTTTCCTCACTCGGAAAATCGCCAGCATTGCCCGGCATTCCTGCCCAATACAAAGTAGCTACGTCTGTAGTGTTATGACGTGGCTTGCATTCCATTAAAGCCAAAGCACTACCGCAATCATTCTTCAACTGTTTCAGTTCAGTAGGGTCTTCCGACCACGCCATAATGTTGAAGTGTGCCCTTACGGAAGATAGACCAAACGAATGTGCTTCATTGAGGTACTTTTCTATCCACTCTTTGTTGATTTGGTTGGCACGGCTGTAACGAGCCAGTGAGTGCATATTCCTTGCGGACTTCTCAAACTTTTGTAGATTGGCTTCGCTGTTATCCAAAAATAAATATTGGTTGTAAATGTGGTTGCAGTTTAACAACAAGCCCACAGGTGCGGCGAATGACAAACGGCAATCGCTACGGTCGGTAGATAGCTTTTCAAAACGGGTATCAGCCGATACCGTTCCGGGTAAATCGTCAGTATCGGATAAAGTGTGCAGGCTCAACCTTTTGTTCCCGATACGGACTTCTTCTGTTCCGAGTGCGATGTCCTGCATCGGTGTTCCGGCTTCCCTCGAAAGGGTAAGGTACTGTTCCAGCAATCCCTGTTTTTCGTCCGTACCGATAATATCTTCTTCGGTCAGGCGTTTTAGGGTTACAAAACCGCTATCGTTTACGATACGTTCAAACTGTGCCACCGCTTCCATAAAACGGTGTATCGTTTCCTTGTTCCTGATTTCCTTTGGTATTATTGAACCTTTGCAAAGTGATGAAAAATTACTTTGCAAACGCATACGCTCTTTGGTTGTCTTGGTTAAAAAGAGATAGCAGTAATGATTTAAAAACGGTCGCTCATTGAAATGGCGTTGATAAGATTTAGCCAAAAAACTCTGGTCTTCTATTGCCAAATCGGGAGCGTAACTTTCTTTGATGTACCAATCCTGTTTGTGGATGATCGTAAAATCCGGCAAAGTCTTGATAGCTTTGTGCCAGGCGGAATGAATGGCCTCATATTCCGCAGAGGCTACCGTAAATAGTTCCGGTAAACGCACTTCAAAACAGGCGGTAATGTCTGCATCTTTGGAAAGAATGCAGTTGTTTTCTACTGCTAGCAAAGGAAACTTGCTTTCCAATGTGGTGGTCTTTGCTACATTTCTCATACGGCATTCTGTTTAGAAGTGAATTTTAAATAGCGGTGTACAGGCTTGCGACAGATGATGTAACGGGGATGCCGTTTATTGGCGGTTATCTTCATCAATCCGTGTTCGCCATATTTCCTATTCAGTGAAAAGGTTTGCCATACAATGAGCGAAGCTCCGCCTGCTCCGAGGAACAGGCAGATGTAAGAGTTTACGCCTGCCATATACAGTATCATCACGAGGATAAGCGTACCGAGCAGCCCACCTGCGAAAATGAATAGGTATTGTGCTTTCAACCCTTTAAATTCTACCGTCCTGCCAATGCCTTTGTTTATGTTGTAACTGTTCATAAAGCAAAGGATTAAAGGAAGAATGAACGCAGGATGGTAGCCGCCACGATTAAGAAGATACACGCACCGAACCAGCTCGCCGCAGTTTTCGATGTGTCGGGGTCGCCCGAACTGAATTTGTTGTACACCTTAACGCCTCCTATGAGCCCAACCACCGCACCGATGGCGTAGATTAATTGGGTTGCGGGGTCGAAATAGCTTGTTACCATTTGGGTAGCTTCGTTGATACCGGCCGAACCGTTTCCCTGTGCGAACGCATAAATTCCTGACAGCATAGCTACGGCTGCCAGCAAAACTTTTTTTCTCTGTTTTTCCATAATTGAAACACATTAATTTGTTACTGTTTATCCCGCACCTTGCGGGCTTTCAAGACAAAGATGTTTCAGAAATGAAGGCGTTATAACAAAGTGGCAGTCAGTGGAATTGTTTGGCGGTGAGTGGCGTTATAGAGATGGAAAAAAGAGGATATATATATTTATTGGACAATGTTTATTTACTATCTTCGCAAAATGAAATTTATATCTTTAATATTAGCCGTTTATGTATTGCTGTTATCAGCAGTACCGACTTTTATTGAGGATAAATGTATGCAGGAGCATACAACCGAGCAAGGACAAAACGGACAGGAAGACCAAGATTGCAATAAGGGTTGTTGTTCGCCTTTTTTTAGCTGTAATACCTGTACGGGATTTGTTTTAATTACTTTTCATTTTTCGGTTACACATTCAGTAAAAGAACCCCAAAGAAAATTAGGAACAATGCCAACACCGCCTGTTTCTGATTTTCCCTTTTCCGTTTGGCATCCCCCACAGCTTGTTTAATATGTAGTGCCTTCAGCACAGTTTATTACCTGCGGTGCATAGCACCGCTATCATTCATTTATTCATATTAAGCATCATTTTTACAATGAAAAAAATACTCATTTTGTCATTTTTTATGGCACTAAACCTTTGTGTATATGCACAAAATACGTTCAAAGCTGTAATTAAAGACAGTGAAAAAAAAGAGCTTTTAATGGGCGTAACCGCACAGGTTACGGGAACTACAATCGCAACAACTTCAGATGAAAACGGACAAATCATATTAACAGGTATTCCAAACGGTTTGCAGGAAATTCAATTTAGTTATGTTGGTTTTGCCCAACGTACCGACAGCTTTAATTTTCCGTTAAAAGATACAACCCCGATTGAAATCCTACTTTCTGAACAATCGGAAGATTTGGAAGAAATCGTTATTTCATCAACAAGAAGTACAAGAACTATCCAAAATATCCCTACAAGAATTGAATTTATCGGAGGTGAAGAATTGGACGAAAAAGGCAATATGAAAGCAGGGGATATTCGTATGCTTTTGAGTGAGAGTACAGGTATTCATGTACAAACTACATCGCCCACAAGTGCCAACGCAAGTATTCGTATTCAAGGGCTTGACGGACGATATACGCAAATCTTAAAAGACGGTTTCCCGATTTATTCGGGTGCTTCAAGTGGGTTAGGTTTGTTGCAAATCCCACCCCTTGACTTAAAGCAGGTGGAAGTTATCAAAGGTTCAACTTCCACGCTGTATGGTGGTGGAGCAATAGCAGGTCTGGTCAATCTGATTTCCAAAACACCAACGGAAGAAAGGGATTTACGCTTTCATTTAAACGGAACATCAGGCAGAGGTTTAGACATCAACGGTTTTTACGGACAGAAGTTTAAGAAAATCGGAACGACAATATTTGCTTCGCATAATCGCAACGGAGCTTACGACCCTGCAAAAATCGGGCTTTCTGCAATTCCCCAATTTGAAAGGTATGTACTGAACCCTAAATTATTTGTTTACTTCAATGATAAAACAAAAATGAACTTTGGTATTAACACCACCATTGAAAACCGTTTGGGTGGCGATATGCTCTACATCAAAGGCAAAGGAGATAACACCCATCAATATTTTGAAGAAAACAAAACACAGCGTTATTCCACTCAATTTGTTTTTGACCATACTGTAAACGAAAACAGTTTTGTACAATTCAAAAACAGCGTAAGTTATTTTAACCGCAATACGGCTATTCCGAATTACGAATTTGAGGGAACGCAGACCGCTACTTTTACGGAAGCAAGCTATACGCACAGCAAAGAAAAATCGGAATGGGTAACAGGCGTTAATATTTGGACTGATAATTTTAAAGAAAAACAGATTACTGCATTTCCGTTGAGGGATTATACTCATACCACATTCGGGGCTTTCGTTCAAAATTCTTTTAAGGCTACCGATTGGCTTCAATTGGAAGCAGGTTTAAGGACGGATTATGTGATTGATTATGGAGCTGTTTTTTTGCCAAGAGTATCGGCATTGTTTAAGATTGCAAATGGATTGACTTCACGTGTCGGGGGCGGATTTGGCTACAAAACACCAACCATTTTTACCGAAGAAAGCGAACGCATACAATATCAAAACGTAATGCCTATTAACGATAAAACCAATAAATTAGAAAGGAGCTACGGAGCAAATGCAGACATCAACTACCGTACTAATATAGGCGATGATTGGACATTCAGCATAAACCAATTGTTTTTTTATACTTATCTGGATAATCCTTTGTTGCTTCAAAATCCATCTGCTAATCTTTATCAGTTCATCAATTCATCGGGCTACATTCATACTAAAGGAACAGAAACCAACGTAAAAATAGGATATGATGATTTGAAACTGTTTCTGGGCTACACCTTTACCGATACCCGATTGATTGAAAACGGAACAACTACCGAAAATCCATTAACCCCAAAACACCGTATTAACTCTGTACTGATGTATGAAATTGAGGATAAATGGAAGATTGGTTTAGAAGCCTATTATTTCAGTCCGCAAAAGCTCAATGACGGAACAATAGGAAACGATTATTGGACCTGTGGCTTTATGGCTGAAAAGATTTGGGAAAGATTTTCTTTATATATCAACTTTGAAAACTTCCTTGATACAAGACAGACACGTTTTGATAACATTTATACAGGTACTATAACCAACCCTGTTTTTAAAGATATTTATTCACCATTGGACGGATTTGTAATTAACGGAGGAATAAAATTTAAACTTTAAAAGATGAACAAAACAATATTCAATATTACAAAAATGGATTGCCCAAGTGAGGAGCAGTTAATCCGTATGAAACTGCAAAACTTTGATACGGTAAAATCATTAGAGTTTGATATTCCAAACAGAAAGCTGAACGTTTATCACAATGGAAATCCCGACCCGATTTTAACGGCTTTGGGAACACTAAACCTGAATACTACATTGATTTCAACTGAAGAAAGCAATGCAATTTTTGAAACAGATACAAATAATAACCAACGGAAACTACTTTGGACTGTACTGATTATTAATTTCGTTTTCTTTGGATTGGAAATGGTGTTTGGCATTTTTTCCAATTCAATGGGTTTGGTAGCTGATAGTTTGGATATGCTTGCGGACAGTATCGTTTATGCTTTGGCTTTATTCGCTGTGGGTGGAACAATAGCAAGGAAAAACAACATCGCCAAATTTGCAGGGTACTTTCAAATCCTATTGGCTGTTATTGGTTTTGTTGAAGTTATCAGGCGTTTTTTAGGCTTTGAAAAAATGCCCGATTTTCAAACTATGATTATCGTTTCTGTTTTGGCACTAATGGCAAATATATTTTGTCTTTACCTGTTGCAAAAGAACAAAAGCAAAGAAGCCCACATACAGGCAACTATGATTTTTACATCAAACGATGTTATTATCAATTCGGGTGTTATCGTTGCAGGGCTTTTGGTTCATTGGCTCAATTCAAGCTATCCCGATTTGATTATCGGAGCAATTGTATTCTTAGTTGTGGCAAGGGGGGCATACAGAATATTGAAGTTGGCGAAATGAGTGAGAAAAAATTGAGCCTGAAAAACTAAATTTCAGGCTCATTTAAAATCTTCTATTTTTTTACACAAACTCCCCAATGTCAAAATCACTCAAATCACTTTTCCGCAAAGTGGAAGAACCGGCTTCCGTTTCAGATGAAAGGGTGCTATCCAAAAGCTCGGCTATTTTTCGGGAAGCATCTTCCATAGAATTTTCCAATAGGTTGAATAACTCAGTCCCCTGTATTTTTTGCACTATCGCTATCGCTGTTTCCTTTTGGGCTGGTTCCAATTCTTCTTTTTGGAGCAACACCCCCACGGAGCTTAGTTCGTCATAGGTAACCCCTTGGGCAAAACCGTTATCACCACCAGACATTCCGTACCTGTTCCATTCTTCTTCCTCTTCCTCCAAATCAGGCATATTTCTGAAAACTTCGTCCAGCTCTTCCTGCGGAATTTGAACACTTACGTTTTCATTTTCGTCGTATTCAATGTCTAAATTAGCAGGGTTTATTTCGTTTTCCTGAATTTGGCGTTCAGTGGCAGTGTTTGGCACTGAAAGGCGTTCTACAGGTTTGGGCTGTCCCATAATATCGGGTAAGTTCGGGTTGACTTTTTTATGCGGAGGGTCTTGTTTCGACCTTTTATGAATTACAATTTTATCCTGCAATAGCAGGACAATGACTATGAGTAGGCATATCACAATTACTATTTCCATAGCTTATAGAATAGGTTTAAAATGTTCGTTGAAATAATCGGTAATATCTTCACCGTACTCCCTGAAATGATGTTCGAGAATGTTGTCAATGTAAGAGTAGAGCGTTGTTCTTTCTTCCCTTGTCAGTTGAACGATGCGGAGCAATCTTTCGTGGTATTCAGGGCGTATGTAAACGACCTTGCCGTTACGCCCCGATGGAAACCGATTGACCAAAAACGTTTCCTCATAGTCCACTTTTTTTGATGAACTGTTACGGGCTTTTTCCCTTGGCTTGGTTTCCTTTGGTACATCCTGCTTTTTGTTATTGCCCGGTGGAGCTACAAGCTCATCGCCGCTTATGATGTTCATAAGGTATTCCTCATCAACATTGGGTTTTTCAAAATCGTTGTTTTTGTTATTTGAAGCCATACTTTACTGTTTTTATAGATGAGTGATTTTTAAAAATTCCTCGACAAACAAATCCATTTTCGTTGCTTTCATCAACTGTGGTTCAGCAGGCAGCAAACTTGATCGGAACACATAACTGCCTGTGTCTTCTGTTTCCTTTCGGAAACGTTTACTGTCCATTATTCTTGTTTCCATTATGGGTAGGTTGAGTTCTTTGATAACATTTTGATAAGCATCATACAATCCTGTTCTTTCCCTCCCGTCCACTTGGTTCCAAAATAGCCACATCTCTTGTTCGGGATTTCCCTCGTCCGTTTGGGGAAGTCCGAGAAAGGCCTTGGTAAAGCCCAATGTACTTTCCACTACCAAACGATCGGCAGTAATGGGCGAAAAGATAAAGTCCATTTTTTTCAAGGTAGTCAGTACGCCTTTGGTATTGGCTGTTCCGGGCAGATCGAAGAAAACCACATCCGGTTCAACCACCGACTGGCTTGTATATTCCGATGCTTTATCCAAAGCCGTTTCAGCCTTGCATTTAATAATAGGGTACGCTTTTTTGTTGATGGTTTGAAACTGCTTCATTGCTGCCTTTTTATGGTAGTCGTTCTGCATTATGGTTCTCTTATCCCTTTCACGCATATTGGTCAGGCTGTGCTGTGGAAAGTCGCAGTCCATTACCAGCACATTAAAACCTAAACGGTAATGAAGCACACTTGCCAGCAAGGTGGTCATCGTGGATTTTCCCACACCGCCCTTTTGGGTGGAGAAGCTGATTTTTAAAGTTTTCTTTGTTGTTTCCATTATTCAAAAATTTATTGTTACACACTTTATCTGTTTTGCAGGATTGAATATTGGTTTATCTGATTATTACCTCGTTCCTATATTCCTGCATTCCCTTTTGGGTGCTTTCCTGCACAGGTATTTGCTTTCATTTTTGCCTTGTTAGGTACATTCTTTGGCAAGTGGAAAAACTTGCAACAGGTAAATTGCTTTACCGCTTTTATGCTTTTACACTTTTATTGTTTTATGCTTTTAAAACCTTATGCTTTTATTCCAAACTACCTGTTTGCAAACCTGATTTTCTTCTTTGTTTAGATACATTTTTTACTACCTGCACTAAAATTATACGGCAAATAAAGCGATTGATTTAACCGCTGATTGAGCTGTGGCAGTGTTTGTCGTTCAAAGGCACTGTTTGGCACTACTATACAATACAATGCTTTCGTAAACAGGGCTTTACTTTGTACAAATATTTTTATTAACGGATTTATGCAAAAGTCTTTTTACAAAACGGAAGGTAACGGGAACGGCATCGAGCCGTTTTTCCCTGTTACATTTAATCCGTCCCGCAGGGCGGATTTTTGTGTTCAACAGAACACGGCAAGTTGTGTTTTGAGCATCTCGGAATGATTTCCGATGCTCAAAACAACTTGCCCTTTGCAGGGGGCAGAAAACACCTTCCGAAGTCAGGGTTTTGTATGGATTTTAAAATGGATTAGTGATGAACGATAACAACAAAAAGCAATTGAAAAAGACAGGACGCCGCCCCAAAGAAGACCCGGCGACCATTCGCTATACGATTTCCTTTAACGAGCAGGAACACGCCCGTTTTCTTGCCCTTTTTGATAAATCAGGTATGCAGGTAAAGGCGCACTTTATAACGTCCTGCATCTTTGAAAAGACCATAAAGACCATCCAGATTGACAAGGGAACGGTTGATTTTTATATGCGGCTGACCTCTTTTCACAGCCAGTTCCGTTCCATCGGTGTGAACTATAACCAAATTGTAAAGCTGTTGTACAAGAATTTTTCCGAGAAAAAGGCGGCTGCGTTTCTGTACAAACTGGAAAAACAGACGGCTGAAATGGCAATGCTGTGTCAGAAAATCATTCAGATTACCGAAAAATTTGAGGAAGAACACCTAAAAAAATAATGTAATAGTGATAGCGAAAATCGGAAGAAGCGGAAATTTATACGGGGCATTGGCGTACAATCAGCTTAAAGTGGAGAATGAAAACGGGCAGATTTTGTTTGCCAACAAGATGATTGAAACCGCAAGCGGTCATTATTCCGTGGCACAATTAGCACAATCTTTTGCGCCTTACCTGATAGCCAACCGAAACACCGAGAAACATACGCTGCATATTTCGCTCAATCCTGACCCAAACGACAAGGTAAATGATGATAAGTTTCGGGAAATGGCAGAACAGTATATGCGGGAAATGGGTTACGGAGAACAGCCTTTTGTGGTATTCAAACACACGGATATTGACCGCAACCATATACACATTGTATCGGTTTGCGTGGACGAGCAGGGTAAAAAGATTTCGGATAAATTCGAGAAAATGCGGTCTATGAATGTATGCCGTGAACTGGAAAGACAACACGGGCTGATACCCGCAACAGACAAAGAGCGCAACCAAACTGATAAGGTTTTCCGTCCGGTAGATTATCGGACAGGAGATGTAAAGAGCCAAATCGCTTCGGTCGTTCGCCACCTGCCGAACTACTACCAGTACCAAACTTTGGGCGAGTACAATGCCCTGCTTTCCCTCTTCAATATTACCGCCGAGAAAATCGAGGGCGAATTACAGGGAAAGATGCAGCAGGGCTTATTATATATTCCGCTAAATGAAAAAGGCGAAAGAGCCGGGCATCCGTTCAAGGCTTCGCTGTTCGGAAAGAGCGCAGGGCTTCCGGCATTGGAACTGCATTTTGCGAAATGCAAAACCGCTTTGAAAGACAGCCCCACCAAGCAGACCCTAAAATCTGCCGTTACCATCGCCTTGAAAACCACTGGCGATGAACAGGCATTTAAAAAGCAGTTATCGGAACAGGGCATTAACGTAGTAGTGCGCCAAAATGATACAGGTCGTATTTATGGTATCACATTTATTGACCACAATTCAAAATCAGTTTGGAACGGTTCACGTTTGGCAACAGAACTTTCTGCGAACACCTTTAATGATTATTGGAACAATAATATCAAACCGGATATTAAAGAACCTGCCGTTTTACAACCCAAACTATCCATATCAAATGATGCGGATCTTCCGCAGGAAGAACCACACCATTTGTTCGACTTCTTATCTACGGATAAACACGAAGACGGTTTGATTGAAGCACTGGGTGGCTTACTGCCCGAAGCACAGGGCGAAGATTACGAAGAACAAGACTTTGCCAATAAGATGAAGAAGAAGCGCAAACACCAACGAGGTCAGAAATAATATTTAGCCAAACACTGCCACACAACGCCACTGGCTGCCACATTCTTAGAGCCACTCCATAGAGCCTTTAAATTCACGCCCGAACATTAAAACTTTAAATAATGCAGGGAGAAGACGATTTAAGAGGGCTTGCCAAGATAATGGCTTTTATGCGGGCGGTCAGTATTCTTTTGGTGCTGATGCACCTTTATTGGTTCTGCTACGGTTTCTTTTTAGAACGTGGCTGGACGTTGGAAGTCATCAATAAGATATTAGGCAATTTCGACCGGACGGCGGGTTTGTTTTCACATATCCTTTACACCAAAGCATTTGCTTTGGTTTTACTGGCTTTAAGCTGCTTAGGAACAAAGGGTGTAAAGAACGAGAAGATAACCTGGTCTAAAATCTACGTGGCTTTGGGCGTTGGTTTTGTGCTGTTCTTCCTGAACACTCCGTTGCTAAAGCTATCTCCAGTAATAGGTACATTCCTGTATATACTTACTATCTCGTTAGGTTATATCGCCTTGTTGATGGCGGGCGTATGGATGAGCCGATTGCTTCGCACTAACCTGATGGACGATGTGTTCAACAACGAGAACGAGAGCTTTCAACAGGAAACCAAGCTGATGGAAAACGAGTATTCCGTTAACCTGCCCACCAAATTTTACTACAAAGACAAATGGAACAACGGTTGGATAAACATTGTAAATCCGTTCAGGGCATCAATAGTTTTGGGTACTCCGGGTTCAGGCAAATCTTATGCTATCGTAAACAACTACATCAAGCAGCAGATTGAGAAAGGCTTTAGTATGTACATCTACGATTTCAAGTTCGACGACCTTTCCACCATTGCCTACAATCATTTGCTGAAGCACAGGGATAAGTACAAAGTTCAGCCGAAATTTTACGTGATAAATTTCGACGACCCACGCAAGAGCCACCGTTGCAACCCGCTCAATCCCGACTTTATGACGGATATTTCAGATGCCTACGAAGCCGCATATACCATAATGCTGAACCTTAACAGGTCGTGGATACAGAAGCAAGGGGATTTTTTCGTGGAAAGCCCAATTATCTTATTGGCTGCTATTATTTGGTATCTGAAAATCTATGAGGATGGCAAGTATTGTACATTCCCACACGCTATTGAATTACTGAATAAAAAGTATTCGGATGTATTCACGATTTTAACTTCATACCCGGATTTGGAAAATTATTTGTCGCCCTTTATGGATGCGTGGCAAGGTGGAGCGCAAGACCAGTTACAAGGACAAATCGCATCGGCAAAAATTCCGCTATCAAGGATGATTAGCCCACAACTTTACTGGGTAATGACGGGCGATGATTTTACGCTTGACATCAACAACCCGAAAGAACCTAAAATTTTGTGCGTGGGTAACAATCCCGACCGTCAAAATATTTATTCCGCAGCTTTGGGTTTATACAATTCGAGGATTGTAAAGCTGATAAACAAAAAGGGACAGCTAAAGAGTTCCGTTATCATAGATGAGTTGCCCACAATTTATTTCAGGGGACTGGACAATCTTATCGCAACGGCGAGAAGTAATAAGGTAGCGGTATGTTTGGGCTTTCAGGATTTTTCGCAATTAACAAGGGATTACGGCGACAAGGAAAGCAAGGTAATACAGAATACTGTCGGTAATATATTCAGTGGTCAGGTGGTTGGCGAAACAGCAAAAAGCCTTTCGGAACGTTTCGGTAAAGTATTACAGAAACGCCAAAGTATGACCATTAACCGCAATGATAAATCTACCTCTATTTCGACACAGTTAGACAGCCTTATTCCGGCTTCCAAAATCTCAACACTTACACAAGGTTTGTTTGTTGGTTCTGTATCAGATAACTTTGATGAACGTATCGAGCAGAAGATATTTCACGCCGAAATTGTAGTGGACAATGAAAAGGTAGCGGCAGAAAGCAAAGCCTATCAGCAAATACCGCAAATCTTATCTTTTGTAAATGAGCAGGGCGAGGATAAGATGAAGCAGGAAATAGAAAACAATTACAAGCAGATAAAATCAGACATTCTGAATATTGTTGTTAGTGAAATGGAGCGTATCAAGAATGACCCTAACTTACAGCATTTGGTGCAGAAAGAATGATTATACTAAATATTTTTGTGATTTTTCTATTAATATATTGTTAGAAGAATTAAAAGTAACAGCACCATTACGTCAACATATAAAATGCCAAATTTTAATACTCATAATTTAGCATTTGCTTAAATAAACAAATTAGTTACATTTGCATTATGGATAATACTTCTTGTACACGACAACAGGCAGACATTAAACAAATCAATCGCTGTAAAGAAAGAGTTTCGGAACTCCACAGTTCGTTTGACTATTTGTCGAACGCACTTGAATTGACTGGAAACAATGTAAGACTGAAAATTCTGTTTCTTCTTTATGAAGAAAAACGACTTTGTGTTTGTGATGTGAGTGAAATTCTTGGAATGACAATTTCAGCGATTTCTCAGCACTTGAGAAAACTTAAAGACCGAAAGCTTATTGAAACCGAAAGAGAGGCGCAAACCATTTTTTACTCATTGACAAAAGAGTATGAGAAAATGTTGGACCCATTTTTTAAAATACTTGACGATAAAAAAAATTTAGAAACAATATGGTAACGGACGGAAAACTAATTGGGACTGGACTTTTGACAGCAATAGCAGCTTCATTATGTTGCATTACACCTGTTTTGGCTCTCATAGCAGGAACAAGTGGACTTGCTTCAACTTTCTCTTGGCTCGAACCTTTTCGTCCATATTTTATCGGGTTAACTATTTTAGTGCTTGCTTTTGCTTGGTATCAAAAATTGAAACCGCAAAAGAAAATTGACTGCAACTGTGAAACAACTGAAAAATCAAACTTTATGAAAACAAAATCATTTTTAGGAATTATTACCGTTATGGCGGCTTTACTTTTATCATTTCCGCTTTATGCTCACATTTTTTTTCCAAAGACCGAAAGTAAAGCAATTATTACCCAAACTTCCAAAATTCAGAAAGTTGAGTTTACAATCAAAGGGATGACTTGTTCAGGTTGTGAACACCACGTTAAAACGGAAGTTAGTAAACTAAAAGGAATTGTGGAAGTTGTGGTTTCTTATGAGAAAGGCAATGCCATTGTTAAGTTTGACAACAAACAAACAAGTATTATAGAAATTGAAAAAGCTATCAATTCGACAGGTTATAAATCACTAAAAAGTAAAATTATATCATAATGGAAATTAAATTACAATCAATTATAACTTGCCCAAATTGCGGATACAAAAAAGAGGAAACAATGCCAACAGATGCTTGCCAATATTTTTATGAATGTGAAAATTGCAAGACAAGATTAAAACCATTACAAGGCGATTGTTGTGTGTATTGTAGTTATGCCAGTGTTCCTTGTCCATCAATACAACAGGATAAAAAATGTTGCTATTAGAAACCAATTAAGAGAAAAAAATGTTCAGTTTTTTCAAAAAATATTTTCAAAAATTTAAGAAGAATACTTATGCTATCAACAGAAAAAACATTATCAGAAGTAATTGAAGTACTAAGACAAAGGGGTTATACGGAAGACTTTAATCTATTGGAAGAAAACATTTCGTACAAAATAGACGGAGAGAAAGTTAATTTAAGGGACATTGTTATTGATAAAATTTATCGTTTTACTGGGCTTAATGACTTGGAAGATGAGGCTATCTTATATGCGATGAGAAACCAAAAAGATGGAGCAAAAGGTGTTTTCGTAAATGGTTATGGTACATACTCTGACAGTGCAGCAAACAGCATCATTGAGCAAATATCAGTTGACGAGGACGATAATGATGATTGGACGATAGAAAATTAAATCACAATGACTGAATTAGAAAAAATTTTACAGCAAAAAGCTATAAAACCCACCGCTATGCGTTTGTTGGTGGTTGAAAAGTTATTGAAACAACAATATGCAGTAAGTCATAAAGAGCTGGCAGAACAGTTTGAAAAAGCAGATAATATTACTCTCTTCAGAACACTTAAAGTATTCCTGGAACACAAACTTGTCCATACCATTGATGATGGAAGCGGAGTGATTAAATACGCACTTTGCCAATCAGGATGCAATTGTAATTTATCAGAACTGCACACACATTTTTATTGTACCGACTGCAAACATACTTTTTGCCTTACTGAAACAGAAATTCCGAACATCGAAGTTCCTCAAAACTTTAAATTAGATGGAGCTAATTTAGTTCTTAAGGGGAAATGCGACAAATGTAACAAATAGATTTTTTCAACTTTGCAATTCTATTGCACAATCTATTTATTTATATTTGTAGCTGATGAAACTATTTATATTCATATTCAGTATATATTTTCTGGCATTATCCTTAATGCCGTGTACTGATGCGTGTGGTATGGATACCAGTAATACTTCAAAATCAGAGCTTTCTAATACAAGCAATGGTCAAACGAAAAACGGCGATTTATGCAGTCCTTTTTGTTCTTGTGCTACTTGTCATACCGTTGTGAATTTTACGTTTCAAACGTTCAAAATAAACGAGGCAAAGCCAAGTCTTAGCAAGATACAAAAATTCCCACTTCAAAATTTCAATTTCATTTCCAATTATCACGGAAACATTTGGCAGCCGCCAAAGATTAATACTTAATATTTTCAGCAAATGTATTTATTGGTAATGGATGATATATTCATTTACTATTAGATAGGTGTATTATCTAAATTGCACATTTAGCTGTCCTTTCTGTAACGGACAGAAAGTATTTATATCCATTATTATTAATTATTAATCAAATGAATTGTGTTAGACAGTATCATAAAATTTAGCATTAAGAACAAGCTCGTCATTGGAATAATGACATTGTTGCTCATTATTTGGGGAGTGTGGAGTGCCACAAAATTACCCATTGATGCCGTACCCGATATTACAAATAATCAGGTGCAAATAATTACGGTTTGCCCCACATTGGCGGCTCAGGAAGTAGAACAATTAGTAACTTTTCCGATAGAGCAAAGCATTGCTAATATTCCCGATTTAGAAGAAACCAGAAGTATTTCTAGGTTTGGTTTGTCCGTAATTACAGTTGTATTTAAGGAAAAAGTAGACATTTATTTTGCCCGACAGCTCATTAATGAAAAACTGAAAGAAGCAGAAGAAAAAATTCCGAACGGAATAGGGACACCTGAACTGGCTCCGGTCAGTACAGGGCTTGGTCAGATATACGAATATATAATACATCCCAAAAAGGGAAGTGAAAATAAATACAATGCCAAAGACCTTCGTACAATGCAGGACTGGATTGTTGCAAGGCAACTGTATGGTACACCCGGAATTGCAGAAGTAAATAGTTTTGGTGGCGAGCTAAAGCAATATGAAGTTGCTGTTAATCCTAATCGCTTAAAGGCTATGGATATAAGTATTACCGATATTTTCAACGCTCTTGAAAAAAATAACCAAAATACAGGGGGAGCATATATTGATAAGAAACCAAGTGCTTATTTTGTTAGAGGTATTGGTTTGGTTACATCATTAGAAGATATAAAAAACATCAGTGTAAAAAATAATCCTGGCAGTGTTCCAATTTTTATAAAAGATGTGGCAGATGTACGATTTGGTAATGCTGTAAGATATGGGGCTATGACATATAATGGAGAAGTTGATGCAGTAGGCGGTGTGGTAATGATGCTAAAAGGCGAAAATGCCAATAATGTAATTGAAAAAATAAAAGAAAAACTTCCTACTATACAAAAGTCATTACCTGATGATATTATTATTGAACCCTATATAGACCGTTCAGTTTTAGTTGACAAGGCAATGAGTACCGTAGAAAAAAACCTGATAGAAGGTGCGTTGATTGTTATCTTTGTATTAGTACTTTTTTTAGGAAATTTTAGAGCCGGATTAATAGTAGCTTCCGCTATTCCATTAGCAATGCTGTTTGCCTTAGCGATGATGAATGTGTTTGGTGTAAGCGCCAATTTAATGAGTTTGTAGATGTTTCTTTTGCAGGTGAAAAAGTATCTGAAATATATGAGGGAAACAAGACCTTTGATTTGATGCTTCGTTTAGATGATGCCAATAGAGGAAATATTGACAAGATTAAAAATGCAATGATTGATGGGACTAATGGTCAAAAAATTCCTTTGTACTATGTAGCTGATGTCGTAAGTACTACTGGTCCTAATACCATTAACCGTGAAAATGTACAACGTAAAACGGTAGTGTCTGCCAATGTTTCGGGTAGAGATCAAAAAAGTGTGGTAGAGGAAATTCAGAAAATTATCAATGAAAAAGTAAAACTTCCAGAAGATTATCATATCGAATATGGTGGTCAATTTGAAGCTGAAGCCGAAGCATCGAAAACGCTTATAGCTACTTCATTGCTGTCTATTTTAATCATTTTCTTAATCTTATTCAGAGAATTTAAAACCGTAAAATTAGCGGCTATCATTCTGATAAACTTACCATTAGCTTTAATTGGCGGGGTGTTCAGTATTTATTTCACCAGCGGAATTTTAAGTATTCCTGCAATCATTGGTTTTATCACTTTATTTGGGGTGGCAACACGTAATGGGATTTTATTAATATCGCATTACAATACACTTCGTGAAGAAGGATATACGCTTTTTGATACCGTAATACAAGGTTCTAAAGATAGGTTAAGCCCTATTTTAATGACTGCTTTAACCGCAGGTTTAGCACTTATTCCGCTAGCTATTGCTGGAGATTTACCAGGTAACGAGATTCAAAGTCCAATGGCAAAAGTTATTTTAGGTGGTTTACTTACTTCTACCATTCTGAATATCTTCATTGTACCAGCAGTCTATTATTTATCGAACAAAAAAGAAGCTACAAAATGAAAATAAATAGCATCGCTTTGTTGGTTGCCTGTCTTTGGGTAGCCAACGCAGAAGCACAGTCAGGGTTGGAAACAATCCTGACTGATATTAGTAAGAATAACAAAACTTTACAAAGTCAATCCAAATATTGGGAAGCTCAAAAATTGCAATTCAAAACAGGAAATACCTTGTATGATCCTACAATAAGTTACGATTATATGCGTGGTACCCCCAGTGCAGTGGCTGGAAATCAAACCGATATTAGTGTGATACAAAGATTTGATTTTCCTACAGTGTACGGTAAAAAGAAAAATTTAGCCAACGAAAAGAGTAAACAAGGAGATTTCGCATTACTTGCTACTAAACAAGATATTTTGTTAGAAGCGAAAAAATCGGCTATAGAACTTATTTACCGGAATAAATTGCAAGAAAAAATCAAAGAAAGAAAAACCAAAACTGAAAAGTTTCTTTCGGATTTTCAAACCAAATTAAATAGAGGTGAAGGAAATATTTTAGATGTCAACAAAGCAAAATTACAGTTAATTGAAATTAATAAAGATTTGAAGTTGAATACATCTTCAATTAATCAGCTTCAGCAAAAATTAACAGAACTCAATGGTGGTATTGATGTTATTTTTAATGAATCGGAATATCCTGAAGTTATTGCAATACCTTCTTTTGAAGAGCTAGAAGAAATCATCGAAGCTCAAGATCCAACAAGAAAACTATTGCAACAACAAACAACAATTGCCCAACAACAAATTCAGGTTACCAAGGCAATGGCTTTACCAAAATTTGAAGCAGGTTATCACTATCAAGGTATTTTGGGACAAAATTTTCACGGAGCTCGTATTGGGATGTCTATCCCTCTATGGGAAAATAAAAACCGTGTAAAACAAAGTATGGCTGAGTTGGAAATGAACGAAGTACAGTTGAATGAACATAAATTGGAGCATTATTACAACATAAAAAGCCTTTATGAAAAATACACCAACTTACAAAAAACACTCGACGAATACCAAACGGTTTTAGAAAGTATCAACAGCATTCAGTTACTAGATAAAGCTTTGCGATTCGGAGAAATTACAACCATTCAATATTTCTTAGAAGCCAGTTACTACTACCAAGCTAGTAATAATTATTTACTTACCGAAAAAGAGTATCAAGATGTAATTGCAGAATTACTGAAATATCAATTGTAATAATATTGAAGAAAAACACATAAAGCCTTGTAAAAAATAAATTTTGCAAGGCTTTGTTTTACTCAAAAAAACAGACGTTTTTAGCTACGAATGTATTTAGTTAAGTTTTATAATATCTTTTAATACTCCTCAAAGCTACATTAAATTGCTATAATTATGGGGAGCGTTATTGATATTTTAAGTATGTCTAACGTTAGTATCCAAATTCTCTCCAAAATTATTGTTTAAATTTGTACAAATCGAATCAAATGAGGCTATTGGTAATCGAAGACGAATCCGATTTGTTACAAAGCATTTTGGAATATTTCAAGCAGGAATATTTCCGTTGCGAGGGAGTCACAACGTTTTATGAAGGGATCGAACGAGTGGAATCTTTCGATTATGATTGTATTATCCTTGATATCAATCTTCCTGATGGAAACGGATTAAAACTATTACAACATATTAGAGAGGATAAAAAGCAAGATGGTGTCATTATCATCTCCGCTCGTGATTCCCTGGATGACAAAATTGATGGGTTATTGTTGGGAGCAGACGACTATGTTACCAAACCTTTTCATTTGTCTGAACTAAATGCCAGGGTAAAAGCTTTGATCCGTAGAAAGTATAATCAAGGTAGCGCGGTACTTGAAGTGGGTAGTTTACAGCTTAATCTTTTAAATAGACAAATTACCTGTCATGGGGAAGAACTTCAGTTTACCAGAAGCGAATTTGATCTACTGGCTTATCTGCTCAATAATGCTAACCGGGTGGTTAGCAGGCAGGCTATAGCAGAGCATTTGTATGGAGACCGCACCGATAATATGCCGTCGTTTGATTTTGTTTACTCTCAAATAAAAAACCTAAAACGTAAATTGAAAGAAAGAGATTGTGATGAGTTGATACAGACAGTTTATGGATTAGGATATAAGATTTCATTATGAGTAGCCCACTTTTACAACGTCATACCAAATCATTGTTGATTTGGCTTCCACTTATCCTAGTTATCAGTTCGGCTATCTTTTATTTTGTGTTGAAAGGACATGCTCACCACGCTGAGGAGAAGTATCTTTTGCTAAAACAACAAAATGTATGGAACAGCTTTATGGCTACATCGGGAAATCTAGAACGACACATAACCGGTGAATATAGTATTGAAGAGAAAAATACATCAAGTGAGGTGGTATTAAATATCCCTAGAGATACCGCCCTATTCTATGAAATGGAAGGAAAGAAACTTCCTTTTAAGGTATTAACAAAAGAATATCAATGGAAGAATGCTTCTTATCTTGTCTCGACCTATATTTCTTCAACGGAGACAGCTCATCTTATTGCCAAGGTATTTTTTTCGGAAGCGATTATCCTTTTGGTTTTATTGATTACGATTGTCCTGGTAAGCCGAAAAAGCTCTGTTAGGCTTTGGCAACCTTTCTTTTCAAGTATAGATGCTGCTGAAAAGTTTGATCTTAACAGGAACAATGAGTTGCGACTTCCTGCGTTAACTGGAACTACTGAATTTGACAGGCTTAATGAATCACTCAATAAACTGGTTGAAAATGTAAATAGAGCCTATCATAATCAAAAGCAGTTTGTTGAAAATGCTTCGCACGAAAGCCAGACACCACTTGCTATTATCCGGGCCAAGCTTGAATTACTTATTAATTATCCAAATATTGATGAGAAGGAAGCGCTATTGCTAGGTGATATAACAAATGCAACAAATCGCTTGAGTGAGATGAACAAGACTTTGTTATTACTTGCCAAAATTGAGAATAATCAATTTCCTGAGACTGAACGTATAAATGTAAATGAGGTTGTTCAGGAAATATCAGGAAACTGTGAAGCATACATAGATGATTGTCCTCGTATGACAAGTACAGTTGTTGACCATATTACGGTTACCGCTAATCGAACATTGATTGAAATCCTTGTTTCAAATATTATCAATAATGCTATCGTACATAATAATGAAAAAAAAGAAATAAGAATTAGTATAGAAGACAGTAAGGTAAAAATAGAAAATACAGGGAATCCTTTGCTCATAGATCCAGAAGCCTTATTTGAACGCTTCCGGAAGAACACTTATCAAAAGAATACTACAGGTTTAGGATTGGCGCTGGTAAAGCAAATCTGTCAATTATATGGTTACACTGTAAAATACAATTATATAAATGGTTGGCATAATGTAGAAATTTGCTTTAGCTGATTGTTTCTCCAAAATCTCTCCAAAATCACATTATAGCTTTGCTACATAATCAAAATTATCAATAGCTGATAAATATTATGTTGCAAAGTATTTTTAAAAAGAAATGTCTGCCCATTTTTATAATGGCGATTTCTGTAACCCAGGCTTCGGCGCAGCAAGATACGTTACTAAGTCTGAACGATGTTATCGTTTTGGGCAATCAGAATTATCATCTTCTCCGAGCCAGAACGTTTGACGCAATAGCGGCAGAAAAGCATGTAGATGTGGTAAAATATAGCAGGTTGCCGACTCTTGATGCTAGTTATCAGGCAGGGATTTCTACGGCTAATAACCTGATAGGTGTTTTTAATCCAAACGGGATATTGCCCATCTCAGGTCCTCCGTCTACCGAGAATAAATTTGAACCGGGCACAGGAAGTGCAGCAGGAATATTGTTGAATTGGCAGGCGGTTACTTTTGGTGAAAGAGATGCCCGTATAAATACCGCTGTCGCTGAGGCTACTGTTCAGAAATCTTTATTACAAAAAGAACAGTTTCAGCACGCTATCAATATCATCAGTAGTTATCTGGATATCCTGTTGGCGAATGCTAATCTGCATATACATCAACAGAATATTAAGCGTGTGGAAGCAAATCTAAAGCAAAGTCGTGTATTGACTAGCAGCGGGATAAAAGCTGGTGTCGATACTGAATTGTTTCAGTCTGAATTATCAAAAGCGAAAGTGGAATACATCAATTCGCATAAACAGTTGGAGATTTTGCAATGGAATCTGGCTCGTTTAATTGTAATCGAGAATCTACCTGTTCCTCGGGATTCTGCTTTTTTGTCGACATTACCTTCAAGTAGAATATTGACGGATAGTAATCTTGATTTACATCCAATTATCAAATATTCGCAAAGCCAATTTGAATTAAGCCAGTCAAAGGAACAGCAGATTAAAAAATCATATCTACCTAAAATAAATGTATGGGGAGCAGGTTTTGCTAGGGGTTCTGGTTTTCTGGCTGATGGCAGTTTACATGCTTGGGAGGGGTTGAACCTTACTCGATATAATTACAGTGTAGGGTTACAACTTACTTTTCCGATTATGAAGTATGGTGAAGCTAAACGGCTATTAGCACATCAATCCTCTTTATCAAAGGGTGCTGAAGAACTTTTGCAGAATGAACGTTCTCAACTCTTCTCTCAGCAACAGATTGCCAATACTACACTTGATCATAGTCTTCAGGTGGTGTCTGAAACCAAGGAGCAGTTAAGGTCTGCACAAGCAGCTTTCCAAGCTATGCAGATTAGGTATAATACTGGTTTGGTTAATTTTTCGGACCTGATACAGGCTCAGTATACCTTATTGAAATCTGAACTTGATGTTAAGCAAGCTTATTGGGATACTTGGAAGGCTCAGTTGCTGGAAGCTGCTGTAAAAGGTGATGTGAATATTTTTTTAAATGAAATGAAATAAGGGATATGATAAAATTAATTCAACTGGCACTTCGCAAGCCTATTGCGATTATGGTGTTGGTCGTTGGGATCGTGATTTTTTCTATACTTTCCATCAAGAAGACACCAGTTGACATCTTTCCAGCGGTAAATGCGCCTACTATTTATGTTGCTCAAACTTATGGCGGATTATCACCTCAGCAAATGGAAGGGTATGTTACTTCTTACTATGAGTATCACTTTCTGTACGTCACGGGAATTAAAGCTGTCGAGAGTAAATCTATTCAGGGATTGAGTTTAATTAAGCTTCAGTTTTATGATGGTACGAATATGGCCAATGCGATGGCGGAGGTTATTTCTTATGTGAATAGATCTCGGTCCTTTATGCCTCCTGGTACATTGCCTCCATTCGTCATGCGGTATGATGCTGGGTCTGTTCCTGTAGGTCAACTGGTATTCAGGAGTGAGACAAAATCGCTCAATGAAATTCAGGATTTGGCTTTATTTAAGGTGCGACCTATGTTTGCGGCTTTACAAGGAGTATCGGCTCCGCCTCCATTTGGGGGAAATCAACGAACAATCGTTATCAAAGCGGATCCGGAAAGAGTAAGAAGTTATAACTTGACACCGGACGAAATAGCCGTTGCAATTGCGAAAAATAATTCTATACTGCCAGCTGGAACAATGCGTACGGCAGATAAAGCTGTAATTACGGCAACCAATAGTGTAGTTGATAATTTTAAAGAGCTTGAAAATGTTGCGGTCAAAAATGTTGATGGTACTTCCGTACTGGTAAGAGATGTGGCTTCTGTGGATAATGGCGCTGACGTAGGAACTGGTTATGCGTTGATCAATGGTAAGCGTTCAGTATATATTCCAGTCACTAAGCGAGCGGATGCTTCTACGTGGGATGTGGTACAAGCTATCAAGAAAGCGCTACCTGATATGCAATCGGCTATCCCTGATGATATAAAGGTATCTTATGAATTTGATCAGTCTGGATATGTTGTAAACTCTTTAAAAAGCTTGCTTGTTGAAGGTGCTCTTGGTGCTTTACTAACGGGACTGATGGTGTTGCTTTTTTTACGGGATCTGCGTAGTGCCATCATTGTGATTGTTACTATTCCTCTGGCGTTGTTAGTGTCGGTTATGTGTCTTTACCTCACGGGACAGACTATTAATATCATGACTTTAGGGGGACTTGCTTTGGCGGTCGGTATATTGGTGGATGAATCGACGGTGACCATTGAAAATATACATCATCATCTTGAATTAGGGAAATCAAAATCGAGAGCAATATGGGATGCTTGTAAAGAAATCGCTACTCCCAAAATATTGATTTTATTGAGCATTTTAGCTGTTTTCGTACCTTCTGTGCTGATGACTGGCGTACCGCGTTCGATGTTTCTTCCACTTTCATTGGCTGTGGGATTTGCGATGATTGCATCTTTCCTATTGTCACAAACGTTGGTTCCTGTGTTATCTAACTGGATGTTAAAAGATACTTATAAACAACATCCGGAGCCACGATTGGATAAACTTAAAGAAAGTCTATCCAAGACAATTCAGAGAACATTTCCAATGCGAAAATTGGCTGTTCCCATTGTTCTTGTGCTTCTACTGCTGGCAGCTTTCGTTGGGTATAGGCAGGCGGGGTCGGAAATCTTCCCTAAGGTGGATGCAGGACAGCTTCAGTTGAGGTTGCGAATGCCTACGGGTACACGGATAGAACGTACGGAGGAAGCAACTAAAAAGACTTTGCAATTATTAGCTGATGAGGCAGGAAAAGATAATGTAGCTATTACTTCGTCATTTGTGGGTTTACAACCACCTACATTTGCGATTAACCCTATCTTTTTATACACGAGTGGTCCTCATGAAGCTGTTATAAAAGTGAATTTGAAAAAGGGTTCTGGTGTGGAAATCGAAGATTTGAAAGAACGATTACGTGGGTCGGTTACAAAAAGTCTACCTGGTGCTCAATTGTCGTTTGAACCTGCTGACTTGGTGGATCAGGTCATGAGTATGGGCGCCAGTAACCCTGTTGAGATTGTGGTTCAGGGAAAAAATCTGACACAGAGTAGAGAATTGGCTGATCGGTTAAAAAAATCTCTTGGCTCTATTTCTTATCTGCGTGATTTGCAGTTGGCGCAGCCATTGGATTACCCGACTATGCATATCAATTATGATCGTATTCGACTAGGTCAAATGGGTCTGACCGTTGATGAGGCGGGAAGGTCTGTCGCAGAAGGTACTTCTTCGAGCCGTTATACGCAGCCGGTGTATTGGTTGGATAAAGCTTCTGGAAATGCTTATCAGGTGCAGGTAGAATACCCGCAGTTTGTAATGAATAATCCGGAACAGGTGAATCAGATACCGGTGGGAAAATCTGGAGATAACACAGTTTATCTAAGAGATGTAGCTGATTGGAAAACAGGGAATACTATAGGTGAATATGATCGGATTAATCAACAGCGGTTTATCACGCTTACGGCTAATATTCACAAAAAAGACCTTGGTAGTGCAGTGAAGGATATCAATGAGGCAATACAGAGATTGGGTGAGCAGCCTCAGGGTGTTAAGGTGTATTTGCGAGGACAATCGGAAATGCTGAATCAAACAACTGGTGAACTGTCTAACGGACTTTTACTGGCGATTGTCGTAATTGGTCTGATGTTGACTGCTTATTTTCAATCTCTACAATTAAGTCTTTCAGTGTTATCTGTGCTTCCTGGTGTGTTGGCAGGTTCTATGCTGCTGCTGTGGCTTACTGGTAATACTATAAACATTCAGTCATTTATGGGTTGTATAATGGCTGTCGGAGTCGCGGTATCTAATTCTATTTTGATTGTAGCAAGTGCTGAAAGTATCCGAAAGAATCAAGAAGATAATAACTTGATTGGTGTGCAGGCGGCACTTAGCCGTTTCCGCCCTATTATTATGACAAGTACAGCAATGATTGCCGGAATGATACCGATGTCTCTTGGTTTGGGTGAAAGCGGACAGCAAACTGCACCTTTGGGCATTGCCGTGATAGGGGGATTGTTATTTAGTACAGTAATTAGTCTTTGGCTGGTTCCATTAGTTTATGAAATGTTAAGAAAAAAGAAGCAAATATCCGTATCTCTTGATCCAAACGATACAAATTCTCTATATTATGACAAGAATATTTAAACATAAATTACCGATAATTAATGCAGTTGCGAGTGTATCACTTCTGCTATTCGTTGCTGCCTGCACTCAAAATGGTCAGGAAAAAAATAGTGATGTTAATGAAAATAAAATTGACTCGGTCAATGTATTTACAATTGAAACCGATACGGTTAAAAAAATACTTGCTCTTCCTGCGGAGCTGCTTCCACTAGAAGATGCCCAAATAAGGGCAAAGGTGCCGGGCTATGTACGTAAAATGCTGGTGGATATTGGTTCTAAGGTTAGCAAAGGACAGGTTTTGGCTTTGATTGAGGCGCCGGAATTAAATACACGTATCCAAGAGCTGAACGATAAAGCTAATGCTTCACGGGCACGTTACTTATCCAGTAAAGATTATTTTGAACGGATTTATTCTGCTTCTCGAACTGACGGTGTGATTGCTACTGGCGAATTGCAGCGTGTGAAAAATCAAATGATGGCCGATAGCCTTGAGTATAAGGCTAATCAGTCATCTGTTGCATCGGCTAAACAAATTGGCAACTATCTTGCTATTGTTGCTCCGTATAGTGGAGTTATTACAAAAAGAAATATTGTAACAGGTTCTTTTGTGGGGTCTCCCAATGATAAGCCGTTATTTGAAATATCAGATAATAGTGTTCTGCGTTTGCAGGTTTCAGTTCCAGAAATATACACGGATGCTGTTTTATCTAATGGTGTTGCTGAAGTGTCTACAAGGTCATTGCCTGATAAGAAATTTGAGGCAAAACTGGTACGGAAAGCAGGACGAATAGATCATGATAGTCGAAGCGAGATTTGGGAATTTGAAATTGGTAATACGGATAATAAATTAAAGCCAGGCAGTTATGCGGATGCAAAATTATCATTTTTAAGACAACAGGAAGGAATTGTAGTTCCGGCATCAGCGGTGGTTACTACCTTGGAGAAAAAGTTTGTAATTAAAGTGTCAAATGGAGTAACGCATTGGATCGATGTTCGCCCTGGATTTAATATGGGAGATAGAACTGAAATTTTTGGTGATGTCCAAAAAGGAGATACTTTGGTGTTAAAAGGATCGGAAGAACTGAAAACAGATACACGGATAATCCCGTTAATTAAAAAATAGTAGTATAAATTTTAAATAAATTAAAGTTATGAAAAAGACAATTAGTATTATTAAGTTGGTCGCATTTTCAACAATTATTACGCTTGCTTGTAGCAATTCTATTTATGCACAGAAGAAGGGGCAAGTTAAAATGATGCATAACGCCTCAGTAAAAAAATTAGATATAGCAAAAATAGAGGCTATTTTGGAAATGAAAGGCGTCGAAAACAATGGAGAGTTTAAAATAACGGTGCCTCAGAATGATTTGGATATAGAGGTTGACGGATTTAAAATCATACCGCCAATGGGTTTGGGTACGTGGATAGCATTTACGCCAAGTACCGATGGTGCAATGATCATGGGTGATATCGTAATTACAGAAACTGATCTGAAACAAGTACAGTTCGAGGTTATAAAGCAGGGACTTACCATTACGGCGATACATAACCATTTCGTTAGAAATCATCCGAACGTCATGTATATGCATATCGGAGGAAGTGGTCCCGCTGAACAGATGGCAATGAAGGCAAAAGCAGTATTGAATAAAGTTAAAGAAATGCGAGGTGCAGATCCATTGAAAGGTACTTTTGCAGGGAGAAAGGTTGAAAACACGATTGACACAAAAAAATTGGACGCTATCTTGGGTATCACAGGAGAGATGAATAATGGCGTTTACAAATATACCATTGGTCGCCCAGATGCGCCCATTACAGAGCATGGAATACCAATCTCAACTTTCTTTGGTTATAATACCTGGATTGCCATTCAAGGAACAGAGGAAAAGGCTGCAATCGCAGGAGATTTTGCTATGCTAGAGGATGAAGTAGCTCCAGTGATTAAGGCGCTTATTGAAAATGGAATTGAAGTGGTTGCTGTTCATAATCACATGGTGCAGGAAAAGCCACACGTATTTTTCTTACACTATTGGGCAATTGGAAATGCGGAGGAACTTATAAAGTCTTTAAAAATTGCGCTGAGCAAAACAGGTAAAGTTGGTGGAATGAAAATGAAACATTGATAGAACAATAGGCTATATATCCGAAATAACTATTACAAATAATTGAGCCTTTCGAAACACCACTTTCGCAAGGCTTTATCTTATTCGAGTTATTTTTTTTTAATAATTCCTTATAGCTCTTTCCTTCGAAACAATGTTTGAAGAGAAGCATGTGATTAGAAATAGTTCTTAATAACTGAATAGGCGACGTTTTTTACATTCAATCTTATCATAATGAATAAAATGTTAATACAGTTATATTTTAGTTGAAATTCAGTTATTTGATTGTCAGAAAATTAAATAAGATGAGAAATGAAGCACACGATTGTTAAAACAAATCATTTATAAAGTATATAAGAAAAATATTAATATCTTAATATAGTTTAATGAATAAATTTTACGAAGAAACACTAAACAAGCTAGAAGACGAAATTAGGGATCTTGAAATTGAAGCTAATTGTCCTATCCAACGTATTGAAGAGGTAATAAAACTTATCGTAAATGCTCTATCTAAAATTAAAGAGTTTGTATTAAAAAATGGATTTAAGAATATTAACGACGAAATTCATTTTTTCAAATATCAAAAACCAGCTATTGTTGCAAAACTTATCTTTCATAATGCTATCTACAAGATAGAAATGAAAAAACCTAATGACACAAAGGCATTAAAAAAATATTTGAATGAAGAATTAAAAAAACTTAAAAAGTATTTTGAAAATAACCTTGAATTTTATAAATACTATAGAACCAATAATTCTTTTATTGACGATAAATTATTTGTTCGTGGTAAACACGATCTAAAACTAAGTTTGGATACAATCTATTTTGAAACCGATCATAGATTTTCTACATCTCACGATTACAAAGCAGCTAAAATTATAGCCAATGATCTGATACAAGTATATCTTGAAGACCAACTTCACAGACCGGTACATAAAAGTAAATCAATAGAGTTACCTAACTTAAATTGGCGAGGAAGTAAAACGGCATTAACTGAATTGATATATGCCTTACATGCTCAAGGTGCATTTGATCATACTGATATTAAAATAATAGCTAAAACATTTGAAAGTATTTTCAATGTTGATTTGGGCGACTTCTACCATACATTTATGGAATTGAAAGCCCGAAAGATAAATAGAACAAAATTCCTTGACAACTTGCGTGATGCATTAATAAAACGGATGGACGAACAGGAAGAAGATTAGAAATTAAAAAGAAAACGGAAACTTACAGATTCCCGTTTTCTTTATTAATCCATTTACATTCACAATATACCTCTTGGTAAATGAACACTTTTCGTTCTGATAATACTTTCTGAAATCTTCTGATTTTCCTTTTTTTCGACTTGTTCAGCAGGTTCTTCAATCTGATTAACAGGCTCAATGGACAATTGTATTTTTCTTTCGACAGCAGCGAGTTCTGTTTTAAGTTCACTTAATCTATTTTCCTTAGACCATGTGCCATTAACCACCTGCTGAAGAACAGGCAGATCTTTTTGAAACTCGTCTATATTTTCCTTTTCTTTCTTGATATAAGAAGGTAATTTTTCCAAAGCTCTTAAAAAATTGATTGCTGCTGTTTCGGGGTCTTTAGCCATTGCACCGTTGTTGTGCGTGTATTTAATGTTTCCCTCGCCCTGTACAAAAAAGCGGTTTACCCGAATATCAATGCCTTCTTTTTGAGAAATTTCGGTTTTTACCAAGAGCTGAAAACCATACAAACTGCCGATTTCTTCATAATCGCCACCTGTACGGACTTTTTCTGCTAGCTGATTGAGCTTAGCACCGATTTGTTTTACATCTGCATTAGCCGATAAGCCCTCTAATTGAATAGGATTGGCAATAGAACCGTCTGGACATTTTTGAACACGCCTTTGCAGATTATTCCAATCTAAGCTCATGCGGTCAAAACGAGATTTGGCTTTGTCCAATTCTGCCGTATAGTCTTCCAATTTATATTTCGCACTGTATTTAGAACGGTTGAACGCCTGCTTTTCGCTTTCCAGTCCGGCAATCTGTTTTTCCAATTTGGCTTTGTCCAACAGATCGGTATTACCCGAAAGGATCGCCACATATTCTGAAAAGTTCATGCCCGATTTTTCGTCCATGCTGCCTTCATCAATTGTTCTTTTACCCAAATTGTTATTCTTTAGTTGGTCGATGAAAAGCTGTTTATTGTAAAGTAAATTGAATTTGTAACTATCCAACGATTTTTCAACAGCATAAATGACTACATCTACTTTGTTATCAGCAAAGAATTTGGCTATTTCATTTCCCTTTCTTATTGCCCGACCATCCCGTTGAGCAAGATCAGACGGTCGCCAAGGCGTGTCCAAATGATGAATGGCAACCGCTCTTTTCTGTGCATTCACACCTGTACCCAACATACTTGTAGAACCGAACAGTACACGGATTTTGCCCTCGTTCATTCCTTTGATAAGTTCCTTGCGTTGCTTATCATTTTTAGCCTCTTGTATAAACCGGACTTCGTGTGCAGGTATGCCGTGGTCTTCCACGAGCTTGCGTTTGATTTCGGAGTACACATTCCATTCGCCCGGCTTGTATGTTCCCAAATCGGAGAAAATGAACTGCGTTCCTTTCTGTGCGTTGTATTGGTTGTAATACTTGGCAATGTTTGCCGCACAATGCGAAGCCTTATTATCGGGGTGGTCATCATACGCACCGCTTACCATCCGCATATCCAAAGACATTTTACGGGCGTAGTCCGTTGCGATAAGCATCTTTGCTTTTTCTTCGCTTTGTGATAAAGGTTCTCTTCCTAATAAGGTAGCATTTCCTGTTTTGGCAAACTCCATTAGCTTTTTGATAAAATCTTCCTGGTCTGGAGTAGGCGGTATGTTATACAATACCTCGTTCTTATTGGGGCGGTCAATGCCGATATCCTTTGCTGTTCGGTAATCTGTAATTTCAGAATAGAATTGTGCCAGTTCGGGTACTTTGATAAAGTAACGAAAACGTTCTTTTGCCACGATGTTATTCGCCACAGAAAACTCATAATCCGTTG
This sequence comes from Sphingobacterium sp. UME9, assembly GCF_014170215.1. Taxonomy (NCBI): domain Bacteria; kingdom Pseudomonadati; phylum Bacteroidota; class Sphingobacteriia; order Sphingobacteriales; family Sphingobacteriaceae; genus Sphingobacterium; species Sphingobacterium sp. UME9. The sequence continues at coordinate 1,605,188 of NZ_LZZP01000003.1, read as the reverse complement.
TTTTTCTTGCATAAATAGCAGCCCACGCATCAAAAGAGTGAATGCCTTGTTTTTCCAATGCTCTTGGTCGCAGGTACTTAAAAAGTAGGTACAGTTCCGTAAGTGAATTGCTTATGGTCGTTCCCGAAAGGAAAGTTGCTCCCATATCCGCATTGATGCGTTCCTGAATGGTACGGATAGCAAAGAGCAGGTTCAATGCCTTTTGGCTACCGTCCACATTGCCCAATCCCGCAACCCGTGTATGTCTTGTGTTGAACATTAGATTTTTGAACTGGTGACTTTCGTCCACAAACAAATGGTCTATGCCCATCATCTTAAAGTCAACCACATCATCTTTGCGGTTTTCAATATCGTGTTGCAGGGTTTTGAGCTTCACTTCGAGGTTCTCTTTCCGCTTGATTACTCCGGCAAGCATTCCCCTTGTAACTTCCTTGCCTTGCGATTGCAGGGCATCGAGGTTACGCTCTACGCTGTCCAATTCGATTTCGAGTATTTTCTTTTGAATTTCGGGCGACTGCGGTATCATACCAAATTGGTCGTGTGTGAGGATTACACAATCCCAATCGTTGTTTTTAATATCGCCGAATATCCGCAGGCGTTTTTGGGGCGTAAAATCTTCTTTGCCCGGAAACAGGATTTTAGCGTGTGGGTAAGCGGTGCGGTAGGCTTCGGCAATTTCGTGAACGTTGCTTTTCAGACCGATAATCATCGGTTTGTGTGCCAGTCCCAAACGCTTCATTTCCTGTGCTGCCGTACACATAACCAACGTTTTTCCTGCACCTACTTCGTGGTCGCAGATAGCACCGTTGTTCAGCTTTATCATCCAAACCGTGTCCTTTTGGCTTGAATACAGGTCTTCAATGCCCAATGCCTTACGGTCTAAGCCCGGAAAGTCCTGATGCGTTCCGTCATAGTTCGGTCGGACGAAGCAGTTAAAAGTATCGTTGTATTGGTCGGTCAGCCTGCTTTTAAACTCATCATTTTGGGCGTGGAGCCATTCGGTAAAGGCGGTACGGATTTCGTCAATCTTGGTATTCGCCATTTGTATGGCTTCCATATCCCGCACCTTGACCTCTTGGTCGCCAACCATTACTTTTTTGGTAATATCCGGCGTGGTATTAACCAATGCGTGTTTGAGCAGGGCAATCCCGTCAAACGTTCTGCTTTCAGCTTTGACAGCGTATTTTTCCCATATATGCAAATTCTTACGGTCGCACTTTACTGAAAAGTCATCGGAGCTTTCAGAGTAATGAACGAGTACGTCCGTATCAAAAAGATGTGAAGCAAAGCGGGCATAAATGCCAGTGGGTATCCAGCGTTCGCCCAAATTAAAATCGAGTTCCTCAAACTCAATTCGTCTTGGTCGGGCTTCTTCCAAAACGGTAAGGCTTGTTTTGGCTTCAGTATCATTGGGATTGTTTTCAATGTAGTTCAGTACCTCTTGGGCTTTCTCTACTACGTTTCCTGCAATCCAGCGTTCGGATATTTCATATTCCTTTTGCAAAGGATTGTAGTAAATGCGACCGTGTAAGGCTTCTTTCAAAGCATCATCGGTAATACCGCTGATTTCGGACATATAGTCCAAATCCACGCTTCCGTATTTGTTCAGCGAAGCAGCCAACGCTTCATCGGGATTGTCGGTTGCTATGGTTAGCGTTGAAAAACTTACCGGACGGCTGAATATATCCGCTTTGTGTACCACGCCACCAACAACACGCTCCAAATAAGGGATTTCCTTGCCGGAACTATCCGCTTTGATGAGCTTGATATTATCGGCACTGTTAAGGTTTCCGTACCTTTTGACAAAGGCATCGTAAAGGCGGTTAAGGGTTTCCCTTTCTTCCTTGTATTCGGTCTGAAACTTTGCCTCTTTATTGTAAAGGTCTTGGTAAACATCACGTACAGCAATGTACGCTTCGGCTCTTGCTTTCTGTAAGGTCGGTAACTGCAAAGGGTGGAAAACTGCCGTACCGTCTGATGTATCTACATCTTGCAGATGACCGACCCAACCATTATCCACAACAAGACAATCGTTACGGTGGTACGATTGCAGTTCGCCACTATAAGGAGCAGGTTCGGGAATGGTATTGGGAACGGCTGGCTTATCAGCTTGGCCATTCCCGTTTATTTGTGAAAACAGGTCGCCGATAGCTTCCTGTTTTTTGCCATTGGTAGATGGGCTTCCGTTGGCAGTTCTATTGGTAATCGGAGGCGTATAAGGTTGCTGCATCGCACTGCTGAACAGGTCAGGTTGGCGACCTATTGCACCTCTTCTTTTGTTGGTGCTTTGCCTTTTAACTTGTGTCGTTTTTTTGGATGGAGCAGCAACCATTACAGGCTCGTCCACATTTTCAAACAAGTCGAAAATGCTTAGTTGCTTTAATTCCTGCGGACTTTCCCGATTGATTATAGGAACAGATAAAGATTGTATTTCCGGCTGAATGGTTACAGGTTCGATAACCGGAGGTGTAACCGTTGGTGTTGGTGTAACAGGAATTTGTAATGCAGGCTCATCGTTCCGTTCGCCTTTGTATAAATTCAAATTCAGGTGCTTACCAAAATCATCCGTAAGCATTTGTTTGAGGTCTTGGGCAATTCCGTTAACACCGTCTTTATGAGTATAGATGAGTGCAGGTTGTCCGTAAGGGTCGGTATCTAATTTGCGGTCGGTATGCACAATCCTTGTGCTGTCCTGAAAGAGCGCATTGCCCGGAGTGTTGTATTCCGTTTGCCTGCTTTGGCAAAACAGTTCTTCGGCTTCGGTCAAGTTTTGTTTTCCCGTATTCTTTTGCAGGATAATCAAATCACTGCCGACTTCCGTACCTGCATATTCCGTAAACAGGTTGTTGGGTAAGCGGACAGCCGAAACCAAATTATTATCCTGCATCAACGCCCTGCGTATCGGCTCGTTCTTCGGACTATTCAGAATGCCCTGTGAAGTAATGTAAGCCAGCAAACCGCCCTCACGGAGCATATCACCACCTTTCAGAAAGAAGTAATTGTGTATGCTTCGGGCTGCCTGTACTTTTGCACTGTCCCTGCTTCGGGAATAGGAAAGGTCGAAAACGGAAGTATCGCCAAATGGAATATTACTGGCGATTACATCAAAGCTGTTTTGTCCCTTTTCGGGGATTTCCTCAAAACCGCTTATACGGATTATCCTTTCGGGATAAAGCTGTTTTAAAATCTTGCCTGTGAGCAAATCCTTTTCATAAGCAGTAACACTGGCTTTTTTATTTTCTGAAAAGGATTGTATGAAAGACCCGATACCTGCGGAGGGTTCGAGGAATTTATCAATGTTCAGACCGCTTTCACGCAAAGTTGCGGAAATCGCATCTATGACCTGTGGCGGTGTATAAAAAGCCGTCAGTACGGAGCTTTTCATACTGTCCACATACCTGCGGTATTGCTTTTCGTCTTCTGAATTTTCTTTGAGTAGTTGGTGGAGTTCCTGCGTAATCGGGAAAAGGTCGTGTTCTGTTTTTCTCCAATTATTGATGTCTATTTCGTTCGCTATGGGGTTCAACACGAATTTAAGACCGCCAAATCCGCTGTATTGCATCATTAGCAGTCTTTCGCCTACGGTGGCTTGTCGTTTCTCCTTTTCCAGTTTAAAAGCAATTCGCAGGGCATCAATGTTCTGTTGGAGATGTTGCTTTTTACTGAAGCCCATTTTCCTCTATCCATATTGCGATGGTTCCGGTTATTTCGGTATAGAGCAGGTCGTACTCTGTGTTATAAGCGAAATCATCGGTTAGCTGGTAGCCGGAGAAAACAGGCTCACAAACCGCGAACATTTTCAGGGCGAACGGTCGCAGTTCCTCATCTGCCATTATGGTATCAAACTCATTGCATACCACCTGAAAAACGGTGTCGAATTTGGAGAAGTGCAAGCCCTCAAAAAGTATGTAATTGGCTATTTCGTTGCATTGCTCAATAGCGTTTCCCGAACTAAAAGCCCCCTCGTAAGCATTGGCGCCCCACGAAGAACGTTGCTCAATAAATTTTTGGTCATTTGCTTTTTCGGGAAAGCTGGTATTTAATAATTCTTGTAATCGTAACCTGAAATACGATAGGTCTTTTTGCTGTGTATCCATACTATAATTTTGCTTAGAATTTTACTTGAAGCCTAAAATTATAGCAGTAGATGAGCCCCTTTGCAGAAGTGGCAGGGTTTGGCTTTGAGAGGTAGGGTTTTACCACTTAGTAAATTGAAATAGAAACTTGAAAAGAATTAAGATTTGAATATTTTTTCATAAACTACTTTTGTGTTTAAACTTATTATCGTAATATTGCGATGTAAAAGTGTAAACTATGGGACTTACCAAATCAGAAATATTTACAGACCAACAGAATAAGCTGGCTTCTCGATTTAAGGTTTTGGCGCATCCTGCAAGGATTGCTATACTTCAATATATCATCAATCAAGATGCCTGCATCTGTAACGATTTGGTTGAGGAATTAGGGTTGGCACAGGCAACCATTTCACAACATCTAAAGGAATTAAAAAACATCGGTATCGTTCAGGGAACGATTGAGGGAAAATCTGTTTGCTATTGTATTGATGAAAAAGTATGGAATGAAATTCAAGAGGAATTTAATGCGTTTTTCAATCAGGAGGTAAAAGTAACCAAGTGCTGCCCATAGCATTTTTTTAATATTTAACATCGTTATATTGCAATATAACATTTATTGTGCTACTTAAAATTCAGTTAATATGAAACTATCAAAAATCAAAGAAATGTTACCAACATTAGAGAATGTTGAATTTCAGTTAGAGAACGGAACGCCTGTTCCCGAACATTTCCACGTTACCGAAGTGGGACAAATCAATAAAAATTTTATTGATTGCGGCGGTGTAATCCGCAATGAAAAAGTAGTAAACTTTCAGCTATGGAATGCCAACGATTATGAACATAGATTGAAACCAGGAAAACTATTGAATATCATCAAACTGTCTGAAGAAAAATTGGGTATTGAAGATGCTGAAATAGAAGTAGAATACCAAAGCGAAACGATTGGTAAATACGATTTAGACTTTAACGGAAAATATTTTGTATTGAAGAATAAACAAACCGCTTGTCTTGCTCAGGATGCTTGCGGTATTCCAACAGAGAAACAAAAGGTAAAACTATCAGAGCTAAACAGTACCACTTGTTGCACACCAAATTCAGGATGTTGTTAATAGTATAATCATAAAAATAAATAAAAATGAAAATCGCATTATTCAGTGACATTCACGCCAATCTACCTGCATTAGAAGCATTTTTTGAAGATGTAGAAAAAAGAAATCCCGACAGTATTTATTGCTTAGGCGATTTGGTAGGCTATAACATTTGGGCAAATGAAGTAGTGAACGAAATCCGTAAAAGGAAAATACCAACCATTGCAGGGAATTATGATTTTGGCATCGGGCGTATGAGCAATGATTGCGGATGTGCTTATAAAACCGATAGTGAAAAAGGCAATGGCAGCGTATCTATTTCCTTTACCAACTCTATTATGAAAGATGAAGAAAGAGCCTATTTGCGTACACTTCCGGCACATATCAAAGTAGAATTTCAGTTGAACGAGGACAAGCTCAATTTACTATTGGTACACGGTAGCCCAAGAAAGATAAACGAATACTTATTTGAAGACAGGGAAGAAAAAAGTATGCTTAGAATTATGGAACAGGCAGACGCAGACATTATGTGTTTCGGGCATACGCATAAGCCATACCACCGTATTTTAAATTCGGGAATTGACGGACAAGACCATTTCAGACACGCCATCAATATAGGTTCGGTAGGAAAGCCGAAAGACAGCGATGTAAGAGGCGGTTATGTAATACTTACTATCAACGAGCAAAGTTCTGTATTGGATAAAGACAGTATCAGTGTGGAATTTATACGCTTTGATTATGATATTGAAAGAGCAGCAAAAGCAGTAGAGGAAAGCATTTTACCAAACGAATACGCAGAAAATTTAAGGAGAGGTTACTAATCTAAAAATTTATAAAAATGGAATTTCCAACCGATAGAAAGTATTCAAAAGAACATACGTGGATAAGCGTACACGACAACACAGGTACAATAGGCATTACAGAATTTGCACAAAGCGAATTGGGCGAAATCGTATATGCAGATTTACCCAATGTTGGATATAGTTTTCAGCAGGATGAAGTATTCGGCTCTGTTGAAGCGGTTAAAACGGTCAGTGATTTATTTATGCCTGTATCGGGTAAAATCATTGAAACGAACCAACGCTTATTAAAAGAACCAACACTAATCAATTCAGAACCTTTTGGAAATGGTTGGCTGATAAAAATTGAAATAAAAGATATTGCAGAATTAGAAAAATTATTGACATCAAACCAATATAAAGAACTTACAAATTAGCCACGCAATGCAACCAAAACTAAAATTCTTAGACAGATACCTTACCTTATGGATATTCCTTGCAATGGCAGTAGGTATAGGATTGGGATATATCTTTCCCGGTATTTCAAAAATTACAAATGCCCTATCCGTAGGCACTACAAACATTCCGTTGGCAATAGGTTTAATATTGATGATGTACCCGCCATTGGCAAAGGTTGATTATTCATTGTTACCTATGGCATTTAAGGATAAAAAAGTAATCGGTATATCCTTATTGCTGAATTGGGTTATCGGCACGGTACTGATGTTCGGTTTAGCAGTTTTGTTTTTACGGAACGAACCCGATTATATGACAGGCTTGATATTGATAGGTTTGGCAAGGTGCATCGCAATGGTAATCGTTTGGAGTGACTTAGCTAAAGCAAACAGAGAATATACAGCTATGTTAGTTGCATTAAACAGTATCTTCCAGATACTTTCTTATAGCTTCTTAGTTTGGCTGTTCATCAACGTATTACCTTCAAAATTAGGATTAGCCAACTTCAATGTAAGCGTATCAATGAAAGACGTAACCGAAAGCGTATTGATATACTTAGGCATTCCATTTTTAGCAGGTTTTTTAAGTCGTTACTTCCTTATCAAATCAAAAGGTACAGAATGGTATAACAGGAAATTTGTACCCCGAATATCGCCCATTACATTATATGCTTTACTGTTTACAATCGTATTAATGTTCAGTCTGAAAGGCGATAAAATATTGGAATTGCCAATGGATGTAGTAAAAGTGGCAATACCGTTAGTAATCTATTTTGTACTGATGTTTTTCGTGAGCTTCTTTATCAATAAATCCCTTAAAGTTCCTTACGATAAAAACGCATCCATCGCATTTACAGCCACAGGAAACAATTTTGAATTGGCAATAGCCGTAGCAATAGCGGTTTTCGGTATTCATTCGCCACAGGCATTTGTGGGCGTTATCGGCCCACTGGTAGAAGTTCCGGTACTCATATTATTGGTAAGGGCAAGTTTATGGCTAAAGAAAAAATATTATTGAAGTTAATTTAAGAACGTACAAGAGCATTTTGAAGCATCAAAAAACTAAAGAAAACCCTCTGAATTAGAGGGTTTATTGTTGGTTTAAGATTTTGAGCATTCTGCCCACCTCAATATCCATTCTCGAAAAGGCAAACCATTTTTTGCCCAGGTCTTTTAGTGATGCCCCGATGTGGTAAAGCTCCGTACCGTCAATAATCAAAAATCGGTCGTGGGCATCGGAAAAAATCTCAATTTCAATCAGAGGATATTGGCTGTTGTACCGTTGTACATCCAAACGTAGTTGATTGTTAATGCTTTTGGTATAGATTGTGGCAGTAACATCATCATTGCGTTTGCCCAATAAGGTCAATACTGTGTCATCCACATAATTATCCAGCAGGATAATGGAGTTTTTGGCATTACGAACAATGTCTGATACAAAGACATAGGCATCAAAAACCTGCCCATTGTAGAAAATTCCTTTTTCACTGTGGAGCTTATCGCTTTCCAAAGCCTTAAAAATCTCTTCAAATTTTTGGTCGGCTTCTAATTGTTTCAGTTCAATGTTATCTAAACGATGAAAAAGAGAGGCATTGCTGGTAAGCATTCTCCGCATTTCTACAAAGGCTTCCATAATTTCAACACTGACTTTAACCGCTATATCTGAACGGAGTATGGCAGAAGCCATTGCGACCCCTTGTTCGGTAAAAACATAGGGCAGATAACGTCTTCCGCCGTAGCTCAAACTTGAGGTTCCAATTTGGAACCTCAAGTTTTCAACGTCCTCTTCGGTCAGTTGAAAGCAGAAAGAAGCAGGAAACCTTTCAATATTTCTTTTTACGGCTTTGTTGAGGTTTTTTGTTTCCACTTGGTATAAGGAAGCGAGGTCGCTATCCAACATCACTTGCTTTCCACGTATGGAATAAATCAGGTTTTTGATTTCCATTATGCTAATAGGCTTATTTTCCATTACTTTTTGTAGCTTTTATTTTTGGTAAACTCAAAAGAGGTTTTGCAATCCTCATTCAACACGATATAAGCATCGAATTTCTTACCTGCCTTGCTTTTCATTCCTTTGATGAGTGAAGTTTTCTTTTTATTGATAAGGCTTTCAATATCGGCTATGCCGATTTGTACGCCACATACATTACGGAACTGTACCCAATTACAAGCCTCATCAGGACACTTCACTATTTTATCACGGATAGTGAGTTGCTGGCTTTTACATTTCGGGCAAACCAATTTTGGCAGGTTATTTTGAGCAATCGAAGTTTGCAACAGTTCATTGGTAATAGATGAGGCGTAAGTTTCCATTTCTTTTTGAAATGCCCCTGCATCGGCTTCGTTGTTTTCGATTTTTTGCAAAGCCAATTCCCATTCGGCGGTCATTGCCACATCCGCAATTTTACGGTCTTTGACCAATTCGTACACCTGCAATCCTTTTTCGGTAGGGATTAAGGATTTCTTTTCACGTTGTACATAGTTACGGGTAAACAGGGTTTCAATTATTGCGGCTCTTGTAGCCGGAGTGCCAATACCGATATTTTGCAGGGCTTTCCGTTCGTCTTCATTTTCGATTTCCTTTCCTGCACTTTCCATAGCCGACAAAAGCCCTGCTTCGGTATATAATACAGGCGGTTTGGTTTTTTTTTCCAAAACGGAGGCTTCTTTTTTTTTAAGTTCATCGCCTTTTTTCAGTTCGGGCAAATCCTGTACAGGCTCGGTATCATCATCGGAGAAACTGCCTTTGATGGAACGCCAGCCCGCTTCTATAACCTTACAACCCTTTGCCGTAAAATCATAATGCAACGCCTGTAAACCCACATCGGTTATCTCTTTGATGCAGGCTTGTGAAAGGGCTTCGAGTAACCGAAAGGCAATCATATCATAAACCGAGTTTTCCTTTGCGTTCAGTGCTGAAGGAATTTTATCTGTAATCAACAAACCGTGGTGATCGGTAACACGCAAATCGTTCACAATACGTTTATTGAAGCGACCCCATTTCATTTTTGTAATCGCTTGTTTGCAGCTTTCTCTGTCCTGTAAAGCCCTTACAAGATTGGGGATTTCTGCCCACATATCCTCAGGAATATATTTGCTTCCGGTACGTGGATAAGTGATAAACTTCTTTTCATAGAGGCTTTGAGCAATATTTAGGGTTTCGTCAGCAGACAAATTCAGTTTTTTATTGGCTTCTTTCTGCAATCCGGTAAGATCGAATAGCAAAGGCGGTTGTTCCGTAACGCTTTTGGTTTCTACTGATGTAATTGTTGTAGTTTCGTTTCGTTGAATGGCTTTCAGCGTATCAACGGCAAGTTTTTGGTCTTCCCATTTTGTTTTGGAAATACTTTTAAAATCTATCAACTCTTTATTATGCGATAGCTGTATCTGCCAATAATTCTTAACCTTGAAATTCTTGTTTTCCAAATAACGTTTGCATATCAAAGCCAAGGTAGGCGTTTGCACTCTTCCGAGGGAATAGATACCATTTCCTGCGGCTATGCTCAATGCCTGTGTAGCATTGATGCCCACGAGCCAATCGGCACGGCTTCTGCCTTGTGCCGCCTGGTAAAGTCTGTCAAATGCTGCCCCGTCTTTAAGGTTATCAAAGCCTTGTTTAATGGCTTTTTCGGTAAGCGAGCTTATCCAAAGGCGTTCAAAGGGCTTGTTACATTTCAGGTATTCATAAATGTACCTGAAAATGAGTTCGCCCTCACGTCCTGCATCGGTAGCAACAATAATGCTGTTGCTACGGCTAAAAAGCTGTTCAATGACTTTCAATTGCTTTAATGCACCTGTATCGGCGGTATAACCTTTGTCTTTTTTCACTTTCCGGACGGTCAGCAAAAAAGGATTGGGGAGTATTGGCAAAGCTGCTTTGTCAAATCCCGAAATCCCGTAATCTTCGGGCATTCCCAATCCTATTAAATGACCGAATGCCCACGTAACAAAATAGCCATTGCCTGTAAGGTAGCCATCCTTTTTATCAGATGCTCCCACAAGTCCTGCTATTTCCCTTGCTACGCTTGGTTTTTCTGCAATGATTGTTTTCATACTTTAAGATATTTTTTTGCCTCTGGTTTTTGCTGGAGCTTTGGGCTTTTCCTGTTGTTCCTGCTGTTGTTTATTTTTCGGTGTTTGTTGACCAGACTTCAAAGGCTCTTTGATATTTTTGGTCGCTTCATTGGTCTTGCCCTCCGAATTGACAGCAGTTTGCGTTTTATGGGCTTCGGTTGGTTTTACTCTTTCCTTGTATTGATTTGGAAATTCAAAATTGGTTTTTCCATTTTCTTTATTGAAAGTGATATAACCTTGATATGGTTGCCCTTTTTTATCTTTCAATCCATCAATGTAGATGGTTTGACCGGCTTTAAAATCCTTATGTTGATCATCGGTCAATTCTTTACCTCTGAATGTTTTTGGAGCTTCCTGAGATTGGTTTTGCTGATTGTTTTGAGTTTGTCCATTGCTTTGGGTTTGCCTGTTAGAATTGTTGCGGTCAAACAGAAACTCCACATATCGCTTGTCTGCATTGAATTGTACTGTTGCCGAAAATTCTGTTCCTTTGGTAGAAATCATACCCTCTAACTTTAGCGGTTTACCCTCCATTAAGGTTTGTTTCTGGGCATCGTCCAATTTCACGCCTTTAATTTCATCTGGAACTTTTATAAAATCCGTCCTCAATGCAATTACATCATTCGTTAGTCTGTCTATACTGATAATGGAAGGCATCAGTTCGCCAGTTTTGGAATTTTTCAAATCTACCACACGCCCCATATTACCAGTTTCGAGCAGGTTCTTTTTGTCTTCATCCGTAAACTTGTGCCCGAAAAATTCAAAATGCAAATTGGGTTCTTTTTTGATGCCGTGTATTCCTACCACAACTTTTCCGTCTTCGGCTTGCTGTAAAGACAAGCGGGCATCTGTACGAAGAATTGTACCACCGAGGTTGACACCAATCGGTAAGAGTTCATTCGTTTTGTAACCTTTCAATAAAGGTTCAAGTAGGTTTCTCTTTTCAAGGTATTCCTTGCTTAATCCGAGATTGGTCATAGTATCCCAATCAATCTGCTCCGGTTTGTAGCGGTATTCGCTTGCTTGCTGTGTTGTTTCTGTTGTTGCCATATTATTTTGATTTACTTGTTTTTTATCCGATTGCTGTTCTATTTTTACTTCGTGCTCTTTCATTATTTTTTCGCCTTCAGGAGTTGGCTTGTCAACCTGCTTTTGCATTTCCTGTGCTTTTTCAACAGCGACAGGTGCAGGCACTTTAAAGAATGAAAAATTGGTAGGGTTCTTTAGCTGGCTGAAAAAATTGGAGAAGAAGTTCGAAAAGAAATCACCACTTTTGTCCACACGCATAAACTGGTTTTGGTTTTTCTTCGTGGGATCAACAGTTTCCATTTTCCCGTTTTCGTCTATACTCTTTACGGCTTGGATTTTCATTTTTTCTTTATCCAGCACCAGCAATATGTCCGATAACTGTTCGGGCATTTCCTGCTTATTTGTTGTTTCTTCACTCATAGTCTGAAAATTTTAAAATTCAATGCCGAATGTAAAGGAAGCCTTCACTGAATTGCATTACTTGGCACTCAAAGGCAGTGTTTGTCACTTATTGACGTTCATCTTAATTGTGGGTGGGTTAAAGCTATCTCTGATGAATTGATGAACATCAGACAATTTGTAATAAAGCTTTCCACTAATAGTATAATAGGGCAGTTTGCCGATGGAGCGATACCGTTGCAGGGAACGGTTGCTGATTTTCAGCATCTGAAGTAAATCCTGGTTATCGAGCAGTTCCTCGCCATCTATGCTATTACGTTTCTTCTGTAAATCATCTATATTATCGCCCAGCATATCAAGACGTCCCATTAAGCGTTCCATCCACGCCAAAAATTCCATTCTGTCAATATTCATAATGATATTTTTAAGGGTTCATACCTATTTTTTATCTGTCTTTAGCTTTCTGCCTTTTTCTATATAGCTTTTACCTTTTGCCATAAGCTCCTGTACAAATTCCTCACTACTCTGTATGGCGTTGGCATTAAGCATATCTTTTATGGATCCCATGGTGTAGAAATATTGACCGTAGATTTTTGAATAACTAATCTCGCCTTTGGTTCTCATACGCCATAAGGTTTTTTCGCTGATATGCAGGTATTGGCATACCTCGTGGTTATTGAGCCACAGGTCATCATAGCTTTTATCTTCCTGTCTTTTCAAATAGTCGGCAATGGCATTGATACGGCTATTTAGCTGTATCCACACGTCTTCTTCGATGGTTATTATTTTCATTGCATAGCTTTTTAAAGTTCACTATGCAAAATTGTGAAAGGTGGCAGTGTTTGTCAGCCAAGCCTTGCCAATTGGTTTGTCTGTTTTTTTAAAATTTTTACAATTAGGGAAAACCCTTGTTTAACAAGGTTTTTATGGGATTTTGGATATTTTGTAATGAAGTTTTGAGAGCATTTGCCAATTGGCAGATATGGGCAAAGAAAAAAGCAGTACGTTTTGGTACTGCTTTCAAACGGTTATTTTTGATATAGCTAAAGGTCTTTATCCATATATTCTTCGAGGGATATTTTGAGTTGGTCTAAAAATGCAGTTCTTGAACCTGCTCTTGTTTTCATTCGGTGGAAAGAATGATGAATATCATTTAAGGGAGTTCGGAATAGCACTTGAAAAATCAAAGCTAATTTTCGGATGCCGATTTTTCCGTGTGCAATGGAATTAGAAGCATAAAGAGCATATATCAGTTCGATAAGTGCATTTTGAGAATTTGTCCACGAAATATCCTTGTTTGCTTCTCCATTTAATAAAATCAAATCTGGATTTTCTTCGGGGCTGATTTTAGTAAGCATATAAGTATAAAGTAATTCATTCGCTATAATGTGGGCTATTTTGTTATCAAAATATGTTGAAAAGCTAAGGTCAATTTCAAATACACCACTCTTTAATCCATCGTGGTAATTGATTTGTCCGAGCCTGAAATAAGTATGGTCACGGTCTATTCTGCCTGCACGGTAGTATCTGTAAAAATCCTCATTGCAAATAGTTTCTTTATATTGTAATTTGAGGGTTTTTAATAGGTTCTCATAATAGCTTTGGTGTATTTTGCCATTGCTCACAGGGCAGGTAGTTTCGATGCGGAAGACTTTATTATAGTAAATGAGCTTCCCTAAGATTTGTGGTTTAATGTTCTTGAAAAAGTCAATTTCTTGCTGTTCATTTGTAAATCCATCCTGTACGACTTGGGCTTTTATATTGAACAACATTTCCTTTAGGAACAGGGTCATTTGATAAGCCTCTTCCGCCGTTGGCATCTTTTGAGAAGAAAATTTATCTTCCTGATGATGAATTTGCGCTAATATCTTATTCAACACGATTTCCATAGCATAGTCGTTTAGAAGTTCTCACAATTTGTTTCGGAGCTGCATCTATTGTTGATATGCCAAAATTTGGGAATAATATTGAAACCAATATCACAGAATACCCCCAGTGGGGAGATTTTATTGATATTTCAGTAGAAAGGAAAGGGCGAAAAAATGGGTAAAGCACTAATGTACTCTACCCATTTTTTATTACATTTGCATTAATGATTTACAAGGTAATCAAGTGAAAGCAAGTGCAGTAAGCACCATTACTAAATCGTTACCGATAGAGTTCTCCACTCTTGTAAACTACTCTTTATTAGCCGATTTAGGCTTTATTAATCTTTTTCGTATAAAAATCAAGATTTCGCTTTGCATTATCGGCTATCGCGGTAATGTGATGTAGTCCTAATATTCTATTTTCCATATCTGATATTTTTATTTTCTTAACTGATGTAAAGTTACATCGAGCAATAAGGAATTTTATTGAACTAGATTAATAAAAGCTATAATTGGCATTTTTGTTTTTACAACAATATTGATTTTCGAAAATATATAAAAAAACACCTGAAGTTGGGGACTTCAGGTGTTTAACCTAACCAATTATTAACCTAAATTTATGAAATGTATATTTCTGAATATTATACTATAGCGATAAATCCAATTATCATGCCAATATTTTATAGTGTAAATGACCTCAGATAAAAGCCTTATATATTGTATAATTTAGGTAAATTGGATTGTGTTAATGTGGGGTGTGAATCGATGACTTCAATTAAAAATAGATTTAAAGATGAAAAATGGAACAATAGTTAAGGTCATGACTTTCTCTGTTTTATTGCTAACGCTGGGTTGTCAGCAGCCGCAGACAAATGAATCAAAGGAGGCTGCGCAAAAACAACTTGACGAAAACAAAGAGAATAAAAGAATCGTTTTAGATTTTTATCAGCAAATGTTTGGTGATAAGGATGTTTCTGCAGTTGATAAGTACATTTCCCCTCAGTATATCCAACATAATCCCTCTGTTGCGGATGGAGCAGCGGCATTTAAGCTCGCTGCGGCGAAATGGTTTGAAGGGCAGCCCAAAACGAAGATTGATGTACAACACATTGCGTCGGATGGAGATTTGGTTTTCATTCACCTAAAAAATAAGAATCCAGATGGTAGTCTCAAATCGACTATTGATATCTTCAGGCTGGAAAAAGGTAAAATTGTGGAGCATTGGGATGCACAGCAAGATGTGCCTAAAAATGCAGCAAACGCACATCCTATGTTTTAAGGATAGTAAAAAATTACATTTCCTTTTTCCTTTGCGTTTTAGTCCCTCTTAATTGTTCGGGAATCTGTCAGGAATGGTAAATTATATATACATTTAGGCCTAAATCATTTTTCTGAGCAAACCACTAATTTTAATCATGAAAAGAGTCCTAGGCCTAAGTTTTTTTTATCTGTTGTTTTCTGCATGTAGTGTTCATTATAGTCCCAAAGATCATCCCTATGTATATGTGCAAAAGAAAGATCGCGAGGTTAAGGAATGGAAGCTGGTATGGGAAGAGCACTTTAATTCCCCTAAGCTAGACAGTAGTAAATGGTCCCGGATTCCAGCAGGCGGAGCCGACTGGAATCGACACATGAGTACAGATGACGCCTGTTTTGGATGGGAAAATGGAGAGTTGATTCTTAAAGGAATTAAAAATACAGACAAAAATAGAGATTCAAGACCATTTTTGACAGGTGGGATATGGAGTAAGAGAAAGTTTGCTTTTCAGTACGGACGTATAGAAATCCGAGCTAAACTTGGAAGTGCAAAAGGGGCATGGCCCGCCATGTGGATGTTGGCAGAGTTGGACAAGTATGGAAAGTATCCGAGAAATGGTGAAATTGATATTATGGAACATCTTAATTTTGATAATATCATTTACCAGACAACGCATTCATACTATACCTTAGATCTGGGGCAAAAGGAGAATCCCAAACATTTTGGTACCGCTTCGATCAAATCAGAAGAGTATAATATGTATGGGATAAGCTGGTATCCCGATCGTATTGTATTTCAGGTGAATGGAGTTGATACCTTTACTTATCCAAGAGTTAATGGAGTAGACCCCGCTCAGTGGCCTTATGATCAACCCTTTTATCTATTGATTGACCAACAGTTGGGCGGAAGTTGGGTAGGGGAGGTTAATCAAGACCAGCTACCTGTTGAGATGCGTGTTGACTGGGTTAAAGTTTACCAATAGTGTTCAACAAGTCTCAGAAGGATAAAAGATGAAAAAGATCGCCGACTATTGAACCGCAGTTTTCTGATAACAGTGAAATATCCTAATTTTAGAGGTGACCTATGATTAGGTGATAAAAACTTAATATACACGACATAGGAAAAATGTTTACTTTTGGCCAAATTATGGAAGATAATACGATATTCAAGATTAGCAATAAGATTAAGGAAATTCGAAAAGAAAAAGGAATTACCATACAGGAAGTTGCTGATAGAGCTGGGGTAAGCAAGGGACTTATTTCGCAGATTGAAAATAACAGAACAATACCCTCCTTACTGGTATTGATTAATATCATCAATGCACTGAATATTGATCTTAATGAGTTTTTTAAAGATTTTAATTCTGAATTGGATTCAGGCCCCGTGGTCGTTCGGAAAAAAGATACTTATAGTCCGTTTGAAAAAGAGTCGGCGATAGGTTTCCATTATAAAAGGATTTTTACATCTGCGATGGATAGTTCGACAATGGATATTGTTCTTTTGGAATTGCTTCCAGATGCACAGCGACCAATGGTTGAGACCGAAGCTTATGAATATAAATATATCATTAGCGGACAGGTTGAGTACATCTTCAATGATCAAAAAATTAGCTTAGAAGAGGGCGATTCGATCTTTTTTAATGGTCGATTGTCACATACACCGCGTAATGTTGGAAGTGAAAAGGCCGTCATGCTAATTGTATACTTTTTTGAAAATAAGAAATAGAGGATAACATGTTAACTGTCAGAGCATCATTGAATCATTCAATGATGCTTTTTTCATTTTATACTTTTCGTATCGCAAAGGGATGCTTATATTTGTTTATAAATACTTAACAAAAGTTTAGTCTTGTGTTAATTTCCAAAATTTACTTTTGATTGCGGACAATGAGGTCTGTTAACAAGTTTAAATGATGGAGTTAAACCAACGAATAAAAAGACGCATAAATAGACTGGATGAGAAATCTGTGGCTATTGTTCTGGCTGTTACAGCATTTTTATGTTACACGAGTATGTATTCATTTAGAAAGTCATTTACGGCATCTGCTTTTGCAAATGATACTATTTTTGGTGTCGATTATAAAGTCTGTATGGTGGTCATTCAAATGCTGGGGTATTTGTTGTCCAAGTTTTATGGCATTAAATTTATCTCTGAAAGTAAACAACGTAATAGAGGGCGGTATTTAATCGGTTTGATTTGTATTTCATGGATAGGGCTTTTGGCATTTGCAGTTTGTCCGAGACCTTGGAATGTTGTCTTTCTTTTTATCAATGGTTTTCCATTGGGAATGGTTTGGGGGTTGGTATTTAGCTATTTAGAAGGAAGGCGGTTTACAGAGATTATGGGGGCAGTGATGTCTGTGAGCCTGATTTTCGCTTCAGGACTGATAAAAACGATTGGGTGGTGGTTGATGTCTTCTTTTCATGTTAACGAATTTTGGATGCCATTTTTGACGGGTTTACTGTTTTTTCTGCCCTTTGTTTTGTGTGTATGGATATTGGAAAATGCTCCAGGGCCAACAGAAGAGGATAAGAAGCTACGGACGGAGCGCATTGCGATGGATAGTAAAATGCGAAAACACTTTTTTAAAACCTTTATGCCGGGTATCGTTTTGACTATTATCGTTTACACCATGCTTACTATTTTACGTGATGTACGCGATAATTTTGAGGTTGAAATCTGGCAAATGTTACATGTGAAAGGGGCAGGCATTTTTGCAAAAGTTGATGGGACTATCTCCTTGATTGTACTGCTGCTGGTAAGTTGTCTAATCATGGTTAAAAATAATCTTAAAGCATTCAAGTTGATCCACTATATGATCATTATAGGTTTTCTGACTGCAGGTATTTCTACCTATTTGTTTACGAAACAATGGATTGACGGTTTAAGTTGGATGTTGCTGGTCGGTTTGGGCTTGTATATGGCATACATTCCTTACAATGCCATATTTTTTGAGCGAATGATCGCAACATATCGTATGAAAAGTAATATTGGTTTTGTTATGTATATGGCTGACTCAATCGGTTATTTGGGTAGTTTTCTGATATTGGTAAACAAAGAATTTATGCCAAATTCTGTTACTTGGGGAAATTACTTTATTCAATTGGTCTTTTTAGCCTCTATTATCGGAGCTATTTTGGGTATCTTCTCTCTACTCTATTTTATTCGAAAAAAAGAACAGATGAAAGGAAGTGATGATGAGTTGTTGGCCCCTTGGCATACCACAAAAGGAGAAGTGCAAATTAGTTAACTATACTTTTTTATGATATTCTATTTATAAAGATGAAAACAAATACATATGATTTAATTATTGTTGGGGGTGGTATTTTAGGGACCTTTCATGCCTATCATGCGTTACAAATGGGATTACGCGTGCTCCAACTCGAAAAAGATAATTTCCCCGTGGGATCTACTGTTCGTAATTTCGGACAAGTAGTGCCATCGGGGATGGCAGGCGAATGGTTTGATTATGGTGTGCGAGGACTTGAAATATATCAGTCTATTCAGAAAGAGATGGATATATCCGTTAGAAATAACGGCAGCATCTATATTGCTTCGGATAGTGATGAAGTTCAGGTGCTTCACGAGTTATCTAAGCACTATCAGGGAAAAGGATATGATCATGAACTTTGGTCAAAGGAACAGGTTTTATTGAAATATCCCGTAATGAATGCTGATTATGTTAAAGAGGCTATCTTTTTTCCGCAGGAACTCAGTGTAGAACCCGAGTCAATGATTAGACAGCTGCATATTTATATGCAAAATAAGTTTGTGGACTATACGTTGAAATACGATACGACAATTGTGGCCTGCGAGGATAAAAATGATGCTGTTGTTGTCACGAGCAGTACGCTAGAAAACTTTGAAGGGAAGAAATTGCTTATCTGCAATGGATACGAGTTTAAAATTTTATATCGTTCCTTGTTTGATAATAGCGGGCTTGAAATTAGCAAGCTGCAAATGATGCGTACAAAGCCTTTGGCTCATATTCATCTTCCTGGGAATATCTTAACTGGGTTGACCATTCGTCGATACGAGAGTTTTGAAGAATATTGTCCATCGTTTCAGACAATTCCAATGCCTGATTACTATCAGGAGCTACGCAATTATGGAATTCATATCCTATTTAAACAGGCCACGGATGGTAGCATTATTATCGGTGATTCGCATGAATATGCAGCGGGAAACAGATTGGATGAACTGGGCTTCTCAGTAAATTCCTATATCAATGAATTGATGATTGCAGAAGCCAACCGTATCATGCCAATGGAGCGTACCTGGATTTCATCTTCTTGGGCATGTTATTATTCGCAACACAAAGATCATATTCTTGAAATCGACGTTAGCCCAAGAATACATGTTAGAACCGGCATTGGAGGGAAGGGAATGACAGCAAGTGCTGGCTATGCCGAACAGAGTATTGAAAAACTTTTTTAATTTAAACATATTGAAGAGCCCCGCTATCACATCTAGCGGGGCTCTTTCTTTTTTAAGCTATTTTTTTGATCAGTTTGTACAGACTTCCTAAACGTACAGTTTGTCTTTCTTAATAAGGTCAAGCTTTATAAAATTCAATTAGTAAATAACTAAATTATGAAGAAGACGTATGGTAAATCTTTTTATTTCATCAACTAATTTAGCTGTTGTTTGTTCTTTATAAAACATTATCTGACCAATATTTCCTTATTGTTTAGGGGGTAAACAATGTTTTTATTAACTTCACGGTCACAATAAACCAGATCTAAATATTAGAAGTGAATGGCAAATAATGTTTTTCCTGAAAATGAGTTAAGAAGGATAGAAAAATTAAAGTCCTATGAGTTAATGGGACTCGGGAAAGACCCTGAATTAGACGTTTTTGCGCAAGCGGCCTGTTTGATTACCGACTGTCCTGCTTCCTTAATTGCAATGATGGAGCAAGAAACGCAACGCATTCAGAGTTGTGTGGGTATGGAATTAGATACTGTTGAAAGGAAGAACACAGTCTGTCAATACACCATAATGAGTAAAGAGGTCCTCGTTATAGAGGATACTTTTGAAGATCCACGTTCCTCTTCCAATCCATTGATTCGCGAAGGAAATATCCGTTTTTATGCCGGAGTTCCTCTTTTGGATGATGATGGCGATGCTCTTGGAACAATCTGTGTGATTGATTTCCATCCGAAAAAGCTTTCGGATAAACAAAAAGACTCGTTGGAAGAGCTTGGCAAGGCAGTGACCAAAATATTATTGGGAAAAAAACGAAAAGTACAGGCAGGTTATTTCTCCGAAATTTTTCACTTGACAAACAATATTATTTGCGTGTTGGATGAGGCGCGCAAGGTAAAAGAAATTAACCCCGCATTTAGTAAAGTCTTGGGATTGTCCAGATCGAATAGTTTAGGCAAATCTATTTTTACATTATTGGGAGACACTGAAAGGGAGTTAGTATCGGACTTGGGTCGAGTTGAGGAAACAAAGTACGGAATTCAATCTACGAGTAGGACTAAAATAGAAAATGGCCAAGTTGTCGAAATTGAATGGCATTTCAAATATGATCCGATAAATCATGATATCCTGGCCTTTGGCAGAAACGTAACAAAAGAGCGCGAAGAAAAACTCAAGTTGGAGAATTCCGAACGTAGATTTCGTAGCTTTTTTGAAAATGCGATCGGCCTCATGAGCATGCATGATTTGGATGGTAATATTCTATCTGTCAATGAAAAAGGAAGAGAGATATTGCGGTATGCCAAAGAAGAGGTAAAAGGACTTAACCTCAAGAAATTGGTTCCGTCTCATCATGTCGGTCTGGTTGAAGAATATCTCAAACGTATTGCCAGCAATAAAGAGGATTCCGGAATGATGGTTCTCCAAACAAAAGATGGTGAAGACATTTCTTGGCTATACCACAATATGTTGGAAACGGATGAAAATGGACGGTCTTATGTTGTCAGTACGGCCTTGAATATGACGGATCGATTGCGGCTTGAAAATGATCTTTTGCATACCAAACAAATCCTGGAGCAGACCAATGCTGTCGCTCAGGTTGGCGGATGGGAGGTCAATTTAGTTGAAAACAAGGTTTATTGGTCCGACTCCACTAAGCTAATTCATGGTGTGGCTCCCGATTTTACACCTGATTTTGAACATGCAATCGGATTTTATGAGCCGGAAAGTCAGGTTGTTTTGCGTAGGGTTTTCGAAGACGCCATTACATCAAGAACACCTTACGATACCGAATTGCGTCTATTAAAGCAAGATGGAGAATCAATTTGGGTACGGGTAAAAGGTATTCCCGAATTTGAAAACGATGTGTGTAAGCGCGTTTTTGGAATTATTCAGGATATCGATCAAAGTAAATCGCTCTTCTTGGAACTGGAACGCAAAGAATCTATGTTACGTGCGTTTGTGGATTATGTTCCTGCTTCGGTTGCTATGTTTGACCGAGACTTTAACTATATTTCAGTCAGTAATCAATGGTTGGAAGATTTTCACGAAGGGGTAAGTTTGCCGCCAAATAGTAACTTTTTCAAACTGTTTCCAAATATCCCAGAAAATAGAAAAAAAATCTACCTTGATGCGCTGGAGGGAATACCTTATAAGAATACGGATGAGGTCATACAGGCTGGTGGACTTGCCGAAGCGCAACATTTCAATTGGGAAGTAAGACCTTGGCATCTTGCTGATGGAAGTATAGGTGGGATCATTATTTTTACACAAAATACCACGGAATCGGTAAAAATAAATGATGAATTAAAGTTAGCGAAGGAACTGGCCGATCTGGCGAGTAAAGCAAAGTCCGAATTCCTCGCCAATATGAGTCATGAAATTCGAACTCCCTTAAATGGTGTGATCGGATTCTCCGATTTGTTGTTAAAAACACCATTAAATGATACACAGCTACAATACCTCGGCTATATCAATGAATCGGGAAATAGCTTACTCAATATTATTAATGACATTTTAGACTTTTCAAAAATAGAATCGGGTAAACTCGAATTATTTGTCGATAAGTATAACGTTTATGATGTAGCCAATCAGGTTATTAATGTTGTTCTCTATCAAGCACAACGAAAAGAAGTCGAACTGCTTTTGAATATTGAGCAGGGACTGCCGGCTTTTGTTTGGATTGACGAGGCACGTATTAAGCAAGTGTTGGTGAATTTATTAGGTAACGCAGTTAAGTTTACGGAAAAAGGCGAAATCGAATTTAAGATCTGTAAACTTCGCAATGATGAGAATAAATTAACATTACGCTTTGAGGTCAGAGATACCGGTATAGGAATTCCACCCGAGAAACAACAACGCATCTTTGATGCTTTTACGCAAGAAGATAGCTCTGTAAGTAAACGATACGGCGGCACGGGACTCGGTTTGACAATCTCCAACAACCTCTTGAAATACATGGGAAGTAAATTGAATCTGACAAGCGAATTGGGTGTCGGATCGACGTTCTATTTTGATATCGAGGTCCGATGTGAAGAAATGGAGGATGAAGATACAGCTTTGCCTTTAAATCGTGTCCTTGTTGTCGATGACAACGCGAATAACCGGATTATCCTGCAACATATGTTGGCCTATAAAAACGTCGAATCTGTCCTCGCAGAAAACGGCATGGAAGCCTTACAGTTACTGATGAAAGGGGAACGATTCGATGTTATTTTAATGGACTATCATATGCCGATCTTATCGGGCCTCGAAACGATAGAAAAAATCAAAGAACTCTTTAGAAAACAGGAAGAAGGTATCCCTTTGATCGTGTTGCACACTTCATCAGAAGAGCATGAGGTGATTTCAGCATTTAGACAAGAGGAGCGGTCATTCTGTCTACTTAAGCCGATTAAATCTGAGGAACTGTATTCGACTTTAAGAAGGGCGATACAACAAAATAGGGAAGATGCAGTGCAATTAAAGGCGAATGCAAACTTATCGTTATCATCGGATTTGTACGGTCAGGACGTTCAAGTGCTCTTGGCAGACGACAATGCCGTTAACATGGCACTTAATTTACGAATGATGGCAAGCATAATGCCAGGAGCGCTCTTAACTGAAGTTTCTGACGGAGCACAAGCCATTCATGCTTGCAAAGAAAAACAATTTGATTTTATTTTGATGGATGTTCAGATGCCCGAGGTCGATGGGATTGAAGCAACCAAACAGATCCGGCAAATGGCAGCTTATGCTGAAACACCTATTATCGGTGTTACTGCCGGTAATATTTCAGGCGAAAAGGAACGCTGTCTCGAAGCGGGGATGTCAGATTTTCTAGCTAAACCTATTCGACAACAGGATTTATTCAAGGCCCTGGAAAAAGCGATGTTATCGGTAAAACCTAGTGCTGCAGAAGCTTCGGATCTGGAGGATTTGGATGAGCATTTGGATATGCAGCGCCTGGAAGAACAAGCCGGTGATGATCCCGCATTTTTAACCTTTTTTCTGGATTTGGTCGTCCGGGAAATAACGGGGTCTAGAAAGCAGTTAAAGGAGGCAATTGATACAAACGATATTGTACGCATCAAAGAACTCCTTCATAAGTTGCGGGGAACTTCATCGACTGCTGGACTTATCAGGTTGGCCCAAATGACTAAAGACTTGGAGACCAGCCCAACGATTGAAACTGACCTTGCGATCGCTTTTGTAGCAATCGAACAAGAAATGGATATAGGACTGGAATTAATTACAAAAATCTTAAATAAATAATGATATGTTGATTTTAATAGCGGAAGATGACGAATTGATACTGCGTACTGTTGAACACAAATTAGTAAAAGAAGGACACGAAGTGGTGCTGACCAGAAATGGCCGTGAAGCCATCGAGAAAATTAATGAGCTGGATTTGGATTTAGTTGTAACGGATATTATGATGCCCTTTGCTTCTGGTATTGAAATTCTTTCGGCAATAAAAAGTATTGGAAAGAAGATCCCAGTTATTGTATTATCAAGTATGGGCCAAGAGGAGGTCGTGGTCGATGCATTTGATTTAGGTGCATCGGATTTTATGGTTAAGCCATTTAGTCCAAATGAACTGATTCTTAGGATAAAACGCCTAATAAATAAATAAAATTATGCATCACCATATCGAGCTACATGAGCTTATTCTGGCGATTGTTATCGTATTGATTTTAGTACTATTGTTGATTATCACGGTACTGGGATACAGCTTTTATAGCTATAGAATCCTTCATAATAGGCAATCCTGGAGACAGATCATCGAGTACAAGATTATGGAAACTATTGTTGGTGGCGATGAGAATGGCGATCGAGATCTGGAGTTTGCGACATACTTGAAAGAACCGTCTTTTCGAGCTCTTTTTTTAGATGTATTAGTTGACTCTGATAGAAAATTTTCTGGTGGAGCTAAACAATCGATCAATAGGTTGTTTCATGATTTTAAATTGGAGGATGAAGCTTGGCGAAAGCTTCGGCATAGAAAAGCTTATTTGGTTGCCGGTGGGGTTCAAGAGCTTGCTGCGATGAATGTCGAACCAGCAATCCCTGAGATAACAGCCAAGCTTAATGATTCCCGCACTGCGGTATATCAAGAAGCTCAATATGCAATCGTAACTTTTAAAGGGTATGAGGGGCTTGGTTTTTTGGATCATTTTGATCGTCCCTTATCAGACTGGCAACAATTACGTTTATTGTTTTCCATCCATGAAATACCCGAGCTTTCGGAGTTACACGTTGATACCTGGCTTAAGAGTTCAAATGATTCTGTTGTCATATTTACGTTGCGCTTGATCCGAAAATTTAGATTGATGACTTTTTATACGGAAGTTTTTAACCTATTGGATCATCCATCTACGAAAGTTCGTATACAAGCCATACGAACATTGCAGGCCATTGAGAACAGTGGGACAATTCAGCAATTTATACAAAATTTTGATCTGCAACCAATCGAAGTTCAGATTGAAATCCTTAAAGCTATGAAAATTGCCAAAAGTAGAGAAAGTGAGCATTTTCTGAAGGATCAACTTTGGAATCATAGTCAAGTGTCAATTAAAATTTCTGCCGCAGAAGTACTCGTTGTGCTGGGAGAAGAGCTATATCTGCGCGAAATTTCACAACGTGAAGATACATACGACGAACTTACACAAATTATTAAACACGCATTGCAAGAGAAAAAATGTTAGAGTTTTCCCATATCGTATACGAAATTATAGTTTGGTTATTTTTGCTTTATTCGGCAGCGGTATTTATTATCTATACTTGGATAGGGCTATACGCTTATGGAGCGGTGTTTCGTTACAAACACAATAATACGTTTACGGATTATAGTATTATTGCTACCAACCCCAACGCGCCTACATTCAGTCTCATTGCTCCAGCCTACAACGAGGGGATGACCATCGTTGAAAATGTACGTTCTTTATTGTCGCTATATTATCATAATCTGGAAATTATCATCGTCAATGATGGTAGTAAAGACGACTCAATTTTGAAATTGATCGCCTCTTATGAACTTGAACCAACGTCTTTTTTTGTTCAGGGAAATATTGAGACTAAGGATATAAGGGGAATCTATAAGAGCAAAAATCCAGCATTTAAGAAGCTGATTGTTGTTGACAAGGAAAATGGCGGTAAGGCTGATGCGCTCAACGTCGGCGTTAATATTTCTTCTGGAGATTATATCGTCTGTATTGATGTAGACTGTATTTTGGAACAGGATGCTATTCTAAAATTAGCAAAGCCATTTTTGGAGCAGACCGACAAACGCGTTATAGCCTGCGGCGGAGTTATACGTTTGGCCAATAACTGTAATGTCGTGAATGGTTCTGTCGTGGACGTTAATCTTCCAAAATCATGGTTGGGGCGTACGCAGGCTTTAGAGTACATCCGTGCTTTTATTTTAGGTCGAATGGCTTGGTCAAGGGCTTCGGGTTTAATTCTTATTTCCGGGGCATTTGGCGCTTTTGACCGGGAGATCGTATTGGCTTGTGGGGGGTATGACCGAAATACGGTAGGAGAAGATATGGAGCTTGTTGTTCGTATGCGCCGTTATATGGAGGAGCAAAAGCAAGCCTACGAGGTGGTCAACATTCCTGATCCATTGTGCTGGACCGAAGTACCCGAGTCAAAAGAAGTATTACGTAAACAGCGTAATCGTTGGATGCGGGGCACGATGGAGACCTTATGGAAACATCGGAAACTCATGTTCAATCCGAAATATGGCCGTTTTGGTATGGTCAGTATGCCTTATTGGTTTTTCTTCGAATTCCTGGGGCCCATTGTCGAATTTACAGGCTATATTGTTTTTATAATCTTTTTTATTCTGGGAATCATCAACTGGCCATTCTTCTTTGCGCTATTTGCATTGGTTATTGCTTCCGGAATTTTGTATTCGATCTATGCAATCTTGGTTGATCTTGTTAGTCATCAGGTTTATTCTAAGAAACGAGATCTTTCCACCCTAATAACTACGGCGATACTAGAACCTTTATACTTTCACCCAATTGTTGTTAAAGCCGGGGTACAGGGGGTTGTTGATTACTTTCGGAAGCAGCATGGCTGGGGAGAAATGACACGACAAGGCTTTCAACAAAAAGATGCGAATGAGTCGGTTTGGAAATACCTCGGTCAGCGATTAAATCTGTCGTTACAGAGCTTAGGACCTGTTATGTTGGTCGTCTTTGCCTTGTATATGTTGTCCGTTGGTGTAGAATGGTGGTGGTACGGTCGTCGATTTGTTCAGCTTTCGGAGTCACATGCCGGGAAGTACCTGTTTTTGGATAACATCCTGTTCATCTTTCAAGCCTTGGCCTGTTTGGGAATCGGCTATTTATTGCTTCAGTTCATAAGCAGTTTTTGGGCGAGACTTCTTATGGTCATATCGTTCTCGTTTATTGTCGTTATGCAATTCATCTTGTTTCTGTATTTTGGCGAATCCAGAAATTTGCTTGGAGCTGATATGTTCTATTATAGTTCGGAAGAGATGAAGCAAATTTTGGAGGCTAGCGGTATGTTGAGTTTTACCAATATTGCTTTACTTTTATTATTGATCGTAATTTCTTGGGTTCCCCTTTGGATTGCCAATAAACAGACATTCAAAAAGCCCTATGCTAGTATTGCACTGTTATCTTTGGGGATCATATCGTTTTTCATCTCCTCGGCTTCGTTTTTTAGGGGTAGCGCTGAAAAAGATGAATTCGTAGCCAATGCAAGCCGGAGTAAATGGCGTTATTTTTTTGATTCTAATTTATCCAATTACGTGGATGATCACCCGGGGATGTTCGCTATGTTCAATAAAGACGATGATGATGCAAAAGTGTTGGATACTAAATTTCCTTTTTTGAAAAAAGAGGATACGAAAGATTTCCTGGGGACATACATGCAAAAAACAGCGAAAGTACCCAATTTGGTCATTCTTGTTATCGAGGGTTTAGGCCATGCCTATAGTGCTGAAAATGGCTATATTGGCAATTTTACACCTTTTATAGGTACATTGAAGCAGCAGTCTTTGTATTGGGATAATAATATGAGTTCCTCGGGTCGGACATTTTCCGTTTTACCGACCATAACAGGTTCGTTGCCTTTTGCTACACATGGATTCCTGGAACAAGACACCCTGCCAGATAACTTCAATCTATTTAATATTCTGAAGAGTAATGGATTCAATACTGGATTTTTCTATGGTGGTCATTCTAATTTTGATTTCATGAAAAAGTTCATGGATTATAATAAAATAGATATGCTTATGGACCAAGCGGCATTCGGACCTCCTTATAAAAAATTGCCCGAAAAGGGTGGGGAGAGCTGGGGATATGAAGATCAAGCTGTCTTTAGCAAACTTCTTGAAGTGCAGAAAGTACAGGAACACCCTTATTTCCATGTGCTTTTAACGCTATCAACCCATAATCCGTTTTTGATCAATAATGCGGCTCATTATGAGCAATTGTTTGATCAACGTATAGCAACATTGGACCTTACACCGGAACAAAAAAAGTGGGCTTTGGAAAACCGTACCCAACTTGTTTCGGTACTGAATTTGGATGATGCGATGGAGCAGTTCTTTAAAGAATATAAAAAGAGACCAGATTTTGCAAATACTATTTTTGTCATAACTGGAGATCACGCGATGCCTGAGATACCATTGCAAAGCAAAATCGATCGTTATCATGTTCCACTGTTGATTTATTCGCCACTTTTAAAAGGGCCAAAGACTTTTCATAATTTTGTTAGCCATTTTGATGTCGCGCCTTCTATATTGGCCTACTATCGTGAGAATTTTGGGCTTAAAACTCCTGCCCAAGTTACATGGATCGGTGAGGGACTCGATAAGGGTGCTTCGGCACAGGGAGATGGTATAGCCATGATGCAGAGTAAAAATCAATTGATTGATTTTGTGAAAGGCAGTTACCATCTTTCCGATGGACAACTGTATAAACTGGATGGTGTGCTCAATGAAGATGCCGCCGCGGATAATGCGAAAGAAGAATTGTCCAAGCGCTTTGAATTATTTAAGCGCAAGAACAAACTTTTTTATACGCAAAAGCGACTTCTTCCGGATAGTGTTTATACAAATTACTTTAATCGAACAAAGAAGAACTAGAATTTTCGAATATAACCAAGGATGATGTCCAATTGATTCCCTCGCTCTTTTGGCCTGAATTCTTGGTTATAATAGGTGCCCGAAATTGAAAATAGGTTACTTTGCTTAACGGAGAAATTATACTCGGCACCTACTTTGAATGTCTTTAATTTATAGGAAGCGTTGTCCAATAGATTATTTCGATTTTCCTCGGGGCTCAGACCCGTTCCGGCACTAAATCCGAAGTAATCATTTGCTCCTTTTGTATAATAGCGGACTGTTCCGGTATAGGATTGGGAAATATTCTTTTCGCCCGGTGTAAGGTAAGTTCTCAGATTGAACCAAAAGTTTTGGTAATATTTTCCGACTGAAGCCGTGTACATCCAGATGTTGTCACTAAAATAAAGCTGACGATATCCGATTTCCCCCTCAAAGCTGTTCGGAAGATTGGCGTAGAGAGACACACCAGTTCTATATTTCGCAAAAATTCCCACATTATTGGAATATCCAGCACCGACATATAGGTAAAATATCTTTGAAATCCGTGGGTAAGCCTCCATCTCAAATTGGACGCCATTTTCTGCAAATTTATTCGCATAGTTAGTTCTGAAAATAACTGATCCTATTGGTGTTGCCCGTTTATAACTTAATCCAACAATGTGCCAATTATGATCAAACTGTTTGTCAAAATAGACGAAATTGTACGTCAGGCCGATCGCATTTTTTGCTGTGTATTCTTCAATGTTTTTTGCCAGTGCTCTGGCCTCTGTATTTTTTGGATTAATTGCCAATAAACTATTAATTGCCTTTTCGGCAACCTCATAATGATCATTGCCATAACTTATTTTACCTTTTAACAGCAGTAGATCCTGAGACTGCGGATGTATGCTAAGCCCTTTGTCTGTAATTGCAATAGCTTTGTCAGTCTGATCATTCCAATATTCCAATGAGGCGTAGGCTAAAAAGAAATCTTCATCACTTGTATTCTTTTTATCCAGTTCTGTAAAGATGGTTCTTGCCGAATCAATTTTATCCGACCAGGTATAAAGACGTCCGAGAAAAATGCTAATATCCGTGTAATCCGGTGCTTGAAGTAGGGCCTGTTTAGATAATTGAATGGCTTGCGGATAATCTTTTGAATCAAAAGCTACCTTTCGCGCTTTTACAAAGAGATCATCAGCAGTGAGTTTCGTCTCTTGCGCGATAGAAAATAAGGGTAATAAAGAGAGGGAGAGTAATGGATAAATTACTTTTTTCATTCTAGATCGTAAATTTGACATTTAAGCTTGCTAATATATAAACTAAAATTAGGAAATTTTGTTTGTCGCTAGTTGTTTTAGAATAAATTTTTGAGCTCTTTTAAAGCGTTCCATCTCATTTTGTGGAACGTCTTCCGAAATGATCCCTAGAATAGGAGTTTCGAAAAACGCCAATGGAATGTGTCAACAATCGTTAACTGGTTGCTATCTACGGGTAATCCGGTTACTATTTTAAGTACCTGCATGGCCATCATACTGCCAATAATACCGGGCAAGGGGCCTAGCACCCCATTTTTATCGCAATTTGGAACCTGCTCCGGATCGGGGGGCGTTGGAAAGATATCCAACAGGTTTTTACTACCCTGATAGTTAAAGACAGCCAGCTGGCCCTCAAAACCATAGATGCTACCATATACCAAAGGTTTATCGAGTTGTAGGCAGGTCTGATTAAGCAGGTAGCGCGTTGTAAAGTTATCACAGCAATCGACAATGATATGATAGGGAGCGAGCATTGCTAGCGCGTTGTCAGCATCTATTTTTACCTGAAAGGGTTCAAAATCAATTGTGCTATTGTGCTGTCGTACATAGGCTGTGGCACTTTCTGTTTTTGCTTGGTGTATATTATTTTCGGAATGAATGATCTGTCTATTAAGATTGTGGATTTCAACCCGGTCAAAATCAACCAGCCCAAGTTTGCCTATACCGGCCGCGGCTAAATATTGAACGACAGGACTCCCGAGTCCGCCTGCACCGACGACCAATACCTTGGCATCCATAATCTTCCGTTGTCCGGCAACGCCAATCTCTTCGATAAAAATCTGTCTGCTATAGCGATCAAAAATGTTATCTTTTTTCATGTGTTTAACGTACTATACCGGCATAATTGCTTTCCCAGTCTTTCATCACTGGAGAATAGCCCATTTTTCGGATTTGATTTTTTATTGTTTCCATATCTCTTTCATCACTTACTTCAAATTGTTCCAAAGCTTGCGGATCAACAACATAGCCTCCCGGATTGGTTTTTGAAGCTGCACTCATCGTGGTTACGCCAATAGGTATGATATGATCCCTGAAGGTTTCGTTCTCTCTGGTAGAAATGGAGATTTCCAAATTTTCATTCCACAGACGATATGCGCAGATCAACTGGAGTAGATCGCGGTCTGCCAAATGAAAATTTGGCTCAACAGAACCTGCGGCTGGTCTTAAGCGTGGAAAGGAAATGGAATAGCGTGTTTGCCAATATTGTTTTTGCAAATAGGCAATGTGTGTCGCAGTGAAAAAGCTGTCCACCCGCCAGTCCTCTAGCCCAAGTAATACTCCCAGTCCGATTTTATGGATTCCGGCCCGGCCTATACGGTCAGGCGTATCCAAACGATAGTCAAAATTGGACTTCTTTCCTTTCGGATGATATTGTTTGTAAACTTCCCGATGGTAGCTTTCCTGATAGACCAAAATGGCATAAACCCCAGCGGCCTGTAGTAGTCGGTACTCGGATTCTTCCAGTGGCTGTACCTCAATGGAAATCTGTGAAAAATGAGGTTTTAAAAGCTGAATAGCATTTAGGAAATAATTGATCTCGACCGTTTTGTTGGCTTCTCCGCTGACTAGTAAAATGTGGTTGATTCCCATTGATTTGAGTGCCATTGCCTCCAGTAATAGTTCGGTGTTGCTAAGGGTTTTGCGTTTGATTTTATTGTCCATGCTAAAACCGCAATACGTACAGATGTTTTGGCACTCATTGCTCAGGTAAAGTGGGGCATAGAGCTGTATGGTTTTACCGAAGCGACGTTGCGTGATTTGTTGTGTTTTCTGTGCCATTTGTTCCAGATACGGTGCTGCAGCCGGTGAGATGAGCGCCCTAAAGTCGGAGAGCGTTAAATGGTCTTTTTCTAACGCATGTTGTACATCCTGATTCGTAGCGTCATAAATCTGCGTGTGGACGTCATTCCAGGAGTATTCGTCTAGTATCGTTTTGAAATCTGTCATAAGTGAATCATCAATCAAATAAAAATGAAGTTAAGGGACTCGAACCGATTGCTTGTGATCCGATCTTTCCTAAACCGGCCTCATAAGCCTTTCGTCCAGCGATAACAGCCTCTTTGAATGCTTCGGCCATACGTATCGGATTATTTGAAACTGCAATTGCCGTATTGACCAAGACTGCATCCGCTCCGATTTCCATGGCTTTGGCGGCATCGGATGGAGCTCCGATCCCGGCATCTACAACCACAGGGACATTACTCTCCTCAATAATAATTTCGAGAAAGTCCAGTGTGCGAAGCCCTTTATTACTACCAATAGGAGCACCTAAAGGCATAACAACTGCTGTACCTGCATTTTCCAATCTTTTACAAAGTACTGGATCTGCGTGAATATAGGGCATGACAACGAAACCCAGTTTGGCTAGCGATTCAGTTGCACGCAGGGTTTCAATAGGATCGGGCAGTAAATAACGAGGGTCGGGATGAATTTCCAGCTTTACCCAGTTTGTTTCCAATGCCTCCCGTGCAAGTTGTGCTGCGAGCACAGCTTCTTCAGCAGTTCGTGCTCCCGAAGTATTGGGAAGCAAATGGATTGCCGCCAGATCGAGCGCACTGATGAGACTGTCGTCTGCGCTGGTCTGGTCGATTCGTTTGAGGGCAACGGTGACCAATTGGGAGGCCGAAGCCACAATGGCATCGCTCATTTCTGTGAGATTACCGAATTTGCCCGTACCCAGAAATAATCTGGATTCAAATACGCGATCGGCTATATGTAGGTTGCTCATAATAAAATTTTATTGATGGATGAAACAATGTTTGGAGTCTTGGTTACGATTCCAGAGAGTGCTACACCGTAAACTCCAATTTCTAATAGCTGTTGGATATCTTCAAGTTGGCTTATACCGCCAATTGCGAATATTGGAATAGGGGGCAAGCCTGCTAGGCGGACTTGTTGGATGATGTTTTCATATCCTGTAATCCCCAATAGAGGACTTAGTTTTTGTTTTGTTGTGGTATAGTTGAATGGTCCGAGTCCGATATAGTCACAATGTTCACTTATTCTTTGTTCTACATGCGCAAAGCTATTGGCAGTACCGCCGATTATTTTTCCTGCACCCAATATGTCCCGGGCAGCTGTGACGCTGCAGTCATCCAGTCCCAAGTGCACGCCGTCTGCGTCTATAGCCGCTGCAAGCGAAGGATGGTCATTGATGATACAGCTGGCACCGAATTCGGAACAGGTTTGCTTGATCTGTTCTGCAAGCAGGTATCGGCTCTTTTCATCGGCGTCCTTCCATCTGATCTGTATCCATTTGGCCCCAGCATCCAGCGCTTTCAGTATGTTATTTTTTTGTTCAGTTAATGTTTGTCCCTGCGATATATATTGGAGTTTTTCCATAATTTTTGTTTGCATGCTATAAAATTTTGAACTGGATCAGGGTGCTTCCATAAAGTACCATATAAGGCAATTCCATCTGCACCTTGCTGCATCGGAATAAGACAGTTGCCTTGGTTTATCCCTCCAAGACCGATGAGACCAACAGTAAAGTTGGAGCGTGACGGGAGCTGATCCAGCCTTGCATTATGCACTCCATACCCCACTTTAGAGATGCTCGGAAATAATGGACTTAGAAAAGCATAGGCCCAACATTCATCAAGGCTATTGAATTGATCGATATCATGCACAGATGTTGAACAGATTGTTGTAGGCAGCATTTGATTTGTTGATCTATCCTTTCTATTCTTTTCGTTCATATGAATACGCGCGATTCCGAGCTCAACCGATAGGTGAGGGTGGGAATGTAGGACCAATCTATCCAGGTACGTTGAATCTATAGATTCAACGTACCTGGACATTTGTAGGTCCGTAAAATGATACTTGCGCAAATGCAGGATATCAAGTCCTTCTTTGAACAAAGCATCTATAATCCCTTTTTCAGAAGGGATCGTTTCTGCTGCTGTCAAAGCGATGATCATGAATAAATCTCTTTTCCTTGTGCGATGAATTCCTGCGATTTTTCCAGCATCCCTTGTGCGGCACTATCTCTGATTTCCTGCGTAATTTTCATGGAGCAAAATTTGGGACCGCACATGGAGCAGAAGTGAGCCACTTTGGCCGCATCTGCCGGCAACGTTTCGTCATGATATTCACGTGCGGTATCTGGATCCAGGGAAAGGTTGAATTGATCTTCCCATCTAAATTCAAATCTCGCTTTACTCAAGGCATTATCACGGTATTGTGCACCTGGATGTCCTTTGGCCAAATCGGCCGCATGGGCAGCTAGTTTATAGGTGATTACACCGTCTTTAACGTCTTTTTTATTTGGTAAGCCCAGATGTTCTTTGGGGGTCACATAGCAAAGCATCGCACATCCATACCAACCGATCATCGCAGCTCCAATGGCTGATGTGATATGGTCATAACCTGGAGCAATATCAGTTGTTAAGGGACCCAAGGTATAAAATGGAGCTTCGTCACAACAGGCCAATTGTTTGTCCATATTCTCTTTGATCAATTGCATAGGAACATGGCCCGGACCTTCGATCATCACCTGAACATCGTGTTTCCAGGCGACCTTGGTGAGTTCGCCCAGTGTTTCGAGCTCAGCAAATTGAGCCGCATCGTTGGCGTCCGCAATGGCTCCTGGACGGAGACCATCGCCAAGTGAAAAAGCAACATCATATCGCTTCATGATCTCACAGATCTCCTCAAAATGAGTATAAAGAAAGTTCTCTTTGTGGTGGAAAAGACACCATTTGGCCATGATAGACCCTCCTCTGGAGACAATGCCCGTTACTCGAGATGCCGTGAGATGGATATAACGAAGCAGTACGCCGGCGTGTATGGTAAAGTACGAAACACCCTGTTCGGCCTGTTCAATCAAGGTATCTCTGAATATTTCCCAGGTAAGGTCCTCGGCCACCCCCTTCACTTTTTCGAGCGCCTGATAGATCGGTACTGTACCGATTGGAACGGGCGAGTTACGGATAATCCATTCGCGGGTTTCGTGAATATTTTTGCCAGTGGATAGATCCATGATGGTATCGGCTCCCCAACGACAGGCCCATACCGCTTTTTCAACTTCTTCCTCTATACTTGAACTTACGGCGCTATTGCCAATATTGGCATTAATTTTAACTAGAAAGTTGCGCCCGATAATCATGGGTTCACTTTCAGGGTGATTGATATTATTAGGGATGATTGCTCTTCCGGCAGCGATTTCCTCACGGACAAATTCTGGTGTAATAGCTTTATCATGTGTTCTGGCACCAAAGTTTTGTCCTTTATGCTGATGATCCATTCCGGGGGTGCTGGCCGTGAGCTGCTCGATACGTTGGTTTTCACGGATAGCAACGTACTCCATTTCTGGGGTAATAATGCCTTGCTTTGCATAATGTAATTGGGTGACATTCCTACCGGCAGAGGCTACTTTCGGTTTATGGCTATACGCAAATCGGAGTTCATCCAACGTTGGATCAGAAAGGCGTTTTTGTCCATATTCAGAGCTGATGTTAGCCAGCTGTATGACATCCTGACGATCCAAGATCCACTGATCGCGAAGGCGAGGGAGGCCTTTCCGGATATCGATATGGACGGTGTCATCCGTATAAGGTCCAGAAGTATCATAGATTGTTACCGGCGGATTAATTTCTACCTCTCCATTCGTTAATTTGGTTGGACTCAAGGAGATTTGACGCATAGCGACTTGAATAGGAAATAGTTTTCCGGATACAAAAATTTTCTTTGCATTTGGAAAGGGTGATTGCGTAATTGTTTCAGCTGTCATTTTTTCTGTATTGGGTGAATTACTCGGTTGATTTTTTGGAAATGGCTATCCGCCCTGAGATGCGGTAATTAAGATAATCTGATCGTAAGGTTTAAGTGTTGTCGTAGCCCAGTCCTTTTTGGGGATGACTTTGTTGTTGATGGCCACAGCCACACCCTGAGTTTTGCCAGATAATTCCAAAAGCAACAAGCCTTCAAGTGAAGTAAGTGGGGGGTCGAAAAATCGAATCTGATGGTTTATTGTAAGTTCCATTCCTTAATTTTTTTGGTAAAACTTTAGGAATGGCTACACAAAGGCACAGCAATGCACCTTGTAGACAGCTCACTTTTCCCTACGCCAGTATGATCCGGATCAGGTTATAAGGGTAAAATCTCAGCCTGCACGAGCAGACACCCCTAAAGTTGCGACTAAGATAAGGTTATTTTTATGAAAGTTGCAAGAATTTTATTTTGCAGACTTAGGCATATTGTGCAGGAAAGTACAGGTCAGTATGTGGGAAATATTTGATATATTAGTTTTTTGAATCAGCTAAAACAATTTAACAACCACCAAGAATAGTATTTTTTAATGCGTAGGATTTTATTGACAACACTGTTGTGTATCGCTAGCAACACTTATGCCCAATCTAAAAACAACTGTAGCGTCGTGCAGTTGACATGCGAACATTTGGTCAATCCATTGGGTATTGATGCAATTCACCCGAGACTTAGCTGGCGACTTGAGGACCAACGTAAAGGTGCGGTACAACAAGCTTATCAGATCCTTTTAGGGCAAGATTCGCTGGCACTGCTGAAAGAGACAAAAGATAGCTGGGATAGTGGCAAACAGCTCAGTTCTTCCATGTTAGTGCCCTATACCGGCACACAGTTAAAGCCACAGACTAAGTACTTCTGGAGGGTTAAAGTATGGGATAAGGATGGTGTATCAACACGTTCTGAAATAGCATCTTTCGAAACAGGAATGATGGGAATGGACCTTTGGAAAGGAAAATGGATCAGCGACAATAAGGATATTCATGCGCGGGAAACGCCTTATTTTAGAACAGAATTTAAGGCAAATAAGCAGATAAAATCTGCCCGCGCATATATTGCCGCAGCAGGATTATATGAACTTTCCATTAATGGCCAGCGCGTTGGCGACCATCGTCTGGATCCAATGTATACTCGATTTGACCGACGCACATTGTATGTCGTGACGGACGTAACCCAGCAGCTTCAAAAAGGAGAGAACGCCATTGGCGTTGTTTTGGGGAATGGCTGGTATAATCATCAACCACTGGCCGTTTGGAACTTTGATAAAGCACCATGGCGGGCCCGGCCAACATTCTGTTTAGAACTGAAAATCGTTTATATCGATGGAACGACGGAAACCATTGTTTCGGATAAGCAGTGGAAGACAGCTTCGGGACCAATCACTTATAATAATAT
Source organism: Sphingobacterium sp. UME9 (assembly GCF_014170215.1). Lineage (NCBI taxonomy): Bacteria > Pseudomonadati > Bacteroidota > Sphingobacteriia > Sphingobacteriales > Sphingobacteriaceae > Sphingobacterium > Sphingobacterium sp. UME9. Next base: position 1,568,199 of record NZ_LZZP01000003.1, on the reverse strand, counting down.
TTACACTGGTGAGCATTACGATGCAAGACTGGAAATACCGAACTGGGATAAACCAAAATACGATGATTCGGCCTGGCAGGCTGTTCAGTATAGAAATGCGCCATCTGCACATATCGTTTCCCAACAGATGGTACCGATTCGGCTCGTGAAGTCCTATAAGCCAAAATCAGTGACAAAGATAGACCAACGTACCTATGTGTTCGATATGGGCCAGAATATGGCCGGGATTACAAAAGTTAAAGTGAAAGGAGCTGCGGGTACTATTCTGCGTATCAAGCATGGTGAGCGGTTGTTGGCGGATGGGCATCTTGATCAGTCCAATATTGATGTTTATTATCGGGGCGATAAGGAAAAGGAGCCCTTTCAGACCGATATATTGACCTTAAGTGGTCGCGATGATGAGTTTATGGCAAAGTTCGGTTACAAAGGGTTTCGTTATGTCGAGGTTAGCAGCAGTGCCGCAATTGCATTGGATAGTTCGGCTGTGACCGCCTATTTTATGCATAGTGATGTGCCTGCTATTGGACAGCTCAAGACATCATCAGCGTTGGTCAACAAACTATGGACAGCGACCAACAATGCCTACTTGTCCAATTTGATGGGCTATCCTACGGACTGTCCGCAGCGCGAAAAGAACGGTTGGACAGGGGATGGGCACCTTGCGATTGAAACAGCTTTATACAATTTTGACGGGATAACAGTTTATGAAAAATGGATGGCGGATCATCGTGATGAACAACAGGAGAATGGTGTCTTACCCGATATTATTCCAACTGGCGGATGGGGCTACGGTACCGCAAATGGTTTGGATTGGACAAGCACCATTGCCATCATTCCATGGCAGATTTATCAGTTTTATGGAGACCCACGTGCATTAGAAGAATGCTACCTAAATATCAAACGCTATGTCGATTATGTAGACGGAATCAGCCCGTCTGGGTTGACAACGTTTGGGCGTGGAGACTGGGTGCCGGTGAAGTCACAGTCCAATCTGGAGTTGACCTCATCTGTTTATTTTTATGTGGATGCAACCATCTTGGCTGCTGCGGCCAAATTGTTTGGATACACAGCAGATCAACAAAAATATGAACTGCTAAGCGAAAAAATTAAGACGGCTATCAACGCTAAATTTTTAGATGCTTCCAAGGGTGTTTATAGCAATGGAACACAGACCGAACTGAGTGTACCTCTCTATTGGGGCGTTGTACCCAATGAAATGAAAGCCCGTGTTGCCGCCAACCTGAATAAGAAAGTGGAAGAGACCAACTTTCATTTGGATGTAGGCGTATTGGGTGCTAAAGCATTATTGAATGCGTTAAAAGATAACGGTTATGCAACGACAGCCTATAAGGTCGCGGTACAAGATACCTACCCGTCTTGGGGATGGTGGATTGTAAATGGAGCGACAACATTGTTGGAGAACTGGGATTTAAAAGCAACACGGGATATTTCAGACAACCACATGATGTTTGGCGAAATCGGTGGTTGGTTTTTTAAATCTATCGGCGGGATTCTTCCAGATCCTAAACAACCTGGATTTAAACATGTGCTCTTAAAACCCATCTTCCCCCAGGAATTGAAAGAATCTTCTATTTCTTACAATTCACCCTACGGTAAAATTGTTTCCGAATGGAAGTTAAAGGATAAAATGATCGTATATAATATCCAAATACCTGCTAATGCGACGGCAACATTTTATCCACCGGATAATGTTAGAAGCAGCGATATCGTCCAATTGGAGGCTGGTAAACACAGGCTGGAGCTGAAACTCAAGTAAGCATAGGCTCCGACTTGTTGTTTCGTTGTCTTGACTGTTGGTTTTATTCTTTTATGTAATAATCTATTGGAGGGCTTTTGCGAGTTTACCAAGCTGTTTTAATTTTAAGGCGAGTTCATTGCTCCAGGGTAAGCCAATACAGAGACGCATGCAATGGTGAAATTGATCCTGCAAGGTGAAGATCCTTCCCGGTGAAATGCTAATCTGTAGTTTAAGCGCATAGTTGTATAGTATGCCTGTATCGATGTGTTTTGGAAATTCAACCCATAGGGCGAGTCCGCCCTGTGGGCGGCTTATTTTAGTACCTTCCGGAAAATGGTCCACGATGATAGCGGCATACTGCTGGTAGTTTTCTGTTAATGATCTACGGAGTTTACGTAGGTGGTTTTCATACTTTCCTGTTAATAGAAAATTTCCCACCGCCTCGTTGATGATCGCTGTAGATGATAGGGAATGGATCAGTTTTAGTTTGATAATCTGCTCCTTGTATTTTCCAGGAGCGACCCATCCGACACGGAAACCCGGAGCCAATGTCTTTGAAACTGACCCGCACCAGAGTACATTGCCATCGAGGTCAAAAGATTTGCAGCATTTGGGACGTTGGGTGCCAAAATGGAGGTCGCCGTAAGTGTCATCTTCGATCAGCGGAATACGATGTTTTGCTAGCAGTGATACAATTTCCCGCTTGTTCTCATCCGGCATACAATAGCCCAGAGGGGTGTTAAAATTGGGAACCAGTAAGCAGACTTTGATTTCGGGCAATAGCTTTTTGAGGGCTTCAATGTCTATTCCCGTAATGGGGTCAGTGGCTATTTCCAGCACCTTAAGTCCCAGGCTAACGGCAAGTTGGAGGATACCCGGATAGCAGGGGCTTTCAAGAGCCAGTGTATCTCCAGGTTTGGTTAAGGCCATCAGACATAAAACCAAAGCATTCATACAGCCGTTGGTGGTAACGACCTCATCTTCGTTTAGATTTCCACCCCAGGCCAATGAACGTACAGCTACCATACGACGTAATTTTATATTGCCCTGCAAGGGCTCATATGCTGTGCCACCATCGCTGAGCTCCTGTGTAGCGAGGACGATTTCTTTTTTCAATTTTGCGGTAGGCAGGAGGCTTCCCGAAGGAACACCGATCGAAAATAAGGTTAAATCCCGGCGCCCCATGGTTGAATACACCTTATTCATTAATTGATCTGGTTCTCGGTTATTGGCGATTGGAATAGGTTGACTGGCTGCGGCCAAAGGAAGCTGCATATAGTTTGGAGGACTAACGAAGTAGCCGGACTGAGGTTTGGAGCGTATAAGTGAACGTCCTTCCAGCTCTAGAAATATCCTTTTTGCTGTATTTATACTGATACCGTGTTCAGCACTTAGATTTCTCACTGAAGGTAGTTTCTCGCCGGCTTTTAAGACACCTGAATTAATCTTATTGGCAATATTGTCTGCTATTTCATTATACAAATAATCTTTTTTCATAAAATAAGGATTAATATCTGTCTTCAAAGGTAACTGTGTCCATTGAATTATCAAAAACTGTGACTGTGCTTAGTTCTTGTAATGGACGAACTTTGTGTAAAAGGTTGAAACATGGCAGAATTAAGTATAAGTAAATTACAAGAAAATACCGCCAGCGGTTGGTTAAACGGTTTTATTGGGGTGGTATTATTTAGTGGTTCGTTGCCGGCAACACGAATGGCGGTTTTAGCATTTGACCCCGTATTTGTGACGCTAGCCAGAGCTTCGATTGCAGGTATATTGGCACTGGTAACATTGATGGTTTTTAAGGAAAAACGCCCAGAAAGAAAACAATTGGGTTCGCTATGCATCGTTGCAATAGGATGTGTCGTTGGATTTCCCTTACTGAGCGCTTTAGCCCTGCAGCACATCACGTCTGCGCACTCCATCGTTTTTATCGGTATTTTGCCCGTATCGACAGCCGTATTTGGTATTATACGCGGTGGCGAGCGTCCGAAGCCAATCTTTTGGCTGTTCTCTGCTTTAGGGAGCCTACTGGTGATCGGCTATGCGCTGGCACAAGGACTAACAGCCTCACCTTTAGGTGACGTTTTAATGATTTTATCGGTCATTCTCTGTGGTTTGGGCTATGCTGAAGGCGCTAAATTGACCAAGACGCTGGGTGGTTGGCAGGTCATTTCCTGGGCCCTGGTTTTGTCGCTACCGCTGATGTTGCCACTTACTTTTATCTATCTTCCATCCACTTTTGATGCTGTACCTATGGGCGCCTGGGCTAGTTTAGCCTATGTTTCTTTGTTCAGTATGTTTATTGGCTTTGTTTTTTGGTATAAAGGACTCGCCCAAGGTGGCACGGCGACCATCGGACAGTTACAGTTATTACAGCCATTCTTTGGTTTGGCTTTAGCCGCCTGGCTTCTTCATGAACAAGTCAGTGTTGGCATGCTTGCTGTAACAGTTGGTGTTATCCTCTGTGTCGTAGCTACGAAGAAATTTGCCCAATAAATGCATTAGAAAAAGAGAACTGGTTTATAGGTTCTCTCGGAAAACCATAAATTTATTAACTTTAACTTTTAGGGCATCGTTCGAGGTGTATTTGATCGAATGATGTCTATTATCTTGTATTGACAAAGACAACATCGTATGATTTTACCGTTTGAACCTTATAATCCGATATGGAAAGCGAATTTCGACAGCATTCAAAATGAACTTCTTGCATTGTTGAAACCTATAAGGTCGAGGGTAGATCACATAGGCAGTACGGCCGTTGAGGGATTGTCTGCCAAACCAATCATTGATATATTGATCGGTCTTGAGGAAGAAAATGACCTTGATCGCATTCCGTTCCTGTTGCAGGGTAAATGCTATGTATATTATGAAAAATATAATGAGGATATGCCTTACAGACGTTTTTTTGTCGCCCTGATTGATCGGCCTGAAGCATTGGGGTTGCCAGAGCACATTGCACCCGACGATGAAATTCCAGTACGATTGCATGATCATTCGCTACGGATAGCGCATATTCACAGCATACCGTTGCAATCAGAACACTGGTTGCGCCATATAGCGTTTCGCGATTATCTGCGTGTGCATGAAGAAGTAAGAGTTCATTATCAGGTAATTAAAGAAAAGTTGGTCCTTCAGCAATGGAAAGATGGGAACGACTATAATGACGCCAAAGATGAATTTTTGAAAGAGCACGAAGCAAAAGCTATGGAATGGTACAAAAAAGTTTACGGAACAATAAAATAGTAGAACAATGGAACGTTACACAAGGTCGTGTGGATGCTTCGGATTAAATTGGTCAGAAATTTATCCGAGCGAATTCTGCATCTGCCCGGGACAAAATTACACCTTAATAATTTAAGGGTTTATATTTCGCTTTACTTTTAATAAAGTAGCTGACTTACTACGATCAGGCGCATCTTCCTCACTATTGCCAATCCCTGATGGGTGGTGTCCTTACTTCTCAAGGACCTTTTTTGATAATATCAATTAAGAATTAAAGTATTTCTTTTATAATTAATAACTACAAAACAATTGTCCATGTAAACTTGTTGTCTAATAGGTGGTTCTATCGTTTTTACGCTAAGACTACCCAAAATAGATCGATGTACTGGCATATCACACGAAAATACGAAGAGACTCTCTGCTACACTTCAAAAGGACACTAATTTTTAAAACATATGAAATCGAAGTCATTTTTAACCGCAATTGTCTCAAGCTTCTTATTGTTGGCTTGTAGTACCTCTACAAGGATAACAGATATCTATAAAAATAGAGATCTGACTCCAAAACAATACCAAACAATATTCATTATTGCGATGACAAACCATGCTAAAGCAAAGGATGTCATTGAATCCAATTTGGCTGAAGCGGCTTCCATGCATGGCTACAAGGCTATTAAAAGTACTGATGTTTTTAAACGCACGTTCACCAAAGATGAAAGTCAAAATAAAGATTTAGTGATGAAAGCAGTACACAGTCTGAATGCGGATGCTATTTTCACTGTTACCCTGATCGACAAAACCAGCGAGACCCGATATGTACCGGGAAGTGGACCTTATATGCCTTATCCGAGGTTTGGATGGTATGGTAATTTTTGGAGCTATTACTCCCATTGGTACCCGATTGCATACGATCCGGGATATTATACCACGGATAAAATGTACTATCTGGAAAGCAATCTATATGACGTTAGTTCCGAACAACTGGTTTGGAGTGGTCAGTCTGAAACAATCAACCCTTCCAGCTTAGCTGATTTTTCTAAAAGTTATACGAAAGCCCTTGTAAAGGCTCTAGAAAAGGATATGTCCACTAAATAACCATCGATAAAAGTATATTTAAAAGCTAGCTTTAAATTAAATAGTTGTATTGGTATATAATTATTCTTTATATTGACGATGTAGCCTCGTTAAATGTTTTTTATAGTATATTTGTAAACTAATTTGTTGTAATGTTGTTATATTGACAAGCAATAAAGTTAGTTCAAATAAAATGAGGTAATGAGGTACAAATTATATAGAGAACAACAATTGGCCTGCGATTTGGATACCGCTTGGTCTTTTTTTTCTTCACCCATGAATCTTTCAGAAATTACACCAAAAGATATGGGGTTTGTTGTCGTCTCAGACTTTCGTCGGCAAGAAATTGCTGAGGGAATGATCATTGATTATTTGGTATCTCCGATCCTTCGGTTTCCGCTGAAGTGGAAGACCAAAATAACGCAAGTGGAAAAGAACAAAAGTTTTACTGATTTTCAACTAAAGGGACCTTATGCCTATTGGAATCATTTTCATGAGTTTATTCCGAATGAAAAAGGAGTGCTTGTGAAAGACAGGGTAGACTATGAATTGCCTTTGGGAATTCTAGGCACAATTGCGCATGGAATTTTTGTTAAAAACAAGTTAGAGGAGATCTTCGATTACCGTTATCAGGTTTTAGAAAAATTATTTAATCAAACTAAGAATTAGTGATAACGAGTCTATTGCAGTTCACGTGACTGGTGAGAAGGAGGTCAGATGAGCTTTTAAACATATTTTATGCTGTATACAATGAAGAAAATCTATCAAATAACCAATGGAATTGCTTTGGTCATCACGGTGATTATTAATTACCTATCCAATACGGGAATTTTTAATGGGGAGACCATGGCAACGGTTTCTGCTAAATATCAAAACCTATTTACACCCGCGGGATATGCCTTTACCATATGGGGCCTCATCTATTTAGGGTTGTTTGGATTTGTAATTTATTTTGGTCCTTTTGTCAGACAGACAAACGAAAAGGAAAAAGTAGTTTTAAAAGTCGGATGGTGGTTTTTGATTTCTTGTCTAGCAAATAGTCTATGGGTCATTACCTGGTTGTATGACTATACCTTTTTAACTATTTTATTAATGATCTTACTTTTTGTGTCGCTATTAAAGATAATTCACCATACTCAATCTATTGCGTTTCATGCTGCACGCAGCAAGCGTATATTTCTTAAGTTCCCTTTTCAACTTTACGCAGGATGGATTTCAGTGGCTTTGATTGCCGACATTGCAGCCTATCTCACGAAGATAGGCTGGGACGGTTTTGGATTATCAGCTACAACATGGGTTATTATCATGTTTGCAATTGCATTGATCATTCACTTATTGATGATATGGCAACGTCATATGCCCTTATTTGGACTTGTAGCTGTATGGGCTTTAATAGCAATTTCAGTTGCTAATAAATTAGTTAATAGCACTGTATATATAGCGGCTATAATAGCGGCTCTTATTGTTTTGCTAAATGTAATTGTATACTATATCCAGTATCGTAAGCGACTGCCTGTCTAGTGCTTACTGGTAAATGATAGTGGTTTGGCAATCAAAGTTTAAGCTTTCCATAGTATTGTAGTCAGCTGCTATTTTATTGCTGATTCCGCAATCAATAGCTTTTGAAATTCTTTTCCGATAAAGGGATTGATGACATGCTGAAATCCTTTTTGCAGCGTAAAGACAGTGATAGTCGCATCAGACTCCGGTGAATAGATCACATCTGTTCCCCACCAACCGCCATGATAGTAAGCGTTGAACCCCATGTCAAAATGATAAATTCCCAAACAGTATTTCGATTTATCTGGTGGTAAGACGTAGGTATGCATCGCTTCAAGAAGTTGTTTATCCTGAATGATTTTTCCGTCAAATACATATTGGAAAAATAGGGCTGCCTCTTTGGCTGTCGCTGCTATCCCACCGCCTCCGTACAGATCCCAAGAAGGATCAATGGCATACGAGTCCCAGTTGTACTTGCTTGCGTACTGATGGGCGAGAGGCAGGGTGTTTTCAGGATATTGTTCTACGTTTATAAACCATGTCTTTGTTAGGTTTAATTCTTTGTATCTAAGTAAGTTTTGGATGGCTGCATAGAATGGCTGCTGTGTTTTTTGCTCAATAATTTCGGTAAGAAGTAAATAATTAATATCAGCGTAACTAAATTTTTCACCGACAGGCTGAGGGTTTCCGATATCGATGGATCTTTTGATCTGTTCGTCTTTTTTCCACTTATATTTAGGATGTTGATTGACGAATTCAAAATAAGCTTCATCTACATAATCTTGAATTCCCGAAGTGTGTGAGAGCAAATTCTTTATCGTAATTACCGCTAGATTATAACCATCGCTTTCAAATAAATGACGTGTTTTTTTTGATAATAAATTTGCAATTGGTTGATCAATAGAAAGTTCACCTTTTTCCACCAATCTTAGGATTGCTGCAGCGACATAAGGTTTCGTGTTGCTTGCAATCAAAACAGGCTGTTGGTCTTCTAACGATTGGTTCGTGCTGGTGTCTGCTACACCTTTTGCATAGCTCCAGGAAATATTATGTTTCGGTGCTTCTACATGAACAATAATCCCTACTGCATCCTTATTTTTATCATAAATTGAATCTACTTTTTGCTTAAAAACGGTCTGTAATTGAGCAAATCCGATCAACGGAGTAAACAAGGTATTTAATAACACTATTTTTTTCATATGTTCTTTTCTAAACATTGTGCCTCAGACTCAAAAACTTTCTGAGCATTTGCTAAGTATATTTCTTTACTACTTCACTAGCAATCGCCTCTGCAGCTGCGAATGCATCTACGTCGCAGTAGGGGTAACGGATTTCGTTGCCTGTTGCGCTTGTGAAAATAAGAATTAAAATAATAATCTTTATGGTTAAATATATGAAATAGTACATCGGGCTTATCTAATAAACTGAATTTGTATTTATTGATGTTTTGTTTTGAAGCGAAATGCCTTCGATTTGACAATAGGAGGTTGATTTTTATACATTATTTATTTTAATATCTTTGCGGTGTCAAATTATTAATTATTAATGAAAAGAAATTATTTTACACTCTTTATGACGGTGGCTTTTGCCTCGATGTCTTTTGCACAAACGAATACAGCAGTTGAAGCCAAAGTTGAGGATCACCAGTTTGCCTACAATATCCTGACCAATATGTCTTACGAAATGGGAATCGGAAATAAAACAACATTGCGCTTTTCAGGACCTTTATCGGGAAGTTTATTATACAGTAAAACATCGATAACGATTAACGAATATCATCATGAAGATTCTGAGTGGGGATATGCATTTCGCCCAGTGGTCGATATGCAAGTGCGACATTATTATAATTTAAATAAAAGGCTTCAGAAAGGGAAAAAAATAGCACACAATTCCGGCAATTATATTGCAGGGGTGCTTGGAGCTGCTGGTCCGTCCATATTGAAAAGTGATAATATGTATGTTGCTGATTTCACCCTAACTTTAGGCGCAATGTGGGGTATACAGCGAACTTATGGCGAGCGTTTTATGATAAATGTAGGTATCGGGCCAGGTGTGAGTTTTTATGACAGCCAAAGCGAATTTACACCTGTTGGCGGTATAACGGTTGGATTTAGATTGGGAAAATAGATAAATAATTCCCATTTCTTTCCCAAATTGATGGATAGGTTTAGATTATTATAACATTTTAAATCTTAAATCATATGGTCAATTGGAATTTAGTAACCGGCAAGGGTGAAAAACTTTCTTCCCAGGATGTCAGAAGGAGTATTTTAACTTTTATCATAAAAAATCATCCTGGGAATCAGGTTGAGTTTATCGAAAAAAAACGCAGTTCATATCGAATAGATATCAGGGGTGGAGATGCTCTTATTTTCGATTTCAATGGACAATTTGTGAGAACAGATCGTGACTAGCCCGCTTCGATGATCTGAAATAGACTTCATATCTTAAAAAAGGGGCAGGAGCTTAGCTTTATGCTCCCCCCTTCAACGGTAATTATCTTTAGTGGTTTGACTTTTTTGTCTTAATTCCTTCCACCTGCAATTTTATTCGGGGGTTATTATATATTCTTTGAAACTTTAGCTTTCTTTTCTATCATTACGCCAGTTTATTTCTTGTCTTATGCAAAGCTTATTCAATGTATAAAATATTAGATTTACAGTGTAAAAGAAGCTTATTGGAAGGACATGAGAAAAGTAATTGCAGCATTCAATATGACCCTTGACGGGTTTTGTGATCATACAGCAGGCATTCCCGACGAGGAAATACATCTTCATTATACGCATCTGTTAAATAACGCTGATGTCATTTTATATGGTAGGATTACCTATCAGCTTATGAAATATTGGCGGCCTTTTGTGAAAAATCCCTCAGGTGAAAAATCAATGGATGACTTTGCATTGGCTATCGATAAAATTCCAAAAGTTGTTTTTTCAAATAGCCTAAAAAATGTAGACTGGGCGAGTGCAAAATTGGCAGAAGGGATGCTAAAGGATGAAATATTGAAATTGAAACAGCAAGCCGGTAGAGATATTTTGGTTGGGAGTCGAAGCTTAATTGTCCAGCTGATGAATCTCAATTTGATCGACGAACTTCAATTGTGCATTTATCCCGTTGTGGTAGGAAAGGGGCTTTCACTATTTGAACATATAAGCGATAGAATAGTTTTTAAACTATTAAAAACAAGGTGTTTCTCTGGTGGTTCAGTCCTCCTGTACTATCAGTACAATCCAACATCTACTTCCTCATAAATTATTCCCTCGGGAAATATCGGCAACACAGCGGGAAATTCAGATACCTACAGCTCCTCCCATGAAATTTACATTTGTAATGTAATTTAAAAAGAATTCATTATGAAACATAAACATTCAATTTTGTGGGCTATGGCAGCAATACCTTTGCTAATTATCGCTTGCAATAAAAATGATGCTATGCCATCAATGTCGGCGACGACTATCACGATAGAAAATGTATTGGATTCAAAACCATTGGTCGAGTCCGGTAGTTTTAAAAACACTGGTGCTTCGCCAGTGGTTATGCCTGGCGAAGCAATTTCCATTAAGTTTTCTGCAGCCAAAGGACAAGCGCTGAGCTTTGCAACGATGTATGGTTGGTCGAATGACTTGTTTTTTGCTCCCGCAAATCCTGGCATAAAGCTGTATCAGGACAATGGAACTCCGGTTGAGGGCGATGTTTCTGCACAGATCAAATTATGGGATAATGGTACTCGTATCAATCAGATTCCAGGTGCAGCTGTAATTCACCCGGGAACAACAGAAACTGCTCCAAGAGCTATTATTGAAGTAAACGGAACCGATGCACAGGGCAATACTTATGCTCCAGCTTCTACTTTAATGAAAGCAACACTTCATTATGAAGGTAATTCCAATTTTACACTTATAATCACTAATGTTTCGGGCGGTACGACCAATCCGACCCCCTTCAGTCCCGGAGTTTGGGCGATTTCATATAGCGTGGGAGGCAACCTGTTAAATCCTAATCCATTATTTGAAGTAGGAAAACCAAGTGTAAATGGCTTGACAAATATTGCGGAGATGGGAGACAATAGCGTGTTGGGTAATTACATTAATACGCAAACAGGTATTTTTACACCATTATCTCCAGTTTTGGTGGTGCTATATAAAGGCATCGAAAACCCAATATATAAAATCGGTGAAAATGACCGTGGTAAAGGACTGAAAGATTTAGCGCAAAAAGGTGATGCATCGGGCCTGGCGGCTTATCTTAAAACACTCTCCGGTGTAAAAGCGGTTTATATCCTTCCGGCGGCTAGCTCAACAGTATTACTTCCTAAAATCGGAGCGCAGGCAGGAAGTAGCGTTTCACAGCGGTTAAGTATAGCAAGTGGAGATCGAATTGCCATTGCAAGCATGTATGGCCTTTCCAACGATTGGTTCTTTGCAACAAAAGATAATGGAATTGATGCAACAGTAAAAGGAGAGGTATCCTATTCAATCGGATTGTTTGACAATGGGACAGCGATTAATCAGTTTCCCGGAGCCGGCAATGAGCAAGCAGGATTAGGCGGCACTCCTGTGACCGAACGTAAACCAATTGCAGAAGTGCCTAATCCAAATGGGTTCACCACACTGCCATCAATTTCTAGCATTATTAAAGTAACAATCAACTAATTTTTGAGGCCGGTTATACGAACGAAAATCTCATGGCTATTATTGTTCTTATTGGAGACAGGACAATCAGCAACCTATTTCATGCAGTGGCTAAAGTATCGATTGAGTTTCCACGGGCAAAAAGTATCGATTCAGTATTTATTAAGTAATAAACGTGTTATGAAATGAAAAATCCTATAAAAACAAAATTAGCTGCGTTTGTTGCGCTGCTGTTGTTCACGACCTGCATCGCAAGCATAGCCAATGCGCAGGAGCGGTCCAGCATGCGGAGAGCTGACAGCAGGATAGATAAAATGGATATGAAGCAAATCCCTTATCGAATTCCGCAAAATCCGGAAGACATCAGTCCGTTATTGTGTGGAGAAAAAATACCTATGGCAGTATTGGTAGACGTTTCAGGTAAAAGGTTTGATCTCAATAGAGCGATTTCCCAAAAGCCGACCATTTTGGTTTTCTACCGCGGTGGCTGGTGTCCTTATTGTACCAGACAACTTTCGGGCTTACAAGAGGCCTTTCCCGGCTTGGAAGAAATGGGGTATCAGTTGATTGCCATAAGTACAGACGAATCCGAGGGATTAATGAAAGCTGCAGCGAAAGAAAAATTAAGCTATACACTTTTATCGGATGCAGATCTTTCACTGTCGAAACAAATGGGGATTGCGTATAAAGCTCCGAAAGACTACTGGGAGATGCTACCGAAAACAACTGGAGGTAAAGACACCGACTTGCTGCTTCCGGTTCCATCAGTATTTATACTTGATCAAAAGGGAACAATTCATTTTGAATTTATCAATCCCGATTTTAAACAAAGATTATCCTCCAATATGCTGCTTGCTGCTGCAAGCAGCATTAAAGAAGACCTTTAAATTTCTAGCTTGTGGGCGTTAGGCTCTTACAAGAAAATGATTAAATTTAAGCGAATTGAAATGCTGTAAGTAAATGACAACATGATTAGGGAGTATAGCGATAACGCAACAGCAGCACTTTTTGTGATGCACAGTGACAACAGCCAGTTTTCAGGCAGGGGACTTCGTAATGCGAATTCCCTGCCTATCAATACATTTATTTATAACAAGGGCGGCGAACAAAAAGTGACGATCGATGAGATCAGCTATACGATGCCATCAAGGTGTATACTTCCTTTGGTTTCCAATCAACATTTTGTATTTGAACAGCCCGATGTGCTGACTGCCTGGCAGTTTAATAGGGAGTTCTATTGTATCGTTGATCACGATGCTGAGGTCGGTTGTGTTGGTTTTCTGTTCTATGGTATTCGACATCCAATGTTCATTGTATTAAATGAAACTGCTGTGGAAGAAATGTCTCATCTGGAGAATGTGTTTTCAAATGAGATGATGGTAAAAGATAATTTTCAGGGTGAAATGCTGCGCACCCTTCTTAAGAGAGTGATTATCAATACCACAAGAATTGCAAAGCTCCAAAGTGAAAGCTATCAGTTATTCCCCGACGAAAAAATGGATATTGTGAGAAAGTTTGCATTGCTACTAGAATGTAACTTTAAAGAGGAACATGAAGTCAGGTTCTATGCGGCTGCACTCAACAAATCACCAAAAACACTAAGCAATGTATTTGCGCTGTTGAAACAGTCGGCGCCATCCGTTCTAATCCGCAACAGAATAATTCTTGAGGCTAAAAGGTATCTCCATTATACCGAGAAGTCAGCGAAAGAGATAGCTTACGAACTGGGTTTTGAAAGTCCTGCTCATTTTAGCCGGTTTTCAAGATGTACTCCGGAACAAATATTTCTGTCTTTAAGAACCTTTGATCATTATTGCGTTTAAATACAGACTGTCATGTTGAACATGAATAAGAGGTGCTACAAATAATGTGAAAAAACGGCAAATACTGCCCTATAATTTTCTTTGTTTTCAACAATTTGTGTGCTAACTTATGACCTATTAAATCTTCAAAAATAGGAATCGATTCATTGGTGAAAAGCTTTAGATATTTAAATTTTATATAGCCAGTATCAGGATTGAATCAACGTAATAGGACGACTTTGTTTTAGCTAGTGATCATGAAAGTTTATTAATCATAGAAGCGAAAATAAGAGAATTTAAATAATCAACAAACCGAAACGGAGCACAGAAAAAGAATGAAAAAAGGAATAAATAATCTAATATTAGCTGCTCTGATTTTTGGATTTTTTACAAATTGTCACCAAAAAGAAAATAGAAATTCTAATTTTAATAAAGATAACAAGTTTGAATTTACTGAAAAAAAGAGCATAGTGTATGTTGAGAAGTTTGATGGCTTTTTGGTCCATTTCTTTTGTGACTCAATATTCCAAATAAGTAGAATCGATTTCCCGCTCAGAGGCATGTCAACTGAATTTGTTTTTAATGAAGAAGAAGCAAGAGATTCAGTTGGTAATTCTTTTTTCATTAAGGACAGAAAATTTTATTGGACTAAAATGAATTGGACCGTTATTCAGTCGGCGAACCTTAATAATGTCGAAGATTATTCCTTTTTCAAGAAAAAAGGCGATAATTATTATGAGATAACCTATCGGTCAAAGTTAGACGACATTGTTTTATTTTTTAGATTTCAATCTGTGTCCGGACATTGGTACCTTACATATTATAGTTTTGAATGGAACTAGGTAAATGATCCTTTAAGAAAGGGGAAATTAATAAAGCTTACTTTGATCATCAAAGAGGGCGACTTTTTCTTCATGTTTATGGAAGAAAACGATGATGATTTGCTAGCAAATTCGGAATTTTGGAAGCAGGAAATTGAAGAATTGATTATAAATAAAAATGCAAATTCGACAAGTTGAATTTTAGAGCATGACAATCTGTTATCGACAAATCTAGTTTATAAATATGCATTTGAATGAGGGCATTTCACATATAGTCAAGGCCTTCGAGTCTGAGCGAAAGACTAGAATCCTATTTTGAAAAATGAAATATGTTGTTACTTTTACTTTCTCTTTTTTTTTCATTATAATTTACTTTGATCGATCACATTCGCATAAAACTGTTCGAAAGGAGATACAAAAACTAATAAAAATGAAAAGTAAAATAAGCTTAGAGAAATTCGATATTGAATGCACTAATTTTACTATTGGACAGAAGAATTTAGGTTTTCATTATAGGAAAGCTGACTTATATTTTATTGAAGACGCACTAATTATTGTCGGATTTTATACACTATTTAGAATATAAAAAATGACTAGCATTGTCCTGCCTAAATGAGTATCTTTCAAAAAAATATATAATGAAAACCAAACTCCTAATTTTAACCCTATTTATTGCCAATTTCGGTCGTGCACAAACCTCATTAATGGATAGTTTAATTCAAAATAGCTATTCGACCTTTAAAAAAAACAAAAATAACGCTTTTGACGGCAAAGGATGGACTACTTTGCTAGATGAAATCAGCAAAAACAACTCCGTATTATTGGGCGAGCAGCATTTCACCAGCGAAATTCCTTATTTCACAAACGCGGTCGTCAATAATATTAAGTTCGATAACTATATTCTGGAAATTGATCCCTATACAGTCAATACAATATCAAAGAAAATTAAATCCTTAACTCCTTCTGAACTGGACAAATTTCGCAATGAGTCGGGGTCTGCTTTATCTTTTTTACAAGGTGAGGCTGAGTTTGACTTATTCAAAAACATAGTAGATCAGAATGTCAAAACCTATGGAGCTGAACAAATTAGTTTATTTTCAGATCGCTTGCTTTTTTCGGAATTAAGTAAGCAATCCAAAAGTGCTAAAGCAAAAGAAATTTATACACAGATGATTGCTAATTCTGCTGCTTTTGACACAAAAAATAACACCAGATTCTATTTGTTCTCTGATGATTGTTTAGAAAAAATAAATGCATTGACCGCTCTCAATTTATCCGCCATTGAGAAAGAACAGCTTGAAGCGCTAAAATTAAGCAAGGATCTATATTTAAATCGAATTCATCGCTTAAGGATTCAATATATCAAACATCTGGTTTTTGAGAAGCTTCCCGAATGGAAAGACAAGAAGAATCTTTTCAAATATGGCGCTAATCACATGCCTAAAGGAGAGAGTTTAATGGAAGTATTCGATGTTGGTAACCTGGTTGCTAATATTGAAGAGGCAAATTACCGGAAGTCATTACATATTATGCTCATCGGAAAGGGCGAAGGTGAAACATTGGCTGATTTGGATCAATATAAATCGTTTTTAAGCGTTGTAAAAGATGACAATTGGTATGCCTATAATTTGAGACCCTTACAACAAGCAATCTCTAAACAGAAGCTTAAGGTAGAGGATTTGGAGTTGGAAAGAATTATAAAAGGTTACGATTATTTGGTTTTCATCCCCAATATTACCAAAACACCCAAAAGAGGTAAACAGGATCATTAAATCCTTTTCAAAAGCCGGCTTTCTATAACACAGCCGGCTTATTTGTTTGATTCATATAGATCCTTCCAAGTTTGTCTATAAATCGACATGCTTGTTAAGTATATATTTTTAACCGATATTGAATGCCTACTTTCGTTTATTCAGGGCGAAAAGGATGAATATGGTACATTAGCTCAACTGCAAAAGACTGTAGATCAGGGTTCGGGATGTGCGGAAGAATTAATTTATTTTAGAGCCCAAACATTGCTATCGAGAAAAGAGATCTTATTTAGGTTAATTGTTATACTCTTGATCTGTCACAGGTTTAAGCCATACTGTTTCTCCCTTTTCCCTGCCTGTTATGGCAATCTGTACAAAAGCAGAATCGGCGCTCGCGCCATGCCAATGAGGAACATCTATTGGGCATTTTACAACTTCTCCTTTACGGACGATTATTTTTTCCTTACCTTCTTCCTGATAGAAGCCGACACCATCCAATGCCAGAATAATCTGTCCCGCCGGATGAGAATGCCACTTGGTCCTGGCGCCAGGCTCAAAGGTCACACTTCCAACAGCATTCTGATTGATCCGATCTGCGGTTACTAGATTATTTAACCACACTGTTCCTGTGAAATTGTCATTTGTAATCCTTTTACCTTTTGAAAAAATAGGATCATGTGTTTTGTCCTGTTCAGTTTTTGGTGGTTTGATCTGTTGAGTACATGAAATTGCCAAGATTCCCGTCAGAAATAGTATCGTTGTATTGTTTAAATGCATGATTTTAAATTTTTAAATAAAGTTTATCCTTTCTATTCGCTAACACTTCATCGAATATTTTTTGTGCAACTATAGCCTCTTTTTTGCCCACAGTAGATTTAATAATAATTATAAACTGCTGTAATTGTTCTTCCGATAAACCAACATTTAAACAAATTGCCAAATGCGATTTCAGCATCGGTTCCACGCCGCCTATGCTGGCTAGTACAGAGACTGTTACCAGTTCTCTTTCAGCGTAGGTAAGAATATCCCGTTCAAAAATATCAGCAAATAGATGTTCCTTTAAAAATAGTTCAATAGTTGGAGCAAAAGCAGCATAATCAGTTTTTGGATCTTTTTCGGCTACTCCTGTAAGCTGTTCCAAAATCGCTTTGCCACGATCATATTTTGCAATAATATACTTTTGTTTCTTCATGATCATTCTCTATTAGTGATCCTTTCTATTTCATCTCTTTTTGGAGTAGAAAGACTAGCGATCGCATTCTTTACGAAGATATCACTGGTTGAATCGTTATTAGTTCCCAGGAGTAAGCAGTTTGGTGAATGACAGTGATCCTAGTTTCCAAGTGCCATTTTGTTTTACGTAGACTTCCGTAACCATAAAGGGATTGGTTACCTCGTTACCACCAACGACAGCAAGTAGGTCGATCCTATTGAGAAGGATGGCTGTATTGTCAATGATATTAACCGATACTTCATGGATATCAGCCTTTTTATACCAGATTCCGCCACTTTTTATGACATCAAGTTCCCTTTGTTTTCCCCAGGATCCCCCCATGTGGACAAACATTGAATTTTCATGAAAAAGGCTGTCCAATGTGCCGATATTTTTGTCGGCCATCAATTGCCATTTATCTTTTGAAATTTTGATGATTTCCTGATCAGCAGGCGACTGTGCAAATGAGATCTGAATTCCGGAGAGGGCCAAACAAAGGCCGAGTAATAATTTTTTCATAATCATAATAAAGTATAGTGTATTTTTTATTAAAGGTTCTGGTGATAAAACTCAACCAATTTATTTACAGCTTTTGTGACGTATTCCTTTTTCCAGTAAGTTTCAATGTGTGTAGCTCCTTCTAGTAAAAAGAGCGCTTTGTTTTTTGCGTTTTTAGCCTTTGAAAAAGCCTCATCGGTCATATACTTGGTATCTGCCTTGCTTCCAGCGATCATCAACAAGGGCTGATCGATCAGTTCGATACCATCGGTCGCGTCCCATGTCATCAGATCCATCAAGCTGCTGGTTGTATATAAAAACGTTGAATTCGGATGGGCGTGCGTCCGATAATAATATTCAAATCCTTGCCGATAGAGATCTGTTGGAGTTTTGGCGATCTCTTCGTCCGTTATACTAGCTACGCCAGAATACTTGATTTCTCCGCCTGCTGCCTCCTGTGCCCGGGCATCTGATGCCTGTTTCAATCGTTGCTCAATTGTATTTTGTTGGGAATTTTGAAAACCGTTGCGTCTCACTTCACCAGAGTTGAACATGCTCAGTGTAGCAACAGCTTTTAGCCGTTTATCAGACTGTGCTGCTTTGAGGGTATAACCGCCGCCGCCGCAGATCCCGAGTGCACCGACACGCCCCGGATCCACACCGGCGTAACCAG
The DNA here is from genome assembly GCF_014170215.1 of Sphingobacterium sp. UME9. Lineage (NCBI taxonomy): Bacteria > Pseudomonadati > Bacteroidota > Sphingobacteriia > Sphingobacteriales > Sphingobacteriaceae > Sphingobacterium > Sphingobacterium sp. UME9. Next base: position 1,549,253 of record NZ_LZZP01000003.1, on the reverse strand, counting down.
CGATATAGTCTGCCATGCCATGGATATCCTCTGTTCTGAACTGGGGTTTGTCGGTATGGCGGGGTTCGCCACCGCTGGCTCCCTGATAGGCGGCATCTGCGGCTATTGTAATGTAACCCGCTTCTGCTAGTCGCTGTGCATAAAGACCGGCAGTTTGTTCTTTGACCCCACCATTGGGATGTGCGACTATAATGGCAGGATATCTTTTTGAAGGGTCATAATTCGCCGGAGTATATACATTAGCAGCGATCGCTATTCCGTTTAATTTATAGCTCACAGGATGTATATTTACTTTTCCCTTTACATTTTCCTTTATAGCATCACCATACACAAGGCCAAATGGATTTTTTGATTTGTCCTGTGCTTCTGTGATGAGCCCCGTCGCCATAAACATGGCTACGATGATATACTTGATTTGTTTCATTGATTGTAATTTTATGCTTTCCACTTCTTATTATTTTGTGAATCCAAGTTTTTCAAGCCATTGGGCAAGTTGAACGGTAAGCTGTTTTTCTTTTTCACCTGATATCACAAAGAGGATTCCGTCCCGTTCTTTACCTGCTTTTGTTGTAAACCCTTCCAATATTTTGCTTTTGGAACAAAGTTGTTTGATCGTGTCAAAGCTGCTCCCAACGCCATATCCGGCATTTGTATTAAAAGGGACAATCGTCTTTCCTGCCAGATCATACTGTTTTAGAAAACTCTTTATGGGGGGAGGGAGCTGCATCCCCCAGGTTGGAAAACCCACAAAGATGAAGTCGTATTTTCCTATGTTGTCTATTTTCGTTTTTAGTGGCGGCAGATAACCCGTTTTATTTTCTTCGGCAACCTGGTCGACAGCGGTTTGATAGTGAGCGGGATAAGGATTTTCGAGCTCAAGACCAACCAGATCACCGCCTACCTGCCGATGGATAATCTCCGCTACAGCTTTGGTATTTTTTGTCCGCGATAGGTAAACGATCAAAACTTTCTGATTATTTAGCGAATCACGGGGAACTATCGGGAAACCTTTGTTTTCAAATGTGGCTTCATTTGCTCCCGAACAGGAAGTTACCGCAAACAACAGGCAAAGTAGTAGGCAATATAAATATCTAGTTTTCATTTGCATCGTTTTTGATTTATACAAAGTTCCCTAAATCAACTTTCTTTTTAGGTAGACGGATTACGGATAGTACTACCATTATTACTTATCCAGTCCTTTTTGTTTTAACCATTTGGATAGTTCATCCGCAACTTGCAAATTGTTGAGATCCGAAAAAGGAAAATGAGTATTTCCCATGATTCCAACTTCAGGAAGATGGATTACCGTTGCATTTCCGCCATGTTTATTAATTGCCGCGGCCCATAGTCTGGCCATTCCCAGCCCCGAACGCCAGTGGTCTTTGTTCCATACATTAGTCGGCTCTTTGGCAATATTATCCCCATAGTAAATGACAATGGGGATTTGGGTCAGCTTTTTAAAATCAGATAGGGGAATTGTAACTCCTTTGAGTTCACCAAACAACCCCGCGGATTTTATGGGAGCCGGAAGTTCACCCTCTGGAAATACAAATCCACTGTATGGTTCGTATGCGACGACCGCTTTGACTTTATCGTTTTTGATCGCGGTCAGCCAACCTGGACCTCCGCCTTGGGAGTGGGTGACCAAGATTCCGGCATTAATCTTATCAAATAGACTGGATACCGCTGCGGTAATAACGGTTGCATCGAAAGCACCCGTATTGGGTGTCATCTGTCTATAGAACTGTTCTAATGCTATACTATCCTTTGGAAACTGAACATTTGAGAAATAGTTGGGGTAATTGCCTATACGAAATTGTGTAAACCAGAACTGCTCATCTGCCGCAGGCTTGATCGTTGCTTCTACCATGCTTTTTCCGGCTTCCCCACGTCGCGGTTGGTCGATGAGGTACACTGAGAATTTCCGACGGAGGAAAATGTTCTGAAAGCCTTCTCTACCATCTGCTGTTGTTTCCCATGTTTTTTTTGATTGGCCTGCACCATGCAGAAATACCAAAGGATACTTGTGGGCTTTTACCGGTTTTTGATAGAAAACGTAGGCATGATCGCCATGGAAAGTTTGTCCTTGAGGACTCAGGGCATCATTTACGTTAAAGTGCCCAGCTTCGGTCTTGATTGTACCACCAACTGCAAAGCTGCCTTGTTCATCAATGAGCAAAGGCTTTTGTTTTTTTTGGGCATGTACCGTCATCGATAAAATAAATAGGGCAGCAGAGGCTGTAATATTTCGTATTATTCTGTTCAATCGCATAGTTTATTTTTTATTTACCGACTCTGTTCTGTAAAGCAGCAGGATATCGTTCGCCTTGGATGGTAATCGCTGAAGCCGCCTGGTTGATCTCCTGTATTTCCTTTGTATCTAGCTGAACAGCAATGGCGTCAATATTTTCCTTCAGGCGATGTAGTTTTGTCGTTCCCGGGATTGGGGCAATCCATGGTTTCTGAGCAAGCAGCCATGCCAATGCAATCTGCGCTGGAGTGGCATCTTTTGCACTTGCTATCGTTTTTAGGAGATCTACAAGAACCTGATTCGCTTTGCGATTTTCTTCCGAGAAACGTGGTACGATGTTACGGAAATCCGTCGGGTCAAATTTTGTCGTTTCGTTGATTGCGCCGGTTAAGAAGCCTTTTCCCAAGGGGCTAAAGGGCACAAAACCGATCCCAAGCTCCTCCAGTGTAGGGATGATCTCATTTTCAGGTTCACGGTAAAAGAGCGAGTATTCGCTCTGCAATGTCGCTAGGGGCTGCTCTGCATGTGCTCGACGGATAGTTTCAGTTCCCGCTTCAGAGAGTCCCCAATGTTTTACTTTACCTTCAGCAATCAGATCGCGGATGGTTCCGGCCACCTCTTCAATAGGGATATTGGGGTCGGTGCGGTGTTGATAGAATAGGTCGATTCGGTCCGTACGCAGACGTTGGAGGGAAGCTTCAGCAACTTTTCTGATTCTGGCGGGACTACTGTCCAAACCTTTTTTTGAATCGCCATCTTCGAAACCAAACTTAGTTGCGATTACCACATGATCTCTGAATGGCTCCAGTGCTTGTCCAAGTAGGGTTTCATTGGTAAAAGGGCCATAACATTCAGCCGTATCGAAAAAGGTAATCCCAGATTCAAAAGCAGAGCGGATTAATTGAATTGCCTCTTTTTTGTCCGTAGCCGGGCCATAGCCAAAACTCAAACCCATGCAGCCTAATCCAAGTGCGGACACTTCAAGTCCACTATTTCCCAGTTTTCTTTTTTCCATTTTAGTATCAATTTAGCGTTTTAGATATCAAGTTTTCTTTCACTCAGCGATCTGACCATCTTAGGGTCCCGGTGATCAAAAAATAGACTTTCTCCAGTGTCTAGGGATCTTATGGCATCCATTTCCTTCTCTGTCAGTTCGAAATCGAATAGCTTGAAATTTTCGGCTATTCTTTCTTTACGAACTGATTTGGGGATAGCAATGATGTCCCGTTGCACAAGCCATCGGAGGATGACCTGTGCAACAGTTTTATTGTAATTTTCTCCTATTGACTTAAGGACCCCATTATGGAAAATATCATTTTTCCCCTCTGCAAAAGGACCCCAGGATTGGGTCTGGATATTATTTTCGTTCAGGAAAGCTTGATTTTGAATTTGCTGTTGAAAAGGATGTGTTTCGATCTGGTTGACAGCCGGAGTGAAACCACTATTGACAATGAGATCCATCACCCTGTCCGGCTGGAAATTAGCAGTCCCGATGGCCCTTATTTTACCGGCTTCATAAAGTTCTTGCATCGCTTTCCACGATCCAAAGATATCGCCATAAGGTTGGTGGATCAGATATAGATCGAGATAGTCCAATTGCAGTCTTTCCAATGAGCGGTGGAAGGCGGTCTTGGTTTTCTCATATCCCGTATCCTGAACCCACAGTTTGGTCGTGATAAATAGCTCTTCACGTTGGATAGCGCAATTTTTTATCGCTTTTCCTACTGCTTCTTCATTCAAATAAGAGGCCGCGGTATCAATTAGCCGGTATCCAGTTTCGACAGCATCAATAACAGCACGTTCGCATTCTAAGGCATCTTTTATTTGGAAAACACCGAAACCAAGGATAGGCATTTCAATTCCGTTATTTAGTTTTACTTTATACATAATGAAAATCGTTTATGTAGTATACAATCCAATGATAACAAAGTTCGGTTTTGCAGGCTAAGGTTTTGGTAGATGGATTACGGATAGTTCTACCAATATTACGGATTCAATACATTATTGGATTTCAGTTTTGTAAATTTGTTTCATAGCATTAAGGCAAATGGAAGAGATCATCAATTTTAAGAGTATTAGCGAATACAATAATTTCAATAACAATGAAACATTGCATCCTTTGGTCAGTGTTGTCGATTTGAGCAAAGCTGATCCTCGTAAACTGTCAAAGCTCAGGTATGAGTTCTATACCGTGTTTTTTAAAGAAATAAAATGCGGAGATCTCCGGTATGGACTTAAGAATTATGATTATGAAGAGGGAACATTGATATTTTTGGCTCCGGGGCAGGTCATTGGGGAGAACGGCACCGAATTCTACCAGCCTCAGGGGACAGCATTGGTATTTCATCCAGAGCTGCTTTATGGTACTTCTTTGGCAAAGGAGATTGCCAACTACACGTTCTTTTCTTATTCGGCTAGCGAGGCGCTTCATCTTTCCGAGCAGGAGAGGAGGGTCATTATGGATTGCCTCAACAAGATAAAGCATGAACTGGTACATAGTATCGACAAGCATACCAAAAAGCTCATTGTCTCCAACATCGAGCTTTTCCTGGATTATTGTCAACGGTTTTATGACAGACAATTTATAACGCGCGAAAATGTTAATAAGGGTATTGTAGAAAAATTCGAAGAGATTTTGAATGCTTATTTTCAGTCAGATGAACCACAACAAAACGGTCTGCCTACTGTGGCCTACTTTGCTGAACAATTATTTCTTTCTGCCAACTATTTTGGTGACCTCGTTAAGAAAGAAACAGGGAAGACTGCGCAGGAATATATTCAGAATAAGTTAATCGAAATTGCCAAGGAAAAAATATTCGATTCGAATAAAACCATTAACGAAATTGCATTTGAACTTGGCTTTAAATATCCGCAGCATTTTAGTCGCCTATTTAAAAACCGTGTCGGTTATAGCCCAAATGAGTACCGGAATGTCAATCTGAATTAGTTTTAAAATGAGAAGCCTTGATATTCTGCTCATTTAAAAATTACAAGAATGGCAGAGGCTATGGTATATCCTTCGTCTTGACCACCAAAAGTGAGGAGGAGCCAGTGTATGTTCAATTAGAAGCTATTTCTTGCAACAGGTTATCATATTTAGGGCGCCATCCCAATTCTTTTCTGGCTCGGTCAGAATTGACAAGGATATTTGAACCTAATCCAAAATGTGCCATTATTGGTCCCCAGAGAGCAATGGCATCCATTATTGAAATCTGTTCAATAGTGTCCTGTTTATAGCCTAACCGAGATATGATTGAATAGCCTATTTCGGAGAATGAAACTGTTCCATTTTCTGCAAAGAAGAAACTTCCCGAATTGGCTTTTTCAATAGCCAATACATATAAATCTGTTAAATCATCAATATGTACATTGGAAGTACGATTTGCTCCCGAGCCTATAAGAACAACTTTGTTATTTTTTTCAGCCGCTTTGATTAGTGCTGGAACCTGAGAAGATTCCTTTTTTAACCCTTTCCCGATCCCATAAACTAAGGTAGGACAGATAACGATTGTATAAATGCCTTTTTTACTATAACCAACTACTTCTTTATCAATAACTACCCGTCCCTTTCTTTCTAATAGCGGAAATTGAGGAATGTCTGTATAGATTTTTGTGCTGGGATATTTTCCTTCAGCTTTATCTCCGACAATGCCTCCTCCAGATGTATGTATATACATCTTACCAGTTCCCTTTAAAGCTTTTAAAATGAAAGCAACTAGGAAAGTATCGTCTGAATCGGCGGCGTTGATCACAATCTCTACTTCTTGTAAAATGGCATAACCTTCGGGGTTGCCATCTAGCTTTGTATGTACAGGTTTTACACCTAAATTCATTACTCTTTCGATGTCCTCCACACGCCTCACCAAACCATAGACACTGAAGCCTTTTTCCAATAATTTCACAGCGATCGATCCGCCAACATATCCTGTAACTCCAATTATAAATACACGTTTTGTGTTAAAACTATTCATTATGTAATATTTAAGATAAACATATAGTCTTTAATACGTAAAACTTTGTCCTCTATGCTAAATGCTACCATTAGGACTGTGTTTTACCATTCTCTTTTTCAGAAGATTCAAGCACAAATTTATAGTCTATTATTATAAATATACCATACAGATTTTTCAATAGTAATCAGTACAGATGAGACGTGTTATTTCTATTAGTTTGAAAATAGATTTAGACCACATGTGCTTTCGGAGGATTTTGGATAGTGAAAAACCAAAAGGAGTAGCTGCACTTGGTATGGTGAGGATAGCGATAAATGAGCTTTTCAGAAATGTTAATTGAGCTTCAGCGTAAAGAACTTACTTTGTTTATTTACTACTTTCTTTAAAAATGATTATCTAGCTCTTTGTGAATTATGATCGAATTTAAAAAAAAGGAATTCACTGTTTAACAATGTTAGACTGTAAAATTGAATTTCTTATAACCATAAAAAGTTGATTAATGTCCAGGTTAGGGGATAAAACCGATTGAACATAATTTGTACATCGCTTTGCTTCACAAAGAAAAGTTTGATGTACAATAAGTAAAATGACCGTGTCGGGATAAAAATAATTTACAAACGAAAAGAAAAGTGCTGTGTCTTTAAATACGAGGCGATAATCTATCAGCAGCAATTCTGGCCTTTCATTGATGTAAGAATTGCTGCTGATAGAATCAATAGAAGTTGCTTCAAGTACAATATTTGCCGGACTTTGTATATGCTCAGAAAAAAGTATACGGTAGGCGAACAATAGCTTTCTCAAATTCGTAATAATACCAATATTGATTTTTTCCATACCTAACGATATTACTGTTATTTACAAGCTTTCTACTTATCGCTACCGATATATTGATACCTTTAAAATTGAGGTATACGCTGATTTAGGGATAGCATGTCAGATTTGTGCTGAAAAGCATTTTCTACCTTTTCGGCTTCTTTATCACTTACAGTTTTTCGAAGCGATTGGCTCGAGAACCTATTTTTGTTTTTGGTATAGCATATTTCGATTCCTTCCGAGATACAATAATCCTTTCCTGAAAAATCGACCAATTTATATTCTTCACCTATAAAATACTTGTGAATGGGCAGCGACTGAAGCATATCCGTGATGTCTTTATCCGATTCAAAAGGAATAATTTCATCAACAAATTGACAACCCTCCAATTTGATAAACCGTTCGACCATTGTTTGTGCTGCATCTTGGGATTCAGCATTCTGTATGTTTGAATCGGTTTTAAGTCCTACAACCAAATAATCACATTTGCTCTTGGCTTCCTGTAGTGCAACAATATGGCCTACATGTAACATGTCGAATACGCCGAAAATAATACCTACGTCCATATATTCATTATTAGTTTATGCATTTATACGCTTTAAGGCATAGTTAACTCCCTCATTTATGTTTACGACTGAACCCGCACTGACTCTTTCTTTCGATGCAATTATTCGGCGTAATGAAGAACTCGAAAACCTGTTTTCCCGTCTATTGAAATACAATTCTATTCCTTTTTCTTCGCAATATTGCCTTCCTGTAAATGCTTTATCCATATATTCATCGCCTAAGATCCGCACATGTATTTTGAACGAACGTAATACATCTTCCAGATCCTGTTCTGTTGCATATGGAATAATCATATCTACATGTTTACATGCCTTTAATTGCATATAGCGTTCAAATACAGATTGTGTTGGCTTGTTTTTCTCTGGACGATCAAGTGTTGGATCGGTTTGTAGGCCGCAGATCAGAAAGTCGCAATGTTCTCTGGCATCTTCGAGCATTTTAATGTGACCTGCATGGAGCAGATCAAAAGCAGAAAACGTAATTCCTATTTTTTTCATTTTATATTAGTTTAAAACTGCAATTATTGAAGAAGTATAGGTAGAACGTAGCTCAAAAAGATTCGTTTTAATTTTAAATTATTTTTTTTCTGTAGTATTTTCAGAATTCTTGGACCTTTTTTCCATCTTTCTTTTTTGAAATTCATATGAACTAAAATTGCTGGCCGACGTTCTGATCTAAAATGAAATTCAGCGAGTCATGCAGATGAATAGAAATGTATCCATAAATACGCCGAACACTACTTACAGAATTCAGTTTCATAAAGAATTTAACTTTTCGGATTTCAAGAGAATTATTCCTTACTTAAGAGATCTGGGCATCGATACAATCTACGCTGCACCTATTTTTCAGTCAACACCAGGGAGTATGCATGGTTATGACGGCACAAATTTCAATAAAATAAATAGTGAACTTGGTACGCTGGACGAGCTGAGATCCATTAAAAAAGAGTTAAGTGAATATCATATCAAATGGTTACAGGATATTGTTCCTAACCATATGGCGTTTCATCCCTCGAATGAATGGCTAATGAATCTGCTCGAATTTGGACAGACATCAAAATTTAGCCATTTTTTTGATACCTGCTATAGTTCCAATTTATTCGAGAAAGGAAAGTTAATGGTGCCTATCTTGTCTAAGATTTTAGACGAAACGATTTCAAACCACGAAATTGCTGTCGTTTTCTCAGATGATAGTCTTCGGCTTTCTTATCAGGAAAACCTTTATCCACTTTCGCCTGAATCCTATTTTTTCGTCCTTAATGATTATTTAAAAGAGAGCCAGTCGGATTTTAGTGGACTTCTGGTTCAAATATATACGGCTCAAGCTAATGGAGATGTCGAGGAGTGGAGACAGCTGCGTGCGCACATTTTTAAGCACCTTCCCAATGAGAAATTAAAGCATATTCTTGACCAATTTAATAATAATCTAGAAAGTATTCACGAACTGGTGGCTAGTCAGCTTTATGAGCTTTGTCCTTGGTGGTTTACAAATCAACGTATAAATTTTAGACGTTTTTTTACGGTCAATGAATTGATTTGTTTAAATGTACAAGACAAAAATGTATTTGAGCAGTCGCATAAGCTGATAAAAAAACTTGTCGATGAAGAACTGATTGATGGATTAAGGATTGATCATATTGATGGACTTTATAAGCCTACTGACTATTTATTTAATTTGAGGAAATTAATCGGTCCACAACCTTATATAGTTGCTGAAAAAATACTTGAACAGGGGGAGAAACTTCCACTCGAATGGCCTATACAGGGAACAACAGGCTACGATTTTTTATCGGCTTCCAATAATGTTTGCTCCTGTAAATCGGGAAAGAAAATATTGGATAAGTATTATAGAAAAGTTATTGGAGAAAATCTATCCATTAAAAAACAACAGTATATAAAAAAGAGCATAATTCTCAATGAACACATGCAGGGCGAGCTTAATAACCTGGCCCGGTCATTGGCATCACTTTTAGCAGTTAAAAGTCCGAATAAGCTAGGGCCTTTAAAAGATATTCTAACCTCTTTTTTAGGATTTTTCCCTGTTTATCGATTATATGACGAAAGCTTTCCACTGTTGGCAAACAATATTAATCTGCTGTCTTCTCTTTTTAAAAAGTTGACCCGAAAGCCCGAGCTCGATCAAAAGCTGGTCAATCAATTTCGAGAACTATTTGAGCAAGCACAGGTAGATTCAAAATCGCTGAGCCATACTGCTGTGGTTGATTTTTTTCTCCGATGTATGCAGTTGGCCGGCCCTGTAATGGCTAAGGGTGTGGAAGATACGTTAATGTATACATACAACCGTTTTATAGGACACAATGAAGTCGGCGATCATCCGGATAACTGGGGGCTAAGTAAAAAGAAATTCCACAAATTAATGCAGGAAAGACAAAAATTTTGGCCACTGTCCATCAATGCAAGTTCTACACACGATACCAAACGTGGTGAGGATTCGCGAAGTCGCTTATTAGTCCTAACTGCTATGGCTCAGAAATGGGTTAAACAGGTTCAGATTTGGCAAGATGTGGTTTGGAATGAATATCGAAAAGACCTCCCACATCCGAATGATGAATATTTTATTTATCAGTCGCTGGTAGCCTCTTATCCAATGGAAAAACAGGATGGAGAAGCATACGACGCATTTGAAAAACGTTTTTTGGACTACTTGGTTAAATATCTACGCGAAGGGAAAGAGCGCTCGAGCTGGGAAAATCCAAATTTAACCTATGAAGACGCTGTTCGGGAATTTGCCTCTTTTTTGCTTGATAAAGATCGCCCATTTTTTACGAGCTTTTATCAATTTATTGAAGCGGTAGCTGATTTTGGAATTTTAAACTCGCTTATACAGCAAATCTTGAAATTTACTTGTCCCGGTGTAACTGATATTTACCAGGGGTCGGAACTCTGGAACCATAGTTTTGTTGATCCCGACAATCGACGACCGATAGATTATCAATTAAGTGAAAATCTGCTGAAGGCTATTGAAAATATGCCCAACGACAGTCGAATTAGACAATTATGGCAAAATAGATACGATGGGACAATTAAACTATGGTTAGTTAAGGAATTGGTAAAATTCAGAAAGCATGATGCTGCACTTGCATCAGATAGCAGTTATATTCCATTAAAAGTAAGCGGTCGTTACCGTAAACATATTTTGGCATTCGCGCGTAGATCTGGAGATGATTGGATGATCGTGGTACTTCCGCTACACCTCGCTGCTATCGGTAAAATCTCCAAATTCGTACCTGGCTCATTTGACTGGGCAGATACGAGCGTTCATCTTTCCCTAAATCATTCCGTGACCTGGCATCACATGCTATTTGACATAGCGGGCGAAGGCTCAGAAATTTCAGTGAATACCATTTTTAGGGATCTTCCAATGGCTATTTTAAAATACAAAAGTAGCCCACCTAAGCGTAGTGCGGGTGTTTTAATGCATATCAGCTCATTGCCATCATCCTATGGAATTGGTGATTTGGGATCCAGAGCTCGTCGTTTTGTCAAACAACTGCATTATAGCGGCCAAAGCTGGTGGCAGGTACTTCCTTTAGGGCCGACAGATGTTGAGCAAAACCATTCTCCTTACAGCACCCTAAGTAGTAGAGCAGGTAATCCATTATTCATCGATTTAAACGAATTGCTGGAATTTGGCTTATTGGAAAGAGGGGAACTAAAGGCTTTAAAAAGAAATAGTTCTAAAACAATAGATTTTGCTGATATAGTCTTCACAAAGTACAAACTTTTGGAGAAGGCATTTAATCGTCTTTCTGTTCAACATGCGCTTGATTTCTCCGAATTTGTAGACCGTGAATCTTCGTGGCTTAAGGATTATGCGCTTTTCAAAGTTCTAAAAAACAGACATGGGAATCGTCCTTGGTATGAGTGGCCAACACAATACAAACATCGCGACAGCGCTGCACTTAACGATTTCGCAATTGAATTCGCAGATGAATTGCGAAAGGAAAAATGGTTTCAATACTTATTTTTCAGACAATGGGATGCCATAAGAAACTACGCATACGATTATGGCGTAAGATTTATCGGTGATATTCCATTTTATGTTGCCTATGATTCTGCCGATGTTTGGGCCAATCCGCACTATTTTTCCATAGGAGCAAATGGTACTATTAAAAATGTTGCTGGGGTTCCGCCTGATTACTTTAATGCAGCGGGACAATTATGGGGGATGCCGACGTATCATTGGGGATCGCTCAAAAAAGATGGCTACAGATGGTGGATTGAGCGCCTGTCACACAATTGCGCGCTGTTTGATAGGTTACGGCTTGATCATTTTAGGGCATTTTCTTCCTATTGGGACGTTCCCTTTGAAGAAACTTCCGCCAAGAATGGACGTTGGTCAACAGGCCCTGGTTCGGATTTTTTTGATCAAGTAAAAATTCATTTAGATGACATGCCTTTTATCGCTGAAGATCTTGGAGATATCGATGCGAAGGTATATGATCTGCGCGATCAATACAACTTTCCGGGCATGGCGGTTTTACAGTTCGCTTTTGATAACGATATGGCACATTCACCCCATATTCCACATCATTATAGCAGAAATTCTGTTGCCTATCCTGGAACACACGATAATAATACAACACTTTCTTGGTATCGTGAAGATCTTAAATCATCGAGTAAACTAAATATCAATAGGTATTTTGGACAAATTGTTGAAAGTGGAAATGTAAATGAGGTCCTCATACGATCACTTTACGCCTCTGTCGCAGATACAGTCATTGTTGCGATGCAAGATATCCTCAATCTTGATGGATCCTGTCGTATGAACCGACCTGCCAGTACGACCGGAAATTGGTTGTGGCGCATGCAGAAAAGAGCTTTTTCTCCAAAACTTCAGGCGAGATTAAATGACTATACAAAATTATACAACCGTTAAACATAAAAATGGAAACAAAAATCAATACTGGAAGCCCTTATCCTTTAGGCGCAACTTACGATGGAGAAGGGGTTAACTTTGCCCTTTTCTCCGAAAATGCCGAAGCTGTCGAACTTTATCTCTATGATAGTTCGAACCAACAAGAAATCGAGAAATTTAAGATAACGGAGAAGACGCATCAAGTTTGGCATATTTATGTTTCGGGAATTAAACCAGGACAACTGTACGGTTATCGCGTGCACGGTCCTTACGATCCGGCCCAGGGACATCGTTTCAACCCCCATAAATTACTGATTGATCCCTATGCAAAAGCAATTTCGGGTGTCGTACAATGGAATGATGCTTTATTTGCGTACAATATAGGAGAGGACGATTTAAGTTTGGATACAACTGATAGCGCTCCTTTCGTCCCGAAATCCGTGGTTATAGACGGTCATTTTGATTGGGGGGACGACCATCCTCCGCGTGTACCCATGCACCAAAGTGTGATTTATGAAACACATGTAAAAGGTTTTACAGCAACTCATCCGGAGATTCCCGAAGAAATAAGAGGAACCTACGCTGCCTTGGCGCATCCTGTCACCATAAATTACTTAAAGGAATTGGGGATCACTGCAATTGAATTATTGCCTATACACCATTTTATTACAGACCGTCACCTACAGGATAAAGGACTAACTAACTATTGGGGATATAACAGTGTTGGTTTTTTTGCCCCTGATGTACGCTATTCTGCTTCGGGTACCCATGGAGAACAGGTCGTGGAATTCAAGGAAATGGTAAAAGCACTTCATAGTGCGGGGATAGAAGTTATCCTTGATGTCGTTTACAATCATACAGGCGAAGGGAATGAAATGGGACCAACACTCTCTTTTAGAGGAATTGACAATGCTTCATATTATCGTTTGGCTGAAGATCCACGTTATTATATGGATTTTACTGGAACAGGCAATACATTGAATACCCGCCAGCCTAACGTGCTACGGTTGATCATGGATAGTTTACGCTATTGGGTGCAGGAAATGCACGTTGATGGATTCCGTTTTGATCTGGCATCAGCATTAGCGCGGGAGCTCCATGACGTAGATAAATTGAGCTCTTTCTTTGACGTTATCCACCAGGATCCGGTGATCTCACAGGTTAAACTAATTGCCGAACCATGGGATATTGGAGAAGGAGGGTATCAGGTAGGCGAGTTCCCCGCCGGTTGGGCCGAATGGAATGGAAAGTATCGTGACTGTATCCGCGATTATTGGATCGGAGCGGACAGTATGATCGCTGAATTTGCTAATCGCCTGACTGGATCGTCCGATTTATACCGGGGTGACAATCGTACACCTTCCGCCAGTATAAATTTCATTACTGCACATGACGGATTTACGCTCCACGATCTGGTATCGTACAATGAAAAGCACAATGAAGCTAATGGTGAGGATAATAAAGATGGAGAAAGCCACAACCGCTCCTGGAACTGTGGGGCAGAAGGACCTACAGATGATTCTACGGTAAATAACCTGAGAGAAAAACAAAAAAGAAACATGCTCGTCACATTATTTCTTTCCCAGGGAGTACCTATGCTTGTCGCTGGCGATGAACAGGGGCGAACACAGCAGGGCAATAATAACGCCTATTGTCAGGACAATGAGATTTCATGGCTCAACTGGGCCAATGTAGACGTATCTTTATTGGACTTCACTAAAAAATTGATCCATTTTAGGCGAGAACATCCGGTATTCTGTCGTCGCAAATGGTTTCAAGGATTGCCTATCCGCGGTACAGGTGTTGAAGATATTGTATGGTTTCTTCCAGATGCATCTGAGATGGATGATCATCACTGGGAGGAAGACTATGCGCGCTCACTCGCTGTGTTTTTAAACGGTGCGGGAATTAGATCAGTAGATACCGATGGAAAGAAAATCGTGGATGCTAATTTTTACCTGATATTTAATGCGTATTGGGAAGATGTAACCTACACGCTCCCCGGTGAAAATTATGGGGCTGGATGGTTTAAGATCTTAGATACGAATAATGATACGATAGAAAGCCTTGGAAACTATTCAGCAGGAGATTCTATTTTAGTGCCCTCACGTTCCATACTTTTATTTCAATCACAATAAAGTGGGGGATATATATGAGCAAGACAGGAATTCAACAATTGGGTATTCGTCGCAATGGTGACCTTTGGCAGATTCGCGTATGGGCACCAATGGCAAAGAATGTGCTTTGCCGATTTTATCAAAAAGATATGGAGATCGCGCTTAAGCCCCAACAATATGGTTATTGGTACGCAGAGGCTGATTTATTAGCAGCTGGAGATTTATACTGGATCAGTGTCGATGGCAACGAATTGCCGGATCCGATTTCGCTCTCCCAGCCAGAAGGTGTACATGGTCCCTCAAAAATCGTTGATCTCACTTTTTCTTGGACCGATAAAGACTATCGGCCTCCAGCATTGTCTGATTTTATTATTTACGAGCTTCATGTAGGAACATTTACTTCATCCCATGATTTTGATGGTGTTATCAAAAAGATTCCCTATCTGAAAGATTTGGGTATCACTGCTATTGAAATTATGCCTGTTGCACAGTTTCCTGGTGAGAGAAATTGGGGATACGATGGTGTTTTTCCTTTTGCAGTGCAGAATTCCTATGGTGGCGCTTCGGAATTCCAAAGGCTTGTGAATTCCTGTCATGAGGCCAATATTGCGGTAATTTTGGATGTCGTCTATAATCATCTCGGTCCAGAGGGAAACTATTTCTCGAATTATGGCCCATATTTTACCGACAAATACCATACGCCCTGGGGTAATGCGCTGAATTACGACGATAGCTATTGTCATGGACAGCGGGATTTGGTACTGAACAATGTACGCATGTGGTTTGAAGACTTTCATATCGATGCGCTGCGTTTGGATGCGGTACATGCAATCAAGGATTTTAACGCTGTTCATATCCTTCAGCAAATTCGTAAGGAAACGGATGAAATTATCGCTAAATCCGGAAAAAAACATTTTCTATTTATTGAATGCGATCTCAACGATAGACGATTTTTAGACCCATTGGCGAAAAATGGTTTTGGGATGGATGCACAATGGCTCGATGAATTCCACCATGCTTTAAGAGTAAGCGTGGGCGAACCAAAAAAGGGGTACTATGAGGAATTTAATGGATTGGCGGATCTCGCCAAAGCTTATGAAAAAGCATATGTATTCGATGGCAACTATTCTCCCCATCGGGAAAAATTCTTTGGAACGGACACTCTCGGTATCAAAGGGGATCATTTTATAGTTTTCTGTCAGAATCATGATCAAGTCGGCAATAGGATGATGGGCGATCGCGCGGCTTCACTCTATCCTGTAGAAATAACGAGACTAATGGCTTTTGCGGTGTTCATATCCCCGTATCTTCCTTTACTGTTCATGGGAGAAGAATGGGGTACAAAACGAGCTTTTCCCTATTTTACCAGTCATAGTGACCCCAATCTTGTAGAGCAGGTGAGACAGGGAAGAAAAAAAGAGTT
This sequence comes from Sphingobacterium sp. UME9, assembly GCF_014170215.1. Lineage (NCBI taxonomy): Bacteria > Pseudomonadati > Bacteroidota > Sphingobacteriia > Sphingobacteriales > Sphingobacteriaceae > Sphingobacterium > Sphingobacterium sp. UME9. Next base: position 1,533,251 of record NZ_LZZP01000003.1, on the reverse strand, counting down.
TGAAGATTTTTTTGAAGATTCAGAATTTCTCGATCCGCAGGACGGGACGATATTTAGGAATACCGTTTTGAATTGGTACGAACAGGATAGCGAAGTCCATCAGCACTATTTATCCTATTATAGATCCCTGATAGCATTCCGTAAAACCAATCCTGTGCTGAAAAATATACAGCGCGATGAAATGATGGCCAAATGTCTCCCGGATCAAAAAGTACTTATTTTAGCGATGAAAAAAAATGATAGTTCTCTATTTGTAATGATGAATTTTTCTGCCGCTGTACAACAGGTAACGCTGCCTGAGGATCTGCAATGGAAAATGATATTTAATACGAATGAAATGGATGCCGCGGGTTTGTTTGATACTGATTATGCTCAAAACACTGTGGCATCGCTAAAGCCTTGGTCAGGTCAGGTCTATATTTCTATGTAGATGCATGGTATATAAAAATTTTTATATACCATGCATCAGATTTTTATATCGCGTTAAGCAGCCCCTCGGATTACACGTAACAGAACGACAATAATGGCGATAACTAATAAAACGTGAATTATATTCCCTGTAGCATAACCTCCAAAGAAACTAAACGCCCAAATAATGACTAAAATAACAGCAATGATATATAATAAATTTCCCATAATATATTTGTTTTTGGAGTAGAACAGCCTTCGATGGATTATGGTTTGAATGGATAAAATTTAAACGTTAGTTGTTCGTTATCAATCGCTAGTTGTTAGTTATCAATAAAGTGTACAGTTTTTCAGCGACTGACTAGCAAACTGGTTTGCAAATAACACTTTAGAATAAACGTATTTATAACATTTCCCATATATAAATACCCTATTGTCTTTTTTTATTATTTGCTTATTTTTTTATCTGTATTTAAAATTAAGGGCAAAAATCCATTAAAATTTGCTTAATAGGCTTTGTAAATAAGGACAACGTATTTTTACCACTAACAATGCTATTTATTTTACATGCAAATTGGCCCTCAAAATTAGCACTCTTCTTGTTATCCTTTTCTTGTAAAATCATTTTAAACAATCAGTTGAATAAAGAAAGAGGATAAGTTATGAACAACCACAATTTAAATGTACTCATCACCGAAAAAAGAAGTTTACTTAATCATTTTGCTGCTAAATTTACAGCTGATCCGGATGAAAAGGAAGACCTGATCCAAGAAACGTGGATACGCGCATTGAAGTCCATAGACAATTTTGTTCAGCATCCGAAGCTAATGAGCTGGTTATATGTAATTATGAAACATACTTACATCAATAAGTATAGAAAAGCAAAGCGTACCACCGAAATTCAAGATCAATATGTGGTCTTGGGAAGTACAAATACAATAGAACTCAACAAAGGGATCAATAAGTTTATGGCCGAAGATATCGAACGTGCGATGAACAGCTTAACGGCAGAAAACTATGAAATTTTCCGTTTGTTTTTAGATGGTTATAAATACCATGAAATTGCATCCTATTTTGATATGCCAGAAGGTACAATAAAAACTAGAATCCATATGGTAAGAAAAAAGCTGCAAAAACAGCTTAAGGTCTACCGGTTAAATTAACAATCCCAATAAATAAAACAAGAGCTAACGTTTCAGTTTAGTTTGATTTTTGCGAAAGGCTGACTTTTTAAGGTCAGCCTTTCTTTCGTATACTTTCAACACAATAGCTCCTTTGCGGAAATCGTATGGTCATCAGCTGAACATGATTGCACTCCGACGAAGGTTCATCCCGGCTGCAGCTTTTCGACTATTTTCCAATTGTCCTCTTTTTTATCATAGCGAAGTAGCCAGGTTTCCTGGGGGATTTTCTCTTCCTTATCGGTTGAATGTTCACCCACCGTAATCGTGATCTCTGAAGGAAGAGCGTGGATAATTTCGGCGTAGGCTTTTTCGCCGCCGAGGAATTCGATAATTGCTGGCATCGCATTATAACCAATTTCCGGGCTGAATAAGAACTCAGCTATGCCGCCATAATGAATCTCAGTACCATGAAAAATAATACCATTCATAATCTTACAAATTGAAAGTTAAAGTTATAGTGATCTTATCTCAGATCATAAATTTTGAAATTTTGATCTGCGATAATTCTAACACTCGTATGCTATTTTTGTTTTTTTAGCGATCCAATAATTTATTTTGCAAAAGCAATCTATTTGTTTTTGAGACGTGTTATATCAGTAATTAAAAGCAGGAGCTTGAGGGTGAAATAGAAAAATTTTCAGGCAAAAAAGGATTAAAAAAATAATATATTCATCATGAACGTAAAAAGAATATTTGGAACTATTCTCACAGTATTGGGTATTGTAGGGCTAATCTATACCGGTTATGAACTGATCATGAAAAGTAATGCCTATACGAATTTGGCAGTAGTCGGCATTTTGGCGCTTATTTTCTTCTCATCAGGAATAAGTCTTGTGAAGAACACTAAAGACGAGTCTTAAAGGCGGTTCATTTTGGGAAGTCTAATTTTCGGCTTTTGCTAAAAATTAATGAAGGTCGGATTATCAAGTCCGACCTTCATACATGAATTTTACTTAATATAGTTGAGAATATAAATAACAACTATATACCTCGCATTGTTTTCGTAAAAAGCCTTTAGCTGGTGTCCAAGGTTTTTGCTGTATTTCAACTATTCTTGGGCAGCCTTGTCGTTTACGAAACCGCCTGCTATCCCTGTTAATGCTTCGTCGGTATCCTTCTCATTGTCTAAGGTTTTTTGGAGCAGTGTAGCTACATCGTCGTGTCCCATCGTTTCTGCAAATGTGCGAAGAGTACCGTAAGTAGCGATCTCGTAATGTTCTACTTTCTGTGCTGCAAGAATGAGGCCTGCATCTCTGGTAAAAGTATCCTTTTCTGTGTCAGAAATGATCGAATCGGCTTCATCAAGTAGACCCTGCATAGCGTCACATTTTTTAGCAACAGCTTTTTCTCCCAATTGCTCAAATACCTGTTCAAGAGTTTCTATATGTTTCTGAGTTTCCTTGGTATGCTTTTCAAAAGCAGCGGCGAGTTTTTCGCTAGTTGCAGCTTTCTGCATTTTGGGTAAAGCTTTCACTAAGTGTTTCTCGGCCCAATAAATGTCTTTTAGTTCATCGACGAAAAACTCGTGGAATTCACTGTCTTTCATTTTTCCGGTATTACCAGAAGGTTTTTTTGTGGCATTTTTTGCCGGTACAGATTTCGTAGTTGCCATAATAAAAATTTTAAGTGTTACTGCATAGATAACCTAGCCCAAACAACTTTAGTTCAATAAAATATATTTAACTGTTATCAAATAAAAACGAAAGCGATATTCTCTTCTAAGTTTGGGTACAATCCTGTTAGCAAAACCTCTCGCACGACAGCATTGTTCAGATTAATATTTATCAGGCCATAAAAAGCAATTTGCTAAATCAGAGAAAACCATTTCATATTGAGTTTTGTGCTATATCAAAATCGAATTAATTGGTAGCGTAACATGCATTTTATTATTTACCAATATATTAATTTTTAAAATACCGATCATGGCCTATAATAAATCCAAAAAGAGAAAAATAGCTAGAAATAGATCACCTAAAAATACAGCTATGGGATTAGGTAAATATCGGCAAAAGCGTACCGAAGAGAAAACCCCGGAACCCTTTGGCGGGAAACCAAGTGGAACAGAATTACGTTAGAAAGGATGAATTGTGAAGGTGATATTTTTAAGCCGGTCCTTGGTAAAGGTATTGATCTTAAAAAAGTAATTGAAAAATATACGAAATAAACGCATCAAAATCTGCATGGATAATCCGGAATTAAAAACCAGTAATAAAAAATCAATATACAGTGCACTCGCGGCGAATGTATTAATTGCATTAACTAAATTCATTGCGGGAGCATTTACAAATAGTTCCTCCATGATTTCAGAGGGTATTCACTCTACGGTAGATACTGCAAATCAATTGCTCATACTTTATGGCTTAAAAAGAAGTAAGAGGCCACCCGACCAGTCTCATCCTTTTGGTTATGGTAAAGAACTATACTTTTGGTCTTTTGTTGTTTCCATTTTGATTTTTGGGCTTGGGGGTGCATTATCTATTTACCAGGGTATAGCTCATATCATGAAACCCGAATTAATGAGCGATCCTTTTTGGAATTATATTGTACTCATACTCTCCTTAATTTTTGAAGGAACTTCTTTTTTTATTGCTTTAAAAGAATTCAATAAAACCCGCAATGGCATGGGTTGGTGGGATGCAATTATTAAGAGTAAAGATCCTTCCAGTTTCCTTGTGGTCTTTGAAGATGGTGCAGCTGTGGCAGGGCTAATAATCGTTATGGTACTCATGGGACTAAGTCATTACTTGCAGATTCCTGAATTAGATGGCCTAGCTTCAGTAATCGTAGGCTTGTTGTTGGTTTTTGTATCCTTTATATTGGCTAGAGAAAGCAGAAGCTTATTAATGGGAGAGGGAATTGCTTCAGAAACAAGATTGAAAATCGCCCAACTTGCCGAAAAGGATTCGGCTGTTGTAAAAACTAAAAACATACTATCCACTTATCAATCGCCAGAGTATGTTGTATTGATGCTTATTATTGACTTTGAAGATCATCTTGACACAGAGGAAATCACCGAGGCGATACGCCGGATTCGTGAGGATATAAAAAATGAATTTGAGTTTGTACACTTTGTGATTATTCAACCAGAATAATCACATACAAGCCCTTTTAACACGCTATCAAAACATCATCTTCAAGCCCATAGCGCAGAAATGGTGGTAATTTTTGCAAATATAAATATCTACCAAACCTTTCAGACTTTGGCTTTGTTCACCCCTGATGGATCAAATAAGAACAGCATTGGATATGAAAAAAGAAAAGAATTTAAAAACCGCTGGGGCTAGCAAATCTTCCATAGATAAAATTAAAACAGCATCCGGTTCATGGAAGGTAAGTACTTCAAGGTAAAGTGGGGGCATTACATTTTTCTTGAATGAAGGGAAGCTTCAATTGGTTAACGAAGAACCTACTTATTATCGAGACCATAATGCCATGGACAGAAAATCAATACCGACAGCCAATCCACTGCTTTGAGCGATGAGATTATGTTAAGAAGAATCAACAGCGAATTATTTAAAATGATACATTTGTAAATATCAATTTCAGAGCTGCTTAACGATGAATTTTCAAAATAATCAATTAGAATATATCTCACTTAAGCCGTGGCACTCACTTGAACACATCGTTGAGAGTATCTGGATGGTAATAAATAATTCTGATGAGAATAGAGAAGGAATTATTGTTCCAGACGGCAAAATAGACTTATTTCTTTTTATAGATGAAAAAGGAGCTTTTGAGATTTTTATTTGTGGAGTCTGTACAGAACCTGTTATAAAGCCACCATTCCCGAAATCTCGAATGTTCGCCATTAGCTTTTATCCAACTGCTGCGGAATATATTTTTAATCACTCTTTTTCGGATTTAAAAAATACAAAAAAAACGTTGCCAGATGATTATTGGGGATTTTCAAAAGATGACCTCATTGATTTCGAGTGTTTTTATAAAAAGGCCTGTTATACTATTTCTTCAAAGTATAAAAAACAAATGGATGGAATGAAACAGAAGTTGTTTGAGCTTATCACTAAATCTAGGGGAGAAATTACAGTAAAAGAACTGGCGGGTAAAATATGTTGGAGTAGCAGGCAGATTAACCGCTATTTCCAGAATTGGCTTGGGCTTACGCTAAAATCATATGTTAACATTGTACGTTTTTCAAATTCATTAAAACAACTGAAAGAAGAAAACTTCTATCCAGAACTGAACTATGGCGACCAATCTCACTTTATCCGTGAAGTAAAAAAATATGCCGGAGTAACGCCAACTATTTTAAGCAAAAATGAAAACGACCGATTTATCCAATTGAACCTGATTCCTGATGCATAATTTTGTATTAAATAAAAGAAGAAAAAATGCATCTAAATCACATCAACCTGGTCGTAAAAGAGGTAGATAAAGCCGTAGACCTATTTACGCAAAATTTGGGTTTTAATTTAATTATAAACAGAAACAGCAAAATGGCAGTGCTTGAAAGTAGCAATAATTTTGCTTTAGTCCTTTGGGGGCAGCAATTGAACAACGAGGAAAATAGACCTAAGTATCCAGCGAATTTCCATATTGGATTTTATCAAAAAGATGAGAAAGCTGTTCACGAGGTATATCAGAAATTAATAAACGACAGCGGTTTGAAATTTGAAAGCGCACCAAAGAAAATCAGGGATTCATTTGGATTCTATTTTTATTTTGAAAATCTGATGATTGAAATCAGTGTAACTCCTTTTAAATGATCATAAAGTTGAGATTATCTAAGAGAGGTTAGATTTGCTATCAAAATTAAAAACAGAGCGGGGGAATACTAAACCAACCAAAAAATCTATAGTATGAGTTATAAAAGCTATTATTTGAACTGCTTCATATTGATGTTGCCGATCATTATTTGGAATATTTTATTAAGCAATAAGTTGCCTGCCAATTACCAGGCCGAAATATTTTCTGCTAATATTCCGGACGTGTTAACGTACGGTGAGAATATTTTTAGGCTGTTTATATTTGTAATTTCATTTTTGATGCCTCTGCAGCTGCGTACAAAAAGGCAAAAAGTCGGCTTCAGCATTTATCTTACAGGATTATTACTGTACATGCTTTCGTGGGTTTTATTAATTTTATTTTCTAAAAGCATTTGGAGCAATAGCCTCCTTGGTTTTTCTGCTCCCGCTTACACACCTTTGGTATGGCTTTTAGGAATTTCACTGATAGGAGATACCTTTAATTTTAACCTGCCATTCAAGAAATGGATTTTTATCAGTGCTTCTGCCTTATTTTTAGCCTTTCATCTTACTCATACCATTCTTGTTTATAAAACTTTTACGAAGATCTAGGCTTCATTTTTTTAGTATACTTTTTTTTAACTCCCCGGGAGCCTGTCCAGCAAAATAATTCCGAGCCTGACAGCACGATAAGTGGCTAGATTTACGATGCTGGGAGACGTAGCTGGAAGTCCGCAACTCCACCTTTGACAGTCTGAATAAAAGCGGCAGGTCATGCCTGCCAACTCTATTTGATTGTGTTGTTATTTATTGCGGGGATCTCCAGAAGTAGGCAGGATCAAACGTAATCACGTTGTTTTTTAAATATTTGTTATTGCTTTTGTCAAACCCACTTGGAACTAAAGAAATGTACTGCAGATCAGGGGCTACGGGCCTATATCTACTTTCTGTGTTAAACTGGCTTTTATTCGTGCATTGAATCCAGTATAAATTCTTTGCCATATAATAATCCAGGTACCAAAGTTTATTTACTTTGGACTCTGCGTTTAGCTTGAGCGATTGATTATTTTTTAAACGCTCCCTAACTTCTTCAATGCTCAGTAAATTGTTGTTGTCGTCCATCACAAATGTACCATGTGAAGGATCCATCCACAACCATTTTTTTAGAGTTTCAGCATATACGCTATTGATCACATGGCAGTCAGTATCTTTGTCGTCTTTTGGCATGCATGTAACATAGCGCGACTTAAATCCCATAGCGAGATACATTTCATTTAACGTCATCGCTTTGTGCCTACAGTTGAGACCTTTTCCTGTTGCCTTGTGGTAGTTGTAAAAATCGATTGCGTCAAATTCACATAGTGCCCAATTGCTGCCGTCATATTTAATGTTATTTGCTACAAAAAACATGATATTACGGATTTTCGAAATTTCGTCGCCATTACCGGCTATCGAGTCCAAGTTGAAAAAACTTTTTACCGCTAATAAATTAGGACTTCTTGTTACCTGGTAGGTAAATGTCGGCAAAGAGTCACTATTTGCTGAAATGTATCCTCCAGATTGCTGCAATAGGGTTAATTTATCGTACTGCTTCAGTTGGACTAATGCTTTTACAAATTTTTTTTCCTTACGGATATTGTCTAAATCATGATCATTTAAAGCATTACGATAGTCGGTATATCCCCACAAAACTGCCTTTTCAAAACTTGAAACAGCTTGTTTTTTTTGATTGAGTAATGACTGTAAACAAGCAAGGTTGTAGTTTATATTCGCATTAATTTCACCTATCGTAGTTTGATATTCCTGCTTTTCTTTTTCAGATAGCTGTAAGCTGTCCATTTTGGCCGATATGGCATTTAATACTTTTGTGGCTTTTTGATAATCCTTTGCCGGATAATAGGTATTATAATCCCGTTCTAATTTCTTAAAGTCTGATAGGAACTTATTCCATGTCGTCGAGTTTGTTTGTGCAAATGCACTGCCTGTCAAAAATATGAACAGAAGAAGGTTAAATAATGGTTTCATTGGAGGTCTTTAGTTAAATACTGTTTTATTCATAATTAGTGGTTAACAAGGTACTTGCCAAAATACTATCCTCTTGAAAATAAAAACTTTGAGTTAATAACCCTGTTCGATACCGAACAGTTGCTAGCTAAAAACGAACATTCCACAGGTATCACTTCCTCCAAAAGCTGGTATATATGGGGATAGGTCATAAAAAATACGATATGAGGAAAAAAATAACAGCATTTATGTCAATGTTCTTACTGTGCGTTTTTGCTTTTGGACAAGACACACAGACTTTTTCAGTATATTTTATTTGTTTTTAAAATATACTTTTTGGTATATTTGTAGCGTAAATAATAAAAACAGATGTTGACAAAAGCAGAAAAAACAAAACAATTTATTCTTGAAACCGCCAGCCCGCTTTACAATGAGAAAGGGATATCGGGTGTGAGTATTGACGATGTTTTGGAAGCGACCAAGTTAACTAAGGGCTGTCTTTATGGACATTTCAATGGAAAAGAGGATCTTTCGGAACAGGTTGTAGACTATTCCCTAAAAAAAATAACCGAAAGAGTGGCATCTACTGTATCAAAAGGTAAAACAGCGAGAGACAAGATCTTTTTATATCTTGATTTTTATAAGAACCCAATCGATACATATATCGCAGGAGGCTGTCCCATCTTTAACACCGCTGTTGAGGCTGATGATAATTTTCCTTCGATAAAAAGGAAGGTTGCAGCAGTTCTGAATGCTGGTCAGATCGCTCTTTCAAATGTACTGGAAGAAGGAAAAATTAACGGTGAATTTTCAGAAAACCTAAATGCAGAAGTTTTTGCCTTTAAAATGTTTTCAGCGATAGAAGGTGGAATTGTTCTGAGCAGGACGATGGGATCGAGAAAATTGATGCTAGAACTTATCAAGGACCTTAAAAAAGAATTAGAGCAATATATGCTGTAATTTTTTTTGAAACAAAATAGACTAAAAAGTATATTTTAAATATTAAACCAAAGAATTGAAATATGAGCAACAAATTGTTTGAAAGCTACGAGCTTAATGGTAAACGGTTAAATAACAGGATGGTAATGGCTCCGATGACCAGAGCCCGATCTGCCAACGAGGGTAATGTTGCAACCGAACTGACTGCGATATATTACGCGCAGCGTGCAACAGCCGGACTGATCATTACCGAAGGCACTTTTATCAGTGAGGAGGGTATTGGATTTATCAATGTTCCCGGAATCTATACAGATAACCAGGTTGAAGGCTGGAAATTGGTCACTGATTCTGTTCACGATAAAGGAGGGAAGATCTTTGCCCAGCTCTGGCATACAGGAGCTTATTCGCATCCCGATTTGCATGAGGGCAGATTACCTCTTGCTCCATCCGATTTTAATCCTGGGCAGAAAGCATTTACTTTAGAAGGCTTTAAACCTACCGTTGCTCCTCAGCCGATGACAATTGAAGATATCAAAAGAACAGTTAACGATTTTAAACAAGGAACTATCAAAGCTTTCCGTGCTGGTTTTGACGGGATAGAGCTTCATGGTGCAAACGGCTATCTTTTGCAGCAGTTTTTCAGCAAAAATGCCAATAACAGAACAGATGAATACGGAGGTTCTCCTGAAAATCGCGCAAGAATTCTTTTTGAAATATTAGATGCGATCAGAGAAGTGGCTGACATCAAAAATGTTGGCGTGCGTCTCAATCCATCGTTGAATGGAATAATGGGAATTGCTGTGGATGATGAGACCATTGCGACGTATAATTACATTGTCAGCCGGTTAAATGATTATGATCTGGCCTACATTCATTTAATAGAGCCTTTCACCGATGTAACGGGTAATAAAAATGCGATTCAACACGTGGCAAAGCATTTTCGTGAAATTTATAAAGGAACTATTATCATTAACCGTGCTTTCAATAAACAGACAGCAGAACAGGTCCTTGAGGAGGGAGATGCCGACTTAGTGTCCTTTGGCGTTCCATTTATAGCCAACCCAGATTTGGTTGAACGTTTTAAAACAGATTCGGCACTCAATATCCCAGATCAGGAAACTTTTTATACCCCCGGAGAAAAAGGATATACAGATTATCCATTTTTAAATAAATAAGAATATAATAATATCAAACAAAATTTGTCAAAATGAAAACAACAGGAAATACTATATTCATTAGCGGCGGAAGCGCAGGAATAGGATTGGCAATTGCCAAAAAATTAAATGAAGCAGGAAATAAAATTATTATAAACGGACGTAATGAGGACCGTCTTCAAAGAGCGTTGACCGAGTTGAAAGATGCCGTTGCCATTCAGGGTGATCTCTCAGTAGAAAAAGATAGGATACGAATTGCAGAAGATTTGAAGACAAATCATCATGATGTAAATATCATCATTAATAATGCGGGAGCAGCTTTTGGATATTTACTCAGTGAAACGACCAATGCACACGAAAAAGCAATGATCGAGATGAATACGAACTATTTTGCGATCATTCACTTTACAGAATTAATGATTCCACATTTGTTGGAAAAAGAAGAATCAGCGGTGGTCAACGTTTCGTCTATTGCTGTATATGGAAGTCATAAATTTCTTCCAACCTATGGTGCAACGAAAGCGGCACTACATAGCTATACTACAGCTCTGAGAAAAACTTATGAAGAGCAGCAAAAACTTCAGGTCTATGAGGTCTATCCTCCATTGGTAAACACCGATTTTTCTGCTGAAATAGGTGGGGCGGCTGGAATTGCGCCCAGTGAAGTGGCGGAAGAACTGTTTATTGGACTGGAAAACAATTTGTTTGATATTCCTGTTGGTGATACAAAGGTTTACGCAAATGCAATTGGGGAAGCTATGGCAAAATTAGTTCAGGCATAAATACAAGCTGAATCAGTCTTTTGAGAAATTAAAAGATTGGTTCAGTTCTTATTAAATTTTTCATTATGAATTTGAAAAATAAGGTGATCCTGATAACTGGAGGAGGTTCAGGAATCGGACTGGAAGCTGCGAAACAGTTTTTAGCACTGGGAAACAGCGTAATTATTACGGGAAGAAACCAGTCAAAACTGGAAGCTGTAAAAAAGCAATACCCTGAAATAACGATTATTCAATCCGACGCTTCTCAGGAGAAGGATGCAATCGCTCTTTATGAAAAGGTAAGCGAAATGGGGGGTATTGACATCCTGTACAATAATGCAGGTGTTGGGGTTGCTCCGTTAAACCTTGGTATTGCCGACACTAGACATCTGGACGGTGCTGTTTATGAAATGGAGGTTAATTATTTCGGGATAATCCGCCTGAATAATCTATTTATGGAAATGCTCAAATCCCGTCAAGAGGCAGCAATCATCAATACAACCTCCATTTTGAGCATTGTTCCGTCGGTATTGGAAGCAACGTATTCTGCTTCGAAAACGGCTTTGGCATTTTATACAAAATCATTGCGGTCACATTTGCAGGCAATCCATAGTTCGGTGAAAGTTTTTGAATTGCTTCCACCTTTGGTCGATACCGATATGGTCGCCGATCGGCAGGATAAAAAGATAAGTACGCAACAACTGGTCAAGGGGCTGATTTTAGGTATGAAGAAAGACGTTGAAACGATAAAAGTGGGGGATACAAAGGTTATTTCCATTCTTAATAGGATTGCGTCTACGACGGCCTATAATATAATCAATGCTAAAAAAGAGTATATAAAATTGAAATAATCATGAAAGCATTTCTAATTAATAATTATACAAAGGGAGGTCTGCAGCTGACAGATGTTTCTTTACCAAAAATTAAAAACAATGAAGTTTTGGTGGAGATTTATGCTACAGGTTTAAACCTGTTAGATTCGAAAATAAAAACAGGGGAATTCAAACTTATTCTTCCCTACAAAATGCCGCTTATTTTAGGTCATGATCTTGCTGGAATTGTAAAGGAAGTGGGGAATAATGTAAAAAAATACAATGTTGGAGATGAAGTTTATGCTAGGCCGACCGACTTTCATATAGGTACATTTGCAGAATATATAACGGTGAGGGAAGAAGATTTAGCCTTTAAACCAAAGAATCTTTCGATGGAAGAAGCTGCATCGGTTCCTTTGGTCGCACTCACAGCGTGGCAGGCTCTGGTGGAAATTGGTCGGTTAAAAAAAGGACAAAAGGTATTTATTCAGGCAGGTTCGGGAGGAGTAGGTACTATTGCGATCCAGTTGGCGAAACATCTTGGCGCAACTGTTGCGACAACTGCAAGTGCCAAAAGTTTTGATTTCCTGAAAGAAATAGGCGCTGATGTTTTAATTGATTATAAAACACAGGATTTTGAAGCAATACTGAAAGATTATGACCTCGTTTTAAATAGCCAGGATAATAAAACACTTGAAAAATCATTAAATATTTTAAAAGCAGGAGGCAGGGTCATTTCAATTTCCGGTCCACCAACACCTGAGTTTGCTGAAGCTATCCATGCGAATTGGCTGGTGAAGATGGTAACAAGATTTCTGAGCTTCGGGATTAAGAAAAAGGCGAAAAAATTGGGCGTTGATTACACGTTCCTTTTTATGAAGGCAGATGGAAATCAGCTCAATGAAATTACAAAATTGATAGAGTCTGGAATCATTAAGCCTATTATAGACAAAGTATTTCCGTTTGAGGAAACCAACAAAGCTTTGGAATATGTTGAAAATGGAAGAGCGAAAGGAAAAGTTGTGGTCAAAATAAAATGAAAGTGAAGATCATTCTAAACAAGCTTTAGTTTTGCTTCAAGTTATTATAAACAACATGTAGGTACCCCATTTTTCCAAATTTCTGAATCTATCATGGCAAGCCTGATTGCCGGTCATTGGGTTTAAAATGTTACGAAACGGCCCAATGGAATTTAAATGATAAACGGATTGCATTCACCTACAAGCATGTTCTTAAAGGCTAAAAATTCGCAATATATCTGATACTCACTGATAGATTTTATTCTGTATGTGGCTTATTTTGCACCGTATAAAGAGATTTATAGTTTTTAAGACAATGTCACAACAGATTCCAGCCGGTCTCATCTTTTCTCTACAAATCGGTGCTCTGCATAATAGGTTTAGTTATTAATCTTGTCCCCTTAAGAAGTATTATACCATGATTCTATCCCGATAATTGAAAAATGATAGCGGATAATAAATACAGCTTTACGAATTATAAAATAGCCTTTCATACCAAAAAGACCGGCCGTATATTTACATACGTGAATTTGAGTCAAATAATTGAAGTTCGGTAGCGAGCTCGCGCTATTTTAAAAATGGTGAATTAAGCTTTGGTGTACTATTTGGCGAGGCTATATATGTGGGGATAGGTCATAAAAAATACGATATGAGAAAAAAAATAACAGCATTTATGTCAATGTTCTTACTGTGCGTTTTTGCTTTTGGACAAGACACACACAAAACTAAACCCCAGATAAAAACAGAGGAAATAACCTACCATGGAATAGCGGGGCGGCCTATTAGCAGAAGCGACATGCAAGGACTGGATCAATATAAAGTGTACAATTTAGATGGTACCGTTTCAACTATCTATATCGTCGAGTTTGACAAAAGCAAGAATAAAAATAATTACAATTTAAATGAAAGATATATCTATGAAAAAGGCAAACTCTGCAAAATAGAACTAATTGGCACAGTTACAGGGGATAAATATGGGGAGATTTTGTTCTCTTATAATGAACAAAAACAATTGACAAAAAAGATTGAAAACCGGTACGAGGGCAATAGGTTAAGTCTGAATCAATTTAGCGCATACACGGATTATTTTTATAATGAAAATGACGAAACAATAAAACGTTATGAATACGACGAAACAAAAAAAGACTTTTTGTTAGTTTCTATTGTCACTAAAATATATGATCGGAATAAAAATATGATTCAGGAAAAAACTGACAATTTTGATGGCAATATATCAGGGGTTGTCGATATCAGATATGACAATTCAAATAAACCAATCGAGCTAAATTCTTCTTATTTTAAAGAAACAAAAAATTATAAATACAATTCACATGGCGAAATAGAAGAAGAAAAAAGCAGATCTGAAGAAAGCCCTACCATACAATCATCAACCTATTCATATATTTATGATAATTATGAAAATTGGGTTGAACAGAAGCAGATTATTAAAAGAAATCCTAAAGACGAATTTGAAGGTGGAATTTTAATAAAAAGAAAGATCGAATATTATGAATAAAACGACCACTAAAAAGTGATATTTGCTTGTTTTTAATGACTCGATGATTACTTTGTTTTTACAATAATTGATCAACATTGGGGTGGCAGGATACGAAATTCTATCTATTTAAGACAAGTTTTTTATTATTAATCAGCAAATTGACGGAGGTAAAGTTTCAAAATGTCAAACGCGGTTTATAATGAGAAGAGGTTATAGAATTGTGTAACGGTCGGGACTGTCCCACTAAGTGTATAAATAAAAACTACGGAGTTCAGTTATGTTACTTATAGCTGGACTTTTTTTCAAATAAATATAATTCAATTAAAAGCCCGTGGGGAGAGTAATCGCTCCATCGCTAGGTTGTGGGGCATCAACCGAAAGACAGTCAATGAATATGTCATATATACTCCGCATCTCGTTAAACAACGCATATCTGTTTTTATGGGTTTAATCTATTGTATTCAAGAAGTTTTTATCAATCGGACTACAAGTCTCCAGAAAGGAGTAGAAAGTTGTTAAAAGTCCAAGTTGACGCGTTGCAACTTGAACTTTTAATTTAATAGTTTTTTTGGGGGTACTTCCTTATTTTCCTAAATCATTAGAATTTGGCTATCACGTCAATTCGCTAAGCTGAGACGATTTTATTTTCAAAAATCACAATTTAATATAGCACCACTGCTAGCATTGCTAACAAGTTGCCGATATTGACTCAACCATTTAGAATTTAGTTTTTTTCTGATCGGAATAAAGTTATTTCTTCGCAATTGTATCTCATCTTCGCTTATGTCAGCTGAAAGCATATGTTGGTCAATATCAATAACGATGTGGTCTCTGTTTTTTAGTAATCCAATTAATCCACCTTCAGCAGCCTCAGGGGAGACATGTCCTATAGCTATTCCGCGAGTAGCTCCGCTGAATCGCCCATCTGTTATCAAGGCTACCGAACTACCCAATCCCATTCCCATGATCAGGCTTGTAGGTGTCAACATTTCCTGCATCCCCGGCCCACCTTTGGGACCTTCGTAACGGATCACCACAACATCGCCAGCTTTGATCTCACCGGCAAGGATGCCTACTATGGCATCTTGTTGGCTATCATAGCAAACTGCAGTCCCGCTAAATTTCTTTTCGCCCGTGATTCCTGCGGATTTTACCACAGCTCCCTGCTCTGCCAGATTTCCAAATAGAATCGCCAATCCTCCGACAGGACTGTATGGATTGTTTATTGTATGTATAATTGTTGAATCTTTGATCGCTGCATTTGCTATCTTTTCGAATAGCATTTCGCCACCGACCGTTATATTATCCAGGAGGACATGGTTGCTGCGCTTGGTCATTTCGTTCATTACAGCATTTACGCCCCCGGCGCGATGGACGTCTTCCATGTGAACGGTGCTTAAACTGGGCGATATTTTTGCGATGTGAGCTACTTGATCCGATATTGAATTAATGTCCCTAAGCTGAAAATCTACATCTGCTTCGTGAGCTATAGCAAGCATATGAAGAACAGTATTGGTACTACCACCCATAGCCATATCCACTGCAAAAGCATTCTGGATGGCTTTTGCATTAATGATGTTTTTAAGTTTGAATTGTTTGGAAAGCTGATCGTCTTTGGCGATTTCACAGATCCTTCTGGCTGATTCCCGATATAGATTTTCACGCTCGGGTGTTAACGCCAATATGGTTCCATTACCAGGTAGTGCTATACCCATAGCTTCCATCAGCGTGTTCATGGAATTTGCTGTAAACATACCCGAGCAACTACCACCACTGGGGCATGCGTTACACTCGATGTCTTTGAGTTCATCGTCACTGATTAAGCCCGCTTCGTGTTTGCCCACAGCCTCGAAAGCTGTAGACAGGTCAATGGCAGTACCATCTTTGGTATATCCTTTTCGCATGGGTCCTCCACTTACAAAAATTGTAGGCACATCTACACGTAGCGCACCCATAATCATCCCGGGTACAATCTTATCGCAGTTAGGGATAGCTATCATCGCATCCAATTTGTGTGCATTCATGACGCTTTCAATTGAGTTGGCAATTAATTCTCGGCTGGGGAGCGAGTAAAGCATACCATCGTGTCCCATAGCAATACCATCGTCAATACCTATCGTATTGAATTCAAAAGGAATACATCCATTTGCCTTGATTTCTTCTTTAATGATCTCAGCAACCTTATTCAGAAAAAAATGTCCGGGTATAATTTCGATAAAGGAATTTGCTACTCCAATAAAAGGCTTATCGAAATCGTTATCATTTATGCCTGTGGCCCGAAATAGGGCTCTATGGGGAGTACGTTGGTATCCCTTCTTTACTTCATCGCTTCTCATTTTTTATTAGTTATATAGTAGATTTTAGTCTACTTAGTGTTTCAGGCGATATGGCCAGATAAGCCGCAAGGTTGACATTAGACAAACGCTGTATGAGCTCAGGATTATTTTTCAGTAGATCGCGATAGCGTTCTTTAGCGGTTTGGGTTAATAAGCTGCTGAGTTTATTATTTATGACAGTTAATCCATATTCGAGAATGTAGATATAAAAATTGTCCCAGCCAGGCATGTTTTCTCTCAAAAAGGTAAAATCAGTGTTGCTGATGCTGAACACCTCCGTATCTTCTACTGCTTGGATAAATTCTGTAGCTGGTTGTCTTGAGATAAAACTAACGATAGAGGTTAGAAAAGTATGCTCAAAAGCCATGAATCGGGTTGCCGTTGATAGTTCGTCATTGCGAAAATATAGGCGCAAACAGCCCTTACCGACAAAGAAAAGATAGTCTGCAATGGAACCTTCGTTGAGCAGATGGTTATTTTTCTTTATCGATTGATGTTTAAAATAAGTTAAAGCCTCTGCTAATTGCTGTTCGGTTAACAACGCTTTCTCACGTAACAATTGTAATAGTTGCTCTCTCATCGCTTATTATTTTATACGTCAAAGATGCACTTTATATTAGGATACAGTCGTTGACATTGGTCAAAAACGTCAACGATTTATTAAAGTTTTAATCTTCTATTGGATAATGGAACTTTGGTAAGTTTAGAGCTAATACAACATTAAAATATACACCAATTATTTCTTTGTTAGGTGCGAAAGCTGTTCGTTTGACTACAGTTGGAAGCGACGGATAAATTAAGTAGATTTAATTTCTATAAAACTTCTTATATGAAGTTTCCATTTTGTTATTGCTATTGGTCGGATTTTATACGGTCTTCTTTGCACAAAATGCTGCGGCACATAGCGTTTCGAAGATAGAATTGAAGGAGACATACATCGTTGATATAGATCCGAAAGAATTATTTTAGCGGATTTGTTTCCGTCATTCAACTATTTTTGAAAGACATTTTTGGTTTGTCGTTATTTAGTATTCTTTAGTTAGATGCAATTGAAGAAAACCGTTTTTAAGCGCCTGTCCTTTGTACTTGAACTTTGAACTTAACTCCTCATTGTTTGCTAAAATTGCTCCAGCTCCAGTGATTATAGGGCTGACGTTAAAATAAATATCGGTAACCAAATTCTTGTCCAAAAAAGCGTTGAAAGTACTTGCTCCGCCTCCAACGGCTATTTCCCGCACTCCTTTTGCAGACATATATGCAATTGCCTCTTCAGGACTTGCTAAAGTCTTGTAACCATCAGCCGTATAAGGTTTATCGGCCAATATGATGATTTCTATTCCCTTAAAATGATCTTTTACCGGATCTGGAAAATTTAGAAAATTTTCAAATGTTTTCAATCCTATCACTACATTTCCAACCTGCCTTACAAATTGTACGTAAAATTCCATTGCTTCCGGTGGCAGCTTATGATGTGGATTATCGGATATCAAAATTCTTCCATTAGCTGAAATATTTGCGATTACTGTTACTTTCATAATGATTTTCCTTAAATTTCTGTTCAACAAAACTATTGGATATTCAATATATATTTACTATTCATTACCTTTAGGAAAGTAACTATCATATGAGCAATAAAAATATTGATAAAGAAACGATATTGGCATTAAAAGATGGCATTGAATTGCTCAGTGGCAAATGGAAATTTTGTATCCTGCACAATTTGCAGCGACACGGCACAATGCGGTTTAAAGATCTGCAAGAGATGGCTCAGGGAATATCCCCAAAAGTTCTATCCAAGGAACTTCAGGAATTAGAAGACAATTTACTGATTAGTAGAACAGTTAATGATACCAAACCTGTGACCGTTTCTTATGCGCTTACCGCCTATGCTAAAGAAACGGAGAAAGTTGCCAATGCTTTAATTAAATTTGGTCTAAAGCATAGAAATAAAATTAAAGCAAAATGAGGCTTATATCTTAACAGCTCATTTGACTTTCCGCTTCATAGAATGGTGTATTGTCGTCTCTCTCCAGACGTTTTTCAATGCTCCGCTTTCATTAAAATACCTCCGTTCCAATTTCTCGAGACCTTCGCGAAATATAGCTCTGCGGAAATATACATTTCTTCACTGTCGGTCGGCGGCGTCTTATCCTTACCACTTTGATTCAGGTCTTAAAGCGATGGAGGCGACACAAATACCGTCTTCTTGATCCGCAGGGAAATATGCTGATGGATGAGAGTCAGCGAGACGAAGACCCCGTATTCGGAGATGAACATTTCCGACCAGAAATCGATAGAGGAGCGCTGAGAGATCTAATCGACGGACTGCTTCCTGGTGGCGTTTCAAATGTTAATTCCAAGATTCTGCCAGTTCAGTAGCTGCATAAGCACCCATTTGTGCATACCCGCTCACAGAGACTCCAGATGAGATAAGAACAATGGAAGCTCCTTCTGATAAATGAGGGATTAATTTTTGCAAAGTAAAGAATAGTCCTTTGACATTGATGTTGTAAAGGTCGTCAAAAACCTCTTCGGTTGTATCTTCAATTGAATATTGCTTTGCTATTCCCGCATTCAGTACAAGCACATCCACTTTGTTTCCGCTAGCTGCAACTGTGGATAGTTCTCGACACGCAACCCGTAACGGTTCAATATCAACTAACAGAATACGGCTTGACGCTAAAAAAAATCATCAATACCCTGACCGAATGGGGAACTGAACATCGAAAAGTGATTGTCGGGAAGTAATTGATGAATTGTCGATAAGATACCATTAAAGATTATCGGAAATCTATAAAAGGAGAGCGTGCTAAAAATGGCGGCCCTTGCATTTTGTTGGAATTTTTACACTTAGGTAAGGGCGTTCTTGATAGCGTTGCTGATAATGAAATATACCGAGTTTAGGTATTGAAATGATAGAGGAATACTACATCCCCGATATAAGCTGGCTTAATTTGATTCTTGATAACAAGTTTAGCCTCAATAGTCACTTTTATTGTTCCGCGAAGGTTGCAGATGGATTTTGCGGTTGCTTGGAGTTGAACTTCACTATCTACAGGGACAGCTTGTCCAAATCTAAAATTTTCTATTCCATAATTGATTTCCATTTTCACGTTTCTAACATCTGCAATCTGCTTCCATAAGTAAGGAATTAATGATAGGGTCAGATACCCATGTGCAATAGTTGAAGAAAAGGGACCTTCCTCTTCGGCTTTTTGTTTGTCGACATGTATCCATTGATGATCGTGCGTCGCATCCGCAAACAGATTGATCTGCTGTTGGTTAATTACGTGCCAATTGGAAACCCCGATGAGTTTGCCCTCGTAGGCCTTATATTCTTCAAAATTGTTAATAATTACCATAAACTTCGGTTAGTCTGTAATAACTGATATAGGACAAGTTTAAATAAATGGATGTTAATATCATAATTTAATAACTTATAAACTTCCTAAATATTGCTGATAAACAATATTCAGGCAGAAATTAAACCAAGGGAAGCTTAAACGCCATTCTATTTTGGGAATCAAAGAATCTATAAAGTGACAGGTCTAAGTACGGTTAACGATTCCGATTATTACCTAAACTTAGTTTTTATTTCGAAGACTGGTTAAGTTGGTATGTTAATTGTATTTTTTGACTGTATAGAATTAATTACAAACCACTTAATATAAAACTACCATGTTCAACAACAAAGATAATAAATCAGGCTTAGTTCTTGGAATGCTGGCAGGTGCTGCTCTTGGAGCACTTGTAGGACTATTATTTGCTCCAGAAAGTGGAGAGGAAACAAGAAAGAAAATAAAGAAAAAGTCAGATGATTTAAAGGATCAGGCAAAGAATAAATATGGAGAACTTAGTGACGCAGTGAAGGATCAGTTTAACAGTGCTTCTGCGAGTGTTAAAGAGACGGCAAGTAATGCCGCTAATTCGGTGACCGATGGTTTTGATAAACTGAAAGGTCAGATTACATCTAAAGCAGAAGATGCTCAAGAGAAGGCCGAGCCAAAATCAAAATGATGTTAAAAAGCAGTACTTCCTTTCCATCTTATTAAAAGAAGAACGGAAATTGCAATACCGCATTAAAACGACGATTTTTTGTGGGACAAACCTTTTTTAGCGTATGTATATAAGTCGATTCTAAACGAAGAATCGACTTTTTTTGATCTTTCGCACACCATTTTTTTGGATTTCCCTCGGGGAAATTGAACGTTTTATTTCAAAATTACTTTCCTTAGAAGCTCCTGATGCTCATCACCCCAATTTCCTAGCGCAGAAATTACAGGGATTAAAGTTTTCCCAAATTCTGTAAGACTGTATTCCACTTTAGGTGGTACAACAGGGTAAATAACTTTTGCAACCAATTCGTGCTCTTCAAGTTCTTTTAGCTGAACATTTAGCACTCTTCGTGAAGCATCCGGTATTTTGCGCTGGAGTTCGCTTGGGCGTTTATACCCTTCATTGATAAACCACAATAATCGTATTTTCCATTTACCATAGAGAACTTCACCAATCAGGTCTAAACCACAGTTGAGACTTAAAGGTATTTTCTTTTCGTACATATTCCAAAATTAAGTCAATGTTCGAAAATATACAATATGGGATAAATTTATCCCTATGCAATTCGTTTTTCCGTACTTGTGTAAACTGTTTATAGGTCGGAAATTTGTATAAAAATATTTCAATAATGGAACATATAGTTGATTTCAACAAGGAGTTATCGGGTAAATTTGCTTTGGTGACAGGTGGTACAAAAGGCGCGGGAAAGGCAATAGCTGAGCGCTTGTTAAATGCAGGCGCAACGGTGATTATTGCGGCAAGAAATGCCCCTAAACAAGCCAACGACAAGTTACATTTTATTTCTGCTGATCTAAGCCAATCTGCCGGAACCAAAAAAATAGTTACAGAAGTTCTTCAAAAATTTGGAAGGTTGGATATACTCGTCAATAATCTGGGCGGTTCAGATGCACAAGGCGGAGGTTTTTCAGTATTGAGCGATGAAGATTGGGAAAAGGCTATTCATACCAATCTGCTTGCGCCGGTCCGTTTAGACCGAGGCTTTTTGCCTCATATGTTAGAAAGGGGAAATGGTGTCATTATTCATATCGCTTCCATACAAGCTAGGTTACCACTACATGATTCAACATTACCTTATGCGGCAGCAAAAGCAGGATTGCTAAATTATAGTAAAAATCTATCAAATGAAGTCTCACCGAAAGGGGTACGAGTTTTAACTGTTTCGCCGGGCTGGATTCAGACTGATGGTGCAACGGGAATGATGCAGGAAATTTCGGAGCGAACCGGTATTAGCGTTGAGGAAGCAATTCAACAGGTCATGAACAGCCTGGGAGGAATACCTTTTGGCAGGCCGGCAAAACCCGAAGAGGTTGCGGAATTGGTCGGTTTTTTAGTATCACCACGAGCAGGATATCTCACCGGAACCGAATTTGTAATCGATGGCGGGACAATACCAACCGTTTAAATTTAATCATATGCCAGCATACATAATATTTACAAGAATCACAACTATTGATCAAAAAGAGCTAGAGAAATATTGGAGCCTGATCGGAGAGACTATGAAGGGGCACCCAATTGAAGTTCTTTTTCCTTATGGAGACTTTGAAGTTCTCGAAGGTGATCAGATCCAGGGAGTCGTTGTTGCTAAATTTCCAGATATGGAATCAGCAAGGAAATGGTATTTTGGGAAGCCCTACCAGGAGGCCGCAGCACACCGCAAAGCGGGGGCAATATATAATGGAGTTCTTGTGGAAGGAATTGTATAGGTTAAAAGTAACTAAAATAAGAAATCATGGAATTACCAAAAGTGTTAATAGATTTAGTGGCAGCACAAGCGAGCTACAATAGTGTTGCATATGCCAAGTGTTTCACCGAAACAGCAGTAGTTTATGATGAGGGCAAAATGCACAATGGACGAAAAGAGATCGAAAAATGGATTTCAGATGCAAACAAAAACTATAAGTCAATTATGAAGCCTATCAGCTTTGAGAAGAATGAGGATCAAAGTATTTTGAAAGCGGAAGTCTCAGGTAATTTTCCTGGAAGCCCTATTGTATTGAGTTACCGGCTCAATATTGTTGGTAATCAAATCCAATTTCTAAAAATTACAGGTTAAGGAGAAATTTTATGGACCAAAGGGTATCGGCGGTATTTATGAAGGATGGGTTGATCTGGAGTGTTGGTGAAACTGATATGTCAGAAACAGATGTAAGAACTATTTCCCAAGAGGTCTGCATAGATAAGAGAATATATTTCTTAAATGATCAAAGCCGGCAAATGTATGCCTGCTTTGAATTTGACCTTTTCAGTATTCTTAAATACTGCGGAATAGTGCTGCTGTAACTATGTTTCTATCGTCGAGAATAAAAGGTGCTGTATTGACGGAGGATTTTCCCCATCTGCCTCGAAGATATCAACCTTTGTTTGTAGCAACCTATCGTCTTTAATTATCAGATGCTCGGGGAAAACATTTTGTGCTTTCTTTGTCAGCTTTTCAAATACCTGAAAATCAGTGTCGGTTACGGGGGTAAATGATTTTTCCCGATTGGGCAGGCGCATTATCCTGATCGCAAAATAGGGTAAAATAACACTGACAAATAAAGAGTATAAAATGTCTTCATTCTGCTCAAGGCGGAAGGAAAAGTGATATGAAGGGCTTCCCCCCAAGAAGGAGTAGTCCCAGATTTCAGTAGACAGGTCGGTAAGGGACTCTTTTAATTGTTCCCACGAAAAAGAGATGTATTTGACCGCTGACCTTTCTGAGGTTCCGAGACCTTTATTTTGGAAAGAAAAATTAAGCAAATACGGACACGACATTTTGTTTCGTTATTATTCAGATGAAGAAAGACAACCAGAGCAAGTTCCTTATCCAGACTATCAAGGTTACTATATACAACTTGCGGACAGAATTAGCTCGACACCATTGAAGATTGATACCTTATGTATGTTGTTTTTGCCAAGTGATGAACTATTGCGACCGGAGGAATGTTTTAGGATTAAATGGCGGAGGCCACATTAAGATTTTTGGATTTTAAAAGGTTATGGTTGATATACAAAAAATATTTGCAGAGGGGGTGGAAAGCTCCTTTCTTGTTGAAATAGGAGCGAGAACAATTATAATGTTTATTCTAATACTGATCATTCTAAGGCTCTCGGGTAGAAGGGGAGTTCGGCAGTTAACTCTTTTTGAGGTTGCGATTATAATCAGTTTGGGCTCAGCTGCTGGAGATCCAATGTTTCAAGAAGAAATACCCATCTTTCATTCGATTGTTGTCTTTATATGTGTAATCTTTGTCTATAAGTTGGTAACCTGGATTGCCTCCCGATCAGAGAATATTGCCCATTTATTGGAAGGTAAAGTTTTACCTGTAGTAAAGGATGGCGTATTTGATATAAAACATGAAAATGATAAGACCTTTTCGCGTATGGAATTTTTTTCTGAACTGAGAAATTTAAATATCGAACATTTGGGACAGGTTAAGGAAGGGATTCTAGAAGTTGATGGAACGCTAAGCGTTTTATTTTATGCTGATAGTGATGTGAGGTATGGGCTGCCATTATTCCCGTCATCTTTCAAAAAGGTTGATGTATTCAGTGCTGAAGGGCCATTCGCATGCATGTATTGCGGCCATGTCGTATTTAGTTTTGAGAATGATTCCAAGGCATGTCCAAGATGCAATAAAACACAATGGAGCAAAGCCTTGAATTCAAAAAGAGTTTAAAAGAAATAATACCATGTATTAATTAAACAAATCATAGGGTGATACAGCTCGTGGCCGTTTTTATTCGAAGCCATTCTTTGAATAGAAAAACTTAAGATTGGGCAGCAGCATAATGAATTCAGGGTGCCATCGATGTGGAAAAAAAAGCAAATGGCCACGAATCGTTATTTATTGCCAGCGAATTGTAATCCATTCAATTTGCTATAGATTTTACAGCTAAATTTGTTTGGTAAATGAAGCTGAAATCTTAAACAATAATATCAACATTTTAGCATCCTGACAAATGAATAAAGTAATATTAATTCCATCGATTTTAATTTTAAAGCTATCTGCTTTAAGGAAGATGCTTGCCGGCATCTTTTTTTTATTTTTCTTTTTAATTCCAATCAGTAATGGTTTTGCACAGACATGGATCAATATTGAACTTGAGCAAACCGAATACGATGATGCTACTGATAAAACCTGTTTAAAGGAAACGGGAGAGCCTTTAAACGGGAATTATGCGATAAAATTTAATGGTTTCCAAACCAATTTCGAGCCATTTACAGATGGTTTTAAAAATGGGGAGGCCAAAGTTTACAGACATAAGAAGCTGGCAGAGAAGGGCACATATCTAAACAACCTTAAGGAAGGTGTATGGTTTTACTATAAAGAAGATGGAACAATTCGTAAACGGGTTATTTATAAAAAAGGGAAAACAGAACCTATTGGTGATCGGAGATTAAGGTGGGAAAGATCCAGTAAAAAGTAGTGTTTTACCTGTTATTAAAAAAGAATAAAAATCATGAAGATATTATCATTACTAGCTATTTTACCCTTTGTTATCTCTTGTAGGAGTCAAGAAAAAATAGATTTAGCAAACTTGAACTTAAATGAGCCGATTGACCAAATCAGTAAATATGATGATCGATTATTAATTGGTGTGGAGACAGTAGAGTATCCCTTCAGTCTGTTGC
Organism: Sphingobacterium sp. UME9; assembly: GCF_014170215.1. Classification (NCBI taxonomy): domain Bacteria; kingdom Pseudomonadati; phylum Bacteroidota; class Sphingobacteriia; order Sphingobacteriales; family Sphingobacteriaceae; genus Sphingobacterium; species Sphingobacterium sp. UME9. Next base: position 1,507,741 of record NZ_LZZP01000003.1, on the reverse strand, counting down.
TAGAGGTTGAAAAATCACAAAGGTATAGTTTCGATGGAATTGATTTAGCAGGGCAGCGGATTATTTTTCAAATCAATTCGGAAACATTAAAAACAGATAGTATTACACGTCTTGGCGGTGGACATATTGATCTCAAACAAGCCAAAACCGCCAGTGAATTAGAAGAATCTTTAAAACGATACGCTGCTGATGATAAAATATACGGCGTAAGAATTGAGCTCAAGACGCAACAGCTAAAGGCGAGTATTTTAAATAAACTAGAGGTAAAATATGGCAAAGGGACAAAAAATCCAAATACCGACCATGGTTTATACTGGAATTTAAAACCCCAAAATAAATTTATTTTATACGCGCCAGACTATGATAGGTTAATCATTTTGAACAACACAAATTTGTCTAAAACGTGTTACTGGGATATCATGAATGGTTTAATTGATTTTGGCGGATGCAACAATGAAAAATATATGGCGGACTTGCTAAAAAATGCGACCAAACCGGAAGATGTTAGAGACAAACCCACGCTGAAAATTGATAAGAACTGGAATATAAACAATTTGATTGTTGGCAAAACAACGGAAGAAGAATTTACGAAATCTCCTATAAATAAGCGTTTTGAACGAGTGACAGAAATTGATGGCACTACCGGAAAAACCAACGAGATCTATTATCAGAATACTTATCATGATTTCAATCTTTTTTTTGCTGTCAGTAAAAGTGATCCGGAGAACCAAAAGGAAAACACTATCAATGGTTACGCCATCAACGACTTTAGAAAGGTCAACATCTCATTTGAAAATAACTTAAAACCAGGCTTACAATTTGAAGAAGTGCTTAAGTTGTTAGATAAGCTTAAAATAATTTATCATCCGGTGGATTTTGCCAATTATATTGAAATCAAAACACCACCTTATACTGTAACCCTGAATTTTAACGAAAGTATGTTGCTTTCTGGAATGTTTGTTAAATAGCTTTCTGATATAACATTTGGCCGATTGCTTGGCTATTGACCTTGCCCGATTGAACAATAGAACGCTATGATAGCAACCCCAACCAATTCCAACATTCCAATAGCTGCCCATGTTGTAATCGGCACCACTGTCTTTAGCAATAAGGTGCGAGCTATATCGATTTCTCTGGTGGTAGTGCTTAGGATATTTAAAGCCAAGTTCATAAAGTTTTGAGATTACATCGAAGCTCTATTTTGAATGATGGTCGTTATTTGGAATTAGAATAAATAATTATAACTTTGGGGACCCTTATTTCATTTACTCATGTTATCCAGGCCCAAAGATATTGACAAATCAAGCAGCCTTTGCATTGACAAAGACAGCTTTGAAATGATATACATACAATTCTGGAAAAAGCTTTATTACTTAGCCCATCAAAAACTTGCAGACAGCGATCTCGCACAAGATATGGTACATGATGTCTTCAGATCTATATGGGAACGACGTGAAGAACTTGTCATTTCCGATTCAATAGAAAAATATCTGGTCAGGTCTATTAAATACAAAATATCTGGTTATTTTCGTGAACGGATCCAGCAAGAACGGAATATGGAAGCCTCGCTTTTATATGTCAATGAATCAGAATCGGTAACGGAAAAGCAGGTTGCATATAACCTTCTTTCCACTGAAGTAAATATGCTTGTTGAAAAGCTTCCCGAGCGTTGCAGGGAAGTTTATAAGCTCAGTAGGGAGAGTGGTCTTAATAACCGCGAAATTGCATCGACTTTGTTGGTTTCGGAAAAAACGGTAGAAAACCAGATTACGAAAGCACTTTCATTCCTGCGATTGGGACTGAATAAATATAGAAATGAATGAAATTCAAAAGCTTTAACAGCTACAGAAAATATTGGGCCTTATCCTTTATCCCCTTTTTAGCCTTTGCGTGCAGACCTGAGAAATCCAAAGACCAACATGCTGGAAAATATCTATTGATCATCAACGGAGAAAAAGGCAGCAGAGACAAAGACCGGGCAGTATGGTTTAATAGCCTGGATTCTGGTACGGTAATCAATGCTGGCGACGGAGCTGATATCAGTGGCAAATTAGGATCTGCTGTGATCTTGCGTGATAGCTTTGCACTAAGTTTGGATAAGAAAACAGGCATTCTCCAGAAATTCGCCTATACTCAAGAAGGGATAACGGCCAAAAAATCACTTAAATTAGAGGGTTTTGAATACATATCCTACGCAGCTGATCTGGATAGTGGACGCATGCTTATCAGCGGCCGCGGCAGTCAGAATATTTCACGTTATGCTATGTTTGATACCAAGTCTATGCAGCTGCTCAAAACCGATAGCTTTAAATTGCCCGTCGCTAAAGGGCAGTCGTTGAGTGATAATTTTGGGGTTTTAAGCGATAAAAGATTTTATGTAGGCTATAGTTCATTCGGGGCCGATTATGATCAATGTAGTGATACATCGTATTTTGCTGTGTTAGATCCTCAAGGTATGAAACCTTTATCGGTATCTCGGGATACCCGTTCAGCTTTTCCGGGAGCCGGTGTGAATGGCATGTTCAGTTTTTTCAAAGGTGCCCATGAGGATCTCTATATATTGACCTCACCCGTATTTTATCACGGCAATCATCCTACAGCCCCAACAGCCTTTTATCGCGTTGGAAAAGGGAAGACAGGTTTCGATAAGGACTATTTTTTTAACCTTTCTGAAAAGCTCCAAGGTCTACATCTCCTGGGAATTGCGCAAGCTGGTCCTGGTAAAGTTATCCTTGCTACTATTTCCTATCCCAGTACAGGAAGGAGTGATTTTTATCTGGCAGATGTAAATCAACAGACACTACGCCTTTTATTGAAGGATCAGTTCCAGCCTAGCTTTGTATGGGGAACAAGTGGTGGAAACATCGATAAGCAGTTTTATTTTATAGTTAATGGTAGCGAAGGCACAGCGCAGTTATATCTTTACGATCCCCTTAGTGATACACTCAAAAAGGGTGCACTAATCGAGGGCGAAATATCTCCAAAATCATCCTATCTATTGACATCTCCGAAATAAACTTAAAAAATATAGCTCTTTCTAGCGTTGAAATAACGTTTTTAAATTTATTTGAAAAGAATCTAAATAAGGCGTAGGGGAGAATGCCGCTAAGATCGACTGTTATTATAAGATGCAGTATATTCAGATTACAGAAGAACTTTTCAAGCGCTACCATTCGAGCAAGTGTTCTCTTGAGGAACAGGCTGCCGTTGAGGCATGGTTGGAAGATTCAGATGAAGATATCTTATTCCAGCACAGTTCCGAAAAGGAAGATGAGATTGAAAGACTGCTTTGGGATAGGCTTCAGAAAAACACCGTTTTAAAAGAAGTTCCTATAAAGAGATTTAGGAAGAAGTCCTTGTGGTTGAGTGTCGCAGCAAGCCTCTTGCTAATAGCTACTAGTACTATTGTGATCAACCGTATCGGTTTTTTTAAGGCTACACCGCAATTGGTGCGTATTGATAATCTCAATGGGCAGTTTGCCAAGGCACATAATATAAATGGACTTATTCTGACCGCGTTGCCCAAAGGCGATATCAAGGCAAGGATCAACAGCTCGTCAGGCAATGTTTCCTTTTGTGAGGTGATGCTTATCGAAAACCATTCAGTTGAGGATGTCGTTCTGGACTTTGCCTCCGCATGTTCAGATTCTGGCAATTCCAAAAAGAATTTTATCTGTAAAAAGGGGATAAGCTATGTTGCCCTTAAAATGAGTAGTTTATCGCCCGATATAATCGTGGTCGATCAGCGCTATATGGAAGATTATTTACCCCTAAATCTAGCAATAAAAATAAACAATGAGTTAAGACAGATATAAAAAAAAAGCCGCACTGCTGGTAACAGTACGGCCAGTCCCGTAAACCGGGTTAATTTTAACGTATGACAATTAAAATCAATGCAAATTAATAAATTTCTATTGACGGGGCTTCTATTTTCCGTAAATTTTCTATCTATCGCCCAAATTTCCCAGCCGCTGATCAGCGGAAAAGTTTCAAATAGGAACGGCCAAGCCGTTGAAGGGGCATCTTTATTGGTCAAGTCAACTCAAATCGGAACTGTAAGTGCTACTGATGGTAGTTTTCAGTTAAAGTTACCTTCTTTTAAGCAGTATGTGATACAGGTGAGTGCCATAGGTTACCTAAGTCAGGAGAAGGAGATCGTACTGAAGCCGTCGGATACTTCGAAGGTCGACATTATGCTAGAAAGGGACGCCCGGGCTTTGAAAGTGGTTGACGTTACTGGTATGACCGAAAAAACAAAGCTTGTCCAGGGCGGCTTTAATGTAAATGCAATCGAGACCAAATCATTGGCCAATACTACTTCCGATTTGAACCAGATCTTGAGCCGTAGTACCGGCGTCAGGGTGAGGGAAAGTGGAGGTCTGGGGTCCGATTTCAATTTTTCGATCAATGGCCTCTCCGGAAAACAGGTGAAATTTTTTATTGATGGTATCCCAATGGAGAATTTCGGCAATTCAATGTCACTCAATAATATTCCTGTCAATCTTGCCGAGCGCATAGAAGTGTATAAAGGGGTAGTTCCGGTAGAGTTGGGTGCAGATGCGCTGGGTGGAGCGGTTAATATTGTCACCAATCAGACTGTTGAAAAATACCTCGATGCCAGTTATAGTTATGGTTCCTTTAATACCCACCGTGCGGCTTTAAGCGGACGCTACACCGATGTTAAAACCGGTTTTACAATTAATGCTGGAGGTTTTTATAATTATTCAGACAACAATTACCTGATGCGGGATGTGACGGTGAGACTGGCTTCAGGCGGAAATGAGGTCAAGGATGCTAAACGTTTCCATGATGCCTTTCGGTCAACAATGGGGCAGGTAGAAATGGGTTTCAGGAATAAAGCGTGGGCTGATATTTTACTTGTGGGAGCGCTTTACTCTTCCGGCTACAAGGAAAGGCAGACGGGTGCACAACAAGATATCGTGTTCGGACAGGTACATTCCCGCGGCAACTTTTTTATGCCCAGCTTAAAGTATAAGAAAAAAGATCTGTTCTTAAATGGACTAGATGTGAGTGTTTTTGCATCCTATGCTAAAGACAGGACCACAAGCGTTGATACCTCGGCGGCAAAATATAACTGGGATGGCGATATCATCTCCACGGATAAAAACTTTGCCGAACAGGGCGCTTTCTCCCTTTTTAAATATACCAATAAATTTTTTGTGATCCGGACGAATGTAGCTTATGCGCTTAATACCGGCAATTCCATTGACCTAAACTACTCACTTACTGCTGGCCGGAGAACAGGAATCAACACCTATCAAGGAGCGGGGCAGGAAAATAACCCATTGGATATACCCAATAAGCTTGATAAGGGTGTTCTTGGGCTCTCCTGGCAAAACCGGTTATTTGGCGAACGGTTAACAACATCAGTCTTTGCCAAGCAATACCATATTCATTCCTATATCCGATCGGCTGTTTATTATAACGGTAGCGGATACGTAAAAGAGGAGGCCGATCAAAGCAAGGATTATTATGGTTATGGAATCGCTACACGGTTTAAGCTAACGGATGGAGCAGGTATTAAGGCATCCTTCGAGCATGCTTACCGGTTACCAGATGTGGAAGAACTTTTTGGTGATGGGGTAACAGTACTGGCCAATCCCCAGCTGAAGCCCGAAGAAAGCGGTAATTACAACCTTGGCATTTATTATGGCATAAAGATCGGTGAGCATCATTTATCGGCTGAAGCTTCCGGTTTCTATCGTGGTGCAAAAGATTTTATCAACGCAGTTCCGGGCGGTATATATTCATCCTTTATAAATATCGGCAAGGTCAATATCACCGGTTTTGATGGAGAACTGAAATATAGCTATCAGGATTGGCTGAACTTTACGGTGAACGGTAGTTATATGAATGCCCTCAATGCAGATAAAAGCTCAACTGTTTTTGAAGACAGGATTCCCAACCAGCCCTGGCTTTTTGGAAATGCGGATTTAGGCTTAGGGAAGAATGACCTCTTTGGTAAAGACACCCGGCTTCAGTTCAACTGGTTTACCCAATATACCCACTGGTTTTATCTCAACTGGCCGAGCCGTGGATTTACGGAGGGCAAAAGTAGAATCCCTACGCAGACCATTCATAACGCAACACTTACCTATTCCTTTCAGCAAGGCCGATACAATCTATCACTAGAGTCGAGAAATATCTTTAATGAAACCGCTTATGACAGTTTTAGGCTGCAAAAACCTGGACGGTCATTTTTGGTCAAACTCCGCTATTTTATCAAATAATTCAATCATTCTTTATCATAAAAACCATCTTAAAATGAAAACAAAAACTACCTTGAGCAAACTGTTCCTTGTCGTACTAGGTCTCGCCGTTTCGGTATCCTCATGTAAAAAAAGTTCCGAGGGGAGCCAGGAAGGTGGCGAGAGTCAGGACGGTAATGCCTATGCCATTGTCGGAGAAGTGACCAATCCTTCAGCACTTTATTTTCTAAGTTCAGGGACGCTGGCAAGTGGATCGGTTACCGCAGTAGGAAAAGGTGCAGAAGTAACGGGAACTGCCAGACTGTTCAAAAAAGGTAATTATTATAATATTGCCAACGGAACCCTAACCAAATACAAGTATGAAAATAATCTGCTAACCGCATCCGGACAAGTTGCAGTAACAGGCGCAGCCTTGTATTCTTATTGGATCAACGATGAAACGCTTATCGTTTGGAATGGTATTGCTTCAGCGCCCAATAATGTAATGACCTATAGCATAGTTAATGTGTCTACTATGACCGTGACTAAAACGGGTAATATTTCCCTTAGCGGTTTAGCGACAGGAGATAAGGCGATTTATTTGAACGGTTGTATACTCCGGAATGGCCGTTTATATCTGCCTTATGCAGTTTACAATTCAGATTGGACCTCAACAGAAGTATCCTATCTGGCCTCTGTAGATTATCCGGCAATGACCAACCTGAGCATCTCAACTGATACACGTTCAGCTTATGCGGGCTCTTTTTCAGCTGTCATCCCTTCAACGGCATTGCTTAACGGGGATATTTACATGTTGACCAACACCGGAGACAGATGGGCTGTGACGCCGAATAAACCGAGCGCGGTATACAGAATCAAAGCTGGAGAAAATAAATTCGATACTTCCTACTTTTTTGATCTTTCGGCAATCAGTTCCGGCAACCGGGAGTTTTATGGTTTTTGGGATTTGGGTAATGGAAAAGCTATTACCAGATTAGGAAGAACGGATCTTTTAAAAACTTTTCAGGACTATTTTTCAACTGATGTCTTCGAATATTATCTGGTAGACGTCGTAGCTAAAACAAAAACTAAGTTAAACCTGCCTTTAAGCAAGGTTGTACATGCCTCTCCTGTACTGGTTGAGAATGGAAAGGCCTATATTGCTGTAGCTTCTTCTACCAGTGGAAACTTTGTTTACACCTATGATATCGCAAGCGGTAGCTTAACCAAAGGGCTAGAGATTAAAGGAGTAGACAATGTAAACTGGATTTCAAGATTTAATTAACAGCATGTTCAGGAAAATCAATAACTGGTTGCATTTATGGCTAGGGCTTATTTCAGGAATCATAATGCTGGTGGTATGCCTGACCGGAGCTGTATGGGTGTTTGCAGATGATATCAGGGACCTCATCGAACCGCCAATTGTTGTGGAAAAGCAGCATAAAGCGATCATCGGTCCATCTGATATCAGTGGTATCGTGCACAGACTTTATCCAGGGGAGCCTATTAATACCGTTTTTTATAAGGACGGTTCAGCAGTTGAGGTATTGATCAAGAAGTGGGGAAATGACCCACTTCTTATTTTTTTAGATCCCTACACGGGTAAAGTGCTCTATAAACGGATTCTGGAAGACCGTCTGACACTTTTTTTCTACTGGATAGAAGCCGGACACAGAAACTTATGGTTACCGTTTAAGTTGGGCAGGGCCGTTGTAAATTATGGGACACTAATATTTGTTGTGTTACTCGTTACAGGACTAATATGGTGGTATCCTAAGAAATGGAACCGCTCTACCCGCAACAAGAGCTTTAAGATAAAATGGGATGCAAAATGGAAACGGATCAATATCGATCTGCATAATGTCCTTGGTTTTTACGCGCTACTTATTTTATTGCTCTTATCTCTCACTGGAATGATCTATGGAATTAAGTGGTATAGCAATGGTCTTTACCTGGCGACTACAGGGGACAAAATGCCTGAATGGTCGGCGCCAATATCTGATAGTACACAAGTAAGGCCACTTAAGCTGGATCAGGCCCTTGACGAGGCGATGCAGAAAGTTAGGAGTCGCTTTCCTTCGAGTGCAGGATATTTTTTTAGGATGCCGGACAGTCTTGATGTGAAGGCCGCAATTGAGATTGATGTTTATCCGAAGCTGAACAGTTATTACGCAAATCAGAACATCTGTTTTGATCGCTACACGGTTAAGGAAATTGTCCGTCCGGATTATTATTCCGCAAGCTTTGAAGAAGCCAGTACAGGGCTTAAAATCAGGAGGATGAACTATGACATCCACGTAGGGCGGATCTTGGGCTTTCCTGGGAAGATTATCGCTTTTTTTGCCAGTCTTATTGGAGCTTCGTTGCCTGTGACAGGTTTTATTATTTGGTATAACCGAAAGTTCGGCAAGAAATCAAAAAAACGTTAGGATTTATTCGTAACCAACAGCGACAAACTTATCTTTTTTAGGACCTTTTACAAAAAGATAAGTTGCTTTCGTTTGTATCAAAGAAAGATAAAAATGTTAAGCGAAAAAAAGACTAAACCATAGCTCCAGCGGATGGCGTTGTAAATTCTAATTCCAAGATTAGATATGATATACCTAGTGTATAACACTAAGTATATCATAAACCGCGCTTATTTATCTGCGAATGGTAACACCGCCGTCTACCGCCAGGTATGAACCTGAAATATAAGAGGCTTCGTTTGAAGACAAGAAAACAATTGCGTTAGCAATTTCTTCGGCTTGTCCGATTCGTTTCAATGGAACTGCTGCTGCTATAGCATTTTTTATATCTGCAGGTGTTTGCTGATTCATAGGTGTATCGGTCAATCCGGGAGCAACCACATTTACTCTGATTTTTCTGTCTGCCAGTTCAGTAGCTGCGGTACGTGCAATTGCATCGACTGCACTTTTTGTAGCTGCATAAGCACCCATTTGTGCATACCCGCTCACAGAGACTCCAGATGAGATAAGAACAATGGAAGCTCCTTCTGATAAATGAGGGATTAGTTTTTGCAAAGTAAAGAATAGTCCTTTGACATTGATGTTATAAAGGTCGTCAAAAACCTCTTCAGTTGTATCTTCAATTGAATATTGCTTTGCTATTCCCGCATTCAGTACAAGCACATCCACTTTGTTTCCGCTAGCTGCAACTGTTTCTGCCAATAGCGCAATATCTGCCAGTTTGGACGTATCTGAAGATAAGGTCTTCAGTTTTGGGCTATTAATACTTCCTGATGCTGCTTGCAGGGTATCGGTATTTCGGCCTGTTATCAATACATTTGCTCCTTTTTCAATAAATGTTTTAGCGGTAGCTAATCCAATTCCTGCACTTCCGCCGGTAATTACTACATTTTTATCTGAGAAATTCATCTTTTTAAATTTTTAATGATCGAAAATTCTATTCTAGTCAAGACTTTTTAAACTGTTTGTTTTTGAAATCGATTTCTTTAACTATGCAAATCTAAATTGATTAAATTTATTTTGGTAACTTTGTAACCAAAAGTAACAGTAACTTTTGGGTAACAAGGTAACTTATTATGGAAATAGAATGCTCGAATAACGACACAAACAGAAAACAGATTATGGCTGTTCACGATGCCATGGATGTGTTGAATGGCAAATGGAAAATCTCAATAATATCGTCAGTTTGCTATTACAACAAACGGCGTTTTTCTGATATTTTAAACGATGTGAAAGGAATCTCCAATAAAATGCTCAGTAAAGAGTTAAAGGAATTGGAAATGAACCAGCTCATTAAACGGATAGTTCTCGACACGCAACCCGTAACGGTTCAATATCAGCTAACAGAGTACGGCTTGACGCTAAAAAAAATCATCAATACCCTCGCCGAATGGGGAACTGAACATCGAAAAGTGATTGTCGGGAAGTAATTCAAAATCTTCATTGGCCGAAACCTCGTCCATTATATTACGATAATTGGCCTACTGATTTTCGCGACCAAATAAAATAAATAATCAAGTATGATGAAATTTAAGAGCGTATTTTTATATATAAATCTTATACTTCTATCTATTAGCTGTAAGGGACAGAATAAAATCACAAAATCTGAAAAAGATATCTATGCTATCGGAACCGAAATAAAGCACTTCGATAAAGAACCGCATTATGGCGCAAGTATATCAACGAGTAATTGCTCGTTCGAAATTCTTATCAACGATGTTCCCGTTATTAAATACAAAGATAATTCAGGCGGAAGTTTATCGGGTTCGTACTTCCCTTTGAATTGGGACATTACACAAAAAGGCCCGCAAAAAATCACCCTTCGTCTCTTTCCAGGATTTAATCAAAATGCAAAGTCAATGCATTCATCATTGATGAGAAACTCTGGAGTTCAGATCAAAATCGAAAAATCCTTCATTGGTACAGATGGCAGTTGGGGTGATGAGGAAGAAGTGACTACTTACACCACTCCACAAAAAATAGTGGAAGGTAAAGAAGTTTCAACATTTGACGGAAAGAATTTTTTTGAGGACAGTTTTACTTTTGACGCCGAAGTTCCCTACAAAATAAACATTTTAGATAATGCCGAAGTTCTTTTTACGAAGAATAAAGACCAGTTACAAGCATTAGAAAAGGAAGTTGTTGCAAAATATAATGAGATAAGAGGTATATATCTAAAAGGCACGAAAGACGATTTGGCGAATGCTGTTTATGAAAAAGAAAAAAGACTTGCACAGCAAATGTATCTTTCTTCCGAAAAAATAAAAAACAATTGGGACAAAGAATATCAATTCCGAACAGATGAGGATTTAGAGTTTTTTGATCTGAAACCCATTGAAAAATACAAAATGACTTTCTATGCTAACGGAAAACTAGTGTGTTTAGAGAAAATTAACAATGAAAAATCAGCATTGTGGGGAGGCTTTAAGCGAAAAGATAAAGGAGTTGGTACTACAACTTACATTCAGCTATATCTGTATCGCCAAAAAGATAGCAAGGAGCTTCACGTATATTAAGAATGGCATACCCTATAGTGTTAACGAATTTACACATCAAATTCTGCATGGTATAGCCGATGAAGTTTGTACAGAGAAATATGGAGAGTCGACAGGTATTTATTAAACCACCGACGTACAGAACTGCGTTAGCTGTTAATTCTCGAAAATGGTATATGACCGTACAATATACTGTATGTCTAGTCAAATAAGTTCATTGGTCAAGCCAATGAACTATATTGAGCAAAAATTGCGCATGTTGTGTTGCGGCCGGATGGTTCATTCCTCTTTTTTCACTTTTGATGCCATGGAGTTGTGCCGAAAAAGGAGCACCATCACCGAATACCACAATCCTGCCTTTCCCAAATTGCAGGTAAGCGCCGTTTGCAAACCCTTTGCCCGACAATCGGGGAATATCCTCTGGAATAGGTCTTTTTATCTGATTAGCATCATTGGGTAGGTAGATATCATATTCTTCATTTAATAAAGAAATAATATGTGCCTTCGTTGGTACGATAAACCCAGTTCCACCCCAGCACATGATACTGTCTATTTCCTTACCTGATCCAGTGGTTATTTCATTGTATAATAGTGTTTCTCTATCCTTTGAGAAGATCTCGGGACGTCCATTCTTAGGTAAGGCAAAACCGTTCACGATATGAATTCCAAATGCCGCACCAAGCTTTTGTACAGACCCGCCACAGGGCATGTGGTCGGTGACTAGAAATAGGCTTCCACCATCAAATACCCATTGACGGAGAGTTTCTATCTCCTGATCGGTAAAGGCTGAATAGGTGGGTAATTTCCAGTTTTCCGGATTATATAAGGCATTTATGCTGATATAGATTTTTACTTCTTTTAATTGATCGTAAGAGATCTTTTCTTTAACACTTCGGAGGCGATATCCATCAGTTAGAAGGAGATCTGAAAAAGGAGCGTAGGCTCCTCTCAAAGTAACCGGATTGTTGTGTGCCTCGTCAAATAGGAGTAGAGGTCCATCACCGATCCGGTGGTGCGGATCGGTAATGGGATAATGAAACTGTTCATCTGCTACCTGTTGGGCGCTAAGCTGAGCTGTACCCAGCAGAAGCAGCAGGAATAAGCAGGCAATAAATCTGTTCATAATATTTTTTTATTAGGATTATTGATCAGTTTTTAGCCAAAGATCATTTTCGAAACACTGCATTTGCTGCACCTTTCCATTGGCAACAGAAAATGTCAATGGGAAGGTACCATCATCATTGAGGAAGAAAAATTCAGAACGAGGAGTAAATGAAATTGTTTTGTTATCCCACAATTGCGTAAGCATTAAGCCTGTTGGGGAGGGTTCTATTTGAATCTTAAAGTTGTTGTCATTTACCTTTAGATAAGTTCCGGCAAGCTGTTTCAGTTGGGATGCGGTTAGAGTCGCAATTTTATTGGGGTCAAATGAGACGCGCTCACATACAATTCTACCCAGGATCTTGGTTTGGCTAAAATCGCCGGAATCATCCTTTAAAAATTCTATGGCATATCCTTCGTTTTTGGATTCAAAATGCGTATCATCTTTACGGACCAGCTGATATCTTTTTTTCTGATCCCACAGCTGTGTCGCATACAGGTTGTTGTCTTGCTCCTCGAAAGCAATGAAAGCTACTTTATTGGGTAGCTGGTAGTAGCCTTGAAATGATTTTAGCGGAACCAACTGTTGTTGCTGGGGGCTATCTTTAGGGCTGGGCTGTGCAAATGTATCAATCGAAGCAAAAAGACAATATGCTCCCACCAGAAGACCATATGTTGCTTTGGAAAATTGGCGGATCGCTCTCGAGTACCCGCTTGGTTTGATGTATTGTATCATAATTATTTTTTTTTGATATGATACAAGAGTAGGTCTTTTTGATAGGCTAACCGTCCGAATGGATGCAATCGAACAAACTTCATTGTGTCGGGTTAGTTTGATTGTTTACTATGGACTTTCATATATTCTGTCGGCGTAATGCCTGTTGCTTTTTTGAAGCTGGCATAAAAGGTTGTTCTTGAATTGAAGCCTGCCCTTATTGCGATTCCAAACATATCAAGTTGCTTGGCCTCTTTGGATAATAAAAGTTTTTTCGCTTCCTCCGTGCGAAGCTCGTTGATAAACTGGTAAAAATTTTTCTCCAGTCCATTGTTTATGATGTAGGACAGATCATGCGGATTGATTCCGATATGTTCCGCGAGGGATGATAGTGTTAAAGCCGGGTCGAGATATAGCTTTTCAGCTGTTGTTTTCTGTACTAGTTTTTCTTTTAATGCGTCTACCTGTTGTGCTGTCAGCCGTTCTTCGGCTTTAACCTTTTTATGCTGCGCTTCGTTGATGAGGTTTTCTGTAGACTCAATTGTGTAAATTGACCGTTGTGTTAGCGTTGCGTACCCAAGTGCCATTGTGCCCATAAAATATAAAATTGGGGCGACAGCACTAAAAACTAAATGAACCATAGCCAGCAGACGGGCAACAATCATCAATAATAGCGCAATCAATAGATACTTTAACCAAGCCATGTTTATCTTTTCCGTATAGGAAGATAGCTGGCGAATGTTTTTCTGGTGTATTTTAAAGAGGTTATAACAGGCAATCCAATAAAAGATGCATTGTGCAAAAAAGAAATATTTGATAGCAAAGATGATCCATTGCGGTAATTGAGGCAGATGGATGTGTCTATTAGAAAGGCCGGGTATTAAATAGATGATGGAGAAGAAAACGAAAGCGAGGAATGGAACAAAATGTAGTCCCCAATATCGATTTTTTGCTGTTGGTTTGACCATGTAGTGAACGGCCAGGTAGAAGCAGGGGAGTGTAGCCCATCGTGGCAGTTCCAGCGTATGGATCAATCCATTGCTCTCGATATGAAAACCTTCAAGAAAAAGCTGGGTAAATAAGCATGCCATCAAATAATACCATGTTCCAAGCCACCGGTCTGTGTGGGAAAAACTGTGGTTGACACCCATAAAGATTAAGGTGCCGAGCAACAGAAATGCACCAGCTGAAAAAGCATGAAAGGTATAGAGTATATTGATCATGGACAGTCGTAAGTTATCATTGTAACGTGAATTTAAACATAATTGATCAAATGGTGCTACATCATCCATATGGGTACCCCGATCCAACCATTTACGGATAGAAGGGCGACGAGATAGCAAAAAAAGAAATTATTGAAGGCCAAAAACAGACGAAGCCATAATGGGCTCAGTCTAGACCAACGGTAATAAAGCAGCAAGCTGCTGACGGCAACCAAAATAGCAAATAGAAGCATGCCTAGAAAAATGAAAAAACTTGTTCCATTAAAAGAGGTAAATAACTCTTTATGGCTAGCATCCGTTTGTCCCATGAGACGATAGGCAGCGAGAAAACAGCATGTTCCTATTATTGGCAATAAAGGAATGCCTAGGTCTATCAGTTTCACTTTTCGAAAGAGTGTAAGAAATATGCCTATAAGGCTATAGATGAGATAAATCAAAATGGCTGTAAGTCCAAGATAGATAGGTATCTGTTGGATTAAAACTGAAACTCGAGGTACTTTGCGATAGAAACTATTGCCATAACCTTGAAAAAAAGGCTGCCCATCGGGATCTCTGGCTAATACAAAGGCGGGAAGAATATCATCTTTTAGTCGGAAGATGCCATTGCCAACATGGACAAGAGAATCGAGCTGTCCGTTTTCTTTTTTTACAACGAGTCTATCCTTACTGGTCGTCGTTAATTCAATGCCGCCAAAGATACGTCTGTAAAATTCCCAGCGTTCGTTTTTGGGATTCATAAATTGATAGTATCCGAGTAGCGGTTTAATTTTTTTGTCATCTATCGGTAGACTGATTGGTTTCGGAGGAGAAATGTCCCTTGTCAAAAATTCTTCAATAGCCTGTGAGATTGGCCACATATTGACGATACTATTGGCTGCTATTGCGTAGGCGATACCGGTTTTACGGTTAAAGAACAACCAGGATACAAAGCCTTCGCCTTTACCGTTGTGGCCCCGTAAGCTTACCTTTTTATTATTCGGGAATAAATCATTACCGAGGGCATATCCCGTCTGTAATCCAGCGTGGCTGGCCAATGTACTGTGAATAGTCTCCATTTCCTTCAGGCCGGCATTGTCCAGTAACCTGCTGTCGGCATTACCATTGAGCAGATAAAGCATAAATTTTGCCATGTCCTCAGCAGTGGATACCAAAGCGCTTCCGGCCCCATTTCCGATAGGACTATAGAATGGCATTGGTCTGTATTTCCCATTTTGAAAGTCATAGCCTGTGGCACAGCTGGGTCTATGAGCACCATCAATATCAAATAAGCTATTGTGCATGTTTAATGGTGAAAAAATCTGTTCTTTTAAATACTTATCCCAAGGCATGTCCGAAACTTTTTCAATAATATAGCCGAGTACATTATAACCAGGGTTGGAATAGGACATCATCGTTCCCGGTCTCCAGCGTACCGTAAGCGAATTGCTAACAGCTTTTATGGCCTCGATACCAATAATTGGCTTTTTTTTGCTTAAATCTACCATGCTGTTGAGTTGAACATCTTCAAAACCGGCGGTATGTTCGAGTAGGTGAACTACCCGTACCGGATCTGTAGCTTCCCAATGATTGTCAAATGGTATTTCGGGCGCGATATCACGAATACGGTCATTGAGTTTTAGCTTACCTTTAGCCACTAATTGTTGTATACCCATTGCCACGAAAAATTTGGTGACAGAGGCGAAGTGAAATTGCGTTTGATGTTCTACTGGAAGACGTTGTTTAAGATCAGCATAGCCCAGTCCACCCGAGTACAGTATACTGTCTTTTTTTACAATCGCAACCAGTAGACCGGGTATATGTTCATTCTGAATCACAGTATCTAAACGTCTATACAATTGGCTAATATTGCTGTCAGATTTTGTAGCTGTGTTTACCTGTGCTGATGCAGTAAAATAAATTGCCACAATGAACATTGCGAGATAGAAAGTTTTCAAGTTGATCATAAGCTTTTCTTTTTTTGCAAATTAGCAATGATCTGTATTGGTCTTGTCCGTGTCCATCCAAACGGATAAATCTGTTAGGGTTACATGCGGTACAATATCGAAGCGCAATGAAAGTCGGAGGCTATAATTTGGCAGTTTTTAATGATGTTGACTTAAATTTGTACAGAAGTGAAACATCTAAGCCCTATATTATCTGGCTGATTAAATTTTATTTTGCAATGATACTTTTGTGAATTTTTGAAATAAGACACAATATAAATTCTCCTTCATTTTTTGTAGTTAAATTTTCGGTGTGCTGAAACATATTCATAAATCTAAAATTTTTACATAAATTTAAAGCTTACTTGTATTTATAAGATCGATTTAATCCTTTTTAATGGCAACAATACGGATGACTTCCAGTAATATACTGACGAGCCGAACTATAACCACAATAATCTGTTTTTTTATTTTTAGCCTTAGCAATTCTTTTGCGCAATCACATGACAATTTTTTAGTGGTTGGACAGCGCTATACGATAAACTCTAAAATACTTAATGAAAGCAGAAATTATTCTGTTTATTTACCGGCTTCCTATAAAAACAATGTCGACAAAAAATACATCGTTGCCTACGTTTTAGATGGAGATAGGAGTAAGTTTTTGGAAGTGTCTGGGATTGCACAATCAATGCATTCAGATGCAAATCTTAAGTTGCAAATCCCTGAACTCATTATTGTTTCAATAGAAAACACCGATAGAACAAAGAATTTTACTCCTACAAATTCATTGAATTATTTGGATAAAGAAGATATTTCTGCATTTAAAAGTAGCGGAAAAGCGGATGATTTCATGCATTTTATGGAGGATGAATTAATGGTGGAAATCAATAATTCTTTCAGAACCGTTCCACAGAGTATGATTATCGGACATTCATTGGGTGGACTATTTGCGTTACATTGCCTGTTAGAAAATCCGCAGCTGTTTAGTTATTACTTACTTATCGACCCCTCATGGTTTTGGGATCATAATTATATTGGGAAAAGAAGTAAAGAAGTATTGGAGAATCGAGTCGACCTAAAAGCTAGAATATACATTGCATTAGCCAATAATATGCAGGAGGATAAGAGGCATTATCAGTGGGGCAATCAATTTTACAAGTTACTGAAGGAGAATAAATCTCCAGATCTGAAGGTAGACTTTCGATATTTTGAAGACGAAAAGCATTTAACAGTAACAATTCCTGCCACATATTATGGCCTTCGATATCTCTTCGAACCATATACTATTGATATAAATGAAGTAACAAAAGATCCCAATATATTGGTAAATTACAGTGCAAAAATAAAAAAGGAACTTTTCTTTGATACTAAACCGGACCAAAGTTTTGTAAATACAATTGGATATGTTGCCCTTTATGATAGGCAACTACCTGATATAGCAATTTCTATTTTTGAGCTGAATACGGAAAATTATCCGCAATCAATCAATGTATGGGATAGCTTAGCCGAGGCCTACACAGTCAGGGGATATATGGATAAAGCAAAAAAGTGTTATGAAAAAATCTTGACACTTTCTCCAACTAATAATATCGCAAAAACGAAACTTGAAGAATTAAATAACAAAATAAAACAGAGAAACTAAATGCTGGACATCGGAAAGCGAAACCAGCATTTTGTACCACTTCGCCCGCAATATATAGTGTATATTGGGCTTAAGTATTAACATTTCCCGATTGAAAAGTAGCAGTTAATAATTCAATTAAAAGATTGGGAATACTATCCACCTACAGTCGGCGCTTTGCCAAATTTCTTCTTAAAGGCGGAAGAAAAATGGGACAGGGTCTCGAAACCAAGATCGAGATAGATAGCTGATGGTTTTTTGTTTTTTCTTTCAATTAAATGCCGTGCTTCATTCAGCCTTTTATCCTGTAACCACTTACGTGGCGGCATCCCGAAGGTTTTCTGAAAATCTCTTTTATATCCTGAAAGGCTTCTTCCGGTGAGTTGTGCAAACTTTTCAATAGGGACATTGAAATGAAAATTGCTCAGCATAAATTTTTCTAGATCCATCTTATAAGGCGCTGCGAAATCAAACAAAAAGTTACGCAGTGCCGGAACAGCTATCAGTATCAACTTGATTCCCTCTTTCACCTTTAAAAGTCCCATCTCGTCAGTCATTTCATGACCAGCGCTTCGCGCATAGGGAATGACCGACTGGAAATAACCTTTGATAAACGCATTATTGGGGAGGCATATGTTCGGAAGGCCAGTGTATTTACCCTGAGCTTCCATTTTTTCCTCTAGTGCTATCTGACGCATCAGATCTTCTTGCAGTGATATGACGATAGTTTCATAGTGACCACTTGGCCCGGGGGTTTTAGTCAAGGTTCCCAGCTGATTTTTGTGAATGAGCAATACTTCCCCGGCAGATATGTTTACATGCTGCTCAGCTGTTTCCAGAACCATCTGGCCCGAGACCTGTAATACCAAGGTATGGTGGTTCCAGACGCATGCTTTCTCTTTCTTCAGAGAAGAAAGGTAAGAATAGAATATCACGCCGGGAAGTATTTCTGCTGGACTTTCCATTTATCTTTGTAAATAAGTGCCACCTTTGATAGTACCTATTGCAAATGTAGTGTTTAAAATATTCATCTCCTCTGGGGTAAATACAATTTCCATCGCAGCAATATTTTCGGGTAGTCTTGATCTGCGGCTCATACTCACCAATGGCATGATATTGTCGCCCTGTTCTTTTACCCATGCAATCGCAAGTTGTGTAGGGGTGACATTTTTACGTTGAGCAATTTCTTTTAATACTTCCACTTTCTCAAGATTATGGATCAGGTTATTGCCCTGAAAACGGGAAAAGTGATTTCGATGGTCATCCGCAGGAATTGGCGCTTGTAGGTTACCGGTTAACAGTCCTTCTGCCGTATTGGCAAATGCCACGACACCGATCCCTAATTCTTTAGCCGCAGGCAACAGCTCATTTTCGATCTGACGGTCAGCCAAAGAATAACCGATTTCCAGTGCACTGATGGGATAAATGCTGTTGGCTTTACGGAGCTGATCGGCGGTTATTTCCGATACGCCGATATGACGTACTTTTCCTTGATCTATCAGGTCGGCAATCGTTCCGATGATGTCTTCTATTGGCACACTGCCATCCATTCTACAGGGTTGATATAAGTCGATAGTTTCAATGCCCAGACGGGTCAATGAATAGTTGACAAAATTCTTGATCGCTACAGGACGGAGATCCAAACCGATCCATTGGCCGCTGTGGAAGATAGCACCAAATTTGACACTGATGAAAGCATCATCCCGTCTTCCCTTAATGGCTTTGCCAATAAGCATTTCGTTGTGGCCTGCACCATAAAAATCTCCCGTATTCAGGAAGTTGATCCCGCTGTCCAAAGCTTGATGGATGGTTGCAATACCTTCAGTTTCATCGGGAGTTGGGCCACCCCATATTGATGACATCCGCATACATCCCAGACCAAGCTTTGAAACGGTGGGGCCGTTTTGACCCAATTGAATTTTAGTGATTTTTGACATTTGATTGATTTAATTTTATTATCCAAAGGTCTTGATTTAATAACCATATTGCTTTCTTCTACGGCTCAATTTACTTGTCTGTATGGTTCATCTGTTCCTGAATTGAATGGTCATTGGTTTTCGAATCCGGACGGCCCATGTTAATCAAGATCACTGGTCCACAAATTGATCGTGTCAAAATTCCATTTAAAACTCTTCGTTTTTTGGCATATTTTCCCATCTCTGATTAACACCTTCAAAGTTTTCGGCGCTCGGCGCCATAATATAAAAATTAACTGAACTGTTTGCGAATTTGTAATGGTATGTGTACATGAGCAAATCACATAGACCTCTTAGTGGAGGTAAATTAGTTTGGCCAACTATTAGGAATACTGGAATTATTTACACGGCGACTATCGTACACGGGCGAATTTTTTGCCTGCAATTAATGAAAACTTCGAAATTGCTTACTATTTTTACAGGAGGAGAGAGTGTGTGAAAGAGAGTAACCTTTTAAAATAGACTTATTGATGAACAAACTTTTATTATTTTTCTGTATTTTCATGTTTTCGGTTCACTCTTTTGCACAACAAAGTAATAACCTCCGCAAAGAACTTCATCAAATCATTTCAACAAAAAATGCAACAGTCGGTATTTCAATGAAGGGAATTGAAGACAAAGACACATTAAGTATTAATGGACATTTAAATGCACCATTAATGAGTGTTTTTAAATTTCATATTGCTTTAGCGACCTTGGACTTAGTTGATAAGGGTAAACTTTCTTTATCACAGAAAATTTTTATTAAAAAAGAAGATTTGCACGCAAATACCTGGAGCCCAATTCGGGACGAATTTCCGAACGGAAATATGGATTTAACTTTGGACCAACTATTACGATATACCGTTTCGCACAGTGACAACAATGGTTGTGATATTCTTTTAGACTTGATTGGAGGTCCGGAAACCGTCCAAAAGTTTATTCATAAACAAGGAATAAAGGATTTTACCATTAAAGTCAATGAACAAGAAATGCGAATTTGGGAGAATCTATATATCAATACAACAACGCCATTAGCGTCCACCGAATTATTGGAGAAGTTTTATGCAGGACAGGTTCTTAAAAAGAACACTACAAATTACCTCTATCAACTCATGGTAGAATGCTCGAGAGGCCTTACTTGGATGAAAGCAGGGCTTCCCGAAGGAACAGAATTAGCGCACAGAACTGGAATTTCAGATAGAAATGAGAATGATTTAAGAGCAGCGATGAACGATGTAGGTATTTTTAAACTTCCCAATGGAAATCACATCGTTCTTTCTGTTTACTTAAAAGATATCACCGAAGAACGAGAGGTCACTGAAAAAATTATTGCCGACATAACCAAATCTATCTGGAATTACTATACGAAAAAATAAATATTTATCCAATGAGGAAATAAGCGTAAACAGTGAATTGTTGAAAAAAGAAACCCTATAAATCTATACCACATACAATGTTGCTAATAATATTAGTAATATTGTAAAATGAAACCGCTAGAAATCTTTTGCCGAAATCGGGTAATGTACGCTCAAATTACCGTGCATGATAAAAGCATGGGCATGAAAGATTATCATCTTTACAACAAAAATGGTCTTACTTTTTATGTTTTCAGGAAATCTCAGGGAGTGTGGCAATTGGCATTCGGTGTACTCGCCGATGACATCAAGGAAGCGTGCATTGACGCTCTTATACTTCGCTTTGATACGGATGTGCCTGAGTTGTTTTATCATCATGGAAAACGCCATGTAGTGGAAGTTCGGGCCAAGAAATACAGCCTTTGGCATATTTATCTCAATAATGCTTATGTAGGAAGTATTCAATATTATACCTTCACTAAACAGTTCAATTACCACCTTGAAGACAATTGCTTATTGACCGATGATCACGTGCAAAAATATATAGCCCTGATACAACGTGGGGAATTAAAGTGGATAAAGGACGATATGCGATGAAAAAGGATATAAAAGGAATAAAAAAACCTTGAGTCTGGGAGGATCTCAAGGCTTCCTAATTACTACCTATTTCTGAAAAGTACTATTAATACAATATCGAATCCTGTTTGGTTTTTAAAAAAATATTTCTAGCTGTTGAGTAAGGCGTACTAGCTATCAAAAAGTTTTCTGTTACCCGATATTTGACTATAGATGATCTAAGCATTAAAAATATTTTACATTGACAGATCAGGTGTGGATGATCTTTAAAAGGTACACATTCAACAAATAAATAAGATCGACCTCCTCACTTGAAACTTGGAGTTAGTGAGTGGGGGGATCCCAATTATTTACTGATGTTTTCGACTTGCTTTTTCAACTTCCTTTCTTAACTTTTTCTGATCTTTTCTTGGGCCGGTTTCATTTATATAAGCAGGTTGCCTTGGTAATTTTATGTCCAGATAGTAATCATTAAAGTATGCATCTATTCTCACCTCATCAATTGTCAAATTCGATCCAAATTTTTCTATAATTACCTTTCCCCAAAATCCATCTGCCGATATTTGTTTTGAAAATTCACCCTTTTCGTCTGTGGTAAGCGAAGCTATGGTGTCCCTACCATTTTTAAGAAAAAAGACTCTCGCGTAAGGCACTATTTCATTATTATAGCATAATCTTACTTTTCCATGTATTAATGGGGCTACCTCGCTTTCCGTATATCCTTTGCCCTGCTGACTAAAACTGCTGCAATTGTTTCGATCGATTTCAGCAAAGTCGTCAAGATTCTTTTTCGTTGCACAACTTGCCAATGTCCAAAATAAAAGAATGCTAGCAACCCATGCGAACTCCTTTTTGTGTAACTCCTTTGTCTTTTCTAGTATCATATTGTTCAGCCATTATTCTATCTGTAATTCGAGATTTATCTACATCTGAAAGGTTTTTAAAGGCATCCGTTTCTAATAAGCCCTTCCAGGCAATATCGTCATATATTTGCTTATCTAAATGATAGCCTTTTAATTCTCCGTAATTTTTAATGGATGCGGCTAGATCTGTAATAAAATCTCTAGCAATGGTCTCATGTTGAGCGCCATTTGAAAAAGCTTTTTTCTTTGTATACTTTTCAAATAATTGAGGATAAGTCATTGTTGCTGCCGTCGGATCATCATAAAAAAATGCAGTAAGGTAAGCATGAATAGATTCATGAAGCATTGTTGTAGCAAACGCTAAGTCGGAAACATTACCTATAACTAGTGGATTGGTATTGAAAGCTATAATTATTTCTCCTGTGTTATTATTTCGATTTGTACCAGCAACTTTCATCGGATCGCTAAAATTTTCTTTAGCAAACTTAAGATTATACCCTGGTATTTCTCCTGAAAATTTCTTGATTATATCAGCGACAGAGTTTCCATTCAGCATTTTAAGTGTATCCGACACGCCTTTCATACAATTAGGAAGGTTTGTATCATCGATTTTGGCATTGAAGTCTGCAATATCACTCCCATCATTTCCTCCTCCGCCATCGCCCGTACCAGGTGCATCTGGGACCCAGACATTTTCGCAGACGTACTCATCTCGGCTATCAATAAGCGACCAACCATATCCTGTGCAATGTTGGGGCCAACTGCAGTTTCTACTATGATATATCTCTAGGTTTGGGCCACAACCATAACCTGCTACTATAAACACACAATCCACCGTTTGATAAGAGCAATTTTGCTCCCATGCCATTTTCGTTGATGAAGCTCTCTTTTTCTGCACATTTTCATCTCCTTCAAAATAGGGCGACCCATTCCGGTATTTTATCAAATTTGCTGCCTTACTTTTTAGATTTGTAAATAACATTTTGCCAGTAAAGGAGCGCAGATCAGTGATCTCTTGGTTCGAATCGTTGAAAAAGAAGCCTTTGTAAAATTCCCTTCCATTTTTTACCAATAAGTATGTTTTTCCACCTTTTTCTATCGTCATTCTCTTTTTATCTTCTTTAAGATAAGGATGTAGTGGAATGAACATATATTCAACTGAATCATTTGCTTTCCGGATAGTTACTTCATCCCATAAAGGTTCCCATTGAATTGGTAAGTTATCTTTTGGATTGATCTTATTAAATATTTCTTCTCTGGCATATAAGTCCTTGACATCACTCAAAGCTACCTTATTCTGACTATCTAACACTTGCGAAGAGTCTTTCTGGCAACTTACTGCGATAAAGAGCAAGATAAGGAGCCAGATAAAGTTTCTTGTAAAAAAATGGCTTTTCATTACTTCTATTTTACTTTTCATTTAACGATTTATAGGATTAAAGTTAAAGTAATTCATGGTGAAATTTTTACTAGATTAAAAAACTATACATTTGTGTGAAAATTTGTAATTAAATGGTAATATATAGATAATGCACAGGTAATATACAGGTAATAACAGAAAAGTAATTCGGATTTTAAGGACCATTCTTCTTATTGAAATGCAACAGGGAATTGAAATCAGCTTTACACGTTACTTGTGTATTTTAGGTAAGCTGGTTAGATAATATAGGGAATGAAGAAAGGACAAAGATTGCGGAGCATGAGGGGAGTATAAAACGCACTATGTCAAAGGCCGCTGAAACACGCCGGTCTTTGTGTCTCTTCCTAATAAGCCTAATTGTTTTTAATAAAATCTGTATCAAACGATCGCTAATCATTAGCAGTAAAATCTTATTCCTTTATAAAAAAATAATAGTTCGAATTTTAGCAAGCTTTTGGATAAAATGAGCAAAATTATCTCAACTAATCTCGCGATCTTTACGATAGATGAATGCCCATAGCCGGTTAACATCTAGCCCAAGCTGACATCTAGCCAAAATTGCCTTCCTTAACGCTTATAAGGTAGGCTTTTTGTTTAATTTATTGTCTTATTAACACGGTCGAGTAAATAGGCTACGGTTTCCCGTAACCAATCCTACTTTCAAACCAATACCTTAGCCTTACAGTTTGTAATAATCTTGAAAGTTAATATCTGTAAACATATTAATTCAGAATAAATAATGTATATTAGGCTTGGGTATTAACCTTGCCCGATTGAAAAGTAGCATACCATGATAGTAACCACGACCAATTCCATCGAAGGGAGGGAGATTTCACGCTATAATGATCCAATAGTTGTCAATGTTGTCATTGGCGCCAATATCTTTAGCGATATAGGAGCGAGCTATGTCGATTTCTTTGGCGGTCGCTCTACCAGCCATGAGAAGAAGATGCAGGAAATGTACAAGCGTGTCACCGAAACGCTCAAGCAACGCGCACAGGCAATCCGTGCTGATGCTATTATTGGACTTAGTGTAGATATCGAAGAAATCTCCGGAAATGAGAGCCAGATGTTTATGATTACGGCAGTGGGTACACCGGTACATCTTAAAGAAGTTGCTCGCGTTCCTGTGGAGAGGCAGTATGATCTATTGGAACGCAAATTGATTTAGCAAAAGGTCCGAGCACTATATTCTAGAATAAAGATGGGAAATTTTAACGCTATTTTAGTAATTCTTGCTTTTGTATAAAAAAGTTGATTTTACACTCATATTTTGAATAAAAACTATCATGTTAATATTTATCGATACTAATATATTTTTTAGGAATTGGAAATTGAAAAATGCCGATTTTTCTTTTCTATTTAATTTCATCACGAATGAAAATGGTGTATTGCTATTGTCAGAATTGGTTGTTTCGGAAATAGAGTCAATAAGGAATAGGGAACTTGAAGCATCTAAATTACAATTAGAAAAATGTATTAAATCCATCGATTCAATGTGTGAAAGTCCTTTAAAGATAGATATATCAGCTATAACAAAATCATATAGTTTTAAAGATATTTTGGCGCAGAAATTGGATCCAGAATTTATTAGATATATTGATTATAGTTCTATATCCCAGGAGGTGGTGGTTCGAAGAGCCATGGATCGTGTTCGTCCTTTTAAAGAGGGTGAAAAAGGATATAGGGATACGTTAATTTGGTTATCGCTATTGAATTATTTATCGGTCAACGAAATCAAAGAAAATGTTGCCTTCATTAGTAATAATTCTGATGATTTTTTAAATTCAAGAAAGACAGATTTTCATGCTGATTTAATCAAGGATATCGAAGCAATAAAACTTAACTGTTCTATTATTCCATATAGCAGTTTATTTAATTTTATTGATAAAAATGTTGATAAAAATGAACATCTAATCGCTCACAGTGAATTGGATGAGATCGAAGACCTTATTGAGGAATATACTATTGATTATTTGAACAATTGGTCGACAGAGGAACTTAAAATATCACTTCACTCCAGTTATCCCCAAATATCATCCCTCTTATCTATTGATGATCATGAATTTATAATAGATGAGGGTATGGAAGACGGAACTATAGAGAGTAAAGAGCATATTAAAGGACGTATTGTTTATGTCAGCTATAATTACAATCTACGGATATGTACCTTAAAAATAACAATTTCACGTGAAGAGTATAATAGGGTTCAATATACATTGCCTATTTGGCACAATGTAGAGGAGCTAGGGGAAGATTATTCTCAAATCGAAATCTACTGCAGAATTTATCTTTCATCTAGTTTTGAATATGATATGGAAAACAAAACTATAGATGGTTTTAGTGTAAATAGAATTGGATATCGTTAACACTTTTATAGCACGCCACTTATGAATTTAAAAGATATCCAAAAACAATTTAACCTTGATCAGGTATGGATCATGACCATACAGGCATCTTTCCAGAGAGCAAAAGTATACAGAGGCCATACAAGTAAAGATCAACGAAAACGTGAATTGAGGAAACAGATTGAAGATTTGGCTCATCAATATGATAAAGTGGTTTCAGATGAGCAGCACATCCAAAATATTCTATCGCTGAGGTGTCAGGACGATATTGGACTGAACATTAATTTCGGTGTCGCTCAAAAACTCTTGAATCTTTATCTTAAATATTTATGGACATTGGGGTATTTGCAATATCCACCCCCTCACTTTCCCGTCGATCGAATGATTCAACAGGCATTAAAATATGAATTCTTATTTAACTGGACAGAATTGGATAATGTCGAAACCTATAAACGATTTATTGAATTTGCCAAAGTTAGGATGAGTAAAGAATCATTTGATTCTATAGCTGAGTTAGAATTGGCAATATACAATGATTGGATTAATCAAAATGGGAAGTAAAAATATAATTTAGTTATTAGACTGAACAAAATGCATAGGTGAATTAAGAACTCCAGCTAAAAATAAATCCGATTAATTATTTCTGTAAAATCCATTATCTTTAAGCCTAGCGGACTATTATCTAACTATTGTGAATTCTATGATTGAAGAGTGGTTATATCTTACTAAGACCTATAAAGTGGCTGGTGCTCGAGCCAAGTTTGAAGAAATTTGTAAATCTCTTTATAAAAAGAAATTTCCTAGAGACAATGTAAAAGGAGTGAGGGTTGTTGTTGGAGATGGGGGGATTGATGTTTTTATAGGTAACTATGGTGTTGATCCTATTACAGTAGTTCAATGTAAATTCTTTATAAATGGAATCGGACAATCACAAGAGAAACAAATAAGAGAATCTTTTAAGACAGTAGTTGATTCTAATGATTTTACCTGCTCCAAATGGATTCTTTGTACTCCTGTCGAATTATCTGTAAAAGAGCATAAATGGTGGGCAGGATGGAAAGCGAGAAAGGAAGAGATATATGGTGAGGATTTTATTGAATTGCAAGATGGTGCAGATTTGATTGATGATCTGAAACTATTTGACCTTTATGATACCGTCTTCGATGAACATGTAAAGAATAAGATAACGGACATTCATGATTTTTTAATAAATTCTAAAACCGATGTAGAATCGGAGTTTGTTTCAGCATCAACCCATCTTGCCAACCTGAAAAACTACTTTTCGGATGAAAGGGAGACTCATATTTTAAGAACAGAAACTAATAAAATTTTAGAATGGGTTAGGTCAGACTTAGTAGGTAAAAGCCTCGAAGAAAAGATACTTATAGTTAAAGGAAAGAAGGGAATCGGGAAATCTACTATTCTAAGGGACACTTATTCGATCTTAAAAGATTCCGACAACATGCTAGTTCTCGGAATAAAATGCGACCAATACTATGGTAAAAACATACGTGATCTATATAAAGTACTATTTCAGACCATATCATCTTTACAAGAATTAGAAAAATATATTGCTTCTTCTGGAAAATCCTGTGTCATTTTACTGGATCAATTGGATGCGTTATCCCAAACACTTTCGTCTGATAGATCATACCTTTCAACTTATGTCCGATTTATTGAAGAATTGATGTCTTTAAAAGATACACGTATCATAATATCATCGAGGTCTTATGACCTTCAATATGACGCAGAATTAAAACGATATAATGACAGCAGTTTTATAACGAAAATAAGTGTAGATCACCTATTAGAGGAAGATGTACGTTCAACTTTAAGAACTTTAAAAATAGAAAATGTAAGCGAACGTTTGGTAAGCCTTCTTACCATTCCATACAATTTAGAGTTATTTACTAAAATACCTGATGTCAATAAGCTATTGCGGAAGAATAGATCTGTAACCATTTCAAAAATCTATGATGAATTATGGAAACAGGTATTATCCAATAAAGATTTTTTAATAACGGAGTGCCTAGATTTTATCGTACATCAAATGTATGAGATTACACCAAATTTAGTCTCTGAGACCTTACTAACTAAATACATAAAGGAAATTGATTATTTATTATCCCATAATATATTGGTTAAAAATTTAGGTAAACTGTCGTTTTTTCATCAGTCTTTTTATGAATACTACCTGGCTAGATGGTTCGTCTCCTCCGATATAAATTTAATTGAATATATTTTTGAAGAAGATCAAAGTCTATATGTTCGTTCACAAGTGAAAACAGTTATTGAATACCTTCGCGAGTCAAATCACCAAAAATACATAAGCCTTTATGAGGAAATTCTCACTCATGACAAAATTAGATTTCATATTAAATATTTATTTATTATCCAACTAGGTTGTGTTGAAGTACCTTCTAAAAAGGAACAAAGATTAATTGTTGATATTGTACTGCCAACTTTCAATGCACTATTCTTAGAAGTGGTTGATTCTAAAGGATGGCTAGATTTTCTATTGGATAATTATCTTTTGTCCGGCAGTGAAGGAGAGATTTATAATATGTTCTATAGAAATGTAAATTATAATCCCTATGCAGTATTATTTAATATTGAAGGAATCAATTTTCCTAATAAAAATGAAATGATAAAGGGACTAATTCCTAATATTGAGAATTGGGACAATGAACTTCTTCAGTCATTTGAGAAATATTATCCTTATAGCAAAGATACTGAGCTGTGGTATTTCAATACTTTAAAAAAAATAGCGCCTTTCCATATAACATTTGTTTTTCAAAAACTCCGCCCCGTAGTTCTAAAGGAAAGAGATAAAAATGAGAGAATTACGTTTGATCACAGATACGATAAATTAATTGATGTATTGTATAAGATTGATGCAAAAGCAACATGTGAATTTCTACTTGGTATTCAGCTTGATTTATTAGAATCGACAAAATATCGTTATTTCGAATATTATCCTAAAATTATTAGCCCTTTATTAAATTCATATGTTTATAATAGAAAAGTAAGATATGTGGACTCCCTTGATGAAAAATCATTAGACCATTATTTGATTAAATTCTTTAAAGATTGTGATATAGAATATTTTAAAGCTTTTTTCGATAAATATAAAACAAGCGATTTTGTACCAATACTTACTACGATAGCTAAGATTTTAAAAGATCGAAAAGATAGTCCTACAAGTGAAATTGTGGAATTGTTAGTGTTGATAAAACAAAAGAATGGTTTTATTGGACCAGATGATTTTTTCCAGTTGACTCTAAGAAAATTGATAGCTAATGTTGTTTGTTTATTGAATGATGATCAGTATATTCAAGTAAAAGATATAATAGATAAGATTTCACATCCATATGAGATTTATATTGGTATAGAGGACGATAAAAAAATATATAGTTTGAGAATAGGGAGAAAGAAATTTCTATTCATAAAATTGCTTCCAGACGAAATATTCGCAAAAGATCATGAATTGTGGATAGAGCTTAAAATGTTAGAAAGACGATTTGGGGATATGGATCCAAATAAAATGTTAGATGGAGATTCTTCTCGTAGCGGCTTTGTCGGTCCTCCGTTACCATTCGTTAATTACAATAAATTGAGCAGTAAAGGCTGGCTTGTCAGTATGAAAGCTATTGACGAAAATTTTCGATCTAAGGAATTTTTAATGGGGGGATTGATGGAGCATGCTAGAGTTTTTGAAACTAAAGTCTCCCAAAATCCAGGCTATTTTTATCCCTTAATTGAGCAACTATTTTCTGAAAAAGTTTCACAAGCTTATATTTCATATGGAATCTCGGGTTTGATCAAATCCAAATTTGATCCTGATAAGGTGTCAAATGCGATCCACCATTTTATTAATCTTGACCTGAAAGCTGAGTATCGATTGTATACAATCTGGAATTTAGATTATTTATTTGAGCATAGATTAATTAGTGATTCGATTGTTAATTTTCTTATTTCTTCAATTGGTTCAATCTATAGTGATTCTATTGACGCTGAAAATTCTAATAAAAATTATACTGTTTCAACTCCAGCTGCAATTTGCGATAGACTCTTTTCGTTAACTCAATATTCTCAGTATGAAGAACAAGTTTTCTCTACTATTGAGTTTTTGGTTGATTATCCAGAAGAGGTCGCTGATGAGGTATTATGTGAGATTATGACAGAGGTATATTATCTTAATCAATGGAATATCGATAGGTCTTTTAATATTTTCAAAAAGTTAGTCAGCCATAACAAAGAGTCTATTCTAAAATGTTCCAGTAATTCTGCCCACTTTTTTAATCATAAGTTTCATCATCAAATGCAGTTTTACTTTGATGAAGTTTTAAAATATCCTAATTTATACGAACAATGTTATGTTTTTGTCAGTAGCTGGTTAATTGAGTCAATTAGTGACTTTGCAATTTATGATAGCTTTTTAAAACTAGGCGAAGATGCTGCTAAATGCGCATTAACAGTAGCAGAAGAGTTTTTGATAAATGAAGAAGGAGTCAACTTTCGTGCTTTGGATGTTATCGAGCATTGTTTGTCATTTGAGGACGATGATCTTTCAGGTAGAATATCGTGTATTGTTTTGAGAAAATTTAAAATTGAATATTTTCAAGAGCTTTCCAGCTTCGTAAAAAAATATATAAGTACTATTCATTTCGCTCGCGATCCTAGATATTTATTATTATATCTGACAGAATGCTCGGCGGCATATCCATTGGAATGCCTCGATCTAATAAAAGAAATGATAATTCCAGAAAATGTAGATATTTCAAAGAGGGGCTATTTGCACGATGAGCCACTAACATTGATCTTGGCCATATATTCCAAGCTGCAACAAGGACAGTTAAGATATCGAAACGAGAGGAGACGAGCGTTAGATATATTCGATAGGATGTTAGCATTACCAGCTATTAGGCAAAAGGCAACTAATGCTTTAGAAGAAGTGCTGCATTAAATCTGTTTTTGATAAGATATCCTCAAAGTTTAAGACTTAATATTGCACTTAGGTAGTTTGGCGATAGATAAGTTCTGCCGTGCATTTAAATTTGTAATAACTGTTTCAATGTCGATTTAATTCAATTACATAAATTTCACATTTTATATAATCAATGAAACTTAAAAATTAGCTATGTCTAAGACACCCGAAATAAACTGGAAAGACTATGAAGCCATTACTAAATACGTATATGAATCCCTCGGTGCGCAATATGGTATCAAGGTCTTAGGTTACGGTAATGCATGTAAGTTAAAAGGAAAATCCGGTGTAATGCATCAGATTGATGTCTTGACTGAGCAATTAAATGGTACGAAAAGCATTTGCACTGCGATTGAATGTAAATACTGCAAAGAGAAAGCAAATAAGGATATTGTTATGAAATTATCTGAAACGATGTTTGACTTGGGTATAGAAAAGGGAATAATAGTATGCAAATCAGGATTTACCAAAAATACCGTAATGTATGCTGAACACAAAGGCATAAAGCTAGTTAAGCTCTGGGAAGTCGGAGAGAGTGATGTGGATTACAAGAAGGAAATAGAATTTGGAACTCTGGATATTCGTCTAAACGTTACACGCACTCGTGCTAATATAACCAGTATAACCTTTGGAGATAAAACTATTCATTTTGATCCGTTGATAGGTGCGGCCTATTTATTTAATCTTCGTGATGCTTTTGGAAGAGAAGTTAGTTTAAAACCGTATCTGCTAAAATTTGCTTCTGAGGTTACCAAAAGGAGCGAGGTTCTAAAGAATGTTACGCTTGATTATTCAACGGATAGAAAATTATTCCTGGATGTTGAAAATGGAGTACTAGCTGTCAAAAAGTTTTCTGTTACCGGATTTCTAACAATAGAAGATCTAAGCACCAAAAATATTTTACGTTTACAGATCAGGTGTGGGTTATCATAGATAAGCTTTTTGATAAAAGACGGTTATCATTATCGAAGAGTGGGTTGATCTGGAGTGTTCGCGAAACTGATAATAATATCTAATGAAGTAAAATAGCATTTCGGAATAGAATTATTATTAGGGAGAATATTTAAACAACATTTTCTAACAAATGAACAACTATTATCTCAACTAATCTAACGATCTTTACAGTAGATGAATGCCCAAAGCCGGTTAACATTTAGCCCAAGCGGACATCTAGCCAAAATTGCCTCCCTCGACGGTTAACGAGGGAGGCCTTTTTGTTTATTTATTGTCTTAGTAAAACCGTTGAGTAAATCAGCTACGGTTTCCCGTAACCAATCCTACTTTCAAACCAATACCTTAGCCTTTCAATTTGTAATAATCTTGAAAGTTAATATCTGTAAACATATTAATTCAGAATAAATAATGTATATTAGGCATGGGTATTAACCTTGCCCGATTGAAAAGTATAATGCCATGATAGTAACCACGACCAATTCCATCGAAGGGAGGGAGATTTCACGCTATAATGATCCAATAGCTGCCAATGTTGTTATCGGCACCAATATCTTTAGCGATATAGGAGCGAGCTATGTCGATTTCTTTGGCGGTCGCTCTACCAGCTATGAGAAGAAGATGCAGGAGATGTACAAGCGTGTTACTGAAACGCTCAAGCAACGTGCACAGGCAATTCGTGCTGATGCTATTATTGGGCTTAGTGTAGATAACGACGAAATCTCAGGAAAGGGAAGCCAGATGTTTATGATTAGATTATAGACTAAATACTAAAATAAAGAAGCTTGATTCCAAAGTTTATATTATCTGCGTTTATATTTAAGGAGAACATCCTCATTAGGTCAGAGGAAAAGTCTGTGAAATCATTAAAAGCAGAATTCACAATTTTCTTGGAAGAACTCTATGCAAATAAATCTGATAAGATTTAGATATATCATTAAAGCTTAAATCAATAAGAGTCTTTAACTGTAAAAATTATGTTTTTATTTTGTACCAATATTTGTATTTATGAAAGAAATGCCTTCACTAAAAGAAGTGTTAAAATCTATTGAAAGTTTTAAAAATGAAAAATTAAAGAAATTAGATGATTTTGAAAATATTGAAGAATATGTCAAGTATTTTGATGAAGTTTTCTTTTTACATTTTAAAAATTTTCATCGAATGGCTCAGATTCAAAATCCGAAAATTTTTCCCTTTAAACTGTTTAGAGTGAGGGAAGTATCTCTTATAAAAAATAGAGATTTATTCTGTGAATACAGTTATCCACCACCAATATTTGTCAAAGATGGTAGATGTAACTTTAGAAACTATCCTGTGTTTTACTGTTCAAACGATCCGATAACTGCTCTTCTAGAAGTTGTTCGTAATTCAGACTATAAGTCAAAACGTTTTTGCATCTCAACATGGTCACTAATTGATAATGATGATGATTTTATATTAGATACCTTTTTACAATCAGAACTTCATCCACAAAATGGATTTAAGAATTTAGCAAAACTCTATACTAAAAAAATTGACGAGACCTTCGAAGGAAAACTGACTCAAGATCAAATAAAGGGAGTTGAAGAGTATTATAAATTTTTAGATAGCATTTTTATTGAAGATAGACATTATTCCATATCCTCATATTTAGCTTATAAAAAATTATATGCAGGGCACAATTACGCAAGTGATATGATTATTTATCCAAGTGTCCAATCTGATTCAAAATCAGTAAATTTTGCCATCCATCCAAATTTTGTAGATAACTGTATGAAAATTGAGCGATTTTATATTGTTGAGCTTAACAATATGAATAGAGACACTGGACAGTTCGAATTAGTGTTTTCACAATATGGAAAAATTGAAAATAATGTAATACTATGGAGAAAACTGTCTCCTGATGACAAGTATTATGAAGACAGTTTAAAAGAGGATTTTAGGGCCTATATAGATGGCTTTAAAGAGTTAAATTTTACTAAAAATGAGGGGGAGTAAAAGAATTTTTAGAAATGTCACTTATCAATTGTATCATTTGATACTTAACTTAACTCTAAAAGTTTATAGGAAATCAAAACCAAGGATTTCTTTAGTCCGAGGACTTGTATAAAACAAACTACTTTATAATAAAACTATAACGGTAATTTTATGAAAACATATAACTCTATATTAGAAATAAAAAAGGAATTTCAAATTGACAGTGATAATTTGGAAATTATTAGGGAACATCTGAATGCGATCAGAATAAATTCTCATCCAGATAAGACAAATGGACACTTTGCTAATGATTTAATCGAAGCAGAATACCATAATGCAAATAATGCGATTAAGTATTTAGACCAGATTAGTGGAGATAATTCGTTAATTGTAGTTGAGAAAATGGCTGATCTGATGAAGATGGTTACAGAAATGATACCAGCCAATAGACAGAGCTCGCTTGAACAAAATCTCGATTCCAAAATTTCTTTTGTGATTACAAATTTTCGTTCAAGAATGTTTTTACCAAAAATATCTCTATCAGTAATTACAGCAGTCATGACATTTCTGTTTTTCTTTCCTGGGCAAATAAAATCGAATCCAGCACTCTCCCAAATAATTAATCCAACTAGCCAGACTTTTCTCGGAATTTGGTTCTCGTTACTTTTATATTCTGGACTTTTTTGGATTATGATATTTTTAAATGAAGAGAAAGCGAAAAGAAGATTGACACTTTTAAAGGTTGATTCCATACAAAATGGACTCTTTCAAGATTTTGTAAGACAGATTGAATTTAATAATCAATTCAGCAAGGATGATTTGACTCATTTTATTCATGAGCAATGCCATCGAAATCGATTTGGTAATAGGACACGTCCAGAGGGGCTGACTTTGATTACAACTAGACTATTTGATTCTGATATGATTACGATGGAAATTGCCCAAAGCATCGCTGAAATAATTATTGCAAGAGGTGAAAAAAATAAAGTTCTTGCTAAACTTTCTAGTAAAACATTGAGTGATACTTATGAATTTAAAAACTAAGACTCAAAAGTGTGGCTGTTCTATAATTTTATTTAAAGAGTTAAATGTTGAAAATATCAGTATTTACTGATAAAGAATCGTTGTTAATCTTTGCATTTTTTTGATAATTCGAAGATGTAAAATTTAAAATTAAAGAAAATACACAAAACGGTGAGAAATAACAGCATTATCCGCGAATCCTTTTTATAAAAAATAGGTAATACATAATAAAACAATAATTATATAACTATGCCATTTAACCTAATCGATACTGATTGTTCAAATTTAGTCATAGACTATGAATATGAAATAACGAATAAAGATCTGCTAGCAGAATATGTAGGTGAATTAGTTTTGGGACACTATTTTCATATACTAAAAATTATCAACTCACTTTCTTCTTCTTCTTCGACACCGTCAAATAAAATTATAGATTTTGCGATTGACAAGCTTAACGTTTCAGGGGAAGTTAAGGTAATTCATAGAGATGGTTGGCTATTTCAAATGATTTCATGGTTAGTTTTAGCTCATAGAAATTTGGGAAGTAATTATCATACCCAACATCCTCATTTTGCTCCTGCCCAGCATGGAATTGATGGCCTAAGCATAATTTTAAAATCAGACAACACAATCGATAAAATAATAATAACAGAAGATAAGTGTACTATAAATCCTAGAGATACTGTTAGAGAACAAGTTTTTCCTGAGTTTAAAGATTTTGAAGAGGGTAAAAAGGACTCTGCGCTGATTAGTGTTTTATCAAGTCTAATTGCGCATTTAGATGCGGGAGCTGTTTTTGAAAGTGTACAAAATGATATTTATAATACTGCTCTAAGAATGTATAGAATAGGTATTACTCGAGAAAGTTCTCACCAATCTCTTCAAGGGAGGCGTAGATTGTTTAAGAATTACGATGATTATGTTTCAGGACCAAATAGTTCTAGAAGAAGCGGAGCAACAATATATCTTGATGATGTGAGAAATTGGATGCAAGATTTTTCAGATAAGGTCGTCAATTATTTAGAATCTAAAAAGTCATAATATGTACAATAGCACTACAGAACAAAAAATAAAAGACATACCGTCTATTGGTGATATTAACATTAATAGACTTCCTCAAGACTTAACAAGAATTTACGCCCAAATTGTTAGTTTAAGACGCCAAGTTGTTGATGGGACAATTAATTTTCACGATGAAAACCTTGTTTCAAGCTTAACACTTCTTAGAAAATTAGCGAATAATTTGGAAACCATGTTGCTGACTTTTCCTGAACATGAGCAAAAAGAGTCAATCGCATTTGTGGCAGGTACTGCGAATAATCTTATCCATAAGATGGGATTAATTAATGAACAAAATGAGGCTCTTTTAGGTGTAGATTCAATCTCGTCCTATATCGCAGCAACAGTTCTTTTTTTAATTGGTAATAGTCAGGCTGATGCTGCTGAAACAGCTATTTCTATAACAGAAATACACAGCGAAAACTTAGTGCAACAGCGATTAATTTCCTGTATAATTTCTTTAGCGACTGGAAAACTATCAAAAATAGCGGATAGCAATTTTAGTGAAGACGAGGTTATACAAGAAGACTTTCAGCAGACAGCGTTGAATTATTTATGGCGAGAACTTGGACTTGGTATCCTAGATATAGCTAAAAGATTAGTTGGCCAATCTAGTAAAGAACAAAACAACCATTTCGATAAAGTAATTGAACTTTCCATATCAGCACCGGGTATCTTTGACCAGAGGAACATTTTTTCAGGACCTTATCGTCTTGCTAAATTACTAAAAATACTGGAAGGGGATATTTTTAATAGAGCCGTCATTGACATTCCGCCATCACCGGGTGTAGATTCCCAGCCTTGGTACGATTTCCTGTCAAAATTGGCAAAAGACCGTCCCTATTTGTGGGAAAATCATAAAGATGCTGTGGAAACTGGCTTCCTTACCCCTGGTATATCAGCAGTTCTAACACTTCCTACAGGAGCCGGTAAATCAACTTTATCAGAATTGAAAATAGCATCATGTCTCTACTCTGGAAGAAGAGTGATTTATTTGGTACCTACTCATGCTTTAGAAGATCAGGTAAATAAAAATTTGCGGCCACTATTTGCCGAATTTGAACCTATCAATATTGAATTCGGCGGTGAATATACAGACTTCGAGGAAATAGAAAATTTTCCAATTTTAGTTATGACTCCTGAACGATGTTTAACTTTTCTAAATATTAACCCTGAGTTTTTTGATAGTGTTGGGCTGGTGGTTTTCGATGAGTTTCACTTAATACATGGTACTGATATTAAAAAGGACAGAAGGTCTATTGATGCAATGTATTGTCTGCTATCCTTATTTACTTTAGCTACACATGCTGATTATCTATTAATATCTGCAATGGTTGAAAATGGTGACGATATAGCTTCGTGGGTAGCACAAATTACAGAAAGAGAATGTAAAGTCTTTAATTCAACATGGAAACCAACTCGTCAGCTACACGGATGCGTAATATTTGAAGATAATAAGATCACTGAGCTAAAAGACAAAATTAAATCTTATAAAAAAGTCGCAACAACTAAAGCACCATCGACAAAACTTTTAAAAGAACTGGCTATCGAGCCATTATGTTTTTTTAGCTTAAAAAATATTTGGGAAACTGATGAAGGCAATGATTATTTTAAATCACAAGTTCTAAATCATAGGGTGCTTCTTACAGCCAACAAATGGTGGCAACTTACTAGTAATAGAAATAAAGTAGCGTCAAATCTAGCAATACATTTTACTAGTCTAGGACTAAAAACGCTTGTTTTTGTCGATGATCCTAGAATTACCAACTCGACAGCCATGGAGATAGCTTCTGCTATTAAAAAAAGAAAAAATGGTTACGATGAATTTATTAATCGTTATAGAATTTTAATTGACAGCTTAACTCATGAGTTAGGAGATTTGAAATATTCTTATTTCAATGAATGTAGAAATGTTGGTGTTCATCACGGTTTGTTGTTGCCATCAGAAAGAAGTTTAATCGAAAACTACTTTAAATATTCCAATGGTTCAACTGCATTAGTTGCAACTGCAACACTTGCTCAGGGAATAAATCTACCTGCCGAAATTGTTATTATTGCTGGTGATGATCGTTTTGATGAAGACGGAGAAAATCGGCAAAGAGTAAAGCCCCATGAGCTGTTAAACGCTGCCGGAAGAGCCGGAAGAGCAGGACTCTCTTCACAAGGAGCCGTAATATTAATCCCTGGAGACATAGTTACGATCCAAGATTCAACAATTTCTAATAGGTGGTGGGATTTAAAAAATGAAGTATTTTCAAAAGGTGATCAATGCCTTAAGGTAGAAGATCCATTGGAATATTTTCTGGACACCATGCAAGAAAATCATGAAAACCTAACTGTTGACCAAACAAATATTTTATATCGATTTAAACCTGAGAATATATCGGATAGTGATACTAAAAATTTGCTAAGTAAATCTTTTTATGCTTATAAAGTAGCTAATGCTGGCACAATGGAACAGTTTAATACACAGGTTCGAAGACTATTAGATAGAAGAAATGAATTAGATAATTTACCGGAAGAATATTTATGGCAAAAAGAAATTGGAATTAAGACCGGAGTGGAGCCATCAATAATTTATGAGTTAGGAACTGAGATTGAACAGCAAGGAATTGAAGATTTGCTTTCAAAATCTATAACTGAACTTGTTGATTGGTTCTTTGGGTGGATAAGTACAAACGAAGATTTTCTCGAAAAAATATTTACAAAGAAATCTACAATAAATCAAATTAAGAAAGCAACTGGATTGAAACCTGAAAGTCCAGTGTCAGATATAATGCCTAAACTAGGGATATTAACAAATATCCTCAAATACTATGTTCAAGGAATACCTTTAAATGAATTAAATGATCAAATCCCTGATGTAAATAGAGCAGATAATACAGGTTATTTGGTTAAAGCCAGAAACTTTGTACATCGACTTGTTCCTGAGCTTAGTTTTGGATTCGGATTACTATCAATGGTTCTTACAGAAAAAGCAAAACAACAAGGATTAGAGAAACAAGATATTCCTTGGGATATTAGAATATTGGCTAGTTGCATAAGGGAAGGGTTTGATTCGCCTTCGAAATTGTTTTATAAGAAAAATAATCGGTTGTCAATGCGTGTGGAAACACATTTATCTTATAGTGCTGCTCGATAGATTTTTCAATATTATAGCTTTATTCCATCTAAAAGCATTTAAAATAATATCATCTGTTGGGCTTGGGACTGTTCCTCAAATTGGGTATATAAAAATTACAGAGTTCAGTTATGTTACTTTCAATAACTGAACTCGGGATTCAAATAAAGTTAAGAATAGATATAGGATAACCATATAACATGATCACTAATTTTACACCTGCGATTATTCTCGAAATGCATAACTTATTGTTAAAGAGTAATATTTCTAGATTGAATCCTAATTTTCCAGGATTTTTCGTGAACCTCGCAAAAAAAAACGTTCTAAAGGACGATTTGCTAGCTTATGATTTGTAAAGTAAGAACCATATTAGACCGGGTATCAAATCCACCAAGGTAGATTTCTAAATCCGCTCTTACATTCTCTTGGGATGCGATAAAAATACTATCTTAGATAAAATATTTGCCATATAAAATGAGAATAGTCCAGCTTTCAGATATTCATTTAAGTAAGGAAAATCGTACAGATTTAAGAAATTCCTACCTAGAAGCATTAATAAAAGATCTTCAACTATATAATGCAGAAAAACAAATTGATCTTATACTAATTACTGGAGATTTAGTGGATAAAGGCGGCGAATCATTTGAACCAGATAACCCCTATCAAATATTTAAAACTGAAATCATTGATGAACTAGTAAAGCAATTAGATATTGCTAGCACACAAATTCTTATGGTTCCTGGAAACCACGATATAGAAAGAGGTCAAATACACGAAGAAAATGAGTTTTTTCTCGCTGAAAAACTAACATCCGAGGGCGCAAATAAAAAGACTGAAGAATTTATAAGTGACTTTAAAAATGATAACCTCCGGATTAAACGCTTCAAAGAATTTGAAAAAGAGTTTCATAGCAACAATATTCCAAATTATATCTACTCAAATAATGAGTCTTTATTCATATTCGAGAAAGATGGCATTAAAATAGGTTTTGCCCTTATAAATGATTCATGGCGCTGCTCCGCAGATTTGACTAAAGAACAGCATTTTATTGGATATGCTCAATTACTTAGGGCCAACAATAAGTTCAAAGAACATAATAGCGCTATGAACATTGCGGTATTTCATCATCCATTAAATGCAATTAATGATAATGAAAAAGATGAAATTAAGTCTATTTTGAAATCAAAGGATTTTGATATTGCGTTCTTTGGTCATAGCCATAGACATGAAGCAGAACAACTATCTTCTTCCAGTGGCGGGTACTTGTCCATTAATGGTAGATCTGCATTTTCTGAATCTAAACAAGAATTAAGTAGATATCAGCCAGGATATAATATTTTAGACGTTGACGTACCCAATAGAGGCTATATTCTACATGCTAGAAAATACATTAGTACGAGGTACGAATTTGACAAAGATACAGATTCATTAAAAGATGGTATTGAATCTAGCAATCTACCGCAAAAACCGGAATTATATCAGTTAGCACAAGATTCAAATAATGAAGACACCGACCTTCCAAGTAGCTATACGGCAGATGTACACAGAATAGTAAGTTTACTGATTGGGGAATCTATATATCCAGATAAATACATTTTTATTCGAGAATTAATCCAAAATTCCGTTGACGCCTGCAATAGAATGAAGGAAAGTTATAGTCATTTGACACCTAAAATAACAATAAATATAGACTACGACGGAAATTATGTTGAAGTGACGGACGAGGGAGACGGTATGTCAAAAAGCACCCTTAAAAATCATTTTTCTGTCCTTGGTAAGAGTATTAGCCAAGAATATAATGATAACAACGGCCATCAAAATCTCATATCGAAATTTGGTATCGGATTTATAAGTACTTTTATTGCCGCGGAAAAGGTTCTAATAAATACCAAAAGTGAAGAAGATGGCCAAATTATGTTTGAGATTGAAAATGTTTTTAAAGGATTCAAATACCTACAGCCTTACTCCAACGACATAAAAACGATTAATGGAACTACAGTAAGAGTTTACTTAAAAAAGCCATTGAATATCCATAGTGCTTATTCGCATGTAATAAAATATTGCAGACACATTGAAAATCTTGAGATTAAGTTTAACGGTCAAATTAGTCCGTTTAATGAAAGTTGGAATATAGAGGATTCATTTCATTTATATGAAAATAAAACTCATCAATATGACTTAAAGCTTGGCATTGGTCTGACCAACAAGAATATTATAGCAAGCTACTGCGGATTTCTTATAAACGATTTTCCAGTGCAAATAGTTCCCTCCATGTTTCCGGCACATATTGGAGGTGAAGTTAATTTTTTCCCTAAATCAATTGATTTTGATATATCTAGAACTAACATTATAGCTACTGGAAAGGAAATCGCATGTATGAAGGAAATTTCAATATCACTGCGAAAGTTATTCCGACAAGCATTGGAACAAAAACACCCTGATTTCTATTTAATTGTTGTCAATTATATTCATTGCTACTTACAATATTACGATCAAATAAAAATGAACCTGGAGAGTTTTTATAGTGATTTCTATTCAAAAACAGAACTCATAGCAATGTGTATGGAACACACTAAATTGAAATATGATGGCGATGAACAGTCACTTATTAATATCTTACCAATATTAAAATCTAAGTCAATTGATATAATCTACATACAAAATAACGATATCCCTAGTGACTATGAATCTATGTTAATCCAGTATTTAGAGAATAAAGGAAATCTAGTAATTAAAAAAACTGGCGCACTGGTATATTTTCATTACGGCTCTCAATTTCAAACGAATCTAGCCACAATAATACAAATCATTGCAAACGAAAATAACTTCCACCTACAAAACATAGAGTTAATGTCCATAGCGTCATTTTCTGACATAAAGATGGATAAGAGTCAGTTTAATAAAAATCTTCAAATCCAGCTAGAAAAAATCGAAGAAGAATATGCGGTTATAATTGAAATCAGTAAATTCAAAATATCCAAAAACCCCTATGCGAGCATTGTAAATCAGATTTATATTAATTGTAACCATCCTGCTTTTATGTCCCTTTTGGCTGAAGTAGATACAATGCCAGCGGAAACATTACGTATTTATTTGCTTGGACTTCTTGGACTAGGTCTTAACCAGCCGCTTATAGATTTAAAGATACAGATAGAATAAGGAAAAACGTCAATGTTTATATCAAGTAAGCCTTACCTTTTAATGATAATATATAATATCTCAAATTTGGTTCTATTATCCAACTAGATATTAATTGTCTTTTCAGGCATAAAATACTTTAGGCTACACTCTATTCTGTTGCCATGAGGTTCTAAAAAATAATTCTCTTGACTATTTAACGGATAGAAAATTATTCCTAGATGCTGAAAATGGAGTATAACTATTGAAAAGTTCTCTGTTACTGGATTTCTAAAGATAGATGATCTAAGCACTAACAAATATTTCACGTTGACAGACCAGGTTTGGATGATCATGGAAGAACTTTTTGATAAAAGACAGTTGTCATTATCGAATAGTGGGTTGATCTGGAGTGTTCGTGAGCATGGTAATAATATTTGATGAAATAAACTGGCATTCAGGAATGAAATTATTATCAAGAGGTAAGTTTTGAACAACATTTTCAAGGAAATGAACAACTAATATCTCAAATAATCTAACGATCTTTACAATAGAGGAATGCCCAAAGCAGGTTTAAATTAGGTGACAAGCGAACATCTAGCCAAAATGGCCTCCCTTGGCGGTTAACGCGGGGGACTTCTTTTTGTTTAAATGTTTTACGTTATTGTCTTAATACAACTGCTGAATAAATACGCTACGGTTTCCCGCAACCAGTACTACCTTCAAACCAATACCTTAGTCTTACAAAGGCATTATCCCAGTTTTTAAGGCAATCGAAGAGCTAAACCTATGTATGAAGGATATGCAGAGGTTTAAACCCGACCTGGGGACCTAAGCTTGTTTATTTCTGGAGTTTCAAGTTTAAGTTTTGGAAATGATGATGTGATAAATTGGATACCTGGAAGTAAGAAAAGTTCTAAGTATGCACAAGATGAATTTGAAAAACATAAGAAAAGCTTGAAAAATCTTCTTTCCAAATGATGCATTAAAATAATAACAAAAAAGCCCTCGTAGGGGGACTTAAAATCAATAGCATCCCTTACTGATTGCCAATCTCTTGACAATTTCTAAAATGATAGTAAGCCTAGTCCATATCATCATTTCCTCGTGGCTTTCTGACCATCTGAACCTTTCTAAAAGGAGATAGTCAAGTTCTTTTAATTTTTGTTCCATAATGAACAAAGAAATGGAATGTGGTATTAATGGCGAAATCTGGTTTTTTAATTTGATAAGTTGGAGTTATCAAAATATCAAAAGGAAGCCCTCGAGTTGAGGGCTTGAAAATGTAATTTTATTTTTTAAACTTACCGCCAGTATTCTCGCTCTTTTCGATATAGACTGCCCCAAAATCAATTTTAGGCTTTTCCTGACTTGAAGAACTATTGTTACTACTAGAAGAATTTTTACTTCCATCATTTTTCGAATTGTTGAATTCTACAAAACACTTTTTCATAGCTAATTAATTATATAATAAATAGAAATATAGACAATTGTAAGAAGAAAAAAGGTTACTAACATTTTTCTGCAATTATAGAATGATTTAAAGCGAACTATATTGATTTGCTGATACGATGATATTGAATTAGTTAATTGTTCAATTACAGCATTATTAAAGTCATCAATATCGTGTTGTTTTTCAAGCTCCCAAACCTTTTTAATATTTGGAAGATTTAAATAATTATAACCATTAAAAATGTTATTATATCCCTTAACAAAATGGAATAGACAACCCAAAAGTGAACTGAAAAGAGTAAATAAAACAAAAGCAATTATCACTCTCAGTCCGTCATCGGACATTTCCAACTGTTTGTACTTTTCAAAGAAGAAAAAATTAACAGAAATTAGCACCGATATCATTAAAGAAGTATTGTTTGAATATTCATTATCCAAACGATCTTTCCTAGATATCTCTATTACAAGTAAATCTTTATAAAATTCAAGATTCATAAATTACCTTCATTCAATGTGTTAGTCAAAAATACTAAGAAATTTGTCTTGCTAAAATTTTTATCAAACATTTTTGAACGAAGTTTTCCACATATAAAAATCCCCCAAACATCACACGATGCTGGGGTGGTAGGACAAGTGTGCGCAAATTGACTATAGCCAAAATATTATATTTGATTAAAAAATACACATTTGTTAAGCATTTTGTACATTTTGTATTTTTACTATTAGTGTTGCGTTTTTGGTGGGGTTGGGGTATATTTGCTCATTAACTTATTTTTTATGGATGTATTTAAACCTTTTTTACAAAGGCTGTCACAGCCTATCCTTTTGTCTTTTTGTATAGCCTGGATTTTTTGGAACTGGGAGATTGTAG
Source organism: Sphingobacterium sp. UME9 (assembly GCF_014170215.1). NCBI lineage: Bacteria > Pseudomonadati > Bacteroidota > Sphingobacteriia > Sphingobacteriales > Sphingobacteriaceae > Sphingobacterium > Sphingobacterium sp. UME9. The sequence continues at coordinate 1,462,930 of NZ_LZZP01000003.1, read as the reverse complement.
TTGCTCTGTGCTGGTATGATGCTAAGAATATCTCAAGGCTAGGATATGATAACCATATGGAGTATATAGAAACTTTGAAGGATCCGATGCGCAATTACATATGGCCACTCTGTATTGCCGTTTTGTATCCATTTATCATTCTGGTTTTAAATAATTTTCATACTCTAGTTAAAAAGTGGGAAGAAAAGCTGTTTACTAAGATTGTTAAAAATGCTACAGTTCCCACTGACCTATACTTGGATGCTCAAGATCAAATTGAAGCAAAGGAAAAACGCATCAGTAAATTCATATCTAAAGAAACTGAGATGGAAGGGCAAATCAATGATTTGACTATCAAAAATAAAAATTTAGAGAATAAATCAGCTACTTTGGGAATTGAATACTCAGAAACACTTTCTATTAAGAAAGATTTGGAAGATAAGCTAAAAAATTCAGATGCAAATCTATTAGAATTTGAAGAAAAATCTAGTATCGACTTTTTGATAGGAGATTATGAATTTGCAATCTATGAACGTTTATCAAATGGGAATCTCGTAAATGTAGTAAATTCAAATCTACATATATCAAGACATGAGAATCAAGAAGATTGTTTTATAAGTTTCAAATATAAGGAGCAGCTGATAGAAAGCCAAATAACTGAATATTTTTATAACATTTTAAATAATAATATCGGTTTTAAAACTCTTCTAATTAAGAGCGATATTCTTCCGAATACCGACGGAGAACTTAACATTTTACATATTTTAAAAAATGAGCTAATGAATAATTTTGTTACTTTATCGATATTGAATTCTAAAGATTTCAGATTCATTAAAAATATAAAATTTAAAGATTCTGATCTCAGAATGGATTTAATACGAATAAAATAAAGCGCTGGACTAACCAGCGCCTTTCAACTTCATAACTGTCCCTTCACCTTCCGCTGCAGATCCCTCGGCCTTGATCTTGTCCATTTCATTCTGAACGTTTGTTAACTTTACTGACTAAAGGATCAGAGTTTGAGTTACATCCCCTTTAAAAATTGAGCGATGCGATCAGCAGGTTTTAATTTGTGAAATTTGATAAAAGAAGCTGCAGTATTATTACGCTTTTTTATTTTCATTTCTAAATCTAATTCGTCTTTGAAACCAAATCCAACGTCATAAAGTAAGTCAAAGAAATTATTCATATCTGGACTAGAATGAAATGTTTCTTTCCGATCACATATTTTTAAAAAATTCTGTCTGTCAAAAAGAAAATATGCACAGAGTTCGAGTTCATCGTAGCAAAAAACACGACCTTGTAATTTTTCTCTAGTTAAGAGAAATTCTCTAAACTCTTCTTTATGATTTCTCTTTCTTTTTAAGGTTATTAAAAAACTTTCGAGATCATTTACTCCTACTGACCAAGGGAAATTGCTATTATCTTCTATCTCGAGTAAGTAGCTCAAATCACATTGTATCTGCCCAAATCGTTCCTGTGTAACGACTAATGTGAATATTTCATCATATTCATTCGGGTTAATAGTTTTTAATATCTTTTTATTCTTGTGGAAGAGATTGAAAGGATGATCCTCATAAAAGTATTCCTCAACATGTTTTGCCTGCTCATAACCTTTCTGTATTGATTTTTTGAAGTCATCCTTAATACGATTAAATGCTTTATCTTCATCTCGAAGAGGATCACGATATTTATGAGCTTTGCATTCTATAATATATACAATTCGATCTTGTAAGATTATTAAATCTTTCTCATTATTATCTAAATAGTATGAGCGAAAATACTGTGCATCTGATTCAAAAAAGTCATGAAACAATTCCTCAGTTTTATCTTCAAGATATTTATCTCTACGTTCTGAAACTTTTCTCCCAGGAGTCATGGGGCCATCACAAATCTCATATAAGAATTCATAAATTGCATTTATTAATTGTTTGGAGAAAATCATTAAAACATGTTCATTATCCATAAAGAAAATGGGCTTGGCCAAATATGGACATTGGTCTGTATAATATAGATATTCTTGATTTTCTTTTTGCTCCAAAGTAAAATACTTAAGCAAAAGCTTCCCTTTTTGTTGACCTATTTTGTCGTAAATTTCTGTTAGACGAATCCCCATTTCGTATACAGCGTTCTGACCAAGATTAACTAAATGAAACTTTTCGTCAAGAGTTAAATCATTGATTTTTTTTCTTCCTTTTAGGGACTGTAGTACGGCGTCATTATTAAAATTGTTGTTTAAATAATTTCTACCTTTTTCCCTCTCTAATTTGGAAATTAGTTTAAAGAATTCAATAAAATCGCTTAAAGCTAAACCAGTTTCTTTTAAAATATGAGTTTCAAAATGCTGGAAAGTTTGTAAAACTCTTTCTATATCTTGTTCATAATAGGTCAGTGGAGCATTTAGATAAAAATTGAGGAAAGTACTTTTTGTTACTATTATTCGATTGATGTCTTCTTGAGACTCCAGATTTACCTTGCGAGAAGGAAGGTTGTAACTATCTTCAATTTCATTTAATAACTCAAATATCCTTTGATCAGATTTGTCTCCAGGAAAGTATAGTTTTTTTCCACATGACCCCGTACTGTGAAATAATGATATAAGGTACATTAATTGCCTGATAGGGGATTTTAGGATAACGTTACGCTTATGACGAACGTGAATATTGGCAAGGTGGGAAATATGCGCTGTAAAGCTACGATGGTCGTAATGACTAATTAGTTCTTTAAGTTCTTTCGCTAACGTAGTTGCCTTATCAATAGGTGAATTAGACATATTCAGATTTAATTATGTGAAATATACTTGAAAAATTGTTTCTCATATAATATCTTTAATCCTCAGCTTTCTTCATAATGTAGATAATGCCAGAAGTGCCTCCTGAGCCGTTATAGTTATCCGTTAAATCGAATGTATTTACTAATTCATAACCAATTTTAGACATATAGTTCAATATGGAGGCATAAGATTTTTTATTAGTCAATATTTCAGACAGCTTTTCACCTTCCGCAATCTGTTCATCTGAATCTCCTAAGTCGACTTTCACCTTAAGTTTTTTTGAAAGGAATTTTCCTTCCACCCGTATATACGCATAGGAAAAGGTCGTTTTTACCTCGGTTTGGTTATCTCTTTTATGATGTGCTAAACTGTTTCCAAGACAGCAGGCAAATAAAAATATGGTTAATAAGAACTTATACATGAGAGCTTTTATTTAAAAAATCGACATAAACTATAGAATCAAATAATACTTTTCTTATTTGTGCCTACCGTATCGATTTCCTGTTTTAGCGTTCTTATAGGTTCCTCCTTTATGAGAGCTGCCCTTACCACTTTTATATGTTCCACCATGGCTAGTAGTATGTCTTTTCCCAGGGTATTTTGTTCGAGCACTTAGATCTTGAAAAGATAAGGCGAGCACAATTAGTGTGCATATAGCAATTACATTTTTCATCTATTTAATGGTTTCAAAATGAATATTAGTTTTTAAGACAATAAAAATACATGATTACTCAATTAATAACACTTTTTTGTCCTTTTCTCTTCCCCAGGAGACCTGCCACATTCTACCGTCTATTTGATCTAGAAGAATAAAATTAAAAATATTAGTAGTTGGGTAAAGAAAAAATCTACCATTCTTTTCTTCATCTTTATCTACTAAAGATATATCTGATAATGTACTTACAGATCTGTTTTTACCACTTGTATCCCATTGAACTTGCCACATTTGTCCATTTCTTGTATTCAATTTGATAAATGTAAACATATTTTGTGTAGGGAAAAGCTTGTATGCAACTGTACTATCCGTAGAATTAATTTGAATAGGTGGGCTAGATGTATTTTGTGCAAAAGATTTCGCTATATACAACAGCAAGAATAGTGTGATAAATCTTGTCTTCATAATAATTATATAATTATTTTCTTAATTCGCCGAACAAGTAATTTCGCTTCTGACAGGGAATCATTATCTATTAATCTCTCCATTAGTCTATCACCAATTTAGAGAAGCGAGATCCTTTATTATCACTCCGAAAAGTAATATCATCACCGTACAAAAGAAAAGATGTCCCATGAGGAACATTGTCCGTTTTTTTCTAGGTTCTTTTTTACATTTATAGGCCTTCCAACTGTAATATAACCCAAGTGGGGCTAAAACTAAAGTAATGAGATATGGTATTGCTACGAGCGCTTCATAAACTACTTTAAAATTCTCATTTTCTGATCTTAATAACGTTACTGTGAGGATTGAAATCAGCAATCCTATTCCATAAAATCTGAATATTTTTATTGATTTTTTTAGGTACTGCGGTTTCGCCACTTCAGACATATAATTTCGTTTTTGTTAAGCTCTATAAAAATCGAGATGTACAGTGCTTTAAGTGCACTCGAGGTTTCTAATTTATTCAATTTTGATGCTGTTATGCGAACTAGATATTGACAGGCTTTTCAGGCATAAAATCCTTTAGGCTACATTCTAATCCTGTTGCCAGTTTATTTAACTGATCGTAGGTGTACATACTTGGAGAGTTTTCTATTTCAATCTGGCCTATATATCCTGAAGTTACTCCAAGAATTTTAGCAAGTTTCGCTTGACTGACTTCTTTCACATTCCTTATTTCTCTAACCAATTTCACAATTTCCCACTCGATTTTAGTTTTCGGTATTTTTTCACCCATAATTTTTTAAAATTATTTGCATAGCTATAGCTAAGTGATTATATTTGCTTAGTGATAGCTAAGTTTTTATATGCTATCTGATTCTTTATTGATGCCTTTAATTATTTGGCATCGAGTTAACTTGAAAATATTAAGTGTTTTAAGCACTTTGATATTATTGACGAGTCTCCAACTTTCCACTTGGTACCTGGGAAGGAGGCGGTAAGGTTAGCTCATTACCTGCGAATATTGTATCTTTGCATACGCGCGGGGATGAGCCTTGCTGAGTAGCCGCTTCCGGGTACCACCTTAAGTTTACTTAAGGCCTAGCTAATGCTTTCGGGCTTAGCGAAAGAGTGGAGAAAGGCAAGGTTTCATTCCTTCGTTATTCTGGAACTCGTTCACATAAAAACCAAACGATTATGAGAACGAACAGTACAAACACCTTCCATTACCCGCATTCGATCAGAGATCGATTGGTAAGGTATTCCCGCAAATCACTTTTAAAGAACATATTTCGCGCGCCCGAATAGGTTGCGCTCAATCAAACACAGGCTATAAAGAGCAATAAGAAGGGGAGCTGTTGCCTTTCCTTAAAATGAAAAGACAGCTGAACACAGTCCAGTTTAATTCCCTCTTTATACGCCTGTCACCGACCTATTTATCAATATAATTGCATTAAAAGGTAATATTGGCCAATGATATAGCTTGATTTAATATTTGCACATTAAAATTAAGCAAATTTTCATTGAGTCCAAACTTTTTACCCCTAGTTTTTATTGCAAGACGATATTGCTGTAGGTCGGTCTTTACTTCTTTCCGGCAGGGAGCGCCATAATTAACCCTATTTATGCCTTGAAATTGTATCTCGGCGCTTTTCGGACTTTTAATCCTATTTGTCCATTTGGCATAGGTCGTGTTTGACCTATGCAATGACAAGCCTTTTGAACGCGAAAAAATCGCGAAGGGGGAGGCTATGGCCTAATTTTCCGATAGCACCTCAGCGCTTGTCATACTTGATGAAACTAAATTATGAACCAAAAATCAAACAACCCGCTACCCTTTGAGCTAGCATGTTATGAAATATACGACAATGGATACGATCCATTAAATACCATTCGGGAGTTCTGGTCCCAACATACAATAAATGACTGTCAGGAAAACCTTTGGGCACTATTTGAAAACTATAGAAAGAGTGAGGTGCATGAAGATATTGCTGGTGTAAAGCAGATGCATGCCTTTTTGATGAAGCTGTGCCGGGTGCTGATCGCTTATTTCCTGGTGCATTTTCGCAAGATCAAAATCGATGCGGTAGCATTTGCCTTTGCAGAATCTGCCGAAGTCATTACGGCCGATCTGGAAGCCAAGCAGAGGATCCATAGTTTCTTTAATAGAATTACTGAATAATACCTAATCCACAAGCAGATGATAAAAAGATCTAATCTATGCACTGCCTTATTGGATAAGGTAGTCAATATTCCAGTTATACAGATTACTTTACTTGTAATCTTATTCATACTAGTTTCTATGTTTAGTTTATCGGCTCAGACGCCCCGCAAGGACAGCGGGGCCGATGGGCTAACCAAAATTAATCGGCTATATGTAGGTGATACGGTGCCGGATGAACTATGGAACGCAATGCTGCCCGTAGCAAACCATCCCGAGGGCAAAGAGTATATTCAACTCAAAGAGTACAAAGGCAAAAAGCTGATCTTGATAGATTGCTGGGCCACCACCTGTAAAAGCTGCCTAGAGGGTTTGCCAAAGATTCAAAAATTACAACATACTTATTCCGACGTTTCATTTTTACTCGCCACATTACAGCAGGATAGAGCTCCCCAGTACCTCAAAGACAATGGGTATACGCTGACGTCCTTTATCGACACCAGGGCGACGCTATTTCAATACTTTCCCTATACTTGGATTCCTTATTACATCTGGATCAGTGGGGGTAAGGTAGTCGCAACGACACAGGCAACCGAAGTGACCGATGAAAATATAGCCAAACTACTAAATGAAGGAATTGCGCCTACAAGAGTACGCCAAGATCGTGTGTCTTTCGACTTAAAGGACAATTTTTTGAATGATCCTTTGATCTTTCGTAAGCCCCAGTTGCAACATTCTTTTACGATAACAGGCTACCTACAGGATGTCCTTGCCCAGACAAACTATAAGATCGGAAAGGATGGTAAACCCAGCTTTTTTGGAACAACAAATGCCGGGCCGATAGATATCTATAAATCGGCCATTGCTATCGCCCGTCCTGATCTGCGTAAGGGCAATTGGTTTCTATTAGAGACAAAATGGCGCGACAAGCTTTTAAATGTAAGCACAGATCAATACCGCGCCGACAGCACTGCACATCTGTATGCTATACAGTTTTATTCTGCTGCTGCGGATAAAAGTGAACTGGCTAAAGATTTACTTCAAGAGCTCAACACCTTCTTCGGGCAAAAATATGGTATGGAAGGCCGTATTGAACAGCGTAGCCGTAAAGCTTATGTGATTCGAAAAGATGCATCGTCTCAGGGCTTGAAAATTCCTAAAAAGCTAACAAAAGAACTCCCGTTATATCAATTGGTCGATAGGCTTGATAATGAGAGTGAGCAGACGAATACGAGCATCCCATGGATCAACAAAACCGACGAATTTAAAAAAACAATAAAAATTCCGGATGATTGGCCAAATGATCTGAACAGTATCAATGCATTCTTGGTACCGCAAGGATATCGAGCAACATTGGAAACCTTGCCTATGGATGTATTTGTATTAGGTGATATTGCGAAAGGAGGTCGCCATGAATAGATGGATCGCATTTATCCTTATTATGGTAAGCTATATCAATTCGTTCGCACAGGGATCGAATGGTTTGCACATTCAATTGCTGAGCAAAGCTGATCAAAAACCTATTGCTGGTGCATCTGTAAATTCCCTAAAGGAATCTACCATTGTGACAAAGACGGATAGAGATGGAAAAAGCCATATCAATAAGATTACTTACCCCATATTGCTCCGCTTTAGCCACCTCAGTTATACGCCTAAAACTGTGCAATTTGACAGACCTGGCGAATATACGGTAGAATTGGAGTCTAACGTACAGGAACTGGAAGAGGCCGTTGTACAAACGGGTTATCAAGCAATTCCAAAAGAACGCGCTACTGGATCTTTTTCATTCCTGACAAATAGGGACCTCAACCGTAGACCTTCGGAAGGATTGGTTGATCGGCTGGAAGGCACCGTAAGTGGGTTAACGATTGATTCGCGCTTATCGGGCCGAAATGCACTGATGCTGCGCGGATATGCAACGATCAAGTCCGACAATACGCCTTTAATCATTTTGGATGGTGCTCCTTTTGAAGGTGACATCACGGCACTTGATCCGAACGCACTGGAATCCATTACTTTTTTGAAAGATGCAGCGGCGTCTTCTATATGGGGTGCCCGTGCGGGTAATGGCGTATTGGTAATAACGTCCAAATCGGCAAAACTGAACGAGGGCACTAAGGTAAACCTTAGCCTGAACAATACATGGGAAGCCGCTCCGGAGCGCTATTATTCTAAATTTTTGCTCAATAGCAGCGATTTTATCGGCTTTGAACAGTACCTCTATGATAATGGCTACTATAACGCTCAAAAAGCTAATGTAGGTTACCGGAAGTTTACGCCAGTAGTTGAATTGCTGCTCAAACGGGATAAAGGGCTGCTGAGCGCAGATGAAGTGTCAAATCAGATCGCGGGACTGGCACAGCAGGATGTCCGAAAGGATCTTGATCGTTATTACTTCGGCACAGGGTATAAACAGCAGTACAATGTTCAGATCAGCAATGGGAATGCAAGGGCGGCAAATTTGCTTTCCCTGACTTGGAATAAAGCCAATACTTCGGCTCACAGACAGAAAGACAGTAGGATACTGCTGCAGTTCAATTCGACATTCAAACCTGCGGAATGGTTGGATTTCAATCCGACCTTATCCTGGAATCTGGGCAACCAAAACAACCGACTACTGAATTATGCGGATTACATTTATCCTTATGCCCAGCTTGCAGATGAAAACGGAAATTATCTGCCTGTTATACACGATTACAACGGGATATTTTTGGATGCACAAAAGCAAACGGGGCGATTAAATTGGGACTATAGTCCATTGGACGAAATGGACAAAAGACTGTTTGCCAATGAGCACAATGAGTTTATAGCCGGATTTAATTCCAATATACGGCTACGTTACGGACTCACGGCACAGCTCTTGTATAACTATCAGAATATAAACAATCTGCAGACCTTCAATTATGACCGCGATAGCTATTATGCGCGTAATTTGGTCAATAGCTTTGCCTATGAAAATAATGGTCAGCTGTTATTTCCAATTCGGGAAGGCGCAATACTGGATAAGTCCAGGAGCAAAACACAAGCACATCTGGGAAGGGCGCAACTGAATTATTCGGCGACCATCGGACTGTCGAACATCAATCTATTATTGGGAGCGGAAGTTAAACAGACGACTCTGGTAGGGGATAAGTCTACGGTGTATGGATTTGATCCCGAAACATTGACGTATCAGGATATGGACTTCAGTACACGTTTTACACGCTTTCCGATAAGTTCAAAATCCAATATTCCCTCAGGAATCGGCTTTACGGATCGTATCGATCGTTTTGTATCGTATTACTTCAACGGTAGCTATCTCTACAGGCAACGGTATCTGCTTTCCTTTAGTGCACGCAAGGATGCATCCAATCTTTTTGGTGTCAATACCAACCAACGTGCTGTTCCGCTCTGGTCTTCGGGACTGGCATGGACGGCTTCTGAGGAGCACTTTTGGCCAAAAGATTTTATCGTCGACTACCTCAAGCTACGGACGACCTTTGGTTACAGCGGAAATGTCAATAAATCGCTTACGCGGTACAGTACGGCTAGCTACGGTACATCCTTACTGACGGGGTTGCCTTCTGCACAGATCCAAACCCCACCCAATGAAGATCTGCGCTGGGAAAAAGTAAGCACAGTCAATATTGGTTTGGATCTCGCTACTAAAAACCGCATTGTCAGTGTTTCCTTTGATTATTATCAGAAGAAAGGCCGCGATCTGATCGGGGAGTCTGCCCTTGACCCGACGACTGGCTTCTTTGTCGGTCAGCGCTTTTCCTTTACAGGCAATACGGCCTCACTCAATACCGAAGGGATCGATCTGCGAATCGATGGCCGAAAGAACTTTGCTGCAGTCGAGTGGATGCCAAGCCTGCTGTTCAATTGGAACCGAAATAAGGTAATGAAATTCAGTGGTACAGCACCGAGCAGTTTATTGGCCTCATCATTTGCGGTTCCGGTGGAGGGTAAGCCCATGAGTCCATTATATTCAGTCCCCTGGGCGGGTTTAGATCCGGTAGATGGAAGCCCGCGTTTTTGGTATAAAGGCGAGATCAGCAAAGATTATACAGCCATCCGGTCCAAGATGACATTTGACGACCTGAACTATCACGGCTCAGCACTTCCTTTGTATACGGGGTCGTTTACAAATCGCTTGAGATACAAGTCTTTTGATCTTTCGTTTTCAATGCTTTATGCGTTTGGTGCTTGCCTCCGTAGACCAACGATTAATTATTCAACATTGGCGACAAATTGGTTTGGCCACGAGGATTATACCAAACGCTGGATCAAACCTGGTGACGAGCTGGAGACAGGTGTTCCAGCTATTCCAAAAGTGGCTGATCTGGACAAATGGAGCATTTTAAATAGCTACTCAAGTGTCCTCGTCGAAAAAGCCGATTATATCTTTTTGAAAGATGTACGATTGGGTATTGACTTCCGCACATTGAATAACACATGGCTTAACCAGTCATTTAAAAATGCTTCTTTCTTTGTGCTGGTCAATAATGTCGGGCAGCTTTGGGTGGCCAATAGCGCCAACATTGATCCCATGACAAATGAGAGTTATTTGGGAAGACCCCGATTGTGGTCTATAGGTATTAACGTAGGATTGTAACATACAATGAAAAGAATTATAGTACTATTGTTGGTCATCACGCTGGGCGGATGCACCAAAGATTTTCTATCGGTCAAATCGGACAAGAAACTTGTTATACCGAGCACATTGAAGGATTTTAGGGCTTTGATGGACCGGACAGAAACAATGAACGAAGCGCTACCTCATCTCGCTCATCTTTCTGCCGACGATTATTACTTGAGCAAAGAGGTTTACGACGGTCTTACAAGTTTGATCGAGCGTAATACTTATATCTGGAATAAAGATATCTATGAGGGTTCGCTAGACATTGTTTGGAGCAATTCCTACCAACAGATCTTCTACGCCAATAACGTGCTGGATGGTCTGGAAGTATTGGCTAGCAAAGAGGATGAAGCGTATTATCTAAAAGGAACAGCCTTATTCTTTAGAGCTTTTGGTTATTTTAATCTTTCGCAGATTTACTGCGACACGTATATGGTAGGTGCTGAAAATACAGGGCTTGGCCTTCCTTTGCGCCTGAAAAGTGACATCAATGAAAAGGTGGGGCGAAGCACGGTCGGACAGACCTATGCACAGATGGAAAAAGACCTAAAGGATGCCATTGAGCTGCTACCAACAACCGTATCCGTCAAAACCAGACCAAGCAAATATGCCGCACAAGCTCTTTTGGCAAGGCTATATCTCATCATGGGGCGATATGGAGAATGTTTAGCATTATGCCAGTCTGTATCGCCAGCTTTTAAATTGATCGACTACACGAAAGTAAATACTTCCGTCGCTTATCCGATGACACAATTTAATGATGAAGTGATTTTTCACAGCATTATGTCTTATGTTTCCCATAAAGATTCAAAAGCCTTGGTCGATACCAACCTTATGCGAACCTATGCGGATGATGATTTAAGATTGAAGACTTTTTTTGCTCCTAGGGGAGAGAATGCAGCTTTTATCGGTAATTATTCCGGCTCTTTATCCTTGTTTAATGGACTGGCTATTGATGAGGTCTATCTTATGGCGATGGAGTGTTTAACACGAACAAATAAACTCGATGAAGCGAAATCTCTTTATCAGACATTTATGGCATCAAGGCTTCGTGATCATCGAATTGTGGCATTAAAGGAAAGTATCACACAAGCTGAGTTGTTGAATATTGTCTTACTTGAAAGGAGGAAAAGCTTACTCTATCGTGGGCTTCGATTTTCAGATATACGGAGACTGAACCGAAATGAAAAGGCGGAAATAACAATGATGAGGGTGCTTGGTGATAAAAAGATAGCGATCAAGCCCAATTCACCGAATTATATCCTGCCCATTCCAGATAATGTGATTGACCTGTCGGGGATCGAGCAAAATCTACGCGAGTAACTTCATCAATAGGGAGAACTTTGCTTTAAATCAAAAGGGTGGCTGTCTCGAATTGAAACAGCCACCCTTTCTTTTTAATAAGCAGTGAATTTACAAGGTTTTGGTACGATAGTCAGTATAACTTGACTCGTGACCCGAAATTACAACACGTTGTCCTAATGAGTTAAATTCAGTATCCTCATCTTTATATCTACGAGCACAATCTGGATTCTCAAGTTTTGGACAATTCGGATCAGGCTGTTCAATTTCCTGTCCCGGCTGACCTCCGGTCATTTCAAACCAGTATTCTTCGCTTGCAGTTTGCTTTTTAATTGTGTTTGCAGACATTAACGATACTGTTGTCAATCCTGCTGCTATGCCTAATCCGAGAATAGGCAATACATTTGTTTTGATGATTTTAAAGATGTTCATAATCTTCGATTTAAAATGTGATATTAAAATTTGTTATTCTGTTTATGTCTTTTGGCAGACGCGCCCTTCTTGCTGACAACCTAGCATCAGCGTTTCCGATGTGTAAGCTGTCATTTTCCCTTATTTTGCCCATGGAAAAGGCTGTCTATATGCTTTGCAAATGATCTATAGCTCAATCGTGGAATAGTATTGGCTATTTTTGTACGATATGGAATACTATATTTATCATGTACAACAGGTCTTAGTCGAATCCAACGTTCTATGATAGAGGACCAAACGCAGATCAATGTGAGGTAAATATTTAATATAAAATGTGATTTCCAGCTAATCTGAACAATCAGTCCACAACTACAAGGTAGCTCGTCGCTCCATACATAAAGCAAAGCTAGCCCCACATAGCTGGTGAAAGCCAGCATCATTAGCGATGATAGCACCAAGCCAATTAATCGCGTCGATTTAATCCCGATTAATACTGCTGCCATGATCTCACTTGTTGGTATCAAATAAGCCAATACGATGGCTAGTGGCCTTGGCAGTGGCTGGCGGAGCATTGCATCCATATTGCCACTGAAATCAGAAAATTTATTGTATGCCACAAAGATCCAAAGGCCCATCATAAATGAGCCATAAAACGTCACAGCAATATCCCGCCAATGTGTTAAGCAAAAATGGACCACGATCTGTGAAAGTCTCAAAATAAATTGAATCATCCATTTTAAAAAGATCGTGATCCTTCGTTCGGAATAGTTATTGGGAACAATATGTCTTGGTGTATTTTGCATTTCCTTACTTACATTGTAAATCAAAGTTCGGTACTAAAAAGCAGCCGGACTTGGCCGAATCTGGAGAGTAGTATATACAGGCTTAGCGATCGTCTTGGGTATACCGCTTAAAAAACTCCGTTGCGGTCATGCCCGTTTTCTTTTTAAAAAAGCGTGCAAAACTGCTTGGTGACGCATAGCCCAGTTCATAGGCGATTGCATCGGTAGGCATACCGTCTACAATATATTCCTTGGCGAGATCCAGCATAAATTCTACCTTCAGCTCTTGGGGACTCTGTCCATAATAAAGTTGGATAAGCTGATGCAGATAGTCCATACTGATCCCGAGCTGCCAGGCAATATCTTCCAGTTTAAAATCCTGCCCATGCTCGGTTACTGCCTGCTTAATGGCTGCATGGGCTTCTTTGGCTTTTAACTGGGATTCCGAAATCTTTTCATATTCTTCAAAGATCTTTTCCTTCGATAGCTGGATCAGTTTCTTGATACCCCAGAGGATATTGACCTCACTGTCGAGGTCGCCTTTCTTGATTTTTGACGCAAGGGTTTTTAGCAATGAAATAGTCCTGATGCCAGCACGGAAATCGATGCTGCACCACGAATTCGGATCGTGTTTTCGATAGGCATGGAGCAAGGGGTGAAGAAACTGGAAGGGACGCTCGTTGCCATCGCGGAAAATGCTGCCGCGCAAATAAAAGTTAACGAGGGTATAACTTCCGGCAGGGAAGTGGATTTCATAGTCACTTTTGGTTAAGTAGAAGTAGCGGCCGCGATTGCAAGAGATGCTGTAACTGATGCGCTTCTGGACATCCCTGATCTGAATAGCACGATCTTCTGTGAAGAGATAAAAGATATGCAGGTCTGAACGTGTCACTTGCATCGGAATGACAATATCGGCGGATAGCTGCAGATCCAATATATTGATGTAGCCGAGCATGCCGTCAAACTGTTGTAGACAGGCCTCGCTATGTTGATTTTCGTAATGTTGATAGTCCGCATTGGGCATGCTTATGCTTGGCTTGAGCGTATCAGTTCTAGGACTGATTGGTTGGCCAAATACCGCTGCGATATCGATTTTTAAAGCTGTTTTCATAATGGATTATAGGTCAATAATTTCCCCCCGGCCAGGATTTCGGAATGATCGGGGGAAATGGTTTTTGGATAACGTAGGGTTGGATTACTGCTGCGGACCGGTGTAGGATATCCGGATAAACAGGGGAGTGAACGCCAGCCGCACCGCAGTATCCTGCCATTCATCGAGGCCGTGAACCATGAGCTCCTTAAATTCTGGATCATCATCATCACCCTTGTCGTCTTTTTGAAATTGAAGTATGTTGCCCTGCATGAGATAATTGCTTATCGCAGCGCCAAGTTGTTTCCGAAACCCATGGGGAAATTCGTAGAGCTGCTGCACCTGATGGGCTTTCAGATTAAAATTGTGTTCCATCCAAACTGCAAAATCGCCTTTAAGAAGTTGCATCTCTAGCGCGCGCTCTGCTAAGGGTAGCGCAAGAAGCGTGGCTACTTTTTGCGTCACACCTGCATTGTCAAAGTTCTCTTTCATACAAATTGTGTTTTTGCAAATATTTATTCAAATAGATCAAATTAGCAACCCACATGTCCTAACCTCCCGGATTTTGGAGGATAATCTTCTTTTGGACGATTGAATTTTGCTTAATATTTGATTTTATTTAGTAAATTGGATCTGTAAACCAGTTTAAACCTGAGCCATTTAAGAGAGCTTGACATAGCATATGAAAGTATTAAAACTAACGGTGGAGAGTTTACTCATCTCCATGCTTTTTAATTTAATCGGAAATCACGGTATTTATCTGAATCGATTTTGGACACAGACCTATTGGATGTGGACAGTGGCATTTGCAATTGCGATTGGTGTTGCGGTCGTGTTCACGCAGATGTTTCTTAAAGGCTTTTGGACTTATTGGCAGAAGCGGTACCCTGATCTGATACTCATGAGCAAGGGGAGGGTCATGACCAAGAGTATACCCAAAGGTCAGCTCTGCTGTGCAATTCTTGTTACAACTATATCGATTCTATCGATTTATCTCTTCATTATCTATTGTTTCGCTAGTATGCGCAGCGAAGATACGTACAGCTTGTTAAGAAGCTATCTGCTGCATTATATGCCTTTTATTGGTCTAGGCTTTATAGCCTATGTGATCTATGTTTTTCGTAACGGCAAATTATGGTGGCTAACAACTGAAAATGTGATGGCTTTGTTAGGGAAAGAGGTCATGTCGCAGGAAAACACAACAGATAGAGCGGGAACTATAGCACCTCCAAGTGCATTGGATAGGATTATCGTAATCGGATCACTCTATGATGTGCTGTATAACGATTCGCCATTCAATTTAAATACCTTGCAGATGGATGCTGTACGTATGTTTGATGTTCCCTTTTATTTTTCCCAAAAAAGAAAAAAGGAAGTCGTCCTGATCAATGGTACCCGGCTAGAGGCCCATCATTTTGTGCAGGAGCTAGAAAGGTTGGGGCTTGATAAATGGTATTTTCGCATCAATAAAACCTGTAGGGTAAATATGATGCTCGTCCGTCAACCGATATTGCCAAATGCCACTTTTCTGGAGTTCCGAAAGGAAGTGTTTGACAGCCTCAAGTTGAATATGACGGAATTGGAGATCAGCAACCTGCTGCAGATCACCGAATGGATGCGCAAAGAAAAAAAGCTAAAGGATTTTTTGGATAACGTCAATAACCTAGAGCATGAGGGATGGGATAACCTTATTCGGCTCAATTGAATCATCCCATTTTATAAACTTAGATAGACCGAGCGCAGTAGACAACAGGTCTGCTGCTGAGCTGGATTTCGGCGGTTAGTCGAGCTAACCTTACCCGTTTATGTTTTTTGTAAAAGGATCTCCTGATCAACAGGAGATCACGCCTCGTTTTGTGTCCAATGCGACAGCTATTCACCTAAAAATCCACTATTCTTTTCAATTAAAACCAAGCGTCGAATATACACCCTTAGAGGCCAAGCCGGACCGTATCCTCGACCTGCTGCAGGAACAGCAGTATATGGAGCTCCACAAGCTGACCGGTACGATGACCATCCACGAAGTCGCCTATTTTTTGAGCAAAAGTGTGCGTACCATCGAGCGCCGTATCGCCAAAGGCCTGCTCAAAGCCACCTATAAAGAGGGCAATGCGGATCTCTTTCTCAAGAAAGATGTGGTGCAGCTGTATGTGACCGAATATAAAAAATGGCCGCGGCAAATGCCTTAAATCCCTATACTGTTCGTACCTGCTTCGTATTACCTTCGGAGATGAACTAAAGAGCAGCCGCTGTTGAACCACTGCTGAACAGTATTTCCCTGTTCGGAGACTGGTGAAGGTCTGTTCAGTAGCTGTACAAGATCTATTGCTGATCCGAAGCAGGTACGAAGCTTGTACGAAGCAAAGGGCTA
Organism: Sphingobacterium sp. UME9; assembly: GCF_014170215.1. NCBI lineage: Bacteria > Pseudomonadati > Bacteroidota > Sphingobacteriia > Sphingobacteriales > Sphingobacteriaceae > Sphingobacterium > Sphingobacterium sp. UME9. Next base: position 1,446,341 of record NZ_LZZP01000003.1, on the reverse strand, counting down.
AGACTGCCGCTCAAGTGCGTAGTTTTTGAAGTACCAGACGACGGTGCGCATGGAATATGTCCGATTGCAGGGGCTTGTTTTATAGTGGCTATCGTATAGTCTCCGACAGGTCTCCGGCAAAAGCCGGGCTACCGCCGACGAGTCTCCGCCAAGCTGCTTTGTGCTATTGACAAGGGGCTATGTGATGTAGTATGTTTGTCGAAGTAAAGCAATACATACCGGTATAAATGAAAGCTTTATGGGGTTTAACTTTTTAAAAAAATAACAACATGGCAACAATCAACAATGGTGTAATCGGAAGAGCAAGTGGTAAAGTGGGCGCGGTGATCGCTTCGTCCTGGAAATCCATCAACTACCTCAAAGGCCTACCCAAAAAGCGGACGAAAGGGATGTCCGAAGAACAGCTGATCCAACAGGACCGTTTTCTGAAAATATCTAAATTTCTGATGCCGATCACGCCGATCCTGCAGGTCGGATTTGGGCTCTCCAAAACCGAAAAGATGACGCCCACAAACGTGGCACTGCAGCTCAATATCGCACAGGCGGTAAGCGGTACTTATCCAAACTTTAGCTTGGATTACAGCAAGATCGAAATCAGTACGGGCTCTTACCTCAACGGCGGCGGCATGGAGGCTGCTGTGGATAATGGAATTCTTTCTATCTACTGGGATACCATCCTCAACAGCCTGTACAAGACCAAGGCCGATGATCAGGTCATTATCTTGGTCTATTCGCCTGAAAAGGATGAATTTATGACGGCACCTACACCGCCCACCCGTGCCGCCGGTACGATAGACATCCAGATTCCGGCCCACCTGCTCGGTGGCAAGGGGCATGTCTGGATCTTCTTTACCGACCGCAAGGCCGAAAAGGTATCCAAAAGTACCTATTTGGGCGAATTTGACCTGGCTTAGCCGCTAAAGGATTAATTGAACGGGAGGAGCATGTGGCTCCTCCTGATTTTTGAACACAAAACGATAAGACATGCTGGTGATTTCTGAGTTTAAAAAGCAGGTTACAGATCCGACACGTAGGGAGGCTGCGCAGGAACGCTTTCGGCTGGCACGCCGGTTTTTAAATCCGCTGTACCCGCTCATCCGCAAAGGTTTTGCCCACAGCAAGTGCACGGTGCAGGCGGCTTTTGGCCGCGCCATGTCACATACGCTGACGAACGTGATACAGGGGGAATATCCGGATTTTGAGGTGGTGCCCGCCCTTGCCAAAATCAGCAATGGCATGCTGTCTCCGCTCGCGGTGAATACCTGTGTACGCGGGTCCAATACGATACAGCTGAGCTGGGATGTAACCGAATCCAACATCAAAGATTATAACCAATGGGATGACCAGGTCATACTCTGTGCTTATGATATTATTGGCGAGCAGGCTGCGATCAATGAACAACAGGTGCTGCGGAAGGATCTCCAGATGACGATCGAGCTGCCATCCATCCTGCATGATCGGCCGGTGCACCTGTACCTGTTCCTACATGATCGTGATGAAAACCTGTATTCCAGAAGTCAGTACCTCGGTCTTTTCTAATGAATAGCTAGCGTATGAAATCAACGATAAAAGTTCTCCGCACAAAACAGGGCAAGCATAGCACGTTGTCCGAGATCTACCTGAACAATCAATTTGTCTGCTACGGCCTGGAGAATATTCCGCGTCCCGTGAAAATAAGGGGCGAAACCGCCATACCGGCCGGGCATTACCCACTGGGTTTTAACCGCGACGGGGCAATGAATGGCCGTTACTACGACGCTTACCCAAAAATGCACCGCGGTATGCTGGAAATAGGGGATATACCCAACTTTAGCTATGTCTACTTCCATAAAGGAAACAGCTACAAAGAGACCGCCGGCTGCGTGCTAGTGGGTACTCAGTATGTACTGGAAGAGGGTGATTATCGCCTGCTAGCCTCGGGTGTCGCCTATAAAAAGTTCTATCCGCTAGTGGTCGAGCTGATGATGCAGGAGCTGGTCGAAGTACAGGTCGAATGAGTAGAGGTTCCTGTTAAATAATTGATCATCCTTAAAAAAGTATTCATGAAAAAGATCTTCAATAAAATAGGACAGGTGCTGCAGCTGCTGTTGGCGGCTCCTGTTAAACTGCCGGCTAAGGTGGGGAATGTATTAAAATACCTGGCCTTGGGGCTTGGTATTGTAGAAACGGTATTGGATGAGGCTAAGTCACAGTCCGAGGAAGACGATAAGGATCCTTCGGCGGGCGTCAGGGAGAATAGATCCATTAAAAATGGAACCGAAGATACCGTAGAAAGGAGCGCGATGGATGAAAGTGAATGATATCCGCGTCTCGGCCATCGGCGGTACCATCTGTTCCATTTGGGCCAGCATCTCGCTGGGGGATGTATTGCAGACCGCCCTGACGGCTGCACTGGGTACCCTGGTCAGTTTCGCCACAAGTAGGCTACTGGCCAAACTGGCTAAACGGAAAAGATGAGTAGAACAACAAGGCGCACAGGACAGTGCGCCTTATTTGTAAAGCCAAATCTTTACTTTTTATCTTTTTTTAATTTCCGAAAACAACCTATCGACATCTTTCTTGGCGAATAGCCCAGTTCCCTCCGCCATCGTCGTGGCCGAGCCACAGGCGATTCCCATTTGAAGGACATGCTCCAGATCTCCCTGTTGGGCTAAGACAGAAACCATTCCAGCAACCATACTATCGCCAGCGCCGACCGTACTGCGTACCTTGACCAGTGGGGAAGGTAGCTGGATTCTTTCTGTTTCTGAATACAATATAGCGCCCTGGGCACCCAGAGAGACCACGATTAGCGTAGCCTTCCCCTGCGAAATTAGCTGCTGGGCGGCCATATCCAGATCGGAATGCCCCAACTCTTCTTTTCCCACAAGCGCAGCAAGCTCTCCGGCATTCGGTTTGATCAAAAAGACACCTTCTTCCAATGCAAGGCGAAGTGCATTGCCAGATGTATCAATAACTATTTTACTGCCCTTCGTTTTGTACTTGTTGATCAATGATCGTATAAATTCGGGCGGTACCCCAGTCGGAATACTACCGCTGATAACGACAAAATCCGGGATATCCCTGAGTTCCTCAATCGAAGTCCTGATCCTCTCCAGCTGGTTGGATTCAAACTGTTCGCCTGGAAAACCGAACCGATATTGCTGATTGGTGGAGCTGTCGACCACGATAAAATTTTCGCGGGTCTCGCCATTCACCCGGATAGGATCTATAGCAATATCTTCCAGCTTCAACAAGCTTTCGAGCATACCGCCCGTCTTTCCCCCGGATGTAAAAAGAGCTGTTGAAGCCAGACCAAGTCTTTTCAGGGCACGAGATACGTTGATTCCTCCGCCACCAGGCTGGTATATAGGTTTTTCACAGCGTAATTTCTTTTCAGGAACGATATGTTGTACGCTCGTACTCTTGTCTACGGATGGATTCAGGGTGATTGTTAAAATAGATTTTGCCATTTGTTTACGTTATAACTGTAGTATATTCACTTTACTGCCTTCTGAATACTACCAATTATATAAAAAATAGTTGATATTATATAACCTATAATGGATTATAAATCAGAACTTTGTTTATACTATTCGATCACTTCGAAGGTTTAGCCATCCTAACACAAATTCGGAGATAGGGGTGGGTGGATGTCGAAATTTTAAACAAAAAATTAGATATCATGAAAGCGGTTAAGTATTTCGTAGTTATTTTTTTCTCTATTTTTTGCACTGCGATCTGCGCACAGAATGTCAACATAGGTGCAGAAATTACAGCAGCGCTAGAGAACAACACATATCTTTCCAAGCTGAATTATCCAAAATCGGTTTTCAGGTTCTATACGGATAATTATTCAGGATATCATTGGACAGATAGTCGGCAAAGGCAAGAACAATCGAAAATAGCGCTTTTACTGCTGACGAAGGCTGATCATTATGGACTGTCACTGTCCGATTACCATCTAGAAGCACTTTCTTTGGAAAAATTAGAACAATGGGCAGATTTTCCCTCCGAAAAAAATCAGAAGGAAAGAACACTCTTTGATATACTGCTCACAGATGGCCTAATTACCTTTATTAATGACCTTCACTTTGGAAAATATAATCCATTATACCAAAAAACTCAGATTGATACCAGCAGGATCAATGGATTTTGTGCAGATGAAATATTATCGACAGCGCGAATGCACACGGATTTCCAAGGAGCAATACTTAAGGCCCAGCCTAGTTTAAAAGCCTATAGTGATCTTCAGACTTATCTAGATCGTTCACACACGGCAAATGATCGTATTGTTTCTCCGACCGAACTGGTGAAGATCATCATAAATATGGAACGCCTGAGATGGATCAATACGCAAAGTGCCTACTATATTATGGTCAATATCCCTTCATATACATTGGAGCTACATCAGGGCGACGAGATGTTCGGCTTTAAGGTTGTGGTAGGAAAGTCAACAACAAAAACACCTGTTTTGGAAAGTGAAATCAGTTATTTTTCAACGGCACCAGACTGGCGAGTTCCGCAAAGTATTTTCCGTAAGGAAATGCTACCCGAAATGATGAAAGATAGGAGCTACCTAGCTGATCATAATTATTCGATCTATGACGGATCGGGCAATAAAGTCACCGTGAATGCATCAACATTAAGGCAGATCAATGAAAATCCTTATAACTATAGTATAACGCAATCCTCGGGTCAGGAAAATGCGTTGGGCGCTGTTGTCTTTAGATTTGAAAATCCCTATGCCGTATACCTGCATGATACCGCTCAGAAACAATTTTTTGATCGCGAGAAAAGGGCGCTCAGCCATGGCTGTGTACGTGTGGAAAATGCGGATCGTCTTGCCGCCATGCTATTGGCTTACGATGGTTCAGAATATAAAGTTTCAGAGCTGGAAAACGCAATACTATCTTACGAAAAGAGAGATTTTGTGCTGAGTGAGCCCGTGCCTATTATAATTACATACCTGACCTGCCTTATAGAAAACGGAAAGCTTATTTTGTACACAGATATTTACCAATTTGACAGATCGCTGGAAGGCAAATTTAATCAAAATAGATAACGGAATGAGGACAGCATAACATCGCAGCTTATATGAGCTATGTCTAAAATAAAAAGATTACTGCATAGTCAAAAATAATAATGATCGTCGTAAAAGATTGCAGTGATCATGATCTGAAAATTTTTATAGATCTAAATTTAAGGTATCAAATCATAAAACAAACTCATTATGAAAACCACAGAAACCCCCGATCAACCAGTTCAATCTTCACTTGTATCGCAGATAGAAGATTTTTGGAGTGAAAACGAACTCACAGATGCACTGGAAAAAATGCAGCCAACGATAAATATCATTGAAAAGAGTGGTGTTTATAAACTAAGAGTTTCAGCCCCCGGATTTAAAAAAAGAGATTTTAGGGTGGCAGTCGAGGATCGGTCACTGATTATTAGTGCGGAGCACAATGTTGAGAAAAAAGAAGAAAACGAAAATTATGTAAGGAAAGAATTCTTCGCGAATTCATTCTCCCGTAGCTTCCGCTTACCAGATAATGCTACCCTGGATCGCATAAAAGCCACTTATAAAGACGGATTGCTAAACATTACCATTAATAAAGCTAATGCGGAGGAACCAGAGATAAAAGACATCAAAATCCGATGAATTAAACTGATTGATATAGAAACACATGAGTATTTATTCTTTTAAGGTACCTATTTTCTGATTTTTTGGAATATCTTAAAATATTGGAGAAGGGTACCAAAAGTTAGTCGATGTTTGTCTCATAAATATTTTGAAACAAATTGCCAGGCAAACATGTTTGTTTTATAGCTACTTTGTTTTTGTGATAGATAATTTAGCCTATTTATTATTTGTCCTATTGGACCAACAGACATGAAGATTATCATTCAAAATATGGTGAGCCGTCGTTGTAAAATGATGGTAAAATCCGAACTTGACAAATTGGGGATAGTCTATACATCAATTGAATTGGGCGAAGTCAGATTAGCACAGCCTATTTCTGAGAATATCAAACTAAAGCTCCAGGAAGCATTGCATCAATCGGGGCTGGAATTGCTCTACGACAAGAGAGCCGAATTGATCGAACGGATAATCAGTATTATTGTCGAAATGATCCATTATTCCAAAGAAGTCCCGGAAGTTAATTTTTCGACTTTATTGAGTGACAGGCTAAAAAAAAACTATCATTATCTGGCCGAGATATTCTCCAAAACAAAAGGGATCACGATCGAACATTTTATCATACTGCATAAAGTAGAAAAAATTAAGGAATTGATCCTTTATGGGGAATTGAACCTCACAGAAATATCATACCAGCTTCATTATTCGAGTGTATCGCATCTCTCCAGGCAGTTTAAGCAGGTCACGGGGCTGACACCTACATTTTTCAAAAAGCTTCCACTAAGAAAGCGAACAAACCTAGAAGATCTTTAATACTCCTCGGTCTACCTACCAATTATACAACAATCCATGCGAATTGTATAACCTATATTGTTTTATTAATCAGAACTTTATTAGGAAGCAATAATCTAGTTGTTTCGTAAATTTTAAGCTGATGAAAACAGATGCAGAATTGCAGAGAGATGTCGAGCGGGCAATCCAATGGGAACCCCAGTTGCATTTGGCGGAAATCGCTGTTACGGTTGATGAGGGAATTGTTTCTCTCGCTGGTTATGTGGACAGTTATGCAAAAAAACTGGAAGCTGAAAATGCCGCAAAAAGAGTTCATGGCGTGCGGGCATTGATTGAAAATATTGAAGTTCAATTTCCAACTAACTGGGCAAAAACGGATGCTGAAATCGCAAATGAGGTGTTGGCTTCTTTGCGGACTGCCTGGCTAGTTCCGAAAGACAAAATCGGGATTAAAATTGAAAATGGATGGGTCACATTGGATGGTGAACTGCAATGGAATTATCAACGGGAAGCGGCGAAAAATGCTGTAATTTACCTTATGGGTATCAAAGGAGTAACCAATAATATAAAGGTTAAATCCGATACGAACAGCGCGATTGAGAAAAAAGATATTGAAGATGCTTTAAAAAGAAGCGCTATTGACGGTAGTAATCTCCTTGTGATGGTTTCAGGCAGCACGGTAACCTTAAGTGGAAAAGTAAATTCCTGGTATCAAAAAGAAGAGGCAGAACGGATCGCATGGAACACCCCCGGTATATGGGAAGTGAATAATGAGCTTTCTATTGATTATGAATATGCCTTTAGTTAATAAGAGATTGTTTACAAGAACAATCCAATAGAAAAGAGCCACCATATATACATAATACTAAATGCAACTATATTTAAGAGCATCCGTAAGCGAGATGCTTTTAAGTATATTGTTCAACAACTGTTAACTTGATCTTTCATGCTATCCACTAGTGTTTTTGAACTACTTTACTAAAAGTGCGGCACTCATCCTATCTCTTGTCTACGATATTCTTTTATGATCGGTAAAGGAAACACCTCTAATGGTATCATGCCGTTTTTTATTTGAGCTGTGTACGCTATTAAATCCTTTGCAAAAATTATTTTTTTTAAGAAAATGAAAACTTTAACACTATTTCTGATTGCCATAATGACCTTATTGGGGTGCAATCAGTCCGCCGACAGGCGAGCCACAATGGTAAAACAAGAAACCAAAGATATCGAGACTGGCTCCGATACGGTTAAAACAAAAAGAATAGCAGTCTGGCACCGATTTAAACTGGAGTCTGACAGTGCTATTGCGAAAATGGACAATGACCTTTTGAATCTACAGGCTAAGTTGGCCAAGGCAAATTCGAAAGATAGGGCTAAGCTCGATGACGATTATAACAAATTAAAAATTGAAATCGCAAGATTGAAGGAGAAAATTCGCCAAAAGAATGTAGCATTCGACAACGATATGCAACATGCTAAAGATATGACATTACAAGAAAATGAACAGTTTAAAAAAGATGTGAAAAATGATATTGATAAACTCGGAAAATCTGTCGATCAGCTTTTTAAAGATGACAAAAAATAAGCATTATTACTAGATGCTGATGCACTGAATATGATAGCAAGTAATAAAAAGCTATTGGACGAAATTTCTCCAGAGACAATTATTACACCTCATATCGACAGAGTTTGACAGGTTGTTTGGTGAACATCAGAATAACGATGAACGAATAAACACGGCCCTAGAGAAATCAAAAGAATCGATTATCATTACGGATATTATTAAAAATTTTGGAAATGGATTTAAGAAAATAAGAACGTAAATTATTTACAACTATTCCCGAAGATTTTGTCGGAAAATTACAGATATAGAAAATTATAAAATAAGATGGAAACCAGCCATATAAGTAAAAAGGAAATTTTACCTGGCGAAGAAATACAATGTAAGGACATCAGAACAGGTATTTTGAGTTTGCTGAAATCGGATTTTCCGGATATGTATAACGATGATTATATTTCTATAGATGAATTAAATCAATATAGAAGGCTTTATCTTACTTCGCTTGTTGTTCAGGAACGAGGAGAACTGGCGATTATAGATAAGGATGTAATAACAGCGATCCGAAACAATTCGATTCTCTCCGAAGATATTCAAGAAGAGTTGGAGGCACAGCTAACTGTAGGTCAAAAACTTGCTGATAGCGTTGCAAGATTTGGAGGAAGTTGGATATTCATCATTACCTTTTTTTCATTTATCCTTGTATGGATGATTGCTAATATTATTGTTCTAAGTAGGCAACCCTTTGATCCGTTTCCTTTCATTTTGCTCAATCTCCTGCTTTCCTGTTTAGCAGCAATTCAGGCTCCGATCATTATGATGAGCCAGAATAGGCAGGAGCAAAAAGATCGTGTCAGGGGCGAACATGATTATAAGATAAATCTAAAAGCAGAACTGGAGATAAAACTGCTCAGTGAAAAAATAGACCATCTGCTCATTCATCAAAGCAAAAAACTGTTGGAGATACAAGAGGTACAAACAGATTATTTGGAAGATGTACTAAAAGAGCTAAAGAAAAAATAGCTGTAATCGTCGCGCACCCCGACGATGAGAACTTATACCACTGAACTGATAAATCCCGTTATGATAAAGATCAAACCTGTACAATACAAAAACGTTGCATCATTTCTCTGACCGACTATGTACCTTTTGTGGGACCTGAGCTTTTTTGCAAAGTATAATTGAGCTTTTTTACCAAGTTGAATAAAAAGGGTACCGCTAAATTTGTGCTATAAATAATAACAAAATGAAAACAGTCAATACGATTTATAGCAACGGGGAATTTGTAAGCCCGCACGGAACGGATATTTATGAGCTCATCAATCCGTCTACGAATCAAAAGATCGGTGAAGTCACTTTAGCAGATGTAACCGACACAAAAAATGCCATTGCAGCGGCTAAAGCTGCCTTCCGAACATTTTCAAAATCCACCGTTTCGGAACGTATCGGTTATTTAACAAAACTGAAAACTGCGATTGAAAAGAGAAAGCAGGATTTTATAGATGCGATGATTGAAGAGTACGGCGGAACGTATCAATTTGTCACCATGAGCAACGCACATACCGGAGCCTGGTTTGACAGTATGATCGAAGTGCTTAACAATTTTGAATTTGAACGGACAATTAACGCCGCATCGGTGCGATTGCAGCCTGTCGGTGTTGTCGCTATCATTACGCCCTGGAATGCCAGCAACAGTTCGGTGGCCAGTAAAGTCGCTACCGCAATCGCAGCAGGATGTACCGTAGTCGTCAAACCCAGTGAAATGAGTGCTTTGCAGACGAATGTGCTCATGGAAGCTTTTCACGAAGCCGGTTTACCAAAAGGTGTTATCAATGTGGTAACAGGTCTCGGAAATGTAGTGGGCACGGAACTTACCGAGAATCCAGGAATTGCCAAAATTTCGTTTACGGGTTCTACAGCCGTAGGAAAATCCATCGCTAAACGGGCGGTCGATACCATGAAACGCATTACGCTCGAATTGGGTGGAAAATCGCCGAATATTATACTGGATGATGCAGACCTCGATAAAGCAATTCCGATGGCCGTATACGGCGCTTATATGAACAGTGGCCAGGCCTGTATTGCGCCGACAAGGCTTCTGGTGCCGCGGCATAAGCTCGATCAGGTTAATGCCTTAGCAAAGGCCACTGCCGAAAGTATGGTTGTCGGCCCGCCACAAAATGCCGATACCAACATCGGACCGATGGTGAGCGTGAAGCAGTTTGATAAAGTACAGCAGTATATAAAAACGGGAATTGAGGGAGGGGCAACCTTGTTGACCGGCGGATTGGGAAAACCTGAAGGTCTGGAAGAGGGTAATTTTGTGAAAGCCACCATTTTTACAAATGTCAGCAATGCGATGACCATTGCGCGGGAAGAGATTTTCGGTCCCGTTTTGTGTATTATTCCTTATCAAACCGAAGCGGAAGCCATAGAAATTGCCAATGATACGCCTTATGGACTAGCTGCCTACATCTCATCGGCGGATAGCGAAAGGGCAAAACGTGTGGCCGCAGAGATCGATGCTGGGCGGATCTGTATCAATGGATTCAGTCACGACCCGATGGTTCCGTTTGGCGGATTCAAGCAGTCGGGAATCGGACGGGAATATGGCGTATATGGTTTGCAACCTTACCTTGAAATCAAAGCCGTACTAAGCTAAATTTTTATACATTTGACAAAGCGTTGTCGTACGAACGGCGCTTTGTCTTGATCGATAGTCTTATGATAGAAAATTCGGATATTGTCTATTCCTGTTACCACCAAGTGAGCAGAAAAGGGGAAAATTTTGTGGCTCAGCATACGATTTCATATCAGCTTTCGGGAAGTTTTATATTGTCCGACAATAAAGATAAGCATATTGCGCATCCGGGCGATTTTCATCTCATCAGAAAAAACCAGCTGGTGAAATTTGCAAAGATTCCACCACCAAACGGCGCCTGTGAAAGTCTGAATATCTATTTGAGTGACGAAACGCTAAAGAATTTTGCGCATGAGTATCAGCTAAAATCCGAACACTCAACCGTGACGGAAGCGCTGGTTAAAATTGATGTCAATTCGGTTCTCGAAAATTTTATCGTGTCGCTGAAGGCCCTTCTTCAAAGTAATTTGAATAATAAATCACTCACCGACCTCAAAATCAAGGAACTTTTACTAATCCTCCTTCAGACGAAACCAGCGCTCAAAAATATCCTGTTTGATTTTTCTGAACCGCATAAAATAGACCTTGAGGCCTTTATGAATCAGAACTACAGGTATAACGTCAATTTAGAGCGTTTTGCCCGTCTAACAGGCAGGAGCCTTGCTACTTTCAAACGCGATTTTGAGAAAGTTTTTCAAACCTCGCCGCACCAGTGGATTCTGAAAAAAAGACTGGACGAAGCACATTATCTGCTAAAGGAAGAAAAGCGGTCTGCTTCGGATATCTTTGTTGATCTGGGCTTTGAAGATCTGTCGCATTTTTCCCATGCTTTTAAGAAACAGTTTGGCTACAGTCCGAAAAGCCTACCTAATACCGAAAAGCCTACCTAATATTTAGAGAACTAAGCGGCGTTCTGAACTTCTTTCTTTATTGATATACCCCTTAAATTGGCTCCGTCACTTGGTTTAATTTTGAAATACTCGATTAAGGATAGGAGTGATAAGACAGCAATTAACTGCAAGGCCAAGCTGAAATCCCGCATCTGATAAACCGTATCCTGATAATAACTGCTTGCCAGGTGTAGTGTCACTGCGCCTAGGGCGATACCCATACCAAGTGCCATTTGTTGTGCCGTATTGTACAGCGTATTTGCATTGCTCATCTGTTCATTGGGCACGTCTGCATAAGCCAGGGTATTTAGGCTGGTAAATTGGAGCGAGCGTGTAAGGCCCGAGAAAAAGAATACAATCGCCACCAGCCAGATCGGCGTTTGTACGGAAAGCAGGGAGAGTCCAGCGGTTACCAGTGTTAAAATAATACCGTTGCCGATCAGGACCTTGCGGAAATCATACCGCCGTGTTATCCACATGGCTACCGGTTTCATACTCATACTACCGAACATGTTGGCCATATAGAGGAGTCCGGCGTGAAAAGGGCTCAGTCCAAAACCCAGCTGTAACATAAGGGGCAATATAAAAGGAGCAACATTGATCACCATACGGGTGATGGAGCCAGAAAATACCGTAACCCGGAAGGTTTTTACGTTGAGAATACTGTAATCAATCAACGGATACTTGATCCGTTTGGAGTGCCAGATCGAAACGGCCATCAGCGCAAAGCTCGCCGCAATAGTTGCCAGTGGTTTTGTATAATCGCCTTTGGCTGCGCCGATCATTTCAGTTCCCAGCATAATTCCGGCAAGACCGATACCGCTGATAAAAAAACCGATGATATCAAGGGGACGGTTATTTTCGGAATCCATCGCTGGAATAAATTGATGCACTGCCCACAGCGCAAATACACCGACGGGTATATTGATAAAGAAAATCCAGTGCCAGCTAAAATAGGTTGTAAAAAATCCACCCAGCACTGGGCCGATAATAGGGCCCAATAACCCAGCCCAGGCAATATAACCGATCGCTTCAACCAGATCTTTCTTTTCGGTGTGCTTGAGTACAATAAGACGTCCCACCGGTACCATGAGGGCTCCGGCAGTACCCTGGCAAATACGTGCAATGACGAAAGATGTTAGGTTGGTACTCAGTCCACATGCGATTGAAGAAAGTATAAATCCGATAATCGCCAAATTGAAAACTTTTTTTGCGCCGTAGCGGTCGGCAATCCAGCCGCTGATTGGAATAAATACAGCTAACATGACGGTGTAAGAGGTAATACCTGCACTGAGGTGTACAACATCACTCTCAAAATCATGTGCCATTTTGGGTAAGGCCGTCGATATCGCTGTGGTGTCGAGCATCTCCATAAGTAAAGTGCCACCAACAATGAGCGATATGATGCGCGATTCTTTCTTCATCTTGCTCTTCTTAAATCCCGAACGGGAAACATTTGCGACAAAAGTAAGCCTATCGTAAAAAAGAAAAGTCATTTAAAGGCAATTAAATGTCCAACATGTCCGCGTATGTGTTTTCCGAAGAACCGAAGAAAAGAATTTATAATATTAAGATTATTGAGCGGGAAGCCGTACCTTAAATGTGGTTCCGCCCGCTGAATTGCTCTCCACAGCGATATGTCCGTTATGCAGTTCTACAATTTCACGGCAGAGATAAAGGCCTATGCCAAATCCCGAAATTGTTCCGACCTTATCTTTTCCTGCCCTGTAAAATCGCTCGAATATCTGATCCCGGTCTTCTTCGGCAATACCCATCCCTTGGTCGCTGACAAAAATTTCTATATCCTGATTTACCGTGGGCAAATAGCCAAATGTAATCTGGGTTCCTATCGGTGAATATTTGGCCGCATTTTCCACAAGATTTTGGACTACCTGCGAAATTTTATTCGGGTCAGCAGCAATGGACAAACTTTGCGTCAGGTCAGCGACAATCTGATGGGAGTTTATCCTCAATTTAAATTCATCTTCAAGTTCGGCAAATAATTCCTTCAGATCAAACACTTCTCTTTCTATCATCATTCTGCCGGAGTCGAATCGCGAGATGTTCAAGAATCCATTGATTAAGTTCTTCATATTGCGGACTTGTCGAAGGGATTTCATCGTAATGTCTTGATAGCTCGTGTTTGCTGTAAGGAATGCCTGACGCTGCATCAATTGAAGATAGGCGTTTATAGAGGTTAAGGGTGTCTTCAGTTCGTGGCTAACGATGCTTATGAAATCATTTTTCCGCTGTTCCTCAGCTTTTTGTTCGGTAATATCCCGTAAAGTACCGTTCAGACTTACTGCTTTTCCCTTGGCATCGTAAAATACTTTACCACGTGCCTGCACGAGTCTAACGTTCGGGTACTGCGAATGGACAATACGGTATTCAATAAAGTAATTGCCGTCCGACTCTTCGCGAAGTGCATCAGTTATGGCAGCCATTACACGTTGCCGATCCTCTTCTATGATGGAAGAAATAGCGGCTGATAAATCCAATTGTTCCTTATCGGCTAAACCAAACCATGATTTTAACAGGGCATTTCCGGAGAACAGATTATTTTTGGGCTCATAATAGAACGTCGCAAGCTCTCCGGCATCAATAGCCATGGACAGCATGTGTTGATCTTTTTCACTTTTCCGCCGTTCAAGGACTTGGTCGGTAATATCTTCAAGGATAATCAGAATTCCAGTGACTTTGTTGTCAGTTGAAAAAATAGGTTGATAGATCGAGTTTACGATAGCCTCTCGCAGTCCGTCATTGTGACGCAGCAATATGGAAAGTTCATTGTTTGTTTTCCGTACGCCTTTTTCGAACGCTTCCCGGAGCCACTGGTTCATGGGCTGGCCTTGCAGTTCGGGCCTTGCGATTTCGTGGGGCCGGCCCTGCACATCCGCTAATCGATGGCCCCAGATTTTTAATATGGTCGGATTGGCTATGTCAATAATAAGTTCCGGACCCTTAAGCATCGCTATGCCAACAGGTGCCTGCTCAATAATTGTCCGCACTTGTTCACGGCTTTCTGCCAGAAGTTGTAAGGAACTGTTGAGCTCATCATTTGTAGCGGTCAATTCTTCGAGCGTTGCCGCCATTTCCTCCATAAGCCCTTGTTCCTTTTTTTCTTTTTCCTGTATCTGTTGCTGATGCTGCCTTCTTAAAGTAACGTTGCGGGCAGTGTTTAAAATACACCAGGTTTTATTGTTTTGGTCTAATAGCGCTCTATATTCATAATCAAAATAATCAGTCACCCGAACACCGTTTTTAACGAGTCTGGCTGGTGCCTCGGTAACGGAATAGGATTTCCCCGTTCGCCAAACCTCTTGCAGAATAGCTAAGAACGGCTGATCTTCCAGTTCGGGGATAGCACTGATCAGCGCTTTGCCAATAACGGATGCGTCTTTGCCCCAAAGGGAAAGCATGCCTTCATTGGCAAACTGAATGGTCATCTCTGTTCCAGTATAGATTGATGTAGGCTCTGGAGAACAGCTCAGTGCCTGTAAGATAAGGTCTTCGCCAAATGAGGCACTACCAAATTTTTTCTTGATGTCCATTAGACCAAAGATAAAGAATACATTCTATAGCGTAACACATTATCTTCCGCTCTGGGAAGTAAAGTCTTGAAGAAAGCCGAACCGTCTGCTTTCTTTATAAAAATCCCAGCGAAAGGTTGTCTAAGGCTTCGCATAAGGTAATCGTTCAATCCGGCTTGTGGTATGATAGCTGTCAAGACCGCTAGAGGTAACTGTCCCGGCTTGTTCGATATCGATATAACCATCCTCTTTTAAACAGTTATCGGGCACGAAAGCTGTTTTTATTTGGCCGATGATCAATGTTGTGCCGTTCAGCTCAATGGCTGTTTTCTGAACAAAGCTGCAGGCGAATTTTATTTTGCTTTCTTGGACAAAAGGGACCGGAATATTTTCCAGGTATTCAGGGCTTAGTCCGACCTGTTCAAATTCGCTAACACCTTTTGGATATTTTGCACTACATTGGTGTGCCTCATGTACAAATTCGGGTGAGACATGATTAATCGTATACCATTTCTGCTCCAGGATATTATCCAGGGTGCTGCTAAAATCTGTCGCCGGCCGAAGTATAATGCCACAGAGTGCCGGATCTGCGCCCAGGTGGAACAAACTGCTGAACGTGGCAAGGTTTTCATTTCCGTCCCTGTTTTTTGTACCGATCAATACCAGGCTTTTAAAGCCGCCCAGCGAGTTTATAAAATTAGCTCTGTATCTTCTTTCAAATGCAGCAATTGCGTACTCATTATAAATCATCGTTTATGAATTCTTATTTTTAAGGTTTAGCTATTCTATTTATCATGCCCCTAAATATGAAGCCGTGAAAAGGCCATACGGCATACCAATAGAGCCTTCCGGCAAGGCCCAGGGGCCTAAAGGTCGCGGTCTGCAGCAGGATATTATCTTCGATTTTAAATTCTAGCCATGCTTCTCCAGGAAGTTTCATTTCGGCATAGAGCAGTAATCTTTTCGTGGTTCTATCGGCGATCAGTACGCGCCAAAAATCAAGTGCATCACCTGCAGCCAGATCACTTTTATTTTTTCGCCCCCGCCGCATACCCACTCCGCCAACTAATTGATCCATGAATCCACGGATTTTCCAGAGCCAGTTGCCATAATACCAGCCAGAATTACCTCCAATGGACCAGATTTTGGTCAATGATGCTTCACTATTGTGGAGGGGAACCGAGCGGACATCCTTAAAGCAACCATAACTGGGCACTTCCAGCAGCCTGCTGAGCCCGCCCGATAAAATGTGACTGGTCTGTGCGTCTTTCCAGCTGGAAACCACATTGTCGCTTTCAATTTTTTGAAAAGCTAATTGGATGGATTTCCTGTAATTGATCAACGTGATACCGAGTTCGTCCGCTAGATTATTGGGTTTACAGATCACTTCTACTTTCATGCTATCGACCAGGTTTTTGGCCAGGTTATAGGACGTCGAGGTAACAAAATAGAGCCAGTAGGAGGAAAGCCGCGGCGTCATGAGCGGGATAACAAAGATCTGTCGCCTAAGTTTTCGTTCGGCAGCATATTGCAGCAGCATCTCTTTGTAGCTAAGGATGTCTGGCCCCCCGATATCATAGCTTCTGCTAAAGGTATGCGGGTTGGCGATAACACCGATCATAAATTCGATCACGTTGCGTATGGCGATGGGCTGACATTTCGTCTGCAACCATTTGGGCGTAATCATAACCGGGAGTTTTTCCACAAGATCCCGAATGATCTCGAAAGATGCGCTTCCCGAGCCAACGATGATACCGGCCCGCAAGGTGGTGATCGGAATCCGTCCGCTGGCCAGGATGTTTTCAACGTTTCTTCTCGAGTCGAGATGCTTCGATAAGTGATCTGAATTAATTATTCCACTCAGATAAATGATCTGTTGCGCGCTGGTTTTTTCTATAAAGTTGCGGAAGTTGGTCGCACATTGCGCTTCCATTTGCTGGAAATCACCTGACTGCGTCGCCATGGAATGGATCAGGAAATAAGCAATATCAATTTCAAGTGGAATTTCTTTCAGACTTTCGTTATCTAGGAAATCGACTTCAACAACTTGAACATGCCCCGGAATTGCCGAGGTATCAAAACGATTCTTATCTCTTACACAACAAATAATTTCATGCCCCTGTTCTAACAACACAGGCAAAAGACGTTTTCCAATATACCCGGTCACTCCGGTTAATAGAATTTTCATAGCCTGATTTGTTAAGTTCAGCCGTTATTTAGTGTATACAAATATACCAAAATGCAGCCTAATTTGTTTTTATTTGGTGTGTTTTTATTCTATTTTGTCAAAAATTAGCGCAATTGCTCTAGAGGTAGCTTGTTTGGGTTTGAACCATTAAGGCGACAGCGGGCATCAGTCAAAGTTGACTGACCGGAAGGTCTTTTTAATGATAATCTTGGTATTCTCGGCCAATTCATCCAGTGTACAGTGGATGGATCGTAATTGTGTCCTCTGAATCGTAGCGTCGCTCAAGAGAAGATTAATGCGAAGACGTCTGCTGTCTGAGGCTTCAAGCTCACCGCGCAGTTCATCAAACAGTTCATGAATAATCTTTTCGCAGCTTTTTTGGTCAAAACTGGCGATAGTGATATATTGTCCGTGGCTGTACATCTGTAATTCAATATAATAATTGGATGTTTTCATAATCCTAGTATTAAAGATTGAAAAATAGGTTAGCCTCCAGCGGAGGCTAACCAAGTTAATGTTGCTATCTGGATTTTTAGGATATTTCGATCATCCGAGGTTCTTTCTGTTTGGCTTCTTCTTTCTTTGGTATTGTCAATCGGAGCATACCATTCTCATAGCGTGCCTGAATATTGTCCTGATCGACAACCTCCTTCTGAAGTTCGAAGCTGCGTTGGAAAGATTGGTAGCTGAACTCCCGGCGTGTATAGTTGTCGTGATGTTCCTCGTTTTCTTCTTGCTTAGCCGAAGATATAGTCAAGAGATTGCCGTCGAGTGTCACCTTGAAATCGCCTTTGGCCATGCCAGGTGCGGCGACCTCCACTTCGAAGCTGTCTGCGTTTTCCTTGATGTTGACCGCCGGAACGGTGGTACTTGTTGATGAGTAATTTTTGTTGTCCCAGTTTAAAAGCTCGCGGTTAAAATTATCAAACATGGGCGAAAAAAGTGAAAAATTGTTCCAGTTTCTTTTTGCAAGTTTCATAGTAACCTCCTTTTAATGAAGTATAACAATAATTTAAATCTATCAGCCGGCCGACTGTATTAAAAATCCCACAAAAAAAGTACCGAGCTTAAAAAACTGAAATTTTTGCAGCAAAACTGTCAAATTTTACCTGATAAATTGACAGAAAAGATAGACGCTCTGTACAAAATACCGAAAATTGATTTTTTTTTCAAACGATGTTCAGCTCAATATTGTCCTTATAATAATCCATTTGATGGATAACTTAGTTAGAAAAGACCGGGCTTCTTAGAGGTTTCTGGTCTTTTCTTTTTGGTGGAAGCTACCAACTTCTATGGCACATAAAGGCCATAGGGAAGGGACAAAGAAATGAAGCGACGCGCTAATAACTAGGTTATTTTGACAAGGCCTCCAGCACTTTTAAATGCGATCTAAATGCTGTCCAGAAGCTCCGAAACTCGTTGTATTGTATTTTATATTCCTTGCAGGTCTGCTTCACAATCCTATTGAGCGCAGGATAATGAACATGGCTGATCTTTGGAAAAAGATGATGTTCAACCTGAAAATTGAGACCGCCAAGCAACCAGGTAAGTACCTTGCTGCCCGTAGCAAAATTTGCGGTGGACTGAATCTGATGAATCATCCATTCTTCTTCGACCTTTGACTGGTCAATGGTTTTGAATTCGGTTTCTTCCACCACATGGGCCAGCTGGAATACTGTGGCCAGACTCATACCACACACAGTACCAGAAATCAGCAAACCGATAAGTGTGGGCAGCCACCCGACGAAAATGATCGGAATAATGATAAATAAGCTGAAGTGAATTAGCTTACTGACCCAAAAAATAATACGCTCTTTGACCGGAAAATGAAATTGCTCAGTTTTATGTCCCATGCGCCCACGGAAATATTTCTCATAATCCTGATAAAAGATCCACGCTAAATAGGAGATTCCATAGAGCAATGGAAAATAAAAACGCTGATAGCGATGGTGTTTCCGAAGTTTCTGGTCGTGGTGTATACGCATAAACTTTACTTCGATATCGTGATCTTCGCCATCGATATTTGTATAGGTGTGGTGTGCAATATTATGTTTGAGCTTCCAAAAGTAGATATTGCCGCCCAGAAGATTGAGCGAGTAGGAGAGCACAGTGTTCAGGTTTTTATTGTCTGAAAAAGAATTGTGCCCAGCATCGTGCATAATGTTAAAACCAATCGCAGCGAGGTTAGCTCCGAAAATGATACATAATGCTATTGCAATACTCCAATGCAAAGGTGCGAATACCAGAAGGAGGTACAATACCGCAAAGCTGATCAGGAGGATAGCGGCTTTCAGATAGATCTTACGATTCCCGGTTCTTGGCTGAAGTGAATTTTGAAAATAGTTATTGATTTTTTGTTTTAACGTTTTAGAGAACAATGTATTTACATTGCTGAATTTTACAGACTGGGACATTTGGATTTTTACTCGAGAAATATGCTTAATATTTATTACGTTCCATCTTGAGCGATAGAACAATGTAAATATACGCTATAAAATTTGAAAGATCGCGGTAGTAAAGTTAAAGATTGTTAAAGGTCATTCTGCCATCCTTGATTTCCCATGGCCAGGAAGATATACCTTTTGAATTTTTGAAGCCTCCGAAAACAATATTATGACTCCCGATAAATTCCTTCAGACCCAATAAAATAGATACATATTGCCTCCGGTATTTATCCTAAGGTCGATGATCCAGGCTTTATTTTATAGACCTTCCCTTCTGGGAAGCAAAGGTTGTTGTGCGTCCAAGCTGCATAAAGCAATTAGCGGTGGATTTGATTAAACTATTTTAGGCTGCACGCTGTTCTCAGAATAACTGTACATACATGTGACAGGCAGGATTGAAAACAAAAAGAACACCATATGAATGGATTCAATAAAAATATGCTGGGCGGACTGATCGGTGCGCTTGTACTCAATGTCGTCCATAGCGCGGCTAAAAGGTTTGATAATCAAGCGCCTGAAGTCGATAAAGTAGGCGAGGAAGCAATGAAAAAAACAGTTCGTTTTGCCGGATTTAAACCGCCAAAAGGCAACGCGCTGGTGGCAGCAACTTTTGGCACAGACGTAGCTTCCAACGCCATGTTATATACCCTCATCAGCTACGGCGGTCAGAAAAATCTGCTGCTCAAAGGAGCACTGCTCGGAACAGTGGTAGGCCTGGCGACATTGACCATTCCTGAGCAGGCAGGTCTGGACGCTACGCCGATAAAAAAGACCGACCGTACCAAGTTGATGACCGTGGCCTGGTATGTGATCGGAGGATTGGCCGCAGGGATGGCCATGAAAGCATTGGGGAAGCGCAGGTTTCTTTAAATGTAACACACAATACGCACTAAAATTTATTTTATACTGTTTTGTCAGTTAAACGATTGTCTGAACGCTAAAGGTGAAACATTGGTTTTTTTCTTAAACAGTTTGTTGAACGATTGCGGATGCTCAAAACCGAGCTTATAGGCAATTTCGGCAACGGAAAGGCTTGTCGCCGTGAGTTGTTCCTTGGCTTCTTCAATTAACTTGTCGTGAATGTGCTGCTGTGTGTTTTTACCGGTAACTGAACGTAGTAAATCGCTTAAATAGCGTGCTGATACATGGAGGCTTTCGGCTAAATACTCTACGGTTGGAAGCCCTTGTTTTAAAGTTTCTTCGCTGTCGAAATAATCGTCCAGCAATTTTTCCAATTGGGTCAGCAGCGCATGGTTAACCGCTTTCCGAGTAATGAATTGACGCTCATAGAAGCGGTTGCTGTATTGCAAGAGCATATCAATTTGCGACAAAATAATATCTTGGGTATGCTTGTCGATATGCTGATATTCTTGTTCGATTTTAAGAAAAATTTCTATAATGTCTTTTTCTTCGCGTTCGGAGAGATGTAATGCTTCGTTAAGCGCATATGAAAAGAAATTGTAGTTTTTTATTTTAGTGGCCAGGGGGTGGGTATACAAGAAATCAGGATGGAATAGCAGCATGTAACCTTTTCCGCATTCGACATTCATCTTTCTGATTTCGGCAATCGTCAACGATTGAATCTGCTTGGGCGCAATAAAGTTCATTGTTCCTTTGTCGAAATCGTAATATTGTTGGCCGTACTTTATTTTTGCAGTAACATCTTTTTTCAGCGAAATACTGTAGAAATTCACGCAGAACTGCTCCCAGATGTCGCTTTCATCGGGTTTTATTCCAGCTACATCAATTACGCTGACGAGCGGATGTAATGGGGCCGGCAAGGACAATTGCCGATGAAATTCGGATATGGAATTGATACTATGCATCCTGTTTTTGTTATACAAATTTACAAAAAACAACTGCCTCGCAAGGCAGTTGCTGATTTAAAAAATTAGGCCTCAAATTGTTTTGCAATTTCCTGCCTGAACGCTTCTTTTCCGATTTGCAATCGTCTTTCATAGAGTGCATGTGCATCTTCACCTGCCAGATAACGTACCTGATCTTTATTGTCCGTGGCGGCTTCATACACCACTTGGGCAATTTGCTCGGCTGTGGATGCATTTTGCATCATCAGACCCATTTGTTCGAACAGTTTGTCTTCGATGTCCTGATAGTCCGAAGCTCGGTTTAGATCCAAAGAACGACCTGCAAAATCTGTCGCTATTCCTCCCGGAGCAACTGTTTTGATGGCTATTCCAAATTTTTTCAATTCAAAGGACATGCTTTCGCTCCAGCCCTCCAGGGCGAATTTTGTGGCATGATACATCGAATGTAACGGGAACCCCATAAATCCACCAATTGATGTGGTTGAAATAAATAAACCACTTTTCTGTGCTCTAAAATGGGGGATAAAGGCTTGTGTAACCCGCAATACACCCAACAGATTCGTGTTGATTTGGCGAAGTATCTTTTCGTCGCTCAACGTTTCAAACGCACCCATTAAACCATAACCTGCATTATTGAAAACGACATCAATGTTACTTGTAGCGATTGCTTTTGCTACAGTTTCTTTGATCTGGGCCGGATCGGTAACATCCAATTTTAATAGCCTGATGTTTTCGATCCCGGTAAGTTCGGTTTCATTTTCGGGATTTCGCATGGTTGCGATCACATTCCAACCCGCCTGTTGAAATAGTTTGGCAGTTGCTTTTCCCAAACCGGAAGAAGCCCCTGTAATGAAAATTGTCTTTTGCATGTTGTTATTGTTTGATTCCATACCACAAATGTCTGAAGAAGGCATCGGGTACCTGTTGCCAAATTGAGCTTGATTGTAGCCAAAATGACGAAATCAAAATGTGTGAAAAAAATCATCGCCAATGCAGCAGGAAATTTATCGACTTTGGCACGATTATTTGTTGATATTCGTTATAAAAACGATGCAATGTTAAGTTGATTTTTGCTCGATTTTAAACTTTTTGGCGTATTCGTATTGGCGTAATTGCTGTATTTTAAAAATTTTAGAAGATCTATATTTATGCAAGGCACAATTGACGGGATAAGCGGGGAACCACATCGTTCACAGGTGTTCCGTTTAACTTACAAAGGACAGGATTATCAGCTGGTGTTGTTGAAAAAGTCTTTATCAAAGCTCGATACGGAATTGCCAATTTCGCTTGATGGAATTGATCAAAAAATCGTAAAAAAAGGCGACCACTGGTTTTTTGAAAATAGGCATTCAGATCAGCATTTTGCGACAGAAATCTGGCGCAATTTATCGCTTCGATATCGCCTCTAAGGCCAAAAGTCTGCTATATGGTGGTCCGCAGCTCAATATACAGCAGATTTTAAGGATGTTATCTTAGCTTGTAGCCATCTTCCGTCTAAACTCCAATGGTGAGAGCTCCGTTTTTTTTTTGAATAAACGATTGAGTGACTGCGGTTGTTCAAAACCCAGCTGATAGGCAATTTCGGCAACGGAAAGCTCCGACCTGGACAGCAGATCTTTCGCTTTTTCAATGAGCTTATGTTGGATATGGTTCTGCGCACTTTCACCGGTCTGCAACCGTAATAAATCGCTTAAATAGTTTTTCGACATATTCAGCCGCTCAGCAAAGTAGCCCACCTGCGGTAAACCCTTGCGTTC
The DNA here is from genome assembly GCF_014170215.1 of Sphingobacterium sp. UME9. NCBI lineage: Bacteria > Pseudomonadati > Bacteroidota > Sphingobacteriia > Sphingobacteriales > Sphingobacteriaceae > Sphingobacterium > Sphingobacterium sp. UME9. The sequence goes on along the minus strand of NZ_LZZP01000003.1, from coordinate 1,423,095 downwards.
GGTTTCGGCTTCAAAATACTGATCCAGCAATTGTTCAAACCGGCTCACCAAGGGTACATTGTGTACCTTACGCGTAATAAACTGCCGGTTATAAAACCGCTGCGAATACACCAGCAACAGTTCGATGAAACTGACAATGGCATCCTGGCTATAGCTGTCGATCGGACTGTCATATTCGCTTAAGATCCCTTTTCCGATATTTCGGATCTGCTCTTTTTCCCGGTCGGACAGAAAAAGTGCTTCGTTGACTTCGTAATCGAAAAAACTGTAGCTGCCGATTTTGTTTGCCAGGTCATAGGTGCGGATAAAATCGGGATGGAAAACAAGGGAATAACCTACTTCGGCATGGGCAGTATCGGGATCAACACTGATCGTCTGCCCGGGTTTAAAGAAAGTCATCAGACCTTCCCGGAAGTCGTACTGATGTGGGCCATAACCCAATACGCATTGTGCATCTTCTTTTATGGAAATGCAGTACAGGTTGAGCTGAAAGGTGGTCTCGACCGTTGGATGTATATGCTTGTTTTTGGAGAAATCCGTGATGCTAAAAAGCGGATGCTGCGGTTTGGGCAACCGTAGCGCTTCATGATAGTCAGCGATACTATTGATCCTGATCAGTACGGGTTCTTTCTTTGACATGCTCTTTTTGCCTGTTAAATGATAGCCTAATTTAAGTAAAATGCCATGCGCTTTCTGCTGGCATGGCATTTATATTTTTTAAGATTGCAGCGGAATACTTACATCGCGGGATCCGGTATCCAGTCCGACCGGCAGAATAGCCTCAATGCGTTGCAGCTCTTCGGCGGTCAATAGAATGTCTGTAGCTGCGATATTCTGCTCCACATAGCGCACTCTTTTTGTCCCTGGTATCGGCACGATTCCTTTTTGGATCAGCCAGGCAAGGGCCAGCTGCGACGAGGTAACGTCTTTTTCTTTTCCAATCTGTTCGAGTTCACGCACCAGATCGAGGTTTTTATAAAACTGTTCACCCTGAAACCTCGGGATAAGCCTGCGGAAATCATCTTCGGGGATATCGTCCGGCGACTTGATCTCACCCGTGATAAATCCACGGCCCAAAGGGGAGTAGGCGACCAGGCCTATACCCAGCTCCTGTGTCAGATCGTATACGCCATTGGTCTCCACCTCGCGTCCGAATAGGGAGATTTCATTCTGCACAGCCGTGATCGGGAACGTGGCATGTGCCTTGCGGATCTGCTCGGCACTGACTTCCGAAATGCCCAGGTACCTGACCTTGCCCGCTGTGACCAGCTCGCCCATGGCACCTACGGTTTCCTCAATGGGTACATTGGGGTCGGGGCGGTGCATATAATAGAGGTCAATCACATCGGTATCGAGGTTTTTCAGTGAGCGCTCGATAGACTTTCGGATATATTCTGGCCGACCGTTTATGCGCCAGGTCACCTGGTCGTTATCATCAATCTCAAAGCCGAACTTGCTGGCGAGGATGTACTCGTTGCGCTTGCCCCGTATGGCCCTGGAGATCAACCTTTCGTTTTCAAAGGGTCCATACAGATCGGCCGTATCCAAAAAGTTACCTCCCAGTTCCAATGACCGGTGGATGGTGGCTATGGATTCTTTCTCGTCGGCCTTGCCGTAGATATCGCCAGTGGACGCAAAACTGCTCATCCCCATACAGCCTAAGCCGATCATTGGAATTTCCAGTCCCTGCGTGCCTAATTTTCTTGTTTTCATCTGCTTCTTATTTTTGTTACCCAAAATTACGAAGCAGCGCCTGCAGCATGTTTACCCCAATTACGGAAACTTGTAACCGAATTACGGATCTAATCGCTAATTAAGCTACCCTGAATTTTTCGTTATAAGCATCTTCCAGGTACTGTCCCAACGTTCTTGTCCGCTCCGTATCAATGGTACTGATGTAGCGATGAAACATCTGCTCAGTACTGTGACCTGTAGCTTCCATCAGTAGCGGAGTAGGGATTTTACCGTAAAAATTTGAGGCAAAGCTTCTTCTTCCGATGTGGCTCGTGATCGCTTCCCATTTTTGCACAAACATTTCTACGGCCCGGAAGCCCTTTCTTTTGCGGACTTTAACAAGGCTATTGATACCGGCAAGTTCCGCGACTTCCTTGATCTGCAGATTATACTTTTGCGCAGTAAGCTTCTCTGGAAATACGTTTAAATTGCCCGACAATATGGTCAATGGTACCGGATGTAAAGGCAGCAGAATTTCTTTTTGCGTTTTCTGCTGGACAAATGAGATACAGGGTTTTCCCTTGATTATCTCGAGGTTCTGGATATCAAAATTCATGAAATCTGAAATGCGCTGGCCGGTGTAGCAGCTGATGATCAGCCAGTCCCGAGCTGCCTGGAGTCTTGGAGGGACATCCGTTTCCTTGAGTTTTACCAGTTCATCCTCACTGAGGGTGACAAAAAGATTAACTTTCTTTTCCTTGGGAAGTTCAAGTTCATAAACGTAGGTTCTGACCCCTCTTTTTTCCAGAAAATTGAGCACCGTGCGGACAAAATGTATGGTGCGGCCGATCGTACTTTTATTGTATTCTTCCAGCTCGCCAAATTCAAGGAACTCTTTGACAAAGGATGCATTGACTTCGTGCAGCAAAAGGTGTCTTTTGCGATGGCCTTCAAATCGCTCAAGCAAATGGAGGAATACCCGGTAACGCTTGGAAGTCGGTTCAGAAATAAGGTGGGCACGGCTCCGGATATAAGCTTCCACATAATCTAGAAGGCTGTTGGCGGGGCGACAACTCTTTGTGCCATCACAATTTTCTTTTATGATCTTGCGGAGTTTGATATGCGAAATTTTGCTGTTTTTTGCCGTGACATTGCTCAGGTATTCGGCGATTCCGATTTTTAGCCTATCGAGCTTGGCATTTAAATTTTTATTTTTTTTGAGGTAAATATTGTGGGGTCGCTGTTTTTCAAAATCCCATAAATCCGGGCAAATTTTAAGGGGAGTATTGATCACATGTTCCGTCTGAGAATCATCAAGGATCGTGAGGGATATTGTTGAAAAGGGGGAGGAATATAGCAGCGTAAATTTGAAGTTTATCATTGGACTTGAATCTAATTTTCTGAAAATAAATATATAAGTTTTCCAGAGAAGTCCAATTCAGACTACAGTTCCAATAATCAAATGTAACTATTTTACCTTACAAAAAATAATCTAATAAATATTATTAAAAACTACACCTTAATCGCTATTCATTTCATGACAAATCCTATTCAGACAGATAATTTCATTTTTTTATCCTTTATGAATCAGTTAATTAAAAAAAAGTTGTAGTCTGAATTGGACTACAGTACTATGTAACTAACGCATATATTTCAAACTTAAACAGAATCGAAAATGAAGGATCAATTAAAGGCCAAAAGAGAATACATACCACCTGCAATTCATGCAACCAGGGTGGAGATGGAGAATGCTTTCGGGGCTATACAGGTTACTTTCGTAGCAGGAACTGAACAGGACTATTTGCCATTGGATATTTTGCAGAAGGGAGAAGATGGCAACTGAGATCGGAAGAAAAATAAAAATAGCATTTGTGGACGATAGTCTCTTTCAGCGGACGCTCATGAAAATAGTGCTTGTCAACAATGAAACATTTGATCTACGTTTTAATTGCAGCAACGGACTGGAGCTCCTGAAAAAACTCGAAAGTACCGCCGAGCTGCCCGACGTATGCCTTGCGGATCTTAATATGCCTGTAATGGATGGACATGAGGCCGCTCTTCATATCCGCGATCGGTTTCCATCGATTAAAGTATTCGGGTATACGACCACAGATAATATCACCGAACTTGAACGGTTTAAGGCCAACGGTGCACTTTTCATTTTCAGTAAAACCAACCTGAGAATGACATTGGACGAAATTAAATATTGGCTTGATGATGACATCCGATCTCCATTAAGCAAAGGATAGATACATAGCATAGCTCATTTATGGACAGTAAAGCGGCTGAATTTGAAATTATACCTTTAAAGGAATGGCAGCAGCAGCGGTTTCCCCACTGGTATCATGGTCAGGATCTTTTCAATATTCTGGTACCATTTGATGACATTGAGATCCGCTTGGCGAATGATTCTTTTTGCATGGAAGGCAATACATTGATTTTTATTGGTCCGGCGAAAGATTTTACGCTCAGTGGATCGGGCACTCCGAACGGGTATCTGATCCGCTTTACTTCACGGTTTTACGAAAGGTCGGCCCTGGATAGAACATTGATCAATTCGGGACTATTTTTTGACAGTGAAAGATTGCTCAAGGTTGTTAAAAGCCGGATAAAACAGGAAGAGATGAAGATGCAGATTATCGGAAATATCCAAGGTTATCAATCAAGAAACGCCGCGGTGACTTCGCTGATCGTGCACAACTTCATCGAGTCGGTCCTTTTACAAGGGATATGGGAAACAGATTTCGATAAGGAACTCAGCAGGGGTACGGACAGTACGGTGCAGGGAATGGCCAACCGTTTTTCCATACTTGTACACAAACATTATAAAGAAAATTGCAACGTCAAATTCTATGCAGACAAACTACATATTACGCCAAGAAAGCTAACCAACCTATGTACGGAAGTCTGGAATAAAACGGCTAAGAATGCCATTATCGACATCGTTCTGAAAGAAGCGCTGCGCTATATTGAACATACGGATCTTTCTATTTCCCAGATCTCCTATGAAATGGGGTTTTCAGAAGAATCCAATTTTCGGCATTTTATCAAAAAACATTCGGGCTCCAATCCACTGCAATACCGTGGAAGAATGCGAAAGGCCAGCGGTCCATATGCGCATTAGCAGCTGTTTTTTTGTGCGGATTCGTGTAAAAAAAATACTGGAACGAATCCCTTCGCCCCAGTGTCCATTAATATTATATTAAATAACAACCCGCAAAAAAGTTGTTATCCAAAAGTAGGGCGATAAAAGGTGTGAAAGTATGTGAATAGCGGCAATAAACGTGTAAAAAGTGGAAATCGAAAGGAGTGTGGGGGCATGTATAGCGGATCGAAGAAATAGAGATTGGGGCGAGAAGACAGGGGACTGATTCGGTATTGAATGGAATACTTTAAAATAAATTAAATTATGGAAAAATTTGAAGATCAATGGCAGGATGGTGATGCAGATGTGGGACGTAAGATTAGAGAAGCCACATTAAATGATGAAGAGATCGGCCGGTTAAGGGAGAAACTCAAATCACTTCTGGTAAAATTTGCCGAGCATAAGTTGGTCGAAGGTGAGCTGCATCCATTCTTTAGGGATCAGAAGGTTCAGGAGGAATACGATCATACGGTTCTTCTGATCGAAAAGAGACATGCGGAGATAAAAGGGCAAAAATAACCCGTCGATCAATGGGATCGGCGGATTGGCTGCAGGGCTGCCCATCAAATTTACCGCCGCAGTTTTTTATAGGCGAGCTTAATATGCGTCTTGATGGTATTGACCGAAATATTGAGGCGTTCGGAAATGTCTTTATATTTCATGTCCGAACAGACACTGAGCTGCAAGATTTCACGTTGCCGGTCCGGCAATTGTTGAAGATCGCTGTAAAGCCGATCGAGCTGCTGCTCGTAGTGCGTTCGGTAGTCGGCATCTTCGCTCTCGTCCAGCAGCTCGTCGGGTAGGCTGCAATAGATAGTTCTGGAGCGTTTCTTTAAAAGCGTAAGGCAGCGGTTGCGAACCGAGGTTTTGGCATAATGCCCAAAGTCTCCCTGTATATTGCACAGCAGTTTACGCTCCCATAAGGAAAAGAAAAAATCCTGGACAATATCTTCGGCTTCGGCTTCATCTTGCATATACTGATAAGCAATCCGGCAAAGACTGGGGTAATGCTCCTCAAAATGATCCTTTAAATCTGCTACGTCTACACTTTTCTTTCGGCTAAACATCTCTTCTGTATTATTATATTAATTTAGATTAATTATAAATAATATGCAATGATACGATTTAATATCGGCTCAGACAACTTAATTTGGCAATTTAGGTCGTTCCACTGTAATGGGCTGGGCACTCAGCGCTTCCAAAAACCGAATAATCGCTTCACGTTCAGCAAGATTGATTGCTAAAGGTTTCAATAGCGGTGACTGCTGCGGGTAGAGGCTGTCGGCAAGTTGACTGGCCGAAGCCTTGGGTTGGGGCATTCCTGCCGTGTACTGGTTGAGCAGCATAGAAAGATCCGAGAAACGGCCATCATGGAACCAGGGGAAAGTACGGGCTGCATCGCGGAGGGAAGCTGTCTTAAAAGCGCCCACATCTTGTTTTTTGCCGGTCACCTCATAGCGCCCCAGATCGGCATTGGCTTTGCCATAGTTGCTGAAACCCAGATTGTGAAACTTGCCGTCTTGAAAAAATGGGCCATTGTGGCAGTTGAAACAGCGTGCTTTGGTACGGAAGAGGTGCATACCCCAGATTTGCTGGTCTGAAAGTGCGCGGTATCGTCCCTTGAGAAAATTATCAAAACGGGTGATATTACTTGATATCGAACGTTCAAATACGGCCAATGCTTCTTCAAGCTGCGGTGCCTTAAGCTGTTGGCTACCAAATGCCGCCTGTATAAAACTGCGATAACCTTCAATAGCATTGATTTGCGCCAGTGCAATGGGCAGCGGTGTATTCATCTCATTGGGGTCTTCAATAGGTGAATGGGCCTGCTCTTCGAGGTTCGAAGCCCGGCCGTCCCAGAACAGGAGTTTTTGTGACCATATATTCTGTAAGCTCGGGCTATGTCGTCTCCCTTGGCGGTGACTTTCTCCAATGGCGCGCTTGCGTCCATCTGCCCAATGCATATCGGGATCGTGGCAGGAGGAGCAGGAGATCTGTTTTGAGGCACTCAGCCTTGGATCGAAAAACAGGCGCTTGCCAAGCTCGATTTTCGCTCGGGTCTGTGGAGTCTGATCGCTCCATATCGGGGGAGCCGGCAGGGGAGCCCACTCCACATAATCAACTGCAGCATCCACTTCGGCCTTGGGCCAGTCGGCCAGAGGACGCTCATAGCGGGAACGTAGCCAGGTAAAGTTGGGCTGCTCTTCCTGCTGCTGTGAAAAAAAAGAAGAAAGCATTACGGTCGTTGCCAATAAGGTGAATAGCACAGTGATTTTCTTCATAGCGGGATTAAAAGTAAAGATGGAAGCTGAGGCTGCTCTGATTACGGCTACGCCCTCCGAGCAATGCGTCTGCATGGCCGGCCTGTAGCTGCTGCGTTTGTATGTAAGCCATCCATTGCATGCCGGCAAAACGAAAATATTGCTGAAAACCTGCCTGCAGCTGCCAATAGTTGGTCTTGTCGAGCGCGACATCGTGTTTGATAACCTGCTCAACAAAGGCATTGCTGCTGCGCGGACTTTCGCTAAATGCGGTATTGTAGGGATTTGAATAAGCTATTCCCAATTCCAACAGCTGGTCACGCCGCATGTTGAGGGGATGGCGCAGCTGGAGATTGGCCAGCTGCCGGCCTGCTTCCCGCCGGATCAGCATATTGCCATCCACTTGGTTGTGGTAGCTGAAGCTCTGGCGAAAGGTAAGTTGAGTAGGCCGTCCCCACAGGGGCAGGGTATAATAGAGCTGTAGCACTGCTGCGCGTCGCAACACCGCATAGTTGTTGCCCAACAGCTCTATGTTGTAGTCTTTCCCCTCGGATTGGGTCGCCTCCAGACGGATGCCCCATTGCTGCTGTACATCCTGCAACTCAATATAACCTTTCCATTGATCCACATTGTAATCCCCATACATGTCATAGCCGTCGTAGCGACCTGAGGAATTACCGCGGTCGTATTCTTCGTGGATATGTTCGTAGTTGAAGTTTGCACGACCCGTCCAGCTTTTATGCTTGTAAAAGATGGCCAGTCCGCCGCCCGTAAAGTCCTGGTTGTTGGTATAGACGCGATCGGAAAAAGAAAGGGCATTGCGCATGGTTCCATAACCATTGATGAGCCAGTTGAGGTATTCGGGATACTGTGAGGACTCGTAATATTCCTTATTTCGGTAATCGACCTGCGACTCTTGTTGTCCGTAGCCCCATAAACCACGGACTTCAACTCCAAGCTGTTTGTTTTTCCATTGAAGTGCGGGTGTCAGGCGGAGTTTAAAATGCTTGAGTACCGCACGTGGATCGTTGGTACTGAAATGATCGCCCATGCCGTAATCGCCAGATAAGGAAGCCGTGAATCCCTGGGTGAGGCGATGCATCAGATGGGTGCGTATGGCGTAGTCGGTTTGTTGATAATGTACCGCCCGCTGGGAGCCATAATAAAAAGGTGTGGTAAAATCGGCATCTTTACGATGGCCCCAACGGATGCTGTCGAGCTGGCTGTTGTTGTAGCTAAAGCTTCCCCAAAGCAGCATTTTAGCTGTTTGTTTACCACCTTCAGCCCTAAAATATGCGCCGCGCTTATGTTCGGCTTCCTGATAGGGACGATATTTGCCTTGTTCGGTTTGATATCCTAAAGTGCTTATGCTGATTTGTTTACCCATGTCCTGTTGTAGTAAGAGTACGCTTGATTCTTTACTGAGGGCATAATTGCTGCTGCGCAACATAGACTGTAGTAGCACCCGGGTGCTGCTATCGGGTAGGCTCCTGTTGTTTTGCTCCGCTGGAACGTCAGCTGTGTTATTCTGCGCCAGGAGTACCGGTCCATGAAACAGGATGCCTAGTCTTAGGCAAATAGGGATAATGCGAATGATAGTCATGTCTACTTACTTAATTTCTTTAAATCCTCCGGGAACGGCTGGCATGATCGATTCAAAGTCATTGCTTGAATTATTGGTATCCTCAAGGATACGACGGCCATCGCGGACTTCCTTTACCTTGCGGATCACCGCCTGCGAACTGTAAGAACCGAGTGGTGCAAAGGTGAAGCCTGCATCCAGTTCGGCACTCAGCTTTTTGGGTAGTCTTCTGTCTGCGGTATTAGGCTGTGTCTCCACGGCATCGATGATGTATTTTTTGGGTACGCGGGTGTAGAGTGTTTTCCCTTCGATGGTGCTTTCTTTGACTTCGGCATATTTGGGCCAGCTGCCCATATCTGCCGGTGCTTTGAAAAGGGCATAGCCAATACGGCCAATATTATCCATCATCATGGTCTTGCCGAATTTTTGGATCACAATCAGGCTCTTTTTCCCAGGGGTAGGGATATCGATCAGGGACGCACTTTCGCCTTCCTCGAGGTAAGGTGTGGTAATGACCTCAAAATCGGCCTTGCTCAGATCTACTGTTAGATCCGGACGGCTCACTTCGTATACTTTCCCGTTTTTATTGGTAAAAGGTGCCTGATGGTTGATGGCGCTGCGTGCTACGACAAGCCCCTGACCGGGTTGTACGGGGTAGCTCTTGCCGTCTCCCGGAAACATATAAATGGCCTGTGCATACAGGTAGTCGGTATTGGCATTGCTTGCTGCAGGTGCGGTGCCCACAGCCTTGGTCCAGTCAAACTGACCGCTTTCCAGCAATTTGTCGGCAGCACGGTAGGTGGTCGACATGCGACCGTAGACAAACATCATGCAGAGGCTGTCGGCATAGAGCACTTTGTCGGAATTGTTGTAAATCTCGAAAAAATTGTCCCGCAAGGCCGCGGCTTTATAGAGGTCTGAACCTGCATAGTAGAGTTGTTTGATGACCCAGTCGCCGGTGATTGAGCGGCGGAGCGTCAGTGTGAGCTTGGTGACCGAACCGCCCGAAATACCGATCTGATAGCTGGTGGCAGCGGCATTGAACGTCACCTCGCTGTCGACCTGTTCGCCGAACAGCTGCTGATAGGCTGCGGCAGAAAAACGCTTGGTAACCTGAATATCGTACTTGCCATTGCTCACATAGTCAAATCGCGCGATACCATCGGCATCTGTGCGGGCGCTGTCGACCTGATTGGTGATCAGGTTTTTGAGTTGCACGGTGTATTGATTACTATAATTGATAGCGAGTGTGTTATCGTAGGAAACCTGAACCTCCAGTGTAGTAGCTTTAAGCTCGGAATCGAGCTCGCGCCTACAGGAGCTTGCTGCAAAAAGGGCCAGCAGGATGCAGCAAAAAATAGGTAGGATTAATCTTTGCATAGGAATGTTATTAAAGTTTTAAACTGATCTCCCCACCGAATGAAGGGGGAGCATTGAGCACGACACGATTTTCAGTTCCCGGTACGATGTAGCTGGGACGCCAGTTGAGCATATTGTAGACATTGAAAGAAAAGCGTAGCTTTTTGTTGATGTCTTTGGATACGCGTAAATGGATATTGCCATATTTGATCGCATGGCGTTCGCTGTTCTTCGTATTGGTCTCACCGAGCACGGCCAGATGTCCATAGATGGGATTGTCGGGCTCGTAGTTTTCAATCGGATGGAAGTTAAACTTGTTGTCGTAGTAGCCGATGGGCTCGCCTGATTTTCCATAGCGTGTCGTATGGGTCATCAAGGGGAAATCTGTCACCAGGTTGATCATCAGCGCCAGGGATGGAATATGGGTCTGCGAAGACAGTGTGGCGCGTATCTGCTGATTGCGGTTATTGTCGGGCGCAAAGACACCAAAGATCGCTTCCTGCGAATAGTCTATGCCATCCAGCGACACGTAGTTTAAATAAGGGGACTTATCGTAATAATACGAGTTTGTATAACCAGAGCTCACGGTGAATGATGTAGCGAGCCAGCTGATGCGCGGTGTAGTAGCCATAAGCTCAATACCGTAATTGGTCGATTCAAGGCTATTGATAATCTGCGAATAGGAGCTTGTTTTTTTGTTGGCCAGGCCTGTTGGGCTATAGGTAGGTTTGCCATTGCCATCGAGTTTATACTGGTACTGCGGTATAATCCATTCCTTAAAAATACTTTTGGTCGAATAACCATTGCTGCTGACTTTACGGTAAGCAGTAAGCGAGAAATTGGTTTTCCCCTTGCGGTATTGATAGCTCAGTTCCTGCATATTGGAAGTCGTGGCCTTCAGGTTTTCATTATTGGCATAGGCAAGATCTGCATAGACGAGGTAAAGCCGTAAATTGGGATCATCGCTTGGGAAATCGATCACGGGAATCTTAAAATAGACGGGGCCGGGATAACGGTGTGCCAGGGAAGGTGCCTTGCTGGCATAGCCCCAGGCAAAACCCAGGCTCGAGGTTTTACTGAGCTCGTAACGCGCATTCAGCCGCGGAGATAGATTCCAGGCACCGGCCTGATGATCGGCACGCATGCCTAATCGGAAGTATAGGGGGCGTTCGGCGATTTTATAACGGAAGCTGTCTTCCAGGTACAGGCCGGTATTGAGCATGCTCGGCACCTGTTTATAGTTGTAGCTCTGTTCTTTCGAACTGCTGAACAGCGGTCGCTCGAGATCAATAATTTGACCGAGCCCCTTATTGGCCGAGTAATAGGCATTACCACCGATGCTCAATGCATGTACGGTATGGAGAAATGGTTTAAGCGCACTCAGGCTGAAGTTGGCATTTGCCGTAATCGGTTTGCCCTCAATAGCGGTAACGCCCAGGTAACTTCCATTGGCCCACTGGGCTTCATAAATGCCTGGCGATTTGATGTCTACATAAGGGAAGCTCTCTTCATTCATCAGGTACTGCATGGAAGAATACTGCCTTCCGGCAGAAACGCCGGCACTGATATTGAATTGGTCAAACCAGCTCTTTTCGGCAAAGGTATACTGATAACGATCGGTGATGCTTACGTTGAAATACTCGAAAGTCGACTTCCGCATGGCACGATCATCAAGATCCTCCTTGGCGCCGTCCAGGTTACCGGAGAGCGTCAGTGAAAAATTATTTTTGGAGCGTGGATTCAACTGAAGCGTATGGGTCAGTGAACCGGTGAGCCGTTTGTAAGCTTTGAGGTTGTCCCGCGGATCATTGTTGGCCAGTAGGTAATTACCATTAATATTCAGCGCCCCCCACTTCTTCGGAAGCAGGAAGCCTTTGCCCAGGCTATACTGTGTTGTCCCTTTGCGGAATGAGGTGCGGAAATACCAGGGGGAGCGCCCGGCCTGAGTGTTGATAATGACGGCTCCGTCGGCATAGTCTCCATATTTGGCCGAAGCAACTCCCGAGACCACTTCAATGCTTTCGATATTATCTACCCCGATACTGCGCATATCGATGCCACCATAGGCATTGTCGCCCGAGGTTGTGTTGCGGTTGTTAAGTCCGAGCCCGTATTCGCCAGCGATATAAGGGTTGAGAAAACCGTTGGCTCCGGGGTTTAGGCTTTGCATATTGGCATTGTTGCTCAGCTGAACGCCATCCATGTAATAACTGACCGAAAAGGCATTGTTGCGATTGAAGATGTCCGTATCCCAGCTATCACCGGAGACCGATCGAAGCGTCAGCATATTGGTTTTTGCCATATTGGTCTCCGTTACGGATTTCCCCGGAAGCATATTAAGCACATCGGCGAGACTAATGGCCTGCGTATTTTCGATCATTTCGCGATCGAAAATAATGGAGCTATTGGATGAACGGCGCATATCACGGTTGCCGTCTATATCTACCGATTCAAGCTTCAGGGTGGCATCTTTTAAGACGATGGAAATTTTATCCTTCAGCGCCGATGGACTGAGCTGGGTGCTTAGGCTCTGCTTGCCAATGTAAGTGAATTCGAGCAATAGGGCTGTATGAGCTGGTGCCGCGAATGAAAAGTTGCCCTGTTCATCGCAGTTGGCCCGCCATTGTAATTCCGGTACGGTGACTGTGGCAAAGGGTAAGGGGCTGTTGTTTTCATCACGCACCTGTCCCTGAACTTTTATTTTAGCAAGTTCCTGTCTTTTGGGTGCTCTGGTCTGCCGGGTAATCAATAGGGTATTGCCCTGCCATTCCCAATGCAGGACATTGGGATCCAGCACCGCATGCAGATAGTCATTCACATTTTCGTTTTTGGCCGATCTTCTGATGCGGGGATGGGCATTAACTTCCTGGGGTAAATGGATCACGTTGATCTGATACCGATATTGCAATATATTGATCAGCTCGGAGACGCTACGTTTATCACCGTCGAGGGTGAGCTTTTGCTGCTGGGCAACACTCAGCCCGTGGATACTGATGCTTAAAAGGGCTGCAAGGAGACTCTTCCTTACAACCTGGGATCGTATGTTCATTTTAATAGTATGCTTTTCTGGTCGAATTGAATAGTGGATTTCCCCATGCGCTGTAGGAGGGCGAGCAATTGGGGCAGGCTCATGCCGGCTTTATCCTGATAGATCGTGATTAGAGGGTATTGTTTTTCCGGTCGGCTATTGACAAAAGAAAGGTTATATTGTGCAGCCAGCTGAGCGAGCACTTCATCCAAGGGCATTTGCTGAAATACCCATTTGCCGCTGCGCCAGTCCAGTACTGCAAGAGCGTCGAGCTGCTCGCGGCTAGCTTTCTGGCTGGCCGGATCGAAAGAAAGACGTTCGCCGGGAACCAGCATACATTGAAATGAGTCTTTCTTAAAGCGGATGCTGCCTTCGGCGAGGGTAACTGCCAGCTTGGAGCTGTACGCATTGACATTGAACAGTGTGCCCAGCACTTCGATCTCGGCCTGTTCTACGGCAACACGAAAGGGGCGCTTGGCGTCTTTGGCAATGTCAAATGTTGCCTCGCCATGAAGTAGTTCCACTTTTCGCAGGTCTTTATCCAAGGGTTCGGCATAGCGTAGGCTACTGTTTGTATTGAGCACCAACGTACTGCCGTCCGAAAGACGTATTGTTTTTGTTTCCTTACTGGAGGTGGTCACTTCAATCAGCTGCTCGGGCGGCTGTATAAAAAAAGTAGGATAGGCGATATAGCCGACAGATAGACAGACAATCGCTGCTGCTGTAAATAGGCTGCGGGCCCTTTTTCTGCGTTGCGCGGTTTTGTGTGCTATACGTTGACTGATTTGTTGCCAAGCTTGCTTTTTGTCAAATTCCATAAATACGGATGCTGATTTATATAGAGGACGAGCTTTTTAAAAAAAGGGTGAATCAACATTCACCCTTTTTTTATTTTTTTAGTCCTATAGGCAGAACAATACCTCTATAAAAACAATGAAATATATCAACAAGCAGGTTATATACCTCACCACATTAGCCATTGCTTTAGGCAGTTGCAGCAAATCAAAGATCGACGAAACGACTACACCTGGACCAGATCCAGAACCTCAGCCACAGGAATATTATTGGGCTTCGGTATCTTCAGGACAAGCACATGCACTGGCACTGAGTGAGGAGGGCGGCATTTATGTGTGGGGTGATAATTCTGAAGGGCAGCTGGGCAATGGAAGTCAGGCCGTAATTGCTAAGCCGACTAAACTTACAGGTACCCAAAAATGGGTGAAAGCGACAACAGGATATGCACATAGCCTGGCGATTGCCGAGGATGGAACCCTATGGGCTTGGGGCAAAAATGACGAAGGCCAGTTGGGATTGGGTAATTTCGGTGATGACGTGCTTGTGCCGACGCAGGTAGGAACGGATAAAGACTGGACGACACTGGCTGTAGGCGGCAGTTACAGTCTTGCGCTCAAAAAAGACGGTACGCTATGGACATGGGGCAGCCACTCGAGCGGTAGTCTCGGTAATGGTCAGACCAGTGGCCGCACGACTTCACCGACAAAAGTGGGCGCCGATACGAACTGGAAAGCAATCTATGCCTTCAATAACTGGGGGGCCTCTTTTGCGATTAAAAGCGACGGGTCGCTTTGGGCATGGGGCAAAGGACAGAATTATATGCTAGGAACAGGCAGTACAAGTAATCAGCCTGCACCTGTAAACGTCGGGATTGGAAAAAAATGGAAGACCGTAGCCAGTGACCGGAGTAGAAATACCTTTGCCATTGCGGAAGAAGGTACACTATGGGCAGTAGGACGTAATAATAAAGGCCTATTACAATTGGGTACAACAGCGGCACAGACCGAATTTGCACAGGTAGGATCAGATACCGATTGGGAGAATATTGCAACGTTTAATCTTTCATTTTTGGCCACAAAAAAGAATGGCGACCTGTATGCATGGGGTGAAAATACGTATGGTGAACTGGGAAATGGTACGATTAATTCGACATCCAATGATGAGCTAGCTTTGAAGTCAATTACAAAAATTGCGAATCAATCTAACGTTAAAGCTTTGGCTGTTGGCTTCAACTTCTCTGTCTTATTGAAAGACAAAAGTAAAAGTCTGTGTATTGCCGGCAGCAATATCGGCGATTTTCCATCATTGGGTACAGGAACTGCGACCTCAGCACCGATATTGACACATCAATGTGATATCACCTTGTACTAAGCTAGTCGCGCAATGTTAGCTTGGTATCGACCGTTTAAGAAAATGCAATGGTTTATTGAACGGCCGATAGCGTAACGCTAGCTTGGTACCGACGGTTTAAAAAAAATGCAATGGTTTATTGAACGGCTGAAGATGCAGGTAAAGCCATTGAAAGGAGTGATCAAAGCCCGAGTTTTTATAGCTCGGGCTTTGATCACTCCTTTTTGGGTACTGTACGCTACGCGGCTACGGTTCAATGGTAGTTAGCTACTGCGCCGTAGCGCTATTGCCTTGAACTGATTAGCCAACTGTTGCGAATATGAATTAATATCCAACGGATTGTAAATGCGATTAGCTAAATATTTATCAATAGCAGAAAACAACTGACAAAAAGTGTAATTTACATTAATATTAGGTCTCAAGATCAGATTTTAATCGTTTTGAAATCGCTAAATTAAAACAATCATGATGAGAAAATATGTTGGTATAATGCTCTTTTTTATTGCTGCAGCGGGTAGCCTACATGGGCAAACGCTGACGACTAAATTGATCCCGATGCGTTTAGCTGCAAGTTTTGACCGCGTAAAAGAGGGCATCCCCGATATGTCCGGCCAGTTTGTCGACAGCAAAATTAAAATCACAGCCTTGGGAAGTACAGATTCGACTGCCCGCTTTGAAATCGAAGAGCAGGGGATAAGCATTGAAACGGTTGTGGATAACGAAAAAGAGTACCATAAATTGGTCACGGCTGCGGCAAAAGATGTTTCCAAACCAAGTATTCATATGCTGTATACGTACTCGTTAAAGAATAAAAAATTGAAAGTACCGCCGCCAAGAAAAGTCTTTTTCTCTCCGGAGTACGGGGTAATCTGGACTTTGACGTTAAAAAAAATAGCCGAAAATGAAACCGAAGTTGTACTTAACTACAAATCACTATCGCCTGCATTCGCCGAGAAAATCGAAAGTGAATTTGAAAGCGACAGCTATTACAGCCACAAAATCGTAAAAATCGACGTCAATGATAAGCGAATGAATCACCTGATCAAGGAGATTTTGATCAATCAGATGCATGTCGACAGGGATTATCCCGCGCCAACCTATCCCGCGCGCAATTAATCATTCCACATGAATTGAATTTTATCTATGGCTATTTCATTTCTTTATCTATTTAACTACTTTACCCATGATAAAGTGTCACGACGGGCAGATTGGTGTGGAAAGTAAACGGGAAGAAGGCGGTGAATTTTGGTTCACACTTCCCTTGCGTTAGCAGTATACTGTAAACCTTTATTTTATGTAATTTCTTTGCCGGTAGCTGGGTAGCAGGATCGGCTCCTTGCACCATAATTTGTGTATACGATAGTTTAAAAGCAGTTTATTCTTCCAATATGGCACTATTTGTGTGAATGTATTTGAACGATATTTCCATATTTTTTGATTTATTTTTACACAATTAGTTAATTATGATGCGCAACGATCAGTTTTTGCTGCCGATACTTGATATGTCTCCCTTGGCAACTGCTATATACAGCAGCCCCGATCTACATATAGCCTACGTCAATAAGTCTATGCTAGAAACCTGGCGAGCTGATAGCAGTATAGTCGGCAAAACGTTTTGTTCATGTTTTCCGAGTTTTCATAAAGAAGGGTTTTCATCCATATTGAAAAATGTTTGGAAGACGGGAATCACGTACACTGCAAAGGATACTCCAGCAGATATTGTCTGTGGAAATCAAGTTGTAAAGCGTTATTTTGATTTTGAATACAAAGCTCTCCTGGATGATAATGGGAATACCTATGGCATTCTTCATTCTTCGTGGGATGTGACCGAGCGAAAGCTAGCTTATGACATTGCCGAAAGTCAAAATGAGCAGTTGATCTTTAATAGAAAGCTTGATGCTTTTGCAAATACGTTATCTCATGATTTAAAAAATCCATTGTCAGTTCTAAAATTGGGAAATCATTTTTTGAGCAGAAATATTAACCTGCCACAAGATGTTAACCAAAAATGGCTTGAAAACATGAACATGGCTATACAGAATATCGAATCTATACTTGATAAAAAACTCCAGCTAAATAAAATAAGAGACCACAAACCTGTGATAGAGTACTTGGAGATGGATAAAAGAATGATGGAATGGACGGAAGAAGTCAATTTGATATATCCAAATTCGCAGGTGAAATTTAAATTGGGAAAGCTTCTCGCACTGCGTACAGATGCCAATGCTGTTTATCAGATATTTTTTAACCTTATTTCAAATGCCATAAAATATGCAGCACAGACAGCCCATGATTATCTACATATCTACAGTGAGGAGACAAGTAAAGGAATTGTATACTATTTGGAAGACAATGGCGTCGGTATTCCCGATGTAAATCTCAATCTGGAATTTATGGCCCATGAAAGATTACATCTCCAACCGGATCAGGTTTCAGGAATAGGCCTTCCTCTTGTAAAAGAGCTTATCGAGCGTTTAGGTGGATCTATTAATATTTCCAGTAAAATAGGGACAGGAACCGTTGTCCGTTTATTTTTTCCTACAATGCAACTCAACTGAAGTTTGTCA
Source organism: Sphingobacterium sp. UME9 (assembly GCF_014170215.1). Lineage (NCBI taxonomy): Bacteria > Pseudomonadati > Bacteroidota > Sphingobacteriia > Sphingobacteriales > Sphingobacteriaceae > Sphingobacterium > Sphingobacterium sp. UME9. Next base: position 1,405,334 of record NZ_LZZP01000003.1, on the reverse strand, counting down.
GGTTTGTAGGTTAGCGGTGAATTTATATCTACCCTTAATTTGGTTAGAAATATCCTCAATTCAGCTACAATTGACCGCCCATAGTTGCGGAACTTTGTCCTGTTACATTTAAATAAGTTTAACATGCAGACAAATGAAATAAAAGTAGCCCTAGTTACAGGTGCCAATACAGGTGTTGGTTTTCAGATTGCCAAAGCTCTTGCTGAAAATGGATATCATGTGTTTGTTGGATCACGAGATTTAGAAAAAGGAAAGGATGCCGCCAATCAGATAGGAGGTGAAGCGCATGCCATTCAACTGGATATTACCGACAATAATTCAATCAGGAATGCTGTCGGTAAAATAGAAAATGAGTTTGGGCACCTTACTTTGCTGGTCAATAATGCGGCGATTTCAAACGCAGGGATCCCCGGTCGTACAATGTGGGAAATTCTGAGTGCGCAGAAGGCAAGCGTCACATCCATAGCTGAAATGCGCCAGGTTTGGGAAACCAATGTCTTTGGCACGCTTGCCATAACACAGGCCTTGTTGCCTTTACTTCGGAATGCAAAACAATCTAGGATCGTAACCGTTTCAAGTTCTCTAGGCTCACTGACCCTGAATGCAGATCCGGACAATGCATTCCGTAGTGGATTTGATGCCGTATATGGCGCTTCGAAAACCGCTTTAAATGGTGTTTTCCTTTCTCTTGCAAATGAATTGGAAAATACCAATGTTAAGGTACATCTGGTAAGTCCGGGTTTTACAGCGACAGCCTTGAATAACTTTGAAGGTACAGATACAGTGGAAGAAGGCTCACTTGAGCCGATACGCGTGGCACTGGCGGAAGATATACCCAATGGAAGCTTTACGGGACCGGCTACCTATCGCACAGAACAAGGCGGTCGAGTGCCGTGGTAGAATTACACAAAGGAAGACCTGTAGCTATAAGCTACAGGTTTTTTTATAAATTTATTGTATGAAAAAGAAAGAGGATAAGTTAAAACGCTTTATATCCATATCCGAGAGTCACGCAGCTTTTGGCCTACCAAAACCGCAGCATCCCCTGATTAGCTTGGTCCATTTCAATCAGGATAATCCATTCAATACCGCTATGGCTCCAATATACGATGTCCTGAGTTTCTACAAGATAACTTTTATAACAAAAAACAGCGGAAAACTCAAGTACGGCAGGGGGTACTATGATTTTAATGAAGGAAGTATGCTTTTCTTTGCGCCCAATCAATTGGTGGGCAGCACAGAATATAATAGGGATACCTATGCTTATCTGCTGCTGATCCATCCTGACTTTTTCCTGGGTTCCGCTTTAGCCCATAAAATTAGGAAGTACGGCTATTTTTCCTATTCTGTGAATGAAGCGTTACATCTATCTGATCAGGAAAGAGAAACAATGATAGCGATCTTGAATTTCATGAAAAATGAACTTGACAATCGGATAGACGAATTTAGCCAAGAAGTCATTATCTCGCAGGTGGAGTTAATGCTGAGCTACGTCAACCGGTTTTACAAGCGGCAGTTCATTACGCGAAGAAATATAAACAATGATATTCTACTGAAGGCAGAAGCGCTGTTGGATGATTATCTGGATCATGATCATTCGGTAATTCAGGGAGTGCCAACGGTCCATTTTCTTTCGGAGCAGTTGAATGTGTCTGCGGGTTATCTAAGCGATATGCTACGGTCGCTCATTGGCCAGAGCACGCAGCAGTATATCCACCATAAACTTATTGAGCGAGCAAAAGAGAAATTATCAACGACACAACTTACCGTAAATGAAATTGCTTACGAACTTGGTTTTGAGCATGCACAGAGTTTCAGCAAACTTTTCAAAAAGAAAACGGCTCAGACGCCACTGGAATTTAGAGGGATGTTTAAGTCAAAGTAAAACGTTGATCCTTTATCCTTCTCGCTTTCCAGCTGGATCTTTGTGCCATGGCAGCGCAATATTTCAGCCACGATATACAGGCCAATGCCAAATCCTGATATATAAGAGGTGTTCAGATTATCTACGCGATAAAAAGCCTTGAATAAATTTTTCTGATGTTTCTTTTCAATGCCTAATCCCTGATCGCGTACAAAAATGCGAATTTTTCCATCGACGCTTTCCGCACCGATAGTTATTGTGCCACCCTTAGGAGAATATTTCACGGCATTGCTCAATAGGTTCCCCAACACCTGGTCTATCTTTGGCCGATCTGCGAAAAGTTCGCTGGAGGCATCGCAGCTCAGTTCAATGCGGTGGTTATGTGTACCAAGATCTGCTATGCAGTCTCGCATCAGTTCCCTTAGGTTGAAAGATGATCTGTTGAGCTGTAGTTTTCCCTGTTCAACTTCTGCAACACTGAGAAAATCGCCGATCATAAGCATCATCTTTTTTACCTGGTTTTCGATTTTTGATCCCATCGCCGCGCTCTTTTCCCCGAACAGTTCTTTATGTTGCTGCATAATTTGTGCGCTCAACAGGACACTTGTCAGCGGTGTCTTGAGTTCATGGCTGGCCATAGAGATAAAGACATTTTTGCGATGCTCTTCTTGTTTTTTCGCTGTGATATCCCTGGCGATCTTGGAAATCCCGATGATTTCTCCCAAATCATTTTTTATAGGGGATATCGTCAGTGATAAATCGATCAGTTTGCCTGATTTTGTCCTACGCACTGTCTCAAAATGCTTTATGGAATGTCCTCGGCAAAGACGGTCCAGAATGTAATTTTCTTCCGTATGTCTTTCTTCAGGGATCAATTTTAATATAGACTGACCGACCATTTCCTTTGAAGAATACCCAAAGAGCTTTTCGGCTGCTGCATTCCAGCTTGTGATGATTCCCTGTAAAGTCTTTCCGATTATTGCATCATAGGATGAATTTACGATCGCCACCAGTTCCGCGCTTCTTTCGACCGCTCTTTTCTGGTCTGTTATATCTATGATTGTACCGATTATTCTTCCGGCATGTTCGCTTCTACTAAAATAGGCCGATCCCTGTACCCGGATGAAAGCAATTAGACCATTGTAGCCGTTAATGATCCGACAGGTAAAATCAAAATGGCCGTCAGTTTTACGCTCACTTAGCTCTTTAATCTGTTTAAAGATCGTAGGCCTGTCTTCGGGATGTACAAGGTCGATAAGTTGTTCTTTAGGGCATAACTCATTGGGCAGGCCTAATATATGTTGCGAACGTTCGGAAATACTGACCTTTGCAGATGCTGAATCCCAGTCCCAGGTACCCATTCCTGAAGAGACAATGGCAAGCCGCAGGCGTTCTTCCTTTTCCCCCAACATCGCTGTGAGTTTATCTTTCTTTTGTTCAGCCAGAACAGCTTCGGTGATGTCTTTGGTGAAGCACATGGAGTGGACAAACTCCGAGTCTTTCATCAGTGCGCTCGAATTGATGTTGACATACTTCAGATCACCATTCTTGCAAATGAGTGTCGCACGGCGGTCTATAATGCGCTGATCTGCGGCAAGCATCTGCAAGATATCCGCAATGATCTCCTGGTCGGCATGAAAGTTCCTGATCGGCTTACCGATATATTCCTGCGGAGTATAACCGAGCAGATCAAGTTCTGCCTGATTGGCCCAGATGATAATCCCTTCGCTGTTGACCCAATGCAGGGATAGGGAGGCTTTGTCAATAAATTCAGACAGTTCAGAAACGCTGTTCCTCAGCTTCCGGTTTTCCTGTTGCAACCCTTCAATGGTATTGATGTCCGCCATAGATCATTCAGATAGAAAATTTTATTAATGAGCCTAAAATAGGTATTACAGTCCAGTTTTGAATGGGTAAAATTACGTACTCTGCAAGGGTAATAATAACGTTAAATTGTGCTATAAATACAGGTTTTAGCTAATACATATGACAATATTATGTTTTGCACAATATAAAATTACTTTACCTTTGTTTTGTATCAAAGCACCATAATCTTGTTCTACAAGATACAAAACACACTAGACACTTTTACTTTATTAAAACAAACAGTTTATGCGCTATGTGTGTTTTAAAATGCATAAAATCACAAACAAATGACTACAGAAATTAAAAACAGAATAAAAGAAGTATTCGAAAAACAGAAAGACTTTTTCGGCACGCAAGCAACGAAGGAAATCACATTCCGTAAAAGACAGTTGCAAAATTTCCGTAAAGTTTTTGCGAGTTATACGGATGCGATCTGTGAAGCAGTGAATATCGATCTTGGAAAAAGCAGGGCAGAAGCGGAATACGTCGAAGTTCAGATTGTTCTCGATGAACTCGACGATATGATCGAAAATATGGAAGAATGGGCAAAACCAACCTATGTCAAATCAAAACCGCATGCTTCGGGAGCGGAAGTCATCAGTAAGTACATTTATGAGCCCTACGGTGTAAACTATATCATAGGTCCCTTCAATTATCCGGTGCAGTTGACTTTCAGTCCGCTGATCGGTGCCCTGATGGCCGGAAATACGGCTATCATCAAACCTTCTGAAAACACGCCCCATGTTGCCCAGGTTATTGAAGATATTGTTAGCGAAGCTTTTGATGAAAAATATGTTGCCGTTTTTCAGGGCGCTATTGAAGAAAACACCTACCTATTGAGCCTTCCTTTTGATTACATCTTTTTTACGGGAAGTCCGAATGTTGGTAAAATTGTCATGAAAGCCGCTGCCGAACAGCTGATTCCGCTTACCTTGGAACTGGGCGGAAAATCCCCAACGATCGTACACCATGATGCGGACATCGAAAAAGCAGTTCAGCGCATTTCTGCCGGCAAATGGATCAATTGCGGACAGACCTGTGTTGCTCCGGATTACGTTTATGTGCATGAATCTGTGAAGGGCGCCTTTATTGATCAGTTGAAATCTTATCTTAAAGCTACATACAACGACGAATCTTTAGGGAAAATCGGCAAGATTGTAAGCCAGCATCAGATCGGGAATTTAGCTGGATACCTGGATGCCGCTCCCGAAAAAGTTATTTATGGGGGGAAATATGATTTGGAAACTCGCCATTTTGAAGCAACTTTGATGGACGATGTCAACTGGAATGATGCGGTGATGCAGCAGGAAATTTTTGGTCCGATCCTTCCTATTTTAACTTACAGCAATATTGATGAAGTACTGAAAGAGATCAATAGCAGACCCAAACCATTGGCGCTGTACGTGTTTTCTGAAAGTCAACAATTTGCCGATGACGTGATCGCAAGAACCACCAGCGGCGATGCGGAGATCAATAGTACATTGATCCACGTCGGATCGCATTATCTTCCTTTCGGTGGCGTAGGTGCTTCGGGAATGGGAAAATATCACGGCAGATTTAGTCTGGAAAACTTTAGTCACCAGCGTTCGATCCTGCAGGTAAAATAGCGATAATTTACGCAATGGCTATAATTCACGCATACAATTAATCAATTAATCAGGACCACCTCAACGGGTGGTCCTTTTTTTTGGATATTTACGGACGTTATATTTCCGTTCCAACCTCAGATCGGGTTAGTTAACTGTTTAATGAAAATCACTTTGACCTATCTACTCTTTCTAGCTATCGAAGCATATGGATTGATAACCACGGGACTACCTGCTATTTTGATAAGTGTGATAGCATTGTGAAACCCTGTTTTTTTTGATTGGCAGCTCAATTATTGATATTTGGTTTGAGAGATTCTAGCGGGGTAAAATGGCTTTGAGAGGCCAGAATAAGCGCTGATAGAATCTAAACCTGTAATCCAGCGCATCCACGGCAAATCAGTGGGCGATGGATTCAAATTTTCAAATTTATGGCAAATCAAGAAGTAAATGGAAAAGTAGTTTTGATCGCAGGTGGTGCGAAAAACTTAGGGGGGCTTTTGAGCCGGGATTTTGCGGCACAAGGAGCAAAGCTTGTCATTCACTACAATAGTGAGAGCACAAGAGCCGAGGCAGAAAAAACATTGTCGGATGTACAGGCGTTTGGTGCCGAGGGACTGCTTGTTCAGGGCGACCTTACACAGCTATCAAATATAAAAGCGCTATTTGACAGAGCCGAAGAAAAGTTCGGTAAGGTTGATATCGCAATCAATACGGTCGGTAAAGTACTGAAAAAACCGTTTGTAGAGACGTCAGAGCTTGAGTACGACAGCATGAGTGATATTAATTCGAAGGTCGCTTATTTTTTTATTCTCGAAGCCGGCAAGCGGATCAATGATAACGGCAAAATCTGCACTGTCGTTACGTCTTTATTAGCAGCCTATACAGGCCTTTATTCGACATATGCGGGAATGAAAGCCCCTGTAGAACATTTTACAAGGGCTGCTTCTAAGGAATTCGGATCGCGTGGAATTTCAGTTACGGCAGTAGCTCCTGGTCCGATGGATACACCTTTCTTCTACGGACAGGAATCTGAAGATGCTGTAGCCTATCACAAGTCGGCGTCTGCACTGGGTGGACTTACCGATATTAAGGACATTGCACCACTGATTGAGTTTCTGGTAACGGATGGCTGGTGGATAACCGGACAGACTATTTTCGCCAATGGCGGGTATACCACAAGATAAAATATGTAGGCAAAAGGCAGTCAAAGCTGACTGTCTTTTGATACACAGATAACAGCGCATGATAACATAGCACAGCTTCCAATCCGATGTGGGTTCCAAACAGGATCAGCTTACGATCTCAGACAAGTGAAGATGATCTGCAGGAGGTTCTAGTGCTGATAACTGTATAAACGCTTATTGAGACGAAGATGAATAGTAACGACCTAGAAATAGGGCTACAGGATTTTGGGATTTGTACACTCGCCGAATTCCAACAAACTGAAAGTGATATAACAAGTGATACTTATTACATCATAAAAATAGATGAACCGATCGTCATTGCTGTAAATAGGGAGTTTTATACGCTGGATAGCGGACAGCTACTATTTGTAGGGCCGAGAAAGCGAATCAAATTCATGAACGATGCGCCAATAGGGGGCTATGTGCTATCATTTACCGCAGCGTTTTATCTGAGATCGAAATCCGACGTGAAGATTCTCAACTCCATATTGTTCTATGGCATTCAGAATGCCATACAGATTGAGGGTAAAATGGGAAATCAGGCCTATTTTGATACGGCTATTATTGAACGCATAAAAATGGCGCGGGTACAGGGACCGGAAATATTGGATCTGGTCGCTCATCACTGTGTCGAGTCAATTTTGCTTGAAGGGCATTACAGGCTCTCTCTTCAGGGTATCTTATCAAAGCTGTGCAGTTCATCGGAACAGATCGTGTTTAATAGCTTTAACATTCTGGTATACAAGTATTATCGTGAAAGTACCTCAGTCAGTTTTTATGCCAATAAATTAAAACTTACAAGCAGAAGGCTTTCCGAGCTCTGCGCAGCGAATAGCGGGAAATCTGCAAAAGCATTTATTTCTGGAATTGTAGTCGGGGAGGCTATTCGTTTGATCAGACATTCGAATTTATCCATTTCGCAGGTTTCTTTCGAAATAGGTTTTAGTAATGTCGCAAATTTCAGAAGTTTCATCAAGAAACATACCGGCAAACAACCCCATTTGCACCGTAACGAAAGAGATCAATAATTTTGGATAACGTGTATCATTTGCGGTCTAAGGGCTGGGATGAGTATAAACCGGACAGACCGGTGAGGGTAGGCAACCGCAAACTCTAAGCGGCATTTCGCAAAGACTATTTTTTCAATGACGCAGCCCCCGAATAAAAATAGCGATCCCATCGACATTCCCAATAATAACGCTGTGTATATTTCTTAGTTAGGAAGAGGATCGAATTATTCGGGACAATGGTTCAGTTGCACAGTAAACACGCTAAAAATTACTGGATCCGTCGAAAATGCTTCCTTCAGTATGCAGCAGAAAACAGTAAACGACACAGCGACGGCGGCGCCATGGTACAGGCGCGTTCTTTCGATTTCCCTTCGTTGCATTGCTGAAAATTAAATGCTGGGATAAAAATTTTGAAAACAGGAATTGTCCTAACCTTTCGCAGAATCGTCCTGATTTTGCGTTTATCTCCGTAATACTTTTGCAGCGGTAAAAAATTCATCGTCCAATGTACGCTACCATTGGACTTTTGAAAAAGCCTTGCCTAGCTGACCTAGATTAACAATTAGGATACTGTAAACTTTATAAATAATAAAATGAAAAACGGAAAACAGAAAAACAAGTACATTCCGCCAAAGATCGAGATGTTTCAGATTGAACTGGAGCAGTCTGTGGCAGCGGGTTCGGCCAACATCAATACGGGCTCGCAAAACGCCGGTCAGACCCCATCAGAACGGGAATTTGAATCGGGATGGTCTAATAATAAAGATTACGATATTTAATAGCAATGAAAAGATATTTTAGCAATTACAGCATGGCGCTGATCCTCGGAGTGAGCTCCCTGGCGGCGATGTCCTGTTCAAACAAAGAAAATACAGAAGATATACAGGCCAATAAAGGTAATGTCTCCATCCGTTCGGTCCGTTTTGTCAACGACGACGATGTGATCGATGTGAACGCCACGGCAAAAAAAGGAAGTGTTTCGACCAGCCAGCAAAGTGCAGTTGCATTACAGGCAAGCATGACTTTTGAGTCAAAAGCAGTCTCCCCATTGAATATACAGTCTGCCAGCGAATTTGACTTCGCTACGGATATGCAGAGCAATGCGCTGACACAGTCGGACAATAACCTACGCGCATCGACAAACTCAAATAAGCTAAGGGCTGCAGATGTCCCTTTGAGCGACAAGAAAAAGTTCCGCCTGATCTTTATCAAAGATGGCGCTTCCAAACCATTGTATAATGAGTTGCTCAATGCTGGCCAGGATCCCGATCTTAAGGTAGAAGCCAATTCCAAATATAGATGGTATGCCATTTCGATCAATGATGTGTCTACTGCACCGGATATCGATGCCAATGGTCGTATTGCGGGCGCAGATCTTGCAAACAAGGATTTTATGTTTGCTTCCGGTGAGATCACCACGCAGACAGACAACAATTACCTGGATATCCTGTTCTTGCGCCAGATGGCAGCAGTGGAGGTCGATATCAATACCCGGGGAGCCTTTGGTGGCATCACCGACAATTCCGCTTTCTCGCTGGGTAAAGGTGCAGGCAACACTTTTGCCAACATCATTCAGACCGGTGATTTCAGCATCTTCAATGGAACGTTTTCCAATCTGCAGGATGTAGCGCCGATCAAGGGTTCAGAAATGATCGTAGTGGACAGCCGCTGGGGAAATGCTGAGAAAAAAGCGTATTTCTACACGGCCAATACAAGCGCTATCTCGGCCAATAATTTGCGTGTACGTCTTAATAGCCTTCATATTGCACTGGATGATAATAGTATACGTAATTTTTCGGAAAATACCATTGTACCGATCAGTCACAGTGAGGCACTGAATATGACTAAGGGGACCCTGTCCAAAACCAATGTACGGTTGATTGAATCTGGAGTGAGTGTGAACGGGCTGGTATGGGCGCGGACCAACCTCGTATACGACAGCCAAAAGCTATATGGTGGAAGCTATACAGCGGGAGCCTCTGACGCTTACCGATTCCGTACAGATAACAACTATTCTTACCCAAGCATCAATACGGAATACTGGAACTTTGGTGCAACAACACCGCGTGGAACAGACTACCGTACAGTCGATCAATGCAAAAGGGTATATCCCGAACTGACCTGGCGATCGCCACTTGAAGGTGATCCATCTAATCCAAAAGCAGAGTATACTAAACTTACAGAGAATAGCAACCGAAAGACTTCCATCACCAAGGTGCCTGACGGTTATAGACATACCATTACCTGGATAGGTACGCAGGCAGCCAATTCAGCTTATCCGGATAATGATCTGGTCTTGGGTTTTTATGGCTATATTGATGCCAATGGTATCCGTCAGCAGATTCCTTCAGGAAGTTCTGCCGGTACAGGAATCCTTCGCTACAAAAGTGCAACTTATAATACGGGCAGTAACGAAAATCGTATTCTTTATGTGGAAGTCAGTAATGGAACCTTTCAGAATATGTCCATTCAGTTAGTAGCTTTTAACCAGGGCAATACCATCCGTTGTGTGCGTAATGTGGTTAATAATTAAATGAAGATTTTCCTAGGAGAACGCCGTTCTTTAGGTTGTTTAATGGTTAGTGCACCGTCTTTCGATGGTCTATGTTTGAGGGTGGATCAGCTATGCTGGTCCGCCTTTTTTTGCTGCGGTATTAACGCTGGCTGAGGATCTTTATTTTTTGCGGAGGTATGAGCCCTGATGGCGGATCTGCTTGCTGGTCATACAACTTTCCAAACCAGTGGGCCACCCGATTTTTCTGCTTTCATACAACAGATTTTGCCGCTATCGCTCAGGTTTAGAAAATATATTTCTATTCCAAATCATTACTTTACTTATCCGTATTATAACTCGTTTAGACTTTTTCTGTAAAGCTCTTTAAATTTCCACCATTAAATATAAAGAATAGGCAAACGCTAGGTGGTTCAGGCTATGGAGCTGCACTTGCTGGCGAATAATTAAACATTTAATTCAAGTAGGATGATGTATTCCAGGACGGGTTTTGAAGTCTTAAACAGGGAAATTGTAACGGAAGAGGAAGTGATTTTTTTCCCGCTAGCGGAATGGGAAAACTGGACGAAGGCCAAGTCGCATGATTCTTTTATGCTCTTGCTTTTTGAATCGGGAAGCGGTACGCATCGGATCGATTTCAAGGATTTTGAGCTCTGCCCTAAACAATTTCACCTGCTGCAGCCTCAGCATACGCATGAGTTTAAATTCAATAAAGATGTGAAGGGATATGGTTTACGGGTACACCGGAGCATTTTTGAACTGTTTTCGATCGGTTTTCATTTTGCGCTGCCCATGTTTATAAAACATCCTGTGCTGAAAATGAATTTATTAGAATTTGAATACCTTCAAAAGGAATTTGAGGGAATTGCCGAAGAAATCCATTCGAAAAAAATTAAGGATCTGATTATCGCGCGCCTCTTCGTCATTGCTTTTCTGGTCAGCCGAATCTCCAAAGCCTATTTCAGGGAACTGACGCAGGTTAATGAAAACCCCAAAGTCTATACTTTTTTGAAACTCATTGATCTTTTTTATCAATCTACCCGGGCTGTTTCTTTCTATGCGGAAAAACTCAATATCACCACCAGCCACCTGACCATCCTCTGTCAGCGTTATTTTGGTAGTACAGCGACACACCTGATCGACGCCCGCATCCTGTTGGAGGCGAAGAAATTGCTGGCCTCAGGCATATCGGTCAAAGAAACGGCTTATGCACTTAATTTCCGTGATGTCTCGTACTTCTCCCGATATTTTAAAGTACACACTAAAATCACGCCACGGGAATTTATAGCCGAATGCCGAATTGATTAGCATTGCGTTTTGCCTCGAAACCCTTGTTCTTGGCGATGATCCCCTTGGATGCCTTTACGGTAGACCGGCCTAACCACGCACTAGTGGAGCCTGCATGCTGTGCTGGCTTCTCTTGTGATTTATGGTGGTCTCGTGCGGAGCATTTTCAACGGGCAGGTTAGGTATTAAATGACGCATAAATGGGGCCTTCCGATCGCTTTGGATAAACGCATTTGTGGTACATATGGCAAGAGTAATTTCTATAAACCGATATTTGTCTACTAATTTTATTAGTATGTTAATCGCTTTTAGTATATTTGTTTAGTCAACGAAACGTTTCCCCGGATGCAATATCACGCTCAAAGCATTAGGAATGTACATAGCGCAAGGGTGAGGGGCACGAATAAAATAGATACAATGCACGCAAAGTTTATTCAGCTTATCAAACAACACAGCAAGTTATCGGAGCCAGAGATTGATCTGTGTAAGAACTATATGGAGCCAGTGCGCTATGCCAAACATCAGATCATCGAAGAGGAGGGAAAGGTACCGGCTTACCTCTATTTCGTTGTGTCGGGCTTTGTACGTCTGTTCCATTACAACGATAAAGGCGACGAACTGACGACACATATTAACTGCCCCCCGGGATTTATATGCTCTTACCAGAATTTCAGCAATCAGACGCGTTCTGAAGATAATCTGGAAAGCATCACCGACTGCGAACTGTTGCGTATCTCCAAAGCAAACCTCGATCTGCTAACAGCACAATCGTCTGCATTTAAAGATTTTAGTATGTATGTGTTTCAGCAGGCCTTAAGCTACAATGAGAAGAGATCGAAAGAGCTAGCCACGCTTACGGCCGAAAAACGCTACCTCAAGCTCTTGGCCGAACAGCCAGATCTGCTGCACAGCGTACCCATGCAATATATCGCGTCGTTCCTCGGCATGAACCCCAAAAGTTTGAGCCGTATCCGCAAACAGATCATTAGGTAACATTTGTGAACTGGTTTTGAATGGTCAAAGTAGAACTTTGTGCTATCATTTAAAATCAGACACATGACAACAAAAAAATTGGTACTGGTATCGGGCGCAAATGGGCACCTGGGCAACAACTTGGTGAGACTATTACTTTCACGGGGTTTTCAGGTACGCGCTTCTGTGCGAAATCTCGACAATAGCGCTGCACTAAAGGATTTGCCCTGCGAGCTTGTGGCGGCAGATATCACCGATAAGGCTTCTTTTATACGGGCGTTGCAGGGAGTGGATACCTTCTATGCCGTAGGTGCAGCGTTTAAACTATGGGCCCGGGATCCGCAAAAGGAAATCTACGACGTGAATATGCAGGGGACCCGCAATACCATCGAAGCGGCTGCGGCGGCAGGCGTCAAAAAAATCATCTATGTAAGTTCCATCGCAGCACTGGATTATACGCATACCCCCACACGGGAGAGCAATGGCTATAACCCCGACCGGAGGGATGCCTATTACAATTCCAAAAACGATGGCGAAAAGTTAGCCTTTCAGCTAGCACGTGAATTGGGGATCGAACTGGTGTCGGTCATGCCCGGTGCCATGATCGGCAGCGAAGCCGCTCTGCCCCTCAATGTATCGTACGATGTGCTACGCCTTATTCTGACCAAGCAGATTCCTGTCGATACGGGGATAGCCCTCAATTGGGTAGACGTCAAAGATGTCGCTGAGGGCTGCTACCTTGCCGCCCTAAACGGGAAAGCGGGAGAACGCTATATCCTCGCCAATGAAAAGTGCATGAGTATTAGCGATACGACCCGGCTGGCACAAAAGCTATATCCACAACTTCAGCTCAAGATTCCGGCAGCTGTTCCCAAAATATTGCTTTATACGATTGCCGGCCTGATGCAATTTGCGGCACGGCTGCAAGGGAAAGCTCCGGTGATCACCACCAAAGATATTGCGATGTTTTCGGGGCTGCAACAGGATTTTAACATCAGCAAAGCGCGCACGGAACTCGGCTTTAATCCAAAAAGCAGCGAGGAAGCCGTACGTGAGGCATTGGCCTACCTGATGGAACACCAGGAATTACTTTAGTGCAGATCTTGAAAATTGAATCCCACACGGATCGCTTTCAGGCCAACTAGTCCCTGTAGATCTTCCACCTCAAACTGCTCGATATTATCGTCTAGTAATCCTTTGTGCTGTAGTAGGTTGATGTATCCCAGATATTCTGTTTCTTCATGTACATTGGAGTAGACAATAACCAGTTTGCCTTTTTGTGTGATGCGCTCCGTCGAGCCCTTGATCTTGGCTTTATCAATGCGTTTCTTGGCAATCTCGTAGCGCACATTGTAGGAGCCGTCGATATCGAACTGCTTCTCGTCCATGCGAAAGCGGATGGAAATGGGGGTGGCAAAGACCAGCACCAATGAGGTCACCTCCAGCTGATGCGGAAGGGCGGGCTGGAGCTGCCTAAACTCGCGTTCCATCGCACACATCACCTGCAGCTGCCACAGCCGTAAATTGCGTAGGTAGTAGAGTTCAAAATTCCGACCGGGAGCGATGGAGGCCCCGATATACATGTTGTGCTCGATACCATCTGTCTTGTAGCGCTCATAATAATGAGGAAAGTATTCTTGGGCTTCCACCTGCTTTTCGTCGAGGATGGCTACCAGCTTTTTGTTGATCAGCGTGATGGAGTTGTCATAATCCTGTCGGGCCTCGTAAAAACCGCCGATAGAGAGGTTGATCCGCTCAAAATAGCGGCCGATGGCTTCGGTGGCGACGCTATTTTTGTTGTTTTTCCTGAAATTCTCCAAAATAGGGTGAATATCCTGGTTAAAATAATCGAGCATAAGCTGTTCCGTATCGGTCAGCAGCGCTTGCTGCAGCGTCGTCAGGTTTCTTTCCAGGTCGAAGACCTTTTGCTCAAAGAGCGGTAATCGCTGCGTTTGGTTGACCGCCGTGAACAATGCGATCAGTTCCTTGCTCTGATTGATGAGGTCCTGACGGATGGCCTGATTGCGGGATTCTGAGGAGCCCTGTACGTCGATCTGTCCATAGAGCGGATAAACATGGTCAAAGACGATTTCCTGCAGGGCATAGTCTTTTCCAAAGGCGCGGTCGTTGAGGAAATGCATGGCTTCTTCCTGAAACCGCCATTTGACACTCGGGTGTATAGCGGTATATTCCTTTTGGATCACCGCTTCGATCTGATTTTCAGTTTCTGCAAAGGCTTTCGAGACTTTATCTTTGATAAAGGGCAAGATGAAGTTGAGCTTGTTGGCATTGACCGAATTGAGTTCCCGCACCTTGGATGAGGACATTTCCAGTAGACCCAGCACTTTGTCGCCTTCGACGAGGGGAACAAAAATAAAGCTCTTTACCTGTTGCTGCTTGAGCTTGTTGATAAAATAGGCCTGCTTTGGATCATCCAGTGGCAGCTTGTCAATATCCGGTACAACAAAATATTCGTCCTTGGTGAGCAGGTTCTCCAAGGTCTCGCTGCAGAGCATGTTTTCACATTCCTCGATCGTCGAGTCGTAAAGCAGATGACTGTACAGCTGTTTTTCGACAATCCGTAAGTTGTACTCGTTCCTGACCTTTTCAAAGGAGGTCAATCCGATGCGCAGATCATTTATTTTATAAATCGACCTGAAAATGCTTTCTATTTCTGCCAGCTGGACAGCGCTTTTTTCGCGCAGCAGATTGCTCTTGAAGCTGGATACCGCATTTTCAATGGTCGCATCAAAAAGCGTCATAATGGAAAAGCCTTTCAGGATCCAGCTCTGCTCGGGGAATTTGGACTTCCATAGGGCAATATCCGAAAAGTTGTCGACCAGTTCGGTAATATCTTCAGCCGTAAGATCGAGCGCCCATTCTGTCGGAAGGACATCGATAAAATCGGCATTGAATAGGACGCGGTAATGATGGATGATATTATTCTTGTCTGGAATATCCAAGAAGAGGGGAGCATCCATGGCATCCACCTTAAAGCCATAATACTGACTAATGATAACGCAACAATTGAGAATATAATAGGTATCGGGCGAGATATCACGAAGGCTAAATTCATAGTGATCGCCGGCATCCGCTAATATTTTTTCCAGTCTTGCGGTATGGTTGAACGTATAGAGATGGAAGGGAATGGTGACGGCCTTGATCTCATTATGTGTCAGTGAGCTCGGGAACAGGTCGGCCAGCAGCACCTTGATAATAGGCTCATAGCGCAGCAGGTCTTCTGCTTTTTCGACCCCATTGATAAGTTCGGGGTATTTGCTGATTTCTTCCAGCAGCGCTCGGGCATAGCTGGCCTGAAAGCCAACCGGTGATAGGGCCGCTGCTTCAAAGGATGGTATAATCTTATGAAAAGCGATCAGGGTTTTAAACGGACTGGAATCAAAGGCGAAGTTAAACTGCATAATGGTTGTTCCCGACTAAATTAGATTATTGCTGGAAGATGTACAAAAATATAAAATAATCGGCGAAAAGAAAACCCAAAGCGGACGGATAAAAACAATTCAATGACATTGACGCCATTGAACTGTGCTGCTTTGCCGATACCGTCTTTGCTGCTGTTGGTCGGGTTGTTGCCACCGACAATGGTGGTCACTACACCATAGCTATTGACAACCCGGATACTATAATAATGGTTGTTGTAGTCGTTATCACAGACGACAATATACTGGTCTGACCACAGGGCTATACCCATCGGACTGCCAAATAATGCGGCATTGCCCTGGCCATCCTTGGCGGGTTTATGGTTGTTATTATTGGCTCCGGCAAGCAGGTAAAAGCAAAACTGCACAAATTTGTTGTCGGACGGCGACGCTAGCTATTCGGTAAGCCAAGTTCGTCTGATGTTATCCTTCAGTTCAGCTAATCTGTCCTGGCCGCTACTATCGTTTGCAAGGATGATAATAGCGGTATTCTTTTCGGGGTATAGGTAGCATAGTGCAGTGAAGCCACAGCCGTCGCGCCCTGTGTGCATAAGATAGGAGAGACCATCTTCCTCCTTATCCATCATCCAACCCAATCCCAGGTCCATACCGTCGGGCCTTGTAAACGTAGTTTTATGGCTTAGTGCGATGGCTGCATGGTTGTTATTTAGATTAGCGGATGCATACTTGAGCATATCACCGATTGTTGAAAACATGGAGGGAGCAGCTCTGTAACCATAGTCTGGAATAAAGGGCAACGCTTTTCCACGGTCGTCATGACCGGCGATGAGCCGCCGCTCATCCTTTGCTGAGAGTTGTGGTTTTGTATCCTTCATGCCCAGTTGATCTTTTAAATATGATGTTACCAGATCGTTGTAGGGTTTGTGATAAACGCGTTCCAATAGGGCAATCAACACCATCATCGCATTTCCATTGTAGCGGAATTTTGTGCCAGGAACCGTATCAAGCACAAATCTGTGCATATCCCGGAACAGGCTGTCGGCGGTATAAACACGGTAAAACTCCCGAAATGCTTTGTGGGGCAATTTGGTGATGCTATCGAGATATTTATCATCATAATTTCTCGACATCGAAGGTAGGGCTGAAGTGTGGTTTGCCAGATCTACCAGTCGAACAGGATGTCCCTTATACTGCAAATTTGGATAATCCCCAGGCAAATATTTTCGGATATCATCCTCAAGATTTACTTTTTTTTCGATGACCGCCTGTGCAAGCATTATGCCGACGAACGTTTTTGCAATGGAACCTAAACCGAAAATGGTATTGGTACGACTCAAGTTGCCCGTACCACGGTGAAAATCGTATTGCTGTGCTAAATCGCCCGTTATTATTCCGATCGATAGGTCAACGGTAATCGGGGATTGTAGATAGTGTTCTGCCGACCGTTGAACTAAGCTATCCAGCGAAGTTTTCAAAGGGTTGCTGCTTAAAATCGAGTCCTGAGAAGTTTGTCCGAAACAGAATTGTATCGTGAGAATGAAAAAAACAATAACTTTTAAAGGAGTTGATTTCATATAGATCTAACAATGATAGCATAAATATAGCCAAAGAATTCGTATTCAATAATTCCGCAAACGAAATTAAGATTTCTAGACTGTTCGTTGTCAGGGAAATAGAACATACAGACTGAGCATGCTACTGACCGGAATGCTTATATTGTCGTAACCGTCTTTGCTACATGCTTCGGCTATGGTCACGGCAAGAGCCAGGGTACATATCATGGTGATTTCGCTCATGTGCAAGCTTGGCTCTTGCATATAGTGTCCAATTACAACCACGGTAATCAAAGCGCATACAAAGAACACTGCGGACCCTAGTAGTGTTTTTCGCGCACCAAATAGGCGGTAAGAACCATAAGGCCATTTTTTGCCAGATAATGCTGCCATCGGATCACATATTGCCAAGGTGAGCAAGGGCAAATAATAAAAAATAGACCCTTTGTCCAACAATACCTGTGCGAGAAAGCAAAGATAGACTGCCGCAGGATAGGCCAGGCTACCGACAGATTTTCGGTCGATTGCATGGATAGATTTCAATAAATCGAACTTGATGGACAGCAATAAAATCAAAGTGAACAATCCGCATAGGGTGAAAACAGACCAGTGGCTGCTGATCAAAATCGGGAACGACATGCAGATTATCCCTGTACCTACATGGACGAGTTTTCGGGTAAACTCAGCTTTGACCTTAAACTGTTGATACAATAGTTCAGCAAGTCCGAATAGCAGCAAGAAAAGGGTGCCTAATAGGAGCATGTTCTCTAAATCGTTTTTCATAATGTTGTTTTTAAAGATAAATTAGTCCGTACATGGCTCCACTGAATATAAAGCTGTCAAATCGATCCAGTATTCCGCCATGCCCTGGAATGAGGGTGCCGTAATCTTTAATTTTACAGCTTCGTTTGTACCACGAAGCCAATAGATCGCCCAGCAATGCGGAAAAGCAAATAAAAAGGGCGGTCTTTAAAGTTTGCGTGATGGACAGGTCGATGGATGGAAAGAGGAAAAGGCTGGTACCAGTGGCAATGACCAAAGCGCCAATTAGACCCTCAACAGTTTTATTGGGACTAACCGAGGGAATAAGTTTTCTTTTGCCGAATAATTGACCGCAGAGCTGGCTGAATCCATCAAAAATCACCACCATAAAATAGATAAAACAAACCTTTTCTGTCGATGCCCTGTGCCCGAAGTTTATAAATGCAGCGATAAGAGCGACGTAAAGGACCACTACGGGACATAAGAATAGCAGTGGTCGTTCTGAATATAGGTGGGCCTTGACAATTTCGTAAAAACCGGCTATTCCAATGCAAATAGCCAAAAGTCTGACATAGTCCATATAAATGGAAAAAAAGACAAGGATCAAAATCAGGAAGTAAAAACCTAGTTTTAACCAGCGTTCCCTGGCTTGTGCAACTTGGCTATTCTTATTGAGATAGCCTGTGACCAATGCCCCGATGCCAAAAAATAACAACGCTATATTCGCCATCAATACATACATAATCAAGCTTTTTTTTGTAATTGGATAAGAAATATACTTTTCAGATTGGATTGCAGCTTCGGGAGAATAATCACGAGGACCAATTCTTCCAGGTAGGCCAAATAACTTACGGTTAGCATCAGGTGGAAATAAAAACTGTTAAATCCGAAGACAAAATAGCTAAAGATAAATATGCCCTGGAGATAGCCCGTTAATTTATAGGACCATAAATGGAAGCTGGGAAAGCGTTTAAATCGGATAAGAGCATAGATCTGGGGAACAATCCACAGGGCAATAAGTAGGATAAATTCGATTTTATAGACCATTACAAATCCTTTTTCCAATGTTATCATGCCGATGAATGCCATGAGGTATGTTCCGATATCTGCGATCGAATCTATTTTGGCGCCAAATTCCGTCTGAAGGTTAAATAGCCTGGCGATTAATCCATCGAGGATATCGCTAATCAGGTTGATGGACAGCAATAGGATAAAGAGATCCCTGTCTGCTGTTAAAAGGGCATAGCTGATAAAGGGTAATGCCAGTATACGGTAGGCGGAAAGTGCATTGGGCACATTCCATCTGTTTTCTTTTTTAGTTTCCATTTTATAGTGATTTTTTTCTGCCTAATTTTTGATGTGCCTGTGTAAAATGACCTGCGGAAAGGGCCGCGGCAATAGATAATTCTCCTGCGAGTGCAAGGGCTGCAGCTATTTCGGCATATTTTATGGCCTTCCCTTCGCCATAACAGTCCATCATTTCCAGACACTCTCTTTGGGTCGGAAGTGCTGTTCCACCACCGATAGTGCCGACAATAAGATTGGGTAAAGTGACGGCAGCATAGAGTGATCCGTCTTTATTCTGCTCCATTCGCGTGATACCCGTTGCCGCTTCGGCAACACAGGCGACATCTTGGCCCGTTGCCAAAAACAAAGCGGCCAATCCATTGGCATAATGCCCCTGTGCACCTATAGCTCCACTTTGGATAACACCCATGGTGGACGTACGCCAATAGCGATCCATCAGCTCGGCTGAAGTTTTAAGGATTTCGGACACGATGTTGGCCGGTAATGTTATTTCAGCTGTTACCTTTTTACCCCTGACATGATTGAAAGCTGCGGCGGTCGCTTTTTTGTCTCCCGAGCTGTTTCCCTCAATAAACCAGTGACTGGGCTTAATAGGACAAGAGTCAATCATAAACCGGCAGATGGCCTCTGTGCAGATGGTAACCATATTCTGGCCAGCCGCATCGGCAGTGAAATATTCAAAGGATATGGTTAAATGGTTGCCTTCAATCTGTATGCGGGTATCGGTTAACTTAGCAAATCTGCTTGTGCGTTTGACGATTTCCTGAAAGTTTTCTTTCTCTGCGAGGAACCAGGAAACGAAAAGACTTAAATCCTTGATGTTCTCAAATTTGAATACGGGGCTTCTCTGAACTCCTTCTTGCAGACAGATCGAGGTAATCCCGCCGGCGAGCAAACAGGCTTTAGATCCGCGGTGATAGGATGCAACCAATGCACCCTCAGTTGTGGCAAGGGGAATATGGTAATTTCCGTTGGCTGAAGTGCCATGAACTTTAAGGGGGCCGATGACCCCTGTAGGGATTTGACTCATGCCGATGAAGTTTTCAATGTTGCCATGGAAGAGTGATGGCGCTAGGCGGGTGTTTGTCAAGATCGGGAATTGGCTTGCGAATTCCTCTTGTTTATTTAATACGGTTTTCATAGCTGGCTTTTAATAAAATAAATGTGTATTGTCTTTCAAAGTTATTGTGATAATCGCAGTTAAAATTGTGAGAAACAATAATATAAATTTTTATTTTTGTGATTATCACAAAAAAATAGTTGGCTTATGTATCAGGAAAAGTTGATTCAGGAAATACAGCGAAAAATTGATCCCTCGAAATCTCTTATTGAGGTGATTGCTGACGCGCTTGATATTAGTTATGATGCGGCGCACCGCAGAATTTCAATGAAGAGCAAATTTTCAATAGGAGAGACGGTGCAGCTTGCAAATCGCTTTTCACTTTCTTTGGATAAGCTATTTCAGCAAAGTGATCACATCTTAGTAAAAAAAACAGCGGAAATCCAGTCCTTTAATGATCTGTCAAATTATCTGGAGCATTCGTTTAAATCGTTAACGGAGTTTGAACCCAATCTTCAGACTTACGTGTATTACTCGGCAAAGGATATTCCGATCTTTTACACCATCAATACAGGGCTTTTGTCCATATTCAAAAAATATGTATGGCTCAATTTATTGAGTCCAGACGGTTTGGAATTGTCTTTCGAATCTTTTTTGTCGAAAACACCGATCGATAGTAGGGGGCAGAAGCTTTATGATTATTATTCGTCCATCCGGGTGAAAGAGATCTGGAATGATACCACAATTAACAGTACACTCCAGCAGATCATCTATTTTTCCCAGGCCGGCTTACTGACCGCCGAAAACGGAAAGATGCTCTGTGAGCAGCTTAAAGAACTGCTGTTTTCACTGGAGAAAAGTTGTGTGCCAAACAATGACCAGTACCAGCTTTACTACCATGAGCTATTGATTTTAAACAATAACGTCCTAGTTGGAAATAACGACAGAAAATCATTATTCGTTCCGCATACGATGCTGGGCTATTTCATTACCAATGATAAAGACAGCTGTCGACACGCCTTCAATTTCTATCAGCATCAGCTCAAAAATTCCAGGTTGTTAAACACGGCCGGAACACGGGACAAGAAAATGTTTTTTAACAAAGTTTACCAAAAGATTGATCGCTATAAGGCACAGGTAAGTGCGGATAATGAAATGTAAGAAGAGAGAGCGATTGGTACATCGTTAAGGTTGAATTGGGTAATCGGAACGAGAGTGATGTTCGGATTGGGTGTTATTTCTAAGAATGGAGTGTCCCCTTTTGTTTTTCTTGATCGTTAAGTCGTAAAATAGTTAAAACGAATGAAGACCATTTTACACATTACATCAAGTGCAAGAGCAGACAGCTCCTATAGCACAAATTTGGGCAAAGAAATTATCGATCGTATCAGAAAAAAATACGGCTCAATCTCCGTTGTCACATGGGATCTGGTTGATACCCCTCCGCCTTTGTATACCCATGAGATGGTTCAGGGATTTTATACCCCAGTAGATACGCCAGATTACTGTTCGATTAAGTCATTGGCCTATGCGAATGATTTAATTGAGCGAATTAATGCGGCGGACATGCTCGTCATCAGTACGCCAATGCATAATTTCGGCATTTCTGCTCACCTTAAAGCATGGATCGATCAACTGGTTCGTTTTGGTGTTACCTACACGTATGATGGCACCGGTAATCGTGTTGGACTTATCGCGGACAAAGATGTCTATTTGGCTATTGCTTCCGGTGGAATGCAAAGTTCATCGTCGGTACAAGACTACATAGCGGATTATCTAGTTGCTGTCTTCCGAACCTATGTTGGGATAACGAAAATCCAGACGTATCGGATAGAAGGTACGGCCTTCCCTAATTTTTCACCCGATTACAACGCGATATTGGCTGACTTTCCCCACTGAGGTCACAACAAGGGAATAAAGCTGATACCTTAACCGTTGTTTTTAGCCCAGATCCCAAGTCTTTTGCCTTGGGATCTGGTATCGATTATCACCGGAGTGCAAGGATTTGTTTTTGGTAAACATCCTGTTCAGTTAATGAAGAGGCTAAATTCAGCGCTTTAGTGTAGTTATCAATTGCTTCGGCTTGGTCAAGATCCCGATAGAGGTAGCCCAGTAATCCAAAATAATGGGACATTTTAATGAGATTAAGCTTTTTTGTTTCCTCGATACCTGCCTCTGTGCCATACACCTTGGCATAGGCAAATGCCCGGTTGAGGGCCGTCACGGGCGAGTATTCGATCAGAATCAACTGATTATAAAACTTTAAAATGTATTCCCATTTCGATTGGTTATCCACCACGGTGTGCCAATAAGCGATGGCTGCTTCGATATGGTATTTGGAGGTTTCCTGCGTATCGGTCGCCTGTACCATGTAGAAATTACCTTGATCGATCATATCGCTATCCCATTGTTGCACATCCTGTTGTTCAAAAAGTACGATTGCCCCATCCTTATCCATTCGGGCATCAAGCCGCGAGCTTTGGTAACACATTAACGCTATTAAAGCGTTGGTCTGTGGCAGGTTGGTTGTTTCATGTGCTGTCAACAGGAGAGCTAATCGTATGGCCTCCATGCATAGTTCTTTTCGAATGATGTGATTTTCATGTTGAGCATAATATCCTTCGTTGAAAAGAAGATATATCGTTTTCAATACTGCGGCTAGGCGAGCGCTTATTTGGCTATCGGATAATTCTTTTAGTTCAAATTTGCTATCCCTTAAGGCTGTTTTTGCTCTAAATATGCGCTTCTTTATGGTTTCTTTATTTGTGAGCAGCGCCTGGGCGACCTCTAGGATACTAAATCCGCATAAGATCTGCAATGCTAAACTAATCTGCCCCGCTATGGGTATTATTGGGTCACAGATGGCAAATAGCATTGCCAATTGGCTGTCGCTAATGGTACGTTGGTCTATGTCGTCTGGCAGCGTCTTTTCATTCATTTCCTTTAAGATATTGTCTTTGACTTTAAGTTCAAAGACAGCCTTATGTTTAAAGTAATCTTTTACCTTGTTTTTGGCGACAGTGTAGAGCCAGGCTTGGGGGTTTGCTGGGATGCCGGTAACTGGCCAGACTTCCGAAGCTTTTAAAAATGTATCGCTCGCAATATCTTCCGCCAGCTGGATGTCGGACAATCCAAAATGACGGCATAATACAGCCGTCATTTTGGAATATAGGTCGCGAAACAGACCTGGTATCAACTCAGCTGTTGATGTAGGCTTTTCCAACGGAATTAGGATTTTAGGAGCTCACGCACTTCAATACTTCCGCCAATTTTAAATATTGGATTCTGTTTGGCAATTTCTACAGCTTCATCAATGTTTTCGGTCCGCACTACAATAAAGCCACTGACGTATTCCTTTAATTCGGTAAAGGGGCCGTCGGTAACTACTTGATCAGCGGATATATGTCGTCCACTGTCGATCGTCGGTAAAAGTGTTTTTCCCTTATCCACCAATTTTTCCTGAGCAGCGATACTGGCCAGCCAGTTCATACGCTCCTGCATTTGTGCTGGAGAAGGCTTGAGATCAGCGCCGGCCTTTAGTCTGAAGATTAGCATAAATTCTTTCATCGTTTTTAAATTTTAGTATTTACCATCAAACGATCGAGCATTACAAAAGGGGACATCTGAGCTGATAATTGAAAAAAATAACATTGGAAACAGTCCATTTTAAAATGCTGCGGTGTATGGCAAGTTACGAAATATCGAGTGAATGTTTTTTCTTTCTTTGGTATTAATCCACTCCCTGGGTATGCATGGGGATCTTATAGATGGCTGTTGATGCGGTTATAAATAGATCCGTACGATCTTTACCACCAAAACAGACATTGGATGTCCATGGTTCATTTACTTCAATATGGCCGATCAGCAGGCCTGTTGGACTATAAATAAAAACGCCTTTGCCTGTCAGGTAAATATTTCCTTGATGGTCCAATGTCATCCCGTCAGATCCCTGATCGATAAGCGCCGTCTGTCCGCTGAGCTTGCCGTCAGATTCAATGGTGTACCTGTACGTTTTATTCCGTTCGATATCTGCGACATAGAGGTATCTTCCATCGGGCGAGCCGACAATGCCGTTCGGTTTGCTTACATCATCAGCTACTACGATGGGTTTTTTCGTTTTTCCTGGAGGAAGGTAGTAGACTTTCTGCCCCGCTATTTCTGGCTTTTTCCGGGTCCAATAATCGCGCAGATAAAAGGGGTCTGTAAAGTAGATGCCACCTTTCTTGTCTGCCCAAAGATCATTTGGACCATTCAGTTTCTTTCCATCGACAGCTGTCAGCAGGACGGTAACCTGACCATCTTTGCTGATTGACCAGATTTCGTTCTTTTCGTCGGCACAGGCAAGGAGCTGACCCCGATGGTTAAAGTAAAGTCCATTTGCGCGGCCTGCAGAATCTTTAAAAAGCGAAAGTTGCCCTTTGGTGCTATATTTCCAGATTTTGTTATTGGGCTGGTCGGTAAAATAGATGTCCCCGGCCTTGTCCACTGCCGGCCCTTCGGTAAAGGCAAACTGTCGGGCTATTAATTTTAGGCTGTCCTGATGAAACAACTGTGCGCTGAGGTCTAAGCCATTTAAGGAGAAGAGTGCGGACAGCAGGAGTGTAGGCCAGTGCCTGCGAGAATGAGCTGAATGGAACATATCAACTAATTTATCAATTTTCCGGCAATAAATAATTTTCTTGAGCTATATCACCTGGCCTTTGTAATATTTCTTTCTTAACCAAAAAGCTACATTGACCAAGGCAATCAATGCAGGCACTTCCACGAGTGGACCGATAACACCGGCAAATGCCTGGCCACTGTTGATGCCGAAGACGCCAATAGCAACTGCAATAGCCAACTCAAAATTATTACCGGAAGCTGTAAAAGAAATGGCTGCATTTTTGGAATAATCTGCGCCCATTCGTTTACCGATAAAAAAGCTCACCAGGAACATAATGGCAAAATAGATCACCAAAGGAATCGCAATTCTGACAACGTCCATAGGAATCTGAACGATCAGTTCACCTTTCAGGCTGAACATGACTACAATTGTAAATAATAATGCGATTAAGGTGATGGGAGAGATCAGCGGTACAAATTTGCTTTGGAACCATTCTTCTCCATTTAACTTAATCAGGCCATAACGGCTGATTATGCCCATTGCAAAGGGAATACCCAAATAAATTCCGACACTTTCCGCAATCTGACCGATCGAAATATTGACATCAAGACCTTTCATCCCAAATACTGGAGGCAGAACGGTGATAAAGATATAAGCATAAACGCTGTACAATAAAACCTGAAAAATGCTATTGAGGGCAATGAGTCCAGCAGCATACTCGCGGTTTCCTTCCGCCAGCTCATTCCATACAACGACCATTGCAATGCAGCGGGCAAGCCCGATAAGAATAAGGCCGATCATATATTCGGGGTAGCCCCGAAGAAATACAATCGCCAGGATAAACATTAGAATAGGCCCTATGATCCAGTTCAGGAGTAGGGAAGCTCCCAATATCTTTGTGTCCTTAAATACGTTGCCCATATTTTCATATTTCACCTTGGCAAGTGGTGGATACATCATCAGGATCAGGCCAATGGCAAGTGGAATATTGGTGGTGCCGCTCGAGAAAGAATTGATAAAATCAGACGAAGACGGGAAAAGGAATCCAATAGATACTCCGATTGCCATCGCCAGGAAAATCCATAAGGTAAGGTATCGGTCGAGGAAACTCAATTTTTTCCTTTCATGTGCTGGGGCGCAGTTGTTGGTTGACATCTTTTTTGTTAGTGGGTATGTTTATTTATCGAGATTTTCCGCTACAAATTCAGCACTGTATGTTTTGATAAGATCACGTACCCTTCTGAATTCATTCATAACTTCTTCCTCCGTTCCGGTAGCTTTTGCCGGGTCTGGGAAATTGTAATGTAGCTTTTTAGCCCTTGAGGGAAAATATGGACAACTCTCTTTGGCATTATCGCAGACCGTAATTACATAGTCAAAGTCTATTGCCGCATACTCATTGACATGATTAGAGGTGTGGGATGAGATATCAATGCCGGCTTCAGCCATAACCTGAATGGCTTTAGGGTTAACGCCATGCGTTTCTATGCCGGCGCTATAAACCTCGGCTCGGCCACCTGCGAAATGTCTTAAAAATCCTTCTGCAATTTGGCTGCGGCAACTGTTGCCGGTGCAGAGTACCAATATTTTTTCCATTATTTAATGTTTTGATTAGCAGCAGCCGCCACCAGGTTTACAAACGGGTCCATCAGCAGCCAGATTAAGCATTTCCAGCTTTACAGGTTCGGCTTTAGCAACGGGTGCGCAGCATTCTTCTCCATCTGACGTGGTGCCACAGCTTCCTCCACGGTTAATGGCTTTGCACTGGGTATAATCTGGAGTAAGGTTAACGATTAAATCTTGTCCGGATACGGTAAAATTACCCGGATACATTTGGCGTGTATCGAACTGCGAGTTGCCAAATTCAATTTTTACAATAGCATTGGGATTAAGCGGCAATTTCTTTTCAACGATATCAACGATAGACATCGCTTTACTTGCCTGCATTGCACGGCCTTCTTCTGTTTCCCTTGGTTCCCATAGTTGGACAATGATTTCAGTCCAGGAGTTCATTACGCCACCACAATCGACGGATACGATCGGAGCCTGTTTGATTTCTGTAATATGGTAGGAGGGATCTACCCATTTTCCTGCTGCATATTCAAATTGTAAAATTTGATTCGGGTTTTGCTGGAGCTGCGTTTTAAACGTTTCCCAGTTGATAAATGCGGAGTTGTTCATGTTATATTGCAATTTAACGATTAATTGATGTAAATTTTTTTAGCAACAGTTTGTGTTCTCTTTATAAGAGTCAAAGAAAGCTGCCAGGTTTGTTTTCAATAATTTCCAGGCTTTCGGTTCAATGCAATAGCATACCCGTACACCCTCAATGGTGCCCTGGATAATACCCGCATTCTTCAATTCTTTAAGGTGCTGGGAAATTGTTGGCTGTGCCAATCCTAGTTCCTCAACCAGATCACCACAGATACAAGAATTTGCACGGATGATGGATTGAAGGATCGCAATACGGGCAGGATGGCCCAATGCTTTGAGCATTGTCGCGAGCTGATTCTGTTCTTCTGTGAATATTTCTGTCTTAGTAAGTCCCATAATGTTATTGCAATATTACGATTAATTTTTCTAAAATCCCAAATCGGAAACATAAAAATTATGCTACGATGATATTAATCGTAGTACTGCGCTCAAATCGAACTCGAAATGGCCTAATATTAAATTGGGGGCAAAGGGTTTATATTGGTATAAAAAAAAAGAGACAACCGATATTCGGCGTCTCTTTTTGTACCTAGGGCGGGAATCGAACCCGCACTCCCTTAACGGGAACAGGATTTTAAGTCCTGCGTGTCTACCAGTTCCACCACCTAGGCAGGTGAGCGAAAAACGAGATTCGAACTCGCGACCCCAACCTTGGCAAGGTTGTGCTCTACCAGCTGAGCTATTTTCGCATTGGAATTATTATTCTTTCAATCTATCAGAACCTTGCGTTCTTCCTTTTCGGTGGTGCCAGCTGGATTCGAACCAGCGACACAAGGATTTTCAGTCCTTTGCTCTACCAACTGAGCTATGGCACCTTTTCAATTTAGCTGTCTGCCTTATTGATGATGCAAATATAGACGGATTATTTGAATTACGAAAGCTAAAAGCGCTTTTTTTTGCGTTTAAACGCCAACCTGCTGATTTTTAAGGAAAAAAAATAAGGGGCTATTCGTGTAGAATAGCCCCTTTATAGGATATTGGTCGAGTTGATTAAGATAATTTACCAACTTCTAATACCAAGTCAACGATTTTGTTTGAATATCCCCATTCGTTGTCATACCAAGATACAACTTTAACGAAGTTATCATTCAATGAAATTCCTGCTTTTGCATCGAAGATTGATGTACGTGCATCACCTAAGAAATCTGAAGAAACAACTTCGTCTTCAGTATAACCTAAGATACCTTTCAATTCGCCTTCAGAAGCTTCTTTCATTGCAGTTTTGATTTCTTCGTATGAAGCACCTTTGTTCAAACGTACTGTTAAGTCAACAACTGAAACGTCTGCTGTAGGAACGCGCAAAGACATACCTGTCAATTTACCTTTCAATTCTGGAAGAACCAAACCTACTGCTTTAGCAGCACCTGTAGATGAAGGGATGATGTTTTGGTATGCACCACGACCACCTCTCCAGTCTTTTACTGAAGGACCGTCTACAGTTTTTTGTGTTGCTGTAACCGCGTGTACTGTTGTCATCAAACCTTCAACGATACCAAATTTATCGTTTAATACTTTAGCGATAGGCGCTAAACAGTTTGTTGTACATGAAGCGTTTGAAACGATGTGTTGATCAGCTTTCAACTCTTTGTGGTTTACACCCATTACGAAAGTAGGCGTGTCGTCTTTCGCGGGAGCAGACATAACCACTTTTTTAGCACCTGCATCGATGTGTTTTTGAGCCAACTCTTGAGTCAAGAAGAAACCTGTAGATTCGATGATTACTTCAGCACCTACTTCATTCCATTTCAAGTTTGCCGGATCTTTCTCAGCTGTAACACGGATAGTTTTTCCGTTAACAACCAAATTACCGTCTTTTACTTCTACAGAACCGTCAAATTTGCCATGTGTTGAATCATATTTCAACATATAAGCCATATAATCTGGTTCAACTAAGTCATTGATACCAACAATTTCAATTTCTGGACGATTGATAGCCGCTCTAAATGCTAAACGACCAATACGGCCAAATCCGTTAATTCCAATTTTCATATTCTTAATTTTTATTGATATAATATTTAATTAAATTATGTATCGGCTCTTTTACAACAGTACCAATACTGATATTAAATTCGTCTGTGGCAACTTCCCGAAGCAAGTGCTCATAATTAAACGCTACTGAACCCGTAAAGTTTACATCACTGTCCGGATATTCTTTCATTAATGGCTTGATGTAGGTTTTTATAAACGTACGAAGCCCATTTTTAACCAATTGACTCATGAATAGATGATCCTTATTTTCGAGGACAAAGTCGGTAAATGAATTCAGAAAATTTGTCGGTTGTGGGGAAATATACACCCTTTCCAAAATGGTTTTCTTATCGATGTTAAATTCTCTTTCCAGTTTGTCCCGCAGATCAACAGGTAAGGTATCTGTCATATAATGTTTGAGCAACTGCTGGCTGTTCCAGTTTGTCGCCCCTTCATCGGCCAGAATATAACCTAGACCATAGTTATTGTCAATGATTTTTTTCCCTGTATAAAAAGCTGCATTTGATCCACTGCCAATGATGCCAATAATTCCTCTTTCGTCGCCGAAAGTCGAAATTGCCGAAGCAATGACATCATGATCAACCCGTACGCGCGCATTGACGAAAAAACGTTCGAGGACGTTTTTTATTTTATCCTTACGTTCCTTCGACGAAGATCCCGCACCAAAAAAATAGATCCGTCTGATTTTTTCGGCGTTGTTGATCAGGTTGGTGTTTTTATGCAAATGCTGTAGTATGGAGCGCTCATCTTGAAGATAAGGATTGATCCCGTTCATGCGGAACCCCGTGGTGATCCGCCCCTTGTCAGCCAATCTCCAGTCTGAAAATCGAGACCCACTATATACTACTGCTATCATGTCTGTTCAAATTATGATTATAAAATCTCAGCCATCTCCAATAAATCAGGGCTAAGTTTAATTTCCTTATTGCTGATTGCTTCTTCAATTGGAGTTGTCTTGATTTCATTACCACGAAGCCCAACAGTAACTCGTGTGTTTCCGGCCAATAATTCATTGACAGCAGCAAAGCCCAATCTACTCGCAAGCACGCGGTCGAAACTCGTTGGAGAACCACCGCGTTGCAAATGCCCTAATATACTAACTTTCGTGTCGTAATGATCAAACTTTTCTTTTACTTTTTTTGCGACATAATAAGCACCACCATTTTGGTCGCCCTCTGCAACAATAACAATAGACGACGATTTCTTCTTAATGGCACCGTCTTCTAAATGACGGATTAAATCGTCAATGGCGGTTTCTTTCTCTGGAAGTAAGATTGCTTCGGCTCCGCCAGCAATGCCTGCATTCAACGCAATACAACCTGAATCCCGGCCCATTACTTCAACAAAGAAAAGACGTTCATGTGACGCCGCAGTATCTCTGATTTTATCAATAGCTTCAATTACAGTATTGTTGGCCGTATCGTAACCAATGGTATAATCAGAACCATAAAGATCGTTATCTATCGTGCCGGGTATACCTATAATAGGTATCTCAAATTCTTTGGAGAAAAAATTAGCCCCTGTAAAGGTACCGTCACCACCAATGACCACCAATGCATCCACACCGGCAGCGATCAGATTGTCATATCCTTTTCGACGGCCTTCCGGCGTCTTAAACTCCATGCAACGCGCTGTTTTTAATATTGTACCACCACGTTGTATAATATTGCTGACCGAACGCGTATCCATTTCTATGAAATTTGCGTCGATCAGACCTTGGTATCCTTGATAAATACCCGTTACTTGCAATCCCTTATGTAATGCTGTTCGAACAACAGCACGAATACAGGCATTCATCCCAGGAGCATCACCTCCCGACGTCAATACACCTATTTTTTTAATTTCTTTTATCACACGCTATATTTTAGGTTTTACGAATATAAGATTTTTATAGTGTATATTCTACACTTTGAATAAATTTTTCAATATTTTTTTGCGCATCACGTTTAGGAAGCGTATAATTGTTACAGATAACCCGATGATTAGTAACCGCTAAATTTAGCTCAGTATATTGCACATAAATAAATTTAGAAGTTTTGTATAGTAATTTTACCGTTGACTGTGTCATATTAGGCTTTCACGAAGGAGAATTAAAAGTTCTTTTGGCCGAAAGAAATGAATATCCTTTTAAGGATTGGTGGGCATTGCCAGGTTTTTTCGTGGATAATGACGAAGAGATGGAAGATGCCGTAAAACGAATTTTGTATGAGAATACAGGTTTGAAAGATGTATTTATGGATCAACTGCATTCCTTTGCCGGATTAAAACGGCATCCAAAGGGGCGGATTCTGACGGTAGCCTATTACGCCCTCGTGCAGCTGGATAATACCAAATTGAAAACCAAACCTGTTACAAATTATATGAAACAGGCGAAGTGGTTTCCCGTTCGGAATGTACCTGAACTGGCATTTGACCATAAGCAGATTTTGGACCTCTGTCTGGAGCGATTGCAGCGGCGCCTTGCTTATAAGCCGATTGCTTTTGAGCTGCTGCCCGAAAAATTTACCCTCACCCAGTTACAGCTGGTGTATGAGGGAATCTTGAATAAACCACTCGATAAACGCAATTTTAGAAAGAAAATGCAAAATTATGGCTTTCTAAAAGAACTCGACGAAGTGCAGACTGGAGTTGCCTATCGTGCAGCACGGCTCTATAAACTGGATAAACGAAAATTTTTAAAACATTTTCAGAACACGGTCGCATTCTAACAGATCTGTTCGTATAATAAAAGGCAAACTCGAGAGTTTGCCTTTTTTGTTGTCAGGTTAATATCAAAATTATTACAATTTCAAAATTTATTTTGCCCAACATGTTACTTTTTATATTTTTGAACAATTTTTGATAAAAGTCAGAAAGTAGAAAGGAGTTTTTTGAAGAATGGAAGATAGAAAAGATCAAATCATTCATGCGGCTATAAGACGCTTTATGCATTACGGTTTTAGTAAGACTACGATGAATGAAATTGCGGAGGATATAAAAATTACCAAAGCGAATTTGTACTACTATTATTCGGAAAAAGAATGCACTTATACGGGATGTGATTGTGCGTTTGACGGATGAATATAGGGAAGAGGAGGAGAAGATGGTGGCTGTGCATGTGGGCACTACCTACGAGCTGATCATGAAAATACTGGAACTGCGCGATGCATTTGTCCGGAAATACTATATGCTGCACATGAACGAAAATCTGGAATGGATCAAGGGACTTTCCATGCAGGATTTTTTCCAGTGCCTGCACGACCGCGATGTGAAAGCCTTGTTTGAGATCCTGGAGATCGGTGCCGAAAAAGGTGAAATCGATGGGGAGCATCTCTATGATACGGCCGAAATCTATGTGGAATTGATGAAGAGCTTATCCCTGATGTGCAATATCTCGGATATCATTTCGGGGATTCCAAATCAGGATCGTTTTGATGAAGTGTTGCAAAAACAAAAGCTGGCTACCAAGCTGTTTTTTAATGGTATAAATAAAAAGTAGATATAAAATTAGGACAAATAAATTAGGAATGAAAACAATCAGAATACTAGCCAGCCTTTTATTAGGTACGATGGTTTTCCAGGGTCATGCACAGCAACAATTGAGCTTAAGTGATGCCATTAAATTTGCTTTGCAGAACAAAGCTGATGCGAAAAAGGCAGGGCTCGATGTCATAAATGCCGAACATAAAATCGCGGAAGTTAAATCAGGCGCATTGCCACAAGTGAATTTTAATGGTGGAATTACCTACAATCCAATGATCCAAAAAGTTGCTTTACCCGGAGAGCTTGTTGGTCAGCCAGGGACAACCGTTATGGCAGCTTTTGGACAAAAATGGCAATCCACAAATTCAATAAGTTTAAACCAACAGCTGTTTAATCAAACGGTATTTACTGGATTGAAGGCTGCTAAAACTACACGTGAATTTTATGTAGTCAACAAGACTTTAACAGATGAGCAGCTTATTGAGAAAGTGGCAAATAGTTATTATGATGTTTATCAGTCCAAATTGCAATTGAAAACTGTAGATAACAACTTGGAGAGCACAACAAAAACAAGGGATGTTATCGAGGGGTTGTTTAAAAATGGGTTAGCGAAGAAGATTGATTTGGACCGTACAAACGTTGCCGTGACGAATTTAAAAGCCTCTAGACAACAGCTGATAAATGCCGTTGAGCTAAAGGAAAATGCGTTGAAATTTGTTATTGGCATGTCCATGTCGGAGCAGATTTCCATGCCGAGCTCCACCTTTGAGACTGTTGCCTTAGATGCTGTATATAATCCGCTAGACGTTTCTGACAGGACGGAGATTCAGGTGTTGGCAAAACAAAATGAATTGCTTGAATTAAATAAAAAAGCAGAGATCTCCAAATATTATCCGACGCTGTCGTTGACTGCCAACTATGGAAGACAGGGTTTGGGACCTGTTTTTCCTTTATTTTCTAAAGCTGAAGGTGTAAATTGGTCCGGCTTTTCGGGTATCGGACTTAATCTGACCGTTCCTATTTTCAACGGATTCCTGACACGATCGAAAGTTCGTCAGGCGCAAATTGATATTGATAAGTTACAGGTGGATATTGCTGATACGAAACTGGCCTTAAGTATGGCAGCAGAGAATTCAAAGGTTCAGATCAAAAACTCCTTGTTGACGATCGAGTCGAATCGCAAAAATGTGGATTTGGCGAAATCGGTATTGGAAGATACAAACAACAACTATAAAAATGGTCTAGCGACATTGACTGATCTTTTGGATGCAGAAAACGCTTATGCAGATGCACAAAATAATTTAAACACTTCCTTGCTGGATTATAAAATTGCTGAAGTTCAGCTGATCAAAGCAAATGGAAAACTTAAATCACTCATTAACGAATAATTGACTAATACAATATGAAACGCGGAATTATTACCCTACTTATTATTGCTGCTGGTCTAGCAGGAATATTTTTTGTGTTAAATAAGAATAAAAAGAAAAACGAAGCCGAAACAGCAGAAGTAGCCAAGAAAAATGTGGCTATTGCTGTGCGTATCGATACAGCAAAAGTATCTTCCATGGATTTACGCTATACTGCTAACGGAACATTTTCTCCGAAACAGGAAGTAACTGTTTCGGCAGAAACTGCCGGCCGGGTAGTGAAAGTATTGGTTGATGAAGGTTCTCATGTGAGTGCGGGACAGACTTTGGCGATCATCGAGGGTGATAAACTGAATGTGAACGTGGCGAATGCGCAAGCCGCATATACCAACGCGCAGGCTGATCTGAATCGCTTTGAAAGTGCTTTTTCTACGGGAGGTGTAACCAAACAACAGTTAGACCAGGTGAAATTGCAATTTGAGAATGCGAAAAATAACTTAAGAGCTTCTAAATTGAATGCTGGCGATGTAACCATCAAAACGTCGGTATCGGGTATCGTCAATTCACGTAAAATCGAACCGGGAACTTACCTGAGTGTCGGTGCTGCGGCCTTCGATATTGTGAATGTTGCTACCTTGAAATTGCGTGTCAATGTAGACGAAAAGAATGTGGCGACCTTAAAGATCGGTCAATCTGTTGATGTGACAGCGAGTGTGTATGCAGACCAACGCTTTACTGGTAAAGTAACTTTTATTGCACCTAAATCGGATGGTAGCTTAAATTTCCCGGTGGAAATCGAAGTAAATAATGCATCGAACCAATTGCGTGCCGGTATGTATGGTACGGCCATCTTCGGCGAAGGCGTTGCCAGCAATACATTGATCGTACCACGAAATGCTTTTGTGGGTAGTGTGAGCGACAACAAGATCTTTGTGCTGAAAAACGGTAAAGCAATCGAAACAAATGTCAAATCGGGTAGAAACTTTGGTGATTACATCGAGATCTTAGGTGGTTTGCAAAATGGCGATCAGGTGATTGTTTCGGGTCAGATCAATCTATTTGACCAAAGCCCTGTAGAGATAATTAAATAGAGCATACTGTAATCAGTAGCAGATGGAACCCCGGTTGCATGGCTATTAAAAATAAATTATTCGAATGAAAATTACCGAAATATCGATAAAACGCCCCAGTATAATTATCGTATTATTTATAATACTGACATTAGGCGGGTTGTTTTCTTATACGCGATTGGGCTATGAATTGGTCCCTAAATTTGAAATTAACGTCATTACGGTACAGACGGTCTATCCGGGAGCTTCACCTGCAGAGGTTGAGAGCTCGGTGACCAAAAAAATAGAGGATGCCATTTCATCCCTGGAAAGTATCAAAAAGGTGGAGTCGACTTCGTTGGAAGGGGTATCGATTGTCATGATTACCCTCAACAACGGCGCGGATGTCAACTTCCTGCTTACCGATGCTCAACGGAAAATCAATGCCGTGATCAACGATTTGCCGGATGATGTAAAGACACCTTCACTCTCCAAATTTTCCCTGGATGATGTGGCCATCATGAGTTTGGCCGTCACTTCCAACTTATCGGAGAAAGAACTCTATGATCTTTTGGATAATAAAATCCAGCCGGTCTTTGCGCGGATCAATGGTGTTGCAAAAGTAGACCTGATCGGTGGCGAGGAACGTGAAATCCAGATCTCTGTAGATCCGAAGAAAATTGAAGGTTATGGACTGACAATTTCTCAGGTACAGCAAATAGTAGCTGCATCCAATCTCGATTTTCCGACAGGTAACGTAAGTACCCGCGATAACCGGACAACCATCCGTCTTTCGGGTAAAGTAACTTCGATCGAGGAGCTGCGTAACCTCCCGATCACAACGCCGGCAGGGGTGCAGATCTATCTGCGCGATATCGCCGATGTACGGGATGGTATCAAAGAGATTGAAAAAGTGGCCCGCCTGGACCGTCAGAATACGATCTTATTGCAGGTCTTTAAACAGTCTGATGCAAATGCGGTAGCGGTGTCCGAAGCGGTGAAGAAAACGATTGCTGTACACGATAAAAGTGGAAAAGTAATTAGTGGTGTAGAGAAGGATTATGCGGCACAGAATATTAAAATTCTGGTGGCCAATGACTCTTCAGAATTTACATTGAATGCAGCCGATAACGTGATCCACGACTTAATGATTGCCATTGCCTTGGTGGGCTTTATCATGTTGTTCTTCTTGCAGAGTTTACGTAATGCGGCGATCACCATGGTGGCAATTCCTTTATCTTTGATTGCAACCTTTATTGGCTTGCTTTTGATGGGCTATACCCTGAACTTGATGTCTTTATTAGGTTTATCTCTGGTGGTAGGTATTCTCGTGGATGATGCGATCGTTGTTATCGAGAATATTCACCGCCACATGGAGATGGGTAAAAACAAAGTGCGTGCGGCATTTGATGGTGCTTCGGAAATTGGATTTACGGTAACGGCGATCACCTTGGTTATTGTGGTGGTGTTCCTACCGATCGCGATGTCTACGGGCTTGGTGGCCAATATCCTGGCACAATTCTGTGTGACTGTAATCATCTCGACTTTATTATCCTTATTGGTGTCATTTACGGTAGTGCCTTGGTTATACTCGCGTTTTGGTAAATTGGAGCACTTGAGCAAAACTTCTTTCTTTGGCCGTATTATTCATGGTTTTGAAAGCGGTTTGAACAGCTTTACACATTGGGTTGCAGGATTGTTAGTTTGGGCCTTAAGAACCTGGAAAACCAAGTTGGCAGCTTTATTATTGGCCATTGGTTTGCTTGCGGCATCGTTTGTTTTGGTTGGTAAGGGGTATATCGGTTCGGATTTCTTCCCGAGTATCGACCGTAAGGAGTTTTTCATCCAGTTGGAACTCGATAAAGATGCTTCCCTGGAGAAGACCAATTTATTGACGCAGAAAGCGGAGGCTTATATTAAATCGAAACCCGATGTCAAAGAAATTATTACGACAGTGGGACAGTCTTCGGATGGTATGGCTTCGACAACGGGTTCGCGTTACAAATCGGAGATCCACGTGATCCTCGACAAAGAAAATTTTGAGGGCAACTCACAGGTGTATTCAGCGACATTAAAGCGTGAACTGGAAAATAAACTGATCGGTGCAAAAATCAAAACCGTCAATGTGGGTATCATGGGAGCGGAGCAGGCGCCATTGAAGCTGACCATCATCGGTGCTTCTGTCGAAGATGCACAGGAATTTGCAGAGAAGGCGGCAGATCAATTGCGCAAGATCCCTGGAGCAGCGGGTGTCAAATTGACTTCTGAAGCGGGTAATCCCGAGATCAATGTGAAGATCGACCGTGATAAAATGACCTCTTTGGGACTAAATGTCTCTACTGTGGGTATGACGATGCAAACGGCATTCTCAGGAAATACGGATAACAAATACAGAGCCGGCGATAATGAGTACGATATCAATATCCGCTATGCGGAAAATGGTCGTGCCAATATCGACAACGTGCGTGATCTGAAATTTATCAATAATCAGGGTGCTTCTATTTCTTTGGATCAATTTGCCAATGTTACTTTTGGTTCGGGACCTACTTTGTTGGAACGTCGCGACAAGTCGCCGGCAGTATCCATTCAGGGACAGGCGATCGGTAGACCAATGGGTACCGTAGCGCAAGAGTGGCAGGCACAGTTTGAAAAACTGCCGCGTAAACCGGGGATCGTCTTTATCTGGGGTGGTAATATGGAAAACCAAACCGAAGGTTTTGGTACTTTGGGAATTGCCTTATTGGCATCTATTATCCTAGTATATTTGGTAATGGTTGCTTTATACGATAGTTTTATCACACCATTTGTGGTCTTATTCTCGATTCCATTGTCGTTTATCGGAGCCCTGTTATTCTTGGCTTTGGGAAATCAGACCTTGAATATCTTTACGATTTTGGGTATCATCATGTTGATTGGTCTGGTGGCCAAGAATGCGATCATGCTGGTTGATTTTGCCAACCATCGTAAGGAAGCTGGCGATAGTACGCACGATGCATTGGTGGCAGCCAATCATGCACGTCTTCGTCCGATTTTGATGACGACAATTGCCATGGTATTTGGTATGATTCCTATTGCAATCGCTACTGGAGACGGTGCCGATATGAATAGAGGTCTTGCGATTGTTATCATCGGTGGTTTGTTATCTTCTTTATTTTTGACCTTGGTTATTGTACCGGTGGTATACTCCATTTTTGACAGTCTTCAACGTCGTTTTGGCAAGAAAGAAAAAACAAATTATGAAGCCTTGATGAAGGAAGATTATGACCATGTAGATGTGGCAGAACATTAAAAATAAAGGTAGATTTTATGCCTAAAAAGGGCGGCTAATACACATTAGCCGCCCTTTTTGTGTTAATTTTAGGTTAATCAATCGATTGCGTAGATATTTTTTATTACATTGCGGCGCATTAACAAAATATACACTTAAAATTGAGACATACATGTGTGGAATTGTAGGATACACAGGTTATCGTCAGGCGTACGGTATCGTCATTGACGGATTACAAAAGTTAGAATACCGTGGTTATGATAGTGCTGGAGTGGCATTGCATAAAGGTGAGCAGATCGATGTTTACAAAAAAACAGGTAAAGTCGCAAACTTGGAAGAGTTTGTGTACGACAAAGATCTGCAGTCGACCACAGGGATAGGCCACACGCGTTGGGCTACCCATGGTGAGCCTTCTGACCGGAATGCACATCCGCATTATTCCAACAGCGGACGCATCGCGATGATTCATAATGGCATCATTGAAAACTATGCTTCCTTAAAATCGGAATTAATCAATAAAGGTTATACGTTTAAAAGTGATACGGATACAGAGGTTCTGGTCAACTTTATCGAAGAAATCCAATTGCAGAATGAATGCTCTTTAGAAGAAGCGATTCGCATTGCTTTGAAACGGGTCGTAGGGGCCTATGTGATCCTTGTATTGGAGGCCGGTCATCCAGATCGTATTATTGCAGCGCGTAAAGGAAGTCCTTTGGTGATTGGTATCGGTAAAAATGAGCATTTTTTGGGTTCAGATGCTTCCCCGATGCTAGCATACACCAAAGAAGTTGTTTATATCAATGACTACGAACTAGCCATTATCACACCGGAGGAGTTGATCCTTAAAAATCTTGGTAATGAGCGCATCACGCCTTATGTCCAAAAATTGGATCTGGAGTTGTCGGCTATTGAAAAAGGTGGTTTTGATCACTTTATGTTGAAAGAGATCTTCGAGCAACCGCAAACGATCTTTGACTCCATGCGTGGACGTCTGGATCTGCAATCCCATCAGATTACACTGAGCGGCATTGAAAAATTTGCGAATGAGATCAGCAATACCAATCGCATTGTGATTGTTGCCTGTGGTACGAGCTGGCATGCCGGACTTATTGCAGAATATGTTATTGAGGAATTATGCCGTATTAATGTAGAAGTTGAATATGCATCGGAATTCCGCTACCGTAATCCGGTTATTCATCCGGGGGATGTTATCTTGGCGATTTCCCAAAGTGGTGAAACGGCTGATACATTGGTTGCATTGGAAAATGCGAAAAAACAAGGCGCTATCATATTGGGTGTTGTCAATGTTGTTGGATCTTCTATCGCACGACTTTCGGATGCAGGTGCCTATACACATGCTGGACCTGAAATCGGCGTAGCGAGTACAAAGGCATTTACGGCACAGTTGACTGTATTGAACCTGATTGCCTTAAAGATTGCTTCTTTGAGAGGCTCGATCAGCGAAGAACGTTATCAAAAACTTGCGCAGGAATTAAATGAAGTGCCTGAAAAGGTGGAGTGGATTTTGGATACGCAGGTCGATAAAATCAAGGCCATTGCCAAAAAGTACAAAGATGCCCGAGACTTCCTTTTCTTGGGTAGGGGGTATAATTTCCCGGTTGCCCTGGAAGGCGCGCTTAAACTCAAGGAAATTTCTTATATCCATGCCGAAGGTTATCCTGCAGCAGAAATGAAACATGGACCTATCGCATTGGTTGATGAGAACTTGCCGGTTGTTTTTATCGCTACAAAAGATACTTATCACGAGAAGATTGTTTCAAATATTCAGGAGATCAAAGCGCGTAAGGGAAAGATTATATCGGTGGTTACCAAAGGCGATACCGTTTCTGAAAATCTATCGGATGATTTTATGGAAATTCCGGAGGCAGATGAGATCATTGCTCCATTGATTTCGGTTGTACCATTGCAATTACTATCGTATTATATTGGTGTAGAGCTAGGCTTGGATGTGGACAAACCACGTAACCTGGCGAAGTCGGTAACTGTAGAGTAAGGAGGCCGATGAGTGTATTGAAGAAGAAACCTTTGGAACAGCTGGGGTATGGATTTATCCCAGATGAGTTTATTCCAGCAGGACAGGACGAATATACCCTGCGCTTTCAGCAAAACCCGCGTAATGACTACCGTGACCTGACGGAAACGGAGGTTCAACAGTTGATTAACAATGGAAACTGGTCCAGCGACTGGTCCAAAGTCAAAGTATCGGCAATCTTTGATCCGAATCAGGTTCAGCACTGTAAATTCTATGGTTTGGTCCGTATCGGCAATTTGAGTCCGAGTTACCTGGATTACCGCAATTTGCAGCTGCCCATTGGCCTGTATCATTCGACGATCATCAGTTCGGACTTTGGCGACGATGTTGCTGTCCACTATGTCGGCTACTTGTCCTACTTTATTGTTGGTAATGAGGTGCTGTTGAGTCAGATCAAGGAAATGGAGACTGGTAGTACAGCCAAATTCGGTAATGGTATTCTCCGTGATGGTGAAGAGTCAGATAAACGGATCGAGCTGGAGCTCTGCAACGAAAATGGTGCCCGTTCGGTTTACCCTTTTGATGGTATGCAGGCTGCAGATGTATACCTTTGGACCCGCAATCGGCATGATCATGCTTTACAGCAACGATTTGGAGAACTGACTGATCAGAAATTCGGAAGTCAACGGGGCTATTACAGCCAGATTGGCGACCGTTGCGTCATCAAAAATACGTTAACGATCAAGAATGTCAAGATCGGGACAGATGTCTATATCAAAGGGGTCAGCAAGCTGAAAAATGTAACCGTCAATTCCTCGCAGGAATCGTATACGCAGATCGGTGAAGGCTGTGAGCTTGTTAATGGAATTATTGGCTATGGCTGTCGTATATTTTACGGCGTTAAAGCTGTACGTTTTATCCTGGCGTCCTATTCACAATTGAAATATGGCGCGCGTTTGATCAACTCTTATTTGGGTGACAACTCGACAATTTCCTGTTGTGAAGTGTTAAATTCCTTGATTTTTCCAGCGCATGAACAGCACCATAACAACTCGTTTTTATGTGCGGCATTGGTGATGGGCCAAAGTAATATGGCTGCCGGAGCAACCGTAGGATCCAATCACAACTCCAGAGCTGCGGATGGTGAAATTATTGCGGGACGTGGTTTTTGGCCTGGGCTCTGCGTCAGCCTAAAACACAACTCCAGATTTGCATCGTATTGCCTTATTGTGAAAGGGGATTTTCTGCATGAACTGGATATCAAGTTGCCTTTTACCTTGGTGAGCAATGACGTACAACATGATCAACTGGTCTTGATTCCGGGGTATTGGTTTATGTACAACATGTATGCATTGGTACGGAATGCCAATAAGTATGCGGCGCGGGACAATCGACATTTCAAAAATCAATATTTTGAATACGATATGTTGGCACCGGATACGGTGAACGAGATGTTTGAAGGGATGGATATGTTGGCCTTGGCCGTGGCAGATAGTCTCCACACCGCCGTGGGGAAGGATAAGCACGAACGTATTGTTGCCGGTCGGGCACTGCTTGCCAACAACATGGACCTAAAAGATCAGACAATTGTGCTGCAAGGAGCCGAAAATTCACGCAGACCGACTGTTATTCAGAAGGTTGGCGAGGCTTATCATTTATATCGCTCGTTTATTAAATACTATGGTGTACTGCACTTGATGGATGCCCTGGAGGAGGGGCTGTCACTGCAGGATATTATCGGGTCCTTATCGGGTAGATCGCGTACAAGCTGGGAAAATATAGGTGGACAGCTGATCGAAAGCAATGCCCTGCAAACTTTCCTGGATGATGTCAAATCAAAAAAAATAGATTCATGGGATGATATTCATGAATTCTATCATGATAAAAGTAAAGCATACCCCTTAGATAAACGTGAACACGCACTCTTGTCTTTAATCGAAGTCTTAAATTTGGAAGGTATGGTTTTATCAACAGATAAAATTGTATCTTTGTTGGATCAGGCGCTTGGACACCGGATCTGGATTGGTGAACAGATTTATAAATCCCGTGCCAAAGACTACAAAAATCAGTTCAAAAACATGGTTTATGCCAATGATGAAGAACGTGATATTGTGCTAGGAAAACTGGAGGAAAATTCTTTTATCAATCAACAACAAAAAGAATTAGAGATATTTAAGATAAGGGTTGCTAATTTGAAAGGGCAATTTTAAAAGAAAGGCTTCCGCTCGGAAGCCTTTTCTTGTTTTTGTGAATCACGTATTAGCGGTCTTGACAGTTGGTAATGTCCCAAAAGTGGCGTTGTAGATTCTTTTTCTGCGATAGGCAGAAGCGGTTAAACTTTGATTTTTTCCTGCGCTGTGAAGCGCATCGCAGGTCCTTAGTCGTTAATCTTATCAAGTGGTTTGCGTTTATTGTCTTTGATCTGTTTAAAGTGGCTTGGCGTCAATCCGGTTACTTTTTTGAATTGATTGCTCAAATAAGCAACACTGGAGTAATTGAGTTTATAAGCAATTTCACTCAAGGTAAGTTCATCGTAAACCAATAACTCTTTGACATATTCAATTTTTTGGCCGATGAAGTATTTTTCGATGGTTATGCCTTCAACATCCGAAAAAAGATTGGAGATGTAGTTGTAATCATGGTGCACTTTCGTGCTGATGATTTCGGAAAGATTAAGAGTGGTGTCGTTATGTTGATTGCGGATAAGATCCAATACGACATGTTTTACCTGTTCGATGATGACGGTTCTTTTATCGTCAATCAGTTCAAAACCAAGTGCCGAAAAATTGGAAGCAAGTTGCTTGCTCTCCGCTTTGGTCAGCTCTTCTTCAATCTCAACCTGGCCCAAAGAAATATGCTTAACATGAAGATTGAGCTTAGCCAATTCATTTTCAACAACCATAATGCATCTATTGCATACCATATTCTTTATTGCAAGTTTCATATATAAATTATTACTGATTTGTGTCTGCATCCTATGGTTTCATGAATGCTTCGCATCTTGTCTTTTAGAGGTCCTATGGAATATCCTGTTGATTTTATGCAGGTATATTTAAATCTTGGATGCCGTGCATGCTGTGATGTGGTCATCGGTATTTGTGTTTATCACATTGGATATTCCATCGGAATTATTTTAAATACAAGTTACTAATGTAAACTCAAAAATCGATAATTTATTAGACATGGGGTTGTAATATTTAGGGTTTATCTTGTAGTATTTTGAAAACAGGGTGTAGGGTAAAATAGGGGGGGACGGCTAAGCGGCCAGCGGATGAGCGTAATGGGCGGGCCATTCGGCGCTTTAGCCTTGAGGTCGTTAGGGGTATGTTTCAGTCAAGAGTTATTTTAGTTAAGTCTTTATTCCAGTTAAGTCTTTATTTCAGTTAGGGTTTTATTTCAATAGCTGTGCCTATCGGAACAGCATCAAAAAGTTCGTCAATCTCTGCGTTTGTAAGTGCCATACAACCGAAAGTCCAGTCCATGTGGCGCTGCAATTTACCGATAAAGCCTAGTCCGTTTCGAAGTCCGTGGATCTTAATGTCGCCACCGGCATCTTTTCCTAAACTTTTGGCGTGGGCGATATCCTGTTCATTCGGGTAGGAGACCCCCAGGTTTTTGTGATAGCTGCTATATTGATTTTTGTCGTTGATCGTGTAAAGCCCTTCGGGTGTTTTTAAATCGCCTTCAAATTCTTTGGCGCCCACAGGTTGGCCGCCCAATGAAATACGGTAAGATTTTAGGAGCTTTCCCTTATTATAGGCCAATAGTGTTCTTTTTGATTTATAGACGATAAGCTTGTCTACTTTGGCATGCTGATCCAACGTTGGTTCTGGATAAAGATTATAGCCTATCAGACCCAGGCAAAGTAAGACGAGGAGGCTGATTACTGTTTTTAAAACTATTCGACGATTTCTTGGTCGCTTCATCTTGGAGATTGTTAGCTAATGGATAAAATGTTTAGACCGACTGCCTAACCTAGGGCCCTGCACTCGGTCTACTCATGTATTTTGATGCTGCAGCTTAGAATTCGCGGTCAACATCTTTGTCGCCACGTCCCGAGAGGTTCACAATAGCGACTTTGTTTTTGTCTTTTAGCAATTTCACCGCAAGAGCAACAGCATGGGATGATTCAATGGCCGGAATAATACCTTCCAGTCGGGAAA
The DNA here is from genome assembly GCF_014170215.1 of Sphingobacterium sp. UME9. Taxonomy (NCBI): domain Bacteria; kingdom Pseudomonadati; phylum Bacteroidota; class Sphingobacteriia; order Sphingobacteriales; family Sphingobacteriaceae; genus Sphingobacterium; species Sphingobacterium sp. UME9. Next base: position 1,360,858 of record NZ_LZZP01000003.1, on the reverse strand, counting down.
GTAGCTTGTAGGCATCGATCGCTTCTGCATCTGTCACGGGGTGATAGTTTGCACGATTGCTATCTTTTAGCTGGGCATGTTGCGGCGATATTCCCGGGTAGTCAAGGCCCGCAGACACCGAGGTTGATGGGATCGGGTTGCCCTCATCATCGACCAAACAGTACGAAAAGGTTCCCTGGAATACGGTTGGTTTGCCAAAAGAAAGTGTCGCAGCTGTTTTTGGATAAGTTCCGGTGCCACCGCCTTCGCCACCATGAATTTCGACCTCATGATCATCGAGAAAACCCGAAAATAAGCCAATAGCATTTGAGCCACCACCTACACAGGCGAAGATGCTGTCTGGAAGGCGCCCTTCCTGATCAAGAATCTGCTGGCGTGCTTCCTTACCGATAACGCTTTGAAAATAGCCGACCATTTTTGGATAGGGGTGTGGGCCAACGTGCGATCCCAGTAGATAATAGGATGTTGGATTTTCAACGTAATACATCAAGGCCGCATCGACGGCATCCTTCAATGTACGGCTACCTAAGTTGGTCGTTACAACTTCGGCGCCCAACAATTCCATGCGCTTGACGTTCAGGGCCTGGCGCGCAGCGTCGATTTCACCCATAAATACTTTACAGGGGATGTTTAACAATGCTGCTGCTGTTGCTGTTGCAACACCATGTTGACCGGCGCCAGTTTCGGCAATGATCTCTGTTGCTCCCATCTGCTTGGCCAGAAGAATTTGACCGATACAGTTGTTTATCTTGTGGGAACCTGTATGGTTGAGATCTTCCCGCTTTAAATAGATTTTAGAACCGATATACTCGCTTAAATTCTTCGCGTAATATAAAGGTGAGGGGCGACCGACATAATGTTTTAAGATCGCAATAAACTCTTTCTGAAATTCTTCTTTTTGGACATGGCTATCGAAAAAAGCAGCCAGTTTATCTAATTGTTCTTCCAGTACCGGGGGGATGTAGGATCCGCCGTACGCTCCATATTGACCATTGTATTGAAGCATCTTTTCGTTTGCTTCGACAGATGCTGCTTGTGCTAGACTCATTTTAGGCTTAAGTTTCTTGTTGTAAAAGGATATATTATTTATTGAAGCCTAATATAGTAATCTTTGCAGGTATTGGAAAAAAAACAAGGCATCTTTTCTAGAAAAGATGCCTGTTAAATTTTGTATTTGCAAATAAGGAAATATTGCGCCCTGTTTTAAGCTTTGGTTTTCCGGAAGATAAAGTAGAAACCCACCAGAATAAAAGGTATACTCAGCAATTGGCCCATGTTTAAAGCCATACTTTGCTCGAAGGCTTCCTGGTCAATTTTAAAATGTTCCAAGACCATACGTGCACCAAATAATAAGACCATGAATATGCCAAATAATTGACCTTTTTGGCGATTGGGATTCGATTTGAATAGGGAACCAATGATAATAAAGATCAAAATATAGGCGATTGCTTCATAAAGCTGTCCCGGATGGCGCGGTACATTGTCGACACGTTCAAACACGATAGCCCAAGGTAGATCTGTAGGCGTACCAATTATTTCAGAATTGAAGAAATTTCCGATACGGATAAGTGCACCTGCAATAGGGACTACAACAACCAATCGGTCCGCTAGCCATAGAAAGTCGGTTTTTGTTTTTCTGCAGAATAAATATAGCGCGAGGATAATTCCGATGGCGCCACCGTGAGAAGCCAAACCTGCAAAGCCGGTGATATGAAATCCTGTTTTATCCCATTTAAATGGAAGGAAGATTTCAAGTATATGATCTTTGTAATAGTCAAAATCGTAAAATAGGCAGTGTCCCAATCGAGCGCCGATCAAAGTGCCCAGGAAAATATAAATTGAAAGCTGATCCAACTGTTCCTGTGTGCGGCCTTCCTTTTTGAATATACGCAACATAATCACGTATGAAACAAAAAACGCTAATAACCAGCATAAGGCATAATAGCGAAGGGCAAAGGCGCCAAAGTTGAACATTTCCGGGTCAATATTCCAATGTATTGCACTTAATATTGAATTCATAAATTTTATAGCTGTTTAAATTACTTTGGAGTAAAGATAAGCTTTAATCTCATTTTTTATTCCTACAATTTGTTTTTAAGCATAATATCATTGGACTGCGAACCTAATTCATTCATCGTGAATGAAATATTGTCTTTTGCTGATCCTTTTTACTAAAATAGGGGGCTATGACCTAAAATAAATTGCACAAACAATATTTCAAAAAACATTTTTACTTTTGCATTTCATTGAAATTTTCATATTTTGACGAAAGTAAATAGAAAAGGAAAAGATGGCAGAAAAAAACAAGAAAAAAGAGCCGAAGCACAACGCGGTTGTGACTAAAGATTCGCTTTCATTTTTTGAGAAATATATCAATAATGCTTCTCCTACCGGATTTGAGTGGGAAGGACAGCGACTGTGGTTAGATTATTTGAAGCCCTATGTCGATGATACATTCGTTGACAACTACGGTACAGCTGTAGGGGTAATCAATCCAAAAGCGGAGTACAAGGTCGTTATAGAGGCTCATGCGGATGAGATTTCTTGGTTTGTCAATTACATTACCAAAGATGGATTAATCTATGTGATTCGTAACGGTGGTTCGGATCACCAGATTGCACCGTCTAAGCGCGTGAATATCCATACGGAAAAGGGCATTGTCAAAGCTGTATTCGGCTGGCCGGCAATTCATACACGTTCGGGAGAGAAAGAAGAAAATCCTTCGCTGAAAAATATCTTTTTGGACTGCGGCTGTAGTACCAAAGAAGAGGTTGAAGCCCTGGGTATACATGTGGGTTGTGTTATTACATACGAAGATACATTCTCTATCCTCAACGACCGTTATTATGTTGGGCGGGCTATGGACAATCGTGCCGGTGGTTTTATGATCGCTGAGGTTGCTCGTTTGCTAAAAGAGAATAAAAAGAAATTGCCATTTGGATTATATATCGTAAATTCGGTGCAGGAAGAGATTGGTTTACGTGGTGCCGAAATGATCGCAGATCGTATCAAACCGAATGTCGCTATCGTAACCGATGTGACACATGATACGCAAACTCCGATGATCAATAAGATCACGCAAGGAGATCTGTTTTCAGGAAAAGGCCCGGTATTGTCCTATGCTCCAGCGGTTCAGATTAATCTGAATAAACTGCTGGTTAAGGTTGCTGAGAAGAATAATATTCCTTTCCAGCGTCAGGCTTCTTCTCGTTTTACAGGAACTGATACGGATGCATTTGCCTATAGCAATGGTGGTGTACCGTCGGCATTGATTTCTTTACCTCTTCGTTATATGCACACAACAGTGGAGATGGTTCATAAAGAAGATGTTGACAACGTAATCAGATTGATCTACGAGACGTTATTGAATATTGAGAACGGACAAGACTTTAGAACATTTACAAAGTAGAATTTAAGAATATATTAACTTATCATTAGAATTATTATGGAAAATAACCAAAATCAAAACGAATTGAGCATTGAGTTGACAGAAGAAGTAGCAGAAGGAATCTACTCAAATCTTGCGATTATCACTCACTCTAATACTGAATTTGTGGTTGACTTTATCCGTGTGATGCCAGGAGTGCCAAAAGCAAAAGTGAAATCAAGAATCGTTTTGACTCCGGAGCATGCAAAACGCTTGTTAGGTGCATTGGTTGATAACGTGAACCGTTTCGAAGCATTAAATGGCCCAATTAAAATGGACTTAGGTGTTGCTGAACAACCTCAACAAGGTGGCGATCCTACAGTTGCATTCCCTTTTGGAACGCCACAAGGTCAAGCATAGTTGATAGCAGCTATCATTGAGATATCGAAGCGCCAATTGAACATTGGCGCTTTTTTTTATGTCCTTAATTTTAGAAAAGTCTTTCCGATACCCCGATTCGGTTCATGTATGAAAAAGACGATTGCCTAACGCCTGTTAAGGGATAAGATCATCAAGATCTATGTTAAAATTGAAACATCTGCATACCAGGTAGTATCTATTAACATTTTCTAATCAATGTTTAGACAGTAATAAGTCAGTGCATATTCAGTCTACACTGAGCAAGCACTGAACGAGCACTGAACAATCACTGAGTAAGCACTGTCTAAAATATAAAATAGGGTGCCATCTAGTATTCGCTTGTTGCCTATTGCTAGTTTTGGACTTGGCCTTTACTTTTACTAAATTTAAATAACTAATTTTCAAAAAGGAGATTTATATGGATATTCAAGTGCGTAACTTGACAAAGAAGGATTATGTTGATTTGAAAAAATCGATGGAACAGGCTTATGATGGTGTCGGCGAAACCTGGTCAAAGGAAAATATTCAGGATTTGATAGAATTATTTCCCGAAGGGCAGTTATGTGTGGAGATTGATGGACATGTGGTCGCTTGTGCCTTGTCGATTATCCTAAATTCAAAGAAGAATAATATTTACGATAGTTATTATGATATTATCGATGACGGTAAGTTTACCAAACATAGTGATGATGGAGATACACTGTACGGGATAGAAGTGTTTGTTCATCCGGCACATCGGGCGTTACGTCTTGGACGCCGTCTTTATGATGCACGTAAGGAGCTGTGTGAACAGATGAACCTCAAATGTATTGTTGCCGGGGGGCGTATTCCCAATTACCATAACTATGCGGATAAAATGAGTCCGCGGGTTTACATCGAGAAAGTCAAACGTAAAGAGATCTATGATCCGACGCTGACCTTTCAGCTTTCGAATGATTTTCATGTCAAAAAAATACTTAAGCATTATCTGCCCGAAGATGCTGAATCCATGGAATTCGCTACTCTGCTGGAATGGAATAATATTTATTATGAGTCAGAGACGCGCTCGATTTCGACGACGAAGCAGACGATCCGCTTGGGTCTGGTGCAATGGCAGATGCGTTTGTTTGATAATCTAGAGGCATTTTATGATCAGATCGAGTTTTTTGTGGATACGGTGAGTGATTATGGAACAGATTTTATCATGTTTCCGGAATTTTTCAATACGCCACTCATGAGCCCCTATAACGATCTCCCGGAGCGCCTGGCAATGGAAAGGCTTGCGCAGCATACTTCAGAGATTATCGATCGCATTCAACAGTTTGCCGTTTCCTACAACGTCAATATCATTGCAGGGTCGATGCCTTTGATGGAAAACAAAAAGCTCTATAATGTTTCCTACCTCTGTCATCGCAACGGTAAGCTGGATGAGTTTAAAAAAATTCACATCACACCAAATGAATTTAAATATTATGGTATGGTGGGCGGAAGTGAGGTGAAGGTGTTTGATACCGATTGTGGGAAAGTGGGACTGTTGATCTGTTACGACGTAGAGTTTCCTGAACTGAGCCGTATTTTGGCCGATCAGGGGATGCAGATCCTATTTGTGCCCTTTATGACGGATACCCAAAACGGATACATCCGGGTGCGTACCTGTGCACAGGCTAGGGCGATAGAAAATGAATGTTATGTGGCTATTGCCGGCTCTGTGGGCAATTTACCCCGTGTGAATAATATGGATATACAATATTCGCAGTCCGCTGTTTTTACCCCTTCGGACTTTGCTTTTCCCAATAATGCCATTAAAGCTGAGGCGACACCGAATGCCGAGATGGTGCTTATTGCCGACGTTGATCTTTATGCCCTGAGAGACCTGCATGAGTACGGTACTGTTAAAGTCAAGAAGGATAGACGGAAGGATTTGTATGAAGTGAAACTTTTGAAGTAAATTTAAATACTCTTTTAATCTCTTAAAATATGATACAAAAAGTCAAATGGGGGACGCTATCCATGGTCTTAATGATGATGTCATGTCAGTCAAATAAGAAAAGCGATACTGCTCAGGAGGTCCGCACAAATTTTTTTGATGTCTCAGGCATGGACACTACAGTGAATCCAGGAGATAATTTCTTCCAATATGCGAATGGAAGCTGGATGAAAAACACCCAGATCCCGGCTTCTGAAACTGGCTGGGGTTCATTTTATATTCTTGCTGATGAAAACCTAGCAAACCTAAAATCTATTTTGGAAGGTGCGGCGAAGTCTGACAACAAAAAAGGTTCCGATCAGCAAAAGGCCGGCGATTTCTATGCGAGTGGTATGGATACGGTGACGATTGATAAATTGGGCGCGAAACCGATCGAAGGGGCAATTCAAAAAATCAATGGGTTGAAAAGTATTGATGAATTGATCGCTTATGCTGCGGATGGATTTAAGGAGGGTGATGGTGATCTTTTTACATTTTATGTGGCCGCAGATGACCGGATCAGCACTAAAAATGCATTGCAATTTTTTCAGGGAGGACTCAACCTGCCTGAAGCAAGTTATTACTTAGATCAGGATGACAAAGCGAAGAAAATCCGGGAGGCTTATGTTGCGTATCTGGTAAAATTATTCGGGCTGATCGGCGAAGGGGCAAATGCGCAAAAGTCGGCAGAGGAAGTGCTGCGCTTGGAAACAGAAATTGCCAAATCGCATGCTACACCGGTGGAATTGCGGGATCCCATCAAAAACTACCATAAATTTGCGGTACAGGAATTTCAGAAGCAAACGCCAAACCTCAATTGGAAAGATATTTTGCAACGCTTGGATGTGAAGACCGATACCATTTTGGTACAGCAACCTAAATTTTATCTTGCTTTAAATAATTTGTTGAAATCACAGTCCTTAGATAGTTGGAAAACAAAACTAAAAGCAGATCTAGCGAACGCTTCTGCGACGGCACTGAGCAAAGGTTTCAGGGATGCAAAGTTTGAATTATTCGGAAAAACCCTGAATGGACAGAAACAGGAGAAAGAGCGTTGGAAGCTGATGGTGAGCTCGGCCGACGAGAACCTTGGCGAGATTGTCGGGAAGCTGTATGTGGATGAGTATTTCAAACCCGAGGCAAAAAAACGAATGCTCGAATTAGTCGACAATTTGCAAAAAGTCTATAAGAGCCGGATTGAGAAATTGGACTGGATGACGCCTGAGACCAAAAAGAAAGCAATTGAAAAATTGGAAGCGTTCACCAAAAAAATCGGCTACCCGGAGAAGTGGAAAGATTATAGTGACGTGGAAGTTGCCAAAGATACCTACTATGCCAATTTACAGTCTGCTGCAAAGCATGCCTATAAAGAAATGGCGGGTAAAATCAGCAAACCGGTTGACAAGGCGGAATGGCTAATGACAACTCCTACGGTGAACGCCTATTACAATCCACCGTATAATGAAATTGTATTCCCGGCCGGCATCTTGCAGTTTCCATTCTTTGATGCCAATGCGGACGATGCGATCAATTATGGCGCTATCGGTGCCGTTATCGGACACGAGATGACACATGGTTTTGATGATCAGGGGCGTCAATATGATAAAGACGGTAACTTGAACGATTGGTGGACTGCAGTGGATGCGAAACAGTTTACGCAACGCGCCAATCAGGTAGCAAAGTTATATGGTAGTTTTACCCTGTTGGACAATCAACATGTAAACGGTGAGCTTACTTTAGGTGAAAATCTGGCGGATATCGGCGGTTTAAATATTGCCTATGACGCTTTCAAATTAACCAAGCAAGGGCAGGGGCAGGATAAAATTGATGGCTTTACACCAGATCAACGTTTCTTCCTGAGTTTTGCGCAAGTGTGGCGCGTAAAGAGCAGCGATGAGCGCATGCGATTACGTTTAAAAGTTGATCCACATAGCCCCGAACAATTTAGGGTAAATGGTCCCGTATACAATATGGAGGCCTTCTATAAAGCATTTAATGTACAGCCTACGGCAAAAATGTATGTAGCACCTGAGAAGAGAATTTTGGTTTGGTAAGCGAAAACAAGGGTGAACAGCATTGTCCCGATACAGATTAAGACAATGCTGTTCAACTGATAACGTTTAAATGGAAACGAAAAAGTAAATTTGTCTTTGAATTATGATAAAAACTGATTACTTTTGCCCTTCATTTAATAACACATTTAATTAATTAACAATGTACGCAATAGTAAATATAGCAGGACAGCAATTTAAGGTTGCAAAAGACCAGTTCCTTTTTGTACACCGTTTACAAGGAGATGAAGGCGCTAGTATTGAATTTGACAATGTATTGTTAGCAGAAGACGGTGGTAAATTCACCATTGGTACACCTAGCGTTGCTGGTGCAAAAGTTTCGGCTAAAATTTTGTCTCATTTAAAAGGCGATAAAGTTATCGTTTTCAAGAAAAAACGTCGTAAAGGCTACAAAAAGAAAAACGGTCACCGTCAACAATTTTCTAAAATCCAGATCACTGGTATTACGTTATAATTGAATTTTTAATCAGACAAATAGTCTTAAATTAAGATAAAGAAATGGCACACAAAAAAGGTGCGGGTAGTTCTAAGAACGGCCGTGAGTCACATAGCAAGCGTTTAGGTATCAAAATCTTCGGTGGTCAACAAGCAATCGCTGGTAACATCATCGTACGCCAACGCGGTACACAACACAATCCTGACACAAACGTTGGTATTGGTAAAGACCACACATTGTTCGCTTTAGTAGACGGTAAAGTAGTTTTCCGTAAAAAAGCTAACAATAAATCTTATGTATCTGTAGTTCCTACAGAACAAGCATAAGGTTTTGCAACAATATTGGAGAGGCATCAAGAAATTGATGCCTTTTTTGTTGTTTATACTTTTAGCTACTGTTCCGATGTGCCTGCTACCGGGTGATGTTGGAGCGGTATAGCGGGCTGCTCCGCGGAATTGCTACCTAGTATGCTGAATTTATCGGGCTTGGTACTGAGCTTTTTAAGCTTTTTGGACTGTTTAAATTGTTATTTTCTGTTAAATGTAACCGCTTTGGTACAATTTTTATAAAGGATAGGTGTTTTTAAGACAATAGGCGAAGCATTCGTAAATATCACTGGATGCAAGCACGATTGAATAAATACTTACATATGAAATACAACAAGTTTGGATATGGTTTGTGTGCCGGGTTATTTGCCTGTTCATTTTATTCCTGTAGTTCGATTTACATGCCCAATGTGCCTTCAGCGCCGATGTTTACAGAAGCTGGCGAGGTCTATGTTTCCGGCAATATCAATACAAAGACCAATGTATCGGCAAATCTGGGGGTAGCCGTAACTGATCATGTGGCTGTCATTGCCAATGGTTCATATGTTGATAATAGATCCAATATCAAAGACTATGCGCAAAAGATGGGCGAAGCAGGGATAGGTTATTACACACGCTTTGGTAGAAAAAATAATCGTGTATTTGAGGTTTACGGGGGTTATGGGCTGGGCAATACCAGTGTGGTTGATAAGCGTTCGTCGACGATGGGACAGGCCATTGTAGAAACGAAGGACATGGATTTTGACAAGGTGTTTGTGCAGGTAAACTTTTCATCGGAGAAAAAGGATGCCCTTAAATTGTTTGGCAACCGGCATGATATCGATTACGGTACCATTATCCGACTGAGCAATATGCGTATGAAGAATTTTGCTATTGATGGTCTTCCGGCAGAGAAAGAAGATAATATGCTTATTGAACCTGTATTTTATACAAGAATGGGGTTAGGGAAAGGATGGAAGCTGCAATATACGAACGGTATGGTATTCGGTTTTAAAAGTAATACCTATTTAAAAGCAGGGTACCCATTGTTTACACTGGGAGTTTTATATAAATTTGGAGGAAAATAGTGGCTATGAGCAAGAAAATTTTATTTGGATGTTTGGTTCTGCTGGGTTTGTTTATTTCCGGCTGTGGTGTGAATCGACAAAAGGCACAGATCGAAAATTTGGCGAAATGTAAATTCGATGTGGAATCGGTAGATAGTATTCGATTGGCCGGAACATCATTGCAACGACTGATCAGGAATAATCAAATTGACCTGGGAGCGGCGCCGAGCTTGGCATTGGCCTATTTGCGGAAAGATATTCCATTGGAAGCAGTTATTAGACTTAAAATTGATAATCCGACGCTTAAAAAAGCGTCTATCAATAAGTTCCAGTATATCATTCTTTACGGTGGACAGCAGCTTGTGGAAGGGATTGTGAATCAATCGTTACAAATAGAGCCCGGAGAATCTACAGTGGCCAATGTGCGTATAGCGACCAATATCTATGATTTGTTGAAGAATTCGGACCTGCAGGATTTTTTAATGTCAAGCGATGAGAATAAAAAGGGGATATTTACGTTAAAAGTTAAACCTTCTATCAATATCGCAGGGCAGTCGGTGTTCTATCCGGGGTATATTACCATAGATAAAGCGGTAAGTCGTAAGATTCTGCTTTAGAGACACGCATGCTGTGATAAGATATCAAGGTTTTCCATGAAAATGGAAAACCTTTTTTATTGATCTTGATTTTCAGGCTAGTTAAGTTCCCCCGGGACCCTAATCAGTATCTTGCTAAATCGTTATTACGAATGGACTATTATGTTAAGAATTAAACTGTAATAAAAAAGTTATAGTGTCAAAGTGTAAAGTATACACCTTATTTTATATTTTAGTCTCTAATTACAAACCTAAATATGTTAAAAAGAATCTTTATTCCTGTTTTGTTATTTGCTGGCGTGCACGCTATGGCTCAGAAGACGTTCGAACCGTATGAGCAACCCATTGAAGGGACTAATCTGACGTTCAAAATGCTAGCAATCCCTGGTGGTAGTTTTAAAATGGGAACTACAAGCGGGGGGAAAGAGGATGAAAAACCTGCACATGAGGTGAAGTTGGACCCATTTTGGATGGGGCAGTATGAAGTAACCTGGGATCTGTTTGAGCCATTTCTGTATAAAGATTATGAGATTGCAAAGAGCAAGGACGGTAAAGTATCCAAAGAGATTGATGCCGTTACGCGACCTACCAAACCCTATTTGGATATGACTTTTGGTTTTGGAAAAGAGGGGCACCCGGCCTTGGCGATGACACATTACAATGCCATCCAATTCTGTAAGTGGTTGTATGTCCGTACCGGTGTGTTTTATCGTTTACCAACAGAGGCTGAGTGGGAATATGCAGCTCGAGCTGGTTCAAAGACAACTTATTTTTTCGGCGATCAAGCAAAGCCATTAGCAGATTATGCCTGGTTTAAAGATAATGGTGAACAGAAAACACATATTGTAGGACAGAAGAAACCGAACCCTTGGGGCCTTTATGATATTTATGGCAATGTTGCCGAGTGGACTTATGACCAATATAAGGCCGATAGTTACAATGAAGGTAAAGGAAAGGTATCGACCAATCCCGTGGTTGTTCCGACAACCCTGTATCCACATGTTGTACGTGGGGGCGCTTTTGACAGCGGGGCCGAGGACATGCGCTCTGCTGCGCGTGGTGCTTCAGATCCCGTGTGGAAACAGTTGGATCCACAAATTCCAAAAAGTAACTGGTGGTTTCCGGAAGCCCCATTCGTGGGTATGAGACTGGTAAGACCCCTTAATCCACCAAGTCACGAAGAAATTATGGCTTATTACGACAAACAGCCAATCAAAGACTTTTAATATAAAATAATCAATATAAAACTGTTATGGAAAATCTAGAAAGAAGAGATTTTATTAAAACTTCTGCTGTAGTTGCTGGGGGCGCTGTGTTGAGCTCAATGCCTTTATCAGGTGCATATGCCGCTGGCTCAGATGTTATCAAAGTTGCCTTAGTGGGCTGTGGGGGCCGCGGAACTGGAGCTACATTTGATGCGTTAAGTTCGGGAATGAACATTAAAGTGGTGGCACTTGCAGATGCTTTTAAAGATAATTTAGAGAGTACTTATAAAACGCTGAAAGAAAAATGGCAAGATAAGATCGATGTAAGCGACAACCATAAATTTGTAGGGTTCGATGCGTATAAAGATGCAATTCAATTGGCCGATGTTGTTATCTTGGCAACTCCTCCAGGATTTAGACCAATGCATTTTGAGGAAGCGATCCGTCAAGGTAAACATGTTTTCATGGAGAAGCCGGTAGCGGTTGATATCCCTGGTGTACAGCAGGTCATACGTGTAGCTGCAGAAGCTAAACGTAAAAAATTGAATGTTGTGGTTGGTTTGCAACGCCGTTATCAAACGAATTACCGTGAGGCTATCAAACGTATTCACGAAGGTGCAATCGGTGATGTTACCTCTGGACAAGTCTATTGGAACTCAGGTGGTGTATGGGTGCGTCCGCGTAAGCCAGAGCAAACTGAAATGGAGTACCAAATGCGCAACTGGTATTATTTTAACTGGTTGTGTGGCGATCATATCGTTGAGCAGCACGTGCACAATATTGATATCGCCAATTGGGTGAAAGGTGCTTATCCTGTATCGATCCAAGGTACAGGGAGCAGAGCACACCGTACCGGCAAAGAGTATGGTGAAATCTATGATAATTTCGCATTAGAACTAACATATGCTGACAATAGTGTTGTTTATAGTCAATGTAGACACTTTGAGGGTATACATAACCGTGTAGACGAGCAATTCCAGGCAACAAAAGGACGTGCTTATCTTTCTGCAGGTGGACAGGCTGTATTGTACGACTGGAAAGGAAAAGAAATCTATCGCCATGATGCCAAGGGCAATCCAAATCCTTATCAACAAGAACATAAGGAACTTTTTACAGCAATTTCGAAAGGCGAATATAAATTTGATAATGCAGAATATGGTGCTTATAGTACGTTGACAGGTATTATCGGACGTATCGCTTGTTATACGGGTAAGGTGATCAAGTGGGATGAAGCCTTGAAATCGACCATCAAATTGGGACCAGATGTACTTGCTTGGGATGCTAAACCAAAATTACTTCCCGATGCAGAAGGTTTTTACCCTGTAGCGATGCCTGGTCAAAACACAAACCTATATATTTAAGTTTTTGGGCCAATGGGATTAAAGTGGAATTTGTGTCTTCTATTTTTTGTCACGATTTGTTGCATTGATGTACAGGCGCAAATACCATCAACGAAAGTCCATAAAATTAGGCTGGAGGGCCCCGCGCAGGGGACCCAATTCCATATCACTTACTTCGCTTCCGACAGTCTTGTTAGACGGTCGGAAGTTGACAGTATTTTAACGGCGATCGATTTGTCGATGTCAATTTACCGTAAGGACTCGAGAATATCCAAGTTCAATATAGATACGGTGATGTCTGTCGTGATGGATAGCCACATGGCCAAGGTGATAAAAGCTTCCTTTAAATATCATAAATTATCGAAAGATCAATTCGATATTACTATTGCCCCGCTAGTCAACCTATGGGGCTTTGGTGCTAATAAGAGCCCGGTCGCTCCAGATTCGGCGACGGTGCTAAAAGCGAAGGAACTGGTGGGAATGCACTATCTGAAGGTTAGCGGCAATCGGCTGATCAAAAAGAAAAAGGGGATTAAAATTGATGTCAATGGTATTGCGCAGGGCTATACGGTGGATGTTTTGGCCGACTATCTTGGCCGGAAGGGAATTGCCAATTATCTGGTAGAGGTGGGGGGTGAAATCAGGGCTTTGGGGACTCCGCCAGGTGGACAGGGTTTTTCCATTGGTATTGTTCAGCCCGATGATACGGGTGGGGAGGAATTGATGACCGCTGTTGCGCAGCTCAAAGAAGGGGCGCTCACAACGGCCGGCAGTTTTGAAAAGTTTATTAAATACAAAGGGAAAAAATTGGGGCATCATATAGACCCTGTTTCGGGTTTCCCATACATGACCGATATATTGAGTGTCAGCGTCTATGCAAAGACTGCTATGGAAGCGGATGCACTGGATAATTATTTTATGGGCATGGAACCCGAACAAATTAAGACAAAGGCCAAAAAATTGAAGGGTGTGGAGGTTTTTGTCATTTTTAAAAATAAAAATCAGTCCATTGAAGCGATTTATTCGGATGGATTTGGTAAATTATTTAAAAATTAATCAATTATAAATAAAATGAAGAGATCGGATTTTATTAAAGGTAGTCTTTTGGCCGCCGGGGCAGGACTAGCTGGACAGACTTTTGCGTCAACCACTCAAAATACAGCCAATACGATGGATAAAGGAAAGACATTTAACTTAAATTATGCCCCGCATCAAGGGATGTTCAAAAATCATGCAGGTGACAATTTCCTGGATGAAATTCGGTATATGTATGATTTGGGATTTCGTGGAATAGAAGATAATGGCTATTTGGGCAGAACATTGGATGAGCAGAAGAAGATCGGTGATTTATTGGCTAAGTTAGGCATGACCATGGGTGTATTTGTTGTGGATGGCGGACAAAACTGGATGCCTTCTTTAGCGACGGGTAAACAAGAGTATTTAGATAAGTTTGTCGAAACATGCAAGAAGTCTGTCGAAGCTGCCAAGCGTTGCAATGCAAAATGGCTGACTGTGGTACCTGGCTTTTATGAAAGAAAACTACCTTGGGGTAATCAGTTCAGCAACATACTTACTGCGATGCGTAAGGGTGCGGAGATCTTTGAACCACATGGTTTGGTGATGGTGTTGGAAACGTTAAGTGATACACCAGATCTATTTTTGCAGCAAACACATGAGACGTATGCTTTATGTAAAGCGGTGAACAGTCCATCCTGTAAAATTTTATATGATATTTATCATATGCAACGTACCGAAGGAGATTTAATTGCAAATATGAATCGTTGCTGGGATGAAATTGCTTATATTCAGATCGGCGATAATCCAGGTCGTAAAGAACCGACTACGGGCGAGATCAATTATAAAAACGTATTCAAACACATTCATAGTAAGGGATATAAGGGTATCATGGGGATGGAACATGGTATTTCCAAACCTGGTAAAGAGGGTGAGGATCGCTTGGTGGCGGCTTATCGCGAGGTCGATAGCTTTTTGTAATATTTTAATAGTGTACTATTGACAATTAGATTTAATTTCTTAAATTGAGCAGGTAAAACCAATTAGTAGTATTGTAAAACACCATTTTTTTTATGATTTCATCAACAATAAAATTTAAACTATCCTTCATGATGTTCCTCGAATTTTTTATTTGGGGGGGATGGTTTGTCACATTAGGTACTTTTTTGAGCAAGAATTTGAATGCAACAGAATTTGAAAAGGCTAATGTATTTTCTACACAATCATTGGGTGCTATTATCGCTCCCTTTATTGTCGGAATGATTGCAGATCGCTATTTCAATGCGGAGCGTATTTTGGGTGTTTTACACTTGGTCGGTGCGGTATTGATGTATCAGATGTATGGTGCCGCAGACATGTCGACATTTTATCCGTATGTTTTGGCCTATATGATACTTTACATGCCAACATTAGCTTTGACTAGTTCAGTTTCTTTTCGCCAATTGACGAATCCAGAAAAACAGTTTTCAGGTATACGTATCTGGGGAACTATTGGTTGGATTGTAGCTGGTTTAGTTATCAGTTATTTTTGGGATGCAAAAGCGTCAGAAGGGGCATTAAAAAATACTTTCCTATTATCGGGTGTTGCTTCTTTAGTATTGGGTGTATTTTCTTTTGCACTGCCTAAAACGCCGCCGGTTAAATTGGATGAAAACGAAAAACCATCCTTTGCATCAATCATTGGTCTGGATGCGATTAAATTGTTAAAAGACAAGAACTTCTTTATCTTTTTCATTTCTTCGGTATTGATCTGTATTCCTCTGGCATTTTATTATTCGAATGCAAATCCTTTTCTTTCCGAGATAGGGCTAGAAAATGCTACTGGTAAAATGACAATCGGTCAGGGTTCTGAGGTATTGTTCTTATTGGCCTTACCAATTTTCTTTACAAGATTTGGCTTCAAGAAAACAATTTTAGTCGGTATGTTGGCTTGGGTAATACGTTACCTGTTATTTGCTTATGGCAATGCGGGCGAACTATCGTTCATGTTGTTGATCGGTATTGCATTGCACGGTATCTGTTACGACTTTTTCTTTGTTTCAGGACAGATTTATACAGATAGCAAAGCTGGCGTTAAATACAAATCAGCAGCACAGGGCTTGATCACTTTGGCAACGTATGGCGTTGGACAGTTGATCGGTTTCTGGGTAGCGGGTTACGTAGGAGACAAATACAAAGAAATGAAAACAACAGACCTAGCGGGATTTTGGAATCATACCTGGGTTGTACCTGCAATAATCGCAGCTGTTGTATTTTTTATCTTTTTAGCTTTTTTCAAGGACGAAAAGATCGACAGTACAAATGCTGCACACTAAACAGAAAAAATAACTATTTAAAAACAAATAATTAGAAGAGAGATGGCAACAAATACTTATGACGCAATTGTAATCGGTTCGGGGATAAGTGGTGGATGGGCTGCGAAAGAATTGACAGAGAAAGGGCTGAAAACAATTATGCTGGAGCGTGGTCGTAACATTGAACACATCAAGGATTATACTGCACCAAATAAAAATCCATGGGAATGGCCTCATGCTGGCGGTCGTACGCAACAAATGATCGAAGATTATCCGGTTTTGCGTAGAGATTATCCTTTGAATGAGAAGAACCTGGATTTTTGGGTAAATGAAAAAGAGAGTCCATATACCGAAGTAAAACGTTTTGACTGGTACCGTGGGTATCATGTTGGTGGACGTTCTTTAATGTGGGGAAGACAATCTTATCGTTTGGGCGATTTGGATTTTGAAGCTAACTTAAAAGATGGTCATGGTGTAGATTGGCCGATTCGTTATAATGAAATTGCTCCTTGGTATAGTTATGCTGAAAAATTTGCGGGTATCTCTGGAAATAGAGACGGTGTACCATCTTTGCCAGATGGAGATTACATGCCGGCAATGGCGATGAACATCGTTGAAAAAGACCTGGCTGAGCGTTTGAAAAAACAATACGGTGGTCAACGTCATTTCATCATGGGTAGAACAGCAAACATTACTGTTCCGCATCATGACCGTGTAAATTGTCAATATCAAAATCAATGTTGGTTGGGTTGTAATTTTGGTGCTTATTTCAGTACGCAATCGGCGACTCTTCCTGCAGCAAAAAAGACAAATAACTTAACATTACGTCCTTTTTCTATCGTAACAAAGATTATCTACGATAAAAACACGAAAAAGGCAAAAGGCGTTGAGATTGTTGATGCTGAAACAAACCAAACCTATGAGTTTTTCGCTAAAGTAATTTTTGTTTGTGCGTCTGCATTAAACTCGACTTGGGTATTGATGAACTCAGCTACAGATGTTTGGGAAGGTGGTTTAGGAAGTAGCAGCGGTGAATTGGGCCACAATTTGATGGATCACCATTTCCGTTGTGGTGCTGGTGGTAAGTTGGAAGGCTATTTAGATAGCTATGTATTTGGACGTAGACCGACAGGTTTGTATGTACCACGTTTTGTAAACGTAGAAGGTGATACCAAAAAACGCGACTATGTACGTGGATTTGGCTACCAAGGTGCTGCAGGTCGTGGACGCTGGTCTGGTGCAGTAGCGGAGATGGAAGTAGGTGGCGCTTGGAAAGATGCAATCTGTGAGCCAGGCGACTGGACGGTTGGCTTTACAGCCTTTGGAGAAACCTTGCCATATCACGAAAATAAAATTACACTTGACAAGTCCAAAAAAGATAAATGGGGTTTACCTGTATTATCATTTGACGCTGAGATCAAGGATAATGAATTGAAGATGCGTGGTGACATGCAAAATGAAATGAAGGAAATGTTGGAAAGCATTGGCGTAAAAGATACGTATACGTACGATAACGTATATGGTCTGGGCCAAGGTATCCACGAAATGGGAACTGCTCGTATGGGACGTGATCCGAAAACTTCGGTATTAAATGGTAACAACCAAGTTTGGGATGCATTGAATGTTTTCGTAACGGACGGTGCATGTATGACTTCTGCAGGTTGTGTCAACCCTTCATTGACGTATATGGCGCTTACTGCTCGTGCGGTTGATTTCGCAGTGAGCGAATTGAAAAAAGGTAACATCTAATAGCTAAAGATTGATAACAATGGAAAATAACTCAAATAAGACGAGTAGAAGAGGTTTTATAAAGAGCGCAGCAACTGCTGCTGCGGCTTTTATGATCGTCCCTCGCCATGTATTGGGCGGAAATGGCTTTACAGCTCCAAGTGACAAATTACAAGTAGCAGGTATTGGTGTAGGGGGTAAAGGTTTTAGTGACATCAATGCATTTCATGATTCAGGAAAAGCAGATCTAGCTTTCTTGTGTGATGTGGACGACCGTCGTGCAGCTGGTGCGTTGAAACGCTACCCGAAAGCAAAATATTACAAAGACTACCGTGAGATGTTGGATAAGGAGCACAAACGTATAGAAGCCGTTTCTGTATCAACTCCAGATCATCAACATGCGATTCAAGCGCTTGCAGCTATGCAATTGGGTAAACACGTGTACGTTCAAAAACCGTTGACTCACGATGTATGGGAAGCGAGAGCATTGACGCATGCAGCTAAGAAATATAGGGTTGTTACCCAAATGGGAAATCAAGGTGCATCAAATGATGGACCGCGTTTTGTACGCGAATGGTATGAAGCAGGTCTGATCGGTGATGTACATACGGTATATTGTTGGACAGATCGTCCGGTATGGCCTTCAGGTATTGCATGGCCTACAGGTAAAGCTGAAATTCCAAAAGAATTGGATTGGGACCTTTGGTTAGGTACAGCGCCGCATAAAGAGTATGTTGACAAATTGGTGCCTTTCAACTGGCGCGGCTGGTGGGATTATGGTACTGGTGCACTGGGCGATATGGGTTGCCACTTGTTGGAAGTTCCTTTCAGTACCTTAGGATTGACTTATGTACAAGATGTACAGGCAACTGTAGGATCGGTGTATGTGGATGAGTTCAAACGCGGATATTTCCCTGAAAGTTGCCCTCCATCGAGCCATGCGACATTAACTTTCCCTAAAACGCCACGTACAAATGGTCCTGTTACGTTACATTGGATGGATGGTGGTATTCAGCCTGCTCGTCCGGATGAATTAGGTCCAAACGAAATTTTTGGTGATGGTGGTAATGGTATTTTACTTGTTGGTACAAAAGGTAAAATCCTTGCTGATACCTACGGCCAGAATGCACGCTTGTTGCCAACTTCAAGAAAAGAGCAGGTGGCACAGAAATATGCCCGTGTTCAAGGACAAGAAGGCGGACACTATGCACAATGGGTTGAAGCTTGTCAAGCTGGATACGGCAAGAAAGAAGTGAGTTCACCTTTTGAAATAGCAGGTCCGTTGACAGAAGCTTTATTAATGGCTAACCTAGCGATCAGAGGTGCTGATTTACGTATTGATGGTAAATACCCTGGACGTAACTTAAAATTGTTGTGGGATAACGATAACATGCGTGTCACCAATTTTGATAACGTCAATCAATATGTAAAACGTAATTACAGACAAGGTTGGGAAATGAAATATAATTTCTAAAATTAAGATATTTAGTAGTATGAATAGAAGAGAAGCATTACAACGAGTTGCCTTAATTTTAGGAGGTACCGTTATCGGCGCTAATTTATTTTTGGAAGGTTGTACACGCTCAGCAACAAAAGATGTACAAGCCTTGTTTGAAGCGAAGACAACTGATTTATTAGGTGACTTGGCTGAAGCAATTTTACCAGCTACCGCAACTCCGGGTGCGAAAGAAGCAGGGGTAGGAAGTTTTATTCCGGTCATGGTTCGCGATTGTTATACGGAGAAGCAACAAAAAGCATTTTTAACTGGTTTTGGGAGCTTAGATGATAAAGCAAAAGAGGTGAAAGGAAAACCATTCCTGGAACTTTCTGCTGAAGACAGAACAGCTGTTGCCGCTGCTTTGGATAAAGAAGCAAACGAGTTTAATAAAAAGCAAGCTGAAGATCAAAAAGATATTTTGGAGAAAAATAGAGAAAAACAAAATCAATTGTACAATTATGTTGAGAACGATCCACCACACTGGTTCACGATGTTCAAACAGTTGACA
Organism: Sphingobacterium sp. UME9; assembly: GCF_014170215.1. Lineage (NCBI taxonomy): Bacteria > Pseudomonadati > Bacteroidota > Sphingobacteriia > Sphingobacteriales > Sphingobacteriaceae > Sphingobacterium > Sphingobacterium sp. UME9. The sequence goes on along the minus strand of NZ_LZZP01000003.1, from coordinate 1,341,063 downwards.
TTGACTGGTTTCTTTAACTCAGAGCTGGGTTGTACAAAAGCATTGCGTTTTGTGAAGATCCCAGGAAGATTTGATGGCAACCTTCCTTACAAAAAAGGAGATAAGGCATTTGCATAACATTATGCTATATGTAAAATAAAAAGGGAGGCTCAAAGCCTCCCTTTTTATTTTGTTTCTATAGCCAAAGCAAAGTGGATTCGTTGCTGTTTAGTAACAGTCATAAAGTAACCTTGATCTGTCGCATCGCCGTTAATTTCAACGGTATCATTATAGCGTAATTCACGCAGGTAATTCATCTCTAAAGATCTGATCTGATTGGTCAATACAAGCTCAATGGGCAATCTGTCCATACACCAGTCCAGGTATTTTACATTGTTGGCGTGATTGACAATATCCAGGTCAGAGAGCTTGACGCTATATTCATCAATATTTTTGACGGTCTGGGAAATATCCAATTTTGAAAATGGCTGTTGTGTTGCCGGGCGATCAGGGTAGGTGGTAAAATCTTCGGTGGAAATTGCGAGTGTTTCAGAGCTCCTTTTCACGGTATTGATGACAGCCCAATAACTGGTTGCAGTAACATAGATCTGTCCATTGACTGTAATTTCAAAATTCCGCGTTGAGCGTGCGCCCTCTAATTCTTGAACCCAAGTTTTTACCTTGACATGGTCCATCCATTTGGGCAACCGTACAATCTCTATGCGTATGCGGCTAAGTACCCAGGTTTGGTTATGTTTGGCCATTTCTTTAAAACCGAATCCGACAGCATTGGCATGTTCTCCCGCGGTAAGCTGCAGGATATTGGATAAATCGGAGAAACGAATGCGGCCGTTAGAATAGCATTGCGTGAAATAAATTTCCCACTCTTTTTCAAAAACAGATTTTTCCATTTACATATTATTTTGAGTAAAAATAGGCAATATGAATGATTTGGGCTATAAATTCAAAATGAAATGACACTATATTTAGATATCTCGTTATAAATGCCTGTTGGGCTTGCTGGTGCCCCCCAAAGCGGAGCAGTGTGTCCAAAGTACAATCGTTTTTTTATTGTAAAATAAATGATAGTTTTCAAGGATTTAATTGATTTTTATCATGGGAATCGGTAGATTTAAATAAGCCAATGGCAGAAAGAGATAAAATAAGATTGGCTTTAAAGCGTTATAAAAGTAGTATATCGCAAAACAATAATTTACACATTAAATGCTAGTATTATGGTTGGAGAACTAATAGCTAAAGAGGAAATTCCTCAATTTAAATTTATCCCGGCGAGTGAAGATAAGACAGCGACTTTTATGGATAAATTGAAAGGGGCACTTCGGTTGGGAAATGAGTTTAAATCCAAAACTGAAATCGCCTTTGAGACTGATTCCGGACCAAAGCGTATCGAGACCACTGTATGGTCGTTAACCGATAGATATATTCAGATTAAAAGTGGCGTTTTAATACCACTGAAATCTATTATAGCAATTGACTATTAAATAGACAAACGAAAGGCTCCTCATTTAGTTAAGGAGCCTTTCGCTTTTAATGATGGATGCTGTTAAGAAGCGCATCAGTAGTGTGTTCCTTTCTAAGAGGACCTCTTGTAAAAAGAAATTTCTAATACGTTTCGCCTGTTAATTCTTTTAGGCGTATCTCGGATACCTTCGCATCATATTGTGCTGTATAGCTACGTGTCATTACATTGATGTAGTTTAACTGCGCTGTTCTTACTTCTAAGGTTGTGATGGTACCGATACGGAATTTATCCATCGTGATGTTTAAATTTTCTTTTGCCAGCTCCTCATTTTTTCGTTCTACATTAGCCAGCTCCATATTGGTGATGTAGGTTTGGAATAGGGTTCTGACCTGAGCCTGGATATCTTGTTTTTGTTGCTGTATCTGTAGTTCTGAGCCTTTAATCTGAAATTTGGCTATCCGTTCGTTTCTATTTTGAAGAAATCCATTGAATATATTAAGGGAAGCCGATACGCCGTAGGTAAGACCTCTATTTTTGTTTTCTGTCGAGAAACCGAGGGAGGAGTGTGATTCGTTCCAGTTGTACCCACTATTTAAGCCAATTTTGGGATAACGTTCGGCCTTAACTGCTTTTAGGTTGAGTTCGGCCACCCGATTGTTGATGATGGCAAGCTGAATTTGCGGATTTTGTCGATCAGCAATTTCGATCAGATTACCAAGTTTAAGATCCGTATCAAGTTTCATTTCGTCTTCAATTTGAAAATCTAAGCTCAAGTCGCGCGTCATCAGCTGATTGAGGTAAGTCTTGGTATTTTTGAAGCTTTCCTGCTGTCTGAGCAGGTTTGTCTGATCGGTATTCAAATCGACTTTTGCATTCAGGAGATCAAGCTTGGAGCCTTTTCCGATCTCCAGGCGATTTTCGGCAAGCGTGACACGGTATCTCGATAAGGTGATGGTTGTATCTAGGGCATTTATCAGGCGCTTTTGTTGCACCAGATTGTAGTAGGTTGCCATGACTTCGCTGAGTTGGGTAATCACTTGATATTTAATCTCCGCTTCCCCTTGACGTTGTATTTCTTTGAAGCGGTCGCGACGGGCAAACATGCCCAGTCCATCGAATATCGTCCAGTTTAGGTTGACTCCATAAGACATGTTATCATTTTTTGCATTGGAAATCTGCTGTATTTGACCATCTGCTCTGACCTGTCTTGAATTCTGGATGGAGTTGCTTCTGCTGAACGTTCCAGTTACTGCTGGAAGCATACCAGCGCTTCCTAGACTGGTATTCTCCATATCAATGTTATTGTCATTTTTAGCCAAAAGAATATTGAAGTTATTGCTCAACGTTGTTTTTAGCGCATCTTCCAAGGTCAGTATCTCTTGTGCACGAGCTTGAAACATGATGGAGTAAAGTAATACTAGTAGGATGAAATTTCTCTTCATGTCTTTATTATTCGTAGCTTTTAATGTTATCAAATTCAGGTCTATGCTTTTTTTGTCTTGACCACATGTAATAGATCGCCGGGATAATGAACAAGGTTAGGATAAGGGAGAATATTGTACCACCAACGATAACAACCCCCATACCAATTCTGCTCGTTGAAGCAGCGCCAAGTGACATGGCAATTGGTAATGCACCCAGGGCAATGGCCAGACTTGTCATTAAGATCGGTCTGAGTCGTGATTCGGCGGAGTGCATAATTGCCTCAAATTTTTCCATTCCTTCTTCGCGCATTTGGTTAGCAAATTCAACAATCAAGATACCATTTTTGGTCACGAGACCGATGAGCATAATCGTTCCAATTTGGCTGAATATATTCCAGGTTTGATCAAATAACCATAGACTTATCAGTGCACCGGCAACGGCCATGGGTACTGTAAGGATAATGATAAATGGGTCGAGGAAGCTTTCAAATTGAGCTGCTAAGATTAGGTAGATAAGCAACAAAGCAAGACCAAAGGCAAATAGTGTATTGGAGCTACTTTCAACAAAATCACGTGATTCGCCGGAGAGGTCGGTGGTGAAGCTTTGATCGAGTACCTTTTCTTTTATGCGATCCATTGCTGCAATGCCATCGCTCATACTCATGCCCGGCGCCAAACCGGCTGAAACTGTAGCCGACATGTAACGGTTATTGTGGTAGAGTTGGGGTGGACTGCTTTCTTCCTTAACGCTTACAACGTTGTCTAACTGGATAAGCTGTCCGAGGTTATTACGCACGTAAATTGACGCAAGATCTGTTGGCGTGGCTCTACGGTCGTTTTCAACCTGGCCTATGACCTGATATTGTTTGCCATCACGCATAAAATAGGCGAAACGTTGACCGCTTAGCAATAATTGGAGGGACTGCGAAACGTCAAGTACGGAAACGCCCAGACTGAGTGCTTTCAGACGATCAATTTCGACATGCAGTTCGGGTTTGTTGAACTTCAGGTTGATGTCCGTTGTGGAGAATGCCGGATCGCTGTTGACCTCATTCATAAATTCGGGTATCTTTTCCTGAAGTTTTTCAAAATTTTGTGCCTGGATAATGTACTGAACAGGTAATCCACCTCTGCGATTCATGGATATCGTTGGCGTTTGCGAAACATTGACACGGACACCATCGTATTTTTTTGTCCATTTGGTCAGTTCTTTTGCAATATCATCCTGAGACTTTTTACGTTCTTCAGGATCTACCAGTGTCATCCGTATACGTCCGGAGTTGACCGAACTCGCTCCGAAGCCAGGAGAGGTAATGTTTAAACTGATTTTGTTTTCGGGAATGGAGTCATAGACTAATTTATCCAGATCTTGCATGTATCGGTCCATGTATTCATAAGTGGCACCTTCAGGGCCCGTCACGTTGACAGAGATGCTGCTTCTGTCATCATAAGGCGCCGTTTCTTTTTTAATGGAGGAGAAAAGGATGCCAATAATCACAAAACATAGGATCAGAATTGGAAAGCTTATCCATTTGAATTTCATGAATTTTTCCAGCGCATTGGCATAACCTTTATTCATTTTGACGAACATGGGTTCTGTCCAATCGTAAAATTTTGTCTTCTTGTGTCCACCGCCTTTGATCAGATAGGCGTTGAGCATCGGCGTGAGTGTGAGGGAAACAAATGCGGAAACCAATACGGCCGAGGCGATGACGACACCAAACTCCCGGAAAAGCCGTCCCACAAAGCCCTGAAGAAATATAACGGGTAAGAATACGGCTGCAAGTGTGATTGAAATGGAAATAACAGCGAAGAATATTTCCTTCGACCCTTTCAGGGCCGCCTCAATAGGGGACATTCCTTCTTCAACTTTCTTGAAGATATTTTCGGTAACAACGATACCGTCGTCGACGACAAGCCCCGTCGCGAGTACAATAGCGAGCAGCGTCAGTACATTGATGGAAAATCCGAAAATATACATGATAAAGAATGTCGCGATCAAGGATACGGGAATGTCCAATAGAGGACGTAGTGCGATACCCCAGTCGCGGAAGAAAAAATAGATAATCAGGGTGACCAGAATGATCGAAATAAGGAGTGTCTCGGCGACTTCCTCAACAGATTTTTTAATAAATGTTGTATTGTCAGAAGCGATGTTGAGTATAATATCCTGCGGCAGATCTTCTTTGATCTGATCGAGCATTTTATAGAAATTGTTGGCAATATCGAGGTAATTTGTTCCCGGCTGCGGAATAATGGCAATACCGACCAGCTGTTTACCGTTACTGACCATTTTTGTTTCGAGATTTTCAGCATCTATCTCTGCTCGGCCAATATCGATAAACTTGACGATACGGCTGCTATCGGCCTTTAAAATGATGTTATTGAATTGCTCGGGGGTAGACAGGTTGCCGACGGTTTTTACGGTGAGCTCGGTTGTGTTTCCGACAATTTTCCCCGAAGGTAATTCAACATTCTGGTTATTCAATGCTGTACGAATATCTGAAGCTGTGATACCATAGGCGGCCATACGGTCGGGGTTGAGCCATAGACGCATGGCGTAACGTTTTTGACCATAGATCTGTGTGCTGCTGACACCGGGGATGGTTTGCAACCTTTCGGAAATCACATTTTCGGCGTAGTCGCTCAGCGAAAGTTTATCGCGCGTCTCACTTTGCAATGTCAATGTAATAATAGGATCGGAGTCCGCATCGGCTTTGGATACCACCGGTGGGGCATCAATATCCTGTGGCAGGCTTCGCACGGCTTGGGATACTTTATCCCGGACATCATTTGCGGCTTCCTCAAGGTTCTTTTTTAAATCAAACTCAATGGTGATATTACTCGATCCCTGATTGCTCGAAGAAGAGATGTTGCGGATACCATCGATCGAGTTTATGGCCTTTTCTAGCGGCTCGGTGATCTGAGATTCAATGATATCTGGATTGGCACCGGCATAGTTTGTTCTGACGGAAACAATCGCTGGGTCAATAGAGGGGTATTCGCGTACGCCCAGAAAACTAAAACCAATATAGCCAAACAATATGATGGTAATATTGACGACAATAGTTAAAACAGGGCGTTTAATAAAAACTGCAGATAAATTCATGTACAACTAGTTAGCTAATGATACCTTAACTTTTGCTCCATCTTTTAACGACAGAACGCCCGTGGTTAAAACGGTGTCACCGGCACTGATGCCAGATAGAATGACGATGTCTTTGTCGGTACGCGCACCTGTTTCAACCTTCACTTCCTTGGCAAGGCCATGCTGTAATACAAAGACCTTTTTTCCGTCCTGTACGGGAACAATGGCTTCTGTTGGAATGGATATCGCATCGTTTTCCACTTCGATCGGCACAATCACATTGACAAAGGATCCGACTTTCAATTTGCCCTGATCGTTCGTTGCTCTGGCGCGGACGGTGAGTGTTCTGGTGTTAAGTGATACTTGTGGTTCAACGGCGTAAATGTTTGCTTTTATGACGGTTGGGTCGTTGGCTACGCTGAACTCAATGGGCATGTTTATTTTAATAATATTGCTGTATTTTTCGGGAACTGCAAAAGTAATTTTGACAAGATTGTCCTTCACTAAGTTCGTAATCAGGGTACTGGATGAGACAATGGCACCTACGGAAATATTCCGAAGTCCAATCATGCCACTAAAAGGGGCGCGGATGGTTGTTTTGGATATTTGCGCCTGAATCAACTGGATCTGTGCTAAGGAGGTTTTTAAGGCTGCACTGGCTATATCAAACTCTTCCTGACTGATTGCTCCTTTTTGCAGCAATAGTTTGGCCCGACGTTCATTTTCGGCATTCAGCTGGTTTGTTGTTTGTGCTTGTCTTAATTGTGCCTGAAGTTCAATATCATCAATCTTGATCAAGGGTTCGCCCTGTTTGATACGCTGCCCTTCGGAGAAATAGATTTTGGTGATTCGACCACTTACTTCACTTCTGATTTCAACCTGCTCTTCTGCGTCAATGCTTCCCGAGAGATTAATGGATCTATCGGCGACGGAAGATTTGGCAATGATAGCCTGTGCGGGGACTGGCATATCTTTTTTCCCATTGGGCTTATCAGCTTCTTTTTTGTCTTTTTTAGTAGTTATCAGAAAGTATCCACCTCCAAACACAGCACAAGCCAAAAGGAGGTAAATGATCGATTTTTTATTCATACGGATATAGTCTCTTATGTACTTTTTACATTTAACGGGTAAATATAGGTTTATTATTATGAGGATATCAGTTGTCAAAAGGATTTTACAATACGACCAAAACTTTGCAAATGGACATCGAAATGGGCGTATTGGGAACGATTTGAAATAAAAAAAGCCAGAAATAAGTTTCTAGCTTTATTGATTACTATTTTTTTGATTTTGCTTTTTGTTCCAGTTCTTTTGAAGCCCCATTTTTTAATTTTGGCTTGATGGTAGCTTTCGATACATGTGGTCTTCTTTTTCCAAAAGAACCATTTGATATTTTTCCTCTTCTGGTCTTGATATCACCTTTTCCCATAGTGTAAAATATTTTGGTTTTAACAAATTATATTGATTACCTAAATATAACACTTTCTTTTCGGATGTTCAACCTGTTCATTTTTAAATAATTGGAAAAATACGTTTTTGAATAGCTACGTTGAAGTTTTGGTTAATCGTGTCGAAAAATAAATTATTGACGGGCCTGTTTTCAGCGACTAAATAGGGGATTTCCAATATTTTGTTCTTTAACTTGATACGGTAGTAGCCGTACAATAAACCTTTGGTCGTTTGAATTGATTCGATTTTCTGAACGGCTTCTATGTCCTTAAAAATGTTAAAAGCATAATTTTCTCCTTTTAGCTGTTCAATAAAAACCTCATTGGTTTTCGCATTGTACCATATTTGTTGGCTTTTGAGCTTACTAAAGTGGTTGTTGAACAGAAAGAGATAGCCCAACAAGAAAAAGGCAATCGGAAGCAGGAACAGGACAATTTTTATCTTAATGAACAGCAACACGGTGATCAAAATGAGGATAATCCCCATAACGGCATTGGAAACACTCTTCTTTAGATTTGCCTGGATGACTGGAGATGAAGCTTCAATCAACTGAAAACCTGATTTTAAATTTCTGGACATATCCTCGGTAAACCCAAATAGATTGAATTTTTTGCGTATCATCAGATAAGCAATAAGAACAATAAGCCCAATGATCAAAAACCGCATATTTTTCTTCTAGTATTGTTCGTCTTCGTTCGGGTATTGTACTGCTTTTACTTCGGCCACATAATTTGCTACTGCTGTTGTGATTTGTTCGTGCAAATTAGCGAAATGACGCATAAATTTTGGTTTGAAGTCGGCATTCATTCCAAGCATGTCGTTAATCACAAGGACTTGTCCATCGCAATCCGGCCCAGCCCCAATACCAACTGTTGGAATCGCTAGTTTTTCGGTTACTGTTTTAGCTAATTTTGCCGGTATCTTTTCCAGAACAATTGCAAAACAGCCCGCCTCCTGCAAAGCGAGTGCATCTTCTATTAATTTAGCGGCTTCTTGTTCTTCTTTTGCCCGCACACCAAAATTTCCAAATTTATTGATGGATTGGGGAGTCAAGCCCAAGTGTCCACATACAGGGATTCCTCCGGCAATGATTTTTTTGATGTTTTCGATGATTTCAAGTCCTCCCTCGAGTTTTAATGCGTGCGCACCTGATTCTTTCATCATGCGTACAGCTGCATTGTAAGCTTCATTGGCAGAGCCCTGATAAGATCCAAATGGCAAATCTGCTAATACCATGGCACGCTCGGTACCCCGAGCAACAGCAGCGGCATGGTAGATCATATTATCTAGGGTGATAGGCAAGGTAGTTTCGTAGCCAGCAAATACGTTGGCAGCGGAATCTCCAATCAAAATAACGTCAACACCAGCTTGATCTACCATTTTGGCCATGGAGTAATCATAGCTTGTAAGCATAGAAATCTTTTCCTGACGTTCTTTCATGGCTTGCAGCATTGCTGTGCTTACTCGTTTCATTTCTTTGTTTACAGACATCTTAACTTATATTGTGTGTTCAAAAGTAAGCTTTTTATCATACATTGACCAATATTCTGCCTTGTGTTTTGTATTTTTGCAAAATGATACAAAATGAGAATCGTCTATTTAAATTTCCCAAATTTTCAGAATTAATCATCCATGAGGATGAAAATTTGATTGTTATCAATAAACCGCCGTTTATCGCTTCTTTAGATGAACGTGAGGGTGGGGAGGTCAATATTCTTCGTTTGGCGAAGAAATATCATCCTGATGCACAGGTGTGCCACCGCCTGGATAAAGAGACCTCGGGTATTTTATTAATTGCAAAAAATCCAGAAACATACCGTACAATCTCCATTGCATTTGAAAAAAGAAAGGTGAATAAGATTTATCATGCAATCATAGGAGGTACACATACTTTTCAGGATTTGCTTGTCGATTTGCCCATCTTGAACCAAGGTAATAAAAATGTATCTATTGATCGTGCAAACGGCAAACCAGCAGAGACCATCTTCAATTCGATCAAATACTACAAGAACTATACCTTAGTGGAATGTAAACCCATTACAGGACGTATGCACCAAATCCGTATTCACCTAGCGACACAACATGCCGCTATTGTGGGGGATGACATGTATCGCGGTAAACCTGTGTATTTGTCCCAAATTAAGAAAAGAGGATATACATTGTCCAAAGATGAAGAGGAACAGCCTATTATGAAGCGTTTTGCTCTACATTCAAAACATGTTGAGTTTGAATTGAACGGAGTTAAGATGGCTTTTGAGGCACCTTATCCAAAGGATTTCGCGACGTTGTTGAAACTATTGGATAAGTTTGATTCTTAATAGCGGGATTACCTATGAGTCCGAAGACAAAAAAGATAATCGGAAACGTTGTATTTGTACTGCTCATCGGTTTGTTGATTTGGCCAACAAGTAGAAGTTATTTCCAGCAATTTTTAATGAAAATAGGCTTTTTCAAGCCGAAGTTGGAGGTTCCGTCGACTTCTAAAGAGTTCGTTGTGACGACTCCGCCCGATGTATTCGCGCATGTGTCGTTTGTTAACCAGCTTGGCGACACCGTAAAAGTAGCGGATTTGAAGGGCAAAGTGGTTTTTATTAATTTTTGGGCAACGTGGTGTGCACCTTGTCGCGCAGAAATGCCTTCGATCAATGTGTTATATGATCGTTATAAAGATAACCCCAATATGGTGTTTTTGATTGTGGAGATTGAGGGCGACAAAGCAAAGGCCGAGACCTTCGTGAAAGGACAGCAGCTGACTTTGCCAATCAGTTTTCCAAACAGCGATATTCCAAAAGAATGGCTCTCGGGATCTATTCCTTCAACGGTGATATTGGACAAAGCAGGAAAGGTGGCCACACGGCATGAAGGTATGGCGGATTATTCGAGCCCTGATGTAGGTAAATTTATTCAAGATTTAATCAATAAATAATTTTTAAGATCTCTAAATATAGCATGACAAGAGCAGAACTTATTCATCAAATAAAAGCGAAACGCTCATTTTTATGTGTCGGATTAGACACAGACCTCACCAAAATCCCGGAGCATCTTTTAGATGATGAGGATCCCATCTATAGCTTCAATAAGGCTATCATAGATGCAACAGCTGATTTATGCGTTGCCTATAAGCCCAATATTGCGTTTTATGAATGTTATGGAATCAAAGGCTGGCAATCGCTTCAAAAAACCTGGGCTGCGTTACCAAAGGATTGTTTCAGTATTGCTGACGCAAAAAGGGGGGATATTGGCAATACGTCGGGACGTTACGCAATGGCATTTTTTGATGAAAAGACGTCTGGTCTTGGATTTGACAGTATTACAATCGCACCTTATATGGGGAAGGACTCGGTGACTCCATTTTTGGATTTTAACGATAAATGGGCAATCGTACTTGCTTTGACATCGAATGAGGGTAGCTTGGACTTTCAAAATTTTGAAAACAAAGAAGGGCTGCAATTGTTCGAACAGGTGATCGATAAAGTCAATACCTGGGGTACACCTGACAATTTGATGTATGTTGTCGGAGCAACACGCGGAGAGGGATTTATCAAAATTAGGGAACATGCACCTGACCATTTTTTATTGGTGCCGGGAGTGGGGGCGCAAGGAGGTTCGCTTGAAGATGTTTGTAAATTTGGTATGAACAAAGATTGTGGACTTTTAGTAAACAGCACAAGGGGAATTATCTATGCTTCAAAAGGGCGTGATTTCGCTGAAAGAGCGCGAGAGGAAGCTCTAATTCTACAGAAAGAAATGGAAGTAGAACTGTTAAAAGCAGGCATTATTTCCTGATTTGACATTTAATAATTCATTCGTAATACTTACCTTTGCAGCATGCCAGAAAAAATTATAATTCTAGACTTCGGGTCTCAATACACACAGTTGATCGCTAGACGTGTCAGAGAACTAAATGTGTATTGTGAGATACACCCGTTCAATAAATTGCCGGATTTTGATGACTCCGTAAAAGGTGTTATCCTTTCAGGAAGTCCTTATTCTGTTAGACAAGAAGATGCACCGCAAATTGATTTTGTCGCTATTCAGGATCGTTTCCCACTCTTAGGAGTTTGTTACGGAGCACAATACATTGCTCAGAAATCAGGTGGTGAAGTATTACCTTCTGAAATCCGTGAATATGGTCGTGCAAATCTGCAGTTTGTCAATAGTGAGAATGAATTATTGGCAGGAGTACCAACTCAATCGCAGGTATGGATGTCACATGGAGACACCATCAAAGAAGTTCCTGCAAATTTTGACATTATAGCAAGTACGGATAAAGTTCGTGTCGCTGCTTATCAAGTAAAAGGTACCCGCACCTATGGTATACAATTCCACCCGGAAGTAACACATAGTACTGATGGGGCTATCTTATTGAAAAACTTCGTTGTAAACATTTGTGGTTGTGCACAGGATTGGACACCAGACGCATTTGTTGAAACAACAGTATCCTCTTTGAAAGCGCAATTGGGTGACGATCACGTTATCATGGCTTTGTCAGGAGGAGTAGATTCAACAGTAGCAGCAGTATTGTTGCACCAGGCAATCGGAAAAAAATTACATTGTATTTTCGTAGACCATGGTCTGCTTCGTAAAGATGAATACGAGCAGGTGTTGGATTCTTACAAAAATATGGGGTTAAATATTAAAGGAATAAATGCCAAGGATTTATTTTATGGTAGATTAGCTGGGGTTTCTGAACCAGAAGAGAAACGCAAAATCATTGGTAATTCATTTATTGATGTTTTTGATGAAGCTGCAAAAGAAATCCAAAAGGAATTACCTGAAGGAATTGAAGCGAAATGGTTGGGACAAGGAACAATTTACCCAGATATTATCGAGTCGGTTTCAGTGAAAGGACCTTCAGCAACAATCAAATCACACCATAACGTTGGTGGTTTACCTGATTTCATGAAATTGAAAGTCGTAGAACCACTTAAAACGTTGTTTAAAGATGAAGTAAGAAGAGTAGGAAAAGCTTTAGAAGTGGATCAGGCAATTTTAGGCAGACATCCCTTCCCTGGACCAGGTTTGGCAATTCGTATTTTAGGTGATATTACACCTGAGCGTGTACGTATTGTACAAGAGGCTGATGCGATCTTTATCAATAATCTGAAGGAAGCTGGCTGGTACGATAAAGTATGGCAAGCTGGTACAATTTTCTTGCCAGTGCGTTCTGTAGGCGTAATGGGTGACGAGCGTACTTACGAGCATGTTGTTAGCTTACGTGCAGTTGGTTCTCTTGATGGAATGACTGCGGATTGGATACATTTACCATATGACCTGTTGGCAAAAATTTCAAATGAAATTATCAACCATGTGAAAGGAATAAACAGAGTTGTATATGATATCAGTTCAAAACCGCCCGCTACAATTGAGTGGGAATAAAATATGGGTTGCGGCACTTGTAGCATTATGTCTTGCAAGCTGCACAACCAAAAAAAGCACAGTATTGCGTTCGCCTTCCTCTGGTCAAGGCGAACAGCAAACTGCTGTGACTAAACCAGCAGTTGACAAAGATAAGACCATTGCCAAAGTGGGGGATATCCAGGATGTCAACGGCCATGCTGTGAAAAATAATCGCATCGCCTTGCTATTACCATTCGAGTTAAGTGGTATTGCCGGGACGATTACAAAAGAAGATGTGGAGCGTTCTTCCTTGGCACTTGATTTTTATCAGGGATTTCAGTTGGGCCTTGACAAAATTGCCAAAGAGGGTGCTTTATTTGATCTACAAGTAATTGATTCTCGAGACAATGTTGCTTATAATGCGACCTTAGGGACTTCGGCGAATGTCAAAGATGCCGTACTTGTGGTTGGTCCGGTATATCCTCGTGAGATAAAAAGCTTTGGGCAAACATTTGCAAACAAGAATGTGTTACAAGTTTCTCCGTTGGCGGCGACTATGGCTTCTGAATTTAGCCTACCCAATTTGGTTTCCATCACACCTTCTATTCGTACACACGCAGAAACATTAGCAAAATATGTTGCTGACCAGTACTATACTGGTGATCAGATCGTCGTATATGATGCCGGTGACGATGAAAGTAAGCAGTTTCTAGTCGGTTTTGTTAGCGAAGTTTCAAAGGCTAATGCACAGGCAAAAGTAAAAACGGTTTATAATCTTGCCGAACTGGATAATAATCTTGTATTGACCGGTTCAAATCATATTGTAAGTGGTACCGCCAATAAGAATCTTGTGAAAGCCCTATTGGATAATATGGACGAACGCTTTTTGAATCCTGGTAATCAATTTAAGTTATACGGACATCCAAATATGGCTAAGCTTTCGTTTGAGAATTTCGAAAATATGGATTTTTATGGACTTACTATTACCTCTTCCAACTTAGTGAATGAGAGTGATAGTGATACCCGAAAATTTATTGGAAATTATAAATCGGCTTATAAAGTGGATCCATCCGAGTTTTCTTATAAAGGTTATGATGCGGCATTGTATTTCGGTCGATTGATCCACAAATACGGCGTGGATTATGTTAGCCGAATGACGCAAGATAAGTTTTCGGGATTGAATAGCGATTACAAATTTGAGTTTTATCCAAAATGGGGCTATGCTAATAGAGCTTTGGGTATTATGGTTTATCACAACAAAAAATTTGAAAGAAAATAATCTTTGAATGGCTGAATTCAGTGAAAGACGTGTTCATCAACAAATACGTAATTTTGAGCGGGCAATGGATGGTTTTGAAGCTGATCAACCATTTTCGCGTTATTTGACTACTTTTTTTAAGTTGAACAAGCAAATGGGATCTTCCGACCGGAAGTCTACCTCCCGTTTATGTTATAATTATTTTCGTCTGGGAATGGCGGCTTCGCAGTTGTCACAACAGCGTAGATTGGTGCTTGCGGAATTTCTATGTGAACAGGAAAGTCCTTTGGTGGCCCTTTTTGAGCCTTCCTATAGCGATAAACTCCATCTGCCGCTGAAAGACAAAATCGCATTTTTAACGTCTGAAGGTGTTTTTAAACTGAATGATCTCTTTCCATTTGCGGATTATATTTCTGAAGAGGTTGACTTGGTGCAATTTTTAGAGAGCCAGTTGATCCAGCCCAACTTATATATTCGGGTGAAACGCGGGAAGACAAAGATCGTGTGCGCTATTTTGGATAACAATCAGATTCCTTATTCCATGATTGGCGATCAGACTATCGCTTTGAATAATGGAACATCCTTGCAACGATTTGACACATTGGAAGGGATGATAGAAGTGCAGGATCTTTCTTCGCAACGCACTTTGGATTATATGGAGCCCGCTGAAAGAGAATCATGGTGGGATGCATGTGCTGCTTCGGGTGGCAAATCGCTCTTATTGATGGATGCTTGTCCAACTGTTAATCTTTTAGTATCCGATGTTCGCATGAGTATTCTCCGAAATCTCGATGAACGTTTTGACCGTGCCGGAATAAAGCATTACCGAAAAAAAATACTCGATCTTACCAAGGATAGCTTCGCAATTCTTGGGAGCGAACGATTTGATGGGGTGTTATTGGATGCGCCTTGTACTGGATCAGGAACATGGGGGCGTACACCAGAAATGGTTAGACAGTTTCGGGCCGCTAAGATTGCCGAATTCAATGCACTACAAAAGAATATTGCAAGTAATGTGGTAGGGCATGTTAAAGTGGGCAAACCTTTGATTTATATAACCTGCTCTATTTTTAAAGCAGAAAACGAAGATGTTGTCAATTACATTGTGGATAATTTTGGTTTTGAAATAGAACGCATGAACTATTTGAAAGGTTATGAAGAGAAAGCGGATAGTATGTTTGTGGCACGATTGATTAAAAAGTGATTTATATATAATAAAGCAAAAAGGCTATTTTTTCCAATGAAGAAATAGCCTTTTTTATAAATATGGATCGTTTAATATCAGTCACATTTACTTGGAACAACGAGCACAGGGCAGGTAGATTTACGAATGACTGACTCGGATACAGAGCCAGAAATGAAATGATCAAAGCCAGTTCGTCCATTAGTCCCCATAATAATAAGATCTGCAGACCATTCATGGGACGCGGCCAGAATTTCTTCTTTAATGGATCCGATTCGATTAAAAAGATATACTTCGCCTGCACCTGTAAATTCGCGGCTTATTTTCTCAAGATATTTTTGTGCATTATCTTGTTCCATTTCCGATACTTCTGGAACGATGATGGGTTGCTGACCTAATAGCGGGTCCGCACCAAAGCTGGCCGGAGAAGTAGGGGGAACAACAGTGACAAGCGCTATGGAGGCTCCAAATACCGCGGCCATTTCTTTGGCATATAGTATAGCCTTTTCTGAGCATGGTTCGTCGTCAACAGCGACGAGTATCCTTTTGAATTTTGAATTTGTATTCTCCATTTCTACTATAATTAATTTATCTTCGTCATATAATATATAATCACATTTTTGACGATTTTGTTTTGTTTAGCACATGAAATATGGTATTTGTACACTAGCTCTCGTTCCGTTACGTTTAGAACAGGCACACCGTAGTGAGATGGTTTCTCAGGTATTGTTTGGGGAACTTTTTGAGATCCTTGATGAACAGGCCGATTGGACATCAATACGTCTGTTGGAAACGGACTATTTAGGCTGGATTCAAAACGGGCAGTTTCAGGAACTAAACGACTTGGATATGCAACATTATCTGACCGGAACACCAATTATCGTTGGAAGGGAAGGGGGAATTCTGTTTACTGATACCGCACAATTTCAGCTCTGTCATGGAACCAAGCTTTACCTAGATGCAGAGAATACTGTCAATTTATCTCCATTGAGATTAACTTATCAAGGTAGTATCAATCCGTTTACTAGAAATCAATTTGAAACTGAGGTGTCGCGATTGGCTTTGAGTTATCAGGACACCCCTTATCTATGGGGCGGGCGTTCGCAATGGGGGATTGATTGTTCCGGTTTCTCCCAATTGATTTATGGTTGTTTTGATCTTTCCTTGCCTCGTGATGCTTATCAGCAAGCTGAAAAAGGGGAGACTGTAGATTTTATTTCAGAAATAAAAGTAGGCGATTTGGCCTTTTTTGACAATGCCGAAGGAAGGATTACCCATGTAGGGATTATGCTGGATCGCGATACGATTATCCATGCCTCAGCGAAAGTCCGTGTTGATCGGATGGATTCAGAGGGTATTTTTAATGCAGAACTCGGTCGTTATACACACAAACTCCGGATTGTTAAGCGTTATGTATGATGTATGGTTATTAGGGATATAAAAAAGGCTATAAGTAAATTATAGCCTTTTCTATTGATAAACTCCTTATCGACTAGAAGTGAAATTGTACACCTAAAGTTGGCGCTAGTGAGTTTACATTCAAACCAAATGTATTTACTGCAACGTCATGAGTTTTATCTTTATTATAGTTGTAGTATAAACCTCTAACTTTTAATTCGATGCCGATTTTGCTTGTTGGGAAGTAAGCTAAACCTGGAGCCAATTCAACACCATATGATTCGAATTTATTCTTTGACTCTACGTTACTTACTTCAGTGGTTGTTGTGCCCCATGCCATCGGAACTGACAATTGAGCAAAGAATCTTACTGGGCCGTTTGCAGTGTATTTTCTGGCAAAAGGAGAAACTTGAAAAGCATCGTTTTTAACGCTATTATTTTTGTCTGATTCAGTTTTGCCCCAATT
Source organism: Sphingobacterium sp. UME9 (assembly GCF_014170215.1). Lineage (NCBI taxonomy): Bacteria > Pseudomonadati > Bacteroidota > Sphingobacteriia > Sphingobacteriales > Sphingobacteriaceae > Sphingobacterium > Sphingobacterium sp. UME9. Next base: position 1,323,995 of record NZ_LZZP01000003.1, on the reverse strand, counting down.
GTAACCGATTCCAGTACCAATTGCCAAGTTGTCACTTACAAAGTAACCAACTGTTGGGTTGATAGAGAATGAATTGTTTTTATAGTCTGTATCTTTCACTTTAGAAGTTTCGAATCCTATTTGACCACCAACCATAATTTTTCCTTGTTCAGTTTGAGCTTTTGCTGCTATTGTTAAACCTGCAATGGCAGTTAATGTTAGTAAAACTTTTTTCATGTCTTTTTATTTAATAGTTTGTTTTAATGCGCCAGTAATTACTTCCTGACTTTTTAAATTTGTTAGTCAAATATCGAAATCTTATTTTGATTTTTTGTCACTAGATTGTCTAGATGTTTTGTCATTATTGTAAATAATAGTGGTTCAATTAATTAAAATTTGATGTATTTTTATTTTTATCGTTTCTATTTAGTAATAATGATATTGGGCTGACTTTTTGTTTTTAATTGTCAATTTCAAGTAAGAAGATAAAAAAAAGCCATTTGTCAACAGCGGACAAATGGCTTTTTTTTGTATTTGAAAGACCGATTTTAATCGAAATATTCTTTGATTCGCTCGAAGAATGATTTTTCACTTTTACCTGGTTGAGGTTTAAAGTTTGGCGATTCTTTCAGTTTGTTCAATAATTCTTTTTCTTCGTTAGATACGGCTTTTGGTGTCCAGATATTAACGTATACAAGTTGGTCCCCTTTGTGATAAGAGTTGACTTCAGGAATACCTTTTCCTTTTAACCGTAAAATTTTACCACCTTGTGTACCGGGCTCAATTTTGATTTTCGCTTTTCCATCTATTGTAGGAACTTCAACGCTTGTGCCTAAGGTTGCATCTACGAAATTAATGTATAGGTCATAGATCACATTTAGTCCGTCACGTTTTAAACTTTCGTGTGGTACTTCTTCGATCAGGATAATTAAATCTCCTGGTACACCACCACGCGGAGCAGCATTTCCTTTTCCACTCATGGAAAGTTGCATGCCTTCACTTACTCCTGCAGGAATATTGATTGCGATTGTTTCCTCACCGCGTTCGAGTCCTTCACCTCTACAAGTTGTACATTTTGCTGTAATTTCAACGCCTTCACCATTACAAGTAGGGCAAGTGCTTGTTGTTTGCATTTGTCCTAGGATGGTATTTGTTACTCTTCTAACTGATCCGGATCCCCCACAGGTTTTACAGGTATGGAAAGAAGATTTATCTTTAGCACCGGATCCGTCACAAGAATGACAGACCACTTGTTTGTTAACCTTTACTTTTTTCTCGACGCCTTTGGCAATTTCTTCGAGTGTTAATTTAACTTTTATACGTAAGTTGCTTCCACGAGCTACCCGACGGCCGCCACGCTGGCCACCACCGCCGCCAAAGAAACTTTCAAATGGATGTCCTCCACCAAAGATATCACCAAATTGGCTGAATATGTCTTCCATATTCATGCCACCGCCACCGCCAAAGCCACCACTTGCCGAATTACCGGCATGGCCAAATTGGTCATAACGTTGACGTTTTTGTGGATTGCTCAAGATATCGTATGCCTCAGCAGCTTCCTTAAACTGTTCCTCAGCTTCATGATCACCAGGATTTTTATCCGGGTGGTATTTTATCGCCAATTTGCGATATGCTGATTTAATCTCCTTCTCGTCCGCTGATCGCGAGACACCAAGTATATCGTAATAATCTCTTTTTGACATCGTCTTAATATTATTGACCTATAACTACCTTTGCGTGACGGATCACTTTGTCACCTAAGTAGTACCCCTTTTCGATCACGTCCACTACTTTATTCTTTAATTCTGCTGTGGGTGCAGGAATTGCCGTGATAGCTTCTTGTAATTCAGGATCGAAGGCTTGGCCTGTAGCTTCCATTTCCTTTAACCCCAATTGCGACAACGTTTGTCTGAATTTGTTGTTAACAATATCCATTCCTGTTTTTACAGATTCAACATCTGTCGCTGTTTCCATGGCTGTTAATGCTCTGTCAAAATCATCTAGTGTAGGTAATAGCTTACTGATGACATCTTTTCCCGCTGATTGAATCAATTCAACACGTTCTTTGCTTGTACGTTTTCTATAATTGTCAAATTCAGCAGAAAGACGAATGTATTTATCCTTTGCCTCTGCCAATTCTGCAGCCAATTTCTCTTCAGTAGACAGTTCTTCTGCTATATTATCCGCAGGCTGTTCTTGTTGTTCAGAAGAATTTGTTTCTACTGGATCTTGACCTTCATCGTAATAATTATCTTGCTCATTCATATCTTCAATGCTAAAATTAGATTCAAAAATTTACTCTATGCTTCGTTTGTCAAAGTTTTTGCCAAACAATAAAATTCCGACAGCTTGTCAGATTTTATTAAAAAAGCCTAACAATTTGTCGGAATCTCATTTTTTATATGTCAGTTTTCCGTCTAGATACTGACATTATCCTGTAATACCCCATCGGCGGTTTTGATGATGCGGGATGGCATATTACGGATAATAGTATAATCGTGGGTTGCCATTAAAATAGCTGTTCCCGAATTGGCAATGTCACGTAATAATAAGACGATTTCTTCTGATGTAGCAGGATCTAAGTTACCGGTAGGCTCATCTGCCAGAATAATTTCGGGGTTATTTAGCAATGCGCGGGCAATTACAATACGCTGTTGTTCACCGCCAGAAAGTTCATGCGGCATTTTCTTAAGTTTGGAACGAAGTCCAACTTTTTCCAGTACATCCAATATACGGCTATCGATCATTTTCTTATCTTTCCAGCCTGTTGCTTTCAGTGCAAATTCGAGGTTTTTCTCGATGCTTCTATCGGATAAAAGATGAAAATCCTGGAATACAATACCCAATTTTCTACGCAGGTAGGGAACATCATTTTCGTGCAGCTTTTTAAGATCAAAGCCCGCAATCATTCCCTCACCATTGCCGATGTATAAATCGCCGTAAATGATTTTTAGTAAACTACTTTTTCCACTACCGGACTGACCGATAAGATAAATAAACTCTCCTTTACCAATGTTTAAATTGACATTGGACAATACCAAATGTTTTTGTTGGAAGATATCAACGTTTTTTAATGTAATTACTTTATTTTCAATCATGGAAGCTAAAATTCTAATTTTTTAATTTGCCCAAAAGGCATTTCTTTAACCAGTTGCATGATATATTCTGCCTTTTCTCCTAATCCAACCTTATCGAGTGATTTATCTGGGCGGTCGACTCTAAAATATGCCAGCAAGGTGAAGGCATCATCTCTTAATTGAACATAATCAGGGATTTTGGCGACACCTTTTACTTTAATGATATACATGATTTCAAAGTTAGTATTTTTAATGCAATTTATTTACTATGAATTTAAAGGAAGCTTATTGGTTTGCGAATAAAAAATCCAGTGTATTCACGCCATCAGCAAAATCATCTAAAGCAGGGCATTGGCTTTCTCCAAAATGAAATACCGGTGACGGCACATTTAATGCTATTTCTGATACAATACATTGGATATTTTCTTGCGCTAGTTTGAGTTTATTTTCAACTTCAGCCAGTGTTTCGTATGTTTCGAAATAAACCACAGCAAGGGGAGAAGCCGTGCGCTCATCTTCTTTGAGCAATAAAAAACCATTATCAAAATGCTTGTCGCCATTGATCAGATAGATGGATTTGTTGTAGTCGTAATTGTTATTGTATTTAAAATGCTCTGTCATGCTGTTAAAAGCAGCGATACCTTCAAAGAAGTGCCCTATTGGGTAATCTTTTGGGATAAATAGCTTTGATACAGAGCGACAGCCCAACCCAAAATAATCAAAGATGTCGTGTCCCAGTGATTCCAGCTGATTAGGAGATTCTTGGCCACCGATAACGGCAATACTATTTCTATTGCGACGAATAATATGTGGTTTGGTGCCAAAATAGTAATCAAAGTAACGGGAGCTATTGTTGGACCCTGTTGCAATAACCAGATCGAAGTCTTTTAGTATGTCGACAATTTCAAAGGCATCCTTAAAGTATGGGTCAATTTGTTTAAGAAGGTTGAGTACATAGCTTGTCAATCCTGCATCGTCCGATGAGACTTTGATTTTGGCTGTAAAGCCGCTGATCAGTACCGATAGGATATCATGGAAGCCAACCAATGGAATATTGCCGGCCAGAATTAAACCTACAATTTTCGTTGAATGAAGATCTGGATAAGGCGTCAACCAGTGATTCAGCTTTTCTATTGTCAAATTGGCAGCAATGGCTTGAATGGCGCGTTCAACATTTTGAGGGGTATACCAGGGGTTTTTATGTTGGGCGAATTGAATGATTTGAATCAAATCTTCAGGGCGCTTTTGCAGCTGTTCGCCTAATTTTACAAATGCATTTATTCGTTGTTGCTTTGTCAAAATATTAAAATTTTAAAAGATGAATACACAAATTTGTATTATATTTGTGCTGTTAACATTAATCAACGTGAATCAACTAGCCTTATTGTTCAATCAGACTTTGTTTCATATTGATAATGCAAAAATAGTTTATTTATCATAATTGTGAGGTTATAAATGGCGATTAAAATTACAGACGAATGCATTAACTGTGGTGCTTGCGAACCGGAATGCCCAAATAATGCAATATACGATGCTGGTGTAACTTGGAAATTCTCAGATGGGACGGCTTTGGATGGGGTTATTGATTTTGGCGACGGTGTTACACTAGATGCCAACGAGTCTCAAGAAGCAATCTCTAATGAAGTCTATTATATTGTTTCAGATAAGTGTACAGAATGTGTAGGTTTTCACGATGAGCCTCAATGTGCAGCGGTTTGCCCTGTGGATTGTTGTGTGGATGACGAAGATGTACGTGAATCGAACGATGAGCTATTAGCGAAAAAAGCTTGGTTACACGCGGAATAAATTTAGTACTCCGTTAAAATATAAGGCAGGATAAGAAATTTTCCTGCCTTTTTTGTGTCTTTCTATTTTGGCGAAATCGATATTTTGTTGCGAAACTTGGCTATTTGGAATAATAATATTTGCAAAAGCATAGTATTTTTTTATTTTTGTTCTTTTGACCATTAAAATCTTTTAAATGTTAAAAACCAAAATAGGGTTGATTACCCTGATCACAGTTACATTAGCTTGTATCATTGCTGTATTATACGAATTTGATGTTGTAGGCTTTTCGCATGAATTTCTAATGGCTGTCCGTTGGATAGTTGCTACCGTTTTGGTTGTAAATGCGCTCTTTAAGAAAAATTTGACCACCTGGATTTTGACCTGTATGATTATGGGGATATTTGTCGGGTTGGATTTTCCAAATCTAGCGATTTCCCTGCAACCTTTGAGTAAAGGTTTTATCAAGTTAGTCAAGACGATTGTGGGACCGATTCTCTTTTCTACGCTTGTTTATGGAATTGCAGGCCATTCTGATTTGAAACAGGTGGGACGTATGGCATGGAAATCTATGCTTTATTTCTTTTGCGCAACGACATGTGCTATTTTTATTGGTTTAGGTGCTATAAATCTGACTCGGGCAGGAGTGGGCGTTGATGTTGCACATATGCCACATGAAGAACTCCCTGTAGCGAAGGAAAGTATGGATGAGCATATCCTCAAAACACTTCCGGACCATGTGCATCCTGTATATAAGTTCACTTCTTTTATACGCGACTTGTTTCCTGAAAATATCGTCAAATCTGTAGCCGATAATCAAGTTTTACAGATTGTTGTATTTTCAATTTTGTTTGGGATTGGATTGGCAATGGTAGATGAGAAAAAGCGTAAACCCTTGGTTGATTTTACCGAGAGTATGTCTGAAACGATGTTTAAGTTTACGAACATGATTATGTACTTTGCACCTATTGGGGTTGGGGCCGCTATGGCCTACACTGTGGGGCATCTCGGTGTGGATATCCTAAAGAATCTTTTCATGCTTTTGGCGACGCTGTATTTTGCTTTAGTGTGCTTTTTATGTCTGGTTCTTCTTCCGGTAGCACTTTATCTAAAAATACCTGTGAAACGTTTTATTAATGCGATTAAGGAACCAGTTTCGATTGCATTTGCCACTACAAGCTCAGATGCGGCATTACCGAAAGCAATGAGCGCGATGGAGAAATTTGGTGTACCACGTAAGATTGTTTCGTTTGTAATTCCGACAGGATATAGTTTTAACTTGGATGGTACTTCACTTTACTTATCATTGGCTGCGATCTTTGTCGCTCAGGCGGCTGGTATCCATTTGTCGTTTGGACATCAATTAATGATTGCATTTACATTGATGATCACCTCTAAAGGTGTTGCTGCTGTCCCAAGGGCTTCATTAATTATTTTGATTGCAACAGCGGATCAGTTTGGCTTACCAACATTTGTCATTGCTGCAATTTTAGGTATCGATGAACTCATGGATATGGCGCGTACTTCTGTCAATGTAATCGGAAATTGTTTGGCAACCGTTGTTGTTGCTAAATGGGAGGGCGAGTTTGATGAAGAAGCTCCTTACCGCGAAGATACTGAAGAGGCGATCTAATAGATATAACTGACGAATATTCGTTGAAGAAAAGCAGTCTTGACATCCCGTTGAGACTGCTTTTTTATTGTTAGAATTTTAAACCAAATCCATGCAAGAAAATGAGATGATCTATATTTTTTTTTTTGTGTAATGATTACGATCAATATGGCATTCGCGCAAACAAAGACGACTGCTGTCGATCGGGATTCATCTGCTTATATTGAAACCCAGGATGGAGTAAAGCTTTTTGCGAAGTCTGCTGGCAATGGTCCGGTCTGTATCTTCGTACATGGAGGGCCAAGAGCCTAGAGTAAATCGTTTGAGGAGATGGGAGGTCGTGGTTTTGAAAAGTGGCTAAAGATGGTGTATTTGGACCAGCGAGGTTGTGGAAGGTCTGAGGTGTCGACTAGTGGAAATTATTCGTTAGAACGCATGGTAGAAGACATTGAAGCTATTCGTCATGCTCTAGGGGTTGAAAGAATCTATCTATTGGCGCATTCCTTTGGTGGGGTAATCGCTGTAAATTATGGAAAAAAATATCCAGATCATTTGTTTGGTTTAATATTGGCAAATTCGACTTTGGACCTCAATAGTTCATTGGAAGATCAGATAGGGCCTGTTAACCAATTAATCCACAGTAACTTCAAGGTTGTGGCCAGGGATTCCATCTTAGCAACTTTTTCATTGGCAAGGCGAGCACTTTCAGCGAAGATTTTAGGCCAGAAACAAAAGAGATTAAAGTGCCAGTTTTGGTCATTGTGGGTAAAAAGGATTATGCTATTGGGGTGAATCACTACCGAAAATTTCAATTTCCGCACCAAAGAAATGTGCCCATCGAAGGTGGGCATGTCTTGTATTACGAGCAAAAATAAAGCCTTTGTTGATGCTATATTTTTTTTATACAATAAAAAGCTGCTTGCAAGCTGTTGTTGACGGCCTGGGATCCTTTACAATAGCTTGCAAGCGAAATATTTTATATCAACGTCCATCAACGTAGTACCATAAATCACCTTGTTTTTTGAAAGTAGACTTTTCATGATGAATTTGAACTTCCAGCTGTGGATCCAGGTAATGTGCTTCAAACTCGACAGTGTGGAATGTAGATTTAAGGATAGAGAGTTGCATCCATTTATTCTCCTGCGCCCATTGTCCGATTGCCTGTTTATTTTGGAACTGTCGTGTTGAGGGATGAAACGTATCGTATAGGAAATCGATCTGTTGTGTCACAAAGGCGCTATAACGTGCGCGCATCAATGCCTCTGCTGTGGTTGCTTTGGCATGGAAACGATGAATTTGCTGGCAGCATTCCCCATAGGTATTGCCAGAGCCACAAGGGCATAATTGACCTGATTCTATCACTTGTCTGTTTAAAATTTTACCAGCCTTTAATAGCGCCATTTTTGAAGACTTTTTTTGCGGTCGCTTCGACTTCCGGTGACTGATACGCCTGAATAAACTGCTGCACCTTTTCATCGTTTTTATTATCTGAGCGGGCAACAATCAGATTAACATAAGGCGATTCCTTATCTTCTGTGAATAAGCCTTGTTTTTCGGGATCTAACCCAGCCTGAGAGGCGAAACTATTGTTGATGATGGCAATTGTAACCTGAGGATCATCAAGAACACGAGGTAGCTGAGGAGCCTCCATCTCTATGATCTTAACCTGTTTAGGATTGCTTACTATATCTGTTACTTTAGGTTGGATACCTACATTTTCTTTTAGACCGATAATTCCCTCGCGTTGGAGAAGTAAAAGAGAGCGTCCACCATTGGTAGGGTCATTAGGGATGGCAATAACGGCTCCCGGTTGTAACTCTGTAATTGTTTTTATTTTCTTTGAATAGGCAACAATGGGAAATACAAAGGTATTTCCGACAATGGTTAATTTCGTGAAACCGCGTTGTTTGGATTGCTCTTGTAGATAGGGCTGATGCTGAAATACGTTTACATCGATATCACCCTGATTTAAGGCTTCATTGGGTACGACATAGTCGTTGAAAGCCACTAACTCAACATCAAGATTGAACTTTTCTTTTGCAACTTTCTTAGCCGTCTCCGCAAGCTCCTTTTCTGGGCCGGAAACAACACCGACTTTGAGGATATTCTCTTTCTTTTCTCTGTTATTGCATGCCACAATCGATACGAGACTGAAGGCTAAGATTGCAAATGCATAGTTCAATTTTTTCATATGATATAATTTATGTTAACGATGGTTTACTTTTTTTGAGATGTAATCTCCTGTATATTGTAGCAGGAATACTATTAAAATTAATAAAATTAGAACAGAATTCATGATAAAAGTATCATATCCGACATAACCATACTGATAGCCAATCTGTCCAAGTCCACCGGCACCTACAGCACCGCCCATCGCGGAGTAACCAACAAGTGTTATTAAGGTAATTGTCGCATTGTTTACTAGTGAGGGAAGAGCCTCCGGAAGCAAAACTTTGAAAATTACCTGTTGTGCATTTGCACCCATTGCTCTTGCGGCTTCAATCAGGCCATTTGGAATTTCCAGAAGACTATTTTCCACAAGTCTTGCTATAAATGGGGCCGCGCCTATACTCAGGGGAACCAATGCTGCGGCCATACCGATTGATGTTCCGACAACGTTGCGTGTAAACGGAATCATCCATACGATAAGTATGATAAAGGGGATAGACCTAAACACATTCACCAGCAATGAAACAAGTTGGTGCATGGCTTTGTTTTCGAGCAGTTGATGTTTTCGGGTCAAGAACAGGTATATCCCGAGTGGGAGACCTAGGACAAAACCAAAGAAGCCTGATAGGAAAGTCATGGTTAGGGTTTCTAAAGTACCCGATAGCAGAAGATTAAATACCTGATCAGACATAGCCTAATATTTTAGTTTGTGAATGCTTTTCTTTTAAGAAAGATAGACTACGCGTTACATTTTCTTTTTCACCCGATAGTTCGGCCAATATAACACCAAATTTCATTTCGCCGATATAATCTATTTGAGCGGTAATGATATTTGTCTTGACTTGATATTGTTGTTCCAAATGCTGTATAAATGGGATGGATTCTTCATTTGAAGTTAGATAGATCTCTACGAGTGGGTTTCCAGCGCTTTTTAAGCGTTCCTGAAAACTTAGTGGAATTTCAACTTCAAGTGAAGACTGAATAAAGTTTTTTGTTGTTGTTTCCTGAGGATTGGCGAATATTGATTCTACCGGGCCGGTTTCAATCAATTCTCCGTGGTCTAATACGGCAACCTGATCGCAAATACTTTTTATAACATCCATCTCATGAGTAATCAACAATATCGTAAGGTCAAGCTGCTTATTGATTTTTTTTAGCAGTTTGAGGATGGATTTTGTAGTTGCGGGGTCTAAGGCACTTGTGGCCTCATCGCAAAGTAGAATGTAAGGATCATTGGCTAATGCACGCGCGATAGCAACACGTTGTTTTTGGCCTCCGGAGAGATTTGCAGGGTACACGTGGGCTTTGTCTTCCAACCCGACCAAACGCAATAGTTCCAACACTTTTTGGCTTATAAATTCTTTCGATTTACCTTCAAGCTCGAGCGGAAAGGATATATTTCCATACACTGTTCGTGATGATAGTAAGTTGAAGTGCTGGAAAATCATACCAATTTTTCTTCTTTTCAACATAAGACCAGTGGAAGATAGCGACATCAAGTCGTCATTTTCTATAATTACTTGACCACTGTCTGGTCTTTCCAAAAGGTTGACGCAACGGATCAAAGTACTTTTCCCGGCTCCGGAAGCGCCTATTACACCAAAAATTTCACCTTTTTCAATAGACAGTGAGACGTCTTTTAAGGCATCAATACGTGTCGCTTTTACCTCAAAAGATTTGGATATGTTGTTTAGTTGAATCATTGACCCTGTAGGGATTTAGCAATTTTAGTTGGACAAATGGATGATGTTGATATAAATGTACACAAATGCCAGGGATAAAATAAAATGAAGTGAAAGAAAATGGGTTCTTTCAGACGGAAAAAGAATGAAAGAACCCAGATATATGTTTTTTACAACGCTTGATAAGCTGAAATCACTTGTTTTGCAGATCCTAGTCCATCGATGCCATATTCGATGATATCGCCATCTTTCAGGAATCTTTGTGGAGATTTGCCCATGCCAGATCCTGCAGGTGACCCTGTGGAAATGATGTCGCCTGGAAGTAAGCTCATAAAATGGCTTAAATAAGAAATCAATTTGGGCACACGATAGATAAAATCACTTGTATTGCCATCTTGCATAAGCTCACCATTGAGTTTAAGCCATATTTTTAAATTATCGATATCTGTGATTTCATCTTTGGTAGCTATAAATGGACCAACAGGAGCGAAAGTGTCGCATCCTTTACCTTTATCCCAGGTTCCGCCACGCTCGATCTGAAATTCACGCTCTGTAACGTCATTGTGTAGCACATAGCCAAACACATGGTCCAAAGCTTCTTCTTCAGTAACATAAGAAGCTTTTTTTCCAATTACAATGGCAAATTCGGTTTCCCAATCAGATTTTACGGAGAACTTCGGAAGGGTGATTCCATCAAAAGGGCCATTGAATGCAGATACAGATTTCATAAATACGATAGGCTCTGAAGCTTGTTGCAATTTGGTTTCTTTGACGTGATCATCGAAATTAAGCCCTACACAAAGGATTTTGGACGGAGCTTCCAATGGTGTACCGATACGCTCGTCGTCGGCTATCTCTTTAAGCGTATCGCCTTTTTCATTTATATATGTTTGAAGTCTTTCTAAATTTGCAATATCCGCAAAGAAATTGCGGTTGTATTGAAAATTTCCCTCTGAAACATCATATTTCTTTTCGTTTAAAATGACTCCCGCTTTTTCGGAGCCCTTTGCGCCATATCTAAAAATCTTCATAAGCCGCAAATATACGGATTTTGTCCCAAAAAGGGCAGAAATTAACGCGAATTAACAATTAATCAATATGTAAATTATCTATACAATTATTGTCCAAAAGGGGATATTTAAAAGGGAATTTTTCATGTACTATCTTTTTGTTGCTTACCCAAGTGCCATTGAGCACCATTTCCTGCCCTTTTTTTCCAAGCATAAATTTAATCAAAAATGATGGGACGGGTAGGGGAATATAGAATGGACCGTATTTACGTTTGGCTATTCTTTTTGCAAACTCCGCGAGGGGAAGCGGTTCAGATGAACAGGCATTATAAATTCCGGCTATGGTATCATTTTGTATGCCAAAGAGCAGCATCCGACAGAGATCATCCATATGGATCCAACTGAGTATCTGTTTTCCAGAGCCTAATACCGGAATTGACCGAAAGGGTAAGAAACGGTTGATTTCCTTGAGTAAGCCTTGATCCTTGCTGATAACTACCCCAAAACGGAAGACTATGAGTCTTTTTCCCAATGTTTCGATAGGTTTCACGCTTCCTTCCCATAGGTTACATACCCAGGACAGAAAATTTCCGCCTTGTGGATCTCCTTCTTCAAAAGGTTTCTTTTGGTATTGATCGTCTGTTCCATACCAACCTATAGCGGAGGCCGATATGACTGCTTTTACTTGATTTGGTATTTGTTTTAGACTTTGATAGAGCAGTTGTCCACTTTCTACCCTGCTGGCAATAATTTCTTGTTGATATGATTTTGTCCAGCGTTTCGAATTGAGGTTTGCACCCGCCAGGTTAATGATATAGTCGGCTTCCTGAATTGATTTGACATCAATCTCCTGTTTACTGGGATCCCAATGTACATATCGGACATTGTTTTGTACGGGATGGGACTTCGGATTTCTGGTAAAAATAATAACTTCATAGAAATTGGCAACCAATAGCTTTGTTAAATGAAGACCTATAGCTCCAGCACCACCTGTAATAATTACTTTTTCCATGAATTGAACCTTGTTTTATAATATACGCGTGTTGTTATTTAAGCGAACCAATTTCTGCTGATACTAAATATACTATTTTGGTTTATAAAAATCCACCATTGCGGCAGCAATTGCAAAAAAAGGTTTATCTCGTCGGGAGATAAACCTTTTAAGAGTCGATTAAGCGACGTTATTCGTTAAAGCGTTTGAATTGTGCTGCCACATGTCAGCATCTGTGTGCCGTAGTAAGGATTTTTGATTTCTTTATGACGGCTTAACCAAGTCGCACCTTTACCTTTGTTGAACATCGGACACTTTTGGTAATAAACAGAAGAAGATGGTTTTGAGTTTTTGGACAAACTATAGATATCTTCCGACAATAGCGCGAAGGCTTCTCGTTGTTTACTGATATCCTTTGCCTGTTGTAGGCTCTTCACTGTCGCTTTGAGTGATGTTGTTTTGGTTTTCCAGACGTCCTGTTCCGCTTTCGTTAGATCAGCAGTTTGTATTTTAGCGATTGCATCGGCAAGATCGTTTGCTAGGCCTGCAGCTTGTTTACTATCCGCAGCTACAAGTGCATCTTTAAGCAGAAAGTATTGGTCATAGATCTTTTGAAAATTGCTTACGTTGCTGATGTTATCTACTGAAGCTACCGGCTCAATGCTTGCGTCTTGTGGGCTATCTGAAGCTGGAGGAGCTAAATTTCTTTCGTATTGGCAGCAAGCATGTAGTTTAGCATAAGTATCTTCCGCGGCAAGGTACTTTTCATTGTCATAGCCTGCCCCTGCGATACTTTTCAATACAGCATCTAAGGAAGTTTTCTTTGCGTCATAGGCTATTGTCGCAGTTTGGTTGTCTTCGTTCCATTCAACTTTAGCCTGAGCGGAGGCTCCTGCATTTTCTATTGTTTTTTTACACATACCGCAGTTTCCAGCAATTTTAACATTGGTGTTCACGGTGTTGTTTTGTGCATAGTTTGTTAAAGAGGATAGTACAAAAGCCCCTGTTATGATATAATGTTTGATTTTCATATGATTGGATGAAAGAGTAAATAAAAATAAGTAATCAAAAATGATTGATAAATGATCAATGTATGGATTAACTTATTTTTGGCGGGACCCAAGGACAAAAATATCCCTCAGAAATAAATGTTGGCGCTATGGGTTTATAATTTTTTTTGATTGCTATACCGCAAAGTTCATGACCTTGTTCAAGGGGGTTGGAAATTGCCAAAAATGTACCACTATACGTGCATTGACAATTGCAATTTTTACATGGTTTGTGATGTTTACAGAAAGCCTTTTTTTTGGAAGATTTAAATTTTGAACAACAATGGTCCTTTTTGTCAGTGGTAGCATCATCTTGCGTGTGACTACTGTGTGCATTCATTTTATGGCAGGCAAAAGCGTCGGGTGCACTTAAAAGGAAACCGAAGGTTAAAAATAGTAGTATAAGTCGCTTAAGTGCCATATCAGCTCAAATATAGTTGTTTTGGGTAGAATCTGCTTCTACTTTTAACTTTTTTTGGCATTATGGACTTTTTTTATAGGCTCCATGTTATTTGAGTTTGGGAGGACCAGATAACATGGAGCGACGTTTGGAATTCTTTTTTTCGGAAAGCAAAGAAATACTTAAAACTTAAAACCAGAAAAAAAGCCAGGCTTTTTCCAGGTACGTTTATATTCATCAGCTAAAGGAGAGTGATCCGAATAGGCGAGCACTTCATCAAGCAAATTGTGTGCTTTTTTCAGATTCCCTGTTTTATAGTTTGCATATGCCTCTGCTAATTTAACCGATTCGACATCATCGTCGTAGCCCCAATCGCATTGCTGATAAATACCGTTGAAAACATTGACGTATTTATTTACTTCGTTTATATCTCCGTTTTCGGCGAAAAGTTCAATTCCAAATTTTAACCAAAGGACATAATCATTGGGCTCCATGACTGACTGTACCCAGTTGTCATACGTTTGGAATGTTTCTATACCCGCGCTAAATTCCGTAAGATAGTAATGGCTTTTAACGATGAGATAGAGCGTCTTTGCTTTATCGAAATTATCGATGATAAATTCCGGTTTATTTTTAAGGTATTTCTGCGCAGCGAGGTTCATGGACTTGTAATTGCTCTTTTCATTATATAGTTGCATTAAGACATATTGAGACTGCGCTTCGTGTGGGTATTGTTTAGCCATCTGTTCGTAATAGGAGATACGTTGTGCCAAATTATCCTGTTCGATCATCTGATAGATAATATGTTCGATCCCATTCTTTGATGCCTCAAAATCACGATACTGGTAGTCGTCTAAATTGGGATGATCAATATAGAATTTGTAAATAAACTCGAGCAGCTGTTGGGCCCGGGATTGAATATTTGTTGAACGTCCTAGCTGGTATTCAACATCGATTTGATGCATAAGCATGCGGTAACAGGGAGGAAATATAACAGACTCCGTATCTTCGGCTTCTTCATCTTCTTCAGAGGTAAATGCTTGCTGCTCCAGGGTCGCTTCCAGCGAGATCTGATAGGTGTCAAAGTATTGTTGAAGTACCTCCTCCAGACGTACGTAATCTTCCAATGCTGACAAGGCATCGGCTCGGGTGAAATGAAGTTCTTCAAAGTCGGAATAGCTTAACCCTTCGGTGGCGATAGCATAACAGATTTCCAGTTCTCCCGCTGCCTTATACGCTAAGGCTAGATTATTACAATTCATGGCTCTGTTGTGGGAGCCCCCAAAGTAGTCACTTTCATATTTATTTTGTTCAAAATACTCCTTGAAAGCGTCGTAGGCTTGACGATAAAGTTCGAGGACGAGCAATTGTAGTGCAGATTGATCAACTGTGGTTAAGTTGTCCTGGGAGTGAATAAAATCAGATAGTGCGACAGCTTCATTATAACATTCACGGGGAAGGTCATGGAAAGTAGGAACCTGATCGTAAACTGTTCCATTGGCTTTAAAGGTGCATTCAACTAGGCGTCGCCAGGATGTTGCATTCCATTTTCGCTCACCTACCATTGTTAGATGCGGAATAGCCGCGGCATACTGCCCCTCGTCATAGAGATAGGCTGCCGCAAAATGGTAACCAACGTAAGAATCAGGATAGGCATCGACCAGTTTGAGTGCATGGAGATAATAATAGTCAAGCGGGATTCCGATTTCTTCTGAGTAATTGCGCTCAATGATAAGCTGATAGTAAAAGACCTCAGGGTGCTCATACCCCTCGGCAATCAATTCTTCAAAACGAGTATGCCATTTGACCAACTCCTGATGGATATGCACGGCTGAGTTTTCCCCTTTGATAAGCTTAAGTAAAATCTGCAGTGCTAGGTCGATTGCTTTATTTTCGTAAGCAATTTCAGCGAGATCCACATAATTCATTTCATTGCTGCTGATGAAATGCTTAAAATCAGCTTCCATTAAAGCTAAAATATTAGACTCATTGATCTGTTTGGTACGGTCAAGCAGGTATATTTTCTTTATCCAAAAGATGGAAAAATTATGATCCAAGGTTTCCCGCTCATCCTTGAATGTTTCTTTAACGAAATCAATGCTCGCCTCCAAAACTGGAAGCATCGCTGTATCGTCCTGGAGCCCTTCGTAGATATTGGTTAAATAGTTGTGCCCATATCCGGACATATTGGGGGAAGCGATTAGTTTTTTTGCGTATTCGATGAATAGACCTTTATTGCCTTCAGTAATATGGAATTTTGGACGACCAATTTGTGCTAATGTCGCTTGATTGTCCAAAACATAATTCAGTATATGATATAGGGTCGTTTCATTATCAGGTTCGATGGCCAATGCTTTTTGAAAATAGGGGATCATTTTTTCCTGAATAACATCAAAAATAGCTTCGTGGCCTTCATAGAATGCCTGATCATGATAGGCGATGGCTAGGTGTGTCCAAAGCGTAACATCTTGATCGTTTTGTCGCAGTTGGTTTTCTCCTTCAATGATAAATAAGTCTAGTTGTCCGCTGTAGAACAAATCATATATATTCTTTTCTTCCATTTATTAATTTTTATATGTATCCAGTATGTTAAAATCTGTGGAAAATACTATTTAGCTGTAGAAACCTTTTCAAAGCCATTACCATTCCATAGAAATTCTTCACTTTTTTTTGTGATCTTGAAATTGGGATTTTCTGCATTGTCGTCAATAGCTTCTCCCTCTTCAATGTATTTAAAGATAATCTGATTATTTTTTCGGTGTTCGGAAGGGAAAAGAATCTTTTCATCGTAATAGAAAACACCAGCATCACTAACAGAATACCTGCTGGGAAGATCCACAAGTCGTTGTCCTGTCCAGGCCACATAGTTGTACTCAGAAGGTATACCACAGGCTTCCCCCAGAAATTCGATGCGGATGATTTGTTTGACATTTTGAAGGCCCATTGCCGGCAGTAATTTACTCTGGGAGAACGATTGTTCTGAATAGGCGAAAGGGAAGGTGTGTTCAGCTAGAAAATTTCCGTTTGTGTCGAGAAGTTTTACCACTGTGGAGAAATGATCCTGTTCCTGTTCGTTGATACTTTTGGTAAAACGTTCAAAACCGTAAATATATTGCGAGCCGTCCGAAGCGGTTTGTTTTCCGAGCGCTAATAGTCCGAGCCAAATAAAACCGTTTTTTTTACTGCTACCGTCGGAATAACTTATCTCATACCAAGGAGCATAAAAATTTTTCAGCGTATTTCCTTTGAAAGGCGCGCTGGTGATCGTAACGACATTTCCTACCGATAAAGAATCTACGATTGCTGCCTTAAGACTAGGTTGAGCACGCACATAAGCTTTTGTGGCAAAAACAGTTGCCGACTGACCCTTTTGTATGTTCCATAGGTTGAAATTATCGTCAAATTTTAAATTTTCCTGCGCCTTTGAACAAAATGGTCCGATGACCAAGATGATTAAATAGCATCCCATTAGTTTTCTCATTTTTCACTCTCCTTTCCTGCAAAAATAGACGAATTGGTCCATACCCCTTATCACTGGTTTCAGGTATTTTTTGTAGAATGTCCCCAAAAGAAGAAATAGCTCGGGAGGAAGTTGTAAAATAAAAAGGCTGGACTTTCGTTCGAGAGAAAATATGTTGGGATCTTTAGATAAGTGATAGGACTAATCGGGTCGATCATTTTAGAACATGAATTTTAATTATATTTATCATTTCGGAAATATGAAAGTACATTTAAAATAGGGGGAAAGCTGTGGAAAATGAAAACAATAAGCTGCTCGTATTAGAAGCTGGCAAGTATATTGGGAATGAAGTTAGCCAAAGTTCTTTTGCTGGTATCATTACTTCTGATATTTATTACGAGGCTGGTATTATCTCTGATTGGCATTGTCATCAGAATCCACATTTTTCACATATTTTGAATGGTGGAAGTGTTGAAATCAGGCAGAATGAGAAAAATCGGCAGCAACAGGGTACTTCTCTATATTATTATCCCGGTATTATCCACCAGAATATTGGTTATATAAAAGGGACAAGAATCTTCAATCTTGAATTTACCGAAGATTTTCTAACTAAATATGATTTAAATGTACCAGATGAATCTTGCATGTTCTCGCATGGTATTCAATGGGGCACAAGCGGTTTAGTAAAGATTATGGGGGAACATTATTTAGACGACCAACAAAGCATATTGGCAATGGAGCAACTTTCCATCCTGCTTTTGACATGTACCACTACCATCAAGTGTATGGGGCCAGCGTGGATTTTCCGGATCAAAGATTTTTTGTATGATCATTGGAATATTCCATTATCGTTAAGTTATATTTCTGAAGAAATGAATTTGCATCCCGTTACCATCTCTCGATATTTTCCTCAATATTTTGGTTGTACAATTGGAGATTATCTTCGGCGGATTAAAATTGAAAAGGCATTACCCATGATCAGATCGAAGAAGCAATCACTCACAGAAATCGCATTCAATTGTGGCTTTGCTGATCAAGCTCATTTTATTAAAACCTACAAAAGGTTTATGGGGATTACGCCGAGTCAGTATCAACGGATGTAGAAAAAAGGTTGAGGCTAATTGGGTACAATTTTGTCTAGCGCGTTGATTTTAACTTTGATCATAAGGAAAATGGTCCAGATGGATTATTTATGATTAAAGCTTTAATTCCAATGAAAAATAAAATTTTAACAACTGTATTGTTGCTCTCCTCTATCTTGTACTCGAGCAAATCTATGGGACAGCATTTAAGTGCTTTACATAGGCTATTTGAAAAATACTATGAAAAAGAATGCTATTTCAATCCGCTCCAAGCAACAGCGGATGGTATTCATGTCTACGATGACTTGCTTCAGAATGAGGGTTCTTTTGATTTTTTAGTCGCTAAGAAAAATTTCTATCAGTCATGTTTAAACGAATTACAGCAATTCGATAGGAAAAACTTGACAGAGGCAGATCGTATTTCCTATGATGTATTGGATTATACGTTAAAAACGGGATTAGAGGGGCTCTCTATGCATTTTGAATATATTCCTTTTAATCAGTTTACAGCTTCGGTTCCAACAGACCTTGCACTATTTGGTTCGACCAATGGTCCCCAGCCATTTCATACCATTGAAGATTATACAAATTGGTCTAAAAGGATGATCTCTTTTAAGGCCTGGGCAGATACTGCTATCGCAAATTTCGAGAAAGGGAAGAAAGCGGGAGTTGTTCTACCAAGGTCTCTGGTTGGCCGCATGATTCCACAATTGATCGCACTCGGTGAAAGAGATACTTTAAAAAGTGTTTTTTACAGGCCATTGCAACAATTTCCGGAAAACTTTTCCCATGAGGAAAGGAAAAAATTGACAATGCTATATAACGAAGTTATACCGAACTATGTCTTGAATTCCTATGCGAAGTTAGCAAGTTATTTACAATACGATTATATGCCTTTTGCATCTTTACAATCGGGCTTAAATAGTCTTCCTGACGGGGATAAAATGTACCAATACTACATCAAGTTATATACGACCAGCTCTACACTTAGTCCCGACCAGATTTATCAGATCGGGCTTAAAGAGGTGGACAGTATAACCCATGAAATGAAGCAAAATATGGTTCTCAATGGCTTTAAGGGGTCTTTAAAAGATTATTTTAGATTTTTGCGCACAGATCAAAGGTTTAGACCATTTAAAACCCCAGAACAGGTGCTAGACGCCTATCAAAAAATATATAATAAGATTCAGCCTCATTTAAAAGATATGTTTTTAGTGGAGCCCAAAACGAAATTTGTTATAAAACGCGTAGATCCTTACCAAGAGGCGTCACAAGGAGGTCCTTATTATATTAAGGGAAACTTAAAAGAGAAGAGAGCTGGCACTTTTTTCGTTCCGATACCTGATCCGACTAAGATAAATACAGTTTTTTATGGCCTAGAATGCACATTTATACATGAGGCAATACCTGGGCATCACTATCAGATTGCATTACAGCAGGAGTATAGCGAACTTCCTACTTTCCAACAACAAAATGCCCTATATGCTTACATGGAAGGTTGGGCACTGTATTGCGAATCCTTGGGTGAACAATTGGGATGCTATACAGATCCATATCAAAAGATGGGTGCGCTAAATAATGAGATCCACCGTGCAATACGTTTAGTAATTGATGTTGGTATTCATACCGGAAGGCTGACTGAACAACAGGCAATTGTATATATGATGGATCATGAATCAATAAGCGAAAATATCGCAAAGGCAGAAGTTGAAAGATATATGGCTTGGCCAGGACAAGCACTTTCTTATAAAATCGGGGAGCTAAAAATCAAAGAATTGAGAAAAAAATACCAAAACTTACAGGGCGAGAAATTTAGTTTTCAGGCTTTTCATGCCGCAGTGTTAAAATATGGTTGTTTGCCATTGGATGTTCTTGAAAATTTCCTGGATGACTGGAATACAAAAATTTCCAATTAAAATTTGGAATATTATCTGGTTTGATCTTCTCATTGGTCCACAAACAACATTTTATGACCTTAGGCAT
This sequence comes from Sphingobacterium sp. UME9, assembly GCF_014170215.1. Taxonomy (NCBI): domain Bacteria; kingdom Pseudomonadati; phylum Bacteroidota; class Sphingobacteriia; order Sphingobacteriales; family Sphingobacteriaceae; genus Sphingobacterium; species Sphingobacterium sp. UME9. The sequence continues at coordinate 1,303,716 of NZ_LZZP01000003.1, read as the reverse complement.
GTCGCTGTTATTAGGGATAAAAAGAGCTATTTGTTCAACAAGTATATCAGTGGGAAGAGTGCTGCATTCCTAATCTATTTTTTGTGAATAGGGGCCTGTTTTAATGCAATCATTTCTTCTTGGTAGTAGGTGAAATGAAAAATCGTTTATAAAATTCATCTATATGCTTTATCAAATCATTCATTTTGCTGCTTACGTTTTGAGAATCGATAAATTCAATGTTATTTTAATTCGATATTATTTTCTGTTGAGGGAGAATTGATAAATTTTCTCACACATATGGGACAGGTTCCCTAGAATCATATGGATGGCGTTCTGATCATGTCAAAGATGTGGATGGCGTCATTTGTTGCAAATAACGTCATTTGTTGCAAATAATTGGATATGATGAAAAACAAAAATTATGAAATAGAGCATTTTGAATATTTTCAGGAATTGAGGGGGACAAAAGAAGAGATTCTATATTTCAAGACTGAGCGGCAGATGTATAGAAAAGAGCCTATCGGACTTGATTTTTTTTCGTTTTTGTTGTTTGAAAGAGGTGGTGGCACGCATACTATCGATGGGGTTGCTTATGAAATAAACTGTAAGCAGTTACACATAGTCTTTCCTGGCCAGCTTCATAATTGGGATATTTGGGCAGGAACGAAATCACATACCGTATTTGTTTCCGGGCGACTTTTTAAGGCATTTGAGAATTTCTTTATTTATCCGATTGAATATTGTAAAAAGAATCCTGTGATGAACCTTTCGACTCGGATTTTTCAAGAGATGTTGAGAGAGTTTAGGGGGATTGATCGAGAGCTTGCGTTCAAGCAGGGGATGAAGGAGATTATTTTTTCAAAATTCAGGATTATAGCATTAATGTTCAACCGAGAAGTTTTGGGAAAACTGAAACCCAAGAAAAAAGGTAAACTTGAACCTCTTCTCAAACGTTTTTCGTTGTTACTTTTAGCATTCTGTCGAGAGCATCGTTCGGTAAAATATTATGCGGATAAATTGGGGGTTTCTGCAAATTACCTGAATGTTTTCTGCAGGAAGCACCTCGATATGAATGCCAATGCTTTTATCGCGAAAGAAGTTGTTAATGTCATTATGTCTGAATTGCTGAGTACAGACAAATCGATCAAGCAAGTTGCTGTAGATCTTAATTTCAATGATCTGGCTGGTTTTTCCAATTATTTTAAAAGGCATAATGGATTATCGCCACGTCAGTTTTTGGAGCATTCTGGAATGCAAGAGGTTGAAGAATAGCGGTTGAAGTAAAAAATATAGTATACATCTGCCAAAACGAGCTGGGGCTGAGCCTTGCAGCTAATGGACTTTTAATTGCAAACGTGCATACTGCGCTATGTGAAGTAGCGCAATCTGCTGCGTGTTTTTTTGGAAAAGACATTTTAGTCAATGATGTTTTTAGGAATCCACTCCAATTCTTTACACTTGTTTTTTCGACCTATGAAGCCTATCCCTGGCCAAGGCATATGAGATGCGACCACAAGTGTTTGTTCTCGATAACAGCGATCAAGTATTTTTATCCGTGTATCCACAGCACGATTGAAATCAATATCCCATTGGGTTCCCCAATGAGGCTGGGAAACTAGGATAGGTGAATGTATTAGATCAACGAGATTTGTAATTGCGCTATTGTCGGATTTTATTGTATAGATGATATGTCCTGGGGTATGCCCAGCTGCTGATTCTGTATGAATGCAGGAAAAGAGTTGGTCGCCCGGTTCAAATAGCTGCAATTTGACCTCAATACCTAGAAGTGTTTTTCGTATTAAATCGATGTTAGATTGACCAATTTCAGGATTTTCGCTCTTCGAAAAATCAGGATGATCTGACATCCAAAATTCAAATTCGGGTTTAGCCATGTAGTATGTTGCGTTTGGATAATTGGGTGTGCCATCGACATCTAATATACCACCGATATGGTCCCGATGTGCGTGCGTAATGAGAATATCTGTGATCTTATTGCGGTCAATATCTGCTAAATGCAGACTTTCTTTTAAATTTCCGGCATTGTCAGTGTCATAATGTCCCTCACCAGTATCAATGAGTATATATCGATCCTGTTGTTTGATCAACATAACGATAATAGGCGCTTGATAGTCCTTTGTTGAAAGTGAAAGCCTTTGCAGTTCCATTTCGACTAGTTGAGAGGGTATTTTTGGGGCAAGGGTAGGCTGTAATGTTTCTAGTGTAAAATAACCATCTGTCAGGAGTACAAGTTCGAGCGTGCCGAAGGGAATTTGGACATGGCCTGTTCTTTTAAGCTGTTTCATATTGCCAAAGTTGGAAAAATGGCCTGTAACAAGCTAATTGAGTGATGAAAATCAAACACAATGTAATAAATCAATAAAATATTTGTGTCAAGAAGCTGTTGGCTCAGGATTAGCGTTAAGCTGAATACTACTACTTTCATGAAAACTTAGTGTTAAATACGTTTTTGATTTTGGCCGGGCGTGATGTGGCTATTGTTGTGGAAAGTTAGGGCAGAAGTTGATTTGTCTACAAATAACTATTCCATGTTTTAGATTAGAGATGTTGTGAATGTTATAAAAAAAGAAAGTGATGGAATAATTATGTTAATAAAAGACAATTAACAAAGCTTTATTTTTGATTTGAGGGATAGGTTTTTTCATACGGCTACCCAAATCCTAGTTTATCGAATATGCCCAATTTGGTTGTTGGGTAAATTTCGGAAAGTTTAAATGGCTATTGAACTTTACCTGTAGATAATTTGAAGAAACAGGAAATTGGGTAGAAAAAATGTGATTAGTTTGGTTCGGCAATTTGTCGAACCATTTTTTTGTATTACTCCGCCCTTTTCTTTCACTACCGTAATTTTTTGTAAGTTAGTAGAAGTGAAAGAGAGCTATTTTATATATCGACAGTGCAAGTACGACAAGTAAATGTTTGAACAATTCAGAAATAAATTCCAACTTGATGACGATAAATGGAACGAATATATAGGTTGCTTCCATCGCATTGAAGTTCCTGCCAAAACCATGCTTTTGAACGAAGGCGAAGTTTCCAAAAAAATGTTTCTGATTGAAAAGGGTGGGATTCGTGCTTGGTTCAATAATGATAGTAAAGATATTACTTCCCAATTTTTTTTTGAAAATGAAACTGTTGGCTCCATTGAAAGCTTCCGGAAAAATATTCCAAGCCAGACCAATATAGAAACCATCGAACCAAGCGTTTTGTGGTGGGTACACAAAACCGACCTAAACAGGATAATCGAAGAAATTAAAGAAATTCCACAGTTACGGGATATGCTTATAGACAAAATTTTTGAACGGACATTCGATTATATGAATTATTTTTTCTCAATGGTCAAAAATACGCCGCAGGAACGCTATATTAATTTGCTAAAAGAAAGACCCGAAATTATAAAACGTGTTCCGCAACATTATATCGCTTCTTATCTCGGGATTTCTTCGGTCCATTTAAGTCGGATAAAAAGTATATTGGCAAAAAAGCGGATTTAATAACAAATGTTATCGCCTGCTGAAGTATCGGTTTTTAATTTTGCTGCATAAAATTTAGACAAAATGAAAGCAGCAGTAGTATTGAAAAAAGGCGAAATGCCAAAATATGTAGCAAACTTTGCCGAGCCAATAGTGCAAAATGAAAACGAATTATTGATTTCGGTGAAAGCATCTGCCGTGAAAAACCTTGACCGGATGCAGGCAATTGGAAAACATTATTCCACACAAGACGAAGTGTTTGCAGCAAAAGTGGTCGGTGGAGATGGAGTTGGGGTACTAGTAGACGGTACACGTGTTTACGGAATTGGCGTTAGTGGAATGATCGCCGAAAAAGCCGTTGTTGAAAAAAAACGTACGGTAAGACTACCCGAAAATATTGACGATGCAACAGCAGCAGCTTTACCAAATGCAGTGATGGGCTCAGCTTTGGCATTAAGTTTCAGAGCGGGGTTGCAAAAAGGTGAAACCGTACTTATTAACGGTGCGACAGGTGTTACCGGCAAAATTGCTGTGCAAATTGCCAAACATTACGGTGCAAAAAAGGTGATAGCGACAGGAAGAAACGAACAGTCTTTAAACGAATTATTATCATTAGGTGCAGATGAGATCATTTCGTTGAAACAAGACGATGAAGCGTTTATTACACGACTAAAAACCTTGCAGCAGCAAAATCCAATTGACGTGGTTATTGATTACTTGTGGGGAAAAAGTGCAGAGCTGATCTTATCGGCATTAAAAGGCAATGGCGGATTTTCGCACCATACGCGTTACGTTACTGTTGGCGGAATGATGAGCGATTCAATTACGTTGTCATCTTCCATTTTACGCAGTACAGATATTCAGCTTTCAGGCTCGGGTTTAGGTACCTGGAGACCGGAAGAAATAAAGTTATTGATTACCGAAATACTTCCCGAAATGTTTCAGCTTGCTGCTGACGGAAAATTAGAAATCGAAACGGTAAATATTCCACTTAAAAACATTGAAAACGCTTGGGAAATGAATATCGATGGAGGCAAACGCTTAGTTGTTTTAATCTGAAAAATGCAGTCGTTAACTATTGATTTTGGCCTTTGGGTGTTTAATTTTTTATGTTGTCTTTACCATCAAAGTTGACTGATAAGCTCCTTTGATGGTAAAGACAACAGTTGATTGAAATATATGGTAATATATCTCGGTTTTCTATAATTGTTTACTGCGCCGCTCCAATAACCACAGGCCATAAAGGGTTCTGAACGAGTAAACGGCCCTTGCTTTTATTGATTTCATCTTGGGGAACAGGATACCAATAATACTCTTTTACCCACCGCCGGTTTTCTACGGATGTCCGTTTGTAGAAAGAATCGGGGTCACCTAAAGGTTTTACTGTTGTGGTATTCTGACCGTAAGTTTGTTGTACATTGTCAAAACCGTTCATATTCATTCCGGTCATACGTGTCATATCACCATCAACTCCGCCTTTGTCTGGTTGATTTACGCTTACAGGATCACAGATCATCCATCGGCGCATGTCAAACCAGCGCTGTCCTTCGCCTAATAATTCAACATGTCTTTCTTGAACAATCGCTTTAAACTGTCCGGCTTTATTACCGATAACACCGGTTTTAATACCGCTTGCTTCCATTTCTGCATAACCCGGTATCCCGGCGCGTTGCCTTACTTTGTCTATATATTCGATAATTTTTGGATCGTTGGGATTAATTTCGTTGAGGACTTCGGCGTAATACAAGTAGAAATCGGCTAAACGGAACAAAATAGAAGGTCGTGCCCAGGAAGTGTAAACGGTGAATGGAGTACCTGGTGCACCGGCGACGTTAATGGAACTAATTCCTTGTGCGATACGTCTGTTTTTAAATTTATATAGTAAATACCCTGCTCTTGGCCAATTCTCGCCACCGGCGATTCCCGAAGGTTTACCGCGACCGTACCATTGATAGTATATACCATTTGGATTATTATGCTCATTTGCATGAATATGCCAACTTTTTCCATTGTAGCCCACTGTAGCATAAAACCGGGGCTCCCGGTTGGCATACATATTGAAAATGTTTTGATCCGCATGATTATTGATATGGGTAGGGTTATTGACTGTCGTGAATCCATTTTCTTTGTAATTCGATCCGGCATCATAAATCGTTTTGCCATTGCTCATAAAAAATGCGTCTACAGACTCCTGTGAGATGCCTACGTTAGCAAAATTAGTGGGGCTTGCGTAGAGATCTACGGGATTAGAACGGCGCTCCTGATTATTGGGATTGCTATAATCGTTGTATCCCGTTGCCCAAATAATTTCATCATTGTACTTTTGAAATAGTTGATAAATAGATTCATTGGGATTGATCTCCTGCACGCCGGGGTTAGCAGGATCGGCCGGATAATACTCGATATGTAATTTGTGACCGAGACCATGCGCATAGTCCAAAAATTCTTCTAGACGTTGTTTTGCGGTTTGTATCTTTTGTGGATTATAGTCTGGGAATAAACGGCTCCCATCGGGATTGACAATGGCTAAGCTTTCGGTAAATCCACCGTTAAAAAGCTTGGAAGAAGCATATACCCAGAGCTTAGCGCGCAATGCACGTGCTGCGACAAGTGTCGGACGTACCATACTGCCCGTATCATATTGATTTGTACTGACATTACTTTTGATAGTGGCAGGTAGATTTCCTGTATTGATCAACTCTGCCAGTAGGCCGTCGATGTAGTTGATCACATCATCCATCGGAGCACGGGCATAGTCGAGATTTTGATCTTCCGGATCCGCCAGATCGGTTATTAATGGTACAGGACCATACAGCTCCAGCAGGGTAAAATAGGAATAAGCAACAAAAAAGCGGGCTTCATCCTTCATGCGATCTACTTCAGCCTGAGGCAAAGCATTATTGCCTGAACCCGAGATTGCATGTGCACGTTGGATAAAGATTAATGCCTGACGGATTTGCATATATTGAGTCGCCCAACGGTGATAACCAGCATTACCAGCGGTGTAACCCGATACCATCAGATTGCGCGCAAAGTTAGCGACAATCTCTCCGGAAATGGCAGACCAGGGATTGCTCATTCTGTCGGCAGAGGATGAGTTTTTGGAATATTCAATGATACAGTTAAAGATATTTCCGTGCCAACGTCTAGTGTATGCGGCATTTTCAAATACTCCTTCAATCGTCAGGTTGTCGGCAAGTTCAGATGAGACATCCAGGTATTTCTTGCAGGACGTAGATAATGTAGTCGTCGCTATTGCGACACAGATAAGAGCCTTATTAAATATTTTCATCGTATTAAACAGATTAGAAAGTAACGTTTAAACCAAAGGTCCATGTTGAGCTGATCGGATAACGCGAACCCGAACGTTCAGTGACCTCAGGATCCCAAAATTTAACTTTATCCCAGGTGTGCAAATTTTCACCCTGTACATATAAGCGGACAGTATTTAAATGCATCTTTTTGACAAATTCTGATTTTAGTGTATAGCCCAATTCGATATTTTTGAGACGGAGGTATGACGCGTCGCGGTACCACCAGGTGCTGTTGCGTGTATTATTACCATTGTTGGCAGTACTCAATCTGGGAAACAGCACGTTTTGATTATAAGGGTCGGCAAATGTCCAGCGGTCCATCGCCTCTTCGCGCAACGCAGCGTCGTTGACCGAACGTGCGAACGGAAAAAAGTTTTCTGTTTTTCCCAATAGATTTGTCGAAAAGCGACCGGCTCCCTGGAAAAATACACCAATATTCAACCCATGCCATTCTGCATTAAGTCCAAAACCGTACACTATTCCAGGTGTAATGTTGGAAGAGAATAGACTGTTGTACGTTTGATCGTAGTTGTTAATCAAACCGTCTCCGTTCAGGTCCTTATATCGGATGTCTCCGGGAGCAACCGCAAAACCAGGGTTTGCGAGGCCCGATTTAAGCTGGTACGTTTGGGCTCCATTCGCTGGGTTGACTGTAATGTCGAAATCATCCGGAGTATATAGGCCATCGGCAATATATATAAAGGGTTTGCCGATGCTTTGGCCTGTGTAGGCTTGATAGGTATAAGACGGTGGGATTTCATCAAACTCAACGACTTTGTTTTTGGTATAAGTATAGTTTAGACGCGCACTTAAGGTGACTTCATTGACCTTTTGTGTCCCCGTTATATTCATATCGAGTCCGCGATTGTTTGTGCGTCCAAAATTCTGCATCGGAGCAACCTGCAAACCTGCAGATGTTGGCAATGTACGACGGCGCATCAAAATATCAAAACGTTCATTGTAGAAGAAATCTATGGTCGCATCGATCCGGTTTTTGAATAAGCCAATATCAATTCCTGTATTAAATTTGTTTTCCTCCTCCCACTTAAGTGTCGGGGTCGCATAGTCGCTCTCTACGATACCAGCACCGGGACTTCCTGAACCCTGCCCGTCGCCTACACCAGCACCGCCGGTCCAGGAAAAGTTATAACCCGCGGCTCCTTCATTCAGTTTTTCTCGATAAGGGAAGCGCGAAAGATCATTTGCTAGTACATCATTTCCCGTTTTACCATATGATACCCGAAATTTCAATTTACTGACGATTTGCTCCAAAGGCTCCCAAAATTTTTCGTGGCTTACCCACCAAGCACCTCCTATGGAAGGAAATAGACCCCAGCGATTGCCCATGGCGAAGTTCTCACTTCCAGTCATTCCCATGCTTGCTTCAAGTAGGTAACGACCATCATAGCCATAGGTACCACGGGCAACAATAGACTGTTTACGGTAAGGAAGCATTTCCAGACCATTGCCTCGATTTTGGTATTGTTTTTCCTTTTGGTTATAGAGGACTAATCCCGATACATCATGTTTTCCCAGTGTACGTTTGTAATCCAGGGCTGTTTCCAGATAGATATTGCGTTCTCCTGAACTTCCTGCTGCCGCGGGATTGGAAAGTGCTGCACCACCACGAATCTGGCTAAAGACGAGATTCCCGTTTGCATCCCTTGAATTGGCATAATAGGATCTTGCCTCTTTAGTGCGGTTGGTACGACCCTGTGAGAGGTTGTCGAAACCAACTGCCCCACGCCAGGACAATCCTTGGGTAATCACATCCAGCGCTTGTGTCAAGTTGATTTTGGATTGTAAGGTCACTTCTTGATTTCGGCTATACCCCATGTTGTTCAGTAAGTTGTAGGGGTTGGCTCGCTCCCCGGTTCCAACTGATCCTGCAGAGTAGATCGGATGTTCGGCAAAAGTACCATCTGAATAGACCATTGGAAACAAATAACGTGGCGCCAAGGTGATAATGCTCCATAGGTTATCCGCTGTTTGTATCGGTGCATTTTGTTTAACAAAGAAACCTGCTAGATCGACTGACATTTTTGTTGTCGAAGTCAAGTCCATGTCTATATTGGAGCGTAGGTTGAAACGTTCGTATTTTAGATTCGCATTGTAATTTTCGACCGTATGTGAATTGTAAAGACCGTCTTCCGTATAGTAGGCTCCTGAGGTGAAAAAGCGGACACGATCACCACCGCCACGGAAATTTATTGTATATCTTGAAACATTCGTATTTGGTTTTAAAAGATCCAGCCAATTGGTATTTGGATATAAATCCGGGTCGGCTCCTGTTAAGTATTTTTCTAGCGTTTTATCGTCGTAAGTTGGTAACCAGCCTGAGGTTGGATTTCCTTTTTCGTTCCAGGTTGCTTCATTATACAAGCTTAGGGTTCGATACGAATCCAGTGAACTGGGCAAACGTAGTGGCTTACGGATAGCATGCTGTAAATCGGTGGAAATAACTGTCTTCTGTGGCATACCCCGTTTTGTGGTAATCAGTACCACGCCATTGGCACCCTCTGCTCCATATACTGCTGTAGCTGAAGCATCTTTAAGCACGGAGAACGTCTCGATATCTTCTACGGGTATGTTGCTCATATCGGATTTGCTGCGCGGTACACCATCAATAATAATCAGCGGGCTAGTACCACCAGCAAAAGAGCTTACCCCACGGATCCAAAAATTCGAGTCATCGTATCCTGGTTCTCCCGAAGGCTGTATCGCAACAATGCCCGGGACCTGCCCGGCAATGGAGTTAGATAGTGAACGTCCTGTAACCGCGAGATCTTTAGCGGTGATGGTGCTGATCGAGGCCACCAGACTTTCTTTTTTTTGTTTACCAAAGCCTACGACGACAACCTCGTCCAAATTGGATGCACTCTCTGTCAAACGGATGTTGATCGTGTTTTCTTCGGGTTTTAAGATATGTTCTTCTGTAATATACCCTACATAAGTAAATACAAGGGTATTTCCAGGTGCAGCCTGTATGCTATATTGTCCTGAGGCATTGGTATTTGTTTTTGCTGTTTGGTTTTTGACAGAAACAGTGACACCAGAGACCGGATTTCCTTTGCTATCCGTAATAAGACCTGATACTTTTGCCTGTTGTGCAAATAAGCCAAAAGGGGCACAAAGTAGGGAGAGGGATAGCAGATTTCGGTGCATAAAGCGGGTGCTAGTTGCAAATATTATTTTTTCGCTCATCTTCATAATTTTGTGATCGTCATTATTCTAGGGTAATGGTTACTGCGGCAGGAGACACCTTGGTATCTAAAGTGAATACATAGGTGCGATTTACGCCCAATGAGCGGTTGCTACCCGTCGAAATGATTGGCGCTCCTTTGCTCAGATTACCACTGGCAGTTTTTAACTCAAAACGTGCCGATCCTCCTGCAGAAGTTGGTTGTCCAGGATTACCATATAAGGTTTGTACTAAATTGAGCGCAAAGTAATTGTCAAAGGACCGGCTGTTTTGATAGAATGCTATACCAGCAGTACTTCCCGAAACATTGCTTAGAAATAGATTTTGACCAGCGATTAGTTTAATTTGATAGATACCATTTCCAAGCGGTGCCATGGCAACATTCTTTTCGGGATTCCATAATGCCCCATTAGTCGTCGCCGAAGGAATACCAAACCGTTCAGCAGGTGAAGATCCTGCCTGATCTCCAATGCCACCGTTTATCCATACAGCCCCGGTTTTACTTATAGGATCAAAATCGGCCAGCATATTCCCCTGCATAGGTTCAATCTTAAAATATTTTAATGCCTGATGGGCCGTTATACGATACTTGCCATCAGTTGCCCTAAATTTGTAGGAGCCATCTCCATTGTTGGATAAAAAGCTTGGGTCAATCCACCAATTCGCAATATCAAGTATACCATCTAAGCTAATGGATTGATTTTGTTTGAATTCGGTCTCTATGACCGCTATACTGTTTACGAAATTTGGAAAATCAATCCCCCCGAATGCTGGTTTTAGAAAAGGGGAGCCTTCAAAACTGCGCGTATCAAATGAGACGGTAAAGACGGTGCCAGGCGCCCGAACAATTTGAAATGGAATAGAATCTTTATCGGTGGCATAAGCACTGATCTCAGTTCCGCCAAATAAAAGGGTGTTTCCATTTTTCCCGTAAGCAGGGGCTTCAATCAAAGCATTCAGTTTTGTATTTGGGAAAGCTGCACTGACTGCGTATTTATAGGATTCTCCGGGTACAGGCTCCATTCGGTAATTTCCATATGCAGTTTTGAGTGTCAAATAAGGGAATTTAGGTCGGGTGACTTGAATTGGAGCCATAACTGTGCTGTAGTTAAAATTCTTATTTTTCACCATAAGTTGTATTTCTGCTGGACCATCCGCGATTCCTTTGGTAAAAGGTATTTTTAATCTGTTGCGGTAGCTTCCGGCTTCTTTCGCTGGAATGATGCTTTCTGCGATCTGTTCGCCATTCCGGAAAAAAGTCGCTTTGATGGTATTGATCGGATACTCCCCCTTAATTGTAATATCCAATGGAATGCTGTCACCCAAATAAGCTACTTCGGCCGTTTGGTACGAAGTAATACCCGGGGTGTCAATTTGGATGTCTTCTTTGCAGGTATAGAGAGCCGAGGATACCCCCAGTATCAGAAAAAGTTTGGTTTTTCTTCTCATGACATGTGTTAATTGATTATTTTATTCAGTTTATCTTAGGTTATATACAAGCTGTAGTAACAGCCTTCTCCAGGATGTTATGGTTCCTTAATTCTCATATGGATGTTATAGGTTTGCGTTTAAAAATTGGCTATTTGTATTTCGGGTGACAGTGCTGTTGACCTGAAAGTATTTTGCAACGGTTATGATACAAAACTAATGGTCTCGAAAATGAAATGGAGATGAACTAAAACAAAAGTGAGATTTTCTTGTTGTTGTTTTCTGTTTAATGTTTTGTTTTTTAGGTTGTTGTGTTTTGTTTGATTTGAAAAAGAAGTAGTGATTAGTGAGGTTTGACCTTTAAATAAAATAGTTTGGACTAAATTCCAATACGTGGATTTTTTGTTGGTCGTAGCTAAAAATAAATACTGTGATCTACTTTTTTTTGGCTTGATTTAATATTTAAACTACTTGTAGTAAGTTGCTTATGTTTAATTTTTAAGACTGGTTTTCTCATTTTTTCTTAGGTCTATATGTTGAAGGTTCCTGAAATGATAAATTTGCCTGCAACGGATTGACTTAAACTTCTGTGTCAATCAATAATATCAATTTTAAACCTCGATAAAACTAAAAAATGAAACAACGCAATTGTCGTTTACTGTCATTACTGATTTCGTGCCTATTTTATTCTTTTGTACAGGCCTCACCCGGACGTGCCAAGGATCAAGTTGACTTGTATGTGACCACGCAGGATAAAAAACAAGATTTGAAGAGTATACGGATCGATGCAAGGGTACAAAAAGATGTAGTTACTACGATTGTGCTAGATCCAAAGATCCGTTTTCAGCAAATGGATGGTTTTGGAGCCGCAATAACGGGATCTACCTGTTACAATTTGATGCAGATGCAGAAAAAAGATCGTCAGCGTTTTTTAAACGAAACTTTTAACCCCCAAAAAGGTTTTGGTCATAGTTATATACGGATTTCCATTGGCTGTTCAGACTTTTCGCTCAGTGAATATACCTGTTGTGATGAGGAAGGGTTGGAGCATTTTGCTTTACAGAATGAAGAATTGCATTATGTTTTACCGGTGTTAAAAGAAATTTTAAAGATTAATCCCGATATCAAAATTCTTGGATCTCCATGGACGAGTCCACGTTGGATGAAGGTTAACAACCTCGTTGATCTGCTTCCATTTAACTCCTGGACTAGTGGTCAGTTAAATCCCCGTTATTATACAGATTATGCTAAGTATTTTGTTAAGTGGATTCGTGCATTTGAGGAAAACGGGGTGAAGATATATGCAATAACGCCGCAAAATGAACCGCTTAATAGAAAAAATTCAGCGTCTCTGTTTATGGGGTGGATGGAACAGCGGGATTTTGTGAAAAGCTTGGGAGCGGAGATAGCATCCGCTGGTCTCCATACAAAAATATATGCGTTTGATCATAACTATAATTACGATAACATGAAAGATCAACAGGGGTATCCTCTACATATTTATGCTGATAGCCTTGCTTCGAAATATCTTGCCGGTGCGGCATATCATAATTACGGGGGTAAACGAGATGAGCTGTTGCGCATACATGCTGCCCGTCCTGATAAAGGGCTTCTATTTACCGAAACCTCCATCGGCACCTGGAATAAGGGACAGGATTTTGCTTTGCGTCTGATCGAAGATATGGAAGAGGTAGGTTTGGGGACGGTAAATAATTGGTGTAGCGGAGTTATGGTTTGGAATCTGATGCTGGATTCGGACAGGGGACCATGGAGAGAAGGAGGATGTAAAACCTGTTATGGCGCGGTAGATATTGACCGTAAAAACTATAAATCAATTTCCAGAAACTCTCATTACTATGTCATTAGTCACCTCTCCGCTGTTGTGAAACCGGGAGCGACACGTATTGGGACGAAGGCTGTAGCAGCAGATGGACTTATACACGCGGGATTTCAGAACAGTGATGGTACGATGGCTCTGGTGCTGTTAAATAAAACAGCAATGGAAAAAATCATTACCATCTCGGATCAAAGAACACAATTCACCTATACGGTACCACCTAAATCGGTCGTTTCCTATCGTTGGGACTAACACGCTCATAAAACTAGTAGATATGATAATACGAATATACACGACAGCACTTTTTCTTTTCCTCATGAACTTTGGGCTGTCTGCACAATGGCTGTGGAATAAAGAACGAATGAACTTCGTAAAAGATCGTCTGGAGACCACAGCTTATAACCCGGCTTATAAAAAATTGCTAAAGCAAGCAGAGGAGGCCATGTTGAGACCAGTGTATTCCGTTGTACACAAAGAAGCGATTGCGCCGAGTGGAGATAAACACGATTATGTAAGCCTAAGCAGGTACTGGTGGCCTAATCCAGCTACAGCAAATGGGTTGCCCTATGTGAATAAAGATGGTCAGTCCAATCCGGAGTTAGGTAAATATGACCGCGAGGTGCTGGGCAATATGTGTGCAGATCTGAATACGCTTTGTCTGGCTTTTTTTTATAGCGCTGATGAAAAATATGCCAAAAAAGCGGTGCTGCTACTACGGACCTGGTTTTTGGATAGCGATACGCGCATGAACCCTAATTTGGACTACGCCCAATTTATCCCGGGTAGAGATGACTCTAAAGGCCGACCGGAGGGATTAATTGACAGTTATTCGTTTGTGGAAATGCTAAGTAGTATACAGCTGCTGAAAACATCCTCAAGCTACAGCACACAGGATGATAAGAGCCTAAAACAATGGTTTGGCGAATTTGCACATTGGATGCAGGAAAGCAAACAGGGCGTAGCAGAAAGAAACGCGAAAAACAACCATGCTACAGCTTATGACGCTCAGCTAATGACCTATCTGTTGTTCTCGGGAGATGAGCAAGCAGGGCGAGAAATAATTGCAGATTTCCCTAAAAAGAGAATCTTTGCCCAGATCGAACCCGATGGAAAACAGCCGAATGAGCTGTGGCGCACCTTGTCTTACCATTATTCGCAATACAATCTGACTCATATGCTGGATGTATGTGAAACCGCAAGGACATTGGGTATTGATTTGCTTGGCAAAAGCTCCGGTGATGGACGTTCAATTCTGAAAGGGGTAGATTACCTAACCACATTTTTGGGGAAAAGTGTAGCAAGCTGGCCTTACAAGCAGATTAGTGGCTGGGAGGCCAAGCAACAGGATATATGCCGTGATCTGATTCGGGTTTTAGCGCTCGATTCCAGCCAGAAACAAAACCGGGTTTTATACCGACGTTATGCCAAGGAAGATAAGACTGATCGCTTGCGACTTCTGTATGGAGCAGACGATTTGATAAATTAAAATACGCAGCTTCTGATCTTGCGGACACCTGTATTTTAAAACCTAAAAATACAGGCGCATTAGAGAGAGTTAGCGGGAATGAGCCGATTATTTTCGGTTCTGAATAGAAGAAGATAACAAACACAATCGATAGAATTTGGTAAAATTGCTATATTTAATCATTCAATCCAACCTATAAACACCTTAAATATGTTTTTCATCGAAATGCTAAACATACGGCATGGCCATGGCTGGATGATTTTAGTAACCAATTTATATGAAAATAAACCTGTTGACTATCGTATTGTGTATTGTAACCAGTTCTGTTGTCCATGCGCAAAGTGGGATAGATTCGCTATTGCAAGTGCTGGATCGTAAAATTCAGGATAAAGATCTGTTTTTTAAGCAAAAAGAAGACCGGATACTTGGTTTGAAAGCACAGCGTAATGCATTGATGAAAAGCTCAGACAAAGGTTATCACTTTAACTTTGCCCTGTTTAATGAATATAGAAACTATGTGTCGGATTCGGCTATTCACTATTTGAATATGAACAGACCTATCGCTGTAGAACTGAAAGACCAATATAAGTGGAATGAATCTACAATAGCCCTGGCAAATCTTTTTGTGGGGTTGGGGATGCATATGGAGGCCGCTGATCTATTGGGGAGTATACAATCGGCCACGCTGGAAAATGATCTAAGATTGCCTTATGCAATTGCCTATCGGGAACTTTATCTTGGTATGGGAAAATATACGCAGCATACACAGGCCAGAAGCAGCTATTGGACCCAGGCAAACCGTTTTAACGATATGGTACGCAATTTGGCACCGGCAATGTCGGAAGAGTATTTACGGACCGTAGAAAAGAAATTTCGCCTGCAAAAGCAATATGTGGATGCCCTAAAAGTGAACGATGAACGCCTTCGGCTCACGTCGCCCAACCAACTTGGCTATGCATTGGTTACATTCCATCGTTCATTGATTTACAGAGAGCAGGGAGATGTCGAAAATGAAAAAAAATATCTAGCGCTTTCGGCGCTTTCGGATATACAGCTTGCGATCAGAGATAATGCCTCTATCTCAGTATTGGCCAATATTTTAATGCAGGAGGATGATATCAATAGGGCATACCATTACATCTGTTTTTCATTGGACAATATTAAAGCTTACAATACCCGGATTCGCAGCTCGGAGATTCTCAATATTCAAGCCATTATTGATCGGGAATATCAGCGAAAAAACGAACAGAAAAGTCAGCAGCTAAAAGGACTGCTGCTGCTTGTCTCCATTTTGTCTGTTATGCTGGTGATTTCTGTTCTGTATGTGTACAAACAGCTGAAGAAAGGACGCGCCTATGCGAATAAGCTGGCTGATGCAAATCAGGAACTGGCGAGTTTTAATAGTAAACTGCATGATATGAATCAGGAACTGGCCAGCCGTAACCTGGAGGTAGCGGAAGCAAACCACCTCAAAGAAGAATATATTGCCTATTTTTTGGGCGAGTGTTCAATCTATATAACCAAGTTAGATAACTATCGGAAGATGGTAAACAAGAAAATGCAAGAAAGACAATACGAAGAGCTCGCCCGGATGACACGTGACAATTCGTTGAAAGATGAAGAATTGAAGGAATTGTTTGCAAATTTTGATAGGATGTTCATTAATCTATTCCCTGATTTTGTTGATCAGGTAAATACGTTGTTGTCCAAAGAAGAACAAATTGTTTTAAAGAAAGGTGAAGTGCTGAATACGGAGTTGCGCATTTTTGCTTTGATTCGTTTGGGTATTGTAGATAGCCTGGAGATTGCCAACTTTTTTGGATATTCTATTAATACGATCTATAATTATCGGACAAAGATGAAGAATAGATCGCGTGTATCAAGGGAAGATTTTGAAGGACGCGTGAAGGAGATCGGAGCATTTACATAAAAATTAGAACGATTTTTTAAATAAATAACAAGGCGAAAAATGAGCATTAATTATAAAGATGGAATATGAATATTAACTATATTTTTTACGTATTCCTGTTTCTGTTTTTAACAAATACAGGATATGCGCAGTTTAGGGTTACAGAAGCAACGAATTGGGATCGCTATCCGGCGGACGTTCAAAAACCGGGTTTTGGTCTCCATAAAAGCCAACGTGTGCAGATGGACGATTCAAGTGAACTTGAAGAAGTGTTACTTTTCGCCTCAGACAATGGTCACTATCCTTATTTTGATCTTTTCAAATGTTATTATGTGATCATTGGCTATTATTCAAAGGAGGTAAAATACATCTCCGAAGTTACCCTTTCTGATCAGCGTGAACTGCTCCTGGAAGACCGGAACAACGACGGAAAATTTGAATTGTACAGGCGCTATATGAAAGATGGTAAATTTTCCGTGGATAAAAATGGAAATAATTTAAAAACAGAATGGCGATTCGATCGCGTAGAATATAAAAATAATGAAAAATAATGAAAAATAATATGAAAGTGTTGCTACTGATTCTGACCCTTCTTTCAGGCTGGACAACACTGATGGGGCAGCAAAAACATAAAGCACTTATTGTCACTGGGCAAGATGGGTCGCATTGGTGGAAGGGTAGTACCGATGCCATAGAAAAAATACTTGAAAACAGTGGCCTTTTTGATGTGGATGTCGCCATAAGTCCACCATACGGTCAGGATATTTCTACTTTTCGCCCGCACTTTCGTGATTATAGCTTGATTATTTCCAATTACGGGGGGACGACCTGGAGTCAAGAAACCCGACAGGATCTGGAACAGTATATGGCCAACGGGGGAGCTCTCGTCGTCATTCACTCAGCCATTGTACCCATGGCCGACTGGCCCGAATACAACAAGATGACGGCACTGGGCGCATGGGATGGTAGAGATGAGACGGTAGGCCCCTATGTTTATTTTAAAAACAATCGAATCGTCTACGATTACAGCCCCGGTCCCGCAGGACATCATGGATTACAGCATCCTTTTGATGTGACCCATAAGGCAACAGATCATCCTATTCTAAAGGGGTTGCCTACTGTCTGGAGTCATTTCAAAGACGAACTTTATACATACCTGCGCGGTCCTGCTGAACATATGGAAGTATTGGCAACGACCATAGACGACACACGTCCACAAGGGCTAGGTCGTGAAGAACCACTGATGTGGACTGTAAACTATGGAAAGGGAAGAGTATTTGTGACGGTAATGGGACATGTGGGCAATGACCCTGAACTGCGCTATGCCATGGAATGCACGGGCTTTCAGGTTACTTTGCTGCGAGGATGTGAATGGGCCGTAACGGGCAAGGTGACGCAGGCTATTCCAAAAGATTTTCCTTCGAAAGGCGTACAGACGTTTAGAAAAGAATTCAAAGCCCCTTTCAATGCAAAATAAAGGTATGAATAAGCTACTATTACTCTTCTTTGGGATGGTCTCTTGCGCTATGGTAACCAGAACTGTGGCTCAGACACCCAAACTCACTTCAGACCTGAAGTTGAATGAAGCAATTTGGCAGAGCGGAATTCTGCACCGTCCGCTACCATTGGATACAACATTGTCTTTAGAAAATCTGGGCATGAAAAAGAAAGTTCTGCGAGCATATCAACCCAAAGGAATCACCGAGTTTGCCCGTTGGCGTCAACAGGGGGTTGGCAAAATTTTCTTCGCGAAGAAAGCGGGGCAGTTTGGTGTGGGGACTATTAAATTGCAGGTTCCGACGGTCCGCAAAGAATGGGCTCCAGGAGCGCCTGCGGATGGAGACTATGCGAACTATGGTAGCGCATCTGCCGTATTTGACCTGGCAGGAGAAAATTGGGAAAAATACAATCGTATTGTTTTTCGTATTTATCCGGATTGTGAAGGCGGCCGCAATATTCATCTAAACCTACATTATTACAATGATGGCAAACAGAAAATTCCGGACGAATATTTTCGGGAGGGAACCCACGAAATAAACCTGGTCAACAGGACATGGAATACCTGCTTTTTGGAGATCGGTGACTTACCGAGAGATCGTATAACAGGTATTGCTTTTGGGGTACCCGGCTTTGGAAAAGATCGGGTCAGTGGGGATTCGTTAAATTTTTATATCGATGGAATTGAATTACAGGAAGTCGAAAAACCTGAACGGATGCTGGGCTGGGAACCTGTCGAGGGACGCATTATCTATTCATCCACTGGGTATGATCTCCGGGGGCAAAAGACCGCGATTTTGAAGCATAACAAAGCAGGGGATGATTTGTTTAAGTTGCTTCGCGCCGAAGATAGGGCTGTAGTTTATACCGGTAAGAAGAAAAGTGTAACTACCAGTATTGGCGAATTTGATGTGTTAGATTTCAGTGATTTTACAAAGTTCGGGCAATATATCATTGCGACAGCAGGACAGGAAACCCAACCTTTTGCGATAGGTGAAAATATATGGCAAAACTCCATATGGCGTGTGCTCAACTTTATTTTTTGTGAACGCTGTGGCCACCCTGTTTCAGAGAAGCATGGTTCCTGTCATGCCGATATCGGTGCGACCTTTGATGGACTTCGTTTGGCCTATAACGGAGGCTGGCATGATGCCGGCGACCTTTCCCAACAGAGCTTACAGGCCGGAGACGTGGTATTCTCGCTGCTGGAAATGGCCAATAAGGTTAAAAAAAGCAATACCGCGCTATATCAGCGGCTTATGGAGGAAGCAGCGTGGGGAGTAGATTTTATCTTAAAAACCCGCCTTGGCAAAGGGTACAGGGCCAGTAGTGCTGGAATTGTGATCTGGACGGATGGCCTGATCGGTAATAAAGATGATATGAAAGCACGTGTCCATGATAGCCCTTTTGATAATTTTTTATTTGCAGCCTATGAAGCATATGCGGCCATGAGCATGGTTCAAGATCCTGCGCTAAGTGAAAAATTGAAAAAGACAGCGATGGAGGATTTTGATTTTGCGCTGGCCAAATGGAAGGAAACGGGTTATGATCATTTTCCCGTTTTTTGGGAACATAGCTATGGCACTTCCGAAAGTCAATTTATGGCGACGGCTTCTTGGGCTGCCAGTCAGCTTTATAAGCTCACAGGGAATATAACATACGCACAGCATGCTGTTAATTTTATGGATGAGGTATTATTGGCGCAGCGTAAGGAACCATTAGGCGATATGGACGGATTAAAAGGTTTTTTCTATCGAGATAGAACGCAGAAGGTCGTTGTGCATGCCAACCATCAATCGCGTGAGCAAATCTATGCTCAGGCCCTTGTTGCTCTCGCCGAAGGACAAGCACAGCATGTCAAACACAGGCTATGGCAACAGGCGTTGCTTGATTATGGTAGTTACCTCACAAAAATTATGAAGTATACAGCACCTTACGGCATGGCTCCTGCAGGCGTCTATCATATTGACGAAGTCCAAGACTCAGTAAGTTTTCAACGGCAGCATCTTTTTGCAGGAGCAAAAGCCAAGGATGATTATGTAGCCCAACTCAAACAAGGTGTCCAATTGGATAAATCGTATTATTTAAAGCGTTTTCCTGTCTGGTTTTCTTTCCGGGGAAATGCGGCGATTCATTTGAGCCAGGGCAAGGCGGCAGCGATATTGGGTAAATACCTGAAAAGTGAAGCACTTCTACAGATCGCACGTGAACAACTTTATTGGACCGTTGGTAAGAATCCTTTTGGACAGTCACTTATTTATGGCGAGGGCGTAAATTTTGCACAGCAATATTGTCCGCTTCCGGGTGAAATGGTCGGTGAAATGCCTGTAGGTATACAGACCCGGTACAATGAAGATGTTCCTTATTGGCCGCAGGCTAACAATGCGACGTATAAGGAGGTATGGATGACAACAGCAGGAAAGTGGTTATCACTAACTTCGGAATTTTAAACTTTTTAATATACTTAAACCGCATACTTATGACACAAGTGTCGAATCCGAGAAACTTGATAATCTCATGCTTAAATATCGCGTTCCTTTTCTTTATGATGATCGGGACAATAAGCACGCTATCTGCTCAAGGCCGTAATACCTTTGCTGTACTCGTACTGACTGAAAGGGGCGGACAACATGCTTCATTTACAGATACTGGATTGGAATGGTTAAAGAATACAGGGGAGAAAGACGGCTTTCACATAACAGAAATTCATGATACAGAAAAAATAACAGCGGAATACCTGACGCAGTTTAAGGTAATCATACAGTTGGATTATCCACCCTATAGATGGACAGAAGAGGCTGAAAGGGCGTTTATAGATTACATAGAAAATGGAAGAGGAGGCTGGGTCGGTTTTCACCATGCGGCATTACTGGGGGAATTTGATGGCTACAAGATGTGGAACTGGTTTTCCAACTTTATGGGTGGAATACGATTTAAAAATTACATCGCTAAAACAGCATCTGCGACAGCTTATGTCGAAGATCGAAAGCATCCCGTTATGAAAGGAGTAAATCCTCATTTTTTGATTCCCAATGATGAGTTTTATGTTTTTGATAAAAATCCAAGACCCCATGTCAAGGTCTTGGCACATGTCGATGAAGATAGCTACCAGCCCGTTTCAACGATTAAAATGGGCGATCATCCCATTATTTGGAGCAACCCTAAAGTGAAAGCCAGAAACGTATATTTTCTGATCGGCCATAGCGGATCCTTATTTGCGTCTAAAGATTTTACAACGATGTTCAGGAATGCAATTCTATGGGCCGGAAGTAAATAAAGAAGGTCAAATAACAACGGTAAGCGAGATGACTAGGGCACTTCACTTGCCTTTTGTTCGTATGTTGTTCGTACCTGCTTCGGAGCTGAACAATTTGTTTAGCAATGTTGACTAAGTATGGAACCGGCTTTTCCTGGTCGGAGACTGGTCAATATCTGTACAGCATTTGTACAATATCTGTTGATGATCCGAAGCAGGTACGAAGCAGGTACGAATAAAAGGTTTCTTGTGTAGTAATCTCCTGGCAAAGGTAATTTATGTCGTCCCTGACGAGCCGCGCGTTCTTGAACTGCCTTGTCCTCATGAACCGCTTTCTGTAGAAATTTATACTTGGTGCAGCTAGTGCTCCAAAAACAAAAAAAACGCTTTCTGATTTCTCAGAAAGCGTTTTTGTCTTGGCGGAAGAGGCGGGATTCGAACCCGCGGTACCGTTTCCAGTACGACAGTTTAGCAAACTGTTCCTTTCGGCCACTCAGGCACCCTTCCTCGTTTTGACATTGCAAACATAAGGCAATTATTTGATTCTGCAAAGTCTAAATACTAAAAAAAATGCAAAAAAAATGTAACGTTGCAATAAGCGTTTGAAATTCAATTTGTTGTTTGACAATTAAAATTACATTGTTTTTTTGCTTAAATCGTAATCTACCCGAACATGGTAGATACTTTTGAGCATTGCCTTGAAAATAACGGCAGATTCGGTGATATCTTTTAGCGTGATGTTACTATTATTGAACTGCCCCCGCATCAATTTATGTTCGATAATTTTATCGACAAGGTTATTGATCGATTCTTCAGATGGTTCTTTTAATGCACGGGATGCGGCTTCGACCGAATCCGCCATCATGAGTACAGCTGTTTCCTTGGAAAAAGGAATAGGTCCGGGGTAGGTAAATAAAGACTCGTCAACCAGTTTGTCTGGGTTGTTCTTGACAAAAACGTTATAAAAATAGTCAACACGTGTCGTTCCGTGGTGTGTGCGGATAAAATCAAGGATCACGTCAGGCAATTGATGTTTTTTGGCAATATCAACGCCTTTGATGACATGTGATATAATAATTTGTGCACTTTGTTCCGGTGAAAGCTCGTCATGCGGATTTTTTTCTGTCCTCTGATTCTCGATGAAAAACTGGGGGTTTGTCAATTTTCCGATATCGTGGTACAGGGCTCCGGCGCGGACCAACAGCGGATTCCCGCCAATTTTATAGATAGCGGCTTCGGCTAGATTAGCCACCTGTAAGGAGTGCTGAAATGTTCCCGGAGCTTTAAAAGAGAGCTCCCGCAATAACTTGGAGTTACTATTGGTAAGCTCCATGAGTGTTAGATCTGATACAATACCAAATAACTTTTCGAATGCATAGATCATTGGATAAGCTAATAAGGTAATCATCACGCTTACGAAAAAGGGAAGAAGGTCAGACCAGTAAATGGTGTCTATAGATCCATTTCTCGTGACGACCAAGCCAATGTAAGCAATCCAATAGGTACCGAGGATAATAGCAGAGGAAATGAACAGCTGCTCTCGTTTAACCAATGTTTTAATACTATAGATCGCAACTATCCCCGCCATAAATTGCAAAAAGACGAACTCAAAACTATTCGGTACAAAAAGACCTGCCAGCAGAACCATCAACAGATGTATATTGAGTGCAACACGCGTATCAAAAAGAATACGAATAATAATGGGGACGGCACAAAATGGGATGTAATAGAGATTGGGGATTTTGATTTTGATGGCCCAAGATAGGACAGCGAGCATACCAATGATCACAATCATGATAATGACCAGCAACCTATTGTTAAAATAGATGTCCTTACGGAAAAGAAAAAGGAATACCATCAAAATAGACAGGGCGAGCGAGATAATCAGAAATTGCCCCAGGGTCACATAGTTTTGATTTCCGCTGATCTTGCCTTCATCTTCATATACCTTACGAAGCGACTCGAGTTTCTGGTACGTCTCATTGGATATGATTTTCTCCTTTTCAGCGATCAGTTCTCCTTTTTGGACCACACCGCGCGTAGCCGATATGTTTGCAATGGCATTTTGTTCTAAAGCTTCTGTTTGTTGATCGTTGTAGATGTAGTTAATGGTAATGTAATTTTTTAAAGTTTCCTCCAGCCAGCTCTTTTGCTTTATCTTGGTCAATTTGGGCATAATTTCATCCATATAACCATAAGAGCTTTCGATGGTGTAACAGTCGGCCGTGTTTTTTTGGCTGGCAACTTTGTCCTGGATCAGTGTAAAGTTGTAATGCTTGGAAGCTGGAGATTTGTCATTGCTGCGGTTCTGAAACCGATTGTTCAATGACAGAATGCCTTTGCCATAAAGATGGCTTAAGATGGCATTACCGGCATTTCTATAATCTATTATATTTTCATGCGTTGTATCCAATTTGCTGCTTTGCCACTTTTCGGCCAGATCCGTGTTGAACTGATCAATTTGCTCTTTGCTTGTTGTCGTATTGGCATTATAAATCGGTTGAATCGTGTTTAAGATACTTTTCTTGTCCGCATTCAATTCCTCCTGCGTTTTTAATATGGCAAAATTATAGGGTGATATCAGATTCTCATGATTCCATACTTTTCCCTTTTGGAATTCATAGCGAAAACGAGGCTGTTTGGGAAGGAATATACAGATCAGAATAATGGTGATAAGTATTAATCCAATTTTTCGGACGAGGTTCTCCGTTGTATTTAATTCTCTTCTGTATTTTATTTTTAGTCTTCCCACGGTAAGCTGTATTTTATTATCATGTTAATATACAAATGTAATTATAATTATTTTCTGCAGCTTCAGCCAATTGTCGTTTATAGGTATTAAATCGGGTAAACGCTGTGATGGACAAAAAATACTTGTTATCTTTGCAAAAAAAATACAACATGTCAACAAAATCACATCTAATTGCACCATCCGTTCTTGCTGCAGACTTTGCAAAATTATACGATGATATCATCATGGTAAACAACAGTGAGGCAGATTGGTTTCATATTGATATTATGGACGGCGTTTTCGTTCCAAATATCTCTTTTGGATTTCCAGTTATGCAGGCTATTGCAAAACATGCTGCTAAACCTTTGGATGTACATTTGATGATTGTTGATCCAGACCGTTATCTGCAGGTGTGTAAAGACTCGGGTGCAGCGATCATTACCGTGCATTACGAGGCCTGTACACATTTGCATCGTACATTGGCTGCTATTAAAGAATTGGGCTGTAAAGCAGGCGTTGCATTGAATCCACATACGCCAGTAGCACTTTTAAAAGATGTTCTTGCGGATCTGGATTTGGTTTGTATCATGTCGGTTAACCCAGGTTTCGGCGGCCAGAAATTTATTCCAAATACCTATGCCAAAGTACAGGAACTAAGGGCCATGGCACAGGGAGTGAATGATGGTCTGCTGATTGAAATCGATGGGGGAGTAACGACTGCGAATGCAGCGCAGTTATTGAAAGCCGGAGCAGATGTGCTGGTGGCAGGTTCATTTGTATTCAACGCGACAGATCCTCTGGAAACCGTGAAAGCATTAAAAGACATTGATATAACTGTAGAAAGTATATAAAACGAAAAGGTGATTTAATAATATAAATCACCTTTTTTTTTGAAAGAAATAAATACAATATAGCGGATTTCAAAAAAAGATGGCAGGATTGCATAAATGCTGTTTAGAACAATTCCAAATTGATTTAAATAAATGGAATGCATGCGTTTAAAGTTGGATTTTCACTATTTTTGTAATTAGTCATACAAGTTGATTTACGACAAATAGATCAGCTTCAAAACATGAAGTGGAAGGGCTAATTTGTGATTTGTCAGGGAGGACCTGATAGATGGCGTATTAGCTTAATTATATTACAGACATGGTGGTGTAGAAAGACATAGGTGTTTTTATGCTGCCCATAAAATAGAAAGATAGATATCTATGAGTATTTACAACGATTACGTACAAGAGGTTGTAGAACGAGAAGGTCAAGGATTACATCCTAAGCCTATTGACGGAGCAGAATTACTAAGTGAGGTAATTGCTCAGATTAAAGATTTAAACAATGAAAATAGAGCTGAATCTTTAAGATTGTTTATTTACAACACGTTGCCGGGTACTACGCCAGCAGCGGGTGTTAAAGCACAATTCCTAAAGGAAATTGTTTTGGGTGAATCAGTTGTTGCTGAAATTACACCTGATTTCGCTTTTGAATTGTTGTCACATATGAAGGGTGGTCCTTCAATCAAGGTTTTATTGGACCTGGCTTTGGGTACAGACCTAGCTATTGCAAAACAGGCGGCTGAGGTTCTTAAAACACAAGTTTTCTTATATGATGCGGATACCGCTCGTTTGAAAGAAGCTTTTGAACAAGGCAATGAGGTCGCAAAAGATATTTTAGAAAGCTACGCAAAAGCAGAGTTTTTTACAAAACTGCCTGAGGTTGCTGAGGAAATTCAGGTGATTACTTTTATCGCTGGTGAAGGTGATATCTCGACAGATTTATTGTCGCCAGGTAACCAGGCGCACTCGCGTTCAGATCGTGAATTACATGGAAAATGTATGATCACACCTGAAGCACAGCAACAGATCGTTGAGTTACAGGCGCAACACCCTGGTAAAAGTGTCATGTTAATTGCTGAGAAAGGAACAATGGGTGTGGGGTCATCTCGTATGTCGGGTGTCAACAACGTTGCATTATGGACGGGTAAACAAGCGAGTCCTTATGTTCCTTTTGTGAACATCGCACCAATTGTAGGCGGTACAAATGGTATCTCACCTATTTTCTTGACCACAGTGGATGTGACCGGAGGTATCGGTATTGACCTTAAAAACTGGGTGAAGAAAGTGGATGAAAATGGCAACGTAATCCGTAACGAGAAAAATGAGCCAATTCTTGAAGAAGCTTATTCTGTCGCTACAGGTACTGTCTTAACGATCAATACCAAGACTAAAAAATTATATAATGGCGAGCAGGAGCTGATCGATATTTCCAAAGCTTTGACTCCACAAAAAATGGAATTTATCAAAGCGGGTGGTTCTTATGCGATCGTTTTCGGTAAAAAGATCCAGACTTTTGCCGCTGCTGCGCTGGGAATTCAGGCACCTACAGTGTTTGCTCCATCAAAAGAAATCACGATTGAAGGACAAGGTTTGACTGCTGTAGAGAAAATTTTTAATAAAAATGCGGTTGGTGTAACTCCAGGTAAAGTGTTACATGCCGGTTCTGACGTTCGCGTTAAAGTAAATATTGTTGGTTCTCAGGATACAACAGGTTTGATGACAGCGCAGGAGCTTGAAGCAATGGCTGCGACTGTAATTGCACCTACTGTAGACGGCGCTTATCAATCGGGTTGTCATACGGCATCGGTTTGGGATAAAAAAGCACAAGCGAATATTCCAAAACTGATGAAATTTATGAATGACTTTGGATTGATCACAGCACGTGACCCTCAAGGTGTATATCATTCGATGACAGACGTTATTCATAAGGTATTAAATGATATTACAATTGATGAATGGGCGATCATTATCGGAGGCGATTCACATACCCGTATGTCTAAAGGTGTTGCTTTTGGAGCTGACTCTGGTACGGTGGCGCTAGCTTTAGCGACAGGCGAAGCTTCTATGCCAATCCCAGAATCGGTAAAAGTTACATTTAAAGGCAGTATGAAAGAACACATGGATTTCCGTGATGTGGTTCATGCTACACAAGCACAGATGCTGCAGCAATTTGCTGGCGAGAACGTTTTCCAAGGCAGAATTATTGAAGTTCATATCGGAACGCTTTTAGCCGATCAGGCATTTACTTTTACTGACTGGACTGCAGAAATGAAGGCGAAAGCTTCTATTTGTATTTCACAGGATAATACATTGATCGAATCATTGGAGATCGCTAAAAACCGTATCCAGATTATGATCGATAAAGGCATGGAAAACAAAAACAACGTTTTGCAAGGCTTAATTGACAAGGCGAATAAACGTATTGAGGAAATTAAATCTGGTGCTAAGCCTGCTTTAACTCCAGATACCAATGCGAAATATTATGCAGAAGTTGTTATTGATCTGGATATCATTGAAGAACCAATGATTGCTGACCCGGATGTGAATAATGCGGATGTTTCCAAACGTTATACACACGATACAATTCGCGACCTTTCGTACTACGGTGGAAACAAAAAGGTAGACTTAGGTTTCGTCGGTTCTTGTATGGTTCACAAAGACGATTTGAAAATTGTATCGAAGATGTTGAAAAACATTGAACAGCAAAAAGGTGTCGTTACATTTGAAGCTCCTTTGGTCGTTGCAGCTCCAACGTACAATATCATTGATGAACTGAAAGCTGAAGGCGATTGGGAATTCTTACAAAAATACTCTGGATTTGAATTTAGCGATGCTTTGCCAAAAAGTACTGCACGTACTGAATACGAGAACATTATGTACTTGGAACGCCCGGGTTGTAACCTTTGTATGGGTAACCAGGAAAAAGCAGCTAAAGGTGACACGGTAATGGCTACTTCAACGCGCTTGTTCCAAGGACGTGTTGTTGAAGACAGGGATGGTAAAAAAGGGGAGTCTTTATTAGCATCAACTCCAGTTGTTGTTCTTTCAGCGATCTTGGGTCGCATTCCGAATATCGAAGAATATAAAGCTGCTGTGGAAGGCATTAACTTAACAAAGTTTGCGCCTATTCCAACAAAATAATGAGTGATTAGGGTTTAGTAACTTAATTAAACAACATAAATTAGAGAGATATGGCTTTTGATATAGATATGATTAAAAAGGTCTATAGCCAATATGACGAGCGCATTGCTGCGGCTCGTCAAGT
Organism: Sphingobacterium sp. UME9; assembly: GCF_014170215.1. Taxonomy (NCBI): domain Bacteria; kingdom Pseudomonadati; phylum Bacteroidota; class Sphingobacteriia; order Sphingobacteriales; family Sphingobacteriaceae; genus Sphingobacterium; species Sphingobacterium sp. UME9. The sequence continues at coordinate 1,275,506 of NZ_LZZP01000003.1, read as the reverse complement.
GGTTAACAAACCTTTGACTTTATCTGAGAAAATTTTGTATGCCCACCTTTGGGATGGCAATGCTACTGAAGATTACAAACGCGGCGTTTCTTACGTTGACTTTGCTCCAGACCGCGTTGCTATGCAGGATGCAACTGCACAGATGGCATTATTGCAATTTATGCAAGCTGGACGTCCAAAGGCAGCAGTTCCTTCTACCGTACACTGTGATCACCTGATTCAGGCGAAAGAAGGAGCAGACAAAGATTTAGCGCGAGCTAAAAACGAAAGCTCTGAAGTATTTAACTTTTTGAGTTCTGTGTCCAATAAATATGGTATCGGTTTCTGGAAACCCGGAGCAGGTATTATTCACCAGGTTGTTTTGGAAAACTATGCTTTTCCAGGCGGTATGATGATTGGTACGGACTCGCATACGGTGAACGCCGGCGGTTTAGGTATGGTTGCAATCGGTGTGGGTGGTGCTGATGCTTGTGATGTCATGGCAGGTTTGCCTTGGGAGCTTAAATTCCCTAAGCTGATCGGTGTAAAATTGACGGGTAAGCTCAGCGGATGGGCTGCAGCAAAAGACGTGATCTTGAAAGTTGCAGGTATCTTGACTGTAAAAGGCGGAACAGGTGCTATCGTTGAATATTTTGGCGAAGGTGCGGAGTCTTTATCTTGTACAGGAAAAGGGACAATCTGTAACATGGGCGCTGAAATTGGCGCGACAACCTCAACTTTTGGGTACGATGAATCCATGGAGCGTTATTTACGTGCTACTGGTCGTGCCGAAGTGGCGGATGCGGCAAATGTAATTAAAGACCACCTGACAGCAGATGCAGAAGTTTATGCTAATCCTGAGCAGTATTTTGATCAGTTAATAGAAATCAATCTATCTGAATTGGAACCTTCTCTAAATGGTCCTTTTACGCCAGATTTATATACACCAGTTTCACGCATGCGCGAAGAGGCTGAAAAGAATGGCTGGCCATTGCAAGTGGAATGGGGATTGATCGGTTCGTGTACAAATTCTTCTTATGAAGATTTATCCCGTGCTGCCTCCATTGCAAAACAAGCAGTTGATAAAGGGCTTATCACAAAAGCTGAATTCGGTATTAATCCCGGGTCAGAGCAAGTGCGTTTTACGGCTGATCGCGATGGTTTGCTGAAAACTTTTGAAGACCTCAATGCGACAATTTTTACCAATGCATGTGGTCCATGTATCGGTATGTGGGATCGTGTAGGAGCCGATAAACAAGAGAAAAATACAATCGTTCATTCTTTCAATCGTAACTTTGCAAAACGTGCAGATGGCAATCCAAATACTTATGCATTTGTTGCATCGCCAGAATTGGTAGCTGCAATCGCGATTTCTGGTGATTTGGGTTTCAATCCGGTAACTGATACCTTGACAAACAATAAAGGTGAACAAGTGAAGCTAGATCCACCTGTAGGGGATGAGTTGCCAACGAAAGGCTTTGCGGTAGATGATCCTGGATATCAAGCACCTGCGGCTGATGGTAGTTCGGTGGTGGTTGATGTAGCTCCTACTTCTGATCGTCTTCAACTGTTGGAGCCTTTTGCTCCATGGGAAGGTACCGATTTGAAAGGGTTGAAATTATTGATTAAGGCGAAAGGTAAATGTACTACTGACCATATTTCTATGGCTGGTCCTTGGTTGAAATACCGTGGTCATTTGGACAATATCTCAAATAACATGTTGATTGGTGCTTTGAATTTCTTCAATGAGAAGACTGATAGTGTTAAAAATCAACTCACAGGCGAATATGGTCCTGTTCCTGCTACACAGCGGGACTATAAAGCACACGGTATTGGTTCAATTGTAGTCGGTGATGAAAACTACGGTGAAGGTTCTTCCCGCGAGCATGCAGCGATGGAACCTCGTCATTTGGGTGTTCGTGCTGTTTTAGTTAAGTCTTTCGCGCGTATTCACGAAACGAACTTGAAAAAACAAGGTATGTTGGGATTAACTTTTGCAAACAAAGACGATTATAACAAGATTCAGGAAAATGATACCATTGATATTATAGGCTTGACAACATTTGCACCAGGTAAACCTTTAACACTTGTATTACATCACGCAGACGGAACGCAAGAAGAGATTTTGGCGAACCATACCTACAATGCGCAACAAATTGAGTGGTTTAAAGCTGGTGGGGCTTTGAATATTATTCGTAAAAATCAAGGGTAACAATTCCTTGGAAATATAATAACTGAAAAGCTGCTTTCCTGGAAGGCAGCTTTTTTTGTTTCCAGCGTGGAATGACATTTCTGTGATCTTCGTCATATTTTTCCAATTTCCATTGATTTTATTTGCTTATAAAATAGAATGCGGGTACTTTTGCCCAACGTTTTTAGCACCGATATGAGAAAAATATTTTTAACGATTGGAGCACTTGCATTAAGTGTTTCTGCCTTATTTGCCCAAGAAAATCCTGAGATAGGAAAAAGCATTTTCAAACCGAAAAATTTGAGAACAGAAAGTAACAAGGGCAAATTCTTCTTCTTTTGGGGGTACAACTTCTCTTCTTACGCGAAATCAGATATTCATTTTACGGGTCCTAATTATGACTTTATACTCCATGATGTAAAAGCGGGTGATAGGCCAACTAAATTTGGTTCGACGTATTTTGATCCAAGCCGATTAACTATTCCACAATTTAATCTGCACTTTGGTTATTATATCAAGGATAATTACTCAATTTCGTTGGGATGGGACCATATGAAATATGTGGTCGATATTCCGCAGCAAATCAAAATTTCAGGTTATATTGGGGATGAAATCTCAAAACCCGGTATACCTACGGGAGATAAAGCAGGACAGTATGATGGTAAAGTTATTACTGTAGACTCTGCCATGCTGACATTTGAGCATACAGATGGTTATAACTTTGCCTCAGTAGGTCTGGAGCGTTATGATGACATCATCAATAATCGCAAAGGTCAACAGGTGCTGACAATGGAATCTGGTGTGGATGTAGGTCTATTGATTCCTCGTTCCGACGTCCATCTTTTTGGCGAAGGAGCCAACCACTTTTGGAACATTGCCGGTTATGGTGCTTCGGCAAAAGTTGGTTTGCACTACCGTTTTTATAAAGGACTCTATCTTCAGGGGAACTTCAAAACGGGCTGGACTGATTTAACAAACATTCGTACAACTGGAAGAAGAGGGGTAGATAAAGCATCCCAACAAATATGGTTTTTTGAAAATTACTGGGCTTTGGGCTTTAGATTCTAAACATATTCATGAAACAAAAAAGGCTACTTTCAAAGTAGCCTTTTTTTTGTTTATCCTTTTTTATATCCTATTTGATCTCCTTTGATTAGACCTGCTAAATCTCGCCCAATTTGAAAATGTCCTTTACCCGGATACCTTTTTCAGTACGTTGAAGTGTACAGCATTCATGTATGGGATCGTGTTCGAAAAATAAGATGTATTCATTATCGACGATCTCATTCCAATAGCTGCTACGTTCCTCCATGGTCACGAGGGGTCTGACATCATAACCCATAACATAAGGAATGGGGATATGTCCCACCGAAGGTAATAGATCCGCCATATAGAGGATTGTTTTGCCTTTATACTGTATCTGTGGCAACATCATAGCTTCTGTATGGCCGTGTGCATAACGTATAGCGATATTGTTTCCAAAAGGATTCTGATGATCTTCAACAAATTTTAATTGTCCGCTCTCCTGTATCGGTAGAATGTTCTCTTTTAAGAAAGAAGCTTTTTCGCGCGGGTTAGGATCGGTAGCCCAAGACCAATGGTCGCTATTGCTCCAAAAATGAGCATTTTTAAAAGCCGGAACCAGCTGTTCACCTTCACGGGCTATAGCCCCGCCACAATGGTCGAAGTGCAGGTGTGTAAGGATGACATCGGTGATATCGCTTCTGTCAAATCCAATATTTTTTAATGATTTATCCAGCGTTGCATCTCCGTGAAGATAATAATAGCTGAAGAATTTTTCATTTTGTTTGTCTCCCAGTCCTGTATCGACCAGCATTAATCGATTACTGTCCTCGATGAGGAGCAAGCGGTTTCCCCAGGTACACATATTGTTGGAGTCGGCCGGGTTTGTTTTGTTCCAGATACTCTTTGGGACAACGCCAAACATTGCACCGCCATCGAGTTTAAAAAATCCCGTTTCTATAGCATGTAATTTCATTCGCAGATTATGTGTCTTTTAATGGTTATATAGCATATCCAGTTTATTTTAAGCACAAGCAATTATTTGTCAGATGGCATGAAAGTCACCCCGTGCTCTTCCGTGTTCGTGCTAAAATTGTAGCTATTTCATCTCTTTATCTTTACATATGTTAGTCCGTCCGCCTGGACATTGCTGCCGCTTTCAACGATCAATAGCTGGTGGACCTTACACTGTCTGTTTTTTTACCTTATTAATATTTGTAAAGGTTGGAACAATTTACGAAAAATATGTGATATTTTTTGATAGTGATAAATTGATGTGCTAAAAAAATATGCTAAAAAGTTTATTTTTTTTTATCTGTATAAGTTATTGTTAATGAGTGGTTTGTTTTTGTGTTTTTTGTACAATAAGCTTGATTTTTAGATAATTAAGTTTTGTTTTTAGCGAAAAATGCCTTTAAATTTGGGCACATTTTAAAACAAACAAAAAATATGAAAAAGGGTAACATTGGAAACGCGCCTGATTTGAAATATTTAAAAATTGATAGTACAAAAAATGTATTTTATCAATTGCCTGTTTCTGAATTGGTCGAACATGCCTTAGCAAATCACGAAGGTCGACTTTCTGATACGGGAGCACTCGCTGTTGATACGGGAAAATTTACTGGAAGATCGCCAAAAGATCGGTTTCTGGTCGAAGATTCTTTAACAAAAGATAGCGTTTGGTGGGGAGAAATCAATCAACGGATGTCTCCGGCTAATTTTGAAACACTATTTTCGAAAGTAGCTGATCACTTAAGTGATAAAATCATCTATGTAAGAGATTGTGCCGCAGGGGCTGATCCAGCTTATCAAATAGATTTGCGTGTTGTTACGGAGACAGCTTATCAAAGTATATTTGCCAATAACCTGTTTCTGCGGCCGGAACCAAATTTGGATGCTCAGCCTGCTTGGTCGATTTTAGCTGCCCCGACGCTGCTTATCGAAGAGCCGCATCAATATGGCATTATCAACGAAAATTTTGTCGCGATTGATTTTACAAAAAAGATAGTACTGATTGCGGGGACCGGTTATACAGGGGAGATTAAAAAGAGCATTTTCTCAATATTGAACTTTATTTTGCCATTCCAGCATAATGTGCTTTCTATGCACTGTTCGGCGAATACTTCAAAAGAAGGGGAGACAGCTTTGTTTTTTGGACTTTCGGGTACAGGGAAGACGACCTTATCAGCTGATAGAAACAGAAAGTTGATCGGTGATGATGAGCATGGATGGAGCGAAAGGGGAATATTCAATTTCGAAGGAGGCTGCTATGCCAAATGTGTAGGTTTGTCGGAAGACAAAGAGCCTGAGATCTTCCACGCAATTCGTTTTGGGTCTCTGCTTGAAAATGTTGTTTTGGATGAATTTGATCGACCTGATTACAACGATATTAGCAAGACGGAAAATACCCGCGTATCCTATCCAATAGATTTCATGGAAAATGCCGAAATGAGCGGTATTGGTCGTGAACCTGAAAATATTTTTTTCCTGACGGCAGATGCTTTTGGTGTACTTCCTCCCATTTCATTGTTGACCATAGATCAGGCGGTATATCATTTCGTTAGTGGTTATACAGCAAAGGTTGCGGGTACAGAGGTAGGGGTAAAGGAGCCTACAGCAGCATTTTCAACCTGTTTTGGACAGGCATTTTTGCCGCTTCATCCTTCAAAATATGCGGCTTTGCTGCGTTCAAAACTAGAACAAAATCGCAACATCAAAGTTTGGTTAGTGAATACGGGCTGGATTGCCGGTCCTTATGGAATAGGCAGACGTATTAAGCTAAATTATACGCGATCGTTAATCCGAGCAGCAATGGATGGCTCACTGCTGGAGTCTCACTTCAACAAGCATAATATTTTTGGACTGGAGTATCCGACGAGCTGTGGCGAGCATGTTCCCGCACAAATTTTAGATGCGCGAGGCTTATGGAACAATGACGAGGCTTATGACATGCAGGCAAACCGCCTGGCGAAACTGTTTATTTCGAATTTTGAAAAATTCAATAATGAGATGCCAGCCTCGGTGCATGCAGCAGGACCTAAAATAGAAACTACAGTTCTGGTGTCCTAATTCGTTCTGACATTATAAAAAACAGGAGGAAATACTTTTCCTCCTGTTTTTTATAATTGTACCTTTTCTAATCAACAGACCTTTAATCGTGTTTTGTGACGAAAGAATCTATTTTTTCCTGTTCACTTCCAACAAGAGCATTGATAATCAGTTTGAAGGACGCCAGGCGAGCCTTTTTCTTGTTATCTTTCGTGATTTCTAGCCAAGGCGATTTTTTGCTGCTTGTCTTTTTAAATAAATCCTCAATATAGCCCGTATATACATCCCATTTCTCCTGCGCTTGCTGGTCTAACACACCAATTTTCCATTGTTTTAGGATATCCTCTTTTCGCTCTTTTAACCTTTCGGCTTGCTCTTCTTTGCTGACGTTCAGGAATAATTTGATGAGGATGATGCCATCGTCGATTAACTGCTTCTCAAATTCAGGGACCTGGTTCATAAACAGTTCATGTTGCTCCTTGGAGCAAAACCCAAATACAGGTTCAACAACAGCTCTGTTATACCAGCTACGGTCAAAAATCACAATTTCGCCGGCATTAGGGAGCTGTTTGATATATCGTTGAAAATACCATTGCCCGGCTTCCTCTTCGGTTGGTTTGGGCAATGCAACAACGCGTACCTTTTTGGGATTTAGATATTGGGTTACACGGCCTATTGTACCACCTTTACCCGCAGCGTCCCTACCTTCAAAAATAATAAGGACCCGTTTTCCTTTTTCAATGATTTCATATTGAAGCTTTAAGAGTTTGACTTGGAGATCGTAAAGTTCTTTCTCATAATCGTAAACATCATTGAATTTTTTTATTTCCAGAATGCCATGTTGTTCCAGATAATTTAAAACATCTTTGTTTTCGTGGATCTTCTGAAGTTCATTTAAATCGTATTCTGCCATATGATATTTATTTATATGTTCGTTTTCCTAAAGTTACTTATTGAATTGTTAAAAAATGTCAAATTTCACATAAATCCGCAAGAGCTGTGTAATAATAAGCTCATGGCTTACGTTTAATATTCAAAACAGCGAAAGAGGCTGTTTGCATAAATTAGACTTTTCATAAATTTAGGTTAATAATTGGTTAGGTTAGCTCGGAGTTCCCCACTTCGAGCTTTTTTTGTGAACAGGATCGGAGGATCCCTGACAAGAACACGAAAAATTACGGTTTTGGCCACGCTCAAATAGAGTGTATCATTAATTCTTTCTAAATGTTAAAAAACGTTAAATACCTTTTATTGTTATAATGAATTCAAAAATGTAGCGTTTTCATTACAAATACTTTTCATAAAATAGGTTAATATATGGCTAACGAAAGCTCAGAGTTCCCCACTCTGGGCTTTTTATTTTTCAGGTTCCTTTTTTGACTTGCCGACTCTTTTTTTGACTTGAGTCAATGTTTAGCTTTTTGATCTGCGGCATATTTGCACTCGAAATATTTAAATAAAAAATATATGCGTGCATGATTAAAAAAAGGGCAAACAATTGGTTTTTACAATGCCATAATTCCCATTATTGTATCGGTATTTGGAGTCTATTTGACCATTGGAATTGCTTTTGCGCTATTATTGTCAATAATGAGCTGGCTTGCCACGGTAAAACTACCAGCGGTAGCCATTGATTAAGATCATATCCGTAGACCATTTTATAAGGTAATATGGGCGATTTTTGGACAAGGGTTGAGCCTGGCGTTTTCTTCCATGGCATTTGGCTGTATTGCGTCCATCATTGTCTTGTTCTTCAAGGGAATGAATTGGAGGGAGTCTTCACTGGCGTTTATGGTCTCTGCGACTGGAAGGACCACTGGCGGAAATGATCGCGGGCTCGTTTGGTTATCAGTCGGTCTATTTATTTGAGGGAATCGGCTGTCTGCTGTCCATCCTTATATTGATCTGCAACAGGAAATAAGCTTAGGGCAATTCACAGCATGTTGCAGCAAAGAATCTCATTAAAGGCAAGAGGAATTAAATTGATCTGTATAAATAAGACGGACCGGGTGTACATCCCCTGAGTCCGTCTTGTTTATTATATATTTTTGCTGCACACTAGGCAACTTCTCTTAGATCTACTGCAACTACACGGGATACACCTTGTTCAACCATGGTTACTCCATAGATGATGTCCGTACTCGCTATCGTTTTTTTATTGTGTGAGACCACGATAAATTGTGAATTCTTGGAAAAATCCCGGATAATATTATTGAATTTATCAATATTAGTATCATCCAACGGAGCGTCCACCTCATCGAATATACAAAAAGGTGCCGGTTTAGAAAGATAGAGTGAGAACAACAAGGCTGTTGAAGTCAAGGTCTTTTCACCACCCGAAAGCTGATTGATAGACAGCGGTCTTTTCCCTTTTGGCCTTGCAATAATGTCGATGTCTGAATCCAGCGGATTGCTCGGATCTGTGAGCACCAGGTCGCAGCTGTCTTCTTCGTTAAATAGCGAACGGAATACCTTGACGAAGTTATTCCTTACGGCATCGAATGTAAACATGAATTGAACTTGAGCGGTATCGTCAATTTCTTTTATTGTTGCCATCAATGAGCCTTTTGCTTCGATTAAATCAGCTTTCTCTTTGTTAATGAAATCATAGCGTTCGTTCATCTCGTCGAAAGCCTCTTTTGCCATCAGATTGATCGTTCCAAATTCATCAAGCTGTTTCTTGAGTTTGCTGCATTTCGTAGCCAATGTAACTTGATCTTCTGTGATCTCAGGCACATCTTCACGGTCAATCAGGTCTTTCAGTTCAATGTTGAATTCAACAGAAAGGCGTTCTTTCAAGGAATTGAGGTCGATCTGAAGGCCTGTTTTTTTGTCTTTGATCTCTGAAACAAGAAAGTCACTCTGTTCTTTTGAACGACGTTGCTGTGTCAGGGAATCTTCGAGGTTATTGATCTTCTGCTTATCTGCATAGTAGCCGTCTTCCAATTCTTTGAGACCATCTTCCAGGGCAATCTTCTGCTCATACATGGCAATAAGATCCTGATCTTCTTCATCTTCAAATGGAATGGTTGTTCTTAAAGCTTCTAGCACTTCAACTAATTCTGCACTGTTTCGCTCCACACGGATTTCGTGGTCATCTTTCTGCGTCTCTCTAAATTCGAGATCTTTTGTGATATTGGAAACTTTGTTTAACTGTTGATGGTAAGTGATATTCTCTTGATTGTATGCAGTCGATTTTTCGTTAAGTACTTCAGATATTTCATGGAACTGATCTTGTAAAGTCGATAGTTCGGCGATACTCTGTTCTTTTTCCAGGCGCAACTCCTGAAGCTGTGGCTCCGCAATTTTTAAATCCGATTCTATACCTTCAATTTTCTCCTGAATATCTTTTTTACGGGCCTGGGAGTTATTGATGAAGGCTTGATATTGCTCTTGCTTTGTTTTGACGGTAATTAATTCATTATTCAGTCTATTGAGCTGAAAGCGCAGCTCATCGATTAACTCTTTCTGTGAATTGCCACGCAGTGCATCCAGGCGAGCTGTTTCGGCCGTTATTTTATCTTCAAGTTTTGCTATTTCCTGATTTAAGGTTTTGATCTCTTGGGATAGCACTTCGAGGTTTTTCGCTCTTCCGATACGTTTTCCCTCAAATAATCCCACAGAACCACCAGAAAGGCCCAAATGATGTTTCGAATAACGTCCATTTTTTTGTAGAATCACCTGTCCCAGAGCAGGGAGCTTTTCATCCAGCTCCTTTTCATTTTCATGTTTAAGGATGAAGACCTGCTGGAGCAGCATCGTACATAAAGCCCTGTACTTTTCGTCTACGGTAATCACATCCAATGCAGACATCAAATTGTCATTTGGTGCAGGGGCAACGCTTGGGGAATCCGCTATGGCATCTAAAACAAAGAAATTAGCTCTCCCTTTTGCGGCATCGCTCAATAGCTGAATCGCCTGAACAGCATCTTGTTGTGTTTCGACAACATAATGGTTCATAATAGGCTCTAGGTAGTTCTCAATAGCCACACGGTAATCTTCCTGACAGAAAAGGACATCTGATAGGAGCGGAGGCTGCTTTTTCCATCCTGCATTTTTCTTGAGGAATCGAATGGAATCAGGGAAACCTTCTAAATTATCAACAAGGGATTTTGTGAGGTTGTATTCGTTTTGTTTGGCATCTACAAGACGGAGATCTTTGGCCAGCTGGGCCTTAAATTCCTCTAGGTTTGCCTGGCACTGATTAATCTGTCCTTGGAGCTCTTCTTCCTGCTGGTTTGCTGAATCGTACTGTAGCTGCTGTGCTTCCACACGGCCCTCCAATTCCATAACAGAGGAATTGAACTGCCGCAATTCGGCTTCTTTTGCTTCTGTATCTACACTATTGCGAACAGATTCTTGCAGAAGAGCTTCTTTCTGAATTGTGAATACTGCAAGATCTTTTTCTAATTTGTAAATTTTGGCCTGTAATTCAGCATTACTCTTATTAAAAATATCAAGTTTTCCCTTTGCAGACTGTTGCTGTCCTCTCAGTTCGTCGACTTCGGATTTATCCGATTCAAGATTCGTTTTTAACGAATCGAGTTTATTTTGCTCATCAAACAATTCTTCATTCAGTCGTTTGATGGTGTAGAGTACGTGATTAAGCTGTTGTTTATCGCTGTTGATATCGAGGTTCAGCCGGTTTTCCTTATCTTGAAGATTTTTAACTTTTTCGTTTTTGATCTTCTTTTCCGATTCATAACCTCGGATTTTATTGACAAATTCCTGTGTTGTTTTTTGCTGTACCGAAAGGTTTTTTTCCTGTTCCAAATTTGTCTGGCGGAGTGTTTGGAGTTCAGTTTCCGCGTTCAGGATATTTTGCTGTGCATTGACGGCATCTTTTTGAACCTTGGATTCTTGTGTCTGAAGTCTTTCTAATTCGGTCGAAAAATCAGCAATTCTATAATAAGCCAAATCTATACTGCTTTGGCGGTATTCTGCTTTAAGTGAGGTATATTTTTCAGCTTTTTTAGCTTGATTTTCTAATGATTTGAGATTCTTTGTGATTTCATAAAGCAAATCATCCACACGGCTAAGATCGGCCTCAGTATCTCTCAGCTTTGCTAAAGTTTGTTTTTTACGAACTTTATACTTAGAGATTCCCGATGCTTCTTCGAAGAGGTTGCGACGTGAATTATCTTTGTTGTTGATAATTTCATCAATCATTTTCAATTCGATAATCGAATAACTGTCGGCACCAACCCCGGTATCCAGGAACAGATCCGTAATATCTTTTAAACGACATTTGACATCATTCAATCGATATTCACTATCGCCGTTGCGAAACAGCTTACGGGTGACGGTCACTGTCGAGAATTCCGTTGGCAGAATATTATTGTTGTTGTTGAAGGTCAGCGAAACTTCTGCAAGGTTTGCCGGCTTTCTATTTTTCGTTCCATTGAAGATAATATTTTCCATTTTATCGGAGCGAAGCATCTTTGTGCTTTGTTCTCCCAGTACCCAGCGTATGGCGTCGACCACATTGGACTTCCCGCATCCATTGGGACCGACAATCGCTGTGACACCATCATTGAAGTTGATCGTGATCTTGTCTCCGAAACTCTTAAATCCTTTAATTTCTAGTTTGGTTAACTGCATTTATACCAAATTTGTTTGTCGTTATAAGCTTGCGAAAATAGTAAAATTAAACAATAATTTTTTCTTTCTTTATTCACATTTTCCTGTTTCAGGATCACATGAAGGGCCTTCTTCGCCTCTGCGTTCAAGAGGTGCAGGCTGACTGGCCAGGCATTCATTTATTGTATTGTGAAAGACTTCCATGGGCTGTGCTCCGGGGATAGCGTATTTTCTGTCAAATACAAAGAAAGGAACACCTCGGAGTCCTAAGCTGACACCTTCTTGGATATCCTGCGCAACATCATAAGCAAATTCATCTGATTCCAATAAGTTTTTTACCTCCTGAGCGGAAAGATGCTCTTCTGTTGCGATAGCGATGAGAACCTCGTTGTTATTTACATCGAGACCATTGGTGAAATGAGCCTTAAATAAGGCTTTTTTGAGCTGAGTGCCTTTTAGCTGTGCCTGGGCAAAATGGATCAGACGATGAGCTTTTTTTGTATTTACAACGATTGCTTTTTCAAAATTCAGGTCAATACCCAGCTCTTTTCCCTGCGCACTGAGTTGTGAAGTCATCGCAACCACATCGTCCATGCTCATGCCCTTCGTTTGAACGAGGTAGTCGTAGGTTGGCATTGCCGGAGCATCTTCGGGATAGTCGGGGTTAAGCTGATACGATTTCCAGATGATTTCAGCGGCTGGCTTACTTGCGGTTTGCTGAAGCGCCAATTCAAGCTTTGTCAAGCCAATATAACAAAATGGACAAATGATGTCCGACCAAATTTCTATTTTCATATTTCTTTTTTTACTGCGTATATTGTAATCAAAAATACATATAATAACGATGATTATCTGTTTACATTGTTGCTTGGATGTAAACAAGTGTTTCATGTACTTGTATACTTATGTTGGAGAAAGCTTTTTTGAATCGTAAAGTTACCCTTGTCCTGGGTGGAGGTGGTGCAAGAGGTCTTGTGCATATTGGTATTATTCGACGGCTTGAAGAGCTGGGCTTCGAAATCGATGAGGTGGTAGGTTGTTCAATAGGAGCACTTGTTGGTGGTATTTATGCGCAAGGGAAGATGGATGTTCTCGAAGATTGGATGCAGCGCCTGACGAAGAAATCGGTCTTTAATATGATGGATTTTAGCTGGAAGGGGCTAGGAATGATGAAGGGAATCAAGGTGTTTAACGCCTTGAAATCTGTGATCCCTGATGCTAATATAGAGACTTTTCCAATTTTGTTTAAAGCCATTGCGACAGACCTAAACTACGAAAAGGAGGTTGTGCTGGATTTTGGGAGTATGTATGATGCCATTCGTGCTTCGATTGCTATTCCAGCTGTATTTACAGCGGTGGAAGAGGAGAACCATGTGTACGTTGACGGTGGTGTGCTGAATCCATTGCCCATAAATCATGTAACCAAGAAAGAGAATTTAATCATTGCTGTTAATTTGGAATCTAAACCGGATAAACAATATTCTGTTATCAAAAAACTGGATCCGAAGACTTCGAATTCCTTGGATATTCTACAAGCCTCATACTATGTGATGCGCAGGAAAATGAGCCGTATGATTGTTGATTTATACCATCCCGATGTGGTGGTGGATATTCCCTATAATATATGTAACCTTTGGGATTACCACCGCTCTGAATTTTTGGTTCAAAAGGGACGTGAATATATTGACAAAGCATTAAAAAACAAAACCAAAACAAAGTAGTTTAGGGCGATTAACGAACTGCTTTGCTTTGGCTTGGTTTCTCCTGACATTAAGATGCACTGGAATTCATTTTTTTTATTCTTAACGAAACAAGCAAGGTGTTTGTTAAAACAAATTGGGGTAATCGCTAATAATTCCGTCAACCTTTACAGCCTTCAGCTGTTCTATCTCGTCTTTTGTATTGACTGTCCATGGAATAACCTTGATATCCGCTTTATGGCACTGTGAAATAAAATCGCGTGTAGCTATTTTATAGTGCGGACTTATAATAAAAGGTGTAAAGCCCAAAGCTGCAATTGTTTGCTCAACACTCTTGGTATAATTTGCATCAATAAGATAAGAAACTTTGATTTGAGGATATGCTTTGTGCAGATATTTAATAGCCCTGCTGTCAAATGATTGGATGACGGTTCGTGAAGCAATTTTCTTATCGGTGATCACCTGCACCATAAGGTCCACAAACTCTTCTACCTTTGGATGGAAAATACCATCTTTATCTTCCTTACTCTTCACTTCGATATTGTAAAACATCGGTGCTTTCCTTTTTAGACTTGCGTAGGCTTCAGTACTATCAATAAGGTCTGATAGCTTTGCTATACGTGTAACCTGTTTTTTCTGTTCTGGAAACTCTTTATAAAATTTCGATCCGATATCGTATTTAATCAGATCTTTATAAAGCATATCATAAATTCTCAGCGATTTGTCCTTGTCAGAAATTTCGGAGCCATTGGGTTTCAAGACAAATTTTGGGTTAAGATAATCGTCGTGAAAGACAACAACCTTACGGTCTTTGGTAATGTGGCAATCCATTTCCAGTGTGGTCACCTTTGCAAGATCTATTGCATTTTTCATAGCAGCGATAGACTCTTCAGGATATAGGCCGCGGCCGCCGCGATGTGCTTCCAGACTAAGTTTAGGGAAATTGCCTGAATTTGTTTTTGCTGAATCTTTCATAACTGAACAAGATACAAATGGTAATAACGTGCCCCAAAAGGCAATTCTGAGAAGACTTCTTTTCATTATTGAAATATTTAAACAAAATAGGGGAGTTGCTATATATTGCCCTTTTGAATAAGCGAATATACATATATATTTTACTTCTACGTATTTTAACTGTTTCGAATATTTGATTTAGCAACTTTATGAAGGTTGATTCGAAACCGAATAAAGTTAAATGAATTTATTTTTGTCTGAAATAGATGGAAAAAAGGTAGTTGGATCGGTGAATCTCCTTGATCTGACAGCGTTTCTGTGCCGACCTCAACTCCGTTACGCGGTCCTTTGTCCTTGGATAAATTTCTTAATTGTCGACATGAAATCTATTTTTTTTGTCTTTTTTGCAAGAAATTATTGTCATTCCTTTCAGAATTCCCTTTATTTGCACAAATCTCAAATTAGATGGCGAAAAATTTATTGATAGTTGAGTCTCCAGCGAAAGCGAAAACGATAGAAGGGTATTTAGGAAAGGATTTTTTGGTCAAGTCAAGTTATGGACATATTCGCGACTTGGTGAAAACCGATGATGCAATTGATACCGAAAAGAATTTTGAACAAAAGTATGAAGTTCCCTCCGACAAAAAGGCGGTTGTAAGTGAACTGAGGAAATTGGCTAAAGCTGCAGAAACCGTTTGGTTAGCGTCCGATGAGGACCGCGAAGGAGAGGCTATTTCATGGCACTTATTTGAGACTTTGGGATTAAAAGATGAAAATACAAAAAGGATTGTGTTTCATGAGATTACGAAGCCAGCTATCCTGAAGGCTATTGACAATCCGCGTAAAATAGATTATAACCTAGTAAATGCACAACAAGCGCGAAGGGTTCTAGATCGATTAGTCGGTTTTGAATTATCTCCGGTTCTATGGAAAAAGGTGAAGCCTTCTTTATCTGCTGGGCGGGTGCAGTCTGTTGCGGTTCGTCTGATTGTAGATCGTGAGCGTGAAATCAATAAATTTGAACCCGAAGCGGCTTTTAAGATCGTTGCTTTTTTTCATACGGGAAAAGTTAAAGATAGTTTTAAAGCCGAGCTTCCGCAGCGTTTTGCAACAGAAGCAGAGGCGACCAAATTTTTGGAAGATTGTAAAGCAGCGCTGTTTTCTGTAAAAAATCTAGAAACAAAACCTGCAAAGCGTTCACCATCGGCGCCATTTACAACATCAACATTACAGCAGGAAGCAAGTAGAAAACTTGGATTTTCGGTTGCCCGCACCATGCAGGTGGCTCAAAGGCTGTATGAATCAGGACGAATTACCTATATGCGTACCGATTCTGTTAATTTGAGTGATACGGCGATTGAGGCTGCTGAAAAGGAAATCAAATCGGCTTATGGTAACCAGTACCATAAGCTCAGAAAATATAAAACAAAAACATCGGGTGCACAAGAGGCACACGAAGCTATTCGTCCTACCTATTTCTCAGAGCACACCATTGATGGTGATGCATCCGAAAAAAGATTATATGAGCTTATTTGGAAAAGAGC
Source organism: Sphingobacterium sp. UME9 (assembly GCF_014170215.1). NCBI lineage: Bacteria > Pseudomonadati > Bacteroidota > Sphingobacteriia > Sphingobacteriales > Sphingobacteriaceae > Sphingobacterium > Sphingobacterium sp. UME9. The sequence goes on along the minus strand of NZ_LZZP01000003.1, from coordinate 1,259,487 downwards.
AATTGCTTCCCAAATGAGTGAGGCGGAGTTTGAACGTACATTGGCAAAGATCGACGTCTCAACCCGTACTGAAGATTTGAATGCTTCAGGAGAGGTTATGAAATTTGATGGATTCTTGAAAGTTTACATGGAATCCTTGGACGACGAGCAAGACAGCGCGACGGACGAAGATAGTGACAATGCTATTCTTCCACCATTAGCCGTTGGTATGCCATTGACTTTGAAAAACATGTCGGCAACAGAGCGTTTTACACGACCTCCAGCACGTTATACGGAAGCTGCTTTGGTGAAAAAATTGGAGGAATTGGGAATCGGCCGTCCTTCAACCTACGCACCTACGATTTCAACGATTCAAAACCGCGGTTATGTTATAAAGGAAGAACGTGAAGGTAAATCGCGTGATTACCGTGTACTAACATTAAAGGATGCTGAATTAACAGCGATAACAAAAACTGAAATAACCGGTGCCGAAAAAGGAAAAATGTTTCCAACGGATATCGGTGTTGTGGTGAATGATTTTTTGGTTGAACACTTCAACGGTATTGTGGATTTTCATTTTACGGCCAACGTAGAAAAAGAATTTGACGATATTGCGCATGGACTGACCGAATGGACAAAAATGTTGCATGATTTCTATGGACCTTTTCATTCTGAGGTAGAAGATACTTTAGTAAATGCAGATCGTGCGAATAATGAGCGTGAGCTCGGTATCGATCCAGTGTCCGGTAAACCCGTTTCGGTTCGCATTGGTAAGTTCGGCCCACTGGTACAGATTGGTTCTCCTGACGATGAAGAAAAACCTCGTTTTGCTTCCTTGCGGAAGGGACAGATGATCGAAACCATTACTTTTGAGGATGCCATGGAATTATTCAAATTACCGAAAAAAGTCGGTTTATTTGAAGACAAGGAAATGACTGTCGCGGTGGGACGATTTGGACCTTATATACGTCACAATTCAGCGTTTTACTCGTTGCCTAAAGGCGTTGATCCTTTGGACGTAACAGAAGAAGAGGCGATACAGATTATCAAAGACAAACGTCAGAAAGATATCGAGAAAGTTATTCGGGTTTTTGAGGAAAATCCGGATGCTCAAATTGAGCAGGGACGCTGGGGACCATTTATTCGTTTTGGCAAGCAAAATCTGAAAATACCTAAAGGAACCGAGATTGAAAAAATCACGTATGCGGATGTGCTGAAATGGGCTGAGGCAGATGCTCCAAAAGGAAAAGCGACTAAAGCAAAAACAACAGAAAAGAAAACTGTAGCAAAAAAGGCTCCAGCAAAGAAGGCTCCAGCTAAAAAAACTACAAAGTCTAAATAAGGATGAAAGCAGATTTTCCTGAAAATATTGTCAAAGACATTATGATCGCCGTTGTTTTGGAAGGTGAGACGGTGGAGACAAAAAATTGGACTGTCTATGTTATCAACGACAAGAATATTGCCATTCAGAATGTGCTGATCAGCTCAAAAGGTTATGGCGAAAAGGATGGCCGACAAGTAACAACAACGACTTTGCGTCATTTTATTGGAAATATAGAAGCGAAATCTTTCGATCGTGTTGAAGCGATCGATGAACAGGTATTCGGGCTGACAAATGAATATTGGTTGAGTTTTTATATTGATAATATTATTTACGATAAAAAATATATCTTTTTACCCGAAAGCATTGTGGATGGTAACCTCACTAAGGTTCCTTTGGTCAATCGTCCAGGTGTAATCATAGGAGGAAACGAATAATGAGTGGACGTCACAATTTTATTATCGCCATAGATGGTTTTTCCTCCTGCGGTAAGAGTACCCTGGCAAAGGCTTTGGCAAAAAAACTGAAGTTCGCCTTTATTGACAGTGGAGCCATGTATAGGGCTGTCACACTCTATTTTATCCGGCATGAAATAGCGCTGGATGATCAAGAAGCGATAGAAAATGCACTGAACGATATCCATATTGATTTTATCCCAAACGCAATAAAGACGGAGATCCATCTAAACGATGAGGATATCTCTGAAGAGATCCGTCAGATGTATATTTCTGATAAAGTCAGCGATGTGAGTGCGATCAAAGCTGTTCGGGTTGCTATGGTTGCCCAGCAGCAAAAATTGGGTAGCAGGCGAAATATTATTATGGATGGCCGTGATATTGGTACTACCGTTTTTCCAGATGCTGATCTGAAGATTTTTATGACCGCAGATCCTAAAGTACGTGCTGCGAGGCGTTACCTAGAGTTAACGGAAAAAGGAGAGGATGTGACTTTAGAAGAAGTTGTGGAGAATCTTTCTACACGTGACCGTATCGACAGTACGCGTGCGGAAAGTCCATTACGACAAGCCGAAGATGCGATTGTTTTGGACAATTCAAATCTGACACCAGAACAACAGCTTCATTTTGTTGAAGAAGAATATTTAAAAGCTAAGGCTGCAAAAGCCCAGTCATAAAACAAAAAATAGGCCGATTATTTAATCGGCCTATTTTTTTAGCTATTTTACGCTATTGATCTGTTGTTGTTCCAATAGTTTTCCAACATTGTTTTTCTCCCCAAATTCTGCTGTCTGCTCTTGAAAAGATTCCAGAAGAGCTTTGATAGCATCTGAATTATCTGCTGTGCGCTGATAGATATCGGGAATTGTTTTTTCAATATTCTTATCGCCGAGTTCAATGTTATCAACTTCGATTTTGCCTATTTTTTCCAAAACAGCTTGTTGGCTATTTCTGACATCTTCTAATTCTCTTGCTATTTTTTCCATTAATTGGAATTTCTTCAATTTATCCATATGAAATCGCTTTGGTTACTATAATAAGAACAAGATGCTTCAAAAGTTTGTTTTGTTTTTTTTAAAATAGCAAATAGAAGAAGGGTTTATGAGGAGGGGCTATGAAAAAAGAAAAAGACGGAACATACATGTCCCGCCTTTCATAAGTGCTGTTATTTTGTTATTAATTTGTACGTCCCGGATACACTTGAAGAGCTTTCTCTAGGCAAACCAATGCTTTATTCAGATCATCTTGATTAAGCACATAGGCAAGGCGTACTTCATTTATACCGGCACCCTCCGTACTGTAAAAACCGGTAGCGGGAGCCATCATTACCGTTTCATTATTGTAAGAGAAATCTTCCAACATCCATTGACAGAATTTATCAGCATTGTCAATCGGTAGTTTGGCAACGACGTAAAATGCACCACCTGGGTTAGGAGAGTAAACTCCTTCAATGGCGTTAAGTCCTTTCACGAGGGTATCTCTTCTTGCTGTGTATTCTTTGGATACTGCTTCAAAGTAACTGTCTGGTGTATCAACAGCAGCCTCACCCGCAATTTGACCTTCCAACGAAGGGCTTAAGCGAGCTTGTGCAAATTTCAGTGCAGTCTGATATAGCTCTTTATTTTTGGTAATGATACATCCAATACGCGCACCACAAGCAGAGTAACGTTTTGATACTGTATCAAAAATAACCACATTATTTTCGAGACCTTCTAAATGCATTGGTGAGATAAACTCTCTACCATCGTAACAAAATTCACGATAGGCCTCATCTGAGAAAAGGTAAAGATCATATTTTAGACAAAGTTCACGAAGAGCTTCGAGTTCTTCTCTGGAATAAAGGTACCCTGTCGGGTTATTTGGATTACAGATGCAGATCGCTTTGGTTTTCGGGGTAATTACTTTTTCAAATTCAGCGATAGAAGGTAATGCAAATCCGCTTTCAATATAGGACATGATTGGTTTGATTACAACATCAGAGGAACAGGCAAAACCATTGTAATTTGCATAAAATGGCTCCGGAATGATAATCTCTTCTCCTTCATTTAAACAGGCTTGCATAGCGATCATAATCGCTTCCGAGCCGCCATTAGTTACTAATATATCAGTTGGCTCAATATTATAATTTAGCTTATTATAATATTCTGCTAACTTGTTCCGATAAGAGGCTGTACCTTCAGAAGCTGTGTAAGCCCACACTTTGAACTGTATATTTTTCAAAGCATTAAGCATCACTTCAGGTGTTTGGATATCAGGTTGTCCGATATTGAGGTGGTATATCTTTTTACCTTCTTTTTTTGCTTGATCAGCATATGGCGTCAACTTTCTAATAGGCGACGCAGGCATATTTAGCCCTTTTTCTGATATTACTGGCATTATAGTTTTTTTAAAATTAGTAGTGCAAAGCTAACCAAAATAAAACGAAAAAAGCCACATGATTACGTGGCTTTTTTCGTTTTATTTACAAGAATTGTTATTCTACAATACCCTTAATATATAGCGTTTTTACAGGAGTCTTGGTGTTCGACTGTACCGTGAAACTCTTTGTGAATGGAGCTTTTGCCGCCGCATTGTAAGTCACTTTGATCGTTCCGCTTTCGCCTGGCTTAATTGGCGTTTTCGTAAATTCTGCTACAGAACATCCGCAGGTAGGCACAACATTTGAAATGATAATTGGCTCACTGCCTGTGTTTGAAAACTTGAAATTATACGAAACGGGCGTACCGGCCGGAATTTTGCCAAAATCATGGGTTTCTTTTTCGAATTTAAATTCCCCTTGTCCTGTCTGCATCGAAGAAAAACCAATAAAGGAAATGATCACTGCTAAGATTGTTATATACTTTTTCATGCTTCTAAAATATTACTTTACGATTAAAATAGTACAACTGATATGCCAAATTTAATATTTATTGCCAATTTATTGTACATCTAACAACTTTATTACAGTTATATTATACCTTCTTTCAGTAAGTCCTGTATGTGGATAACACCAGCATAATTCCCTTTGTCGGAAACCAATAATTGTGTGATGTTATTTTCTCGCATAATATGGAGAGCATTGGCTGCCAATTCATTTTTGTCAATGATTTTTGGTGATTTCCCCATGATATCGGCGGCAGTAATTGTCGCTAAATCGGTGTGTTTCTCCAGCATACGACGGATATCACCGTCTGTGATGATGCCGAGTATGTGGTCAGCATCCAACACGGCTACAGCTCCTAGTCTAAACTGTGTTATGGTGATGATGATATCACTTACAGTGGCTTGCGGTTGGACACTGGGTTTGCCGTTCTGATCGGATAGATCGCCGACTCTTAAGTACAGTTTTTTGCCTAATGCTCCTCCTGGATGGTATTTTGCAAAATCTTTGTCCGTGAAATCGCGGCACTCTTGTAAAACGACAGCAAGCGCATCACCCATTGCTAACTGAGCAGTTGTACTTGAAGTCGGTGCAAGGTTGTTAGGACAAGCTTCTTTCTCAACGGTAGTATTTAAGATATAGTCTGCATTTTTAGCGAGGTAGGATTCGGTATTTCCAACCAAAGCAACCAATACATTCTTTGTCTGTTTTAAAAAGGGAACAAGCACTTTAATCTCAGGTGTATTACCACTTTTAGAGATCGCAATAATTAAATCATTTTGTTGGATAATACCAAGATCGCCGTGGATAGCATCAGCTGCATGCATAAAGATCGATGGTGTGCCTGTCGAATTTAGCGTTGCAACTATCTTTTGGGCGATAATAGCACTTTTTCCGATTCCAGTTACAATAACTCGGCCTTGCAAATTTAGAATACGATCGACAACGGTAACAAAATCATCATCAATATATTGAGCCAAAGCAGCTACTGCCTTGGCTTCTTCTTGAATAGCTTGAATAGCTATATTTTTTATTTCGTAGTTGTTTTTCACAAAAAATACTCTTACTTTTATGTATTAGAATAGATTGCAAAAATAGATTATTTTTCAAGATTATTTCTTCATTTATCTATCTTATTTTTGCCCAAGGCGCAATGGAAATAGAAAAATCACTTTTCGACAATTTACAAGATTTTTTTGGTTTTGATACTTTTAAAGGGGATCAAGAGGCAATTATAACTAGTATTCTTCAACGAAGAGATACTTTTGTAATTATGCCAACCGGAGGAGGGAAATCAATTTGCTATCAACTTCCTGCTCTCATGAGTGAGGGAACTGCAATTGTTATTTCTCCGCTGATTGCTTTAATGAAAAACCAGGTAGATCAGCTTCGTGCATTCGGTGGCGAAGATAGTATCGCTCATTTTTTAAATTCATCATTGAATAAGAGCGAAATTACAAAGGTTAAGGATGATGTACTCGCCGGGAAGACCAAATTGCTGTATGTAGCTCCAGAATCACTTGCCAAGCAAGATAATCTGGAATTCTTACATCAGATTACCGTGTCTTTCGTAGCGGTTGACGAAGCGCATTGTATTTCGGAATGGGGACACGATTTCAGACCAGAATATCGTAAAATACGCCAGGTAATTAACGAAATAGGTGCCAATATTCCTATTATAGCTCTTACTGCGACTGCGACTCCCAAAGTTCAGTCTGATATTCGTAAAAATTTGCAGATGACTGATGCTGTTTTATTTAAGTCATCATTTAATCGGAGCAATTTATATTACGAGGTAAGACCTAAAAAAGATGTTGTTAAAGAGATTGTTCGCTTTATCAAAACCAAACCGGGAAAGACTGGTATAGTTTATTGCTTAAGCCGTAAGAAAGTAGAAGAAATCAGTGAGGTTCTGAACCTAAATGGTATCAAAGCTCTACCTTATCATGCAGGTCTAGATGCGAAAACGAGAGCTGATACGCAGGATAAATTTCTGATGGAAGACGTCGAAGTTATTGTTGCTACCATCGCTTTTGGTATGGGAATAGACAAACCGGATGTTCGTTATGTCATTCACCATGATATTCCTAAATCCATGGAAGGTTACTATCAGGAAACAGGACGTGCTGGCCGTGATGGCGGAGATGGTTATTGTTTGGCTTTTTACTCGGAAAAAGATGTTGAAAAGCTGACCAAGTTTATGAAAGATAAACCTGTGGCCGAACGCGAAATCGGGACACAGATTTTAAAAGAAGTTATTGATTATTCCGAGTCTGCAGTATGTCGTCGCAAACAGATCCTCCACTATTTTGGGGAAAATTTTGACGAGCAGGGCTGCAGTAACATGTGCGATAACTGCCGCTCGGAGAAAGAATATTTTGAGGCAGAAGATTCCTTGAAAAATGTACTGGGCTTCATTCAGGAGCAGGGCGAGAAATTTGATGATCATCACGTGATCAACGTCATGATGGGTCAAAATAATCAACCAGTATCTTCCTATAAACATGATGAACACCGTCTTTTCGGAACGGGTAAAGAGAAAGGTGTTATCTATTGGAAATCTTTGCTTAGACAGGCTGTGCTTGATAACTTTATCCAAAAAGATATTGATCATTATGGCCTTTTAAAACTGACAGATATTGGCCGTCATTATTTGGATAATCCTTATCAACTAAAATTTGTTTTGAATCGTCCAATTGAAGGGGGAGATAACACAAATTCGGAAGATGCAGGGCACGGTACAGGGGCCTTAGATACCGTCTTACTGGGTATGCTTAAAGATCTACGCAAGAAAATTGCAAAAGGGAAGGCACTGCCACCGTTTGTTATCTTTCAAGATCCTTCGCTGGAAGAAATGTGTACACATTATCCAATCGCCATCGATGAGTTGAAACAGATTCAGGGAGTAGGGAATGGTAAAGCGATTAAATTTGGAGCACCATTTATTGCTTTGATCAAAGACTACGTTGAGGAAAATGAAATCGATAGACCTGTGGATCTTGTCATTAAAAGTACAGCTAATAAATCGGCATTAAAGGTATCTATTATCCAAAATATCGATCGTAAAATCGCATTGGATGATATTGCCTCAGCTAAGGGGATAACTTATGAGGAAATATTGAAGGAAATAGAGACGATTGTAAATGCGGGTACAAAAATCAATATCAATTATTTTATTGACGAGATTATTGATGAGGATCGCCAGGATGAGGTATACGACTATTTTAAGACAGCGGAGACTGATTCAATTAATGATGCGCTTAAAGAACTTGGAGGGGATGATTACAGTTATGAAGATCTCCAATTGATGCGAATCAAATTTTTATCGGAGCTTGGCAATTAATTTTTTTATAATTATATGATTAATAAATACATTCCCGAAATAAAGAATGGGACATCGCAGAATTTCTTTTTAATGGCGGGGCCCTGTGCAATTGAGGGAGAAGAAATCGCTTTGCGTATTGCTGAAAAGATTGTTACAATTACAGATAAACTTAATATTCCTTACATTTTCAAGGGATCCTACCGTAAGGCCAATAGATCCCGTCTAGATTCATTTATGGGAATAGGTGATGAAAAGGCGCTGAAGATTTTGGAAAAAGTTGGAAAAACTTTTGGTGTACCCACGGTGACAGATATCCATGAGAGCCACGAGGCAGAAATGGCAGCTGCATACGTTGACGTTCTTCAAATTCCAGCATTTTTGTGCAGACAGACTGATTTATTGGTTGCGGCGGCAAAAACGAATAAGGTGGTCAATGTAAAAAAAGGCCAGTTTTTGAGCGCTGGATCTATGAAATTTGCAGTAGATAAGATCGTGGAATCTGGAAATGAAAAGGTTTTTTTAACTGATCGTGGCAATACATTCGGCTATCAGGATCTCATTGTAGATTATCGAGGGATTCCCGAAATGCGTGCTTTTAACGTACCCACAGTGATGGACTGTACACATTCCTTGCAACAACCGAATCAGACTTCTGGCGTAACAGGAGGAAAACCAGCTTTAATTGAAACAATAGCAAAAGCTGCAATCGCCGTGGGAGCTGACGGTCTGTTTATAGAAACACATCCTGATCCGGCAAATGCGAAATCTGATGGCGCCAATATGTTACATTTGGATTTACTTGAAGGCTTGATGGAAAAACTTGTACGAGTTAGACAAGCTATTTTATAGTATAATAAATAAATCACAATAGAAAGGAGCCAATAGGCTCCTTTTTTATAATCAATTATATCAAACTTAAAGCCAAATTATTGTATGTTATCAAAAGTTGCGTTGACAGCGTTTTTTCTGTTGTCTTTTTCTGCCATCAAAGCGCAGGAGAATTATAGTTGGTTTTCTCCACTAGAAGATAAACATGTAGAAGGTCGGTTGGAGAATCAGAAGCTTTCAGCCTTCAACAGACTTCCGGATGAATTGGAAAGTCAGGTACGTAAACCTGTATGGGAGCTGGGGAAGAATAGCGCCGGATTCTATATTGACTTTCAAACTTCTTCACCTGAGATTACAGTTCAATACCAAGTTGCGGGAGGCTTAAATATGCCCCATATGCCCACGACAGGTGTTAGTGGGCTGGATCTTTATGCTTATGATACAGCAAAGAAGGAATGGAAATGGGCTTATGGTAGTTATGATTTTTCGGATACCATTTCTTATACGTGGAAGAATATTGGGCGCAATGAAAAATTTAATTACCGCTTATATCTTCCGCTCTACAATACAGTTAAGTGGTTAAAGATTGGTGTGTCAAATACGGCTAAATTAACGTATACTCATACCACAGCGGCAAAGCCTATTGTTGTCTATGGAACCTCGATTGGACAGGGGGCCTGTACAAGCCGTCCTGGTTTGGCTTGGACCAGTCAGGTAGGAAGGGCATTTAATCACGAGGTGATCAATTTATGTTTCTCTGGAAATGGTCGACTCGAACAACCTATTTTAAATATGATGAACCAAGAAGATGCCGCCTGCTATATTCTCGATTGTATTCCCAATCTGGCTATTTCGAAATCGTTAACAGAAACACAATTGGATTCTTTGTTGGTCCATGCAGTGACATTTTTAAGAAAAGAACATCCTACAACGCCTATTATTTTGACGCAGCATAGTTCGGGGAATATAGCCGAAGTCTTTAATGAAGATAAAAATGCAGAATATCAGCAAAGCAGCCGGGTACTGAAAGCGACGTTTGAAAAATTACAATCAAAAGGAATTCGTCAGCTTTTCCTATTGTCGAGCCAAGAGCTTAATCTGAATCTGAATTCAACTGTAGACTATGCCCATCCAAATGATCAAGGTATGGACAGAATCGCAAATGCGTATATTAAATTGTTGAAGAAAATTCTAAAGTAGGCTACCGCTAACGGCGCCTTCACGGTATCAGCGTCTGGAATTTACAGTATCGATAGGGCATCGTATATGAAACAGATTTATTGGATTAGCATACATCCGTCAGCACAAGAAATAAAAATAGAAAAGGGAAGTTTTAAGCTTCCCTTTTCTATTTTTATTTCTTTTTCATTTTCATCGTCATTTTTGCCTTTTCACCACCCCCATAATTAAAGGTCTTGGCATTGCTTTCTTTCTTTTGGTGAAAAGCACCGCCGCGGGAAAGATCTTCTTTATTATCTTCCTCCTTGCTGGACTTTTTCTTTTTGTCGGCGATGTGATTATAGATCGCAAGATCCTCAGGCAATTCCAAAACATCCATTCTTTTACCGACGGCCTGTTCTATTTTTTTGACCATTGGTAATTCCAGATCTGTTGTGAAAGTCAACACGACCGATTCTTCATTTTCGTCATTTTTAACAAGATGATTTAAGAATTCCTCCTTTTCATTCGGTAACTCAAATTGAAAAATAAATGGAATAGCGGAAAGGTCCACATCGTTTGTATTTTCCCGAGCAATAATCAAGACACGAGATTGACTATTTTCTTTGAAATCTTCCATGTTGTCATAGCCAAAATCATCGTAGAACAATGGATTGAGGATAGCAATTTCTTCTTTATTGCTACTGAACAAACTGCTGGCCAACTTTTGTGCAGTAAGCTTAGAGTTCACAAAGACGACTACTTTTTGAAATACTTCTTTATCCTGCAACAGAAGATTTAATAAATTGATCTTTGTTGTGAAATTAGGAACATGATATAATAGTAGATCTAGGGTATCGACAATGTCATTCTCAAGTTCATCTATTTCGACTGAGGCACAATTCTCATTCATGAAATTGTCGATCATGTCATAAAGTTTTTGGTGTTCAACAGTACTGAAAACCAAATGTTGTACTTTTCCGCAGCTTTCGGCTAATTCCCTTACTGTATTTTGCATTCCTTGCTTGATAATCTCCTCAGCATCATCAATAATTAATGTCTGAATACGGTTGAGATTCAAGGCCAATTTAAGATAGATAGCTCTTGCACGATTTGGAGTAGCTACAACGATGTCTTTTCCATCAACCAGTTCTTCGATTTCTTCTTCCATGCTGCCTGAAGACCGCAATCCAATGATGCGAAGACCTTTATTTTTGCTTAATTGGTAGAATCTCTCAACAATCTCGTCGATACGTTCTTCATTAGGCGCCAAGATCAAAAACTTCGGAGCTTCATCTGTTGTGAATTTCAACTTCATCAAGGTAGATAAAACATAAGTTGTGGTTTTGCCAGCACCTTCCGGAGCGATGGCAATCACATCCTGTCCACCAAGAATTCTGGAAATGCATCTACTTTGAATTTCCTTTGGAGCCAGATAACCGAGTTCAGTCATCGCAGCAGTCAATCTTTTGCTAAGTTTTAGTTTCTCTAACGACACGTATCCTTTTATTTATGTAAGTTACAAAAGTACAAATTTAGATCTTAGATCAGCTAATGTGTGCCCATTTTTGAAAATAGATTGATAATAATGACTCCAACGACAATCAAGACCATGCCAATAATGGCTGCTGTATCGGGGATCTGTTTGAATAAGAACATACCAATCAGTGTAATGGCTACAATACCAACGCCAGACCAAATTGCATAAGATATTCCGACGGGCAGGTATTTAAGTGTGATACTTAAAAAATAGAAGGCAATGATATAACCTGCAATACAGATAAGGGTAGGTTTTATAAGGGTAAAACCTGCAGATTTCTTTAAGAAAGTGGTTGCAAATATCTCAGCGGCTATGGCAAGAAAAAGATAGATGTACTTCATTGTTACAAAGGTACAATTTTTTGTTTGGTAAGGTTCGATTAATTAGGTCAATAACAGCGAGAAGTTAAGTTATTTTAGAGATAATGAATTGCGTATAAGGGTAAATTTATCTAAGTTTGGCCAATTCACATAGCTAGAGCAATTATTTTTTTATGGGGCATATTCAAAATTTTTGGAGATCGGTACTGATATTTTTTACCTTTTTATGTTTCTGTTGTACTGTTTTTGCCCAAGAACAACTGCAGGAGTTAAAAAAATCATATTACAGTCTTCCCTTAGGAAGCAAGGAACGTTTTGTATTAACAGGAAAATATGCACAGGCTTTATATTTTAATAATGAGAAAGCGCTGGCTAGTCAATTGCTTAATGATAATATTCAGTTGGCCAGAAATTATCCTGACAAACAATATTATGCCTACTTGAATTGTATTGCTGCCATGAATAGCTTCAACGATCATGCGTTTGAAAAATCACGCTATTATTTAGAACATGCTAAATCTGTGCTCCCCATAGTTAGCGATAATGGAATTAAGGGTTATGTCCATTATTGTGATGGATGGGTTATGACACGGCAGAATAAGGAAGATGAGGCTGTTTCCCAGTTCCATAAAGCAATTTCATTTTTGGAGAAGGCGCCACAGACTGAGGCAAATATCGCCCGAAAATTGGCGGTTTATAAGGAGCTTACAGCTATCTATGCCAATCAGCGTAACTATGATTTCCAGGAGAAGTATACATCGCTTTTGTTGGAAACGGCTAAGGAAGGGAAAAATATCAATAGTTTATTTGATGCCTACATGCAAGCTGGTTACTTATTTGAAGAGGAGTATAGATCAAATAATGCAGATCGCAATTTATTGAGAAAAGCTGAGCACCATTATCTTGAGGCATATAATTTGGTGAAAAATAATGAGAAGAATCTGGTTAATCCGACTGATCTAGCGTATGTTTCTGTTAATTTAGCGAATCTGTACCATGAGTTTTATCCTGATAATGGCGGTAAAAAAGCAATATCATATGCGAAACAGGCCTTAAATATCGCCGCCGAAACAGGCCAGTATGCGATTACAATACCTGCATATGGCGTCTTGGCAGATGAATCTTTTAAATTGGGACGTCGGGAGGAAGGTAAAAAATATTTACAGCAAGCACTGTATAATCTTCAACAAGAGCCTCATTATGACTACCAGGTAGGGTTAAGCCTGTTTAGCAGATTGGCCGAAGTAAGTGTGGAAGAGGGAAAATATGAAGAAGCTTTCAACTATCAAAAAAGCTACATTGACGTTTTTGAAAAGGCATTTAATTCGGACAAACTGGATAAGACGAAGCAGCTGGAGCTGAAGTATGAGCGCGAACTGCAAAACCAAAAATTAATGCGGCTTCGACTGGAAGGGGAGAAAAAGGAACAGCAGATCAAGTTGATGAAAGCATTGAATGATAGGCAGCATCAACTGGTGGAGAATCTGAAGTTAAATGAATTGAATCGAACCCAGCAACTTAAAGTATTACAGCTCGAACGCGATAAAAAGGAGCAGGATCTGCAATTAAGCCGACTGGAAAATGAACAGCGCTTACAAGAGCTTGATGTCTCCAAAAAACAGATTGCTTTCAAATCACGGATGAATTCGATCTATATCTGGTTATTTATCAGTTGTTTGATCGTGATCGTATTGTTATTTTACGCCCATTGGCAGCGATCAAAGGCATTGAAGCATAAGGAACATTTGCATGAACTTGAAATAGAAAAGAATAATCAGCAACATGCCATTAAAAATCTAACTGCGATGCTTGCAGGAGAGGAGAAGGAGCGGACCCGCCTTGCCCGAGATTTGCATGATGGCTTGGGTGGTTTACTTTCGAGCACCAAATTGGGATTATCAGCCATCAATAAAAATACTTTAGAACAGGAATCCATGAAAGAAGGGATCGACCGAAGTATTGATTTGCTGGACGGGGCTGTCGATGAACTTCGTCGGCTTGCACATAATCTTATGCCAGATTTAATTGTAAAATATGGTTTGAAAGAAACTTTAAGAGACTATGCGGGCCGAATGAGTCAATCTACATGTCAAGTTGAATGTGAATTTTTACAATTTGAATCAACCTTAAGTACGGAACAGGAGATTTTTTTGTATAGAATTATTCAAGAATTGGTGAATAACGCATTGAAGCATGCTAATGCGGCCAACATTTTAATACAGCTTTCTTCACATAATAAACGTTTACATATTACAATTGAAGATGATGGCAAGGGTTTTGATATGGAAAGTGTCGATTTGCAGCATTCTGCAGGAATGCACAATGTGAGATCAAGACTTTCATTTCTACAAGGAGAGATGAAGATTATGTCGGAGAATGGAGCGGGTACAACCATAGAATTGGAATTACCCATGATTTAACTTTTTGGAAAAATGATAAAAATAGCGATTACAGACGATCACCCTTTGCTACTTGAGGGATTGAAAAACATTATAAATGCGCATGAGGATTTTGAAGTAGTGGGCATGTATTCGAGTGCGACTGAACTGTTCCATCATATTGCTACTGATATGCCATTGGTATTGCTACTTGATATCAATCTACCAGATGCTAATGGTATCGATTTGGTTAAAGGCCTGAAGGAAAGCAATAAGGATTTAAAAATTATTGCGTTTAGTGTCCACAATGAATTTGCAGTGATCAACAGCATTTTAAATGAGGGTGCCAATGCCTATTTACAGAAAAATGCAAATGGTGATGAAATACTTGCTGCCATTTCCGCTGTTCTTGTTGGAAGAAGATATCTGTGTGAAAAAACTCAGACCATCTTGAACAAGAAGGTGGAAATGGGGCTTAAGCAGGTACCAAAATTGACACGTCGTGAGAAAGAAGTGCTTACTTTCGTAGCACAAGGAATGACAACAAATCAAATTGCAGATTCATTGTTTATCAGTTCACATACAGTAGAAAGCCATCGCAAAAATCTAATGGAGAAATTTCAAACCAAAAGTGTTACTGCTGCAGTAAAATCGGCTATAGAATACGGATTAATTCGGGAAACCTAATTAAATTCCCCAATTCCCTGATTTCAGGGATGAAAAGATCTCCAGGCATTTGATACTTTTGCTATCATTGATTTAAAATAGAAGGTATCAAGTGCATTGCTGAAAACCAGTATTTGATGCTATTTCAAGAGATAGCATCGTTTCAGTGTTCGATTCATTGATGTATTTTAAATAGAATATGTTTCAGAACAAAATTTCAAATCTAGGTTTTTCTTAGAGCGCCCAATATTGCGAAATCTATTTTTTTTAGCTTGAGCGATCTGTCAGACGAGCCTTTACGAGATAAACAACCAAAAATTACTGATTCAATTGATATGATTAAAAAAATAATACTTTGGACGATAGCTGTCCTCGTACTTTTGGCGATTGTCGCCTGGGGCGGATATATACTGCGACAGCAAGAATCCTACAAATCATTGGTTCATAAAAAAAGTAAGGCTTTGTTGACCGTATCTTTGGATGATATCCTTTTGAATCAGTTTTTTAATAAATGGCAGTCAGCGCCGAAAGAGGGGCAAGATTTTGGTAAAAAACTACGTAAACTCAAAGACAATGGAATTGATATCAAAGCGAATGTATTTCTTTTTGCTTTGGAGCCCCACCCCAAAAACTTTTATGCTTTTTTTCAGCTAAAGGATAAACAGCAGTTTTTGAACTTTCTAAAAGATGTGATACAGGTTGGTGCGGTGGAAAGTAATTTAGCCCCTGATGTGAGCTATGCCTATCATCAACCGAGCAAAATCGCATTTATCTGGAAAGGGGATGATCTGCTGCTAAGTCTAGGCTTTGATCTTGATACAAAGAAGGACGAAATGCTGCAGCTAATTCAATCAAAAGAAGACCGGGTTACCATTGAGCAATTTATTAGCCGTCCAAGTACATTGACAGGTAAATCACTGCGTTATAGCGATATTTCAACAGATAATTTTATTGAACTTGATTTGAAAGGAGACCATGTCGATGTATCTGGCGAATTTTTCTCAACAGATTGGAACTTTCCGAAGGAATATCTTGTTAGAGAACTCGTTTCCGCAAAATACATTGGTAAAGCTTGGATCAATATCCCCAATAGTCAACTTAAAAATCAGCTAAAACAACTATTTAGCGAACTTCCTATAGCCGCTGATTCTATTATGGCACATTTGGATGGAAATTACGTCGATATTGAAATTTTGAAAAATAAGGTCATTCAAACAGATACCATTGTTAATTATGCGGTTGACGAAAATTTCGAAACGATCGAAGAGAAAACACCCTACGAAACGAAAGTTCCCGAAGTAAGATTAGCCATGCGCGGAGATAGCGACATGCGCAGGTTCCTACCCAGTAAATTATTTTATCAATGGTTTCAAAAGCAAGATAATGGATTTAGTCTGTTGTCCACGTCAAAGGATATTGATAAACTTAATGTGGCTTACAATAAGACAGCTGAGCTATCCCATGTGGCAGTTCATTTGGCGGATTGGCCAAATGAAGCTAAAATATCACCGATTCTATTATTGAAAACTATCGCTTCAGATATTACGATGAGTCTGAAAGTTGTAGACCACAATCGCTTGGTTCTCCAGGGAACTATAGCGGACTACTCACATTAAAACACACTAATTACAAACTTTCTTCGCTTCTCAATGGTTTGTTCTTGAGTACAAAGTACAAGAACATGGATAAACGAACTAAAAGTAAAAGTATGGTGAAAACCTATTGGCGAATTTTAAAGAGTACGGTCTCGGGATTTTTGAATGAGGATTCGATGAAGTATAGTGCTTCATTATCCTATTATACTGTTTTCTCTATTGGCCCAATATTGGTTTTAATGATTGCCTTAGCCGGAATTTTTTATGGTGAGGATGCGATTGAAGGGAAAGTATTCTTGGAACTCCGTGGATTGGTGGGAAGCAGTGCTGCAAAACAGATTCAGGAAGTTATTCAGAATTTGCAACTTTCGGGAAAGTCAAACCTGGCATTGCTTGTCAGTGGTATTACATTGATTTTAGGAGCAACGACTGTTTTTGGGGATATACAGAATTCGATCAATAAGATTTGGCATGTAAGGGCGAAGCCGAAAAAAGGCTGGTTAAAATTGATTCAGGATAGATTATTGTCTTCATCTTTGGTGATTGGATTGGGGTTCTTGTTAGTTGTTACATTGATTGTAAATGGTGTAATATTAGCATTGACAGATCAGCTACAGCATTATTTCCCGGACATAACGGTGATGTTAATGGATGGGATTAACTTTGCATTGTCCTTCGGAATTATATTCTTGTTATTTAGTGTCATATTTAAAGCGCTTCCGGATGTCAATATACATTGGCGGACAGTAAGGGCGGGGGCCTTATTTACTTCAATTTTATTTGTATTGGGACGTTATTTAATTGGAGTCTATCTGGAGCATTCTGCAACCCAAGATACCTATGGAGCGGCAGGTTCATTTGTACTGATCTTACTTTGGGTCTACTACACAGCAGCCATTTTATATTTTGGTGCAATCTACACGAGGGAGTATGCTACTGTAATGGGAATCCCTATTGAACCCTCACAATATGCCGTGCATGTTGAAACGCAGGAAATTGAGCGTAATGTAACCGAAATACCTCCCGCCCCGTTAACACAAGAGGAACAGACAATTACCGAGCAGGACGCTAAGATTCCCAATAAACCATAAACCTTAGATTTACTGAATTCTTACCACCAAATTCTGTAAATTTGATGGTAAGATCGATCTATTGTTTATGAACAAATTACAATCATTACGTGAGAAACTCAATTTAACCCAAGAGGAACTAGCGCATAAATCAAGTATTTCAGTTAGAACAATTCAGCGGATTGAAGCGGGGCAGTCGCCAAAGGGCTACACCCTTCGTGCACTTGCTCAAGCGTTGAATGTGGACGAATCGGAGTTTTCTGCATATGATATGCCTCTTGAATCCGAAAATCTCACATGGATCAAGATTATCAACCTTTCTTCCTTACCCTTTTCTATATTGCCTCCATTAAATGTTTTGGTGCCCATTGCAATCATGCTGTTCAAAAAACAGCATTCGTATAAGGTCCGTCAGTTAATCTCCATTCAGATCGTATCTACCTTAATCGCGGTGTTACTGATGCTTGTTATTTTTATACTCAACGATTGGCTAGGTGTTAAAAGCAATGTGAAATTGCTTATTCCGCTATGTTGGATCCTTATGAATATAATCGTTATACTGCGAAATGCGATCGGATTAAATAAAGGTGATGATTCACGGATTTTGCCCGATATTAGTATTTTATAGCGACTATTATACAATTGTCGGGTAGCTGTCGGGACATTGTCGGGTAGCAAAAGGATGTTCATCTTTTAGTATTTTTTTTCTTTGATCTTGAAAAAAAAGCAAAATTATGAAAACACGCTATCAAAAAAGGAAAAGCCATATGGCCTTGGCTACCTTTGTTATTTTTCTTTCTCTTTTTACGATGACAAACGTCTTTCCACAAGATAAGATTCCTTTGATCAAAGCTTCATCTGAGAGAGCTGGTATTAAAGACGGCGCCTATTGCCATGTCGACTGGAAATTAGATCCTAAAGCAAACCCTGATGTCTATTTCGTGAATATTCCAACGAAAGAAAGCACAGTCGTTTTTAAAACAGATCAGGAGGAATTAACTGTTATGATTAAACCTGGAGCGATGTATGATTTCATAGTACTATTGAATGGCACGGATTCTTGTCACATTCGTATAAATGCTCAACTACCACCTGATCTACCTGTATTGGATCGAAACGAGGCGTTTCCTATGCGAATACCTTTTCGTCTTATTGGTTCACGGATTTTCCTGAATGGAACAATTAACAAGAAAAATGTTGCGATACAGTTTGATTTAGGAGCAGGGACAGGTGTTGTCAATAGAAATAACTCAAAGCAGCTAGATTTATCATTTTCATCGTTTACGACAGTTGCGAATACTGACGGGGTCAATAGCGAGCGGACAAGCCTAGGCAATCAATTGCGTATTGGGCCGATGGTTTGGAAAAATGTGTCAATGACAGAAGTCGGAAATATGAAGTCCTTTGAAGATCTTATTATTGGTAACAGTTTCTTTCGAAATCACATTATTGAAATCGATTATGACAAAATGGAATTGGTAATTCATCGCGATCTCCCCGGCAAAGCAAAGAAATATACAAAGCTTCCGGTATTCTATGAGCAAAATCGACCCAAGTTTAAAGCTGCTTTTAGACATAACCAACGACACTATGATTTTTGGTTCCTTTTTGATACAGGCCGTGATGGTACGATGCTGTTAGGGGAAGATTTTACGGGTATAGGTCATAATTGGACCGATCTAGAGCCGCTTACCATGATCAGTAACCGTAAGATTATCCGTTTGGATGCTTCAATAGCTGGTGTTGAATTTAAAGACATTGTGACGAATGCCGCTGATCCGGCCAAGCTTAATGGCAGACCAAGCTTGTTCGGAAATCAGATTCTGAACCATTTTAATGTTATTTTGGATAATCAGGAAGGATTTCTTTATCTGAAACCAAATGGTAGGATCAAGGAACCTTATTCAAACTATGAGGGATATTTGAAACAGATGTCTCAGTCAATGCAGAAAAATTAAAGTGAGCAGCCAATGTCGTTTGTTCAGGGAGCAAATGACATTGGCTACTTGTGGTAACTATATATCTAACGAATGAAATTGGTCCATTTTTGTGCTGATTTTCCCGAGGCAATCACAGTTTCTAGGAACTTCATGCCACGCAGACCATCAGCTACAGTAGGAAAATCAGTATCTTCTTCTCGCGGATCTATACCTTGCATAGATGCCAATAGTGTGGCTGCAAAATTTCTATAAATATTGGCAA
The DNA here is from genome assembly GCF_014170215.1 of Sphingobacterium sp. UME9. Classification (NCBI taxonomy): domain Bacteria; kingdom Pseudomonadati; phylum Bacteroidota; class Sphingobacteriia; order Sphingobacteriales; family Sphingobacteriaceae; genus Sphingobacterium; species Sphingobacterium sp. UME9. The sequence continues at coordinate 1,239,790 of NZ_LZZP01000003.1, read as the reverse complement.
ATGCTTCTATATATCCTTCGGGGTGACCGGCCGGTAGACGGATGTTGTGTTTGGCGATTGGTGAAAGGTACTGTTGACCTGCACGAAATAGCTGGGTCGGCGCATCGAGCTGTTTAAAGATGAGTGTATTTGCATCCTGTTGGTTCCATTCCAATCCTCCAAGTTCACCATATACTCTAATTTTTAACGCATTTTCTTCTCCTGCAGCAACTTGGGATGCCGATAGCACACCCGTGGCTCCATTTTCAAATCCAAGTAATATGTTGCCGTCATCTTCAAGTTTTCTTCCGGTCACAAATGTTTGAAGGTCGGCACACATTTTAGTGATTTTTAAACCTGAAATATATTCTGCGAGGTGGGCAGCATGTGTTCCAATATCGCCCATACAACCACTTTTTCCACTCTTTTCGGGATCTGTACGCCAAAAGGCCAGAGAAAGACCATTTTCGATCATCTTACTGAGCCAACCCTGCGGATACTCGACCATAATCTTTCTAATCGAACCTAATTGGCCCTCTTTGACAAGATGACGAGCTTGTTTTACCATCGGATAGGCAGAGTAGGTGTATGTAACACAGAGTATTAATCCTGTTTCAGCTACTTTTTGTTGGAGCAATTCGGCCTGTTCTGTTGTCAGAGTCATCGGCTTTTCAAGCACGACATGGAAGCCATGTTCCAGAGCCATCATTGCTGGTTCAAAATGAGCAAAATTTGGCGTGACTATGCTGACAAAGTTCATGCGGTCATCCGCCGAACGTTTACTTTCCTCGACAATCATTTCCTGGTAACTTCCATAGCTCCTTTCCTTCGGAAGCCCTAAAAGCGCGGCGGATTCTTTTGCGACAAGGGGATCAGCGCTCAGTGCTCCGCAACATAATTCAATCTGACCGTCAATTCCAGCAGCCATACGATGTACCGCCCCTATGAATGCATTTTTTCCACCGCCGACCATGCCCATTTTTAGTTTTGTATTGCGCATAAAGTTGATTTTTTAATGACGATATCTTTTGTAATTACAAACCCAATAGTTTACGGTTAAGGCTATCATTGGTTTCGACGGCAGCAAAATTATCGAATGCCTTATCAGTAACACGGATAATATAGTCTTTAATATGCAGCGCGCCTTCCCGTGCACCATCTTCAGCATTTTTGAATGCACATTCCCATTCCAGTACTGCCCAGCCTTGATAATCATATTGTGTGAGTTTGGTAAATATGGCTTTGAAATCCACTTGTCCATCACCAATTGATCTGAAACGACCGGCTCTTGACTGCCAGCTTTGGAAGCCACCATAGACGCCCTGACGACCAGAAGGATTGAACTCAGCATCTTTAACATGAAACATTTTAATTCGCTCATGGTAAATGTCGATGAATTGAAGGTAGTCAAGACATTGAAGGACAAAATGGGAGGGATCATAGAGAATGTTTGCCCGCTTGTGGTAATTTACATTTTCGAGAAATAAGTCAAAAGTAGCACCGTCATGGAGATCTTCTCCGGGGTGTAATTCATAACATAGGTCGACATCGTACAAGTCACATTCATCGAGAATTGGTAACCATAATTTTGCAAGTTCAGCAAAACCTGTTTCGATCAGATTAGCTGGTCTTTGTGGCCAAGGGTATATAAATGGCCATAGAAAGGCTCCACTAAAGGTTGCTAGCGCTTTAAGTCCGAGGTTATGGGAAGCTTGTACGGCATATTTTAATTGCCGGATCGCCCACTGTTGTCGTGCTTGAGGATTACCATGTAAATGCTGTGGCGCAAAGGCATCAAATAGATCATCGAAACTTGGATTTACAGCCACTAATTGCCCTTGGAGATGGGTTGAAAGTTCGGTGATCTCCAATCCAAAAGATTGTACTTTAGCTTTTAGATCAAGTGCATAGCTTTTATCGAGCGCTGCTTTTTCTAGATCGATAAAACGGGCATCTAAGGTTGGTAGTTGTATTCCCTTATAGCCAAGCTCTGCAGCCCACTGGCAGATTGAGTCCAAGGAGTTAAATGGAGCTTCATCGCCGATAAACTGTGCGAGAAAGATAGCAGGACCTTTAATTGTTGTCATATGTATTGTGTTTTGAAAAAGACTATGTTATGTACAAAACAGATCAATATTCCAATTCGTTTGAAGAAATGGCTCAGTCTGTCGTTTATACTATTATAATTTGGTTATTCAAGCTACCTGCTTGTTTAATACAATATTACAAAAATTTGCAACCGGTTGCAATAAAATCAAAAAAAAACCTTAAACTTGTTTAGACGATCTATTCTTACGCTTTCGAAAATATAAGAATGGATCGTCTAAACAAGGTAAAACTGTCAGGCATCTTTGTGGCGCTTGATTTGAGAGGGAAATTTCCCTTCGAGTAATAACCAAATAAACCAATTATAAATAAATGGCAAATAATGTTTATGATGCAATTGTCATCGGGTCTGGGATCACAGGTGGCTGGGCAGCCAAGGAACTAACGGAGCGTGGACTTAAAACCATCATGTTAGAAAGAGGACGCAATATTGAGCATATCAAAGATTACCCATCACCAAACAAAGATCCTTGGGATTTTCCGCATCGGGGTCGGGTGCCCTTGGATCGTGCCCAGCACTACTTACCTTTTGGAATTAAAAATCAATGGATGAACGAAGGGAACATCGACTTTTGGACTAATGAGACAGAAAGTCCATATAAGGAAATAAAACCCTTTAATTGGTTCCGGGGCTATCACGTTGGTGGGCGCTCGCTTATGTGGGGGCGGCAAAGCTATCGGTGGTCGGATGTTGATTTTGAAGCAAATAGCAAAGACGGGCATGGGGTTGACTGGCCCGTACGTTATAAAGATATAGCACCTTGGTATAGTCACGTTGAAAAATTTGCGGGTATTTCGGGTAATAGAGACGGTATAGCGGTGCTGCCCGATGGCGAATTTATGCCACCAATGGACATGAATATTGTGGAGAAAGATCTTGCTGCGCGATTGAAATCGCATTATCAGGGAAAACGACACTTTATAATTGGCCGGGTAGCCAACATAACAGTGCCCCACCATGGCCGTGTTAATTGCCAATACCAGAACAAATGTTGGCTGGGTTGCAATTTCGGCGCTTATTTTAGCACACAGTCTGCAACATTGCCTGCAGCAGTGAAGACAGGGAAACTTACCCTACGACCATTTTCCATTGTAAAAAGCATTATTTACGATCGGGATACACAGAAAGCTAAAGGAGTAGAAATTGTTGATGCGGAGACGAATCAAACCTACGAGTATTTTGCTAAGATTGTTTTTGTATGTGCTTCGACTTTAAATTCTACCTGGGTGTTAATGAATTCAGCTACTGATGTATGGGAAGGTGGTCTTGGGAGCAGCAGTGGTGAATTGGGACATAATCTGATGGATCACATGTTAAATAGTGGGGCTGGGGGAAGAGTTGAAGGATTTGAGGATAAATATATTTTTGGACGACGCGCCAATGGATTATATGTACCCCGATTTGCTAATATTGCCGGCGATACCAAAAAGAGAGATTACATACGTGGTTTTGGCTATCAGGGCGGAGCTTCAAGGGGACAATGGTCAGGTAAGGTCGATAATAAGAGCGTAGGCGGGGCTTGGAAAGATGCTATCGCCGAGCCCGGAAGCTGGGGAGTAGGTTTTACTTCATTTGGCGAAATACTTCCATATCACGAAAATAAAGTCCTATTGGATTCATCTGTAAAAGATAAGTGGGGGCTTCCTGTATTGGCTATAGATGCAGAGATTAGGGATAATGAGCGGAAAATACGGCTTGATGCTAGCAATGAAATGAAGGAAATGTTGGAATCTATCGGTGTCAAAGACGTAACAACCTACGACAACGGGTTTAGTATGGGACAGGGAATTCATGAAATGGGAACAGCACGGATGGGCAATGATCCGAAAACCTCGGTATTAAACAAATTTAACCAAGTATGGGATGCTAAAAATGTTTTTGTGACAGACGGGGCCTTTATGACTTCTTCTTCCTGTGTGAATCCATCGCTTACCTATATGGCATTTACAGCAAGAGCAGTAGATTTTGCTGTAAATGAGTTAAAAAAAGGGAATCTTTAATATTTTATGATGCAATAGTTATGAATAGACGAGAAGCAATACAACGTGTAGCCATACTCATGGGAGGAACAGTTATTGGTGCTTCGTTATTTTTGGAAGGATGCCAAAGGTCTGCTTCGAAAAATATAAAAATGCTCTTTGATCCAAAATCAATCGATTTTTTGGGAGATCTCGCGGAGGCGATTCTTCCTAAAACTACTACCCCAGGGGCGAAAGAGGCTGGTGTAGGTTCTGAAATTCCCGTTATAGTGCGAGACTGCTATAAACTTGAAGAACAGCAGGTTTTTCTGACTGGAACAGCCGGAATTGACGAACGTACCAAGAAAGAATTCGGGCGTAATTTTCAGCAACTCGACAAAAAAGACCAAACTGCTTTTGTTGATATTTTGGACAAGGAAGCACAAGATTACGATGAAAAGAAAGCAGCTAATGAACTGCCCCATTTTTTCACACTCTTTAAACAGCTTACACTCCTTACATTCTTTAGCTCAAAATTAGGCGCCACGGAAGTGTTCCGTTATGTGAAAATCCCAGGGAAATATAACGGCGATTTCCCTTATCAAAAGGGTGATCATGCTTGGGCAACCTAGCTAATAAATTTTATATTGACCCCTTGTCTTTAATTGGCAGCGGGGTCAATTAAAGAGGTTGTCAAGCCTATGAACTTTAAAAGATTTTTGCTATCGAAAAGTAAAGTGGTAAAATGTGTTCCTGTTTTCATCGTCAGTCTGGTACCGCCCGGAAAAGAGCTTCCCGCATCAAGTTTTTCTTCTTTGACATTGTGTCGGCTGAATTTTGAGAGCGCCTCCTTGACTGTTGTTCTATTGATCGCTAGATCAAAAGGCAACCCTTCGACAACCAGAAACTTGTCATCAGGGATATCAAAAAATAGTTCATTGACGGATTTATCAGCCCCATAATTGCTATAGAGTTCCAAGCCGGATTTTGTGATCCATTTTGCATACTTTTCTTCGTTGGCATCTTCATAGAAGACTGTTTTTACGTTTAATGTAGCCGATATTTTATCTATTGTCTGCGGAAATACAAATTCACTGTTTTTATTTAACAGTGATTTTAACTCCGCTTTGTTCTGCGCGAAAGTCGTTGCAGCAAAAAGGAAAAGACCTATATTTAATGTAAATGCTTTTATCTTCATCATATCCTCGTTCTATGTTTGGCAGTTGTTTATGTCCGTTACATCAAAATTAATCAAACGAGTAAAAATATACAATAGTGCTTTATACTTGTTTTGATAGCGGGATCAACCGAAGTTTTCAGCATGCGTATCGTCTATAATCGATCTAGTTTAATCCTAAAAGCGCATATAAGAGATCTTTTTTATTGCTCGCAATGGGGATAGTTTTTCCATTTGAAAGCTGGACTATATTTCCATTTAGCGATTGTATGCTATCTGTATTGACAATGAATGCTCTATGAATTCGAAAGAAACTGGTGTTATGTAAAATTTCTTCCATCGCCTTAAGGGTAGATAGGGTTTGATGTGCACTGGTATGCGTGACAATATTCAAATAGTTTCCCTGAGCTTCAATATATAGAATATCACTAAGCATAATCTTTATAAATTTATTTTCACTTTTTATAAAAATTCGTTCTGTTTTTATTGGTTTGGTATTTAGCTTGTTAAGGGGGGATATTTGTTCTTTTACTCTATTTGCAGCTTTCAAAAAACGTTCAAATCGAATGGGTTTAATGAGGTAATCTACGGCACCTTTTTCAAATCCGTCAATGGCGAAATGTCGATGGGCAGTTATAAAAATAAAGTAAGGTTTTTGGGCCAGCGTTTCCAACAGATCTAAACCAGTTAAGCGGGGCATCTCAATATCGCTAAATACAATATCGATCGGATTTTCCTGCAGAAAAGCCATTGCCTCCAGTGGCTTACTGAAGGTCTTTTTTAATTCCAAAAAAGGTACTTGTTCGACGAAATCCGTAATAAGTTCAATGCCTAAAGGTTCATCATCGATGATGATGCAACTATATTTTTCAATCATGTTGTAATGCGATATTCAATGCAACGCTAAATTCATTGGAGCTATCTATGATGTGAAGGTCGCTTTGGTTTGGGTAAATTAATTGTAAACGCTTTTGTAAATTTTTAATACCGATACCCGTAAAGCTAGGCGTTTTCACGGTATTGAATACATCTTTGTCATTTTTTATTTTAAAGGTGACCTGATCTTTGCTGATGTGAATAGTAAGTATGACATAGGATGCTTCCTCGTTTTTCAGCCCATATTTAAATGCATTTTCGATAAGGGTGAAGGTCAATAACGGAGCAATCGTTAAAGCGTGAGCATGCGCTCGCCCCTCTATATTTAGTTCAATCTGATATGATTTTGGGTAACGCATTTTTTCCAATGAAAAGTAATTCTCTATAAAATCCAGCTCTTTAGCTAAGGAGACGTATTCTGCATCCGAATCGTATAGTGTATACCCCATAATTTCGGATAAATTTAATACGACCTCAGGCGCTGTGTCGTCTTTTTTTAGCGTCAAACGATAGAGGTTGTTAAGCGTGTTGAATAAAAAATGTGGATTGAGCTGTGCTTTTAAAAATGCCTTCTCTACGCTAATATTTTCCAATAATAATTTTGACTTCTGCTCTAGGATTCGCATTCGGTCTTTATTTATTCTTCTGATGTCGATTAATATTTTGGTAAAGAAAAAAGGTGACAATGAATAGATAACCGACAATGCATTTAATAGCACTGCTTTAAAGCTGAATACGGACCACAGGTTGGGAATGAAGTCCTTTTCCTTGCCCATTAATGGATACAAATTGGAAATATCAAAACCATATTTGTAAGCTAGCACATAAAACAAATTATTGATAAATAACCAAATAAAAATACATACTGGCGCAGTTAAGAGAGGTAATATCCATAAATTTAAGTTCCTCGCGTAAGGGATAACCAAGTAGAAAAATAGATAAAAGACAACAAGAGAAGACAATAAAACACGCGTTGACAAAAATAGTGACTGGTTTGAGGATATTCCAGTTACATAATAGTAGTTGCTGAACAGGAGCAGGGTAAATGTAAACCACATTCCAAAATGAAGTAGGATACGTACATTCGTTGTATAAAAAGTATCGAAATCCTGCTTCCTGAAAAATGTATCTGCTTTAGTGATGTATTGATTAAGTCGATATTGTTTCATAAATCCTTAGATAGTTCAGTTTTGCGGCTCATTGAGCCGCAAAGATAAAAAATAGTGGTACATTTATAACCTTCCTTTCTCCTCCACACTGCTTGATTCCATTCGTTTTGCTTTAAAGGTAGTGCCGGTTCTGAAGTTATATAGTAAAGAAATGGAGCATACACGCGATTGCTCCCTGTGCATTATCCAGATTTTAGTATTGTTAAAATAACTTGTCGCGCGATAATTATTGGTAAAAAAGATGTCGCTAATATTTGCCTTGGCAACCAATTGATCTTTGATTAGTTTTTTCTGGATCCCTAGATCAACGGAGCCGATGGCTTTAGTTACAATATTTCCAAGTAACATTTGGGGGGTGTAAAAAGCATTCAGATTTATACTATATCCTTTGCCAAAGGAAATTTCTTGTTCTGTCTGTAATAAAAAAGAAGCTTTCTTTAAATCAAAATAGGGGGAAGTTGAACGTGTATGAGTGAATAAAATCGTGTTCGTACTTGACCAGCAGGGTAGTAACGAAACGGGAGCGCTCAAGGTGGCTGTCCATACTCCTAGAGTTCCAACGTTGTCTTTAATAACTGTTAATAGTTCTTCTTCTGCCTGATTGCGTATAATTTGTGAGATCGCATTTCTGGTATGGGAATAGTTCAAAGCAGTATAATATTTTTCCTTCCACAATCCACTAATTTCGAGCGAATTTGTAAACTGCGGCTTCAGAAAGGGATTTCCCGTCTGTACGGAATAATTATCTATATAATATTTATAAGGATTTAAATCAAAATATGAGGGCCGTTTAATTCTTCTATTGTAGGTAAGTGATACATAATTGCTTCCCTGCGAGTTTAAATTCTTCTTTAAAAAAATACTTGGGAACAAATTGAAATAGTCCTGTGCGAGTTTGTCCCTTTGCTCGCTTAAAAGTTGTCCTTGAATATTGGATTTCTCGCCTCTTAATCCCAATTGATAATCTATTTGGGCCCATTTTCCCGTATAATTTGCATAGGTAGCATAAATTCGTTCTTCATAATCGAACTGGAAATCAAGGGCAGGCATTGGCATCCAGGCCTGATGAAAGACCTGGTATTGATTGGTATTCATGATATCCGTTGCGGTCGCTTTTACACCAATTGATAAATTGTTTCCAGATTTAGTTATCCAATTATACTTTGCATCGCCAGTAAAAATTTTTGCTTCGCTGGGATAATCCAATCTGAACAAAGTATCACTGCGTATGTTACCATTAGCATCGAAATCGGCACTATTGCTGATACTATTTCCGTTTCGTTGATTGTGTGTGTAATCGATAACAACGCTGAATTTCGAATGTAAACTGTCTGTTTCCACGACATAATTTAAACCCAGATTCTGGTAGTTGGATTTTGATTCGGACGGAAAGCTACCTTGCGAGTGGATGTTTTTTGCCGCATCGGGGTAGAAAATTGTCGAATGAGCCGTGGATGGTCCAAGGAAACTGCTGTATTGACCGGTGTAGGATAGTCCGAGAAATTGTTTTCCAGTGAAATCATATGTCGCACCAAGCCGTATACGGTCGTTTTTGTTGGTCTGAGTATTTTCCGTTTCTTGCTGATATAATCCCTGATTTGGAAAATCTCGTCGTTGTTTTAGTTCCTCGTATGACTTTGCACGGCTATGGGAATAACTTGCCATTAAACCAACTTTACCCATTCGATAATTCAAACCTGCATAAGGAGTGTACGTTACATATTTTCCAAGCCCAATTGCATAGTCATTGCCAATATAACCATTGAGGCCCTGTTTATCTTGCTTTTTTAGCACTATATTGATGATACCACCACTGCCTTCTGCGTCGAACTCTGCAGAGGGATGTGCGATAATTTCAATGGATTGGATATCGTTGGAACGCAAGGTTTGAAGGTAGTTCCTGAGATCATTTCCCGCGAGGTTAATACTTTTGCCATCGACAAGAATACGTGTTCCTACAACCCCATTAATGGAGATTTGACCATTGTTAACGAATACGCCGGGAGCCATTTTAAATAATTCCAAAGCCGATTTTCCAGAAGCATTGGCGGTTTGTGCTACATTCATAATGAGGCGGTCAATTTTTCGCTGTATTGTTGGTTTGCGCTTATTTACTGTTACTTCATCTAATTTGAGGTTGGATAGTAGTGATTTTGGGATAATGAATGTTAGCGGGATTTTAAGGTCGTTAATTTCAATTTTTTGCTGCGTTCTGAGTACATTTTCCACACGAATTGAAACGAGGTAAGTCTCTTTTTCGGTAAGCGTTAACTGAAAATTTCCATGTTCATCTGTTATTTTTTCAATGAGAGAATCTTTCTTTACATGTAAGGCGCGAAAGGATAATGAAGCATAGGGGATCGACGCGCCATATTGATCCGAGACTTTACCAACAATGGCGGTTTGGGCGAACAGGAAGTTGTTAAGGAGAAAGGTGATAAGACTGAAAGTAATTAATTTGATCATAAATTTTGAATAATTATTCAAAACTAGTTTCGCTGGTGGCTTATTTCAATTTTTTTGGATATAAGGGAACCTTTTAGGGATGGAACCAGTAAATTTAGGGATAAGCCATATAAAGCGACGAGGTTTATTGTTATAAAAATGAGCGGGATAAAATATCATCGTGCCGAAAACAATTTAGCGTATTGGACAGTTACAATTTAAATTGTACTTTCATAACGTTTTTAATAAAGGAAGATATTTAATTTTTATGATCACAACCAAGTATTTTAATCATCGACAAATATTTAATTTAGCGGGTGCACATTTAATATGGCTGACGCTTTGGTGCTCTCTGGTGGCGGTCATCTATTATTTTTTTAATTGGCAGTGGATGATAATTCCCTGGGTACCATTGGCTTTGATCGGAACCGCTGAGGCTTTTTATGTCGGGTTTAAGAATAATCAGGCCTATGATAGACTTTGGGAAGCCCGGAAAATCTGGGGTGGGATTGTCAATTCAAGTCGTTCTTTCACGGCAATGTTATATGCCTTTGATACCCAGGATGGTGATCATACCGATTTGGAGGAGCGGAGGAAAAGGATTGCCTATCGCCATATCGCTTGGCTATACACTTTTCGTGAGCAGTTGTTGATCCCGACAGAATGGGAGCACATCAGTTTGAAAAAACACTTTGGTTCAATGAATGTTAAACGGAACAGGCTGATAAAGGCTGGCTTTCCTGATTACAGTAGAACATCGATTTTTTTACGCAAATACCTTTCTACAGATGAGTTTAAGCTGCAGAGCACATATAAAAATTTTGCAACTTATTTGATTTCTAAACAAGCAAAGGAAGTTAATGCATTGAAAAATGATCAAATCATTTCGGATTTTAACCAAACGCAACTGCAGAATTGCCTGAATCAATTTTACGACTATCAAGGTCAGGCAGAAAGAATCAAAAAATTTCCTTCACCGAGACAGTTTGCCAGTACAGCATTTGTCTTTAATGTCATTCTCATCATTCTGCTCCCATTGGGCCTAGTAAATGAATTTGCGAAATTGGGCGACTGGGGGATATGGACGAGTATTCCTTTTTGTGTGGTAATTGGATGGATTTATATTGTGATGGAATTGGTCGGCGATTATACCGAAAATCCTTTTGGAGGACTCATGTTTGATGTGCCTATGCTTTCGATTTGTCGAACCATAGAAATTGATGTGTTGCAAATGGTGGGAGATGAGGATCTTCCGGAGGCAATTGCATCGAAAAATGGTGTTTTGGTTTAAATTTTCTTACAGATCTATTGCTATTGTATTTTTCACCTCAGCGATCATAAATGAGCTATGGGTGCTTGCGATATGCTGTAGGCTCGTTAACTTCGTTAACATAAAACTGCGATAGTCTGCCATATCCTGGACACAAATCTTTAGGATATAGTCGTAGTCGCCACTCACGTGGAAACACTCGGTTACCTCCTGAAGGTTCATGACCTCTTTTTCAAATTGTAAGATATACTCCTTTTTGTGCTGTGTTAATTTTACGTGGCATAATACGAGGAAATCTTTTGCTATTTTCTTTTTATCAAGTATGGCGACATAGCCTGCGATAATTCCAGTATTTTCGAGTTTACGGACTCTTTCATAGACCGCAGTTACGGACAAGCTCAGTTTGTAGGAGAGTTCTTTGGTCGTTTGTTTGGCATCTTCCTGTAGAAAACGCAATAGCTTACGGTCAATCTCGTCGAAGTGCATAGATTTTTTTTTGGTTTTTACTAGCTCGTTTTAAATCAGCTAGATGTTTTAACTAATTATTGTTTGTATAATAGATTTATATTCTAAGATAAGTAAAATTACTTGTAATATAATTTGAAATATCTCAATTTTAAAGATAAAAACATGGAAAATTTTAATGCAGCAAATGAAATTCAAGATTTGCAATACTTTGGTGAGTTTGGAGGAGTGAACCCGTCAATTTCAGATAGCTCCACCTATACTTTTCTTTCCGCTAAAAAGATGTTCGACACATTTGAAGGGAATGCGGAAGGCTGTTATCTCTATTCAAGGCATTCGTCGCCGATGAATTTGTATTTGGCACAAGCCTTAGCTAAAATGGAGGATACCGCTGCGGCCAATGTAACATCTTCTGGGATGGGAGCGATTACAACAGTTCTTTTACAACTATGTAAAAGTGGTGACCATATCATTTCCAGTAGGACAATCTACGGTGGAACTTATGCCTTTCTTAAGAATTTTCTCCCGCCTTTCCAGATTGAGACGACATTTTTGGATATTAATGATGCCGAAGAACTCGAAAGATCGATAAGACCTAATACAAAAGTGCTGTATTGTGAAAGTGTGAGCAACCCTTTATTGCATGTGGCAGATTTAAGAAAACTTTCGGCCATCTGTAAAAAATACAAGCTAAAACTGATTGTCGACAATACGTTTTCTCCATTGTCCATCTCGCCAACACTTTTGGGAGCAGACATTGTCATTCATAGTTTAACGAAATTTATCAATGGCAGCAGTGACACTGTCGGTGGGGTTTATTGTGGAAGTCAGGAGTTTATTAATGAAACAAAAAATGTGAACACAGGGGCCTGTATGTTATTGGGGCCAACGATGGACAGTTTACGTTCGGCGAGTATATTGAAAAATTTAAGAACACTTCATATACGGATGAAACAGCACAGCTATAATGCGATGTATCTTGCCGAACGGTTTGAGAAAGATGGACTAAAGGTATCTTATCCGGGCTTGCAGTCGCATCGAGGTCATGAATTAATGAAAAACATGATGCATGAGACCTATGGTTTTGGGGGCTTAATGACAGTTGATGTGGAAACAACCGAAAAAGCCAATGAATTAATGGAACTGATGCAGGCTGAAAATTTAGGGTATTTAGCCGTCAGCCTAGGATTCTATAAGACGCTATTCTCCTGTTCAGGTAGTTCTACGTCGTCAGAAATTCCTGAAGAAGATCGTTTAAAGATGGGCATTTCAGATGGATTGATCAGGTTTTCCATTGGCCTAGATCAAGATATTGAGCGTACTTATCAAAAAATGAGAGCATGCATGCAAAAGACTGGAATTTTGGAGTAATGAGCAGCATTTCGGTTGGATCATTTATGGGATAATCAGACATCTTGACATGTTTTGGAGGAAACTATGCGAGGTTTTCTGATTGATTGGAGTGCAAAAAGTTTCAATTGTCATATAGACATCACTATTTACGATGATAGGGGCTTTAACAGTCGAAAAATCTCTTTTGGCATATCATTAGCAATTTAAAATCAATATTTTAGTTAATATGGCAAAGAGACTTTTACTGATATTATTCCTATTTGTTTTGGGGGATATCTATTTTTTTCAGGCGTTCAGTACGGTTATTCATGGTTCAATTTGGCACAACATGTATTGGGGCATTGATATCCTGTTGTTTTTTGGTGTTTTTAGTTTAATTTTTTTACGGAGAGCGGGTTATGATGTCCAGGAGACAGCGACAAGTTTGATCACGGCATTTTTAATTGTTTTCATACCGAAATTGCTTGCTGTTCCCTTTTTATTTGTTGAAGATCTGATGCGTATTTTTCGTTCCTTCCCTCCACGTAGTATATTTTTGAGTGAGGTTGTATTGTTTTTGGCGGGGGCCATGTTATTGGTTATTTTTTTCGGTTTAACGAAAGGTCGTTATTTCTATAAAGTGCGGGAGGAAGTATTGAGTTTTCCTGATCTACCTATGGCGTTTGACGGTTTTAAAATTACGCAGCTGTCGGATATTCACTCTGGTAGTTTATCTGATATCAAAAGGGTACGTAAAGGTATCGAATTAGCCAATGCACAAAACAGTGATCTGGTATTGTTTACGGGTGATCTAGTCAATAATAAGGCTTCCGAAATGGAACCCTGGGTTTCGGACTTCAATCGATTAGAAGCTCCTTCGGGCAAGTTTTCAGTCCTTGGAAATCACGATTATGGAGATTATGTGCAATGGGAAAGTGTTGAATCAAAAGCCTTAAATTTGAATAGGCTCAAGGAAATTCATCATGAAATGGGATTTAAATTGTTGCTAAATGAATCGATAGCGATAGAAAAGCAAGGTGAGCATATTTCGTTAATTGGTGTTGAAAATTGGGGAAAAGGAGGGTTCCATCAATATGGTGATCTCGCTAAAGCAACCCTTGGATTGGACGGGGATACCTTCAAAATTTTGATGTCTCATGATCCTTCACATTGGGATCATGTTACTTTGGACTATAACCAACATGTCCATCTGACGCTGGCGGGACATACGCATGGTATGCAGTTTGGGATAGAATTATTTGGGTTAAAATGGAGTCCAATTCAATATTTTTATAAACAGTGGGCTGGACTCTATCAAAAACAAGGAAAATATCTTTATGTCAACCGTGGTTTTGGTTTTCACGGCCTAAAAGGTCGGATAGGTGTTTGGCCTGAAATTACGGTTATTACATTACGGAAAAGCGTTGTCTGATATTTTGGTATGAGAAACAACGCTCATCTGTTCTATCAATCGATAAGGTTCATTTCCTTTAATCGGTGAAAGATAATCTGATCTACGGCAGAAGTCCTATGTTTGTCCTTATAGGTTAACCATTCAAATGTCTCGATTTCATTCGCTGGATGCAATACTCCTTCGAAATCAGAAAAGTAGCAGATCATTCTTACGAGCGTATCTTGATTTCGTCCATCGGCGATTGCTTCAAAGGTGCCCAAAAGGCGCATTGATTCTTCGACGATGTGCACAGAAAGCTCCTCCAGTATTTCTCTTTTTAAACAGGTAATATCGGATTCATTATTCTCTCGTTTACCACCAGGAAAGTAAAATTTTGTTTTAGTCTTGGAACGTGTGCTCAGGATTTTCCTATCTTTAATGCTAATTAAAGCAACTTTGTCTATTATTTTATGCTGCATATTGCAAAACTAGCCATTGAGAATGAAAAATCAGATAGCATAGTGAGATACTGCTTGAAATTTTATTCAAATTTAAGTTATTTAAAGGAAGATGAACCTTTATATTTCTGATGTTAGTATCTTAACAATTTCTTTGAAGCCTCTTTGTTTTGCGTGTTGCAAAGGGCTTGTGCCATTGAAGTCAGGAATATCCAATTTTGCCCCAGCATCTTTTAGAATCTGAATAATTTCCTGATATTTTTTACTTCCGTCACCGAGTACAACTGCTTCCATCAAAGCAGTCCATCCTAAACGATTGACATGGTCCAAAGGGAAATTTTTGGTATTGGCCAATAATCTTACCGTTTCTACATATCCACGTTCACAAGCCGGGATTAAAGCTGTGCCATTATATCGATTAAATAAATCAAAGCGAGCGCCGTGATCTAAGAAAAGTTTGACGAGTTCAATTTGCCCACTTGCTCCTGCGTATAAAAATGGGCTATCCATATTGTCGGCCTGAAGGTTGACATCGGCACCATATTCTACCAATAACTTAGCCATTTCAATATTTCCGTTGTTTGTCGCGATAAGTAGAATAGAACGTTTATTCGTATCTTCACTATTCACGTTGGCATTATTTTCTAGCGCTTTTTTCACTCCCTGTAAGTCATTTTTGGTGACCAATTTAATAATCTCTTCCTTGGACGGATTTTCAGTATATGAGTTTTCGGTTAATGCCGATCGGCACGAATTTGTTATGCTCATCATTATCAGGAGTATTAAAGTTGTTTTCATCATTTTATTGTGCTGTAATTTTTTCGATAAAGCCGAAGAAGCTTCGCTGTTTAATACAAAAATAGTAGCTAAGGCTGTTTTTACAATGTGGTTTTCATTCCATCTGTTGGACAATTTATTACTACAGTG
The DNA here is from genome assembly GCF_014170215.1 of Sphingobacterium sp. UME9. Taxonomy (NCBI): domain Bacteria; kingdom Pseudomonadati; phylum Bacteroidota; class Sphingobacteriia; order Sphingobacteriales; family Sphingobacteriaceae; genus Sphingobacterium; species Sphingobacterium sp. UME9. Next base: position 1,224,234 of record NZ_LZZP01000003.1, on the reverse strand, counting down.
TATTTTAAGTGTCGTTCTCATTGGTCTCATGCTGGCTGAAAGCACATTCGTTGTAGTTTCACCTTATGCATACTGTTGAGCAAAAGTCGGCGCTGTGATAAATTGTTCAAGTATCGAGATGTATTCTGCAAAAGATCTGGGAGAATCATTGCGACCTTTGTTTTGGTGATACTGAATAATAAAAGTGGAAAAATAATACCGTTTCTATTGTCCGGTAATTTTTAGAGAAAAAGAAAAAGAATATTATCAAAATAAATATGAAAGCTAAAACATATATTTTAAAAAACGTACGGCTTGAGACAGGATTCGAGTTTGATGGAAAGGAAGTTATAAGCACAAATACGGCTTTATTCTGTGTAGAAGTTGAAGAGGGTAAGATCAAAGGAATCAAACCAAATACCGCAAATGCTAATGCGATCGATGCAAAAGGACATTTGATGTTGCCGGCTTTTAAGGATATGCATGCCCATTTGGATAAAATGTTGTTTGGTCTGCCATGGGAAGCTGTATCGCCAACACGGCATACCGTAAAAGATATGATCGCGTATGAGCAGAAGATGATCCCAGAATGGTTAAGCACCTCAGTCGAAAGAACGGGCAAAATGCTGAATTTTCTGCAGGCATACGGAACTGATTTTATTCGTTCACATTTCAATGTTGATCCAACATCTGGACTAAAATCGTTAACAAATTTGGAAAAGGCACTTGCATCGAAAAAAGACACGGTAGAAGCGGAGCTGGTTGCTTTTCCACAGCATGGCCTCTATTATACGGATACTTTACCCATTTTGAAGGATGTTGCAAAACTGGATGCTGTTAGTTTCATAGGTGGAGTAGATCCGTACTCTTTGGACGGAAGTATCGAAAAAAGTATGGAGCAGATTACACAGTTGGCGCTTGATAACAATAAGGGAATTGACATACACCTCCATGAAATGGGAGAAAGTGGTATGAAGACAATCGAGTTTTTGATCGAGCGTACATTGGAAAACCCCCAATTAAAAGGGAAAGCTTTTGTTAGCCATGCTTTTGCACTTAGTCGTCTCACAAATGTAGAAGCTGAAAAAATTGCGGCACGTCTCGCAGAGGCGGGTGTAGGAATTGTGTCCTCTGTGCCCTTTGGCAATATGATTATGCCTATTCCGACACTTCGGAAATATGGGGTGGAGGTTTTGATTGGAAATGACAATATTCAGGATCACTGGAATACGTTTGGCTCGGGAAACATGCTGCAGAAAGCGAATCTTATTGCTGAACTTTATGGTTATGGAACAGAATTCGGCTTATCTAGAACACTCGCTTTCGCGACACGTTACAAATTGCCTTTGGACAATACTGGAAATCAACAATGGCCGAAAGTGGGTGATGAAGCAAGTATGGTTTTTGTTGATGCAAGTTGTTCCGCTGAAGCAGTTTCTCGTATTTCACCGGTGACTTCCTTGATACACAAAGGCAATATTGCATTCTAAAGAGATCGACTATTGGATAATTTAGCTGCTCTCTGGAGGTCAACTGTTCTCAGGATTCCAGCGAGAAATATTGAAAATAAGAGAACAATTTTGTTGAAGAGCCGGTTATTCTTAATAACTGGCTTTTTACATACAGAGCCTTGCTTAAGTCCTGATGTTACTAAGGGTGTTCACTTATAACTACAGCGAGGATAATATTCGGTTGAATAGATAATAATTTATACGATGGAATTTTCACCATTTAACGGGGTTGTCAAACTTTGCCTAAAAGGCATACAATTGGAAGAAAACGGTAGACACGATGAAGCGCTGTTCTTTTTTGCAGAGGGTTATCGGGAGGCAAGCGATGACCATGAGAAGTTTATTGCAGCCTATTTTGTATCCCGGCAGCAGAAAACGGTGTCGGATCGTTTGAAATGGCTGCACATAGCCTTAGATCACGCATTGGTAATCGGTGATGATCGAGCTACCAGTGCGTTGCCCGGAATGTATTTGAAGATTTGTGCCTGTTACACAAGTTTAGGAGAAGAAGCAATGGCAAGTGAATATGCTAGATTGGCCTCTTCTTATAAGAACATTCCCTTTGATAAGGGACCTTTTTATCACGGTACAAAAGCAGATGCACAAATCGGCGACTTATTGGTTCCAGGCTTCAATTCTAACTATCAAGCCGACTTCAAAATGAATCATATTTATTTTACAAGTATGATGAATGGGGCCGGACTTGCAGCGGCCCTGGCAAAAGGTGAGCGCAGCGAGCGGGTATTTATTGTTGAACCTACCGGTGATTATGAGCATGACCCTAATCTGACGGACCAGAAGTTTCCCGGAAATCCGACACGTTCCTATAGATCTGAATTTCCATTAAAAATTATAGGTGAGGTTGCTGAATGGGCAAAACCAGGTGTTCAGGAACTTGAAAAATTTCGTGATAAACTAGATCAGAATGATGGCGAGATTATCAATTAAGAAACCAAGAGCGGTTGCTCCGGCAATCGGAATTATGTCTTACTGATAACAATCTTACTGATGACTTCAAAATCTGAAATTCGATAATCGTCGTCAAAAAATAACCCGTTGATATAACGTTGTATAGGATAGAACAGATCGGCCGGTGTATCACCGAAAAACGTTTTGAAATCGTTCGGAATAGAATACAGATAATTGTATTGCCCTTTACCCAAACTGATACCGCCGATCTTTTTGAGATAACCCGTTATCTTATGTTTATTTTTGTTGGAGAATGCTTCTTTCGTCTCTATAAAATAATCTTCAATGTAAAAATTACGGATATCCTGAAGATTAAGTATGCTGTTTGGAGCAGGTTTGATACGTCTTGAATAGGATACATCAACCAAAATACAACTGGCTTTATGCGCTTTCGCGAGATCAATAAAGTAGCCTTCATCGACCATAAGGTGTTTACTGTCTTTATATACACCGAGCAGCATTTCATTGATCTCCCGATCCGAATAATCGGATATATTAGAAGATCTTCCCAACTTTTCAAATGCGAGGTCACTTTCACTCCAATTTTTTCTAATTCTATTAAGCTCGTGCTGTTGAAAAGTTTTTATTTTCTCCATATATAATTTGTCTACCCTTACTTTAGCGAGTTTAAAGATAATTTTAAAACTTTACTTTTATCAATCTTATCGCTTGCTAAGTGCAATTTGAATCAAATCTAATTTAACAGAGTCTTTGTTTAATGTTGTAGTACAGCGCTAATGCGCTATTTCTGAGGAAGAATAAGTGCCGCACTGTTGGATTTTCCATGCCGGTATGAGGTGACATCACAGCCTTAAGTAGTCTGTGTGTAAAAGCAGCTCGAGTAAATTATGTCGATTCTCGGTGCGATTATTCAATGAAGGAAGAGCCGCCTGTATTAACAGAGGCTCCTACGAAGTTTTTACTTTACAGCCTTAAGCACGATATCTAAGGTGAATTCATCATCGATGGCGCGATTGCCTAGGTCGGAGAAAAAGCTTGCTGAACGATACTGTATATCAAAGTCCAGCCGATTTACCTTAACTCCTATAGCTTCAGCAGAAAGTCCATCTGCAGTTGTGGTGACTTTTGCTGGAAAGGAGATCGATTTTGTTTTATTCTTAATCGTCAGATTACCGGTTATGATTGGAGTGCCTTTGCTATTATCAACTTTACTGATGACAAATTTGCTGCTAGGGTAGGTAGGCACATTGAAGAAATCTTCATTTTTTAGGTGCCCGGTCAATTTAGATGCGTCAGTACAAGCCATGGAATTCATATCTATGGTAAAACCTCCGCCGGTAATTTTTCCTTTTTCTGTCTGTACCGTGCCTTCTTGTATATTGATTGTTCCCACATGTCCCCCGACAACTTTTTTCGCATTCCATTTGATCGTCGAATTTTGCGTGTTCACTTTGTAGCTTATCTTTTGGGCGAAGGCCATTGATGTTAAGCAAATAATTGCTAGCGTTAGACTGGTTCTTTTCATTGAAGTGATTTATATGAACTCAAATATACATGGTCTTGTGCGGATACTTCTATGTTTAAACTTGTTTTTTTGTTTGCGCAGTGTCAAGATTGTGCTTGCCTTTCTTTATTCGTCATCGATACCCGCTAACTTAGTACAACGTAAATAGGGGATCGAAGATATCTTCGTATCCAAATTGTGGTCTATAAAAAAAGATAATATGATTAAGTCGAAAGGTTATGCGGCGAAAGACAGTAGTTCTCCACTTGAATATTGGGAGTTTGAAAGGAGGGAGCTTGGTGCAAACGATGTTTTAATAGATATCTTGTACAGCGGGATCTGTCACTCCGATATTCATCAAGTACATGATGAGTGGGGTGGAACACAATACCCAATTGTTCCCGGGCACGAAATTGTTGGTCGGATAAGTGCAGTTGGTCCTGGAGTGACTAAGTTCAAAAAAGGTGACCTGGCAGGTGTCGGTTGTATGGTTGCTTCCTGTGGCGAATGCGATAACTGTAAGTCAGACCAACAACAGTTCTGTTCAGAAAAAAAGACCGTCTGGACGTACAACAGCAAAGATGTGATGCATGATCACAGCTTTACTTTTGGTGGTTATAGCAATAATATTGTTGCGGATGCAGATTTTGTGCTGCATGTGCCGGAATCTTTGGACATTAAAAAGGTGGCACCGCTACTCTGTGCTGGAATCACCACCTATTCGCCATTAAAAAGATGGAATATTAGCAAGGGGCATAAAGTTGGTGTGTTGGGCTTAGGCGGATTGGGACATATGGCTGTTAAAATTGCAGTGGCAATGGGGGCAGAAGTCACAATGATAAGCCATTCACCACGCAAAAAGGACGATGCCGCTCTACTTGGAGCACACAAATTCTTAAATACCCATGAGGCCGATGAAATAAAGGAATTCTCCTCGTATTTTGATTTTATTATTGATACCGTATCGGCACCACATGACTATAACCTCTATCTTGCATTATTGAAAACAAAAGGAGTTTATATTTGCGTGGGGATTCCAGCTGCACCCATGGAAATTAATGGACGCTCAATCATGGGGGGAAATAAGATCCTAACGGCTTCCAGCATCGGGGGAATACAGGAAACTCAGGATATGCTTGATTTTTGTGCTGAACATAATATTCTACCCGAAACAGAAATGATTGATATCGACTATGTAAATGAGGCGTATCAAAGAGTATTGGATAGTGATGTGAAATATCGTTTTGTAATCGATATGTCGTCTATTGAAAAGTAATGAAAAAAACAGGTCGGTTAAAGAGCCGGCCTGTTTTTTTAAATCTTATCCTTGTCTGAGTACTTCATATGATATGAATGCTCGTCTTCTCCGATAATTTCGAAACCCAGACTGAAGTAGAGCTTTTGCGCTTTATTGGTTTTTAACACATGTAATGAAATCGACTTCCTCTCGTAAATTGCCTCATTTATAAGATCTTTTAATATCTTTTTTCCCAGCCCTTTCCCTTGATATCGGGGGGCGATCTGTATTTGAATCAACTCGATATGATCCCGTCCTTTCTCGATTTTCAAAAGCCCGATAGGGATATGGTCATATTCAATGATAGCAGCATGTTCGAATTTGTATTTAATTCTTTGTAGATGTAAATCCATAGCAGTGGGTAAAGCGGCGGCTATTAAATGTGGGGTCATGGTTTTTGCTCTTAGATCTAAAAGAAAAGTCAAATCACTTTCCATTGCTGGTCTATATACTATTGGGATCATGGAAGATTGGGTTTTGTCAATTTAATCTGTTCAATCTATTGAAGGCTTTATCGGACATGTTCAGGACCCGTCATATTGATGTCGGCCATGAGCACTAAGATGACATTTTAGGCTATGAGCACAATCATCCGGCCGAAAGCCTGTTGCAATTTAGTATAATAAATAGTAACTGCGTACTAAATTGCAGTAAAGTACTTTACTCTTTTTGACAATTAGATGTGAAGAATGCTGGCGTGGCTCAAGATGAATACCGTAACTTTAGCTTTATAGCTGTACTTGCATAGCGATTTTTTATTTAAAGGAACAATAAACAGATAATTTCAATGAAAAAGGTAGAAATACAACACACAGATTTGCAGATAGCTCCAATTAATTTTGGCGGGAATGTTTTTGGCTGGACATTAGATGAGCAAAAATCGTTTGAAATGCTAGATAAATTTGTAGGAGCAGGATTTAATTTTATCGATACGGCAGATACCTATTCGTGGTGGGTGAATGGAACCGGCGGGCAGTCCGAAGAAATTATTGGGAAATGGTTAAAAAGCCGTGGTAACCGTCAAAATATAGTAATCGCAACAAAAGTTGGATCCGAGACTAAGGAGCATGGATATGATATCTCAAGGAAACATATTTTGAAATCTGCTGATGAATCATTGCGACGATTGGGAGTAGATCATATTGATTTATACTATACTCACTTCGACGATAACGTAACACCTGTGGAGGAGACATTGTCGGCTTATGCTGACTTAATAGAAGCGGGCAAGGTACGTTATATTGCCGCTTCTAATCTATCGCCGGCGCGGTTAACGGAAAGCTTTGATGTTGCGGAGAAAAATGGTTTTCCTAAATATGTTGCTTTGCAACCGCATTATAATTTGGTAGAGCGTACAGGTTTTGAAACAGATTATGCGGGATTGGTCGAGAAGTACGGCTTGAGTGTATTTCCATATTGGTCACTTGCTGCAGGTTTCTTGACCGGTAAATACCGTACTGAAGCTGACTTTGATAAAACGGCTAGGGGCGGTGGGATCAAAAAATATTTTGATGCTAAAGGTAAAGCTGTCCTGGAAGCGCTCGATGTTATCTCCGAGAAACATGGAACAAAACAGGCTACTGTAGCATTAGCATGGTTGTTGGCTAAACCGCTAATTACCGCTCCCATTGTGAGTGCTACAAGTGAGCGTCAATTGGATACGTTATGTGCGGCGCCGGCTCTTAAATTAGATACGGAAGATATTGAATTATTAAACGAGGTCAGCAAATAAGATCGCGATAAAGAGTAAAAACAAAATCCCCTACATTTCTTAGGGATTTTGTTTTTATCGGGAAGCCGTTCTTAATAGAAGGGCGAGATTGCTTACGTATTTTAACAAGTTTATCGTAAATTGGAGCCTAAATTGATCTTATGAAACAGTTCCTGATATTATTTTCTTTCATGCTTTTTGGTAGAAGTTATGCCCAAATACTTACACCTTATGAACGGGGTAATGGCAATCAATCGGCAACTTTTGAAGAAATGCGGGCATATTATCAGGAATTGGCACAGAAATATACAACAATTCACTATGAAACACGGGGAGAAGACGATAACAATAAACCAATAGATGTTGTTGTATTTAATCCGTTTGGAAAGACTCTGGAAGTGGCTAGGGAAGAGAGGTGCGTTTTATTGGTCAACAATGGTATTCATCCTGGAGAGCCAGACGGTATTGATGCGACTATGATGCTCATGCGCGATTTGGCGACAGGAAAGATAAAGGCACCTCAAAATGTTATTGTTGTTGCGCTGGCGAGTTACAATGTGAGTGGGATGTTAAATCGTGGGAGCTTTTCCAGAGCTAATCAAAATGGTCCTGAAGAGTATGGCTTTCGTGGAAATGCAAGACACTATGACTTAAATAGGGATTTTATCAAGACAGATACTAAAAACTCGCGGAGTTTTCAGCGGATTTTCCAATGGGTCAAACCAGATGTTTTTATAGATAATCATGTCAGCAATGGGGCCGATTATCAGTACACCTTCTCCTATATCTCAACAAACAAAGAACGTCTTGGAAACCTTTTGGGAAATTATTTTAACAGCCACATGCAAAAAAACTTACTCAAGGATCTCCAAAAGAAAGGATTTATGTCTGTTCCCTATGTTAACATCCACAACGATGTGCCCGATGGTGGTTTTCCAACCTTTATGGATTCGCCAAGATACGCAACAGGCTACACGAGTCTATTTAATGTAATCGGAACTGTTGTGGAAACACATATGTTGAAACCTTATCAAGAACGTGTCAAAGCGACTTATGACTATATGCGTTGTAACCTGGATTTTATCGAACAGAATTATAAGGTGATTAAACAAAAAAGAGCTGAAAACCTAAAGCAATATCAAATAGGGAATAAATATGCCATAGCATGGAAGCTTGATTCATCAAAATATGAATCGCTGGAATTTAAGGGCTTCGAGGCAAAATATAAACCAAGTGACGTTTCTTCGAAAGATAGGTTGTGGTATGATAGAAACGCTAAGTTTTCAAAACAAGTTAAGTTATATAATACATATGTTCCGACAAAAGAAGTGACGATTCCATCGTATTATGTCATTCCGCAGTCTGAATGGAAAGTTATTGAATTGTTGACACTCAATCAAATCAAGATGATTCCGCTTAAACAAGATTCTGTTATTGCGGTGGAACAGTATAGGATTAAGGATTTCAAGACAACTTCAAGTCCATATGAGGGGCATTATTTACATTTTGACACCAGTCTCCTTCGGGAGTCCAACAAGGTAAACTTCAATGCCGGTGATTTTTTGGTCCCTTTGAACCAGGACGGTGTGAAGTTTCTGCTGGAAACCTTGGAACCTGAAGCAATAGACTCTTATTTTAATTGGAATTTCTTTGATGCGATCTTAGGACAAAAAGAATACTATTCAGCTTATGTTTTTGAAGATACAGCAGCCAAGCTTCTAAAGGAGAATAAAGATTTAAGATCTGCCTTTGAACGCGAAAAGATGAACAACCCTAAACTAGCCGCAAGTAGTAGCGCGCAGCTGGATTGGATATACAAACATTCACCTTATTATGAAGAGTCACATCTTCTTTATCCCATTTATCGCATCAATTGATGATGGTGGCTTCTTAGATACATGTCTGCATCAGTCACAAAATTGCTATTTTATAAGTATATCCAATGTAATACCAATGAAAAGTATGACGACCAAATAGGAGAAAAAGCCTATTATTGAAGCGGCAAATGCTTTGAAATAGTTGATCTTTTTAGCTTTATCAAAAAACTGTGCCATGGCCCAGGAGTAATATATAAAAGTTACTAAAGTTGCATATAGGATTAAACTTTGGTGCGTGATACCGTCAATTATTGCAAAAAGTGCATAAATTAACATTGTCATCCCCATAATAAAACATAATAAGATGATGATTTCAAAAAGATTATAACCGTATTTTTTAAAGAATAATTTAGTCCAAAGGGCGATAAAGAACCCCATAATAATGTTAGCATAACCATAATGATCTCGTAGCCATCGAAAGATGTTGCTTGTGATGACGAGTTTACTTTCAATACCATGGCTGTCGATTGATTGCATATAGCGCTCTTCAGTATGGAAAAAGTGGGCAATAATAGAATACACTAAAGATGTGACAATAACGAAAATAATAGGTTTGACCAGCCGGCTGCGATTTTCAGAAATGTAGTTTTGCACATTCTTCCCCGGAGCTGTCACCAATTCTCGAATGGTATAGAGGATGCCGCGTTCAAAGTGAAGCACATGTTGTATTTCGTGGGTGATATAATGAGCGTCTATTCTTTTTAGCATTGCAGGTTGGCCACAATCGGGACAGAATTTTGACGTAATGCCTGTGCCACAGTTTTTACAAGTTATCATTTTGAAGTGTTTATTTAAGTAATTAAGGTTTGTTAATCTGTTTCATTCGAAAGTCGACCAAAAGAGTCTTTTCTTACCGATGGTTTTATTGAAGGTATTCGGCAACTTCTACGAGTTTGTATTTGGGGCTCCGTTGCAAAAGTTCACCAAGGAAAGCTGCGTGAGTCGCGCCCGTGATTAGCAAAATTCGATCCTGCCCAGTGACCGGGATCTGATTTAAATTGGAGAATATCCGTAGATTTCTTCGGTAGAATTTACTGGCTTCGTCTGCTCCTTCAAAATTACCTTTTGTACTGCTGTAGGTTAAGATATCAGCGTTTACATTGATAAACTTTTGCAAGGTCTCTTTTTGATTAAATACCTTTAATTTTTCTAAAATGGAGAGTTTATCAATATGGGCGAATTCCTGCATAATTTTTCCCATGTAGCTTTTATAGGTTATACTGTCTACCTGATTCTCCAACTCATTTGCAATGTTGTAATTATAAGCAGCAGTTTGCTGTTCATCAATTCCATAAATTTTTTTTACCCCTGCAAGTTTGCCAACTTCATATGCAATTATGGCTATTTCACCACCGAACTTAGCTTTATGTCCTTTATCTTTAATAAAAGAGCTGTAGTCGCCGTTCAATTCTTCGTTTTTTTCAGGAATGATTTCCACGCAGATGATAGTTGGTTTAAAGTCTGCCAACAGTTTGGCTACTTGATATGTTTCTTTTCTGTTTTTTTGATCTTTTTCGTCAAATTCTACTTTATGTGCATCAGGCGTATAGCTCATGTGAAATGTCCCAAAATTTAGAACCTCAATTTTCTGCTGTGCATAGCTGTTTCCAAAAAATAAGATCCCAATGGCGATTCCAATATTTCGAATTTGAATAGTGTTAATAAGCATTTGTTTAAGAAATGGTTTTATGTTTTTTCCGGCTTTTCGTTCAGTTAGCTATATTTTTTTAGCTGTTTTGTCCAAAAGTATTACAGTTTGTCCAAATAAAAGCTACACTTGAGTGTAGTTTTATTTAACTTCGACATTTAGAATTTCGTTATGGATTTTAACGCGCTATTTTCACAAAAAAATACTGTTGATCGTCTTTCAGAAAGGGACATCCTGCAGACCCATGGCTATATTGAGCTCGTCAAAGCTTTCTCACGGATTACCTATCAGAGTATTTATCTAATCGATTACCAGGCTAAAAGTTTTGAGTTTGTTTCAGACAACCCGCTGTTTCTCGCTGGTTTAACAGCCAAAGAGGTACTGGAAATGGGCTATGGCTTTTATCAAAAACATGTTCCATCCGATGATTTCCAGATGCTCATTACGATTAATGAAGCGGGGTTCAGCTTTTATGAAAAAATACCCATCGAGGAACGGAAGCTTTATGTTATATCGTATGATTTTCAGATACAAAATGCACACAACAAGTTTATTTTAATTAATCATAAACTGACACCTGTTTTTTTGACAGAAGAGGGGAAAATATGGAAAGCAATTTGTATCGTGTCTTTATCCACTAACGTATCTTCAGGTAACGTGACTATCGAAAAGCTGCACTCCAATCTAGTATGGGAATTGGATCTGTTGACTGGGAAATGGAACTCCCAAAAAAAGATTAATCTTACCGAACGTGAAATAGAGATTTTACGTTTTTATCATCGAGGTCTGACCATTCATGAAACTTCGGAGAAAATTTTCGTTTCCATTGATACGGTGAAATTTCATCGACGAAAATTATTTGAAAAGCTAGGGGTAAGCAACATGAATGAAGCATTGGTTTTTGCATTGAATAATAGGTTATTATAAGGGTAGCCTGAAAGATTCTGAAATGTTCAGAGCAAGCGCCTCGTTGGAGGCGCTGCAGACTATTTTTTCACCAATAACGGCAGGTACTTTTCGTAGCCCTGTGCTTTCATCTTGTCTTTTGGAATAAATCGAAGTGAAGCACTGTTTATACAATAGCGTAGACCACCTTTATCTGCCGGTCCATCGTTAAAAACGTGGCCGAGGTGTGCATCACCAGTTTTGCTGCGCACTTCCGTTCTGCGCATCCCGTACGAATTGTCGGAGTGTTCTTGAATCAGGCTATCGCTAATTGGTTTGGAAAAACTTGGCCATCCGCATCCCGATTCAAATTTATCTGTGGAAACAAATAAGGGTTCTCCGGTTGTGATATCGACATAAATACCTTCCCTAAATTCATCATTATAAGTATTGTCAAATGCGCGCTCCGTTGCACTGTTTTGTGTAACATCGTATTGCAATGGGGTCAACTCCTTTTTCAAGGTCTCCTTGTCTGCTTTTTTATACGTGTTTTTAACATCCGCTTTCTCTTTTTCGGGGTTTGCATTTCGCGCAAGCTTAAATAAATCAGGGCTTATATGGCAATAACCACCGGGGTTTTTGTCCAAGTATTTTTGATGATAAGCTTCAGCATTATAGTAATTTTGTAAAGGTTCTATTTCTACCACTATTTTGCTGTTGTATTGACTTGCTAAAGAAGCTATTTGTTCTTTGATAACGGCGGCATCATCTGCATTGGTATAATAGATGCCTGTACGATATTGCGTGCCGATATCGTTGCCTTGTTTATTCAACGAAGTTGGATCAATTGTTTTGAAGAAAAGATCTATGAGCAGCTTTAGATCGACAAGCTCTGGGTCGAAGTTTACCTTTACGGTTTCGGCAAAACCTGACGTTCCTGTCGAAACTTGTGCGTATGAAGGGTGCTGAAGGTTTCCATTGGCATAGCCAACTTCGGTTGCGGTGACCCCGCGGACTTGTTTAAAGAAGTGCTCAGTTCCCCAGAAGCATCCTCCGGCAAAATAGACAACATGATCTTTTTGATTTATAGTATTCATAGTATTTTGTATTGACGGTTTTGAATCTTTCCCTTTTTGTGAAAAGCAAACCTTGCTGATCAGAAATAAGCCAGTCGCTATAGCAAGGAGGACGAATAAGTGTTTCATGGTATGAATTGCTACATGAAAGAAACAACATTGTTTCTTTCATGTAAGCCACAAACACCGTACCTTTCTGGATGTTTGTCTTAGAAGATATAAGCAGTTTTGGCTCTTATAGATTCTTTTTACAATTGAAAGACGAAGTAAGTCTATGAAAGGCATGTCCTGACAAAAAGACCTTTTAGGAAAGCTTCGCAAGCTGAATGTCTGACAGGGTTGGTCCTATGCTGTTTACATCCTATGATCAGACCAAATGATAGTTTAATCTATATTGTTTTTAAGCACTACTATTGTGACTAAGTTAACTGTTTGGGGAAGACTCGTTCGGCTTAAGGCTACACCCTGAGCCTGCCGATTCGAGCGGACCCGTGTATAGCTGTCTCACCGTGGCGATAATAGCCTGCTTGTCGTAGTGATAAAGTTGGTGAAGCTGTTGCTGTGTACCCTGTACTGCAAAAGTATCGGGCAAGCCAAGTCGCTTCAAGGTCGCTGAGTAGCCATGTTCGGCCATAAATTCCAGCACTGCAGTTCCTACTCCACCAGCTATACATCCATCTTCAACAGTGATGATATAGGAATATGATTGGAATACTTCATGTAATAACGCTTCGTCGAGCGGTTTAAAGAACCGTAGATCATAGTGCCCAACCTGCATGCCTTCCCGGAGCAGTTCGTTGCAGGCGTCCTGTGCATATTGACCAACGGGCCCAAGAGAGAGTATGGCAATGTCTTGCCCTGAACAAAGCCTTCTTCCTTTTCCAATTTCAAGTCTTATAAATTTGTCTGATTGCTTCTCTCGACTACCTGGGCCTTTTGGGTATCGGATTGCAAGCGGTCCGTCAAGAGTGATATCCTGAGCCATGAACAACAAATTTTTAAAGTCTGTGAGCGTCATGGGCGAAGCGCATGCGATGTTGGGTATACAGCGAAGAAAAGCAATGTCGAATGCCCCCTGATGGGTGGGGCCATCGGGACCGACAACGCCGGCCCTGTCGATACAGAACACGACCGGTAATTTCTGTAAAGCGACGTCGTGGATTAGTTGATCATAGGCGCGTTGTAAGAATGTCGAATAAATCACACAGAAAGGAAGTAGCCCATCAGCAGCAAGGCCTGCGGAAAAAGTAATGGCATGCTGCTCGCAGATACCAACATCAAAAACGCGGTTAGGCATCAGCTGTTTCATTGCCGTCAGCCTGCTGCCGGAAAGCATAGCTGGGCTTATAGCGATAATACGGCTATTATGTTGGGCGAGCTGTATCAGCGTGTCGCCGAGCACTTGCTGAAAAGTCTCCTTGTAGAGTTGCGGTAGCTGGTTTTCTAACCGTATACCTGTCAGTTTGTCGAATTTCCCTGTGGCATGCCATTCCGCCTTGTTTAACATGGCTGGTGTAAAACCTTTTCCTTTTTGTGTTACACAATGCACTATTTTGGGCCCGGGGACATGCTTCAACTGCTCAAATATTTTGATAAGCTTGTGGAGGTTATGACCATCCACTGGTCCAAAATAACGTATTCCCAATGCCTCGAAAATATTGCTCGATGCAAATAGCCCTGTTTTTATCAATTTCTCTATTTTTCTAATCGCAGCAATTGACCATTGTGTCCGATCTTTATGGGGTGACAGCAGCTTTTTGATCTGTGATTTGAACTGATTATAGGCTTGCCCCGAGGTCAGGTCGGTCAGATAGTTTTGTAGGGCTCCCGTACCGGCATCAATAGACATATCGTTGTCATTTAATATAATCAATAGGTTAGGCTGTTCGAAACCTATATTATTTAAAGCTTCGAATGCCAGGCCGGCAGTCATGGCGCCGTCACCGATAACAGCGATGTGTTGACGGCTGTTATCACCCTTATACCTGGCTGCGCAGGCCATACCCAGAATTGCTGATAGGGATGTGGAAGAATGACCTGTACCAAAGGCGTCAAAGTTATTTTCTTCCATAACAGGAAATCCGCTTATACCGCCTAGAAGTCTGTTCGAATGGAAGCGAGCCGCTCTCCCCGTGAGTAATTTATGGACATAAGCCTGATGACCAACGTCCCAGATCAATTTATCCTTAGGGGTGTTAAATACATAATGAACTGCTATAGTAAGTTCTACAACTCCAAGGCTTGAACTAAAATGACCGCCATGTGTAGCAATATGGTCAATGAGGAAGTTTCTTAGTTCCTGACTTAACTCGGGTAATACTTCCTGTGGAAGAGCACGTAATTCGCTGGGGCTGTTGATTTGATAATTACCTGTCATTTCTTTTTTAGACAAATTTAGTTTGATTAGATTTGCGATACAGGTACAGTATAGGTAAAAGTGATCAATACAGATGAAGAGCTATAAATTTGAAATATTTACACAAGCAATTGAGAAAAATATAAAATCAGGGATCTATAAACCGGGGCAAAAGCTGCCTTCAGTACGCGAGTTTAAAGATTACTATGGTTTAAGTATGAGTACTGTTCAGTCAGGTTATGAGTACCTTATGATTATTGGTTTGGTGGAGAGTGTTCCGAAATCTGGCTACTATGTCAGTGCGAAGAATGAAATGCTGGCAGAACCGGAAGGGCGTCGACGTCCACCGGTAGTAAGGGATGCTGTCTTTGAACAAGGGCTTGGTCTGACAACAGCGTCACCTGTGGGGCGGGGTTTTTCGGAATTTAATGTTGCTGCCCCGGGGGATCTTCTTGTTCCGCAAAAACTTTTACTTCGGACCATGCAGCAGGTCATTCGGGAACAAGGGGCAGGGTTACTGCGCTATTATCCATCTAATGGTTCGGTACAATTGAAGGATAATATTATCAGGCGTGCGGCCTCCTATCAGACCTTGCTGCATGCAGATGAATTGCTGATCACAGATGGTGCCTTACAGGCTTTGTATATCGCTTTGGCTGCTGTATGTGAAGCCGGAGATATTGTTGCTGTGGAAAGTCCATGCGTATTTTCTGCGTTAGAGGTCATTCGGGTGCTCAAACTGCGCGTCATTGAAATTCCTGTTCTTACTAAAGATGGTTTTGATATAGACTTTTTTAAACAAGCATGTCAAGGAAGTGCTGTAAAAGCTGTCGTCCTAACACCGAATTTTCATAATCCAACAGGTATTTTGCTCTCAGATGAACAGAAAATTGCTTTATTGGCGATTGCTCATAAATATCATGTTGCTGTAATCGAGAACGATATCTATGGAGACCTGAACTTTCAGGGGAGCAGACCATCCACACTAAAACAATTTGATGAAAGCGGATTGGTCATGACGTATTCATCGTATTCAAAAACCCTGGCACCTGGAATTCGGCTGGGTTGGTTAAGCACAGGGCGATTTCTGAAAGATGCTGAACAGATCAAGTTTGCATTGGGCAGTACAGTTTCTCCTCTGAATCAGGAGACCGTAAACCGTTTGATCGGTAGCAGCAGTTACGATCGGCATATTCGTTCACTGAAGATGCAACTGGCAAAAAATGCCTATCTGGCCACCAACCTAATCGCTTCCAGTTTTCCTGAAAAAACCAAAGTGATCACACCTGCAGGCGGGTATAATCTTTGGGTTAAAATGCCTGAAAGTACAGATATGGCGGATTTTTACGCGCAGTGTGAAAAAATTGGTGCAAGATTTACGCCGGGCTATACGTTCTCTTTTGCGAATACTTTTGAACATTATTTTAGGTTGGTCATCGCGGATAAATTTTCTGATAAACGAATAGAAGCGATCCAGCATATAGGTCGTTATTTATGTGGGAGCCTGTACTGATGCTAAATGAACAATGTGTATCGAATAATAGCAAGTGATAGCATGTACATTTGTGTATTTAATAGTAGATGCACATATGAATATAGTCACAAAATTTACGGTAGCAACAGAGCAGGGAATTGAAGCGTTGTCAATGCTCACCAAAACTCTAGCCCTAGAAAAATTCGGCAGCTTAGTGGAGCCAGCTGAACTAGACAATTACATTGTTGATAGTTTTAATTCCAAAACACTTGTCAACGAAATAAACAGTATGTCAAATCAATGGCTGGTAGTATATGCTAACGATCAGCCGATGGGTTATGCCAGAATAACCTCGAAAGGGCAGAAGCCGGATGGCTTGGCAGGTAAACGTGTGATTCGAATCGCGGATTTCGGTGTCTGCCAGCATGAGGCTTTGCAGCAAATGGAGGTATCATTAATGGACAAATGTCTTGCCGTCTGCAGTACCTACGACGTGATTTGGATCAATGAACCCTTAAGAAGTTCGTTGATCGGACTTTTTGAACAGAATGGATTTGTAAAACAACCAGGTATTAGCAGACTCGATGGATTGAACTTGGAATCAGTAGTATATCTCAAGGAGACTTTGTAGTTCAAAGAGTCTTTATATTGATGTATAAACACAAGATAGTCGATATTGAGCAAAAAAGTACACAGATTAAGTGTGCTTTTTTTTGTTTAATGATAGATATTTTAGTGATATAATGTGTATTTTTAGCAATTGGAAAGAAGATGTTTGTCAAATTCTAAAAATCTCTTTTTAACCGAAGAGTATCATTTATAACCGTTTTCACAAGTGTTTAATGAAGAAAATATCTATAACGTTTCTATATCTTTTGCTCAGTGCATTAGCGCTTGGACAAGAATCTAAGGAGACAAAGCCAGACAGTATCGTTCAATATTTTAGTGAAATTAAAACTGCAACTAAAATTGGTTATTCGTTATGGAATAGAGATTTATATGGTGATATTATTTTGGTGGAGCCTCAGACACGACAGCTATTTAGTAATAACTTTGGTACCGATAGTTCGTTTGTGCAATATAAAAATAGCTATATTGGTAAATTGCCCGACAGTGTAAATATTGCTAATACGTCTTTAACGTGGAATGGTCGCACTTGGGCGATGATTATGTTGCCTTTATCTAAAAATTATTATGCACGGATCAATTTGTTGGCTCATGAATTGTATCATTCCGCACAATCGGCTTTGGGCTTCGTTCAAAATAACAGCGAAAGTACCCATCTCGATCAAGAGAATGGACGGATATACTTACGTTTAGAATTGGAGGCGCTTAAAAAGGCGGTTTGTTCAGACGCGCAAGATGAACAACGAATGCACTTGAAGGATGCTTTAATTTTTCGGAAGTATCGAAATTCACTTTTTCCAGGCTCTGCCCATATTGAAAATCAATTGGAACTTAATGAAGGGATTGCAGAGTATACCGGAGTAATGATCAGTGGGAGAGATAAAGAAAAAACAAAAAAACATTTCATTGATGTAATAGACAGATTTTTCAAGAACCCCACTTATGTAAGGTCTTTTGCCTACAATACCACGCCCATCTATGGATATATAATGAGTTTAAAGGATCCGCTTTGGAATCAAAAGATTTCAGTAAATACAGATTTAACTGTATTCTTTATGCGCGAATTGAAAATTGAACTTCCGAAAGATCTTGCAGCAACAGTAAAAGCCATTACAGCGGAGTATAATGGAAAACAGATATTCACAGAAGAACAATTACGAGCGGAAAAAATAAAGAAGCAAATTGCATTATATCGTTCCTTGTTTGTGGATCAGCCTCATATGACCATTAAATTTGAGAAAATGAATGTGTCTTTTGATCCGAGAAATATCCTCCCAATCACAGATTTGGGAACTGTTTATCCAACCATAAGGATCACCGATAACTGGGGGATTCTAGATGTCAAAAGTGGGGCGCTCATGGCGCCCAATTGGGATAAAATAACCGTTAGTAGGCCTACTAAAATCGAAGGACAGCGAATAGAGGGTGAGGGTTGGGTGATGCAACTCAAAGATCAGTATACTGTTCAAAAGGACGAATCGCTGAATAATTACAAGCTTATCAAAAAGCAGTAGCTGCACTATCTTGATTTTTATTCACTGTGCAGCCTTATTGAATCAATATTAAATGTTGGTAAATGCATGAGTATCATGAAACATCGTAAAAAGGTTTACCTAAAGATATTCAATTTTTAACTATCGAAATGAGAGATAGTCGCTGGACAAGTCTAAACATAATCCAATGCGTTTAATGCTCTAAATTTTCGCGGACTAAGACCAGTATGCTTTTTTATAAACCGTGTTAATGATGCTGATGAACTAAAACCATAATACGAAGTCAACTCTTTAATCGGAATCTCCGTAGAAGCTAGTTTTTTGGCAATCTCACTTGCAACAATTTCCTTGACGATCGTGCTGGGTGAAGTTTCATTACTTGAAAGCGTCAATCGATGTAACGCTATTCTTGATATATTGAGCTTTTTCAAGTAGAATTGGAGGTCCCAGTGATTCTGAGGATACTGGTGAATAAGGTTTTTAAATTCTACTAGAATGGGGTGTTCTGCTAGCAATGCTGAATTTTGATCCAATTGATTTAACGTTTCGTTTTGTTCCTTTATGTTGTTTTTCATGTTTTAAGATAATCGCTCGTTATTGCCGAACTATAGTGTCTAGGGCTATAGTTTAGGTTAAGTGTTCCATCAATCTTATTTGAATGCAAGCAAAATTAGCGTATTAATTTCATAGTGTACTTTTCGAATTTAACGATTCGCTTTTTAAAATTATAATTTTTTATCACCGATTGTGGTAAAACTAACCTGCAGCAGACTATCACTGGAAAGATAGACGGATGAATAAAAACCTGATTCCAATAACAGAGAAATCGCCTTTTTTACTCTAATTTTTGACTGCTATTTTTTATGTTTTTTGTTTTTCATTATTCTTTGTATTATAGGTATTTATGTTTGTTATCTGTATTAAAAGTTAAATATAGAAACAGATGTGTTATAACTTTTGGTTATACTGTTTTTTTGGAGTTTTTCGACTTCACGTAATGATTAATCTACGTCAAGAGAATGATATATAATTTTATTGATGGTAACAGATGTGATGATTATGTGCTGCCATGTTAGTCCTTTATGATGTGGTGTTCGAGGGAATAGCGTTGGGGTTGTGTAGTTAGTTTGAATAACATCTAGCTTCTATAGCAGTAGAGAATAGGGGTGTTACTCGTTTCTTGTCATTTTTTTAAAACAGATTTTCTTTATAATTATTTGAAATTCATCAAAGCGAAAAGGTTTTCGTTGATTATGCAAACGTTTGATGTGGAGTGGTTGATTATTTTTCTGTACAATATATTATATCTTGCTTTTAGATTATGAACTAAAATACTTTGCCTAAGGTTAAGTGAATTCTTTGCATGGATCGTCTGGTTTTCGAGTTTCGATGAACCATAAATCGATCAGAAAAATAAAAACTTCGAAACAGCCGCTGAGGCTTTGAAGGATGATCGAAAAGAAGTGCGGACAATTAATACAATTTATAAACTTTATTTAAAAATTATGAGAAAGACCGTGTTTTCTTTAATCGCGATTTTAGTGATCGCTATGACCACTTCCTGTCGGAAGGATGGGAGCTTAATGTACACTTTGCTGAACGGCTCCAGTGGAGAATCCTTAGCAATAGCGGATTCGGTCCAACTATTTAAAGTAAGTCCTTCGGCTGCAACTGAGGTTGATAGACTTCAGTTTCGAGCAAATCATAATGAGATGCAAATAACCGGATTTTATGTGGCACCAAACAGTTCCATAACGATAAAAGTAAAAGTCAACTCGGGGACTACAGCGGCACGCTTAGCGATCGGGACGCCTTTTAGAGACAATATTCGACCAGTACGGCAGTATTTTAATCTCCAGGCAGGTACGCAAACGTTCACAGTGGATCAATACGGGGGTTTGGTTTATGTGATTTATACAGCTGATAACTACACAACAACTGGAGAAATAGAGCTTTCTTTTGGCAATGGCTTTATCTCGGTACCTTACTTTCAAAAGGGAATTACCACCCATGAGCAATGGGTAGCTACATTGGATTCGTTGAAAAATACAGTGCCGGATGTCGTCTTCTCGTCAGATCACACCATTATGGTAACCAAAATTGCTGATGCGCTGCTGTATAAGAACGAAGATCAACAGCTTATTGTAGATAGACTGGATTCAATTATTGGTTTTTCCAATCGGATCAGTGGTTTGAATGGTACGAGTGGAGTCCATGCCATACCATATAATAAACACCTGATTACCGTGAGAGATTCGAGTGCAGGTGGTTATATGGCTGCCGGTATTTCTATTTATTTTACCGATGCTTTATCTTATCGTATGTTGCAGCCAAAATACCTGTCCAATACAAATGGATGGGGAATATGGCATGAAGTAGGGCATACCTATCAACAAAAAGCTTGGACCTGGGGCAATCTGACAGAAACAACCGTGAATGTCTATTCTCTAGCCAGTGAAAGGGGATTTGGATTGCCGGTAAGCCGGGTGACTGCCAATAATTCCTGGCCTAAATTGACGACTTACTTTCAGAAAAACATCGCGGACCGCAACTTTAATTCAGGGGATAATGATTTGAAAATGATTATGTTTCATCAGATTTGGCTAGGATTTGGTGATGATTTCTACATCAAACTTAGCAAAATTACCCGCGAGAACAGACCTGCAGTTTCAACAGACGCAGAGAAAATGCGCTATTTTATGCTATCGGCATGTCAGATTGTACAAAAAGATCTTTCGGATTTTTTTAGAAAATGGGGTTTTAAAGTCGATGAATCTGTCTATACGGCGATAAGTAATCTGAATTTGCCGGCTCCTACACAAGATTTAACCGCTTTAAGAGATTAAACAGTCTTGCGTACTGTGACGTTGAATCTGTTAGAACAGATGTATAGGAAGTATGTGCCTTATTGATGATAAAAAAATTAATCGTTGTTTTACAATAAAAACATTGAAAAGTATTATCTTTAGTATGGAAGTTAATTCCAATAACCACATATTTATTTAATTAATTGAGAAAATGGGTAAATTTGAAGTAAAAACACGGAAAAATGGAGAATTTCAGTTTAATCTAAAAGCTGGAAACGGACAGGTGATTTTAAGCAGTGAAGGTTATACAACTAAAGCCAACTGTTTAAATGGCGTTGAATCTGTAAAAAAGAACGCTCAGGACGATAACAAATTTGATCGTAAAACTTCTACGAACGGTAAGCACTACTTTAACCTCAAAGCTACCAATGGCCAAATTATTGGAACCAGCGAGATGTATGAAAGTGCAAGTGGTATGGAAAATGGTATTGAGTCTGTCAAGAAGAATGCGCCTGATGCGACGGTTGAGGAGATAGCCTAAGTCTATTTTCAAATGCCTGACTACTACACGTAAGTGTAAGCAGTCTGTCAATAATAAGCACGTAGGATTTGATAGTAAAGAGCCGGGTAAAAACCGGCTCTTTTGCGTTTATTTTTCTGCTGTCGGGAGTGGGATGGAAAACCAGAAACTACTGCCCAAACCCACGGTGCTATCAACTCCTATCTGGCCCCCGTGTTTTTTGATTATTTCAGCGGAAATATAGAGCCCTAGTCCAAGCCCCGAGTAAGATTTACCTTCGTGATTAGCTCTATAATATCGATCAAAAATAAAAGGCTGTACTGCCGGATTAATACCTTCACCTTGATCTTTGACGGTTATTTTGATACGATCTTGAAGCTGTTCAACCGTAATATTGATTTCTCTCGATTCTGGGGCATATTTAACGGCATTGTTGACAAAATTTACAAGGACTTGTTCAAGACGTTGTTCATCGGCAAAGATATCTGCATCGAGATCGCCGGTAATATTAACTTGATGGTTGCCTTGGGATATGATATTGTGACAACTGGAGGTAAGTATCTTTGATGCCTTGAAGGTTGTTTTTTCGAGATGAAGCTGCCCTTCACTTATTCGATGCATATTAAGAAGGTCGTCAACGAGTGTAACGATCTTTTTGATATTGACAGCAGACTGATCAATAAGTCTTGAAATGATGTCACTTCCGGTTTTGTCCTTGAATCGTTCCAGCAGTTGAATCGTTCCCTTTAATCCCGTGACGGGCGTCTTTAGTTCATGGCTGGCAATGCCCAGGAAATCATCTTTTTGTGACTCATAATTTTTCCGTTTTGTGATATCCGCCACTACACCAATGAGGTGAGTCGCATTGCCTTCTGCATCGTATTTGGGAAGACCCGACGCATTGATCCAATGCAACGATCCATCAGGCCAACGGATGAGATATTCAGCGTGATAAGTGGTCTTGTTCTGGATAGCATCCTGAACTTTTTGATAGACCATTTCGCGGTGCTCAGGGACGATGCTTTGCATGAGGACATCATAATCAAAGCGATCGTTTTTAGTGAGGCCAAAATTGAGTTTACAGGTTTCCGAGCAGTCCATTTTACCTGTTCTTATATCGCGATTGTAAGAACCAAGTTCACCAGCTTTTAGTGCAATTTCCAACTGATAGTTGAGGGCTTCAAGGTGTTCGTTTCTTTTGATACGATCCGTAACCTCATTGGCGATGACAATAATAGACTCCGTTTCGCCTTCATCATTTTTCAACGGCTCATAGGTGAAATCAAAATAATGATCGCCCAATTCCCCCATAGACTCAAGTCTTGCGTAGGCAGTGTCTCCAATATAGTTTTGGCCAGTAGTAAAGACATCATCCAATATCCCCAAATAAGGCTGTCCCTGTAATTCCGGAAGTGCTTGTGCTAGTGGTTTGCCGAGAATAACTTCTGTTTTGCGCCAGAGTTTGAGCATCATATCGTTGGCAACTTCAATGACTAATTCACGGCCTGTTAAAATCGCAAAGGCTATTGGGGCTTTATCTATAAAGGATCTGAATCGACGTTCACTTTTTTTGAGGTTTTTGTTGAGCAGCACTGTCAAATCATAGGATTTGTTGAGCTGGCTATTGGTACGATAAAGTTCATCGTTGGCAAGCTCCATCTCGTCATTAAGCTCGAGCAGCCGTTGTTGCATGGTTGCCATAGTAATATTGACACCCTCAAGCTCATCAATTTTATCTATGGAAGAACTTCGAAGCTCGATTTGATCCATTGCGGTCCGAGCAAGACCTTCTAATATCTGTCGATCAGCCGCAGTGAAAGCGCGCGGATGTTTGTCGATGACGCACAGTGAACCGATCATAAAACCATCATGGGTAATAAGTGGTGCACCTGCGTAAAACCGTAGTCCAAAATCACCAATTACATTTGGATTGGTCAGTAAGATATCTTCTTTCAGTGTATCTTCAAAGACCGTTACTTTCTTGTCCAGAATAGCTAGACTACACAAGCTTTGCCCTCGATTCGTTTCCTTTGTGGTGCCCATGCCAATATTTGCTTTGAAATAGACAGATTCTGCATCCACCAGTGAGAGCAATGCAATAGGGGCATTGAAGATTTGTGTGGCTAATTTTGCAATTCCATCAAAGCTGGCTTCAGAAGGGGTTCCAGTTATTTTATAGCGTCTGAGGGCATTCAGTCTGTCATGTTCATTTTCAGGCATTATATCCATTCCAAACGTATTCTCTATCATAGTGACCGTGTAATTCTTTTCATAAAGATATAGTTTTAATTACAAAAGCGGAGATGCAATTTTTTTTCTCTTCATCGGCAATTCAAAGATTCCCTGAAATGATTGGAATGCCGCAGGAATGATATGCTCCAAGGCTAATAATCAG
Organism: Sphingobacterium sp. UME9; assembly: GCF_014170215.1. Classification (NCBI taxonomy): domain Bacteria; kingdom Pseudomonadati; phylum Bacteroidota; class Sphingobacteriia; order Sphingobacteriales; family Sphingobacteriaceae; genus Sphingobacterium; species Sphingobacterium sp. UME9. The sequence goes on along the minus strand of NZ_LZZP01000003.1, from coordinate 1,200,144 downwards.
CTTTAAAGATCGAATAGTGTTGGGGTCTGATAGTGTTGTTCAAGGTCAAGCAGGATAGACTTATTGCGAATGCCCCCGGCAAAGCCCACAAGCTTGCCCGAGGTGCCAACTATCCTATGACAGGGGGCAATGATGGCTATAGGATTTTTATTCAACGCGCCACCAACGGCACGGACAGCTTTGCTGTCGCCAAGTTGCTGCGCCAGCTGACCGTAAGTCCTGGTTGTACCATAGGGAACACCTAAAAGCACTTCCCAGACCCTGATCTGAAAGGCTGTTCCCTGAAAATCAAGCGGAATATCAAATATCTTTCTTTTTTTTGCAAAGTACTCATTCAGCTGCAGTTCTGTCTGTATTAAAACTGGAGCCTGTTCATTGTAGGTTGCTGTAGGAAGTTTTGTGCGGATATAATCCTTGTCCGCCCAAACTAAACCTGAAAGTCCCTTTTCGGTAGCGATTAAGTGTATAGGACCAACTGGTGTGTCGATGATTTTATATTCATAATTGGCTTTTACTTCCATATTTCCTTTGCGTCAATGTGCGTTAGGGGTAAATCTACAAAAATGAACATATATTGAAGCACATAAAGTTTCTCGACCGGAAATAATCTTACAAAAAAAATTCTAAACCTATATTTGAGTTAACAGCATGTAGGCACTTCGACATTGGTTTGCGGCTTATGGCTGGGGCAGGATGGCAATCCCACTGTAAAAACCGATCCCTTATTGGGGGTACTTTGGATGTTCACAACACCTTTGTTTCGTTCAATAAGATCCTTGCATAAGACAAGACCCACACCCGATCCGGGCTCGTCTTCTGTGCCAAAGGACTTTTGCTGAATCTCATTAAAAAGCGCAGCAGACTTCGAGGGGTTAATCCCTATTCCTTCATCCTGAATATGAATATGTGTATAGGTTTCATCCATGCTGGTGTAAATGTTGATATTCCCATTCACATAGCTGAATTTGATCGCATTGCTAATCAAGTTGCGTAAAATAATGATGGTATGATCCCGATTGGCAATTATCTGCGTGTTGTTAGGTATATCGATATTGATTTTTAGTTGTTTAGATTGTGTGTTCTCACTAAAAACTTTAATAATTTGTTGTATCATAGGTTTGATTAATTGGGGTGATGCTTTGGTATTCATACCCTGCATACTGCTGCTGCCCCATTGTAGTAAATCATCCAGAGCTTGATTCTGCTGCGTAATCTGCTGATAGATCTGTTGGATATATTCCTGGGAGGCCGTACTATCGAGCATCTGATTACGAAACATAAATACCAGTGCTTCCAAGTTGGCAAAAGGACTTTTGATGTCGTGCGCGATAATAGAAAAAATTTTTTCTTTGTCTCGATTCATGGATTCTAAGTTGAGGCGTTGCTGCTCAATTTTTTTCATATTCTTATAGATGATATCAAGAAAGAAGTTGACCGCAACGACCATGAAAGCAAGTGCATTGATAATATTGAAAACAGATCTGGATCGTGGAACTTGCTGGCTCAAGGGAAGTATATCAGGAAGCAGATATAGCAGTAAAATCAAGAAAGCTACTGTAATACAAAGGGCTATATGGATCTTCCGATTGTCATACATCAACATCGAGACAATCAATGTGCACAATAAAAAATATTCGCCGCCATTTTTATAAAGTAGTGCCCCAGCGAAGAAAAACACAGAATTACTTGTCAATAGTGTTGCTTTAGCGATATTGTGTTTCCCATAATATTGAAGCAGAAGGACCGTAAACGAACATATTGAATTGGAGAAATTAATCGCCGATAAAACATAGCGGTGGTCGATAAGATTGAGGATCGAAAAGAAAATTGTCGGAAATAAACATAACAATGCAATCAAATTTATCATGTGTACGCGTTTGAAATCGATGTATGACATGCCCGGATGTGCACCAATATGGGAAAATAGTTTCCAATATTTACGAAAATGATTCATAGAGACGTGTCTGATTTTGCTTACAATTTCTAAACACTCAAAATTAGCCATAAATCAGCAGTCCAACAATGATTTTTCTTGAAAGCAGGTTAAGATTGGCAAAATCTACCATGAAAGGGAAGATAAAAGGGCTACGTCGCTTTATTAATTTGGGAAAAATAAACGGATTTCGGTTCCTTGGTTTTCCTTACTGAAGATGGCCATCTGCGCTTTGAGTCTTTCAAGAATTTCCTGAACGATAAACAATCCGATGCCTTTTCCCTGGTAATCCGTTGAATTTGAACCACGGAGTCTTTCCATGCGGATATTTTCGAGTTCATGCTGCGGAATACCGATACCATTGTCTTTGATGATATATAACACACCGTTCGTTACTTTTTCACTATAAATATGTACCGCTGCTTTCTTATTGGCCGAAGAGTATTTGACGGCATTGTTGATCAAGTTTGTAAAGATTTGGTAGATTCCATTTTGATCACTGTTTACTGGAAAAAGGTCACCAAAGATAAGTTCGGTATGCGAGCTACGATATAATAATTTGGCTTCTCGGCACCAATTGGGCAATGTAAGATCTAAACGAACAGATTGTTTCCGTAGTCTATTGATTGGGGCAAGACTCAGTTCTACCGTTTTGTCGATAATATCAGCAATGTTTTCAAGTGATTGATCAATGACATCGTACAATTCGAGCCGTCTATTGGACTGCATATCCAAATGTTCTTTTAGTACACCTATACCCAATTTAGCAAGAGCCAAAGGATTTTTAGCATCATGTGATAGCGTATAGGATATCATGCGCAGGTTGGTTGCCGGATTGATTGTTATATTTTCTTGATCTTCAGGTTTCTCTTCGTGTATCTTATGCGTGACATCTGTGGCTGTGTGGAGGATGGAATAAGTTCGGCCACGCTTATCAAAGAGGGGTCTATATTCAAAATCAAAATAACGTTTGATCTTGAAATCACGGTCAATGATCGTTGCAGGGGTTTCAAATGCCTTGTAGGTGACACCGCTTTCCCAGACATTACGGAGTATATCTGTAAATCCTTCTTGGGTAAAAACCGGAAAAACCTCTCCAAAGGAATGTCCAAATATTTCGTTTTCTGTACGCCACATATTTAGCATTCGCGAGTTGGCGAATGCGATATTGAGGTTCGAATTATCATAAATGGCAGTTGCAATCGGCATCTGATTTAATGCTTCAAAAAAAATCGGAATATCCTTTTGAGGTTTTTGCATATTGGGTATTTAATGATCATCTGCTTACCGCAGTGCGACCGTAAAATTAATCAAAAAATTAATCAAAAATCAAGCCAATAGCGATGGTTTTTAATGTTTCTTGGGAAAAATACGGCCAATCGGTGGGCCTGGAAATAGCGCAATAAAAACACACTAAATTATTATTATATTTAATAAACTTCAAAGGAAATGTAAGTTAACAATAGACAGGGATTTGTAATCATACCAATTATGGATAAGTATTTGGAAATTAGGAAATATGATGTTCAGGATAGAAATAAGCTGATCGATATTCTTCATATGAATATACCGAAGTACTTTGCACAGAGCGAGGTTGCCGATTTCACAGAATATCTTGACCAGGAAATGGAGACGTATTTTGTTGCACTGGTTAACGGGCAAATTATTGGTGGCGGTGGAGTAGGTTTTTCTGATGATGAGCGCACAGGATTTTTGAGCTGGAGTTTTTTAAATCCAAAATATCACGGATTTGGTTTTGGAAAAAACCTTTTGCATTACCGTATTGACTTTCTGTACACCCATCATCAGGTTGAAAAGATCGAAGTCGGTACCTCTCAATTCACGTTCGGATTTTATAAGAAAAATGGTTTTATACTAAGGGAAATTCATAAAGACTATTGGGCTGAAGGCTTTGATTTATATGATATGGTCCATGCAAGAGAATAGACAATACCATTAACACTGATTCGATGAAAAGCTGATGAATAAAGTGTGGCTCATTGATTGAATGAGACCAAGTTTTCTTTGATTTGATTCAGGTGGTGTAGGGGATGATAGCTCATCAGAAAAAACATTTCGCGTATACTGAGTTTGCCGAGCAGAGGATGTGGTAAAACCAGGCTATCGAGCTCCTCTTCATTGTACAGTACAAATAGCTGATTGATTGTAGCTAATACTTCTTCCAGTTGCGCAATCAGACCCTCTTTCTGTGCGGGCAGGATTTCTTCAGGCAAAAATTGACTTGGGGCTTGCCGGCTTGTTTTGAGATAATTGTTACGTACCGTGTCGTAGTCCCAGGTTACGCGTTGCAGGGATCCAAATTTTTGGGCTATGTAATCTTTTGACTGAAGTACCTTTGGAAAGGGTAGAAGCGTTAATAGAATATGTTTTAGTTGCTGACCAGCCGTCCATTTTTCATGATTACGATATGAAAAATGAGGCTCAGGTAATGCCTGGATATAGGCAATAACTGTATAGTGGTTGTCAGAAAAAGTTTTGATCAGTTCTTGTCTATTCATCCTAATTTTAATGATAAGTGATTATTTCGATCGTTTTTTCTAGCTTATTGATAAGTCAAAGTCAGCATGATCTACTAAAAATATAAAATTATTTGCTAACCTCAATTATGAATCTCACTTATTCGGTGTTGATCAAAGCTAGAAAAGGCCGATATTATTTGCGATATCGGCCCTATATTCTATCGATCTAAATTTTAATATGCACCAAAATCTGCAAGATGAGAATAGAAGAAATCACCCCAAGAACTTGTCGATTCTATTTTAAGGTATTGGGTGCTAATGGATGTATTAAGATCGACATTGATCCAGGAGCCAGCAACTTTGCTCAACTGCGTCGTTTTGATCAACGTCCAGCTTATACCATTTGTACTTGAGTAAATATTGACATCTTTCATCGCTCCATTTAAATTGTCGCGGTTACGGAAAGCAACTCCTTTTACGGTACGTATTGCGCCCATATTGATGGAGAAGAAATGTGGCTGCGGAGTTTGAGTGGACGACCAGGGAGTATGCCAGACTGTACTTCTATTCATATCCAATACATTGCTTGCCGGTGATCCAGGCTCATTACTATCGCTAGCTACAATTGACCAACCTGTGGTCGGTAACAATTTATAGGTCACAACCTTGGATAAATCGGGGATATTGTTAACGAAGTTATAAGCGTATCCTAAGGTAGTACGGCTTCCATTGACATGGAGAAATCCTATTCTCATTTCGTAATTTCCTGTCAGATCATAAAAATCAGCTAATGGGCACTCAAATCGAAAACTATCCTGGCCGATTATTTTTGTAGCCCATTGTACGGCATCATAATCGTTATTCACTCCAAAAGGCTCCCTATCGTGCCAAACAACAATGTCATTGACCGGTTTTGTTGTTGTAAATTTCCCGGAAACGATAATCTTATTGTTCACAAAGCTTGATGACAGGGATGTTATTTCTGCAGATGCGGAAGCATACCAGTCACTTCTTGCCACGGTGCTGAATACTTGGCTATTGTTAAATGTTGCTGCTGTGGTACTGGTCAAAGAAGTTGTAGAGATTCCGTAGGTTGAATTGCCTGAACCCATTAATGCCGTACCTAAAGTTGGCGCTAACGTTTTGTTCATTCTGTTGTGGCTGGCATTTAATCCATGGCCCAGTTCGTGAATCATTCCACCTATCCATACAGTTGCTTTCCATCCAATATCACCGCCTATTCCTAAGTTTTTAGCGTCCAGATTTACATAATCTAACGCATAGCAGCTGGTACCAGTGCCATAGAATGGAGGGCCTCCCGGATTAGCTGGATCTGTATTGTAGGTTGGAATAATGATTAGATTGTGCTCGCTTTTTTTTCCTGACGGATTTTGATTAAAATAGCTGTCCACTTCCGCCTTCACAGCGCCGCTACCCCCTGAGTATGGATAAGTAGCTTTACCATATTTTCCAGCGATGTAATGGATGTTAATTAGGCTGTCATTGAGCAGATCTAATCCGAAGGATTTTCTACCGAAGCCTTCGCGATTCATATTATTTGCAAACATGTTTTGGGCGTCTAAAAGGATCTTGCTAAGACGCTTTCTGAAATTGGGAATGGAATCAACATCATTTGGAACAAAATAGATGACGTTCAGCTTGTAGGGATTACTGTTCCATTCATTTGTTACCGAGCTAGTTGATGTTTTTGCTTTTAGAGTTTCGACACTTTCTTCGGTGTTTACCAAGGTCTTGTTACAGGATGCAGCCCCTAAAGCGAGGGTTGCAAGCATTAGATTTAAAAGTTTTCTCATAATGGTTTATATTGTGTATCAATAAATATAAATAAGGCATTTTTTATTGGTGTGTAAAAAAATAAACTTTTATCATAATTAGTTTAGTCAATCGATTGATTAATCAACTTTGAAAAATGTTTTGTAACATTTTAATTTATTTGAGCATGAAATGATTAAGAATTAATAGTAACTGGATAAAATTTAACCGACTTCTTACTTGGTTTTCATCTAGGTCTTATTACATTTGATTGTATGAATAATTAAATCGTATGGAAAAAATTAAAAACCTGATATTATTGTTGGGCGCACCCAATGATGAGCAGGGGAATCTCAGCGTTATGGCATTAGATAGAAATGAATGTGCCTATAATTTCTATTGTCATAATGAGGGGACTGCAATTTTATGCACCGGAGGCATGGGTGAACATTTCAATCGGACAGAAAAGCCGCATGGCACTTATGCTCAAGCTTATCTTATGGAAAGAGGTGTCGCAGAGAAAGATTTACTTCCATTTGTACTATCCACAAATACCTACGAAGATTTTATGCTATCAAAGGAGATTATCAAAAAGATCTCTCCAGATCTCTTCATCGTGATCACCTCTGATTTTCACATGGAGCGAGCGAAATTATTGCAAGAAAAACTCATTGACTACCCAAATGTGCTGTTCATTGCTGCAAAGTCGACTGTTAGTCCCGAGAAATTCAATTTGTTGTCACTGCATGAAAAACAGGCTATCCGGAGAATACTGGAACGTTAAACAGGAGTATTGGAATAGCACTATTTTTAGCGATTGACCCCTTATGCCGGCAGTTTTTTTATGCATTAGCCCAATTTCTTTCTGAGCCATTTGCGGACAGGTTCGTCATACCATTTCAAGCTGATATAGGCCAGTGCAATACTCGCCGCCAAAATCAATAGGGCATAAGGCAAAGCTTTTATAAGCGTCACATCCTTATTGTTGCTGATCCAGGCAACATAAAAATAGACGAAAGGGTAGTGTACGAGGTATAACGGGTAGGAGATGTCACCCAAAAATTTACAGAGCTTATTTTCTATTCTGTTGCCTGATATGCTGCCTGTCCCCAGGTAAACAATCAAGGGGAATACAATGATAATGCATACCGACTCATATATCCCGTTCATCCAGAGCTGTTCTGCTCCGCCTATACGAGGCATATACAACACAATAGCGATTAAAATACTACAGTACAAAAATGCATGTCGGATACGACTTGGGCTTGTTATTCTGGAGAGCAGGAGGCCCGCAAAAAAAGGATACATGGTACGGGTGATTCCTATCCGCACTTGTTCAGCATTTAATGTCCAGCCACCGCTAACATCTCCAGTAGGACTTGTGATCGCCAAATGGGCTAGTGCCACAGCTGCAATAAAGACCAAAATGCTTAAAGCTGTTTTGGATAGTTTGCGAATACCGATGGCATATAGAATATTGGCAATATATTCAAAAAACAATGACCAGCCGACACTATTGAGCGGGTGCATTTCCTGCCAGCCACGAATATCCAAAGAGAGGGGAACGGGGAGAATCGTATAACCAATGAACATTACCAAAAGCATTTTCCAGAGCGGAACGGTGTGAATAAGTGGCCAGATTGTAGAATCTGTAAAGTAAAAGCCTATTGCGCCAAGAGTCATACCTAATATAACCATCGGCTGAAGGCGTTCAATACGGCGTTTAAAGAAGGTGCCAATAGACATTTTATGCCAGCGATCATCATAGGCATAACCGATCACAAAGCCAGATAAAAGAAAGAAAAAGTCAACCGCCAAATAGCCATGGTTGACCAAGATATCGAGATGTCCTGTTCCCAATGGCTCCGTGAGATGAAAGGTTACAACGATAATCGCTGCGACTCCTCGTAGTCCGTCTAAAATGGGATAGTGTGGCTTTGTAGAAAGGTTTTTATTGTTCATGGCTTCTGATAGTATTTCGAAGATGTCTATGGACTTGCTAACTGTTTATAAATGTTATTGAATGGGTGAAAATAATGAAATAACAGGTTTAAATTTGATCAAATCGTATCAAAATCCCGATGGTTAGTCTCATTTTTTGTGTTGTACCGAATCGTTTATGTGGATTCACAAGTTTTATTGCTGGTACACACAGCTGCCAGTATTTATATTCTTATAGATCGTGCATTCCGAGATCCAATGACCCAAATTTTTCATATCTTGCTGTCCAATTCACAAAGGCTTTCTTCGACCGTCAGTTTACGTGAAATCGAGAATCTCCCTTTGCGCATTGAAAATCCCGCTGTGCATTTATAAACATAAATTAATAAAAGAAATGATTGTTGTTAAAGTAACCTATAGTGTTCGCGATGACTATGTACATGCGAATAAAAAAATGATTGAAAGCTTTCTCAAAGATTTCAGGAAGTTAGATGGAACACAATTCCTGTATACTATTTTGCAGGGTGGTGAAAGCAATACTTTCGTACATATTTCCCAATATAAGAATAATGAGATACAGGATCAATTACTGAGAATACCGAGCTTTGTCGATTTTCAGGAACAAAGAGATAAAAACCTTGCTGTTGAGCCCAAAATTGAGTTTATGAACTTTATAGGGAGCTCAAACGATCCGTTTTAGTGAAGGAGAGACCGCGCTTCATGCAAAAGATATGTTTAATCGCTATATGCAATTAAACCACTTTGTTTGTTACTTGCAATGTCAAGGATTTGAGTGAAGCTTTTTATGTCAGTATCCATTTGGAATCCCTTGTCTAATATAATTTGCTGAATTTGTTTAATCAGAGCAGTATTCAGCCTGAAATCCGTATAATAGTCAAATTGTGTAGCGATTATGCCTTTTTGCTGAAGACTGCTGAAAGTCTTTTCGTCAAGTTGTCCAGCGAAAACCAATCCTGCCTTTTCAGGAAAATCTGGTTTTACTTGTTTATCATCGATAATATAAAAATCTAACATCTTAGGATTTAATTTTAGCAAGTATCTGGTCACTACGACTCGATAATGTGCCGTTTACTTCAATAGCTTGTATACCGAAGTCGTCAATCCAATCGAGGAGTAAATCATTAACTTTAGATCTAAGTTTGGGTAGATCCGACTTGTGGCAAGGTATCAAATCGGGTTCTTCAATGGGGACAAACACCAAAAGATCAATTTCGGCCAATACAGCAAAGGCTTTTTCAAAAAGGAACTGAATATTTTTCTTTGGATCAAGAATATGCAGATAAGCTAAGATGTCGAGTACACATCTATCGAATATTACATTGTCTCCACTTTGTGAAATTAACTGGGCAGAGTAGTTAAATTGTTCAACGAAATCTTCAGCGCTGGGATCTTCAAGGAATTCATGGCCCAATGATTCCAGTTGATAGTAGGGTTCTACTTCCAGCGCGTATCCGGGAAGTTTTTCCAGAAGCTCTTCTGCTAAGGAGGTTTTACCTACTTTGTGCGTGCCAAATAGGGTAATTCTCATTTTTCAAATTTATTTTATGAACTACGTTGTCAACATCCAAGGTAATGTTGTTAAACAAAAATAGCTAATTAAATATCCGATATTCTAATCGCCTTCATATGTTTTATGCTGTATCTAACGCTTTCCAAAAAATTACATGTAATAGCCGAATCAAATATCCGCAAACAGAATATAGTTGTTATTGATGGACAGGAAAAAGGCAAAGTAAGTGCCATTAATAATTTGCTCAGGAGAGATCAGATCAAAAACATGACTCCTGACGCTGAGAAAAAAACCGTAATTAACATCACGACTTTTAAAAACCTTTAAATATAGAACAGAATCTATTATCTCTATTAGTATTCTTTGGATTGGTCTACGCGCATATACCTCAGCTTCCAAAAGCAGAAAACAGATTAGACGTTCTTTCGAATCCTACTCTGTTAAAACAAAAAAAGCTAATCTTGCGATTAGCTTTTTTCTGTGATCCCGCTGGGATCATATTTTAAGCCTAAAATCAATGTCTATCTGTATTCAAAGCCATATTTTGAAAAGTGACTCACCGAAAAGCTCACCTTGTTTTTTAGCTGCAAATGCTACCTCATAAAGATAGGTATGAAAAAGTAGAAATGGAAATAAATGCGTTTGTATAAATGTAGATTTCGAACCTCTTACAATTGTAAAAATCTGTATTTCTACACTGATAAAGTTATGATTAATGTAGATTTGAAAATTGGGATCAAGCTCTCCCTAATTTAGGTATAAAGGTAGGTAGCCTTACCTATACTGCAGTGAGAATCGATGATTGCCATTTTGAGAGAATTATAATTGGATCTTTATCTGCTGATAAACTTTCAAGACTGACTTCATAATCAAATCTTCCATATATCTATTGATAAAATCAGGTTAGGCTAATATCTGAGAATGGTAAAGAATTTAATCCCTTAGATTCTTTTTGGTTGGGCTTCTTGGTGAAGGAATATGTATGATAAGGCTTATCTTTGAAGAATTATTAATCTTAGTGGGAATTTTATGACCTTGCAAAAATTATTAAGTTTTTGGCTAATACCAACTATAATAATTCTAACAGCATTATTAATGCCATTCTTTGGCTTAGCATTGTATGATTACTGGAAAAAATTTATAGGTGATTCAAGTGGGTACAATAGTATTAATGCTGTCGTGGGTGTTTGTGTAGGTATTCTTCACATCTTGACACTAATTTTTCTCTATATAAACTTTATTCAGCAGAGAAATCAAATAGAAGATCAGAAGGAGGAGTTGAGAGATAACAAACGAGACTTGGAATTTAATAGAAGTATAGAGGTAATATACAAGCAACTTGAGTATTGCAGACCGCGTTTCGAAGAATCCCGTTTTAGAGATATAATAGTCGGGATTGGTCAAGATAGAATAAATTTTAGACAATTTTTCAATGATATTTCCGCTCCATTAAGGAATCGAGACCGTTCATTTAACTTTGAACCTACGTTCTTTACTAACAATTTTGTAGAGAGTGTCGATATTCTACTGAATTTTCTTCAGAGTGAACTATCTGTATTTGATAAACAGATTAGCAAAACTGTATTTAGTGATGAAACTGAATTAGAGTTAGTCGAAATTGTAACGCGTAATATCGATGAAAATTTGGTAGACGGACTTACTAACCTACAAGCCGTTTATCGAGATTTCAAATCTAGTGAGCATTTTGATTTACTATTTAATCAATTCAGTAGCAGGTTTAACAATATAGAATTTAATCTTTTGCTAGTGCTTTCATATCTAAAAATTCCTGTAATGGTAGATCTCACTGGAGAAGATAATGAGTAATAGTAACGATATCATGGGTAAAGAAGAGAAGGATTTTTTATCGGGGTTTGTTGGTGGAGTTTTAGTTATTGGAGTTATCCTCGGCTTGTATGTAAATTCCTTTGCACCAGAAAACACAGCAGAAAATATTACAGCTGTTGTAAGTGTATTGGCATTGATAGTTTCAAGTGTTGCCTTATTCTATTTATATCGGACATATCAAACACAAAGAGAGGAAATAGCAGAGCAAAAAAAAGAACTGCTCCGAAATAAAAAGGATGTTGAATATAATAGAGCTTTGGATATAATCTATAAGCACATTGATTATACATTACCTTTGTTAGATAAGCTACAGACATTAAAAAAGGATATTGAGGGTAACTCACAAGCAATATGGGCGGATTTCAACAGGATGGGGTTCAATAATCAGCTCATACCATACAATTTTCAGACGTCCCATGAGAAAAAGGTTTTTGTTGAAACGGTATTGAGTTTTGAATCGATGGTTTACGATTATTCCGAGGAGGTAAATATGATTTTAAATTTATACATTTCTATAGTTTATAATAGCTCATTCAATGAATCCGAGGTGAAAAGTTTGAGTCTGATAGTTAGACAGACTTTTTTCGATAAATTAAGAAAAGATGTAAAATCAGTTCATAGTTCTCTTAATAGAATCATGAATCTAACTAAAGGTGTTACTCTTGATTTTTCGATTGACACGGTTGCATCCAATACAGAAAGAATAGAGCGAGAGAAAAAAATAGAACCATTGCTTAGAGATTTACTAAATGCTTCACGAAAGTTTCAGGTTATGCACAATCATAATAAGTTTGAAGAGTATGTATCCACAATACGTGCAAATTACGATGTCAATTAACAATCGTTGATTTTCAGGAATTATGAACAAAGCATAATGAGTAAGGAATCAAAACCAAAATTAGATTTTCGGGATAAGGAATTTTTACGAACTGTAATTTTAAAAAAAAATATTTGTGATGTGTTTTTGCAAAGAATAGATCACTCAACAGTGTTAAATTTAGTATTAAACTCCAACGCCAATTGTTTTATTCAAAAAAGAATACCTTTTGAAAGAACCTTTTTTATAGGAGTTCTTGTAAAATCTGGTGAAAAAAGGTCAACCTAGTATTCTTAAAATCGACAATTTGAATTTGAATAGCCTTTTATGGAAGGCTAGATTACGGAAGGTGAGGAATTTGTATTTTGAGATTAACTATCTCAATAATAGGTAATTAAACTAAATTAATAATTTCTCGCACCGAAAAATGCATCAAATAAATATTGATTTACAATTCTAAAATCCTATGGATTAAAGGTACATTATTTCAGTTTGAATTCACTAGTCAGCAGCTCTATTCCAGCTTCTTGTAGAATCTATTTATGTCAAAAAGTATTATGAATACTTTTACAAAGTAAATATTATTTAGCTGGATTTAAAAGACACAGGTCCTTTACAATAATAGAATATATATTTTGGTAAGTAACGTTAAAATCTAACGATTAAATCATTGGAGACTGGGAGATATGAAGTTACTAAAATCAAATAAGCTAGTATGTTTCGGTAAAATAAAATCGCGCTTAAGTGCGAGCACGTTTTTTTTTGTTTGCCAGGTCAGTGATCTTCCAGAGCTGATAGTTAATAGAGTAGAGCATCTTAAAGGCACTGCACGACTCTTTGAGCAAAGTTTCCCAATCCGTCTTCAGATCCCATTTAACTTTAAAGCTACCCATTTCCATATAGGATGGCTGTTGAGGATTATCAGCATTTAGCTTTTCAATTTGATTTATGGTATATTTTCGGATCATTTGAAAGACCGTGCTCGTTTTGTTTTCTAAATATGGTCGTTTTTTTACATCGACCCTGCCCACTCCATCGAATTCAAATTCTCCATATTTCTTTAATTCCAATACCATGCTCCAAAAATCGTCTGTCATGAACCTCAGGTTTTCAGCATAAGGGATACTGGAATCGAGATAAAAACATTCCCGATCTATTCCCCATAGAAAGGTCATATCCATTTTTTCTGATTTGAGTATCAGATTTTGACCGAAAAAGTTCATGTAGCATTTTGAAGTGTCCCACTTATCCTTGAATTTCCCGTAAATTAAAAAGTTGTTGGCAATATCCATCAACAACTCGTTAGTCTGGAAAAACCTGCGTTCGTTTTCTTCATTATCTAAATTGTGGGCTTCAAATTGCGCTTCAATGAAATCATCAAATTGTGCATCCCATTTATCAAATTTAGGTTCATTGGCTGAAATGATTTTGTTCAAGTCCATCACTTTATATTTTTAGTATCTAAGCACCATTATTCTGGAACAATGACCACTAATACTTGCATTTTAGTTGTTGAGTGCTTTACTAAGTCAGCTACAAAACCCCTCTTATTGACGGCTAAGGTGCCGTCCTCTAATTTGTAAACCAAAATTGGTGTATCTCCATAGTGCATGATACCTTGTGCTAAAACTTTTAAAAATTTCATTTTTGTGGTGTTAGATTTGCTTTTCAGCGGCATTGATTTTTTTAAGCATACTCCATACCGTTTTTTGATTGATGCCTACCTGCCTTGATATCTCAGCACTGCTTAGCTCAGGATGTTGCCAGTTCAACCATATTACTTGAAACCAGTGCAGCAACTTCACCTTACTATTGGCAAAGATAGTTCCAGTCAGCGAGGAAAATGAACGTCCAGTATCCAAACATACATAAGTATCGTAAAAGCCGATTTGTTTCACATTCTTTAAACCGGTATACGGAGAGAAGAGTCCATCCTTCCAGCGTAGTGATTCTATTTATTCTCTGCAATCCCATCCGTAATTGAAATGACGTTCAATGTCCGCAAGACTTTTAAAGTGTTTAATCATCCGGTTAATATCTACTAATTTTTACTGAAATCCAAACTATCTAGTGTCCTTTAGAAGTCAATGCCCTTAGACGATCATTGCAGTGGGAAAACAAAAAGATCCTGAAACTGAAATGAAAACAGAAAAAATAATCACCACTTGGATGACTGACTCATTGATGCTATTCAACGTTGTACATCAAATCCAGTATGAAACCATAAAAACAGCCGTAATTTGTATAACCAGCATTTTTACGATCATCATATTCATCTGGCTCATCTGCAAGAAAAATAAAAGAGATGAAACTCAAAACTAATCAAACCGAGATCAAAGCAAGCCTTTGGTGGTAAACAGATGGCGCAGATATTCGTAAGAGCAAAAGAACTCTCGATCGTCTCCAATTACGCTCTGCATGTGCTTAAGCTCCGAAAGTAGCTCGGGGTCATCCTTATAGGTTTCGATAAAATAATCGATCCCAAAGATTGGGTGTTTATCACGGAGTTTCGAAAATTGATATCTGATATTACGCTCTATCTGTTTGCTTTCTATAATTTTATCAGAGCCTTTTGTAAAAACAATTTTAGTCTTTACCTGATGAACGCTTTTCAAATTCTCCATTGGCAGTTCACCGGCCCTGAATTGTTTAAGATCCATTTCTACCTGCAACAAATCCCGCTTTAGGTCACGGATAAAGCAGTTTATACAATGGGAATACCGTTGATGTAAGTCACACCGCTGGAAAAAATAGCGCAAATTTGAGTCAGAATACAAACTCGAATGTTCGAAAAAAACCTCCATCAAGTGCTCCGTTTTACTAACCAGGCCATCAAACGAAATTCTGGGAAAGGATTTCAGAAACTGGCTAAGCTGATTTTGGTAATGTTTAAGCTTATCCTTGATCGTAGCCAGTATTTCTTTTAAGTTGCCTAGCAGATAGGTCTCATGTACTTTGACCACTTCAGACCACTCATATCGGATAACTTCAGATTTATAATCCTTTTCCTTGTGATAACGCAGATATTCAATAACTTTTCCATGGGAATTGCGGGTAAAAAACACCGAGGAGATAAAATTGTTCTTTTTATCCCTGCTGATGGGATGACCTGTAAGTTCATTTCGCAGCGTCCTGATGAGTAATTTGTCTGCACCACTACTTTGAGGCATCTTAAATACAAACCGGAGTTCATCGATCAGATCCTGTCCAATGTATATCAGTTGAAGCACCGAAACCGTGTCATATAGAGCGAGCTGGTAATTTGGCTTTAAGGGAATCTGCTCCAAAAGTTCGATGGTATCATCAAAATAGTTCAGCAGGTCACCCATATGATTCGTTCGCTCTTCAGGGCCGAAATTGATCTGCTGCTGACAATACCTCGATTCCAAAAAATAATCATTCCATGCTTCCCTGATCTTCTCAGAAAGCCTAATGATCTTATCTTTATCTATCCCTTTTATAAATTCCGGTTGCGACATTACTTAGCAAGTTATTTTTCATCAGGGTATTCCTTGTGATTAACCATAAAAACCTCAAAATTGGTGAACCACTTTAAATCATCTAGATTCAGCCTGGTGATCTCTTCGCGTTCGGCTGAAAACGGCTCGGCGTTCAACAACCCAAATATAAAACCTACACCATCCTGTGAAAAGCCAATAATAGCAATTTTCTTATCCTGATACCTGTTCCAATAGGCATATCCCTCCGCAGCGATCTGAGAAAGTAAGGTCATCATTTCCCGAGGAATATCCCTGCTATAGAGTACAAAAGCAATAACCAGATCACCGGTCTTACCATACCTCCTGACGATATTTTCTTTAGCCAAATTCTTGTACTGGGAAAGCATGGATAGGAATTGTGAGCCAACAATGCGCCTTTCGAACCGACTGAGCGATAATAATTCCACTGCCAATTCCAGATTAGAGGAGTCCTGTTTATATAAAACCTCGTTCTTCAAAAATTCGTCTACAAAATAACTCGCAAAATCAGCGGATTTCTTGCGCTGAACCTCTTTTTGTGACAAATAATCCTGCCACTTTCCATCCAACTGAAAGCTACCGCCATTGTAGCTACTGTCATAAAAATACTTATTGAACTTGCGGTCATGCCAGAGGTAATCAGCCAGCAAATCATTTTCAGTGCCGGAGATCAATAAAAAATTAGGGCCAGAATCAAGTTGCGCAGTATTGTAATCATAAAAAGAACGCTGAACTTCTGAATCCCAAGCTTCTTCAGTGCCATTCATAATAGTTGTTTTTTTGTCTTTAAAAACCAGTTCCCGTTCTTGAAGGTATTGGATGAAATCAGGAATAGTATCCAGTTCCTTCACTATACCAAGAAAGGCATCCCAGTTAAAAATATGAACATATTTCCCAGTGGAAGTCAGCCTACCTCCAGGGTAGAAAAGTGGGGCTGTATTGTGATTGACGATGATGCGGTGAATTTTTTGGTATTTGCCAAATTCGAACTTCATTTCACCTAGATCAGCATGGCGGATATACAGTTCCCTGCTGCCGTCGGCAAGCCTCCTTTCCGCACCGGCAATCTGTGAAACGGCCTTATCTAAAGTAGATCTGAAATATCGATCGTAATTACCCTTAAAACCATAGTTTTTGACCGAAAGAATGATCATGGTATCCCGGAATAGGATCAAAAGATCACAGATTTCCTTCATCGAACCCTTTTCATCTTTTGGACCCGGATAACACCAGTACTTCAAATAGGTGTCAAAGGCAAGGGTATTTACTACTTCTTCACCTAAATCTCCTTTGAGTTTTTCTTCACTGATCATGGAATGAAATTATGAAATTTAAATACATCTTAAAGTTCGTTATTTTAGCGGTTATAAATTAACAAAATGTTTAGAAACCAGATTTTAACAGCCGCGCTAGCGCAGAATTTAGACCAGAACCAGGTTCAAAGTTTCTTGTCCTACCATTTGACAGAAGACGATATGGCTTTCATACAGGCAGCGGTCAAGGACGTGCTTATGAATATGCCGCAAAAGGCTTTTAATTGCACACAAATTTCAGCAATGTGGGCAGCGATCATCACCGATCAATCCAACATTCCTGTAAGCGTAATCTGTGGTGATCTGCATTACAATAGCAAAAAAATATTTGTCTGTAAGGAACCTTTCCCAGACGCAGAGGATGGAACAGAGATCGTTGGTGAATGGGATGGTCATTGTTGGCTTGAGTTTGCAGGTCTCATTGCAGATGCATCTTTTTTCAGGACGATCTACTATGGAAATGTTCCACAATCCTTAAGAGAAATGGTCGTAACCCAGTTTGGTAAAGGCAGAGGCTCAATCATCGCTTCTCCTGAGCAGATGCAGCAAAATGGCTTTCAGTTCATACCAAGATACAGCCTTAGCCAGCGGCAAATCAACGGGATCATTCAGGGAATAGCATCGTAGAATGATTACAGGACATAAAAGAAATTTAAAATAATTCACAATACATAGATCATGAGTTTAGATAAGTTATTTATTTTTTCAAAAGATACCGATGCCGCTGAAGCGCTAAGGGGTTATGAATTCCAGAAGCTCCGGGCATTGGAAAACTGGCTGGAAAATTACAACAGTAAAAATAACGAAATTATATATTGTGATTATGAGGACGATATTTTTCAGCGCGATCTGGATCAGTGGAGTTCAAAATTTACCCAGCTAAAACTCTACTCCAGTAAAAATTTTTCCTTCAGTAGCATAGAAGTGACCAAAGCGATCAGTCATTTTTTCATGCTGTTCGTTAAGGGAGAATATAAGTTCGATGAACAGCAATTTATTTTTGAAACGAATGCTGACATCACTCGCAAGTACAAGGACAATGATGCTGAACTATTGAAACAATGGCAAACCCACCAGGAAAACCTTGATCCAAAGCTATTAAAACAATGTGCTGAAAAGGTGAAATCAATTGTATTGAAATATGCTGATTCAGCGAATGAAGGTGTCAAAGACCTTGCTTTACTGGAAAAAATCAAAGCTGCAAAATTAATCCTGGCTGAATTATCGGAAGAGGTATGGGAGAGGTTTGCTCAGACCATAAAATGGAATTTCAGCGATATTACAGCAGAAAAGGCCGTGGAAGAGGTCATAGAACGAATACATGTTCAGATATCAAAATTAGAAAACCCTATCGCCCAGCAAAATAAAGAAATTGTTTTTGCCCGGTTATATTATGCCGTAAGTGAAAGGTCTATTCAGACAGAAGGAGAAGATCGCAAACTGGATGCGCCACTTTTGGATAAACTATTGCTCGATAGCGGAGATGAAGGAGACAAGGGCTACAATGAGGATTATCAGGTTTGGAGTAATGTCGACAAAATAGCGAAATTCCGGCAAGCAGAATTTCTTAAAGTTTTGAATTCTTCATACTACTGCCGTTATGCAGGATATTTAAAACACCATTGGAATACCTGGGCGACACTCCTAAAGCTCTACATAGATCTGCCCGATATTCCTAAATTTTACAGGCAAAAAGCAATTTATGAACTAATTTGGACAACAATTAGGCCTAATATGTTAGCCGCACCAGACGGCACTATGGAGGGAATGGAAGCTGAAATCAGAGCTTATTTTACAGAATTTGAAAATTTCGGGGATGTGGAATCTTTAGAAGATGCCTCTGCCTTAGTCGGGCTGATAGAGGGTTCTATACATTTCGGCAAAGTAGATATCAAGGCCGAAGAAATAGCATATTGGAGAGAACGTATATTGCATATGGCCAATGGTGAATTAAAGAAAGCAAAAGATCCGAACCAGGTTTGCTATTTCCATGCTATCGCCGCGCTTTTGACCTTGCACCATACCATAAATCCTGATAGCGAAACCATTATGGATGACACTTTTGTGCATCTGGATAAAATTCTTAATCTACTGGATTCTGCCACACAATATGACGTCAAAGAACTGACTAACCGATTAACCAACTTCATTAAAATATTAATTACACAAGACCACGATATTGATGAGATTGAATGCCTGGAAGAGTTTACAGATAAATTGATGCCCTTTGTCGCAAAAAAAAGCTCAGATCACGACCTGGCCAAGGTATATCTAGAAAGGGGCGTAAAATACCTCCATACGACAGAACCTAAATCAGTACTCAGGGCGATCAATTATTTTCACAAAGCCAAAACTCTTTGGCGCCATGATCATACCAGGGATGGACATATTTTAGCACTGCTTAATATTTCGCAGCTTTACTCTCTGATCGGCTGTCATCTTGCCGCGAAATACTACGCGCTATCAGCTGCACGCCACGCCACATCAGAAGCCGCACTCAATCATAGGATTTCAGACGCGTTTGCGATGATCCTGAACGCTGATTTTAAAGAAGGTGCCTGGATCAGCTCCCTTGAAGATTTCAGACTATTTATTTTATACAGGGGAGAATTCAAAAGCAGGGAATATGATCCTGAGGATAATTTGCTCATGTATTCTTTAAGAGATATCGCAATTGTCATTGCGCTTGGGTCCCGGCTTAGTCCGGAAATTGCTGCTGCAATCGCATCAGAAGTAAAAGAAATGGGGAAATTCTACAGTGACATTTTACAGCCCATGGTGGACGAAATGAACAGTTCGGTCAAGGATGAGGAATTGGGTTCGTTGCTACAGAGAAAATTGGATGACATTCCATTGAATGATGCAGGAGAACACCGAACGATTTCCTGGAATGCTTTAGGAAGTAACTGGAAATTCAGTTTCGAAAATGACTGGATGACCAATTCGGTCGCAGAGGAATTTATTGCAGTATTCCAAATCATTGTATCAGATCTGGGACTGAGCAAAACTGACCTGCATCTTTTAGAAAGCAAAATCGAGATAGAGATTCTCATTGGCGAAACTTGGGAGGCGCCCATTAGACAAGCTTCAAACGATATCCATAAATGGGTAGTTAAAGTGCCTGCCGTGATTCAGGAAGATTATCAGGCCATCCAAATGCACTGTGCTTTTATGGCTGTATGTATTAAGAAAATACTGGACGAACTCAGTTTACTTCCTTCTAAGGAACTTGAAAACGAAATACAACAAAGGCTGGAAAAAGAAGATCTTGCAGGGAAAACCATGGCAGATTTTCTCTACCAACGGCTTTACAGATACTTTCTTAAGCAGAAATATTTTGATGAACCGAACCGGACATCACTTGAAAAACCAAATACGGGTTTTACCGGAACAACATTTCCTGGGCTCCAATGGGAAGAAAGTATCAGCGGTAAATATTCGCAGACAAAATCTCTGGAGATGATCAGGGAGAGATACCTGGCCTGTATGATTCCCATGCGCCTGACCCTCTTGCGTCTGAAAAAAGATCCACGCTATCCCGATTTTATCAAGAAACTACGGGGAAACGGCTGGTTGGATTGGCAAATCCTTTTAGCATTATTCAACCATACAGTGAGTTATAAGGTGAGTATTGAAATGCAGAAAAAGACTTTCCATACCGCTGAGCAAGAGTACGATCTGGTGCAGGAAACTTTCGGAAAGTTATTTAAGACAGATGAAGAAGAAAATTATATAGAAATCCCACTGGATTATTATTTCAATGGAGACTTTGAATTACAGTTACGACAAGCTGCTTTGCTAACGTTAAAAAACTGGGGACTGAACGGACATAAATCCGAATTTCCGGATTTCAATGCAGTAAAGAATTTGATGGTCAAACGCTTTAATTTTAGCATCGACGATGATCCTGGTTTGTCCCCTTTGTAACCATTAAGAAATTTTACCAAACTGTTCTCCTAGTCGATAATCTGAGCTCAATTATAGAATGAACCCATCTCAGTCCTTAAGGCTGTTTTATTTGGTTTGCCTCAAACCTAACATGGCTTTTTTTACTTCGTTTAGTTGGTATTTTTCTTCATTTATCTTTCTAATCACATAATTTAGCAAAACGTCTATGTAGTGTACCTTTTCTATGCACTGTTCATCTGTAAATTCGTGGATTCCACCTGATAACTGTTCATATAGTAATCTAATCGGATTGCCCCCCAGTTCTTTTAGGAACCTGGAAGATATTTATTTACAACATCGATCAGTTTCGACATCTGAAAATCTACCTTAAAAGCTTCATAGGCCGTCCTGACATATTCTGCACCATCAAAGTCAAGGCCTTGCAATATCCTGTATTATTCTCTTGATCTCGGTTTCTATGACCCTTCGTAAATAAGCGTATGCGCCAATGCCGTAACTTGTGGACAGGCAAACCCAAGCCTTTTTATAGTTTGACTGGTCTTCTTCATTCAAATATTTCTTTAGGGTGGTATTTAGTCCAATTTCATAGGATGGAAATTGTCCGACTTTCTGTATGGTAATGGTCATACCATCCTGACGCTTATCCCAATCTTTGTCGGAAGTACTTCTGATTAGAAAGTCAATTTTCGTTTTGCAGGATTGGCAGACTCCCTGTACATGAACCTTAAAATCGAGTTTCCTTGTTTTGTTATCAAGTAACCAAGTAAGCAAGTAAGCAAGTAAGCAAGCGGAAGTTGGGCAGAGCCTCACTTTAATAGCTTGATGCGTTGCAATCGAGCTTTTAAGTATCCTCCGGGGATACTTCTGCCGTATTAAGTCGATCTAGGGACCGTTTTACGTATACTTACCAGTATACGGTCGTTTTGTGCGACAAAAATAATAGAATCATTAATGGTCTATATCGCATATCATATACTGTATCAAAATGTTGTTTCACAAATCTATCTTTCATTACTTATCGCATTAAACGTTTTTATGAAATTCGGATATCTAAGCGTAAGTAGCCAAAATCAGACATAATCAATCTCGAAATTCTATTTTTTCTCAAACATTTTTAAAGTTGAGGAAATGTGTCACAAAAGCAAACCCACTGTTTTGTATCTTTACTGGATTTGTGCAAATGGATTTTATCCTTTATTATTCTTATGATTACTTATGACCTGCATCTATTAGGCTGGCATGCCTTCCAACAACTCTGTCACACGATCTGCCGGGACATCCTCGGTCAGACGGTGGTTTCATTTTTAGATACCAACGACGCCGGCAAGGACGGCGCTTTTACGGGCACCTGGCAGCAAAAAGGTGCAGAAGACCTTTCCGGTCAATTCGTGATCCAGTGCAAATTCACCAACCGGGCCGGTCACAAGCTGCAGCTAAGTGAAGTGGAAGAAGAATTTGATAAAATTAGCAAACTCGTGGATGCCGGTCAATGCGATTGTTACGTGCTTATCACAAATGCCGGCATCACGGGGCGCTTCGAGACAGCCTTCAAGAAACGGCTGGTTGGGCTGGGCGTGCGGCAAAGCCTGATACTGGGCAGCACCTGGATCTTCGCGCAGATCTCCGAGAACAAACATTTGCGCATGTCGGTTCCGCGGGTCTATGGCCTGGGCGACCTCAGCCAGATCCTGGATGAACGGGCTTATGCGCAGTCCCGGCAGCTATTGGCCTCCATGCGCGAAGATCTGGCCAAGATCGTCATGACCACTGCTTATCATAAAGCAGCTAAAGCGCTGAGCGATCATGGCTTTGTGCTCATTATCGGTGAAGCTGCTGCGGGGAAAACGACCATCGCTTCTATGCTAGCGATGGCAGCCGTAGACCAATGGGCGCTTTCCACTATTAAACTGGATAGTCCTGAACAATTGAATATGCATTGGAACCCGGAAGACCCGACGCAGTTCTTTTGGATCGACGATGCCTTTGGTATGACGCAATATGAATCTATCCTTGTGAGCAACTGGAACCACAAACTTGTCCAAGTGCGCTCCATGCTCCAGCAGGGGATCAAGATCGTCATGACTTCCCGCGATTATATTTACCGCCGAGCCAGGGCAGACCTGAAGGAAGGTGCCTTCCCGCTTTTTAATGAAAGCCAAGTCGTGATCGATGTGCAAGAGCTGCTAAGCGGTGAAAAAGAACAGATCCTGTATAATCACCTCAAGCTGGGTACCCAGCCGCTGGCATTTATCCGCGACGTGAAACCGTTCTTACAGGCTGTCGCCGCTCACGAGCGCTTCATCCCGGAAACGGCGCGCCGGCTCGCTGACCCTGCTTTTACGAACGGTTTACAGCTGTGGGAACCACTAGTACTGGACTTCGTGGATAAACAGGAAGGCCATCTTAAAGATGTGATCCGGAACCTGGATAAAGACAGTCAGGCGGCCTTGGCGCTGATCTATATGAATAACGGGCAGCTGAACAGCCCGCTCGTATTAGCGGCTGACGAGGCAGCCGCAATCGTGCGTTTAGGGAGCACGACAGGCGGCTGTATCGAGGCGTTGGAGGCCATGCGCAACAGCCTGGTGCAATTCACGGTAATCGACGATGCTGCGATCTGGCGGTTTAAACATCCGACCATCAGCGATGCCTACGCTGCCATCATTGCCGATAGCCCTGAACAATTAGAGACCTATCTACAAGGTACCGATCTGGCCAAAGTGCTCGAGCAGGTCACTTGCGGGGATGTTGCCCTGGAAAAGGCTCTGATCGTTCCCAAATCGATGTTCCCAGTAATGCTGGAACGGCTGGCTGCTTTCCGCCGTTCGGCCGTCTATAAAAGCAGGGTGCTCACACAATGGGATGCTCAGCGACGGGTGCTGATCTTTTTGACACGCCGCTCCTCGCGGGAATTTATCCGCCAGTACCTGGAACGGAACCCGGAACTATTCGACGTGATCCTTAAGCCCTCGATGAGCTTTTATTACTCTGCCGAGATCGAAATGGTGATCAAGCTGCACACAGAAGGTTTGCTGCCAGAAGAACAGCGCAAGGCTTTCGCGGACTATATCATTTCTTTCACTGAGAGCGGCGAGGATCTGTACCTGTTAAAGGATGAGGATCTGCAAACCGTATTCACGGAGGCCGAGCTGGCTGCCGTCCGCGAGCAGGTAAGGGAAAACTTGTTACCGCAACTAGATCAACTGCGGCGCAAAAGGGAAGGTGAATTCCGGGAATACAATCGCGATACCTCAGAAGATCATATGGAAGAATTTTTTGACCGGATGAATATCCTGCTGGAAGTTTTCGGTGAAGAGCCGGCGCTAAGCAAAAAGGTAGAAGCGGAGATCTCTCGGGCCAAGGACTGGGTCGAGGAAAATAATTTCGACGATCGCGCGGTACGGCCGGAAAGGGTGTTGTCCAGCGCCGAAGCGCCGCTGACGACGACCACAACCCGCAACATTTTCGACGATATCGATGCAAAATAACACGTTCCTTCGTTAGATATCGGCGGTTGCTGCCCAAACGCTTCTTATGAAACCTGTACTCGACGATCTGAAACCGGGCTCAGCGGCACTGAATGCTTTGCAGTTCCGAACAAATACCTGCCGGCATACCGCGGATCAGACCGTACTCCGCGCCGCCGTGGCGGAAGCCCGTTGCGATAAGGTCATCCACAACGGACAGTTCTGCTTTGACAGATATAAGCATCTGTAGAACCCATTTATCGCACATATAGAATCATCTAATACTTTTGAAGACTTGTCTCACAAAATGAACGTTTAATATTACGGCATATTGAGCTACCTTATTTGATAGTTAGCCATTAAAACGTGTTTTCGTGATATCCCTTACTGATTCGATTTTGTATTATCTTTCCAAAATGTTGGTAGGAATGATTCGAGTAAAGAGTTTTCTCCATTAGTAATACATTCGGAGTGGCATGCCGAAAAATCACTTGCTTGTTATCCGTGAGCTTATAGGTTTGTCTATTGGCATGTCCAAATATCTGTAGATCTGGATATCTATCCATCTCCTTATCTGAGCATTTCGATATATGTATGCCCAGTCATATAGAAATCACTAAGATCGACTGTTCGTTACCATATTTTTATGTCATTTAAATAAATATCCTCCTATCAAATGGCGGTTTACCCTATGTAAATAGCGTTATACACGATTTGGATCTCTCAAATCACTTTTTAGCAATGAACTTCTTAAATTTGATATATGCCGATTAGATATTTTAAATGCAGAAAGCCTTTCCAAATAAATGCTCATCCTTATGAGCTTGGCAATATATTGGGATTGAAAAAAGGTTATGATGATAATCACTTTTTATTGAAACTTTATAGCATTGACCACTCTGATTTCAAGAGCTATTATAGTTTTCATCTGGAATACTTTTCAAACCGAAATCCTTCCACAAGGGAGAAGATTTTCTTTTCGCATGTCTGGTCTATTGTCAATGTTCGTATTGGCTACTTTGAAACCAAAGATCCCTTTTCGGCGAAGCATCCACGTTATGTCTCCAATATCCAAAAACTAAAAGAGTTTAGAGACTTCTTGTCTAATTACGATTATAACAATATGCTTCCACAGGGAGAATTGATCAAGAAAAAGGATTCAATCATAGCTGAACTTAATAGGAAGCTTGAGCAGAGAGATAGACGCCTAAAAAAACTAGAAGAGTACGAGGTCTCGCTTAAAATTATGATTCAGGATGATCACTTGCCAACGCTTATAGACCTGATTCACCAGATCAAAGAATTGACATTACCGAGGTCTAGCAGAAAACTTTTGAAATCAGATTATGATAGTCCTTACTATAAACTTATTTCCAAATACTTCTCGCATCAGGGTAAGGATATTCCTATTAATACAGCACGGAACTATTTTGTGCAAAAGTCTGCAAAAGATGCTACTAAAGGCTCTAAAGTACCAGAAGATAAAAAGTTGTTTTCCATTATTCCAAGAATGATAAAGGATTGATTCAATCTATATTCGTTTGGTGACCAACGGTGTCAGGTGGTCATCCGCTGATGGATCGTATTTGCGAGTTTTGCTCGCAATGCGTAGGAGAGTCCTATTGCAATTGTACGTTTAACTATTCAATTCATTATGCAAGTAAACATCTTGACTAAAGAAGATCTAAACCAATTCAAAACAGAACTAATTCAGGAAATTAAACAACTACTTTCGAGCAGTGACAAACCAGTTTCAAACAAACCGCGCTGGCTACGTAGCTCGGAAGTTAGAAAGCTTATGAATATCTCGTCAGGCACACTCCAAAACCTCCGAATTAACGGGGTTTTGCCCTACCGCAAAGTTGGCGGAATCATATTCTATGCCATGGAAGATATTCAGAAAATGATGGAAGGAGGTAAATCATGAGAATAGTCAGTCTTCAAATCAAAATGGCAGAGTACGGCAAATGGCTCGGAAAGATAGGGTCAGATAGTCGGATGATGTCCACGCATGTAAGTTTATTTGCTGCACTTTTTGTCTGCTGGCAGCATGGAGGTTTTAACAGCCCCTTTGCTGTCACTCGCAGAAAGCTTATGGCACACAGCCGGATTGCATCCATTGCAACCTATCACAAATGTATACGCGAACTGGATGAATTTGGCTATATCCATTACAAGCCGTCTTACCATCCCAAGTTGGGAAGCCTAGTTTATTGGACGGCCGAATGAGTAAGACAATACACCTGTATAATAGTGCAGGAAAATCCCGATCAGATCATCATACCTAAAACTTTTTTTAAGAAACGGTTTGGTCGTGTAAACGGCACAAATATTAGCTAAGAATTTAGAAAGCTAAACTTATGCTGTCTGTAGGAAGCAAGTTTGTGTTTTTGTTACACAAAAAAACCTTTAAGCTTGCAGCACAAAGGCACTTTCTTTCAGATCCCGACGGTCGCATGAAGTAGCAAAGGGAAATAGAAATTAGATATATATATATCTAGACATCAGGATGTGAATATATCTGGCTATATAGAGATCGCTGGATAGTTCTTCAGCGTACTTCTATTCAACTTATAATAAGTGTATTTCTATAAAGTGTATTTGCCAAACATACAAAAGTGAGTTGCGAACTTTTTATTTCCCCTTAATTATTTGCGAGATAAGATCTTGCAAATAATTAAGGCAAGTTCGTTTTTGTATGGTAGGTTTGACGCAGCAAAACTGTACGTACAAAGACACAACTTGCAGGCTGCAAAACAAAATAAGTAGGTTATCCCAAAACCGTTTTAAAAGCCTTAGCCAGTATATTGCAATACTCAGATATATGTATTTTTAAGAA
Organism: Sphingobacterium sp. UME9; assembly: GCF_014170215.1. Lineage (NCBI taxonomy): Bacteria > Pseudomonadati > Bacteroidota > Sphingobacteriia > Sphingobacteriales > Sphingobacteriaceae > Sphingobacterium > Sphingobacterium sp. UME9. Next base: position 1,172,814 of record NZ_LZZP01000003.1, on the reverse strand, counting down.
ACATCTTTAGACAATTGATCGCTCAAAAAGTCAAACTCTAATACAGTAATTTTAGATTAAGTTGGACAAGCATATCGATGTTTTTTTCTTAATCATATACCTATACCTTTAATGACGAATATTTTTCAAATTTTTCAAAAAGATCTTTTGGTGTAATGTCTTCGAATTTACAAAGTTTATATATTGTAGAAAGCGGTACATCATAACCTGCCCCTTCATTTAACCTAGAAAGTGTGCCTCTTGAAATACCACTTTTTTCAGCATATTCATTTCTGCTAACTTTGTTTCCGTCAACTTTATATGGGGAACAAAATGTTTGTTTAAGATATTTAATAAAATCTTCTTTGAAGATTTCCAATTCTTGATTGTTGTCCATTTAAACTTTCCTACGAGATTATTTAAAATAAATGGACGAGTAGTCGTCCATTTGAATATTTATTTCTATATTTGTTTAGATAATTGAAATAGCGACAGTTAACTAGTAGGCTTTGCCTATTAAACGATGTCACTCGTGAACGAAACCGTCAAATTCCACATGAGTAGATCGTGAGCTCGTTTTCTATTGGTTTTTCTATCTTTGTAAGGTATTATTCCAATAGAGCGATGCTCATGTAAGTCTTCTGTGGAAACATAATTTAGGTTATGGGGCTCTTGACGGTGCCAGTTCGGAAGCTTTGAGTATCGCTCTATTGATTTTTGTCAAATCGCAATACGTAAGCTTTTGCAGTGTCTCGTTATCATAAACCAGAAAATGATTATGACAACGAACCGTAAGTGCAATACCCTAATCATAAGCTTGATCTTAGATCAGCAGCTATGGTTTTCACGCAAACATCAAACAAAGAACGTCATTCGCGCTCCTGAGTAGGATAGTTTTTGGAATAGATGGCAAAGTGTGTCGAAATAGCGTCTCCGTAAAATTTACATAGACCTATGACATATATCTTATGATTCGATATCATATATATCAAGTCAGAAAACACATTGAAAGTTAGGATGTAGAATATCCTCCAAACTTCACCTATGCTATTTATTCCTTAATCACCGTCTACGTTTCTAAGATTTGCCGGTTCTTTAAGTCCACCAGCCAAAAATAGAAGATAGACTCCATTTCTTAAGCAATCTAAAATTAGCCTTTCTTTTCCAGTAACACAAGGTGATTTTCTGTAAAGCCACTTTTGACAGGTGTTTGGTATAAAGATCAGTGACAGCTAATCAAGACATACAGTCTTATTAACATCAAAAAATTATGACATTTTCCGATGCCTTGGCCGCGCTTTGGCCAAAACCCAAACATATCATCATAGCAGTAGTAGGGCTATTTACCCTCTTTGTTCTCAGTTCATACGTGTTTGTTAATAGCGCCTTTGCCCAGTCTCGCCCAGGTCGCGAGGCTGGAGTAAAGGTTAAAGAAGTGAACCCCACTTTTATGGGGGAGCAGGTGCCAGATGAATTCTGGACTCAGCAGCATCTATTTTATACCGCTGGTGACACCGTTCGCGGAACACTGGAGCAGTTTAAAGGTAAGTTGTTGGTACTAGACTTTTGGGCTACTTGGTGCGGGGCGTGCCGATCGGGCTTTGCCAAACTAGATAAGCTCACCCAGCAGTATCCCGATGATGTAGTCTTTGTGCTGGTCAACCCCTTGAAGTACAAAGACACTTTTGAAAAAATCGATCGGTGTTATAAGGACGTATTACCCGATATTGGCGGCACGAATCTGCCCTCGATTATTTTTGATGAAACGCTCATTGCGCAGTTTCCTCATCGCTTAATACCGAATTACGTCTGGATATCTAGAAACGGCTTTATCCGCGCATTCACTAGTGGGGGCGGAGTGGTGCAGGATATCATCGAATATCACCTTGATAAACAAAACCTTTAAAACAGGATAACCGAAATCTATTATGAAAGCAATATACCTACTAGCATTAACCCTAGCCTTATCTTATCATGCTGCCCGCGCCCAGCAGCTTCGCGGCAGGGTTATCTCGAAACAAGATGGTCTGCCCATCAGAGGAGCAACAATCCGCCAGTCGGGTTTAGATAATTCTACGCTTAGCGATCTTCGCGGCCGCTTTGTACTTGGAATACATCCATCAGCTGACAAACAATTTGTGATTGAACATCAGGGCTACCGCTTATTTACAACATCAATCATGGATGCGGATATCGATACGTTAACGGTGCGACTGGAGCCCGAGGTGCGCTCGGTTGACTCAGTTACAGTGGTCTCCACGGGCTATCAACAGCTACCGCGCGAACGGGCAACAGGTTCTTTCTCATCAGTAGATAGAGAACTTTTCAATCAGCAGGTAGGTCCAGATATCATCTCTCGGCTACCCGCGATTGCTAGTAGCATCACGACCGATAACAGCTTAAACACACCCCGACTAATGGTTCGAGGGTTATCCACCATCCAAGGACCTCGTGATCCGTTAATTGTAGTGGACAACTTTCCCTATGAAGGTGATATCAATAACATTAATCCTAATATCGTCGAGAGTATCACGATTTTAAAAGATGCCGCAGCATCCAGCATCTGGGGTGCAAGAGCAGCTAATGGGGTTATAGTAATTACCACAAAAAAAGGATTATTTGATAGGCCGATATCTGTCGAGTTCAATAGCCATGTGACCATTACTACCAAACCAGATCTAGGTTACATCCGCCAAATGTCTAGTGCGGACTATATCGATATGGAAGTAGCGCTTTTTAATCGGGGATTTTACAATAGCCGGATTTCCTCGGCTTCACGCCTTGTGATCTCTCCAGTGGTGGATATGCTCAGCAAATTGCGCGAGGGATCTCTAGAGGCCAGTGGGGTAGATGCCGAGTTACAGCGGCTACGAGGCATCGATGCACGGGATCAACTAAACCAGCATATGTACCGCGCTGGGGTAAATCAGCAGTACTATTTAGGATTGCAAGGAGGATCAGAAAAGCTGTCCTGGTCATCGGCTGCAGGCTATGATCGTAATCGAGATAACTTAGGGGAAGGATATAGAAGGCTGAATCTACGCTTTGAAAACACTTATAAGCCTCTAGAGTCACTCTCGATACGTACGGGCATCTATTATACCGAGTCGGGTACACGTTCAGGCAGGCTGGGTTATGGCGGTATTTTTATGAACGGTGGCGTGTTTGTTCCATACATGGAACTTGCCGATCAGGATGGTCAGCCAAAGGTTGTATTTAATGCTTGGAACAATAGCTATATCAATTCAGTTGGGCAGGGGGTACTACAAGACTGGAACTACTATCCACTAACCGACTGGCAGCATAATACTAGTTCTAGCCGCTCATCAAATATGCTGGCTACTGCTGCGCTTGATTATAAGATACTGCCTGGGCTTAACGCGTCGGTTAATTATCAGTTCGAACGGCAGTATGATCAGGGCACTACGCTAGCTGATCCACAGAGCTACATGGCGCGTGACTTTGTCAACCGCTATACGCAAATCAATAATCAAGGGCAGGCCAGCTATGCCGTGCCTAGAGGTGGCATAAAAGACCTTTCTGGCAGTATGCTCCGCAGCAACAATGTGCGCGGTCAGATGGCCTATGATCGTGATTTTGGAGATGAACATCATATCAGCGGAATAATTGGTTTAGAAATGCGTTCAGTTGTTCGCGAGTCCGATCAGCATCGGCTGTATGGATATAATCCTGATAATATGACCAGCGGTCTGGTGGACTTTACCCGCAGTTACCCTAGTTTTATCTCAGGTAGTAGCTTTATCCCTAACAATCAGTTTGTCTCAGCTACCCAGACACGCTTTTTATCGCAGTATGGTAATGCGGCGTATACCTATCGCGGTAAATATACGCTCTCGGGTAGCGTGCGAAGGGATGCCAGTAACCTGTTCGGACTAAACACCAATGATCAATGGAACCCGTTTTGGTCCGTGGGTGGTGCATGGAAAATCTCCGAGGAATCTTTTTTTAGCTCGAATTTAATAGACTACCTGAATCTTCGAGCTACTTATGGCTTTAGCGGTAATATTGACCCAGCGATGGCGGCAGTGAATACCATTCGCTATTTGCCTGGCAATTCTAACTACACGGGTAGGCCCGTAGCTGTAGTCAATAACTATTACAATCCCTCATTGCGCTGGGAGACATCCAACATGATCAATCTAGCTGCTGATGTGCGGATGCTGGATAACAGGATCGTGGCTAGCGTAGAATACTTCCGTAAAAAAGGGACTGATTTGTTTGGCGCCGCACCGCTGGACTACACGACTGGCATTCCGCCCTATACGCTACGTAATGTCGCCAGCATGTCGGGAAATGGGGTAGATTTGGAATTAAAAACAATCAATATCCAAAGCGGTGGACTGGAGTGGACAAGTATAGTAAACTACAGCTTTTTTAAAGACCAGATCGAGCAGTATCTGATCAACCGCACGCTAGCCAATCAGTATGTCAATCCGAGCAATGTCCCCATATCTGGCGTGGCGGGCAAACCAGTCTATTCGGTATTTGCCTACCCTTGGGCGAGTCTGGATTCACAGACAGGAGCGGCGCAAGGATACTTAGATGGAGAAATCAGCACAGACTATCGTACGATTATCGGGGCAGGAACTACGCTGGAAGAGCTAGAGTTCTTTGGTTCTTCGATACCGACCAGTTTTGGCTCATTTATTAACTCCTTTGGCTATAAAAGGATCAGTTTGCAGGTGGGGATATCTTTTAAGTTCGGCTACTGGTTTCGCAGGGGATCGATTCACTACACTAATTTATTTAATAGCTGGCGCGGCCATAGTGATTATGCGAGCCGCTGGCAGCAGCCTGGTGATGAGCTAAACACCGACATTCCAGCAAATATGTACAGCACAGACTCCCAGCGAGATAACTTTTATGCTGGATCCAGCGCGCTGGTAGAAAAAGGGGATCACATCCGCTTGCAGTATATCAATCTGAACTACCGTTTGCCCCTACAGATTGCTGGCAGGCAGCATCAGGTACAGCTTTATGTGAATGCCAATAATTTGGGGATACTCTGGCGAGCGAATATGCATGGGATTGATCCAGATTTTAATAATACGGCTGGCACAAGGCTCATTCGTCCAGCAGGCTACACCATAGGAATGCGCGCAAACTTTTAAAATCAATATAGCGATGGAATTACAAAACATAAAAGGTACAAACTGGCGAGCCAGACTTTTAGCCATGCCATCAAAACAAACCCTGTATGTGGGAGTCCTGATGGCCATAGGTATGATCCAATTATCAAGCTGCAATAGCTTTCTAGAACAAAAGGCAGATCAGCGTTTATCTGTCCCCGCTACGGTAGGGGACTTTCAAGCGATGCTAGACAATTTTGGAAATATCAACAATGACTACGCCGCCGCAGTAGAGGTAAGTGCAGCAGATTTCTATCTCAGTGATGCCGACGTGCGAGGATTAGGATATGAGAGTGATCGCAGACTGTACACATGGCAACCAGACTTTGTGGCTCGTCCGCAAAGTTCGGGTGGTGACGAGTGGTACAACTGCTACTATGCAGTTAACATTTGCAATCTGGTTCTTCAGGGTATGGATGAGCAAAACCTGACGGGAGTGCAAGCCGATCAGATCCGCGGGCATGCACTATTTATGCGGGCGAGCCGCTTTTTGGATGCTGCGCAAACTTGGTGTGTCGCTTATAATACCCAGTCCTCCCAGCAGGATCTAGGTATCGTGCTAAAACTTGATCCAGATCCCAATATGCCTTCGGTACGTGCGACGCTAGAACAAACCTACCAGCAGATCATTAGCGATTTTCATCTTGCTATCGCGCTCTTGCCTGAGCGTCAACCGGGAAAAACAGCACCGACCAGAACCGTGGCGCTAGCGATGCTAGCCAGAACATATTTATATATGGGAGACTATAGCGGGTCACTACAAAGTCTGAACGAAATAGATCGTTCAAGCTTGAGCCTTATTGATTTCAACACACTCAGCGAGACGCCACTATATCCGATTCCAGTCACGAGCAATAGTAGCGAAGAGCTGCTGCTATGGAGTAACACACTTTATGGCGGGCCGCTGAGCACAAGCATTGCTAAGATAGTCCCCGAGCTACTTGATATGTATACAGCACATGACCTGCGCAAGCGAATCTATTATCGGGCAAACCCAGATGGCACCTATTTTTTTCGGGGTGGTCATACTGCAGCGATGAGTGTAACCAATGGGATAAGTTCGGCAGAAATACTACTGATGGTAGCAGAGTGCAAGGCGCAGCTGGGAGACCTTGATGGCGCAGCCGATGTGCTGAATCAGCTTTTGGTTACTCGCTACCAGGTATCCAATTTCACAGATTACACATTCACGGATAAAGATACCGCTGTAGCCATTATTAGAGATGAGCGGCGTAAAGAGCTGGTGATGCGTGCGCTGAGATGGGCAGATATAAAAAGATACAATAGGGATGGAGTAGGTATCACGCTGGAAAGGGTTTCTGGTGGTCAGCGGTATCAGCTACCGCCAAATGATCCACGTTACGCAATTGCTATTCCAGAGGAAGTGATTGCGCTATCAAATATTCAGCAGAACCCACGATAAGAAGATCCAAATATGTTATTCATTAAAAAGGAGAATGTTATTATATATTATCTCAGTAATAAAGCAGAGATGAAAGGCTGGAAACCTGAGCATATCATGCTGCTGGAGCGGTTACTTCTGCAACAGCTTGATGTAGTAAATGAATACTTTGTTGTTAGAGCGAGTGTATTATTTGCCAACATTGGTGAAGCGCTCAACAGCAATGGAGATCTTCTGGATGTGATACGGGCTATTAGTAAAGTCGAACTTGAAGGTAGGTATGATGCGCCAAAACCCAAAAAGTAAGAATATGTTAGCGTTTATGATAACCCATGATTTATGAGGATTAGGATTGTAGAAGGATAATGAAGAGATCCGTGGTTAGTGCAGCATCCAGTAGCTTGGACTTATGGAATTCTTAAATGAAGACAGCTGATAGAAAGAATGGGTTTCCAGCTAGGAGATATTAAATTAGGCGGTCAACAACATTTTGTTGACCGCCATTTCTATAACTCAAATCATGTGGAGAAAATCTGAGGTAAAGTTATTAGCAAACCAATTACCTTAGCATTAAATACGCCATTATGAAAAACTTAGACTTAACGCAGCTTAAGGTCACTATTACTCAAGTGTCTGTAGCGAATAAAAAACTTACTAAGTCGATTTTTAACCAAATTGAATATGACGATTGTTTTGATCAAGAGATGAACTTCATTGGCGATCCAATATATGGATATGTAAAGGGCACAGACAGCCGATATCTCCTTTGGACTATTGATGGTAGACTCAGGCGCACTAGGCTAAGGAAGTATTACAATTTAAAATCTGACATTGAATATGCTTCGATTGAAGATACTGAGTGGTTTCTCAGAAAGGTTGGATTGGCATATGAAATAGATGATAGTCACAGAGTGCATCGTCTTTCTGTAAGTATTGAGGATCATAAAACCTACACAGAATTGGTTGATAATGCTAAAGAATTTTTAAACGGACTAATCGATAAGCAAATCTACCTCTAAAGAACTCCCGAAGATTGTTTGTGCATATTAAAAAGTATTGTCCAATCTATATGAATTGAACAATACTTTGTTCCTTATTTCGCTATCAGATGCTTAGGATAATTTAATCGTCATAGTGCGCCGCGAACTTTTTCATCAATGGCGCCATGTCCTCACTGACTTTTTTATCGAGTACTTTTGCATAGAGCTGCGTAGTGCGAATGTTGGTATGGCCAAGCATTTTAGATACACTTTCAATAGGTACGCCATTCATGAGTGTTACGGTGGTTGCAAAGGTTCTTTTGGCCACACGATTGCCGAGCGTCTTATTGATACCGCATATAGCAGCAATCTCCACCAGATATTCATTCATCTTCTGATTGCTGGAAACAGGTAATGCGCGATTGTTATGAACGCACCACGGATTTTCAGCATACTTTGCTAAGATGTTTGACGCTACAGGAAGTAAAGGAATGGAAACTCGTGTATCTGTTTTCTGACGATATGTGAAAATCCATTTTCCGCCATCTACGCCCACGCCAATATCTGTCAACTGTAGTTTGTGTACGTCGGCATAGGAAAGACCCGTATAGCAGCTAAACAGGAAGAAGTCGCGCACCTGTTCCAACCTTTGTGTAGTCAGTTCCTTTTCGTCGATGCGACGTAATTCATCTGCTGTTAAAAAAGTTCTGTTCACAGGTTTTGATTGAAGCTTGCGACCATCGAAAGGATCACCATCTATCCATTTATAACGTACGCAGATCAGGATGATCTTTTTGAGATTCTTCAGGTGTTTATTAGATGTGTTGATGTCATTAAGCTTAATAGATCTAAGGTAGAATTCAAAGTCATCAATAAACGTTTGATCTAGATCTTTCAGATCAATATCGGCTTTCTGGTATGTAACTTCGATGAAACTTTCAATGTGCCTAAAGAGCACCTGAAATCTTTTAAGTGTACCGATTGCATACTCGCCGCATTCTACCAAAGTCTGCATTTTAGTATTGTGTAGCCGTATGGCATCACACAAAGTGTAGCCAGCATCTGTAATACCTAGGTATCGATTTTTAAACGTGGTGATGTCAAAATCGATTCCGTCCATTCGAAGATCGTGGTACAGGGAATAGAACTTAGCTTTTAAATTGTCTAGGAAAGCATTTGTTGTTTTAATCTGTTGAGACTTACCATGCAGTTTCCCAGCTTCTGGATTCCACTGATTGCTAGCGGTTTTCTTTCCCGTTGCACCTTCCCAGCGTCTACCATTTAAGGTTATGCGATGGTAGATGAAATAATCACTGTCAATTTTTTGGTTTCTTGGCTTCTTTAAAAAAAAGAGTACGCTAAAATTAGTCTTCATAACTAATGTGTTTAAAAGTGAAACAAAATTAGCATTGCAGTACTATTTTAACAAGATGTATTTCGGTTGAACCTGTTTATTATCAATAAGTTAAGATCTAATTCGGTGCGTCATTTAAAATCAGCAATGACGCACCGAATGACGCACCTCAAGTATGCTATTTCGTGCATATTTTGGCACTTTTTCCTAAATAAAAAACCCTGCAATCTGTTGATTTGCAGGGTTTTAATGATTTTTAGTGTTACTCTCTGTGATCCCGCTGGGATTCGAACCCAGGACCCATACATTAAAAGTGTATTGCTCTACCAGCTGAGCTACGGAATCTTACTTCTTTATTTTTGAACTACCGTTCCTTGTTTGAAGTGATGCAAAAGTAGGGCTTTAATCCTATTCCTGCAAATAATTTTGACTTAAAATCACGCTCTAATGCTTAATAAGCTGATTTTAAGCCAAAAAAATTAATCATTTTCCAATTCCATGATTTCTTCCGCCAATTGCTCCCAACTCTCTTGGAATTGCGTCAATAATGCCTTTGCTGAGTTGTAAGAACGTGTAGTTTCCTGTAACTTAGTGGCATCCGAATACACCGCTTCGTCGGCAAGCTTCGATTCTAAGTTTTTGACTAAAATTTCCTGCTCCTCAATTTTTTGTTCAAAAGAAGTTAGCTCCTTATTTTTTTTGCTCAACAAACGTGTCTTATCTTCCGTAAGTGGTTGCTTTTCTTTCTTTACTTTGGGTTCTTCCTTGACTTTTTTCTCGGTTTTTACCTCCGTCTTCACGATGCGTTTTGCAGCCCATTCTTCATACTCCTGGTAAGTACCTGGGTACTCCTTGATCTGTTTGTCCTCAATGTACCAGATTTTGTTCGCCACATTGTCCAAGAAATACCGGTCGTGGGATACAACGATAAATGTACCTTCGTATTGCTGCAAAGCCTGGATCAGAATGTTGACAGACTGCATATCCAAGTGGTTGGTAGGTTCATCGAGCGCTAAGAAGTTCGCGTCTGCGGTTAATGCTTTTGCAAGAGCCACACGTGATTTCTCGCCTCCGGAAAGTACTTTGATCTTTTTGAAAGCATCGTCTCCGGTGAATAGAAAACATCCAAGAATGGAGCGCAATTCGGTCTCTGTATGCTTCGGTGCAAAAGTTTGTAACTCGGCAAGGATGGAATTTTCCAGATGTAAGGCTTCCAGCTGATGTTGTGCAAAAAATGTTTGCGAAACGTTGTGTCCCTGTTCTGCCTTTCCTTCAAACTCGTGATCCGCGTTAGCCACGATACGTAAGAGGGTAGATTTACCTTTACCATTGGCACCAATTAGTGCAATCTTATCACCCTTTTCTATAATAGCCGAGGTATTTTTTAAGATCTCTAGATTAGGGTATGACTTGGAAATATTTTCCAATGTCACGACGTGGCGACCTGAAGGTTTTGAAAATTTAAAGCTGAAGTTTACCGTCGGATTGTCATCGTCAACATCGTCAATTCTCTCCAGGCGATCCAACGCCTTGATCCGCGACTGCGCCATTTTGGCTTTGGAAGCCTTAGCGCGGAAACGCTCAATTAGACGTTCTTCCTGTTTTATCTTGGCTTGCTGGTTTTTGAACTGATTGGCCTGCAATTCATTCCGTAATTCCTTCTCTTCAAGATAAAAACTGTAATTACCTGCATAAAGTGTTAATTTTCCTTTACGTGATTCTACCGTTTTCTTGATGATGCGGTCAAGGAAATATCGATCGTGGGAAACAATCACAATGGCGCCATCAAATGCTTGCAGATAGTTCTCCAGCCATTTGATGGAAGGTAAGTCCATGTGGTTGGTCGGCTCATCCAGTAACAGAATATCCGGAGTTTGCAATAAGATACGGGCAAGCATAACCCGCATACGCCATCCTCCGGAGAAAGTTGCTAATGGTCTTTTTTGTTCTTCTTCAGAAAAACCTAGACCGGCAAGGATTTCATGGGCCTTAAATTCGATGTTATAACCATCTAAGGCCTCAAATTCTACTTGTTTATCGCTTAGCTTATTCAGGATGTCATCCGAATAATCTGTTTCTAGTTTGTGAAGTAAGTTCTCGATTTCGGCATGTAATTGATTTTGGCGCTCAAAAGCTTCCATGGCAACATGCAAAATGCTTTTGTCAGAATGGTACGACAATAAGTCCTGGTTTAAATAACCAATCTTAAGGTCCTTCGCCATGGAAATCGTTCCTGACGTAGGCGTATACTGACCGACAATAAGGCGAAGTAAAGTCGATTTACCTGTACCATTGGCACCGATCAAGCCAACTTTATCTCCTGGTTTGATATGCCAGTTTGCTTCGTCATATAAAGCGCGAGATCCTATTTCAAATGTTAAATTATTTATTGATATCATTTCAACTGCAAAAGTACAAAAGTAATGAATATTTCTTCTTCTTTGAGTAACTTTGCGATTATGTATAAATTAGTCAAACCTATATTCTTTACAATGAATCCGGAGTCGGCTCACCATAAAGTGACCGGTGGATTGAATGTTTTCTCAAAAATTTGGGGCGCCAAACAATTATTGAATGCTTTTTTTACCGTGGAAGATCCACGTTTGGAACGCGAAGTCTTTGGATTGAAATTTAAAAATCCTGTGGGTCTCGCTGCTGGCTTTGATAAAAATGCGGAATATATTGCAGATATGACTAATTTGGGATTTGGTTTTATCGAAATCGGAACGGTAACTCCCAAGCCGCAACCGGGCAACGATAAACCTAGGATGTTCCGACTTGTTTCCGATGAAGCTTTGATCAATAGAATGGGATTTAATAATCAAGGCGCAGACGTTGCCGCCACAAGATTGAAAAATCTAAAGGATCGAAAAGGATTGTTAATAGGCGGGAATATCGGTAAGAATAAGGTGACGCCTAATGAAGAAGCTGTCAATGACTACATTTATTGCTTCAATGCATTGTTTGACTACGTGGATTATTTTGTTGTCAATGTGAGCTCCCCGAATACACCGGGCTTACGCGATTTGCAAGAAAAGGAACCTTTAAAACATCTATTAAATACTTTACAAAGCCTCAATGTCGCTAAAACAGCTCCGAAGCCAATCCTGCTTAAAATAGCACCTGATTTGACGGATAGTCAATTGGATGATATCGTCGAGATCGTATTGGAGACACAAATTGCAGGTGTCATCGCAACGAATACAACAATTTCAAGAGAAGGCTTAAAGAGTCAACAGGAACTGATTAATGAAGCGGGCGGGGTAAGTGGACGTCCTTTAACCAAGCGTTCAACAGAAGTTATTCGCTACTTAAGTGAAAAGTCCAACAAGGCATTTCCTATCATTGGTGTAGGGGGGATTCATTCGGCGAAAGATGCCATTGAGAAGTTAGATGCTGGAGCCAGTCTCATTCAAGTTTATACCGGTTTTATCTATGAAGGCCCAGGCTTGATTGCAAAGATTTGTAAAGGCATATTGCAGACAGGAAGATAAGGATTAGCATGGCAGTTGATTTTGATCTGAAAGATTTCTTGGATAAGAAAGTTGATGAATATAATCAACCTGGTTTTATTCCAAATGATCCCATATCGATTCCGCATCAATTTTCAGCGAAGCAGGACATTGAGATTATGGGATTCTTGGCTTCCATTATGGCTTGGGGGCAAAGAAAGACGATTATCAATAAATGCAACGAGCTAGTGGCTCGAATGGATGGTTCGCCATACGATTATATGATAAATCATCAAGAGCAGGATTTAAAAACCTTACTGGGATTTAAACACCGCACGTTCAATGATACCGATATTCTTTATTTTGTTTCTTTTTTTAAGCATCACTATCAGCATTTCGAATCTTTGGAAGATGCTTTTCTCGTAGGGCAGGAGAACAGGGAAGAGGTCGACTTAGAAATGGCACTGAATGCCTTTAAAACCTATTTCTTTTCGTTGCCTGATTATCCTGTTCGCACACGGAAACACATTAGTAGTCCAGCACAGAAGTCAACCGTCAAGCGGATCAATATGTTTTTACGCTGGATGGTCAGAAAAGATACAAAAGGGGTAGACTTTGGGCTTTGGCACCGCCTGTCCCCAAAAGATCTAATCTGCCCGTGCGATGTCCATGTTGAGCGTGTTGCCCGTAAATTTGGTCTAATAACATTGGATAAAGTGAATTGGAAAACAGCCCAGGAATTAACGGCCAATCTACGCCTACTAGATCCGTTGGATCCGGTCAAATATGATTTTGCGTTGTTTGGTTTGGGCGTAGAAGGGGAAATGTAAAATTAAGGCGTGAAGAAAAAAGCGTCCTTGTCAACTATAGCTGGCAAGGACGCTTTTTTTTAATACCGGAACCTATCGTAAGATGCTGCAGGGGTAGCTAGATTATACAAGCTTGTCGATCTTGACCAGGAGGTCAACCAAACGATTAGAATAACCAAATTCATTGTCATACCAGCCCACTACCTTGACCAGACCGCCCACTACCGAGGTTAACTGGGCATCAAATACACATGAATAGGGGTTATTGATGATATCTACCGAAACTATGGGGTCTTCTGTATAAAATAATACATTTTTTAAGTCGTTTTCTGCTGCAGCTTTGAACGCTTTATTGATTTCCTCTACCGTGGTTTCTTTCTCAAGTGTACAGGTAAAGTCCGTCAATGAGCCATTGAGTACAGGTACACGTATGCCTGCGCCTCCTAATTTATGCTGCAAATGTGGAAAGACATTGGTTATGGCCTTAGCAGCACCAGTAGTTGTTGGAATGATCGCCGACGATGCTGCCCGCGCTCTCCTTAAATCTTTATGTGGTGCGTCGTGAAGATTCTGGTCTCCAGTCATGGAGTGAACCGTGGTAATATAGCCATCTTTGATGCCCCAATTTTCATCCAATATTTTAACTAGGGGAGCAACATTGTTTGTTGTACAGGAGGCATTGGATAAAATCGAAGCAGATAGATCAATGACACGATCATTAATGCCCAATACCACTGTTGGAATGTCTTTATCTTGTGCCGGTGCGGAGATAATCACTTTTTTTGCACCAGCTTCCAAGTGCAACGACGCTTTGTCACGACTGGTAAAGTACCCCGTAGATTCTATGACGACATCAATCTGAAGCTCCTTCCAAGGCAGTTCCGCAGGATCTTTTTCATTGGTGACCAAGATGGAAAGACCATTGACAATAATATGTTGGTCATCGTGGGTCACGGTACCAGGAAAAGGTCCATGTACAGAATCATATTTAAATAGATGGGCCAACGTCTTGGTGTCTGTCAGATCATTGATAGCGATGACCTGCAGTTCATCGAAAGCCCCTCTTAAAAAGATATTACGTAGTGTATTTCTACCGATACGTCCGAATCCATTGATTGCTATGTTTAGCATTTCAGATTATTTATGAAATTGGCTTATTGCTTCGTTAATATTTTTTTCACCTTCCCAATGTGCTTTTAGCTTTCCATCCGCACCATACACATAATTTGCCGGAAATTGTGAAGGCACATGGATTGTTTGTATAAACGTTTGGTCTTTATCAATCAATACCTCTACGTTAGATGCTTTGGATAGTTTAGGAGCGAATGTGTCAAAAAAACCTAATACTAATGCCGGGTCATTCATGGAAATATAATAGATATTGACATCTTTTATACGATCAATATTCTTTTCTAGCTCCGTAGCTTCATGTTGACAATGACTACATCCTGGATCAAATAGGATAAAAACCGTATTCTTGTCTTTGGCAACGTTTTCCTGCGTAACACGGATGCCCGAACGAAGCTGATAAAATGTGAAATTAGGGAGAATGGCTGCAGGGTCGGAAGATTGCGTTGGTGCAGCTTGACTATGGTCATGGCCTGCATGATCGTGACCTGCATGGTCATGGCTTTCAGCGCTGGCTTCCTGGGACGTATTTGCAGTATGATCTGTTTTCGGTTTGTTGTTGTTACATGAGGAAAGAATTCCGGCAGCCAATGCCACTGTCACTCCTAAGATTATCTTTTTATTCATAGAATACGTTTGCTTTTAAATCAGTTTTAGTGATTTTATCGTTTTAATATTTATGCTTAACAGATCGTCAAATTCTGCGTAGAAAGCATTGAACAATCTATTGTATTAATGATTCAAAACTATAAAAAAAAAGGGATTATCAATCGTTGAATCTTATTTATGACAGTTTACTGGATATTGATGCATTTGTGATCAAATCAACTTAACCTATTGAAGTGCCCTTATTCTATAATGTCAGGGCTGTCATGAGTAGACTTTGTATCTGTCAATGAGGTAGATTGAATGATTTCAGGCGTACTTCGTCCAAATTCAATACTGTAGACTTTCAGGAGTACGCTAACGCAGGATAAAATGAGCGGACCGAAGATCAATCCCAGCATACCAAATAGATTTAATCCTAACAATACACCGAACACGGTTATTAATGGATGTACATCACCCAACTTTTTCAATATGGTAAACCGAAGTACATTATCAATACTCCCGATGATAATGATCCCGTATAAGGCAAGACCTATTGCATTTCCGGACTGCCCATTCGCAAGTAGAAAAAGCGCTGCCGGTAGATATACCACCATCGTTCCTAAAATAGGAATTATGGTGGAAACAGCGGTGAGTATCCCCAGAAAGATAGGGCTCTCCAAGCCAAAGAACCAATAGCCAAGACCGGCTACAATACCTTGGCACATGGCCAAAATGGGGATGCCGATTGCATTGGATTTTACCATCATGTCAAACTCTTTCCACAATTCGGCTTTACTGGCTTTGGTGAAAGGGATCGCTTGATAGATGGTTTGTTCTAATTTTTTGCTGCTAACCAGCATGAAATACAAAACAAATAGAGCAACCAATATATTGACACCAACTTCTGCAACGGAATTCAGAATATTGGGTATGAATTTAGCTGCTTTTTGAAGCGCTCCCATTAAGGCAGTATCTGAAAGATCGATATTGCTTAAATAAGGGCTGTCTTTAAAGTAGATTTTGATCGAGTCAAACTTGTGCATCAGATCGTCTTTGTTGCTAATGACTTCTGTTACCTGAGGTACCATATAGTTGATTAACAGATAGAGTGGTCCTACCAAGAATATGATGGTCAATAATATCAATAAAATACTGGCGAAAGATTTATTCCATTTTTTTTCTTCAGTTAGCTTAAAGTTGATTTTTCTAAAAAGAACATATAAGGTAACTGCTCCCAGAAAACCGGGTAGGTAGTAGAATAGGCTTGTAAAGATCAATATACATATCGCCAGAATGATGACGATTAGCATGATTTGATTGATGGAATTGTTGTTGATTTGTTTGTACTTCATATAGCTGACAAATATACTGTCTATCGATTGTTATTTATCGTATGACAATATTTTTTTAGAAAAGTTTTATCTTGTTAAATTAAACTTCCTTTTTTATAATTTCAATGATTTTTTGAATTTCTTTTTTTGTCCCCGGAGCAGTTTGGATGGGATGGCTCCATGAGAATGGCAATGACGCTATTTTGCATCCAGTAACTCCAAACCAATTGTTCACTTTTGGATAGAAAGATAAGCCTTTTTAT
Organism: Sphingobacterium sp. UME9; assembly: GCF_014170215.1. Taxonomy (NCBI): domain Bacteria; kingdom Pseudomonadati; phylum Bacteroidota; class Sphingobacteriia; order Sphingobacteriales; family Sphingobacteriaceae; genus Sphingobacterium; species Sphingobacterium sp. UME9. The sequence goes on along the minus strand of NZ_LZZP01000003.1, from coordinate 1,156,375 downwards.
TCGAATTTAGTTTTGATTCTGCGGCATTAAAATCTCCCTCAAGATCGTTAGGATATCATATTGTTTGACAAAAAGCATGGGTTGTGTTGTCCTTAATGGACTGGAATCTTTAGCTGAAAAGGTCGTATTGACTACTGCTTTGGTCGCTTTATGAAAAAAAGGATGAGACCCTTTTCCTTTTTTGTTGTTTGAAAATAAGCCCATAATCTTTTGTTTTTGTTGGTTATAGCGATCAGGCTTGTTCAGCGGGACCGCTATAACTAATATACAAAATAAAACGGAATTAATTGATAAAAATTTGGCTACCCTGTTCTTCATCCTTTTCTATCGAAAGGGACACTGGAATACGTTCTTTGAGTTCTTCAACATGTGAAATAATTCCGACGATCCGGTTTTCCTTATGTAAATCCAATAGCGTTTCGAAAACAATATTAACAGAAGTGATATCTTGTGTTCCAAAACCTTCATCGATAAAAAAGAAGTTTTTGGCCGCACGTGAATTTGACTGTACACTTTCTGCCAAAGCCAAAGCCAAACTTAGGGATACCTGAAATGCCTGTCCACCGGATAGTGTTTTTACGCTGCGACTTTTTCCTTCATTCAAATAATCTATAATTTCAAATTCATTGTTGTCGTTCAGCTGTAGGCTAAGCTGATTTCGGGTCATGCGATGGAAACGAATATTCGCATGATCACACAGCTGCCGTAGGTAAATCGAAGAAACATATTGTACAAAGCCCGCACCTTTAAAGAGATTAAAAAGTTGCTTCAAATTGTCATGGCGTAAATTTAGTTTTACCTGTTGTTGCAGGAGATTTTCCTTTTTTGCATAGGCGATTTTTAGCTGATCGCGCTCCTGCTGAAGTCGGGCAACAGCTTCAGTGCTCGCTTTCAATTGTTGGGCGCTCTCATCCAGGATTTTTTCCTGTGCGAGAAATTGGTTTTCGTCATATACCTGGTCGACGAGTTTCTTTTCCAACTGACTGATCTGTGCCTTCACAGTTTCAAACTGGATTTGAAACTGTTCAAGCTCTTGTCGGATCTGTATGACAGACAAATTCTCAGCAAGAATTTGCCGAATCTCTGCCAAAGTTTCAAAGGGTGAAGCCACAAGTAGCTGCTGGATTGTAGCATCGGTTTCTTGACTTTCACGACGGATATCTGCAAGCTGTTCAACAATCGTCTGTACCAAACTGTATTGTGCTGAAAATTGACTGTTTAACTCATTTAATCGTTCGCTTAAAGTAACGTAGTCGCGCTCAATCTCTAGATTTGATCTTTTCAGTGCAGTATATTCCTTTTCAACTGCTTCGGATTCCCACATTTCATAATCAGACCAGCGCAGCGCTTTCAGGTTCCCGATATTTTGATTAATCTGGGCCTGTTTGCTTGCTTCATCACGTTCAAACTGATGCAGTGCTTTATTGTATTTCTCCAGCTTTTCTTCAACGGAAGTGAGTGTAGCCTGATGCTCACCAAGCTGTTGCTCCACTGTTGTTATCTGTGTTTCGATCCGAGCGAGTTCCTGCTTATTTGATGTGTAGCTGGATTCATCCGTAGCGCTATAACCAATCCATGTAAATTGCTGAGCATGCGCAATTTTGTTATTGGCATTCAGCTGAATTTTCGTGTTTAGATCTTGTTGCTGATCATTTAATGACTGCAAGCGCAGCTGGAGTTTTTCGACTTGGAATTGCTGGTCCTGTTGATGCTTAAGACTTTCATTTGTCTCGGCAATCAATTTTTCATTGGCAGCAACTTCCTGGGAAATATCCTGTCCTTGGTTGATAGCAGGATGTTCCAATGCTCCACATAGTGGGCATGGGGATCCTGCTTTAAGGTTTTCTGCATATTGGATCAACCTTTGCTGCAGGAGAAGATGTGATTTTTCATTTTGGAGAGTCTGAAGCTTTTGCTCAAGGGCACTGACTACAAGGAGGTGATTTGATCGGAATTTTTCGAGGTCCGGATGAATGGCCTGGAGTTCCTGCTTCAGCACAGCTATACTTGTTTCTAAATCAATGGCCTGCTTGTTTAGATCGTCTTCCTGTTGTTGGATGCCCTGCTGTTTGGTGTACCACTGGCCCAGCTCCATGAGTTCATGGGCCGAAGGCTTTGATTGCTTTAGGCTAGCGATCTGAATTTCTGTCTCTTGGATTCTGGCTTTAAAATGTCGTTGTTGCTCTCTTGTTTCCTGCACAAAATTGCGTCCCTTCTGTGCCCGATCCTGTAAACTCTTAATTTCATTTGAAAACGTAATCAATTGGCTTATCAATTCAAGATCCAGTTCCTGAACACGACGTTGTGGCAGCAGTTCGTATTGTGATTTCAACAGATTGAGATTTGAGGAATGCTCCTGCATAAGCTGCTGAATTTCGGCCTGTCTCTGTTTTTCGGTTTCTACTCTTTTATGTGCAATTAGGCCTTCTTGTGCTAATTTTTCCTTGGATTTAAGAATATGTAGAAAGTTAGTTTGCGCTTCCTCAAAGCGGTTTAACTTTAATCGTAAGGTCTCTTTTTCACCTTTTTGTTCTAGCAATTGCTGAAAGAGCGCCTTCACCGTACGAAGCTCTAAGACATCCTCTTTGAGTTTTTTGAGCCTTAAGAACTTTTCATGATGCGACTTGTACGACGATTCAATGGCGACAAAGGACTCGACTGCCAGTTGGAGATTTGTTTCGGTCGTTTCTATCTGTTCGCCTGTGACATCGTCAAATCCTATTAATTGACCGTTGAGGTGATCCAGTTCGGACTGATTTTTTTTATAGAGGTTGGAAACTTTATCCTGCAGGTCAAATCGATGCAGCTGAAAAATCTCTTTCATCATATCCGTCCGTTCCTTGGCGCCAAGTTCTATAAACTCTTTGAACTGCCCTTGGGGAATGATGATTGTTCTTTTGAAGTTCTCGTAGCTTAATCCAATGATATGCTGTGTATTGCTGCTTTCCAGTGGAACCCATTCTTCATTTATTTTTTCGTAGAGTACAACGGTGGGGGATTTTACATCATCGAAATTTTTGGAATTACGTTTAAATTCGCGGGTAATTCTAAATGTACGGTCTTCAAAATTGACAAAATCAAGCTCGATATAAGATCGATTGGACTTGAGATTCATCATGTTATAAGCGCGTTTATCCCGTGCATTCAGGCGTTCCGTTTCTCCAAATAAGGCGTAGGTAATCGCTTCCAATATCGATGATTTACCGGAGCCTACAGCACCGAAGATACCAAAAAGCCCCGCTTGAGAAAGCGCGGTAAAGTCGATCGTCTGACGTTCTTGATAAGAGTATATCCCCTCTAGAGTTAGCTTTAATGGAATCATGGATTAAGAGTTTAGGATTTCGCGAAAAAGATCAAGGATGTCATCATTGGGCGCCTGATTGCCATTCTTGGATTTGAAATAATCGTTGAATAAGGTCGACATGTCTTGTGTAAGATTTATTTCTTTGTTGTCCAGAAGCGCTTGCTCATCTTGTTTAACGAGCGGAATGAGATAGATTATTCCCGAATGGCTCTGATAGATTCGTTTACGGTCCTCGGCTTTTAAGAAGGTTTCTGATTTCAGCGTGAGCTCCACCAAAGCATCGGGGTTTTCAGACAACCAGGATATGCACAGTTCAATATCGTCGAACGATTTTCGGATCAGCGGTTTACCCTGAGTTAGTGGAATGCGCTCAACACTTGCTTGCTCGCCGGCCGATACATTGACCAGCGCAACGTATTTTGCTTGCCCAGCCTCCGAAAAACTATAACATAGAGGGGAAGATGCATAAACCACCGGTTTTTCGGCAGAACCGATATTTTTATACCCGTGAAGATGCCCTAATGCGGTGTATTGGACCTGTGGTGGGATGGCCTCTGAATAGATTAAGTCTGCATTGCCAATTTTGACCGGTTTTTCGCCGTCAGGCTCCTCTAAAAGTGGACTGCCCAATTTATTCATGTAAAGATGTGCCGTCAATATATTCACGCCTTTATCATCGCAATAGGTATTGGCTATTTTTTGCCAATTTGCTGCTAAGACCTCATTTAATTTACTTTCTTTCTCTTCGCCTAGATATTGTTTTAAGCGTATTTCATTGGCATAGGCTGTATGAAGAATACGAATCGGGTAGTCAAATTGCGGTAAGCTCAATTCAATGAAGCCCGTATCTGACTGTAAAACGGTGAAACCATCTGTTGCGAAAGGGGTAACCACAGCATGCGGATGCCCGATTAGGATGATGCCCGACGCTCGTGCCAAAGGATCGGGCGCGTCAATCAAATGGGGGGAATCGTGATTGCCCGCGATTGCTATTACTGGGCGTATACCATTCTTGGTAAGACGCATGATTGTTCGGTAGAATAGCTCGATGGCTTCCACACCGGGATTGAATGCATCGAACAGATCTCCCGCGATGATCACGAGATCCACGTTTTCCCGGTCTGCGATATCAACGATTTCATCCATGACCAGTACCTGTTCATCTATCCGGGAGAAACTGTCCAATCGTTTTCCTAAATGCCAATCGGCGGTATGCAATATTTTCATGTGAGAGCTTGGATATTTTGCGCAATGTTACAAACTAAGATAAATTTGGCATGAAATGCAATTATAATTGGATGGAATCTTCGAAATGATCAGTTTGGGCCAATATGGGATGAAGTCTTTGCTTTGTGCTAAAGTGTAATGCTGTCGCAGTTGAAATGTTAAAACATGTTAAATGCGTGCCATAAAAGTCATTTAATTGTATTTTTAGTGCTCCAAAATTAAGCTAGATAGTCATAGACAAGAAATATGCGAAAAGTTTACCTGTATATCTGTTTTTTCTTTATGCTGTTGATGCGCGTAAACGCGCAGGAAATACACGCTATAAAAGGAGAAACTGCTTATCCTTTTTTATTGAAAGATGCCGCACCGGATTCTTTGGAGTCTGAAAAACAGCCTGTATTTGTGTTTTTGCATGGAAGAAGTTTGTCCGGGACAAATTTAGATCGTGTAAAGCGTTATGGTGTATTGTATGCCATCAACAAAGGGCAGGAGGTGCCTGGGATAATTGTTGCGCCACAGTCCCGGGGAGGATGGGATCCGGACAAAGTAATCGAAATTATTGACTATGTTATTGAACATTATAATGCTGACCCCGACCGTATTTACGTTTGCGGCATGAGTATGGGGGGCTATGGTACCATGGATGTGGCTGGTAAATATCCCGAAAGGGTGGCTGCTGCAGTAGCAATATGTGGCGGCGGATCGAGTCAGTATGCATCTAACCTGACGCAGGTGCCGATATGGCTTCATCATGGTACCGCTGATCGTGCCGTGCCAATTTCGGAATCCAGAAAAATTATGAATGCGATCAAAAGAGAAGATCCGGATGCAAATGTGAGCTTAAATGTGATAAAAGGGGGGACGCATGGAAGTGTGGAGCGATTGTTCCATGATGATGCAATTTACAATTGGATGTTGAAATTTAAGAAAAAGCATAAATCTTAGAATCGTGTTGGTCCGGTAGCGGTGTATCGAAAGACAATTTATAAATAAAAAAAGCCTGATGAAGTATTTCCATCAGGCTTTTTTTATTTATTAGCCTTCGTGATCAAATGCAGGCGGTCTTTTTTGAAATTGCGCCATCAATATATTGGGTTGATGGATCAAGTGTGTCTTTGTGAGATACTCGGAGTTGTCGGCATAAATAAACAACAACGTTCCATCTTTGATGGTGTTAATGATAGGGCCTGCAAATTCCCTTGGTACTGCGGGGCAGCCGTAGCTTTTACCGAGTCTGCCTAAGTTTGCTATTGTTCCTGTGCTACAGTAATCGGCGCCATGCATCACAACATATCTTGCTTTTGCATTGTCATTTATACCTTCTTCAAGACCATTTAATACCAAGGAGTAACCATTCTCGCCGTTGTACGTGTTTTCTGTTGTGAAGAACCCTAAAGAACTTTTAAGTGACTCCTGTTGATTTGAAAAATTGACAGCATAGTTTTCTCCGCTATTTTTTCCATGCGCAACCAGTGTGTTGAAAAGTACTCTTTTGTGCGCAAGGTCGAGTACCACAAGCCTTTTTTCCGTTGATGCCAATGAAAAGTCAATGACGGTCATGATGTCCTTGTTGTGGATCGGAAGTTCTTTTCTGCCTTCCATTGCTTGACGAAACGCTTCGTATTTTAATACTTTGCCTAGATTCATTTCATCATACAACGAGTCAACTTCGGTGCGTTGACGTTCGACATTGATACGATGAGTGCTGGTGGTTTGTTGATCTGTTGTTTTTAATTCTTCTTGTGAAGACAATGCTGTATTGAGTGCCATCAAAAGAAACATAAACGTATTTCCCATTCTTCTCCCTTTTCTGTGTAGATGTTTACAAAATTAATTATTAAAGTTAATACATATTTGATTTACAGAATGTTAAATATTGTTAATCAATAACAACGACCAGTGAAGCGAGGTCTTTTGACCGTTTATAGACAAATTGAGCGTGAGATGACGCATTTCTGACGCACATATGCGACTTGGGTATTGTGCCTAGGCTCTCACTATATTCGATAATGCTACCATTGGGATTGTTGACTGGAACTCCATGTATATAGGCCCCGGCGGTAAATCGGGTGGCATAAGGTGCGAATCCGGCGTAAGTTTTGGTGCCGTCTTCATAATAAAACATCTTGGATTTGTGTTCCTGGACAACAAAGAGGCCTATTGGTGTTTCCTGGGCATGGGGAGGTTTGTGCCGACCACTCGTCACGGGATTCATGCTTCGGACAAGCCATTCGTTTCCGACTTTTTCCAAGGTGCAGATATTTTGGTTCTTCACATCGACGACATTGATGATCTTGAACTGCACGGTATCGCTAATAATACGCAGATATCTTTTGGGAACCGTATATTTTCCTTCGAATGAAATACCTTCAATCGGAATTCGAGCTATGCTGTCGGGGCCTTGTATGCGGACGAGCCAGCCGTCGCGACCGTAACGAACAGCTTTGGCGCCGTTAAGATCGTAGAGTGGTGCCGCTTGATAGCGTTCGACATTGAAACTGTCAGATACGCGTTTATAAGAGTCCCGTTTATAGTCCTGTATTGTTGGGGCTTCGCCTTTTTCATTTTGATAATTCTGTAGAACCCCATACAGCGATGGTGTCTGTTGAAAATTTTCGATAAAGGCCAGGCGTTCTTTGATCTTTTCCCATTGAAAACCGCGTGTGGTGTCTTTGTAAGGATAGCTGTCTTCCAGGGTGTATTTGTTGTAAAGCAGCTCTTTTTTTAGAATAATATCCTCAGCGGTAAATATTTTTTTCTGCTCAACCTGCTCTTTAGGTGGAGTAGGTTTTTGCTGCTCAGTTTGCTGATTGGTTTTTGCTGTGTTTTTCTTGTCCTGCTGGCATCCCGGCAATAGAAACAATATGCTTAGTATTAAACAGGTTAATCTTCGATTCATATATGGAAGTATAGATTATCGTTTTATTCCTTAAACTTAGATAATTAGTTTATTATTTGCAATTTTATTGCAGTTGAAGGAAATAGAATTGCTGTTAAACCTTACTATTCGTTTTGTGAACTGTAACAGATTTTTAATGATGAGGTGTTTATTGGGGTAAAATTTTATTTTAAAGAGCTGTCTTGAATGCAGAGGAGATATTTCTTCGATGATGGATAAAAAGTTAGTTTTGTGATCTGAAATAAATGATATGGACAAAATTGTTATTTGCTCGGCGGTGATGCTTGCTCCGGAAGGAGATTTGCTAATGGTTCGTAAAAAAGGGTCTAGCTATTTTCAGCTACCTGGGGGGAAGGTAGGGCCGGAAGAAAGCCGTGAGCAGACCTTAATTCGTGAACTGAAAGAGGAGCTTCGGTATGATGTGAGCAGCATGGAAATAAGCTTTATTGGTAGCCACAGTACACAGGCTGTAAATGAGTTAAATACGGAGGTCGTGGGCTATATCTATTTAATTAAACTGGCAGAGCGTCATGCATTTGAGGCTTACGAAGAACTGGAAGAAGTGCTGTGGATCAGTAGAGCTGATTGGCAAAGTTGCCAATGGGCCCACCTGGCATCCGAGTTTGTTCTACCAAAATGGCTTTCGGGTGATTTTGATCGTTAAATCGTGTAAGGTAAACAAATTAAACCTTTGTTTGTTAGAGTTTTATATAAACTATAAATAAATAAAGATTATGGAAAATCAGCTTTTAAAAGGGGCGAAGGACTTTTTTGACGAAGGGGCGGTCGCTCAGATAGGGCAAGTTTTAAATCAGGATAAAGAGGGGGTAAAGCAGGGTTTGAATGTAACAATTCCCGCCTTGTTTTTAGGTTTAAGCCAACATTCCGATTCCGGTAGTGGGATTTCGGCGATACTTGAAAGGGCTAAGCAGCACTTTGCGAATTTTGATTTCCAGGAGCTTCTCGGTAGTGTAAGCAAAGCAGATGGGCCCGCAGCGGATCCTGCTGTGAAAGGTGAGAATGCTCAGGGTTTATTGGGATCAATATTTGGTGGCGGTCTGGATACTGTTTTGAGTACTGTTGCCGGTTATTTGGGGTATGATGGCAGCTCCATTGGGAAATTAATGAATTTTTCTTTGCCAGCGATATTCTCCAGTCTAACAAATAAGGGCCAAAATTGGGATTTTGATCGTATCGGTCATGTTTTGGAGGAAAATAAAACCGCTTTTGCTGCTGCTGTTCCAGCTGGGTTAGGCTTAGGCGCCTTTGGGAAGCTTTTTGATGGTGCACATTTTTCTGCGCCGGCAGAATCCGCGACTGAACATGCAATTCCTGCTGATGTCGCCAAGGAGGTGGATAGTCATAAGTCAACATTCATTAATCCGGCAAATGAACTGGAAGCACATAAAGAGCCCTTGTCATTGCCAAGAGCGGAAGATTCCAGGGCAGCAATCGCTGGAGCCGGTTCTGGAAGCGGCTCCGGCGGCGGTTGGTGGAAGATTTTAATCGCCCTGGTCGTATTGGCTGCGCTTTGGTTTTTATTTGGAAAAGGCTGTAGTGGAAGTAAGCAAGACGGTGCTACCGACACCAGTGTAAACAATACAAAGGTAGAGTCAGATACTATGAAAACGGGTTCCAGTATGGTGGAGCGCGAGCCGACGGAGGTCATCTTACCCAACGGTGTCAAACTCGCTGCTTTTAAAGGCGGGATAGAGGATCACTTGGTCCAATTTTTAAAATCCGATTATAAATCGATGGGCGAAGATTCCCTGAAAAATACCTGGTTTGATTTCGATAACTTGAATTTCAAAACAGGTACAGCCGAGGTATTGCCTGAAAGTCAGGTACAATTAAGTAATCTTGCTGCGATATTAAAGGCTTTTCCTGCAGCTAATATTAAAATCGGTGGATATACAGACAAAACGGGCAATGAGGATTTTAATAAAAAGTTATCGCTTGAGCGGGCAACAGCTGTAAAGGATTACCTGGGTAAAGAGCAGCTTTCCAAACAGGTGATAGGTGCAGAGGGTTACGGCTCACAGTTTGCCAAGTATATGGCAGATGCGCCCGAATCCGATCGTATTATGGATCGTCATGTTTCGGTAAGTGTTCGATAATTGCTTTTTGCAACGCAGCTAGACCGCTTCGAAAATAAAAGGAAAGAGCAGATTCCACTGGAATCTGCTCTTTCCTTTTATGTGTAATGTAATGCTATTTAGAAACTGTAGACACAGGCCAATAGAAATTGTCCTGCAGATTTGGTCGGGCTTAGGTCATTCTTGATGAATCGTTCGGTATTTCCTTTGTCAATTCTGATTTCGGGAATAAATTTGAATCCATGGTAATTGTATTCTGCGGTCAAGGTGGTTGCGAGAATATTGGAACTAGGGATTCCATTTTCTTCCTCTTTATGCGTTTGGAAAAACTCTTCGCGTAATCCTAGTCCAAAATGTTCTGAAAAATGAATTCTTGGATAAAGTGCTACTCCAGAGTAACCCCCACCATCTCTCTTTTTATAATTTGTAGCATTTAAACCAAGAAAAAATTTGGGGGTGAAGTCATAATTAGCTACAAGATCGACCAATGTTCCAGAACTGTAATTGGTTTTACCGCCAGCAGAGGATCCTGTTAGAAAATTGAGATAAAAGCTGCTTTTATCGTTGGGGGTATAGGCCAGTTGTGATCCGACATGTGAAACTCCATTCATATCTTGATAGACATTCCAGTCGTTAAATAGTCCGACCATTAAAGCCACTTTGTCTGAGAAACTATAAGTAGCTTTTAAACCAGCGTCTTGAAATGGACCGGCACCGAATAAATAAGAAGTTGAATAATGGAAATTGTAGGTTGGTGATATCACTTCAAAACCCACAAATGTTCCCATGAAACCTGCAGTAAGATTGAGTTTTTCGGTCAGATCATAGCCTACATATAGATTTTGGATATGGAAACTGTTTTTGTCATCGCCGGCCTGGCCATCACCATTCATAATGGATCGATACTGCCCTCTAGGGCCAAAAGACAATTCTCCGACAAATGATGCTTTTTTAAACTTCTTTTTTACAGCCAAATCCACCATCCCAATAGAGACGGAGTTGTTGTCTTCGGTGAAATAGGTGTTGATGTTAGGTTTGTTTTGAAAATCATATTTCCAATAGGTATCCACTGATCCGGATATTTCTACTCCTTTTTCTTTGGTTTCTTCTTGTGATGTCGCTGTTTTTATTATAAATAATGATAAAAAGATGATTGTTAGAAGTTTTTTCATGTTTTTTTTGGTTTAAGTTTGATTTGTTTGATTTTTTAAGGCTTAATTCTTTTGTTTTGTATGTTTTGTATTGGTTTTTGTTTAAAAATTAATTGGTAATTATGGTTTTTGTGTTTGTTTCTGTGAAATTATGTAAAAAAAATCATAAAAAATAAAATAACATAGTATTTTTTTAACAAAAAGACTTTATATTTGAAAAAATTATAAGGGAAAGTAGGTTTTTGTTTTGTTCTTGTATTTTTTTAACAATTTTATTAATATATTGAAAACACTAATCAGTTTAAACAAATGAAAAAAATTATTCCACTCATTGTTCTAGTTCTTTTAGGAGTATTGGGACTTGTATTTCCGTCCATTGACTTGTCTGACTTAAACAAGGCAGAATTTGATACGGGAGATACGGCCTGGTTGTTAACTTCTTCTGCATTGGTGTTGATTATGACACCTGGACTTGCGTTTTTTTATGGCGGTATGGTTAGCAAGAAGAATGTAATTTCAACGATGATGCAAAGCTTTATATGTATGTGTTTAATGACAATCCTCTGGGTCATTGTTGGCTTCAGTTTGGCTTTCGGTGATGATATCGGTGGTATTGTAGGCGATCCGCGTACATTTTTTATGATGAAAGGTACATTAGGGAATGTTGCTTGGGGAGCGCTTCCCACTATACCTTTGGTTTTGTTTGCGATGTTTCAATTGAAGTTTGCGATTATCACACCAGCATTGATCACGGGGGCTTTTGCTGAACGTATTCGTTTTAATTCATTTATGCTATTCATTATTCTGTTCAGTATTTTTATTTATATGCCATTGGCACATGCTACTTGGCACCCTGAAGGTATATTGGCAAAATTTGGTGTTCTTGATTTTGCCGGTGGTACAGTTGTGCACATGTCGGCCGGTTGGGCAGCATTGGCAGCAGCGATTTATTTAAAAGGACGTAAACTGCAAATTCATAATCCGGCGCGCATAAGCTACGTGATATTAGGTACAGCACTCTTGTGGTTTGGCTGGTTTGGATTTAACGCAGGTTCTGCTGGTGGAGCAAATTCTTTGGCAGCTTACGCTTTTGCGACCACGACCACAGCATCAGCCATGGCCGCTATGGCATGGATATTTGTTGATATCATACGTGGAAAGAAACCTTCAGCAATGGGGGCATGTATCGGTGCCGTTGTTGGTTTGGTTGCGATTACACCAGCTGCTGGTTTTGTCAGTATTCCACATGCGATGATCATTGGTTTAGTTGGCGCGTTGGTTAGTAATCTGGTTGTATATCTGAGAAGTAAAACAAGTATCGACGATACGTTGGATGTATTTCCTTGTCACGGGGTAGGTGGCATGGTTGGTATGGTACTTACCGGTGTGTTTGCCCATCATAACATTAATCCTGTTGTTGTGGACAATGGTCTATTTTTTGGCGAAACGAAATTGTTTTTTGTTCATATGGTTGCACTATTTGCGGTGTCATTTTTTGCCTTCGTTGGTTCACTTGTGCTATTGAAGATCACCGATATTATAGCTCCATTGCGCGTCGAAGAGACAGATGAAGAGCTTGGTTTGGATGTTTCTCAACATGCAGAAGCATTGTAAACTAGTCGCAGCATAACGCATAGTTTATCCCAAACAATCTACTGCTTAGCGGTACATTGTTTGGGATATTTTTTGCATTTTTGTCCTGCCAGGAGAGGAGTGTATGATGTTATGCGCTATTTCCAGTAATTGTGCCTCTAAAAAGATTTTGATGACTACTGAGATAAAAGATACTTTGCGTTCTGATTTTGAAAAAATGATGCGTTATTGCCTACAGAAAAATGGTGATTTCGGTTTTAACCTGTTTGGCGACTATGCAGTATCCGTATTAAATTTCTATGTCGGGAGTTCAATTTTGCTGCTCAACGAAAAACGTGCAGGTGCCCTGTTCCTTGTAAATCTTTACAATGCAGGTATCAGAAATGCAATCACGCCGGAAGATGTTGAGGAGATAGCTGATGTACTCACACAGGATAAGACGTTAAACTACCAGCTGTTAGCTCCGATCTTCGACTAATGTTTGGTCCATACGAGATCACCGGTTTCATAGCCGCATTGCAGGGCATAGGTTAAAAATTCATTTCTGATTTTATCTGGAATCTCCGTCTCACGGCTCAGAATCCACATATAGTCTAGATTGTCACCAAAAATGAGTGCGTATTTATAATCAGGCGTAATTTTTACAATATTATACCCACTGTAGAAAGGACCAAAGAACGAAACTTTAAGTGCGCCTTCATTGGGGCTGTTGACAAATTTGGCTTTTCCGATAGACTGTTTCCAGCGTTCTTTGTCTTCGGAGTACCCTTGGTTATTGACACGTATCGTACCATTTTTATTTTTGCTATATTCCGCGGAAACTTGACTTAAGCCTTTTTCCCAATAGAAGTCGAGTCTAGCTATTTCAAACCATTTTCCAAGATATTTATCCAAGTCAAAAGGATCCACGACATCAGGTCGCGAGATGACGGGTTTAAAGGCATTATAGGCCACAGCCCCAAGTGCTATGCCAGTTAATAGTAATAGTGATTTTTTCTTATTCATGTTCATCTTCGAATATGTTTATCGTTAAAACAACAATTTTGATACCAATAAGGTTTAGACATACCGAGCTATTTTGCTAATTTTGTTGACTAAAAATTTGTATCGGTGTATTCAAGGGAAGAGATAAAACAATTAAAACAGTTATTCTGGACGAAGTTTGGGCAATTTATGGCTTTACATGCATCGGCAGATGGGGAGAAAGCAAATTGGATTAACTACAAGACAGGTATTAAGCATTTATACTTCAAAATGGATGCGGATAAGAAGGTGGCAACTATTGCGATACAGTGGTCCCAATCTGATGCTGGGCTCAGGGCATTAATGGCAGAACAATTTCTTCAGTTTAAAACGTTGTTGCAGGATCTTCTTGAAGAAGAGTGGATTTGGGACATGGACGGAATGGACGAATATGGAAAGCCGATTTGCCGGATCTATACAAGCTTATCCGGTTACAGTGTTTTTAAAGAGGATGACTGGGCCAAGCTCATTTCTTTTTTTAAGCCTAGAATAATTGCTTTGGATGAGTTTTGGTCTTCGGCGAAGTATACGTTCGATATTTTCAAATAATTAACATTCAGTATAGTAAGATGGGTTATTACAGGTTTGATTCCGCTTTTCAAATCCAGTTGGTGGGAGCGAACGGCGTTTTTCTAACAGGTAGGAGCTTCGTCATCATTTAAAACAACAATCTAATGAAAAAAATGATCAAGGGTTTGCTGGCAATGGCATTATGTTTTCAGCTTTCGTCGGTATTTGCGTGGGGGACAACAGGGCATCGTGTCGTGGCTGAAATTGCGGAACGCCATTTGACTAAAAAAGCCAAAAAGAATATTGGAAAAGTCATTGGACAGCAAAAGCTGGCCTATTGGGCCAACTGGGGAGATTTTATCAAATCAGATCCCAATCCTGAATTTAAAAAACTGGGGAATTCCCATTTTATAAATTTAAACTCAAATTTACCCTGGGCCGATTTTCAGTTGGGTTTAGAAAATTCAGCTGATGAGAATCTGTATAAGACAGCGCTCCGTATTGAGAAGTCCTTTGCAGATAAGACTATTCCAATGGATCAACAAAAACAAAACCTGTATTTCTTGATCCATATTCTGGGCGATGCGCATCAACCCATGCATGTTAGCCGTGCAGAGGATCAAGGTGGCAATAAGATTGAAGTAAGCTGGTTTGGAAAAAAATCAAATATCCACCGTGTTTGGGATAGTGATTTGGTAGACAATGAGAAATATAGTTATACCGAGTTTGCAACTGTTTTAGATGTGAATAACAAAAAAGAGAATGAGCAGCTGACGGCTGGAGAGCTCGCTAACTGGTTGTATGAATCAAATCAATTGGCTGAAAAGATTTACGCTGACGTAGCCAATAACGCCAATTTATCGTACTCCTATGTTTATCAAAACAAGGATATTATGGAGCAATGTATGCTAAAAGGTGGCTTAAGGCTAGCTAAAGTATTAAATCGAATTTTTGGTTAATATTGCGGCTACCGCAAATTGTTGGAAAGGCGTATCATGAAACGATACGCCTTTTTTGTGTTAGTACGTCGTTGTGATCAAATTGATTTTATGCTTTTCATTTAAACAATGTCCCTAGATTAGTTGTTTCCTCTGTATTAAAATCAATTTCAATGACTATCCCGCAATTATTTAAAAAAATTGTTCCCTTTGCCAAACCCTATCGTCAGTTGATTATTTATACCTTGTTATTAACGGTAGTGGGGTCTTTTGCTGCGCAAATAAATGCTTTTATTTTACGGTATACCGTCGATCAAATTAATGACCTGATGGTCGCCAAAGAACCCTTATCAAAAGGCATGTATCTAGTAGGCATGATCAGTATTATTTTGTTAATTAAAGAAATAGTCTATGCTTTTGTTCAGTTTGGTCAGAAATTTTACGGAGAGAAACTTCGAATTTATATCGCACGGGACTTCTCTCAATCCATTGTAAACCGCATTTTAACCTATAAGTTAGCCTTTTATACCTCAACCGATAATGAAAGTGGAAAATTGGCTACCCGGATAGATGCCGGTATTAGTTCGTTGACACGTTTGGTCCAAAATTTCTTTATTGATATTCTGCCTTTGTTTGCAAATGCAATCATTGCATTAATCTGTATGTTCTACGCTAATGTATATGTAGGTCTGGTAGGGGTGGCTGTTATTCCTTTGTATCTTTATATTAGTCAGACCCAAGCCTCCAAGTTGACAGGCTTTAGAAGGCAGATGCGCAATTACCGGGAGTCGAAAAATAACCGAATCATTAGTTTGATCGATTCAATTTTAGTAATTAAATCATTCGTTCGGGAGCCAGAAGAAGCTAAACGTCATGAAAAGATCCAATTTGAAATGACTGAGAATCAAATGGAAACTCGAAAAACGAGTTTTCTTTACGACAGCATTAAAAATTTTGTCGAACAGATTGCTGTTGTCATTATCATTGTTTTAACGGCTTATCTTGTTCTCTCTGGCCAAATCACTATTGGTGCGATTATGTTTCATATCATGTTATTTAATAACGTTTCGGCGCCAATACGTCAGTTGCACCGTATTTATGATGAGGTAAACGATGCCCTGATCTATTCAGAATCTTTCTTCGAAATTTTGGAATCTGACGAGCATATTGAATCAAAAGGTGATTATAAGCCAGCACATATTCAAGGACATTTGGCGTTGCGGAATGTTTTTTTTGAATATCCAAATGGAACCGTTGCTTTAAAGGACGTGAATTTTGAGATCAAGCCGAATGAAATAACGGCTTTAGTGGGGCTGAGTGGGGCCGGGAAAAGCACGATTATCAACTTATTGGACAAATTTTACGAACCCAGCAGCGGCCAAATTTTTTTGGACGGGGTGGATCTGGCAAAGTACGATACAGCGTTTCTCCGTCGACATATCGGTATGGTATTGCAGCGTAATCATATTTTTAAAGGGACTATCTTTGAAAATATTGAATATGGTAAAATGGGAAGTTCTAGGGAAGAAATCATTGAAGCAGCCAAGAAAGCCTATATTCATGAGCAGATTATGGATCTGCCCAAGGGTTACGATTCGGATGCGCAGTCACTATCAGGGGGCCAACAGCAGCGGATCGCCATAGCCCGTTTGTTTTTAAAAAATCCACCCATTATTTTTCTCGACGAGCCTACGGCTAATTTGGACGCCATCGCGACCGAACAGATTAAAAATAGTTTGGATGCCATAAAGAAAGATCGTACAGTAATTATCGTTTCCCATAGTATCTCTCAAATCATCGATTCCAATGCCATTGTGGTCATGGAAAAGGGAATGGTGGTAGAGAAAGGACAACATGAAGATCTATACGCACATAAAGGAACCTATTATGATATTTTCTCAGCAATGGCCAACAGTTTAAATCTGAGTAAAATAAGCAGAACATTACAATCAGATGAAAGGTGAGCGTATTATTAACTTGTGCGACTATGTAAAATCATGCCAATAACCACCATGACAATACCAATACAGGAATATACATTTGGAAGCGCCGCCTGCAGGATAAGAATTTCGCCAACCAACGTAAAAATAACTTCCATGGCCTGTGTTGCCTCTACAGCTGCCAATGCTTTATGGTCCTGATGAACGAAATCGGTAGCTGAGAAAAATAAAAGTGTTGCAATCACTCCTGAAAAAATGGCTACCAAAAAGGTTTGGAAAAGTTGACTATCAGTAGGTAGGCCATTATCAAAATAGCCAAATAGGCTCAGGATAATCCAAAATGGCATACTACAGAGTGTCATGCCGAGTGTACGTTGAAAAGCATCCAATCTATTGTTCGATATTTTCATCATTTTACGGTTGCCTAAGGGGTAGGCAATAGCGCCGATCAATACAGGGATGGTTCCCAATAACATTGTGTTTAAAGAGGTTGACTGGGCCTCTGAAATTTGCATCAAAAGAATACCTAAAAAAATAAGGATGGAGAAGAGGAGTGAAGCTTTTGATATGCCTTTTCGTTGCCCTTTCTTATCGAGCAGCGGACCAATGAACATGCCGGCTATAATAGTGAATTCGAAGGTGCTGGCTACGAGCCAAGATGGTCCATAATTTGCGCCATAGGTAAGTGCTGCATAGAATAGCCCGAATCCGATAGTGCTCCAAAGAAGCCATTGCCAAAGGTTGGATCTGATTTCTTTGAGTAAATCGATGAGGTTTCCTCTTATGGCAACAATGAGAAGTAATATTGGGAGCATCCAAATAAAACGTAAAGAGGCTGTCCATTGCCAACTTCCGCCGGAGATTGCCATAATACGGTTTAGAACGAAGGTGCTAGCAAAAAATAGCGCAGCTAGCGTTCCTAAAAAAAGTGCATTTTTTTTATTCTTTTTTATTGTAAATTGGATTGGCATAAATAAAAGGAGTGCGATGTATACTTAACTTTGTGAAAGTAAGCAAATGTCCGTTCAAATGGAAATGAAACAAAAACTAATTGATTTTTATCGCGATTTTCTCATTTAAAATTCCTTATTTTGCCTAATCAATAAAACAAGTAGTAAGAAAATTAATCAAGATGATTATACAACCAAGAACTAGAGGTTTTATTTGTTTAACCTCGCATCCACAAGGGGCTGCGCAAAACATTAAAAATCAAATTGAATACGTGAAATCCAAAGGTGAGATCGCGAATGGTCCAAAGAAAGTATTGGTAATCGGTGCTTCTACTGGATTTGGTATTGCATCTCGGATTTCTGCAGCATTTGGTTCTGGAGCTGCTACAATCGGTGTATTTTTTGAAAAACCTGCAGCAGAAGGCAAGCCAGGAACTGCTGGATGGTACAATTCGGCAGCTTTTGAGAAAGAAGCCCATGAGGCGGGATTATATGCCAAAAGTATCAATGGCGATGCTTTTTCGGACGAAGTGAAAAAACAAACTATTGAGCTTATTAAAAAGGATCTAGGACAGGTTGATTTAGTGGTTTATAGTTTGGCATCACCACGCCGTACGCATCCAAAAACGGGCGTAGCACATGCTTCTGTTTTGAAACCTATACAAGAGCCTTTTACCAATAAAACGGTGGATTTTCATACGGGTGTAATTTCAGACATTACCATTCAGCCTGTTGAAAATGAAGAAGATATTGCGAATACCGTAGCTGTTATGGGTGGAGAAGACTGGAAGTTTTGGATCGAAGATCTTAAAGCTGCTGGTGTGTTAGCTGAGGGAGCAAAAACAGTTGCCTATTCTTACATAGGTCCTGAACTTACTTATCCAATTTACCGTAATGGTACAATTGGTCGTGCAAAGGATAATTTAGAAGGAACAGTGCCTGCAATAAACGCGATTTTGAGCGATATTAATGGTGTATCCTATGTATCGGTGAATAAAGCCTTGGTTACACAATCAAGTTCAGCTATTCCAGTTGTTCCTTTATACATTTCTTTATTGTATAAAGTCATGAAGGAAAAAGGCATTCACGAAGGTACAATTGAACAAATGCAACGTTTGTTTGCTGAGCGACTTTATACCGCTGACGGAAAGGTATTGCTTGATGACAAAGGTCGTATCCGTGTTGATGACTTAGAAATGCGTGAAGATGTTCAGGCTGAAGTTGCAGCATTGTGGGAGAAAGCAACAACTGAAAATTTAGCCGAAATTTCAGATATTGAAGGTTACCGTAACGAGTTTTTCAATTTGTTCGGTTTCAATTTCGACGGTATCGATTACAACGCTGATACCAATGAAGTTGTTGGAGTACCGAGTATTGAAGGTTAATTTTAACGGATATACCTACAAAAAGAGCGGTGAATGTATAAACATTCACCGCTCTTTTTGTAGGTATATCTTTGATGCTATGATTTATGTTTAGGGGAGACTATGGTGTCAGCTCACGCCGTTTTTGATAGAGTAGGTTGCCAACAACGGCAAAACCAATGGAGACCATAATGGTACTAAATGGGTATATCGCTGTCATACCCATATTATTGGCCACAAAGCCAATTAAAGGGCCTGTGATTCCTAGTGAAATGTCAATAAATAGCCCGTAAGCAGCCAGAGCAGAGCCTTGTTGACTTTGATCTACCCGCTTAATGGCTTCGACACCGAGCGCTGGAAATACAAGTGAGAAACCAAAACCCGTTAATGCGGCGCCCAATAGGGTCCACAATGGATCCATAGCCACAGCAATAACCGTGAGACCTAATGTTTCAACGAAAAGACTCACTAAAGCAACTTTAAGGCCACCATATTGGTCGATAACCTTATTGAAAATAAGCCGTGTTAAAATGAAGAATACGCCAAATATAGTTAAGCAAGCTGCGCCATTTTGCCAATTGAAATGTTCATAGTAAAGCGTCATAAAAGTGGAGATACTGCCAAAGCCTAGACCTCCTAAAGCAAGGCAAATCCCAAAGGGCGCTACTAAAAGCAATACACGTTTAAAACTCACTTTTTCAGCCTTTTTACGTGCCACTTGATAGGGTGTTTTAGTGCGGCAATAAAAATAACCAAGGAGGCCAACTGCACTGGTAAGTAGAGCCAAAGCTTCGTAATTGATATGATTCACCATCAAAACACCTAAGGGTGCACCAATAGCCAATGCACCATAGCTGGCTATTCCGTTGAAAGAAATCGCTTTTGCGGCATGTTCATCGCCGAGTTCCATTAATGCCCAATTTATAGGGCTCGCACCCACAAGCCCCTCTCCAATTCCAGTAAACAAACGGGTAATAAGCAGGAGACCCAAGCTTAGAAGAGGCTGAGAACGGAATAGAAACACAAGCAGTAGAAGGAGTCCAGATAATGCAAAAAATAACATGCTGCGCAAAACTGAAATCTTGGGACCCTTGGTGTCCACAATTTTTCCTGCATAACCACGGAGTAGGAATGTAGCAATATGCTGAACGCTAATGACCAATCCCGCAATAATTGTATTAAATCCTAAAGTTTGATGAATAAAGATGGGAAGGGTAGCAAGCGATAGGCCGATTGTGAAATAACCAAGGAAAGTTAAAGAGACATAGCCTAAAATCTTTTGACTGACCTCCCGAAGAGAAATTGTCATTATAAAAAATTTTAGGCGAAATTACGTCTTTATGCTTGTTTTTAGAAATAAAATCAATAAACAACTGTCTCTTTAATATCACAATTCTTTTCGAGCCATTGCTGATCAAATTGTTTTGGGGAAACTCTTTTGCCCTGATAGATGTAATAAATTTTTTCTATCTCGCCTTTCACCGGTGGACCGGGTATTTTGTTTACAATTTTTTCTTCCGGGCAGTCTTGTATTAAGGCCTGCTCCTTAACTTGGCGAGTTTTACATGATGTGAAGGCAGCTACAATGATAAAAAGATACAATAGTTTATTCATGAGTTTAGTTTTAATAAAATATTAACGTATTACTTGCGTGGAATGCGACATTAATTTGTGAAATAGCATACAACTTTTTGAACGACTATTTGTTCTATAAAAGATACCTGAAAGGCTAGAAGCCTGACAGGAGAAATTGACATGAGAAAAGTTAAATTGAATAATTGATTGTAGAAAACATGAGAAGAAAAGCAACAGCCCAATGGAATGGCAATCTGAAAGAAGGAAAAGGTAGTCTGACTACAGACAGTACAGCGTTGGATCATACGCAATATTCATTTTCAACCCGGTTTGAAAATGGTGTTGGAACAAATCCTGAGGAATTATTGGCAGCAGCACATGCCGGATGTTTTACGATGCAATTGAGCGCTTATCTTTCTGAAGCTGGTTTTGTTCCCGAAGAATTAACAACCGTATCGACAATCGTTTTCGAAAATGGTTCAATTGTACGGTCCGAACTTGAGCTGAAAGGAAAGGTCTCAACGATAACCGAAGCTGAGTTTCAAACAATAGCGCATAAAGCGAAGGAAAACTGTCCTGTGAGTAAAGCGTTCAGTTTCGAGAAAACCTTAGATGCAAAGCTAAGCTGATAAAGGTACTATATTGAACAAAAACTTGGTCTTTTTTCGTAAAAAGGAGAAAAAGCTGTTATTTTGAGGATATCTTAAATAATTAGCAATATTGAATTTTAATCAATTGAGTTTTGGTTCAGAGAAAGAAAAATAAGTTAAGTTTAGCAGCGCTTTCGGAAAAGAATCTGGAGGCGGGAAAGGTCTTCTTGGAAAAGTATGCACAGCAAGAAGGAGCAGTTGTATGTGCATCGGGTTTGCACTATAAGGTATTAACAAAAGGGGCGGGGCAGATTCCCAAAAAGTCTGCGAAGGTTATCTGTCATTATAAAGGTGAGCTTTTAGACGGAACCGTATTCGATAGTTCGTATAAGCGGAAGCGTCCCGAAACTTTTTATATCAATGAACTCATAGTCGGTTGGCAAGAAGCAATTTCAATGATGCCTGTTGGGTCAATCTGGGAAGTGTGTCTTCCACCAAAGCTGGCTTATGGAAAGGAAGAATTGTTACCTCGAAAAGGAGGGGAATGTACGTTGATATTTCAGATTGAGTTGATTGCCATTTTAGCTTAACACAAAAAAGACTTTCATAAAAAAGCCCGCATAACAAGATGCGGGCTTTTTTATGAAAGTTTATTTTTTTATTCTACTTCTTTGATCTTAGCATTGATTTCGGCAGTTTTAGCTTCGTCTTGCATAAAAATATAGTAGTTCTTTAAATTCGTTAAAGCATCTACATTTTTGGGCTGCAAAGAAACTGCTTTCTCTAAGTAAGGAAGCACTGGCTTTAATTCTGCTTTAATCTTATTTAATTCTGCATCATATTGTGCCTGCGTCAATTTTCTGTTATTATTAACAACATTTAATTTTTCACGTGTTTTGTTCATCAACGTGATCGCCAAATTTGTGTTTGCTTCAAAGAAGTTAGGATCGATTTCCAATGCTTTTTTGTATGCTGCAACCGCTGCATCCTCATTTTTCGCTGAAGATTGGGCAATACCTAAGTAATAATTTAAGCTTTTATTGTTTGGATCTTTTGCTAATTGTGCAGTAATGGCATCAATTGTTTCTTTTTCGTGACCTGTAATCAGATTCAATTCGATGTTTTGAGTCATTGCTGCATTGTCATCCGGATAAGCTTCAGCCGCTTTTTTTGCATATTCAAGTGCTGAAGTCGTATCTTGCATAGAGAGGTACAATTTTGGTAGATCGACCATAATCGTTTTATGCGAAGAGAAATCTTTTCTTGGAATTAGTTCTTTATAACGTTCCACAGCATTCTTATAATCTTTGTTAGATAGTGCTGCAACGCCACTGTAATAAGTAACTAATGTATCTCCAGGAAGATAGGTCAATGCTTTTGTAAAGGAACTGTAAGACTCAGCATATTTTTGTGCTTGATATGCTTCTGCACCCAAATTGAAATTATATTGTCCCAGAATTTGTTCCGCAACAGTAATATTCGCTTTATTCGCACCGTCTGTATCCAGCTGTTTTGCTCTGGCAATTCCGTCCTCAGCCAATTTCGCTAATTCAGAAGACTTATCTATTGTTGATAGGTTTGCATTTACCAATGCGTATACTGTCCATGCCTCAGCATTATCTTTTGTTTTGTCATTGACAACAGCTGCGTCAATAGCTTCTTTTGCCGATTTCAAATTGGAGATACCCAATTGAACTGTACCAGCGTCTTTCAATTCTTGGAATTTCGCTAGGGCTGATTTCGCCTTTTTAACATTACCCGTCTGCGCAAAAGAAACTGAGGTAGATACAGTACCTATTGCTGCTAATAATAATAGAGATTTTAAATTCATATCTATTTAACTGTTAATTGATTCAATAATAAATTCACTCTGTCTAATTGTGATGCGTCATCAATAAGCTTATAATATTTAGCCAAAGCTTTAAGCGCATTGACATCATAAGGCTTAATCTCATTTGCCTTCAACAGATACTCGATGGTTAACTCTTGTATATCTTGGTTGGAAGGTTCCTTTAATAAAGTCTCCAGATTGATTAGCCCTAATGCAAGATTAGATTCATAATTATTCGGATCCAATCGCAATACATTGTTATAATATTCTTTCGCTCGTTTTATATCATTGGCATTTTCATAAGAATAGCCCGCAATATAGTTCAGTTCGACATTTTCAGGTTCTAAACGAATGGCATCAGCAATGACATTTAAAATAGCGTCATAAGAATTATTGGCCGAATACACATCAATTAATCTAAAAAGTATCTGTTTATTTTCAGGAAATATAGCATGTCCTTTTTCAAGAACGTTCAAGACATCCTGTTTAGTACCTCCGAGCGAATAAATCTGTGCCAATTCAAGAAAGTAATTAGGCTTTGGATGTTCACTTTTAATGAGTTCGTCATAATATTTGATCGAATTCATATAATCTTTATTCTTGCCAGAGAGTACGGCCAGATTATATTTGAGATCATTATTTTTGAAGCCAAGTGAATCTATTCGAAGGTAAGCTTTATAAGCTTTGTCAAATTTACCATCTTTTAAAGCCAAAGCTCCCTGATAGGAGATGGCTCCAGCAAGATTTTGACGAATATAGTCCATCTCTGCAGGAAAGTTTCGACGTGCTTTTTTTTGATCCAGAAGCTTAAGTGATTTGATGGATACGTCGATAGGATCCATTTTATATGGCTGCTTCCTTGTTGAATCTGCAACTGCCAAGGAGCTATATACCAATGCTCTTAAAAGGTTATTGTTGACAGAAGCTGAATCTTTCTTCGATTGGAAGGAAGCGTCTGCAAACTTTCGCGCATTTTCAAGATTTTTAAACTCGCCAGTTTTGGTATATAAAGCAAAACTGTTGCTGCCCTCCTTCAGATTGGATTGGGCAACAACAGTTAAACTACTTGCAGATATTAACAATGATATCAGTAAGTTTTTCATTAGACTATTTATTCTTCGTTTGAGTCCGTGTTTTCTTCAGAAGTCGAATCGCCATTTTCCGTTGACTCTTCGGTCAGTTCAGACTCTTCTTCAGATTCTTCTTCACGATCGACTTTCGTAATAGAAGCGATCTCGTCGTTATCTTTTAAATTAATGAGTCTTACACCTTGCGTTGCACGTCCCATTACTCTTAATTCTTCCACAGCAATACGGATAACAATACCAGACTTGTTGATGATCATTAAATCTTCGTTGTCTGTAACGCCTTTTATCGCAACGAGTTCGCCTGTCTTATCTGTGACGTTGATTGTTTTCACACCTTTACCACCACGATTCGTTACGCGATAATCCTCGATATCTGTCCGTTTTCCGTATCCTTTTTCAGAAACGACCAACACGGTAGTTTCCGAATCATTCACACTAATCATGCCAATCACTTCGTCACTTTCAGCTCCCAAGGTGATACCACGTACACCTGTTGCCGTTCTGCCCATTGGACGAACCGTAGATTCATTGAAACGAATTGCTCGACCAGAACGGAGAGCCATGACAATTTCACTGCTTCCTGTAGTCAAACAAGCTTCAATTAATTGATCGCCTTCATTAATATTGATGGCATTGATACCGTTTGCTCTTGGACGAGAATAGGCTTCCAAAGACGTCTTCTTAATCGTGCCTTTTTTGGTACACATAATAATGAAGTTGTTTTCCAAATATTCTTGGTCTTTCAAGTTCTTCACCAGGATGAAGGCCTTGATTTTTTCTTCTTTTGGAACATTGATGATATTCTGAAGGGCACGACCTCTAGAAGTACGGCTTCCTTCAGGAATCTCAAATGCACGCAGCCAGAAACAGCGACCTGCCTCTGTAAATAGCAGCATATAATTATGCGCCGAGGCTGTGATGATATGTTCGGTAAAATCTTCTTCGCGTGTGTTTGTGCCAATTGATCCTCGACCTCCGCGGCCCTGGCGTTTGTATTCGGATAATGGTGTACGTTTTACGTAACTATTGTGGGAGATTGTGATAACGATTTCTTCATCATCAATAAAATCTTCCATACGCATATCTTCAGCAGAGTGTACAATCTGAGATCTACGTTCGTCACCGTATTTTTCCTTGATTTCAATCAACTCGTCTTTGATAATTTTCATACGAAGCTCTTCGTCTTCCAATATCGATTTCAAATAGTCAATTGTTTTCATCAATTCAGCATATTCCTCTTTAATCTTATCACGTTCCAGTCCTGTTAGACGACGTAATGTCATATCGAGGATCGCGCGAGCCTGAAGGTCGGACAGGCCAAATTTTTCCATTAATCCAACGCGTGCATCTTCTGGTGTATCCGAATTACGAATCAATTTGATGACTTCATCCAAATGATCTAAGGCAATTAAATACCCTTCTAGAATATGAGCCCGTTTTTCAGCCTCCGCCAGTTCATAGCGTGTACGTCTAACGATTACATCATGTCTATGCTCCACAAATTCATGAATCATATCTTTCAGATTCAACAGTATTGGCCTTCCTTTAACTAAAGCAATGTTGTTTACTGAAAATGAAGTTTGTAGGGCTGTATATTTAAACAAATTGTTTAAAACAACATTTGCATTTGCATCACGTTTGATGTCGTACACAATACGCATACCCGTACGGTCAGATTCATCACGGATGGCAGAGATACCTTCTAATTTCTTTTCGTTAACCAGTTCGGCTGTACGCTCGATCATATTCGCCTTGTTCACCTGATAGGGAATTTCGGTAACAATAATCTGCTCTCTTCCAGACTTGGTTGCTTCTATTTCAGCTTTTGCACGCATAACAATACGGCCACGTCCTGTATTACAAGCATCTTGAACCCCGGCATAGCCGTAGATTAACGCACCTGTAGGGAAGTCTGGACCCTTGATGTGCTGCATCAATTCTGGAACCTCAATATCACGATTATCAATAAAAGCGATTGTACCATCAATAACCTCAGATAGGTTATGTGGAGCCATATTTGTAGCCATACCCACAGCGATCCCCGAAGCTCCGTTTACCAGGAGGTTTGGAATACGCGTAGGAAGGACTGTTGGTTCTTGTAAGGAATCGTCAAAGTTATTTTGGAAATCAACAGTATCTTTGTTGATATCGGATAGCATTTCCTCGGCAATTTTCTTTAATCTTGCCTCAGTATAACGCATCGCCGCAGGTGGATCGCCATCAATGGAACCGTAGTTACCTTGACCATCTACCAAAGGGTAGCGTAAACTCCAATCTTGAGCCATACGAACCATGGTGTCATAAACGGATGAATCACCATGTGGGTGATACTTACCTAATACGTCACCGACGATACGGGCAGACTTTTTGTAAGGCTTGCCACTGGTAACCCCTAAGTCCAGCATACCATAAAGAACACGTCTGTGTACTGGTTTCATGCCATCACGGGCATCAGGAAGTGCTCTTGATACAATGACAGACATGGAATAGTCAATGTAGGCAGACTTCATCTGATCCTCGATGTTGATTGGGATAATCCGGTCGTTTGCCGGAACAAGATTGTTGTCGTTTTCTGTTTCTTCAGCCATATGAATTTGGTTTCAATAAAACTAGTAAGCAAGCCCTCTAAACTGGCTTGCTACGCATGCGAAGTTACAAAAATTTAACCTCAAAAGCGAATGATTTAAGCCCTAATATACACAAAAAAGACAATCTTTTATGGATTGTCTTGGTACTTATGGAGTATCGTTTTTATTTG
The DNA here is from genome assembly GCF_014170215.1 of Sphingobacterium sp. UME9. NCBI lineage: Bacteria > Pseudomonadati > Bacteroidota > Sphingobacteriia > Sphingobacteriales > Sphingobacteriaceae > Sphingobacterium > Sphingobacterium sp. UME9. Next base: position 1,129,538 of record NZ_LZZP01000003.1, on the reverse strand, counting down.
ATTTTTTTAAAGCGGAGCCGAATCGAATTACCTATGACAATTAAGTCTGAAAAGGCCATGCTTAAGGCTGCAAGCATAGGTCCGAGAAAGCCAACAGCGGCAAGCGGTATGGCCACAATATTGTACGCGAAGGCCCAAAATAGATTTTGTTTTATTGTCAATAGGGTATGGTGACCAATCTTTAATAGTTTTTCAATGGATTTGAGATCATTGTTTAATAAAACCACCTTTGCCGATTGAATAGCAATATGTGTCGAATCACCAAGCGAGATGCCAACATCGGCAGCTGCTAATGCCGGAGCGTCATTGATGCCGTCGCCAACCATTGCAGTAGGGCCATTCTTTTTGAGCTTGAACAATATCTCTAGTTTTTCTTCTGGCGACTTATCCCAGTATACATCAGCAATACCAAGCTTTTGTGCTGTGCGTTCACATTTACTTTGTCGATCCCCACTCAAAAGAATAGGGCGTATCCCTTTATCTTTGAGGTATTGGATGAGTTCCTTTGCATAAGGCTTAATCTGATCTTCCAATACAATGCCAGCAATTACAACGCCATTGATTGTTAAGGCAAGATCATAGCGATTGGAGTAATCCTTTTCACCAAGTTTTGCATTACAAATGGAATAGTTATTGCCATTTGTGTCTGTAGCAAATATCCCTTTCCCTTTTATTTCATTGACTTCCTTAAAGATAATGCGGTAAGATTTTATCTCCTTGAGTTGTTTTCGGATCGACTTGGCAATCGGATGACTCGAATAACTCTCCAATTGTGCTATGATCGATTCGACCTGCGATTGTTCAATACCAAAGGTCTGAATCGCTTTGATATTAAAATCGCCAGTTGTTAAGGTGCCCGTTTTGTCAAATACCATCTGTTTAAGATCGGACATCTCCTCAATGGTGCTTCCGCCTTTGATCAGTATTCCTTTTTTTGCAGCTCTTCCCAGACCAACCATAACAGCTGTAGGTGTTGCTAGCCCCATAGCACATGGGCAAGATACTACAAGTGTAGCTATGGCATTCATGAGGGATTGTTGCAGCGGTAATTGTGCAATAAAGTAAGTAATAAAAAAAGTGAAAAACGATATTGTAACAACGATTGGAACGAAATAAGCAGCTACTTTATCACCGAATTTTTGAATAGGCGGCTTTTTACTTTGGGCATCTTTAATTAATTGAATAATTTGATACAGTACACTTTTAGACCCAACTTTGGTCGCCACGATTCTGATATTTCCTTCGGTTAGTAACGTACCACCAATCACTGCATCATATTTGAGTTTTTCAATAGGTACACTTTCTCCGGTTAGCATAGATTCGTCCACCCAAGCCTGTCCTTCCAAAATATCGCCATCAGCAGGTATCTGATTTCCTGAATTTACCTTTAAAATATCACCTGATTTAATTTCTCGGGCTAGTATCTCTACTTCTTGGTCGTCTTCAATTTTAATAGCTGGTATATCTTGATATTTAACCAACTCTTTGATTGCTGATGTGGTTTTGGTAACGGCTCTTTTTTCGAGGACATTCCCCAAAAATACCAATGTTATGATTGTTGCACATGTTTCGTAGAACTGGTAATCATGCCCTAGATTATAATATGTTCCAATGAGGCTATAGCTAAAAGCAGCTGTAGATCCAACAAAGATGAGCACATCCATATTGGGCATTTTGTTCCAGATGGAACGAAATGCGCTGATTCCAAAATAGGAAAAACCAATGATATAAACGGGGACACATAGCGCAAGTTGGATATAGGGATCATGCAGAATGGGTAAGTCCGTAAACATGTGGCTCCACAAAGGTATGGTAAAGATGAGGCAGCAAAGGAACTTAAACTCAATAGATTTCCAAAAGCTAGGCTTCTTATCCTTACCCTCAATAACTTTGTAGCCCAAAGACTCGATACCTTTGACCAGCACAGGTATTTGTTCCAGAGGGATTTCCGAAAATTTCACTTCATCTGAGGCAAAATCGACGTAGATATCCTTAGCGCCGTTGTTTTCTAGGTATTTGTGGATTGAAATAGCACAATTTGCACAATGCATTCCGCTTACGTTAAGTTCAGTTTGCACGTTCGATTCCTTCATTTAATAGCATGTAATGTCTTTAGGCAAAGATAGCTATTTCCTGATAATGCTTTTTACGTAAAGTAAAATTGTTTAGTTTAGCAAGCCTGTTTGTAGCCGTTTTACATGAAATATCGTGAATAGTGAATGGGGAAACATTAAAATTTGACTAGATAGACAACTTAAGCTTGTGTGAAAAATGACAAAACCAATTTCAATTTCTTTTATTGTACGGATTATACTGCTGATTGCACTAACGGCATCATTTGTTCAATTTGAAACCTTTTATATGCAGCGGGAGATCATCCGGAATATGGCTTACGGCTTAAATACTTTTCTAACAGCTAGTGTCCTGATCTCAATTGGTCATTTTATCCTTGTAAAACTATACAACAGTCGAAATGAACAGCAGGTTGTCCGGGGTAATTTTGTGCTCGGAATTACGCGTGTAGCTACAGTAGGCAATGTTTTTTTTATTATTGTCAGCCTAATGATAGCGGTTGGTATTAATCCAAAAGATTTTATCACCAGCATGACAATTGTCGCAATGGCGATTGCTGTAATTTTTAGAGAATATATCACGAATATGATATCCGGTTTAATTATTATGTTTTCGGATCAATTTTCGGTAGGAGATCGCATAAAAATAGGTGAATATCAAGGGAAAATTGTTGACATCACATTGGCCAATCTGGTTGTGCGGGATGAAGATGACGATGCTGTAATGATTCCCAATAATTTGGTGTTTACAGCGACGTTAGTTAATAAGACCTCGCAAAAGTCAAATAAAATTGTTGTAAAGTTTGAATTGCCGATTGATCGCTCTTTTACAGTGGCGGAATTGGAACAGTATTTAAGCCCATTATTTCAGAAAAATCCAAATTTAGATCATTCCCAAGGCTTTACAATTAAGGTCGCCGACATGACCAAAGACTATATCAAGTATAAAGTTGAGGTTAGTGCAATCTCGTCCAGTAACAAAATACATCAACAGGTCCAAAGCAACATATTAAATGAAATCCTGCAGTTCACAAAAATGTAGGTTAAATCTTTCTTACTTTCACATTTTTAACAAAGTGGTGGCTTCCTTTTTCTAAAATGAGATCCGCACGATATCTAGTCGGCAAAATGTTTTTAAGTAGATTGGGCTTATTAATTTCGTTCCAGATATTTACAGCCATGGTATTGCTTTCATCAGCTGTCATATTTGCATATTTATGGAAAAATGAAGCCGGATTTTGAAATGCCGTAGCACGTAGTGACTCAAATCGATTGGTATACCATTCAATAAGATTTTTCTCGCTGGCATGTACATAGATTGAATAATCAAAAAAGTCGGAAACGAATACGCTATGTCCCTTTCGTGGTCGTTGGGAGTTGACTTGCAATACATTTATCCCTTCTACAATGAGGATGTCGGGTTGTTCAATCACTTGTTGCTGTTCGTCTGGCAATACGTCATAGACCAAGTGGCTGTATACTGGCACCGCAATTTTTGGAGCCCCTGATTTCACGGCTGAAAGGAAATGAATCAATCTTTTGGCATCATAGCTTTCAGGAAAACCTTTTCGGTTTAGAATACCACGTTCGATAAGTTGTTGATTCGGGTATAGAAAACCGTCTGTGGTCACCAAATCGACCTTTGGTTTGGATGGGAGTAAACTAAGGACGCGCTGCAAAACCCGGGCTGTAGTACTTTTTCCGACAGCGACCGACCCAGCTATACCGATGATGTAAGGCAATTTGCTCACTTCTTTGCCAAAGAAGCGGTTTGTACGCTGGTGAAGACTTTGGAAACGGTCAATATGAATCTCAAGTAGATGACTTAAGGGAAAGTAGACTTCTTCTATTTCCTGATTTGTCAAGGGTTCATTCAGTGCATGTAGATTTTCCAGGTCTTCGACACTGAAATTGTGCAATACTTTCCCGTTTAAATTTTTCCAGTCTTCACGTTTGATCGATCTAAAAGGCGAGTCTATTGCTATTTGAGGATCCAATTGCATCGTTTGCTTTTTTTTATTACAAATATCTATATTGCAGGACAAGTAAACCTTCGCTATTCGATTCTATCGGCTATTAAGGTCTTTTTTGCGCGGACAAATATAAATAGTGTTATCCGTTATCCCAAGAAACATTACAAATGATTTGAAGTTATTACAATAGGATTTGATAATATTTTATGAACAGGACACTTTTCAGCAATTTTAAACAACCGCTGCTTTTGAACTTCATCTAAATCTCCTTTAAAGCTGATAAAGCATTGTATATAGGTCGTTTGCTGCTGCTCACTTGTTTGCACCTCATAAGATAAACGCACCAATACTTCTTCCAGGGGCCAGCTTTTGCGGTCCGCATACATTTTGACTGTAATAGCTTTGCAGCTCCCTAAAGAGGATAGTAATAATGGAGTAGGGTTTATGCCCTGATCTTCACCGCCTACATCTTCAGGTTCATCAACCGTTATTTGATGCTTACCGTATTGTACCGTAGTTGTATAGGGTATTTTCCCTATTGAAACGATTACTTCATTGTCCATAAGCGATTAAATTATGATTCAACGTCTTCTAATAGTCCTTCAATGATGAGGCTTCCTGTTGCAGGGTTTGTTGCCAAAGGGACATTATAAAGATCACATACACGCATGAGCATTTGAATATCTGGTTCATGTGCATGTTTTCCGAGTGGATCGCGAAAGAAAATAATGCCATCAACTTTTCTTTCGGCGGCTAAAGCTGCGATTTGTGCATCACCACCCATGGGGCCACTCAATTTCAATTCCACAGGCAAGCCTGTCTGTCTAACATAAGAGCCTGTAGTACCAGTGGCAATGATGTTGGCGCGCTCCAATAATTCCTGGTGGTCTTTGACAAATGCGACCATTTCAGGTTTTTTGCCGTCGTGGGCTATTAATGCAATTGTTTTTTTCATCACAATATAATAATTTGTAAATATCGGACACTGTTATAAAGGCAGGCCTTTCTGCAATATACGTATGTTATTTAAAAAATATGTATGAGATAATTATTGCTGCGATTACACCTGCTAATTCCGCTAATAATGCACATGGTAATGCATGCCGTGTACGCTTTATTCCCACTGCACCAAAATATACAGCGAGGACATAAAAAGTAGTTTCCGTTGATCCCTGAATAACACAAGCAACCCTCGCCGCGAAGTCCATTGGCCCCTTGGCATTCATCAAATCGACCATAAGTCCACGTGCACCGGATCCACTGAGCGGTTTCATAAAGGCTACAGGTAAAGCGTCTACAAATGATGTATCTAGACCACATAGCGCGATAGCTTTGGAAATTCCAGCGACCATATAATCCATGGTTCCTGATGCTCTAAATACCGCGATACCAACGAGCATCGCGACGAGATAGGGTATTATTTTTACAGAAACTTCGAAGCCCTCTTTGGCACCTTCTATAAATGAATCGTACACATTTACTTTACGGAAAAGAGCCAAACCTATAAAGGAGGTAAATAAACTAAATAAAATAACATTACCGAATACTTTGCTGAATATTTCGATTTCTGTTTGTTGGAGTCCCGAAAAGTAGTAAAGTAGTCCACCGATAAATAATCCCATTGCTCCCAGGTATCCTAGAATTACACGGTTAAATAAATTGATTTTTTGATAAATGGAAACGAGAATCAATGCCACCAATGTGGAAAAGAAGGTTGCGATTAGAATTGGTAGAAATACATCTGAAGGATCTGGTGCACCAGCTTCCTTCCGATAAGCCATAATTGAAATAGGCAAGAGGGTTAAGCTAGATGCATTGAGCACAATAAACATGATTTGTGCATTGGTAGCTGTTTCCTTATTGGGATTGAGCTCCTGGAGTTCCTTCATGGCTTTAAGTCCTAATGGCGTTGCCGCATTATCTAATCCTAGGGCATTAGCCGAGAAATTCATAAGAATAGAGCCAAGCGCAGGATGATTTTTGGGTATCTCCGGGAATAATTTATGAAAAAAAGGACCCACTATTTTTGCGAAGATATTGATCATACCGCCTTTTTCGCCAATTTTCATAATCCCAAGTGCAAAACTCATCATACCGATTAGTCCTAAAGAGATTTCGGCTCCTGTTTTTGCACTGTCAAAGATTGAATTTACAATTTGCTGAAAGATTTCTGTATCTCCGAAAAAGATTAGTTTTACAAGGGCTACGGCAAATGTGATTAAGAAAAATGCAACCCAAACGTAGTTTAATGCCATATAGATTTAAAATATGCGTAAAAGTAATCTTTTAGAACTTATCCATCAACTGGCTCCATGGATTTTTCTTCTTATTTTGGCTCTTTTCTTTAATGAGATGCGCAACGATATAATCCAATGTATCTTCATGCTCACTGATCATTTTATCGGATAAGGAAATCAACTTCTGTATATTATTGGGCGAGGCTGCGTCTAATGATGCATTTATACTCGATAGATTGGCTGGTTCTATGCGGAGATAATTTTGTTGCTTACCGTTACTTTGAAATAGTTGCCGAATAAAAAATTCGGTACTCTCGGAAGATGCACTTGTCATAATGTCAACTAAAGCGGGACCGATTTGTATAGCAAGTTTCTTCTTAAAATGTTCGTAATTATAAGCTGTTTTTGACATTCCTGTACCTAAGGATACCATAAACATGTCGTTTATCTGCGTGCTGTTAAAAGCCTTTAAAACTTCAAGTAAACCACATATGGAGGGGTTTTGAGCGAACACACCGCCATCGATCAAAGGATATCTTGTTTTTGAAAGGGAGTAGATCTCTGCAACAGGAAAAAATGTGGGTGCAGCGGACGTAGCCTTACAAACATCTTTGAGGTAGAAATCCCTTGCTTCGCCATGCGTAATTGCCTTTTGTTGTCTAAAAAAATGATTCTTCCGTAATTCAATGTTATACGCAGTGATGATACAGGGTTTGATAAGATGGCTCAATCGTGCATTTTGAAAATACTCATCCAAAACGTCTGATAATGTATTTGACGAGTAGAGCTCGCTGACAAGACCAAATCCACCTAAAAAACGCCGCCATTTGGAAGCGTTGAAAATTTCAGTGCCATGATTAACAAATAGATTTAAGGCATCTCGCGCAGAAAATTTCGGATGGGCGGGATTACCTTCTTCCGGATACAAAAGAATGCTAGTCAGAATTCCGCCGCTGCTTGTACCTGCAATAAAGTCAAAGTAGGAGGCAATCCGTGCATTGGGATCCATGGTCTGCTTTTGTAACTTCTCTTCTAGAGCGACGAGAACCATTGCCGGAATGATACCCCGGATACCACCACCATCAAGCGCGAGAATATTCTTCATATGCTAAAAACTGATTTAGTTAACGATATGTAAATATAATAAATGTCTACAATTGGCAGGAGTCATATATTGGTGACAATTGTGTCATATATCCCGTGATTAAAAGCTATTCAATATTTTTCGTAGATCACCTTGGTCAGCATATCACTATCTTCTCACTAGATTCTAGACTAATAGAGAGCTAGCAGTACTTTTATAGGGATATAACAGGGGGTTAACTTGGGTTTACCCCTGTTATACCCCTGTTAACCCCCTGTTAACCCCGAGTAATACCCCTGTTAATATAGAGGCTGATGAGCGGATCATACAAATCTGATAGGATCGGAGATACTACAGAAAGGAATCTCGGGGTTCGTGGGTCGTATTGGATCATTGTAAACATTTTTACAAGATCACTTTAAACAAAAAAAGCTGCCTCAAATTTTATTGAGGCAGCTTTTTTAGCTAGCATAGATGCCGATTTAATTGAACCAAGCAAATACTTCGTCTTTCGTTGGCATATTGATATCTAGTTTCATTTTTTTACGCATACCACCAAGGTCATTAAAAACCTTGTTCGGATTCGCTTCTTTTAAAGCTTCAATGGTTGTAAAGCCCATTTTTTGTAAGGCAGGAACCCAAGCTGCAGGAATACCTTGTTCCTCATAATCTTTCACTTCAGCTACTTTGGCGACTTTTTCAGGTCTCATTTGTGGGAAGAAAAGAACTTCTTGGATTGACGCATTATCGGTCAAGAACATGATTAAACGGTCCATACCGATTCCAAGTCCAGAGGTCGGCGGCATTCCATATTCCAATGAACGAAGGAAATCCTGATCAATAAACATGGCTTCATCATCACCTTTTTCAGAAAGACGTAATTGATCTTCAAATCGTTCACGTTGATCAATTGGATCATTAAGCTCTGAATAGGCATTGGCAATCTCTTTTCCGCAAACCATCAGCTCAAAACGCTCGGTTAAATCAGGATTATCTCTGTGTTTCTTCGTTAAAGGAGACATTTCTTTTGGATAATCTGTAATGAATGTTGGTTGGATGTAGTTTCCTTCACATTTTGCACCAAAAATTTCATCGATCAATTTGCCTTTACCCATGGTTTCGTTTACGTCGATGCCCATTCCTTTGGCAGCAATACGGATTTCGTCTTCAGATTTTCCAGTAATATCAAATCCAGTAAATTCCTTAATGGAATCTGTCATCGATATCCGTTTATACGGTGCTCTAAAGTCAATTTTATGTTCTCCGAAGGTGGCTTCAGTCGTACCGTTTACAGCCAACGCACAATGTTCTAACAGACGTTCTGTAAAGTCCATCATCCAGTTGTAGTCTTTATAGGCTACATAAATTTCCATTGCGGTGAACTCTGGATTGTGGGTACGATCCATTCCTTCATTACGGAAGTTTTTAGAAAATTCGTATACACCATCAAATCCACCAACGATTAGTCTTTTTAAATAAAGCTCGTTGGCGATACGAAGATATAATGGAATATCTAAAGCATTATGGTGTGTAATAAACGGACGTGCTGCAGCACCGCCTGGAATGGATTGCAGGACAGGTGTTTCTACTTCCATATACCCCGCGTCGTTAAAGAACTGACGCATCGCATTGAAAAGCTTTGTACGTTTGATAAATATGTCTTTGTTACTTGGATTTACGATCAAATCTACATAACGCATTCTATAGCGTTGCTCTGGGTCTGTAAAGGCATCAAAAGTTTTACCTTCTGCAGATTTAACGACAGGTAGGGGACGTAGCGATTTGGATAAAACGGTAAGTTCTTCTACGTGTACTGCAATAGCCTCGGTTTGTGTTGTGAAGACATAGCCTTTGATACCAACGATATCTCCGATATCCAATAGCTTTTTGAAAACGACATTGTATAGGTCTTTATTCTCATCAGGACATACATCGTCACGCTTAATATAAGCTTGAATACGTCCGGTAGAGTCTTGAATTTCAAAGAATGAAGCACTACCCATCACACGACGACTCATGATACGTCCAGCAATGGTAATGTTCTTATAATTCAATTTATCTCTATCGTAATTTTCTAAAATATCAGCAGCATGTGCATTGACGACAAATTCGTTTGCTGGAAATGGATCAATTCCCATATCCAACAACGATTGCATCGCTTGTCTTCTAAGTTGTTCCTGTTCGGATAATACAGTACTCATTCGGTATGAATAATATTTAAAATGTGAAAATCACGCAAAAATAGCCATTTTTTTCAATTCTTTTTATGGATTTTTTTTGAAAACGCTGTAGCGAAAGGAAATGGCATTCCGTTATATGGGATAAAAATAGTTAAATAGTGATATTATTACAAGGGGACATTCGACTATTTGATTTTGAGTTTTATAATTTTAATTTCGTTATCTCCTCGAAAAAAACGTTCATAATGAAGGGGAGAATTCGATAGATTGTTTACATAGCATGTGTTATTGATTGCATATGAAAGGCAATTTGTCTAAGTTTGAAACTTAATAATTAAATGGTTTAAGTGGGTATAATTCGGTCATATTTTTATAACAAGAAGCTATCATCTTTACATGATGCCTTAGAGCGTTGCTTGCGCGATCGTGAGGACGGCAAGGCTTTCGTTTATAAGAAGTATTATGGTTATCTCATGGCTATTATTATTCGTTATGTAAAACAGGATGTGGACGCGGAAGAGCTCGTGAATGAAAGCTTTGTTCGGGTATTTCGAAAATTGGAATCATTTAATAGGGATATTGAAGATGAAAATCTCGAAAAATCGTTTAGAGCATGGATAGGACGAATTGCTGCCAATATTTCGATTGATTTTTTACGAAGTAAAAAGCAGTTTTATTCGGTTGAAGATTTGGGAGAAGGGGATATGCATACACCGGCAGTACAATTGGACAGTCGACTGGAGGTCAATGAGATTATGCGTCTGCTCGATCAGCTCCCTGAAATTCAAAAAACTATTTTTAATCTCTATGAAATTGAGGGGTATTCACATGATGAAATTGCCCGGATGCTTAACATACCAGATAGTACGTCAAGGACTTATCTGACTAGAGCGAAACAAAAACTTAGAAAATTATACTTGGATTATACAGGCGTAGTTCAAGAAATAAGATAAATATTGTTGTTACGATGAAAGACAATAAGAAAAAGGAATTGATAGAAGAGATCATTGGACAATTAAAAGACCATGAACTACCTTATAAAGAAGGTTCCTGGGAGAAATTTGCCTCAAATTATGGCGTTTCAGCACATCGTTCCTCTAATTGGAAGTATTGGAGTGCTGCTGCGGCTGTGTTATTGTGTTTTGGTGTAGGATATTGGGGGCTAAAGACGAATGTGGAGACTGATATACCTGCTGTCGTTTTAACACATCTGCCGGAACGCGAAGATGTTTTAGGTGATCATAACGATTTAAAAGAATCGATACAGCGGTCGTTATCGGATGTTACGGGCGATAGGATTGTGAGTGCAGAGGTATTATCGGCGAAGAAGCCCTATACCTATTCTGTGCCAGCGGACCATTCAACTGAAAATTTGGACAATCACCACTTGGTATTGAGTACTGGGCAATTAATGCGGGGCCACGATGTGGCTGTATCAGCCGATTTAAGAAGGCTGCAGTCCATGCAATTGAAAAATAATTCATTTTCAGCGCAGGTTGGTTTAACGGAAAGTGAAGTGGAACGAGTAAGCGCTTCAACAAATACCACTGTGACGAATAGTAGTGCCGTTATTGCTTCGGCCAATTCAGGGTTTATGTCGCCTGTTAATCAAACGCAACGCGATGCTGCAAAACTATCACAATTGTATGCTGCGCAACAAGGGGGGGCAAGGAATAGTGTTGTACACACGAACGTTAACCAAGATAAGAAATGGGAAATGGGCGCTTTTGTATCACCTGCCTCTACGTCAGAAAGTATAACGCTGGGGGGCGGGGTCGCACTAGCCTATAATATTTCGAGTAAGGTAAGTCTTCGCTCAGGAGCTTCCATTCAACATTATGGAGCTGTTTCGGGTAATTCACCCATTACTCCTGCAATGGGATCAAATTCTCTTAATGCAGATGCGCCAAATTATATTTCTCAATCGAATTTGAATAATTCCTTTGCGATGCGGGCAGCAGATGCAAAAGATGCAAAGAGTAATGAACGGGTTTCAGGTAAAATCTTAACAGTTGATATCCCATTGGATGTTAGATACGCGATCAACAAGAATTTCTATACCTCAGTCGGTGTATCCTATGTTGGTGTATTGGATCAGGAACGGGCAACGATCTATGAAACAAATAATACGGAGTACAGACAAAAATCCCAAGACAAAAATGTTGATGATAAAGGTGTGAACGGCTTTATTAATTTTTCAGTTGGTCGGAAACAGAAAGTTGGAAAATTATCCATTTCTGTAGAGCCTTATTATAAAGCTCCAATCGGAAATTTGAAATCATCCGATTTGAACTATAGCAACGGGGGAGTGAAAATAATTACTAGTTTTTAAATAGCATAATGCTATAAAAAAGCCGCAGTAAGCTTGAAGTTTACTGCGGCTTTTTTTTATAGTCTGCAAATCGGGGTTTATTAAATTTCATCAACGCGAACCCAACCCATCCCTGCGGCTTTCGCACCTTCAACTCCGGGGATCCCGTCTTCGTAGACCAGGCATCTTTCCGGAGCAATATTCAATTGAGCAGCTGCCAAAAGAAAGGGTTGTGGTGAAGGTTTTCCCTCCGCTGTATCTCCAGCACAAACCAGTGTTTCCAAATCATCCCACACACCAATGGTGGTTAAGGTCATGGATAAGGTTGTTCTGGTTCCTCCTGAAACGGCAGCGATATGTTTTTTACCTTTCTGATATTTTAGATGCTCAACAACGTAATCTACAGGCTTAGTCTTGAAGACATATTCGTCTCGAAAAATGGTAGACTTTAGTGTGGAAAATTCTTGATAATCGAAATCTACCCCATAGCGTTTGCTGATTTCCTCTGCAACAGCAACAGTGGGCCATCCGGCAGTTTCATCAATCAAATTGACGTCCAACTCGACCCCGTATTGTTGAGCTGCGGCCTTATACGATTGCTTGTGTGCGTCCATATTATCTGCCAGGGTACCATCGACATCAAATAATAGCGCGTCATAGGATTCGGCAAGAAGGTTTAGTAATTCAAATTTTCGTTGTGATTCAGGTGACATATACTTTTAATAGTGAGCGGTAAAAATAAAAAAATATAATTGGACGAGCAAAAAAGAAGCCCTTCCTTTGTTACAAGGAAAGGCTTCTTGCTGTTAGCTCCGTGTGGATTTTTACAACGGAGACAGCGTATAATTAGTGTGAACTTAAATTTTTCGCTTTCTCTTCATCGAAATTAGCTTCTAATTCAGCCAATTTTTTCTTACCGTATGCCATACGTGTAATCACAACGAATAGCACGGGAACGATAAAGATCGCTAGGAGTGTGGCTGCAGTCATACCACCAAATACCGTCCAACCGATTGTTTGGCGAGAAATTGCTCCAGCTCCATGGGATAACATCAATGGAATAATCCCCAAGATGAAGGCAAAGGAAGTCATGATAATTGGGCGTAAACGCAATTTTACAGCATCTAATGTCGCTTCATAAAGGTTCATCCCGATATCAACCCGTTCCTTAGCAAACTCTACGATTAGAATCGCATTCTTAGCAGCAAGTCCAATGATGGTGACCAGACCAATCTGTGCATAGATGTTATTATCCAATGTAGGGATTAATGTTAGGGTTAATATAGCCCCAAATACACCTAGTGGTACAGATAACAAAATGGAGAAAGGTACAGACCAACTTTCGTATAAGGCAGCCAATAGTAAGAATACAAATAGGATACACAAAGCAAAAATTTGAATGGTCTTTGACCCGGATTGCATCTCTTGAAGAGATAGACCGGAGAACTGATAGTCAAAACCTTCTGGTAATGTTTGTGCAGCCACTTCTTGCAAAGCTTTCAATGCATCTCCTGATGAGAAACCGGGAGCCGAACTACCATTGATCTCGATACTTCTAAAGATATTGTAGTGGTTGATGATTGAAGGCATTGTCATTAATTCATACTTGACCAGTGTACCCATCGGTACAGGGTTCCCTGAAACATTGTTGACATACAATTTGTTGATGTCTTCAATATTCATACGGTACGGAATATCAGCTTGTGTCACGACACGGTAGCTACGACCATACTTTGTAAAGTCATTGACATAGCTACTTCCCAAATAGGATGATATTGTCGAATAAATACTTGAGATAGGTACCCCCATACGTTTTGCCTGTTCACGATTGACTTCCAATTTGTAGTTTGGAGAATTGGTATTAAACATCGTGTAGGCCATTCCAATTTCTGGACGTTGGTTGGCAGCCATCAAGAATTTACCTACTGTTGCTTCGAAATCTTTGATATTTACAGTTTGTAAATCCTGTACCTGCATAGAGAAACCACCAGATGTACCTAGACCCGGAATTGCCGGTGGTGTTACCGCCAATACCCTTGCTTTGGTATAACCCATGTATTTACCCATAATCATTCCCGCGATATCGTTTGCAGTACGTGTACGGGTTTCCCAAGGCTTAAGAGAAACGAACACTGTTGCACCATTGGATTTAAACGCGCGGTTTAGGATATTGATACCAGAAATTGCGGTAACATACTTGATTTCAGGGAAAGTCTTGTGTAGATCGGCTTCAATCTCTTTAAGGACTTCATTTGTACGTGCAGAAGAAGAACCTTCAGGTAAAGTAATACCTGCAAAAAATGCACCACCATCTTCCGAAGGAATAAATCCTGTCGGTTTGGTTGTAAACATCCAACCTGTTCCGATAAAAATACACAACAGAATGATCAATACCAGTGGTGCTTTTTTGATCGCTTGTTTTACACCATTGGAGTATCTGATGGTCACCTTTTCAAACCATACATTAAATTTGTAGAAAAATTTATTCAAACCTTTGGCACCTTCATGTACTGCTGTTGGTTTTAATAAAATCGAACATAATGCTGGAGTTAACGAAAGTGCAATAAATGCCGACAACATAACGGACACAGCGATCGTGATGGCAAATTGTTGGTACAATTTACCGACCATTCCAGGGATAAAACCTACGGGAACGAATACGGCAGCCAAAATTAATGCAATTGCAATAACCGGAGCGGTGATATCGCCCATGGCGCGACGTGTCGCTTCTTTAGCATCCAGTTTATAATGGTCGATATAATGCTGGACAGCTTCCACCACAACGATGGCATCATCCACCACAATACCGATGGCCAATACAAAGGCGAGCATGGTCAGGTTGTTGACCGAAAAGCCAAACATCAGGAAGAAGATGAATGTACCAATAATGGATACCGGAATTGCCAATACGGGGATTAATGTTGCCCTCCAGCTTTGAAGGAAGAAAAATACCACCACTGTTACCAGGATCAATGCTTCAACTAGGGTATGGATAACCGAAGAAATTGAGGCATTTACTACCGAAACTGTCTCGTAACTGATTGTATAATCTACATCAGTTGGAAAAGATTTCTTTAATTTTTCTAAAGCAGCGACGATACCGTCTGCAGACTCTACAGCGTTTCCTCCCGGGGTCTGGTTAATCATCATCGCAGATGAGGTCATACCATTTACCGTAGATGATGTACCATAATTAAATTGACCTAATTCAACACGTGCAACATCCTTTAAAAGTACGATAGATCCATCTTTGTTGGTTTTTACAACGATGTTTTCAAAGTCTTCCGGATTTGAAAGGTCACTATCGGTAATGATTGGATATTCAAATACTGTCGAAGACTCTTGCGGACGTCCACCAACACTACCACCAGGTATACGGGAGTTTTGTTCCGCAATTGCTGTTGATACATCGGCCGGAGTCATGCTTAGATTAGCTAATTTGTTTGCGTCTAGCCATACACGCATTGAAAACGGCTGCCCAAAAGCGGTTACGTCACCGACACCTTTCACACGTAAGAGCGCGTCTTTAATGTATAAGTTGTTGTAATTGGCCAAGAAATTTTCATCTCTCGTTCCTTTTGGTGAAGTTAAGGCAACCAACATCAGGATATCGTTATTGGCTTTACGGGTCGTAATTCCCAGACGTCTCACAGCTTCGGGAAGGGCTGGTTCAGCGATTCCCACGCGGTTTTGTACGTCTAAGGTCGCAATATCGATATCCGTACCTACTTCAAATGTCACCGTAATTGTTGCTTGACCATTTGACGTACTATTGGACGACATATAAATCATGCCAGGTGTACCATTGATCTGACTCTCGATAAGAGTTGTCACGGTTTGTTCAACCGTCTGTGCATCAGCTCCGGTGTAATTGGCCGTAACCGTTACTGTTGGAGGTGCAATAGAAGGATACTGGCTAATTGGCAACGTGGATACTGCAATGATCCCGATAATTGAAATCAATATCGAAATAACGATTGCGGTAACTGGCCTCTTAATAAATACTTCTGAAATCATTCTATATCTTTTAGATTCTCTTTAAAAAATTAATGGTGTTATTTTCCTTGAGGTGCTCCTTTCGCAGCCTGTTGGGCAGCGACAGCAGCATCAACTACTTTAACTCCATTTTGGACATTCATGGTACCGTCGACGATAATCTTTTCACCGTCTTTGACACCTTCTTTAATCACAATTTTATCACCAGCTTTAATACCCAATTTTACTTGACGTATTTCGGCTTTACTGCTATCATTCACAGCATAGAGGTTAAATACCCCGAGCTGTTCAAAGACAGCTTTGTAAGGCACAACAACTTCTTCTGTAGCCGAGGTTGTTGATACATTCATCGTAATATTCATACCAGCCCGCAATTCGTTGGCATTGTTCGGGAAAGTAGCGCGCACTTTGATTGTTCCGGTAGCAGGGTCAACTGCGCGGTCAATGGTTGTGATCGTTCCTTTTCCTTCATAAGTACTTCCATTTGGCAATAAAAGAGAAAGGTCCGAAGATGAATGGCTGCTTTGCAATTGGGTAAATTTGGCAATATCCTTTTCGTTTACCTGAAACTCAACAGCAATTGGGCTGGTTGAAGACAAAGTATTCAATAGGGTTGTACCTGGGTTAACCAAGGCTCCCAAACGTACCTGTGATATCCCTACAGTACCACTGAAAGGAGCGCGAATCGTCGAACGTGATAAGTTTGTATTTGCAGTGACCAATGCCGCACGAGCCGACTCTACCTGTGCCTGAGAAGCCGCTACATTTGATACTGCATTGTCAAAAACCTGCTTTGCAATCGCATCTTTATCGGCCAATGTTTGGTAACGTGCTAAATCTCTTTTTTGTCGGTCCAAATCAGTTTGTGCGACCTGTAAGCTTGCTTTAGCTTGTTGGACAGCTGCGTTGTAGCGCGTTCCATCAATTTCATAAAGAGCTTGTCCTGCGGAAACTACTGCACCGTCAGAAACATATATTTTTGTGATATAGCCGCTTACTTCCGCATATAGATCTGCTTCGTTCAACGGTTTGACTGTTGCTGGATAACTGATTGTACCTGTAACAGTCTCATGTGATGCGACACCAAAGCTGACAGGGACAACTTTTTCAGCCTGAGCCTGTGCTGCACCTTGCTTTTTTGCATCTTTATTTCCACAAGAGGTCCATACTAATGCCGTCCCAAGGAAGAAAGCGAATAATAATTGTCTTTTATTCATGATTTGTATTAGTTTCCGTTTATTGATTAATTTGTGTGGATTGCCCCAACTGCTTTCTGAACATCCAATTTACTTGATAATAGCGCGTAAAGAGAGTTCAAATAATTGAGCTGTGTTGTTTTGAGATCAGTCTCTGCTGTCATTAAATCGAGGTAAGTTTTGATACCTTCGTCATATTGAAGTTTGATTGTCTCGTATACTTCTTTGGAGAGATCCACATTTTCTTTAGCTGTTTTCCAGTCATTTAAATTCGCATTATAGGTTGCCTTTGCCAACGAATATTCTGTGTTAATGCTGTTTTCTAAATTTTTGATGTCCCAGTCAATTCTTTCTTCCTGCAATCTGGATTTATTGATTTGTTTTTTACGTTTAAATCCGTCGAAAATTGAAAAAGAAACATTTAGGCCAGCTACTGAACCCGGGAAATTGTCGGAATAAAGCTTACTGAATTTATCATTTCTATAGTTGAATGCGTAATTATAAAAAGCACTTACGCTCGGTAAATATGTCCATTTATAATACTGTGTGCTCAACTGTTGAATCTTTTTCGATGTTTCCAATTGTTGGAATTCAATTCGATTAGAGATAGTCATTCCTGCAGTTGTATCAAGTAGAATCTCTGATTCCATACTGCTATTATCAAATGAAAGCGTCAAATTTTTGCTTTTATCCAAAGCTAGCAATTGTTTAAGGTATTCGTATTTATATTTACGAAGCTCAACCGTTCTTTTCTCGTCCGCATTCGAATTTGCCAAAGCAATTTGCGCTCTCTTATAGTCGGTTTTATCAACTAAACCCACATCATATTGTGACTTTGCATCTTTCAATTGTTTTTGGAGGCGAGCGATATTTTCGCGTACAATCTTGATTTGCTCTTCCGAGGTCAGGATGTCATAATAAGCTTTACTTACCTCTACAACAGCTGTTATTTTTTTGTTCTCCGTATTTTGTTTATTACCGAGACGTACGAGCTCAGCGGCTTTTTTCGCTTGCATTAGCTCAGGATTGAGGATCTGTTGGTCTGCTTGAAGCGTTAAGGCACTCGCATTGTTCTGCCCCATTTTGATATTATTTCCGCCAATATTTGCTAATGGAACAATGACATTATAATTATAACTTCCTTTTAGACCCAATTGTGGGTACCAACCTGAAAGGGAGATGTCGATATCTTTTTCACCGATGGCCTCGTCCAATTGTGCTTGTTTTACAGAGATTTGATTACGTAAGGCGTAATCAATCAGCTGCTGAAGTGTTGCATTTGCCGGCAAGTTTTCAGATTGCTGTTGTGCAAATCCTGTATTACTCAAAAGCGACAGGGCCGCCAAGGAATAAACGATTTTATTAAACTTCATATATGTAATTAATTATTTTTTTCTCTATTAATAGCTCCATCCCAAATAATCCCAATTAAATCTTCTACATTCTGTTCAGAGAATTTGAGATCTTTAAATTTGATACTGTGAACAGTCGATAAGGCTACACCAATATAACTGGCCACCAAAAGATGGACGTCTACCTGTTTCAATATTTTTCGATCAATGCCTTCCTGTAAAAAATCAACTACTTTATTTTGTCCACCTACAGGTTCTTGTATCTCAGCTTTGTTTTTCTCGTAATAAGGAGACGAAAAAAACTGTTCAAAAAAACTGAAGATATGCCCATTTTCTAAATAGAACTTGACAAAGTTGCGCCAGATATGAATAAAGGAATCTTTATAATCGAAATCATCTTTTATACCATCAAAAATATAATCATTCAGTAATGTTCTACAATGTTTGAACAGTGCAAAGATTAGGTCATCTTTTGATGGAAAATAATGGTAGATAGTTCCTATTGCTACATCAGAATCTTGTGCGATTTTGCTCATCGGCGTTCCATGGAAGCCGTTTGTTTGTATAAGTTTTAGTGTGCTGGCAAGTACTGCCGCAATTTTTTCATTGGAATTCATCAATCGAACGTTCATTCGGTTGCAAAATTAACGATTAATTTGGATCCAAAATGTCAGAATATTGTTATAAATCAATAAATATAAAACGATTTGAATCAATAATACAATAAGGAAAAAAAGGTGAAATTGTTTTCAACTTTTTATTTTTTTTGATGGATGGAGGGGAGGTACCATCAAGAAGGTCAAGGTTGTAGCGTGGGTTTCGCTAGCAAATTGGCCTGAAGATCTTTATTAAAGGAGGTGGAGCGGTGCATAGAAAAAGCGTTGGTTTTATAAAACCAACACTTTTTCTATTTACAGTTTTTTAAATTTTTCTCCACTTCTTCCAGAGGATATAGATTCTTCCCTTTATTGATCTTGGTATTGATATATGTTAATACATAAGCGATATCAATTGCGGAAAGATTTGAAGCGGGCATGGTATTATTAAACTTTTTGCCTGCTACTTCAAGTTCTCCTGAAGTCCCGTTCTTGATAATGCAAGCAAGATCTTGACGATGGGTTTGCAGAAAGGTGGTATCGGTTAGGGGAGGATAGAGATTCCCCAATCCTTCACCTTTCTCTCCGTGGCAATTTTGGCAATGTGTCCGGTATACCTTTTGACCATTAACAGCATATTGTGCCGTTTTGATATCGACTTCATGCTGACAGCCTATCAAGATGGATAGAATAACCCCGATCGTTATACCTGTTGTTAAGAGAATGCGCATGTTATTTTTTAGCCCCACTCAAGAGTAAAGGTAAATCGTTCATCAATTTTTTTACTTGCTCATCGTTTGTGCCGTCGTAGGCACCCCGAATTCTTTTATCCTTGTCTATTAAGACAAGGTACCCTTGATGATCGTAACCTCCAGGTGCATTTTTATCTTCAGCGGTATAAACCAGGTATTGATTGGCTAGACCATATATTTCTGCTTTAGTCCCCGAAACAAATTGCCAGTGATTATTGGTTACGCCCAATTTATTGGCATAATCTTTCAGTACGTAGGGTTGATCGTATTTAAAGTCTATACTATGGGACAGGAAACGAACTTCTTCATTATCCTTATATTGCTGGTATATCTTTAATAGGTTGCGATTCATCGTCGGACAGATACTTGGACAATGGGTAAAGAAGAAGTTGGCGATATATACTTTACCCTCAAAATCTTTGTCTGAAATCATTGTACTATCCTGATTGAGCAGTTTAAAAGGCGGAATAGTATGATAGACTGTATCTACGATTTGTTTTCCATCAACTGTTTTTTCTACAGCTTCTCTTTCGCCATAGATGGGTAAGCTTGTCTGGCTATTGTTTTTACAGGAAAATAAACCGAGTAAAAGGCCAGTTGCGCAGTAAAATTTAGTTATGGATCTCATGTGTTTAATAGTTTTGTTTGTTAAGCTTGATCCCATCTTTTTGATTAACAATTTAATGTTACTTGCAAAATTGGAGGGCTTAGTTATTTGAATTTTTAGATTTAAAAATTCTTTAATTTGTCTTGGCTTTCTTTAGAAACACTATCAAATATCTTTTTCATATCACTTACTTTTTGAAGCTCTGTTTCAAAATATTTAACATCTGTTGAATCGGGGTTATATCCTTTCATCCAGTCCATCATATGGTCTGTAGCGCTTTCTAAATTAGCTTTCAATGTACCTAGCTCTTTTCTTGTTAAATTGGTATCTAAATCAGCCTTAGCTGTTTTTAGGTTTTTTAAATTTGCCAAAATGGAATCTATCTTAACAGCATCGCGGTCGAAATGAGCGATTTGAGGCATGATTTCATCATGTATCTTAATTGTTGAATCTTGCAAGGCTTTTGCACCTGTTGCACCATTTCCCTGAGTTCCACATGCCGCTATTGCCAAGGATGCGATAGCTACAAACGCGATTTTATTCATGTTTCTTATTTTTTGGTAATTGGACAAATATATTAATTTCTTATGGCTCAATATTTCGATTTCTGGAAGGGAATGTAAAATTCAAGTCACGAATATACGTTTCACAGCGCACCGTGGCACAGAGGTCGCCAGACTTATCTTTAATTTCCAGGGTAAAATCCTTTACTACTTTGCCTTTTGTTCGAATAATATGGGCACATTCTTCAAGGATTTCCTCGGAGAGTTGCACAGAATATTCCACGCTGGTTTTGCCAGGTTTCTTAAAAATGATCTGTGATGATTTTAACCAGGCCACCGTTTTCTTAAATCCAATCTTTTGAAGATACTGATCAATGAGGATAGGGAAGATAGGATCTGCTGCAGAAAAGATCGTTCCTCCAAATAATGTTTTGTTGGTATTGATATTGAATGGTGTCTTATAAATTTTTACTTTGGCGCCTTGGAAGCCCGGGCTAATTTTTTTAACCCAGATTCCCTGAAATAGAAACGGTGGGTAAATACGTAATAGCCATGTTAAGGCAAGTGGACTATATCTCATGATACAAAAATAAAACAATGTGTCGGATTATTTTTCGAAATCTTGGTTTTATAGCTTCACTATGGTATTTTTACAGATCAAAAAACCTAAAATGTCAACAATAAAAGAAAAACAATCCAGTAGAAAAGTATGGTTACTGGTTATGATTGCGTCATTGGGCTATTTCGTCGATATCTACGATTTGATTATTTTCTCCATAGTCCGTATTCAGTCCTTCACGGATATTGGCGTCCCTGCGGAAGAAATGCGGATAAAAGGTGAATTTGTGCTCAATATGCAAATGGGCGGTTTGCTGTTGGGTGGAATTCTCTGGGGGATTATAGGGGATAAATTTGGACGTTTAAAGGTGCTTTTTGGATCGATTCTTTTATACTCTGTAGCGAATATTGCAAATGGTTTTGTTCATGATGTGCTTATGTATGGTATTATTCGTTTTATAGCGGGAGTTGGTTTGGCCGGAGAACTGGGGGCGGGAATTACCTTGGTTTCTGAAAGCATGCATAAATCAAAACGTGGTTATGGGACCATGTTGGTTGCCGGTGTCGGTGTTTTAGGCGCCATATTGGCCTATTTTGTCTCGGAAGAATTTGACTGGCGGACGGCCTACTTTGTCGGTGGTGGAATGGGCTTGCTGTTGCTACTGTTGCGCATTGGCTCTTTTGAATCAGGACTCTTTAAGGATCAAGATAAATCGGATATTGTGAAAGGGGATATCCGTATGCTTTTTACAAATAAAAGCCGGTTAAAACGGTATGTCAACTGTCTATGCATTGGTCTTCCAATCTGGTTTGTTGTTGGTGTTTTGGTTACACAGGCTCCGGAAATAGGCAAGGCCTTGGGGGCTACAGGTACGCTGAGTGCTGGTCAAGGGGTGATGTTTACCTATATCGGTATTTCTATCGGGGATGTATTGGCGGGGATATTTGCGCAGGTTTTAAAATCCCGCAAAAAAGTTGTGTTTATATGTCAATTAATTATCATTGGAAGTTCACTATGGTATTTATTGAGTGATGGTATTACAGCGACAAAGTTTTTAAGTCTTGCCTTTATAATGGGCTTAGGAGTGGGGTATTGGGCAACTTTTGTAACTATTTCTGCCGAGCAATTTGGTACAAATCTCAGAGCAACTGTTGCAACGACGGCTCCCAACTTCGTGCGCGGTGCGCTTATTCCGTCAACGATGCTATATGGACTTCTAGTAAATGCATTTGGAATCGTGCCAGCGGCAATTACAATGGTTTTAGTTCTTTCAGGTATAGCAATTTATTCGTTGACCCAGTTAGAAGAAAGCTTTGATAAAGATTTAGATTACCTGGAGGAGTAGTCAATAAATGGCTATTTTTTTCGTCCCGGACATTTTTTACAGCGTTTGCCTTCTTTATATTTTTTGCAACACTTTTTAAAGCAGGCACAGGAAAAGTCAGAAAAAGGATTCATAGCCGTATTTCGAAACTGAAACAACCCGGCTTTGTTTTCTGACTCATCTAGCTCCAACACAGATTCAATAACTTCGTTCATGAGGCAAAGTTACAATTTGTTTAAAACAATTCTAAATAATAGAGTTGTTTTTACATTTTTTTGATAAGATTTTCAATTACTTTAGGGAAGTGCTGATGTTCGAGTTGCTGCCCTTTAAATTTAATAATGTCTAAAGTATCATTGGGATCGACTTTGAATCGTGCTTGGTATATAATTTCACCCTCGTCGAAATGCTCATTTGCGAAGTGGATCGTTATCCCGTGTTCTTCTTCCTTATTGGCCAAAACGGCCTTGTGTACATGGTCACCATACATCCCTTTGCCACCATATTTTGGTAGGAGAGCAGGGTGTATATTTATAATCTGATTCGGAAAAGCTTTCAGAAGGTTATTGGGAACAAGCCAAAGAAAACCCGCCAAAACAACCAGATCAATATTTAAGTTTTTAAGAATATTGACAACGTTGTCTGTTTTATAAAATTCGTCGCGATCAAATATATGTGCAGGTATTTCAAAATTGTCGGCTCGCTGAATAACGTAAGCATCAGGGTTATTGGATAAAATCAAGGCAACCTCAGCTTCATCTGAATACTTGAAATGTTCCATTATTTTTTGAGCATTGGACCCTGAACCTGAAGCAAAAATAGCAATTCGTTTTTTCACGATTAATAAGTATTAATAGATTTGATCGATTTAAAAATTAGCCCAAACTTACGGATTTTTTGTAAAAAAACTAAAATAATAGTTGACTGAAGCGCATTTTTAAGTATTATTGATTAAAATTAATTGAATAGTCACTGTTGGTTTAAATTTCTTTAACATGAGGTTCCTTTATTCCCTATTTTTTGTAAGTGTATTTTTCTTATTTCAACCTGTTTTTGCACAGGCACCCAAAACGCTTCCATCGTTTACTTTTGATGAGGTCTATCAGGCTAACAAGTTTAATTCGGACAAGCTTCCAAAATCGGGCTATATTGTGTTAGATTTTTACGACCCGGGTTGTGGCCATTGTCAGAAAATGGGGGCTGGTATCGCACAGCACTTGTCCAAATTCAAGAATGTATCCTTCTATTTTATCTCCATGAATGACAAGCCTTATGTCGATGGATTTATTAATATGCATGCGAAGGCATTGAAAAGTGCCCCAAATGTGAAATTCTTGTTTGATGCTGGAACTCAATTTATTGAGAAATTTAAGCCAAGCAATTATCCTTCGCTCTATATCTATGATGCAAAAACTAAAGTATTGGTACAGCATCTGGACGGGGAAGACGATGTAAACAAGTTGTTAAAAGCTTTAGGTATTACAGGTTAAATGTCTAAAAATTAATGATAAAAAGAGAACGTCCGATAGTCATATCGGACGTTCAGCTTTTTTATTGTTCTTGTTTATTGATGAACACAAATTTACCGTCGAATACATCTAGACGAATAATCGAATCGCGATTTACTTTTCCGGATAAAATTTCCTTTGATAGTTCATTTAAAATTCGTTTTTGAATAACACGTTTTAATGGCCTAGCCCCATAAATAGGATCGTAACCAAGTTGTGCCAGCCAATCCATTGCTTCATCAGAAGCTGTAATAAATATATTTTGTTCGGCCAGCTGTTTCTGAACATGTGCAAATTGTAAACGAACAATATCTCCAATTTCGTCTCGACTTAATGGCGTAAACATAATCACTTCATCGATACGGTTCAAAAACTCGGGACGAATCGACTGTTTTAAAAGATCGAAGACCTCATTGCGTGTTTTGGCGATAATTTCATCCCTATTATCATCGGTCAGATGACTGAAATTCTCCTGTATAATGGTCGACCCCGTATTGGAGGTCATAATGATAATGGTGTTTTTGAAGTTTACCGTACGACCTTTGTTGTCTGTAAGATGGCCATCATCCAATACCTGCAATAGGATATTGAATACATCGGGATGAGCTTTTTCAATTTCATCTAACAAAACAACAGAATAGGGTCTTCTTCGGACTGCTTCAGTCAATTGTCCGCCTTCATCATAGCCGACATATCCCGGAGGCGCTCCGATTAAACGAGACACTGCGTGTCGTTCTTGATATTCCGACATATCAATACGAACCATGGATTGTTCGTCGTCAAATAAGAACTCGGCAAGTGCTTTTGCAAGTTCGGTTTTTCCGACTCCGGTAGTCCCCAAAAATATGAACGATCCTATTGGCCTTTTCGCATCATTTAATCCAGCGCGTGATCGACGAATGGCATCGGAAATAGCTTCTATCGCTTCATCCTGACCGGCGACACGTTTATGAAGCTCTTCCTCAAGATTCAATAATTTTTCGCGTTCTGATTGAATCATTTTGCTCACAGGTATTCCCGTCCATTTTGCAACAACATCGGCAATGTCTTCTGAAGTAACTTCTTCTTTGAGCATACGCTTGCTTTCTTGTTTTTCAGCGAGTTCAGCCTTTAGTTTGTCAACTTTTTCTTGCGCTTCTTTAATCCGTCCATAACGAAGCTCTGCTACCTTTCCATAGTCTCCGGAACGTTCGGCCTGCTCCGCTTCGAGTTTGTAGTTTTCAATATTCTCAATCTCTTGATTAACATTGTCAACAAGACTCTTTTCTTCTTGCCAGGATGCTCTCAACGTATCTCTTTCTGCTGATAGATTGGCGATACTTTCCGAAAGTTCTGCGACTTTTTTGTCGTCATTTTCACGTTTCAAAGCTTCACGCTCGATCTCCAATTGCATGATACGACGTTCAAGCTCATCGACAGCTTCCGGTACAGAGTCCATTTCAAGGCGTAATTTGGATGCTGCCTCATCAATTAAATCAATCGCTTTATCTGGTAGAAAACGATCGGAAATATAGCGCTGTGATAATTCCACGGCGGCAATGATAGACTCATCCAGAATGCGTACCTTATGGTGTGTTTCGTAGCGTTCTTTTAGGCCACGGAGAATAGAAATAGCATCTTGTGTGTCGGGTTCTTCAACCATGACTTTCTGGAACCTGCGTTCCAATGCTTTATCTTTCTCAAAATATTTTTGATATTCGTTTAAGGTTGTCGCTCCAATTGCACGGAGCTCACCTCTAGCTAAAGCCGGTTTGAGGATATTAGCCGCATCCATGGCACCTTCACCACCTCCAGCACCCACCAGTGTATGGATTTCGTCGATAAAGAGTATAATGTCTCCATTGGAATCGGTAACTTCTTTTACAACCGCTTTTAAACGTTCTTCAAATTCCCCTTTATATTTGGCGCCGGCAACCAAAGCGCCCATATCTAAGGAAAATACAATCTTAGATTTTAAGTTTTCAGGTGCGTCGCCTTTTATAATTCGGTAAGCAATACCTTCCGCAATAGCCGTTTTACCGACCCCAGGTTCACCGACGAGTATGGGGTTGTTTTTGGTACGACGGGAGAGTATCTGCATCACACGTCGAATTTCCTCATCACGGCCGATAACAGGATCCAATTTGCCGGATTCGGCATATTCATTTAAATTTCGAGCATATTTCCCCAAAGCGTTGTAGGTGGCTTCAGCATTTTGATCTGTTACCCGACTGTTTCCGCGCAATTCTTTTATGGCGGTCTTTAAGTCTTTTTCTGTAACGCCCTGTGATTTAAGTAATGTTGAGGTCTTATCAGAAGTTGCCAGGATACCCAATAGTAAATGCTCTACCGAGACAAATTCATCATTGAATTCTTTGAGATAACTCTGTGCTTTCTGAAGAGCATTGTTGGCATCGCTACTTAAATAAATATTGCTGCCACTGACCTTCGGAAAACCTTCAATTTGTTTGTCAAGTTCAGTTCCGAGGTAGCTGATGTTGACATTTAACTTTTTTAATAAGTGGCTGACAACATTTTCATCCACTGTAAGTAAAGCTTTTAAAATATGCGCTGTCTCAATAGCCTGTTGTTGATGGCCTGCAGCAATTTCGGAAGCTTTTTGTATAGCCTCTTGGGCTTTGATGGTATAATTGTTAAAATTCATTTTTATTGTCTTATTTAAAGTTTCGTTGATACATATTGGTTATAACAATTGAAGTGCCATTCGGGTTTTAAGCCACACTTCGGAAAAAATGGCAATAATTTTTATTGAATCATGACAAATTTTCAGTTGTTGAAAATAATGCGCTTGATTTTTAAATAATTGGCTTAGCAGGGGAGAAAATTCTTGAAATCGACTTGCATTTTTGGTTTAAGCTTTCGATATTTGCAGCATCTTAAAACGGTCAGACGTTATAAGATTGAAAAGAAGTAACGCCTCTTTAGCTCAGCTGGTAGAGCAACTGACTTGTAATCAGTAGGTCATTGGTTCGATTCCGATAAGAGGCTCTTTTAAGCAACATGCGTTAATAAACTTCTTTAAAAGCCTCTTTAGCTCAGCTGGTAGAGCAACTGACTTGTAATCAGTAGGTCATTGGTTCGATTCCGATAAGAGGCTCTTTGAGCGACACTCATTAAAATTCATTTGAAAGCCTCTTTAGCTCAGCTGGTAGAGCAACTGACTTGTAATCAGTAGGTCATTGGTTCGATTCCGATAAGAGGCTCATAAAAAAGATCCCCAAGATTTCTTGGGGATCTTTTTTGTTTAGTCTAAACTAAGTTTTGCTGCTGTAGCGATTTTCTTTGGTATATCTGTGTTATCCATTTTCTGATTGAATTGTTCGGAGCCAACTCCGATGGCATATACCGGTGCATAGGCGGCCGAATGGTTATTAGAGGCCCAGCTTATTGATCCCATCCGATTTAAGATTGAAATACTCAATGCGGCTATTTTGTCGTCGCTTGCGTAAAGGCTTTTTGCGGTTTCATTTTGATGATCGACAAAGCTTTTTTGATAGGCAGCTTCTAAAGCACTACGATCAGTTTCATTCATGGTAATTTTGGAAAATAAACCAGTTTGAGCAGCAATAAGATTCTTGAGATCGTCCCATGTTGCATTTGGATTATTCTTACGAAGGTTGCCAATTGCGTTCGAAAGTTCTGCATGCGAGATTTTTTGGTGGGACAAGAATTTCGTTTTCAGCGAAGAACTTCCATTACCGACACCTAATCCTCCTGTTTCATGGTCCGCTGTCACGACTATAAGTGTTTCATTTGGGAACTTTTTATAAAAATCATAGGCAAGTTGTGCAGAGGTATTGAAATCCAACACTTCCTGAATCGTTGTAGCTGCATCATTTGCATGGCATGCCCAATCAATTTTTCCACCTTCAATCATTAAAAAGAAACCATTTGTATTGTCTTGATGCAATGAAGTGATAGCTGCAGATGTGATATCCGCCAATTTTAAATCACTTGGCTTTTGGTCTATAGCATATTTAAGGGCATCTATGGGGCCGCCATCTGAATTCATCAATATGATCTTATCTGATTTATTTGGTAGTTGTGCATAAGCATCTTTTCCTTTAAGCACTTTATAGCCGGCTTTTTCTAATATGGGGAAAAGCGATGGCGCCTTTTTATGATCAAATGTTGTTTCGGGTTTGAGAAAATTGGACCCGCCAAAAAAATCAAAATTGGAAGTGACAATTTCTTTGCCGATTTCGTAATACATGTCGCGGTCTGCTTGGTGCGCATAAAATGAAGCCGGGGTAGCGTGGTCTATGCTGACGCTTGTAATAATACCGACTTTTTTCCCTTTTTGCTTCGTGGCATAAGCTATACTCTTATAGGGGACTGTTCCTGTACTGTCCATACCGATAACACCATTTTTGGTTTTTTTTCCAACGGCTAATGCGGTACCTCCGGCGCCAGAGTCCGTTACACCATTGGACAGTGAATGTGTGGAGGCAAATCCAACGTGAGGAAATTGAGTAAACACAAGTGGGATCGGGTTATCTTTATGCTGTACTTCAGCTTGATGAATTTCAGTGAGATTAACTTGGTTGAGCCCCATGCCATCACCAATTAAGTAAAAGATGTATTTTGCTTCTTGGCCAAAAGAGGGGAAAACATGTACAAAAACGAGGAGGAACAGAAATAAAACGTGTTTTTTCATTTGAATAGTTGTTATTTTAAAAAAACACAAATTAAAGCCTTAGGATTAGCTTACTGTTAATTCAATGTTATGAATTGTTTTTTTAGTTGTTTCAACTGGTTTCTGCAGTTAATTCCTTGATATCTTTAACGGTTACTGTATGGATACCTGTTGTATAGTTATTGATTGCCTGTAACATTGCCATAGCAACTTGTGCTACTGAAAGTGGTTCATATGATTTGAATAATCCTATCGTATTAAAGATACGAAGGGCAGTAAGGGCAGTTTTTTCACCGAAGCGATCTGTATTTGGTCGGATTAATCCTCCAGGCTGGAAAATAATAAGCCGATTGAAATCAAGTGCTTTAACATCTTGTTCAAGGCTTCCTTTCATGCGGTTATAAAAAATTTTTGATGCAGGATCCGCAAGAACAGCCGATAATAAGAGAAAGGTAGGAAAACCATTTTTTTTGGCCATTGCCGCAAATTGCAAATTAAGATCATGATCTATTTTCCATTGTGCATCTTTACTGCCTGCGTCTTTTAATGTGGTGCCAAGGCAGGAAATTGCGACATCGCCCTGTATCACTTGCTCAAAATCTGTTAGATTTTCGAAATCTACGACAACCTGTTTCAATTTAATGTGCTCCTCAAACGAGACACGTCTTAAAAGCACAACGATTTCCGTAATTTCCTTAGATTTTAACATCAATTGAACGAGTGCCCTTCCTGTAGCGCCAGAACCGCCTATTAAAACTACCTTCATTATTC
This sequence comes from Sphingobacterium sp. UME9, assembly GCF_014170215.1. NCBI lineage: Bacteria > Pseudomonadati > Bacteroidota > Sphingobacteriia > Sphingobacteriales > Sphingobacteriaceae > Sphingobacterium > Sphingobacterium sp. UME9. The sequence goes on along the minus strand of NZ_LZZP01000003.1, from coordinate 1,099,881 downwards.
CCTTACTTATTTTCTTTACCAATTATCTTGAATTAATTGCTTTACTGAGAGTTATTTGCCTAGATGATTGAGCATATAATTAATCTTTATAATTAGGCTTGCCAGGAGTAAAGCGAACAATAGATTGATCCAATCTGAGTGTATCTGCTACAGTGATTAGATCTTCTTCGACAATAAAATTTTGATCAATAGCGGTTTTTATTGTTGTAAAATCCTCTTGATCGGCATCCTGAAAATAGAGGAGGGATTGAATCGTAGATACTGCCACCAGTTCGAGTAATTCGTCTTCACCTTCAAATCCAACATAGAAAAAATCTGCCATAATAATGATATTTGATGTTATACGAATATACTTTTTTATTTTTAAAATTTGTCAATTAGCAAGAGAACTTCTTGAAGAGCGATAGTCACTATGTCAAAAAGTTGTTGAAATTTTAGTTTCTTTGAAACAGTTTTGGGTAGCCATAGTAAAATATATTATATTTGATATAGTCATTTTAAAGATAATTAACAATAAGTTTTAATAACGATGGATAAAGAGCAGATACAAAATTGGTTAGATAATGGGTATGATATACTTCATCATGGAAGACCAGTGAAGGTTGAAGGTGATTTGTGGGACTACATCGACGGATTGGGAAGCTATGAAAATGTATATGTTTTGCGCGAATTGATCTACTGGACAGAAGAAGAATTGGCAAATATTGGTAAGTAGTGTGGAGATCCTGAAATAGATGTTCAGGATCCCATGTATGTTTTTCTTGTACTAGAATATAATATTACGTTTGAAAGCACAGCCTAATTCAATCAGGGAATCTGTTTTTGCGATTCCCGGAATACTATCGATTTTTTCATAGAGTAATTGTCGCATATGTTCGTGGTTCTTAGCAATAATTTTTACATATAGCGTGTAATTGCCGGTAATATAATAGCATTCTGTAACTTCTGGTATTTTTTTAAGTTCTTCAATAATTCGGCTCGAGTCATGATCTTTTTCTAAACTTAGCCCCGTAAAAGCACCCCAATCATAGCCTAGCTTTTTTTCATTTAATACAGGCTTTATACCGGCCAGTATCCCTTGTTCCGTTAATCGGTTGATTCGTTGATGGATCATCGTATTGGATACGCCCATAGCTGTTGCTATTGCAGAATAGGCCATCCGTCCATCTTCGTCTAAATATTTTAAAATCTGTAGATCAAAATCATCGATACTATTCATTATATAAAGTGGTTTAAAAGTTAATTTTAATATTTTTACGCTAATTTAGTGTTAAATTTTATTTTTAAACCAATAAAAAAGTAAATATTGTATATTTGTTATTATTTGAAAAAATCTGAATTATGAGTACAGTAGCTAAACATGGTAAGGGCGAGATGTTCATTGCCAAAGAAGAAAAATATGGAGCGCACAATTATCATCCTCTTCCGGTCGTCTTGGAAAGAGCTGAAGGAGTGATGGTGTGGGATGTTGATGGAAAGTCTTATTTTGATTTCTTGTCTGCATATTCTGCTGTCAATCAAGGACACTGCCATCCGCGGATTATACATGCTTTAAAAGAGCAAGCTGCAAAATTGACACTTACATCGAGAGCATTTTATAATAATAAATTGGGCGATTTTGAAGAAATGCTTTGTCAGTTATTTGGATTTGATAAGGCTTTGGTGATGAATTCGGGAGTTGAAGCGGTAGAAACGGCAATGAAGCTTTGTCGTAAATGGGCCTATCAGGTGAAAGGTGTAGCGGCCAATCAAGCGAAAATTGTCTTTGCCAAGGACAATTTCCATGGTAGAACAATCTCTGTTATATCGGCATCCAATGATCGTACTGCAACACATGAATTTGGCCCCTTTTTAGATGGCATAGTACTCGTTCCCTATAATGACGTTGATGCGCTAGAACAATTATTCATAGCAGATAAAAATATCGCCGGTTTTATCGTTGAGCCGATTCAAGGCGAAGCGGGTATTGTCGTTCCTGACGAGGATTATCTAATGCGAGTGAGACAATTATGTACAAAATACAACGTATTGTTTATTGCAGACGAAATCCAAACCGGTATTGCTCGGACGGGAAGTATGTTGGCGTCTTATGATATTGATGATACGAAAAGTCAAAGCAAACCAGATGTTCTGATTTTAGGAAAAGCTTTATCGGGCGGTGTATTGCCGGTATCGGCAGTGTTGGCAAATGATTCCATAATGTTGTGCATTAAACCGGGCGAACATGGTTCTACCTATGGCGGGAATCCATTAGCCTGTGCAGTAGCTATGGAAGCGCTAAATGTGGTGCGGGATGAAAATTTGACTCAACGGGCGTTTCAGATGGGTGCATTGTTTTTGGATGGATTGCGTCAGATTGCTGCTAAGTGCACGTTAATTACAGAAGTGCGAGGAAAGGGGCTCTTGACAGCCATTGTAATTGATGCGGATGAAGAAAGTGATTTGGCATGGAGTATCTGTCTCAAATTTAAAGAAAATGGACTTTTAGCGAAGCCTACACATGGTAACAAAATTCGATTGGCTCCGCCGTTGGTTATTACAAAAGAGCAAGTCGAGACTTGCTTAGGGATTATTGAGCGATCGTTGACTAATTTGAAATAGTGTATGGAGAAAATGATTGAATTGATCAAAAACAGATCGGACATCGGAGCAGGGACTAGGGGGTCAGATCTGGGAATCGACGCCATCGAGATAGCTGCAATTAATAAAGGAAGTCAATATTTCATTAACTATCCATTTGTTGATGTGCCGACTCGAAATAGCTCCATTTATCAGAATGATAATCATCCTTTTGCGAAACATATTCAGCAGATTTATGAACAATGCAAACAAGTAGCTTCCACCGTTGAAGATAGCTTATCTTCCGGCAATTTTCCATTGGTGTTTTCAGGGGATCATTCCTCCGCAATGGGGACGATCAGTGGTATAAAGTCCGCTTATCCCGATAAACAACTCGGTGTGATCTGGGTAGATGCACATGCCGATATTCATTCTCCGCACACAACTCCCTCTGGTAATATGCATGGAATGCCTTTAGCGGCGATGTTGAATGAGGATAATATGCCATGTAAAATCAATGAAATAGACGAATCGACACAAGAATTTTGGAATAAACTAAAACGAATAGCTGGCCCAGTAGGTAAAATACAATCCAATCATTTGATTTATTTTGGTGTAAGGGATACGGAAGAACCGGAAGATCTGGTCATTGAACGACTTGGCATTAAGAACTATCGTGTGGAAGATACGAGACAGCGAGGAATAACCGATTGTGTGGCTGAGGCATTGAAAATCCTAGAAGCATGTGATATGGTTTATATCTCTTTTGATGTGGATAGCATGGATAGTGAATTGATCTCGGATGGAACGGGAACACCAGTACCTAAGGGTTTTTTGCCAAGGGAGATTGTGTTGATTTTAGAAGAGATCATCCGATCTGGAAAGGTAATTTGTTTTGAAATTGTTGAAGTTAATCCGTTATTGGACAATAAAGGTAATAAAATGGCAGAGGTGGCATTTGATATATTAGAACGGATCACCCCGCTCATTGAATTTAAATCGGTTAATTAACCAGTTTTGGGATTGTCTATTAAAAAAGCCCTTTTATTGATGTGTATCATCAATAAAAGGGCTTTTTTAATAGCATATCGTTGAGCTTGGTGGATAAAAATAAGGCAGCCTTCCTTATGTTAAAACTCATGTTGCTTTATGTGATTTAATATTGTGTTAACATGTTTCATGTACATTTGCAACTCGATTATTTACGTTAAATATGAGGATTTCTGATAAAATTATTTTGTTTCTACTTTTTTTTATACAGCTTTTTTTGTGGCACCCAGGTACTGCGCAGGTTGAATCCTTTAAGGATATTAGGGGGTTAAGTCAAAACCATCCTGATTCTGCAATTATGCTCGTCAAAAAACGTTATGCAAAAGCTGTTACGGATAAAGATCTATTGTTACAAGCCAATTGTTTACAGGCGATTGGATGGTTATGTGTCAATCAGGGACATTATGGACAGGCGCAGGACTACTATTTTCAGGCCGATCGACTCTATACGCAATTAAATTCAAAGCAGCATCTTGCTTCGAATTGGAGTGATATCGGGGAACTCAATATTTTCAATAAACAACATGATGTAGCGAAAGTTTATTTTAACAAGGCGCTACATTCTTTCCGAACAGAAGGGGATAAAAATGGAGAGGCAGGTACATTAGGGAATATTGGTCATTTATTTGAAAAGGAAGCTAACTACGACTCCGCCTTTGTCTATCAGAATCTTGCTTTGTCCATTTATAGCAGTGTGGGTAATAAAAATGGAGAAGCCAAGATCCATGAAAATTTGGGCAGTATTTATGAAGACCTGGCAAGGTATGACAGCGCTTTTCTTCATTTTGAAAAAGCAAGTAGGCTCTATACGGAAACAAAAGACAATTATGGAAAAATTGTGGTCATCAATAATATGGGCGATATCTTTAGAAAGACCAATAAATATCCGGAAAGTATCAAATTGACACAATTGGCTTATCAGATGGCGGAAAATTTGGGTGATGTGTATCAAATGGCTGCTACGACAAAAGATTTGAGTAGAACATACGCCTTGCGTGGCCAAATGGATAGCGCATATTTTTATGCCGAAAAGAGCCGTAAGTTGGTGCTTGAACTGTATAGCGTAGATGGTGCTCGACATACAGCTTTTTTTCAGGCGCTCTACGATATGAACCAAAAAGCTGAGGAGATTGAAAAATTACAGGTGACAAAAAGAATCAACTTAATCATGCTGTGGGGTACAATTGTGGTTTTAATTTTGTTAATTGTATTATCCTATGTATTGTATAGTCGCCAGAAGATTAAGATCAAAAATCAGATCGCCGAATCGCGAAAACAGGAGGCCGAACGTGAGTTGACAGAAATTGCGCTTAAAAACCAATTGCTTGAAGATAAGCAGCTCAAACAGGAGCTGTCGATCAAGCAGAAAGAATTGACATCCCATACTCTAAACCTGATCCGTAACAATCAATTTTTGGAAGAACTTCGTGATGAATTAAAGGGAATGGTTAAGGACGAACGCAGGGATCAAAAACGACAAATGCAGAAGTTGGTGTTGCAGATCAATGAAAATATCACACAGGGCATCCATTGGAAAGAATTTATGGGAACTTTCGAAAAGGTGCATCACAGCTTTTTTGAAAAACTTATTCAACGATTTCCAGATTTGACGGCCGCAGATATGCGATTAATAGCATTGCTTAAAATAAATTTGAATAATATCGAGATTGCCGTCCTATTGGGCATATCACAAGATAGCCTTCGTGTTGCCAGACATCGATTGCGAAAAAAATTAAGATTGGAACAAGGAGAGGATCTAGCGGGTTATCTCGTTGGTATTTCATAATTTTTTAACATAGGAGTAATAGAATGTTAATGGCGTGTAATTTGTTTTTAAACTACTGTTTATTAGTGTTTTAAATCTTTCTGTTTCCTTGCTGTATAGTGTTCTTTTTACCTTGTTTCCTTGTTGTAACGCTAGATATTTTGTGTGATTAAAATTGGCTGCCATCTTTGCGACAACAATCAAAGATTCATAATAATCTAAGCAAAATGAAAAACTTTTTAACGGTATTACTTGCCTCCAGTATTTCGGTCAGCGCTGCTTATGCGACCAAAATCAAAGGTAAGGTATTGGATGGTCAAACTGGTGAAGCTATTGCTGGTGCAACAGTATTCTTGGAACAGAGTGGGCTATCGACCAAAACACAATTGGATGGTTCGTTTGAATTCAAAGGATTATCTGCAGGTGTGGATAGGGTTCATATCAAGCATATGGCCTATGCCGAATTAATTAAAGAAATCGAAATTCAAAAAGAAAATACACCTCATTTTATTTTTCAGCTGACGTCTACCGAACAGACATTAATGGAAGTAACCATAAAAGGACGCCGGAATGGGGGGGATGATGATCCTAGTGCAAGGCGTTTGGAAAAGAATGCGTCACAAATTATGAATGTTGTTTCGGCGCGTGCAATAGAGATTTCTCCGGATATCACCGTTGCAAATGTTGTACAGCGTGTTTCGGGTGTATCTATAGAAAGAAATTCGAATGGCGAGGGACAATATGCTATTCTGAGGGGGATGGACAAACGTTACAATACCACTTTAGTGAATGGTGTAAAGGTTCCAAGTCCGGATAATAAATACCGTTATGTGCCTTTGGATTTATTTCCTTCAGATATGTTGGAACGCTTAGAAGTCTACAAGTCGCTAACACCAAATATGGAAGCCGATGCGGTGGGTGGAGTTGTCAATATGGTTATGAAATCGGCACCGACTAAATTATTGCTGCAAGCAAATTTGGCAACAGGTTACAGTCAACGTTATTTTAATCGTGATTTTGGAAGCTTTTCAACAGGCGGAACTTCGGCAAAATCTCCCTACGAACTGAATGGGAAGAATTACAATGCAACCGCTGCTGATTTTAATAAGGGTGCGTTAGATTACACCTATAAAAAGCCCCTTCCAGACCTTGTCGGTAATCTGACAATAGGAAATCGGTATTTGGATGATAAATTGGGCGTTATTTTGGGCGCGAGCTATCAAAATTTACATCGAGGTAGTCGTTCTATTTTCTACAAATCGGCTGTCGTTGGCGTAAATCCCAATGCAGTAATTACTGAGCAGAGCGATCGTCAATATGATGAACAGCAACAACGCTTAGGTTTGCATAACAAGATCGATTATCGATTTAATCCAAATCATCGGATTAGCTTTTATCAAATGTATGTGAATTTAAATAACATGCAATTGCGCGATGCCGTAAATACGATATACAATGGTCAGTATGATCCCAGCATTGGTAAAGCCGAACTGACCTATGTGACAAGAAGCCGAAAAACGCAGCAACAAATTTACAATGGTACCTTACAGGGCGATCATCATTTTTTAGATAATCGTTTGAATGTCCGCTGGTCAGGAGTACTCTCTTCGGCCCGCAATCAATTGCCTCAAAATACGATGATCAGTTTGGATGGAGTAGAAGAAAATTTTGACCGTAAAAGGACTTCTCTCGTCAACAAATCTCCTGTAACTTATCGTTGGGAGCGAAATACGGATAATGATCGTGCAGGCTATTGGGATGTAGCCTATAAAGTTCCAATGGAAAACAGTAAGCTGGAGCTATCGACCGGAGGTTTGTATCGTGATAAACAGCGTAGTAGTTTTTACAATAACTACAACCTATCACCAGCTTCTGCAGAAGAGGCAAAGTATAAATATGGCGTGGATTTTCAGCGGTATACCGATCTTAATCTGACCGTTACCAACCCTACTGGAGCTGTCGCAAATCCATTAACTTACGACGCCGGTGAGAAGACAACAGCATTGTACGGCATGTTCAATTATGAGAATGACAAATGGCAGATGATCGGTGGTATCCGGATGGAGCATACCAATCAGAATTATAAATTATTGTTTCCTGCAGGAGAAAAAAGACCAGAGGGATCACAAATTTATACAGAATGGCTGCCAAGTTTGACCATGAAATATCATTTGGACGAAAAACAGCAGCTTCATGCGGCTTATTATCGTGCGTTAAACCGTCCTGGATTTTATGAAATTGTACCCTCAAGTGTGATTAATGAAGAGTTTTTGGAAAAAGGAAATCCAGATTTAAAACACGCCTTAGCAGATAACTTTGATTTAAGGTATGAATTATTCCCAGAAGCTTCCTCTCAATTTCTTGTAGGTATGTTTTACAAGAAAATCAAAAATCCAATTGAATATACCTTTCAACCGGATGAGGTTCGTAAACAGGATGTATACTACACCCCCGGTAATTTTGGTAACGCCAACAACTTTGGTCTCGAGGTTGATTATATCAAGTATATCCAGAAATTTGGTGTTAAGGCCAATTATACCTATACACATTCACGTATAACGACCTCCAAGATGTCGCGTCGAATCAACGAAACCACTCAGGACCCTGAAGCGATTATCGTGGATCAAACTAGACCGTTATATGGGCAGGCAGCGCATATAGCCAATCTATCACTACTTTACAAAGATGCTAATAATGGCTGGGAAGGACAGTTAGCTGGATCTTATACCGGCTCACGAATCAACACAGTGTCGCAATTTTTGAACGATGATTTATGGCAAAAAGGATTTGTTCAGTTAGATGCTTCGATTGAGAAGAAGTTTAGAGCAGGTTGGGCCATTTTTGCCAAAGCCAACAACATCTTGAACACACCAATGGAATTGTATGTGAAAGGAACAAATCCCGAAAATGAGAAGATCGCTGAAAAGCTTGCTAATGGGGTAAATACATTGATTAGAAAGGATTTGTATGGGCAGAACTATATCCTTGGTTTACGTTATTCGTTTAGTAAATAATAGACCCGCGTAAAACACGACATGTTTTAATCTGAACATGTGTGTTGTGAATTAAGAACAATTTGTTTAGGTGAAGCTTGAATTTTTTTGGAAAGCCAATGTTTTCGATAAGTGAAATCTGCTTCATCATTAAAAATTAAATATATACAGATGAAAAATAAATGTATTTTATCGTTTCTAGCGTTTTTTATAGTGGTGCTAAGTGCCTGTGAAAAAGCAAATATAGATGTTGATACTTCTGATGCTGACGGAAGTGCTATAGGTGAGGTTTCCGGTGTGTGGAGCAAAGGAAGTGTGCAGCATATTAAGGGAGATATTATTATTCCCGAAGGTAAGAGCCTAACAATTGAGGAAGGCGTAACCGTATTGATGGATTCCGTCAATAAGCCTGAAATTGTTGTTTTGGGTAATTTGTACGCACTAGGTACAGCCGAAAATCCTGTAAAGTTTACGGTTGAAGATGGGTATAAGACGAAGACGAATGAATTTGGCAAGTTATGGGGAGGAATTTTAGCAGCTCCAAGCTGTCAGGAACTTGTTTTGGACAATACCATCATTGAGTATGGTGGCGCAATTACTTCGGATGCGTCGACTTCTGTAAAAATGGGCTTGTATAAAAAAGTGTCTGGTGAAGCTTTGCCAGCGTTGTGGTTCTCAAATTCAGACGGAAAACTAGTTGTTCAAAATAGTACTGTAAGTCATTTTCACGAAGACTGCACGTATATTGAAGGTGGAAAAATCATTTTCGCTAACAATCGTTTCTTTTCTAATGGGGTGACAGGTGGAGAAGCGATGAATTTCAAATCTGGATGTCTTGCAGATGTGGCGTATAACCTAGTGTATAGTGTTAATACGAATGCGTTAAAACTATCCAACTCGGGAGACCGCACACCGCAGGCTTATATTATTGTTTACAATAATACCATGCTCAACACAGGATGGCGTAGACCGACAGCCAAAGGAGGTTCGATTTGGTTAGAAGCATCTGTCAGAGCCGAGATTTATAATAATCTTTTTGCCAATACACGGTTTGGAGTCAAGCGTGATCCTAAAAAACCAGAAGATAGCCGTTCTGTGTCAGGTAATAATTGGTATTATGGCTATGGTCAATTGACTGTAGATCAGTTTCAGGTCGGTAAAAATGATATTGTAGGTGGTAGTAATGATGTTAGAGGCAAAGTGGCAGGGGAGAATAACCCTAAATTTATTTCTTATTCTTTAGAAACATCGGTTGACAATTACGTATTTGATTCAAACTGGGATTTTCATCTCCAGGGGAACTCACCTGCATTAAAGGCAGGTACTTTGGCTTTTAAACCTCATTTTACGAGTGGCCTGGTGATGTCAAATGGTCTAACATATAATTCTCCGCAGCCTGCAGCATATGTTGGGGCATTTGGTTCCAAATTCTAATTTACTTCATATAATGACAAATTTAAAAACAATACTAACACTAACTTTGGGAGCATCAACCCTGCTTCAAATGGCATGCAAAAATGCGCAAACAAATACGGTAAACTCAGTTAAACCCGTTATTGTGACTGATGCTGTACGTTATGATTCGGATGATCCTGCAATTTGGATCAATAAGATGGATCCGAGCAAGAGTCTGATTATAGCGACGGATAAAGATGCCGATGGAGCATTATTCGTGTACGATTTACAGGGTAAAACGGTCAAAGAAAAAGTGGTTTCCAATTTAAAACGCCCAAACAATGTCGATGTAGCGTACGGTTTGGTATTGGGAGGGAAACCTGTCGATATTGCTGTCACAACAGAGCGTATGACCCATAAATTGCGTATTTTTTCACTGCCTGACATGAAGCCGATCGATCAAGGGGGATTAGATATGTTTGTTGGTGAAACTGAACCTGAATTTAGGGATCTGATGGGGATTGCCCTATATACTTCTCCAAAAGGAGAGATCTATGCTATTGTTGGGCGAAAAAATGGACCAAAAGAAGGTTATTTGGGCCAATATTTATTGGAGGATAATGGTTCTGGTACGGTAAAAGCTACATTGGTTCGCAAATTTGGTTCATTTAGCGGAAAGAAAGAGATCGAGGCGATAGCGGTGGACAATGAGCTTGGGTATATTTACTATTCGGACGAACAGATTGGCGTAAAACAATACTATGCGGATCCAGCAAAGGGAAACCAACAGTTGGCATTATTTGCTACAGCAGGTTTTAAAGAAGATCATGAAGGTATTTCGATTTATAAACTAACCGACAGCACCGGATATATCTTGGTGTCTGATCAAGGTGCAAATCGTTTTCAGGTTTTTAGTCGGGAAGGAACCAAAAATAATCCTTTCGAACATAAACATTTGAAGACTGTGCCGGTCATGGCGACACAAAGTGATGGTTCAGAGACAACCTCTTTGAGCTTAAATGAAACCTTCAAACATGGCTTGTTTGTTACTATGAGCGACGATAAAACATTCCATTATTATCGATGGGAGGATATTGCCGGAGCTGATTTGAAAAAGAGATAGGTAACGAATTAATATTTCAGCAACAGTTGTGATTTGATTCGCAACTGTTGCTTTTTTTTTGCTATCGGAAATTTTATCGGTGATAGTTAGCGCTGTTATCTATACACTGACCGGAATTTTAAACCAAAAGGTTGACCCTTGGCCGATCTGGCTGTCGACACCGATTTTTCCTTGATGTTTTTGAATAATTTCTTTGCAAATAAACAGTCCTATGCCAAATCCCGACGCATAACGATCCGTATCGTCATTTACACGATAGAATTTGTTGAATATTTGTTTCTGATCCTTGTGATTGATGCCTTTTCCTTGGTCTTTGATCTCGACTTCAAAATAACCTGAATGTATGGCCACATGCATGGTAATTGTTGAATTACTGGGCGAATATTTAATGGCATTATCCATGAAGTTGATTAACACTTGTTCTATTTTATCACGATCGGCGATAATCTCCAAATTCGAATCTATTGCTCCTGTATAATGAATGAAGTGCTTTACAGATTTTAAAGAATAGATGTTTTGAATATAATCGAGTAAAGAACAAACGTTAAATGTCTTTTTGCGAAGTACTAACTTACCCTCATTTAATTGAGTAACATTTAAAAAGCCGTCAATTAAACCGCGCATACGCGTTGCTTGCTCATTAGATTGGTGGAGATATTGCATGCGCTTTTCAGTGCTCAGTGTGCCTTCTTTGGCTTGTAGTAATTGGATATAGGCAATTAGTGAGGTCAAAGGTGTTTTGAGTTCATGACTTGCGATACTAATAAAGTCTAGTTTTTTCCTTTCTTCTTCCTTGTCATTGGTACTGTCTATTATAGCGCCGTAGATCATGGGTCTTGTCGTATCCGATTCCAATTGACTTCCACCTATTGACCTTAACCATTTTATCTTACCCGTTTTTTTATCTTTTATTTCACATTGACAATCGAAAGGAGATTGTTTGCGTGTTACTTCCTGAAAAACATGATGGATGATGTTTCTATACTGAGGCAGGATTTGGTCAAAAAAGTTAGATTCTTTTATTTTGTCATGCTGATCGAAGCCAAATAATTCACGGCAGCGATCATTGAGTTCCATTTTCTTGGTTTCCATGTCAATAGAAAAGATACCGATACCGGCGGCTTCTACGATCATTCTAAACTGTTGATCTCTTTTGGCGATAAGTTGATTAATTGCTTCAAGTTTTTCATGCTCCTGATGCTGGATTGTAATATCTATAGCGGTGCCTGCAAACCATTCGGGCTGTTGATCTTGGTCAAAGTATACTCTTCCTTTACAGTGCAACCACCGTAATTGAAGATCTTGTGCTCCAATGGTTCTAAATTGTACGTCATAAACACCTTTGTTCTGGTAAGTCAGTGATTTTTTGACTTCTTGATCGATTCTATTCCTATCTTCTGGATGAATATATTTGAGTACCTCATTGTATGGAACATATTCACCTTTAGCAAAACCAAAGAGCTCTCGAGTCCGTTCATCCCAATTGACCATATAATTTTTACAATTTAAATTCCATGTTCCCATCTCGGCTGACTGTAAAGCAAAATGGTAATGTTCTTCACTTTCTATGATTTTCTTGAGTGCATCCTTAAGTTTTTCATTGAGATCTTCGGTATGTTTAGGTAATAAGGTATAATTATTTGTAGGGATTTTGTAATGGTTTCCTGCTACTGTATATTTTTGAGTTAATAAATCTTGTAGCAGTTTTCGTTCAATGGTGTTTTTTTCTTGCGTTTGTGGGGGGGTGTCTTCATTTTCAGGTATCAGTCTAATTTGATTAAATATGCCATAAATTTCACCCTTTTCATTGATGAGCGGATGATATTCAAAAGTGTGCGTATAACCTAGTAAAGACTGTTTTTCGGTTTTGAGCTTAATCTTTATCTTTTCGATAACCGCAGTTTTTCCGTTTATCCAAGCATTTTTCAAGAGGGGGGTATATGGCGTTAAATCTTCTCGTTGAAGACAGTTTTCAAGACATTGCCCAATAATACGCTGATCACAATCCCAGAGTTTTAACATGTTAGTGCTTGCATAAGAAATACGGAGATCTGCGCTATCATAAATTGCGCAAGCATCCAATGAAGAAGAGAGAACGGCTAAAATATCTTTATCTGAACAAATCATAACATATCAAAAATTAAGTGTTGATTAAAGCGACATCATGTATAGCTTGATTTAATAGCGTACAAATATTGTTCCTTTTCTCATGGGTTTTCTCTTTATCGATAAATGATAGCAGTTGTCGGTCATTAGCAATACTACTTTTTGATCTATCAGTGATCCTAGAGGCTGTTTAATATGGCGTCATGATATCAATAGTACAGTGAGTAGAAATTCGTATCTTTATTTTGTTTATGCAGTCTGTTTCTTTTTTATTCCAAATCGGAAAATACAATACACCATCATTGTCGTATATGGTTGGAAGAAAATAGAATTGAAAGTTTTTATTTAAATGCTATAGAAGATGAATACGGTTAATATACTATTGGTTGAAGATCATATGGTCGTACGTAATGGTATTAAACTACTTTTAGAATCCCAAGGAGAATTTGCGGTGATAGGCGAGGCATCTGATGGTATGGAAGCGCTGTCTATATTGGCAAATGGTTTAGCTCCCGATATTGTCTTAACTGATATAAGTATGGAGCATATGGACGGGATGGAGCTTTTAAAAATCATCAGTCAAAAATATCCGCTGGTCAAAGTTGTGATATTATCCATGCTTAGTCAAATTCATTATGTGGTTGAAGGGTTTGAGCATGGTCTTTCAGGCTACCTGTTGAAAAATGTAGGTTATAATGAATTACTTTTTGGATTAAAGCATGTCGCTGAGGGCGGGCGGTATATGAGTGAAGAAATTAGCTTAGCCTTACTTGAACAAGTTTCTTCGGGTCAAGTTTATACAGATGCTGGCTCGAATACTATCCTAGATTTGGAAATAAGCGAACGTGAGCTAGACGTATTGGAATTGATCGCGGACGGGTTTACAAATCTAGAAATTGCAGATAAAATCTTTTTGAGTAAGCGTACTGTTGAAGGATATCGGCAGAACTTGATTGATAAAACAAGGGTGAAGAACACTGCGGAATTAGTAAAATATGCTTTTCAACATGGCTTATTAAAAAAATCATGATAAAATTTCTGTTCCTGGTGGCCATGTCATAGGTGATGATTTTTGGAAGTACTGCGCATCCCGTTACTTTAATTTTGGTATTCTTTCTTGAAAACGGTTGAAAATAAATAGACCAGCTCCAATAATAATAAATGGTATGCTAAGTAGCTGTCCCATATTGATGAATAGGGAGTCTTCAAAATGCTCTTGATTGATTTTCAAAAACTCATCCAAAAACCGGAACGAAAACAGCAAAACCAACAGCAAGGCGAAATAGTTTCCATTGTTACGTCGAAGCTCTTTTTCTTTCCACAAACGATATAACAATACGAATAATAGGAGACAAAATAATGCTTCATAAAGCTGTGCCGGATGCCGGGGTATCGTATCGATATGGGTAAACACAAAAGCCCAAGGTAAGCTACTTGCTGTGCCAATCATTTCAGAGTTCATTAAGTTACCAAGACGAATGCAAGCCCCTGCTATAGGGACGACCAAAGCAACCCGATCTGCCACCCAAAGAAAAGGAAGCTGCTGTTTTTTTGCAAATAAATAGATCGCAATCAGGATACCTATACCTCCGCCATGGCTTGCCAGCCCACCTTCCCAAATGGCCATTATTTTTAAGGGATGATCTAGGTAATAACTGGGGTCATAAAATAATACATGCCCTAGTCTAGCTCCGATAACGGTACCCAAAACGATGTAAATAGTTAGCTGATCTAAAAACTCGATTGGCCGACCTTCTTTCTTAAATAATGAACCTAATATCTTATAGCATAATACAATGCCCAATAACCAAAATAGCCCGTACCAGCGAACTGGATGGTCAATAATTGGAATAACAAAGATATCACTATCTATATTCCAGTTTATGTAAGTTAAGATTAGATTATTTACCATATTACGTTTTAGCGTGATGCTCCATAGTATAGGTATGTGGTAGAGATATTTCGTTACACATTTTGATGAAAAAACATGAAATTCTCTTTATTGATGCAAATATTGAGTCATACACTGCGATTATTAACTATGAAGTTTTCGTTGTTTGCCCAATTTGTATGTTTGTGGGGAGTAAAAGGAAACTAACTATAACCGAGTTCAATAATTGAGACCGGTGTTTTTATTGGAGAAGAATATTAGTATAAGTATCAGCCGGGTTAAATACTTTTGAAAGTATATATTATTTTTTTGATAATATTCCGATATTCGACAATAGATAACATAATATGGACAGCACCTTGCGTATTTCTTTTAATAGCGGTTTACATCTTGTGAAAGCTTATCATAATTAATGAACGAGGTTATGGAAAAATATAAGCACCTTCATGTAAATTTAAACAGATAGTTATATTCTGATGATACGAAATTTGACAAGATTTACTTTTTATTTTTTATCTCTCGTGCTCATGGCACAGTTACTCTCTTGTCATCAAAGTGGCCAACAGGCGTCTAAAAATAATACGCATATCGAAGATAATTCACTTGATTTAACCTATCAGGATACATTATTAAAATTTCTCGCTTTACAAGATTTTAGGGATCAATCTATTATAGCAAAGAAGACAACGGTATTTGCTCAGGACAAGTATTTTAATAATTCTGGTTATAATTGGATTTTTTTGGCGTATAACTATTTGTTGGACGATAAAATTGATTCAATAGAAATTGCGCTGAAAAACCTTGATGGGAGAAAATTGTCTCCGGATTTGCTTGTTCTGAAGAATTACTTTAAAATAAGCGCTAATTTTAGTTTTAATGATGTGACTACTATTGGCATCATGGAGCAAATTATCGATGCTAAAGAATATGCGTTAGAAAATAAGAGTAGGTTTAGCTTTCTTTTTTTCAATCTATTGGCAAATGCAAATTATCGTCGAGCTGACTATAACCAGGCGCTCAAAGATAACGAGTCATGGTATCATTATCATCCCAACAGATCCGATGCCCATGTTGCGCAAGCGTATCAGGAGATCAAATTTATGCAGTATATTGAATTGCATGATTTTGAGAAGCTAAAAGCAACACTGGATAGCTGCAAATATTACGCTAATAAAACGGCGGATTCTGCTATCATTATGCGCATGTATAATTTACAGGCACAGTATTTCTTTAGCATAGGGAATAGTCGAAAAGCGGTAGAGGCATCCCAAAAATATTTTAATTATTTATCTTCAAGCAAGGCACTCAATGCCTATGCGTATGCGAATTTGGCAAAGAATTTTTTGAATAATCATCAAGTTGACTCGGCGATCTATTATTTTAATGCTGGATTGCAGTTTATCAAAACACATAAAGGCAAGCAAAATAAATTATTCTATTACCAGAATCTACAAGTAGCACACGCATTAAAAGGAGATTATGAACGGGCTTATTTTACCTTGGATTCGGCCTATCAGGATTATAAAAATAGCACAAAAAGTATTGAAAATGAACGTATCAATGAGATCAATACACGGTATGAAACTGAAAAAAAGGATCAGGCTATTAAGCTTTTAAAAACAACAAATGCATTCAACCATAAGATTATGGTGCAACAGCGCTGGATTTTTGTTATTTTATTTGCCCTAATCTTTAGTATTGCATTCTTCATTTATTACCGGAATAAACAAAAGCTATTGAAAAATATTAATCAGCGTATAGTTGCCGAAAATAGACAATTAATTTTAGAGCAGAAGACGCGACAAAACCAGCTTAATCCCCATTTTATTTATAATGCTATAGCTAATCTGCAAGGTTTGATCAGTAGTGAGCAAAAAGCAAAGGCAAATCAGTACCTTATCCTATTGTCCCGTCAAATTCGTGATATACTCGAATTAAATAGGGAAGAGTATATTTCTTTGGATCAAGAAATTAAATCATTAAAGAATTATATACTTTTACAGCAGATGCGCTATCAAGATGTATTTGATTTTGAAATTGAGAGCGGTAACTTGGATGTTGATGATGTCATGATTCCTCCTATGTTGATTCAGCCTTTTGTTGAAAACGCTATTGAACATGCTTTCAAAAATTTGAATTATCGTGGACAATTGCAAATTCTTTTTAATCAGGAAGCAGATCAATTGCATATTGTTATCAGTGACAATGGCTGGGGAATGCAATCTTATCAGAAAAATAATGCACACAAGACCTCTCTTTCACAAGTTATCACGAAAGAGCGCCTTGAGCTTTTGTTTAATGATCCTCAGCAAAAAGCAAGGATTGAAATAAAGCCCAATTATAGAGAAGATAAAAGTGGATATCGCGTAGAACTCTATATCCCACTCGTTTTATATTTTAATTAAATACGTGAAATTATGAAAGTTTATATTCTTGAAGATGAGTATAATATCTATTTGTACATTAAGTCTTTATTGGGTGCTATTCCTTATGTCCAGATCGTTGGTTATAGTCCATCAATCGCCCAGGCAGAACGTGAGTTACTTGTATCTAATCCAGATCTTATTTTAGCTGATATTCAATTGAAAGATGGATCAAGCTTATCCTTCCTCTCAGAGCTGAAATTGGACATAAATACAATCTTTATAACCGCATTTAACCAATATGCTATAGAAGCCCTTAATATAGGCGCTATAGCCTATTTATTAAAGCCTTTGGTTCCGGAACAATTTATAGAGGCTATTGAAAAATGCTATAAGAAAAATACAGAGTTTAGATTCAATAGCATGCAACTAAGTATGGCCGAAAGCTATCTGAAGTCCCCAGTTAGACCTAAGAAAATAGCACTACGTACATTTGAATACACCCAAATTGTGAATATCGATGATATTCTTTATTGTCAAGGAGATAAGGGCTATACCACATTTTATATTAAAGACAATAAACCGATGATGGTTTCGAAAGTCCTCAAACATTTTGAAACTATGCTTCCTGAATCTGAATTTATTCGTTGTCATCAATCTTATTTAATCAATGCAAACTATATAAAAAAATATTTCAAGGATGGGCAGATAGAAATGTCCGATGGTAAAATGATTCCTGTTGCGACAAGAAAAAAAGATGTCATCCAGCAATTCTTGAATGATATATAAGGCTTGAAGTAACAAAGGCTCTACGATTCGAAGTAGCGTTGTTTTTACTAAAAAACATAGCGCTCTCTTTTATTACTAAAATAATTAGTATTATATTTGTGTGTAATATTAAATAAGAGGGGCTATGATGTTAGAAGATAAACAGGCTTTGATCAGCAAACTTAAAAAGGACTTGCTTGCCTGGCAAGGGGTACCTCAAAGGTCAAATGATGCAAGCACGATGGGTTTGGGGCCATTGGAGAAAGCTTTTCCGAATGGAGTTTTTCCTAAAGGGGTAATACACGAGTTTGTAAGCTTTAACCGCATGGATAGTGCTGCATCCTGTGGGTTTATTGGTGGTCTCCTTGGAAAACTTATGCAAGCTGATGGGATTTGTATTTGGATAGGCTCCATTCAAACGGTATTTCCAGCGGCAATCAGATCATTTGGGGTTGATCCAGCATCGATTGTTTTTGTTTCTATGAAACGGGAGAAGGATGTGTTATGGGCGATGGAAGAAGCGTTGAAATGTCATGGCATAACAGCCGTGTTGGCCGAAATACATCAGCTGGATTTTGTTCAGTCGAGGCGCCTTCAACTTGCCGTAGAAAAAAGCCGGGTTACCGGGTTTATACTTCAACATAGCCCAAAGATCTTGTTGGCGACGAGTTGTGCGGCACGTTGGAAAGTCACTTCTTTACCTAGTCAATCGGATGATGGATTGCCCGGTATCGGCTATCCCTGTTGGGATGTAGAGCTGCTCAAGGTAAGGAATGGTAGTCCAGCTAAAGAGCAAATAACCTGGTCTCCACAGGGATTTAAAACATTTTCTAAAAAGGAGATACAGGTAAAAGACTGGAATTATAACTTCCAAAATCTTGGCTAGTCATGAAAAAAAGATTTGCCTCACTTTGGTTTCCTCATCTGAAAACAGATTGGCTCACTGTTTGCAAACCACATTTGCAAAATATTCCCTTTGTATTGTCCATCGCTGTTCAAGGAAGATTAATCGTCAGTGGGAGTAACTCATTAGCGGAGCAAGTGGGGGTGCATTCAGGTATGGCCATAGCGGATGCACAGGCATTTATTCCATCACTTAAAATAATCAATGAGCAAGCTGGATTGGCTGAAAAGTTACTCCATTCGATAGCAGAGTGGTGCATCAGGTATACACCACAGGTTGCATTAGATACGCCCGACGGTATCATCCTGGATATTAGTGGTTGTGCTCATCTTTGGGGCGGGGAGGCGGCCTACTTAACAAGTATTGTCTCTAAATTTAAACAACATGGTTATGAGGTACGTATGGGGATTGCTGATACCATTGGGGCCGCATGGGCAGTAGCACATTTTGGACACGAAGATATCATTATAAATGAACTGGCGCAGTCGGAAACGCTTCTTCCATTAAGTCCTGCTGCATTACGACTGGAAGATGTTCAATTGAAGCGGTTACAATCGCTTGGATTACGGTCAATCGGAAGTTTTGCAAAAATGCCACGTTCAGTGTTGCGTAGAAGGTTTGGCGATAGTTTACTGCTCCGACTGGACCAGGCCATGGGATTGGAAGATGAATTTGTTATTTCTATAAAACCCATCTTACCCTATGAAGAACGTTTACCTTGTTTGGAGCCTATCTGTACAGCAAATGGTATTGAACTGGCTTTGGAAGATTTATTAAACAAGTTGTGTAAGCGTTTGTCGGGGGAGGGTAAAGGATTACGTGCAGCCGAATTGAATTGTCATCGCGTGGACGGAAAGATAGAGACCATTACTATTGAGACTAATCGTGCTACTGCTCAGGTTAAACATATCCTTCAATTATTTGCTATAAAGATTCCGCAAATTGAACCGGCATTGGGTATTGAATTATTTACCTTGGGCATATCCAAAGTTGAGACGGCAGATCCTGTTCAGGAAAATCTTTGGAACAATAGAATTAGTCTCAAAAACCCGACGGTTACCGAACTTTTAGATCGCTTGAAAAGTAGGGACGCCAATTGTGAGATTTCACGCTACGTTCCATCTGCGCACTACTGGCCCGAACGATCCATGAAAATAGCGGTTACAATGGATGAGGTTGCAACTGTTGACTGGCAAACTGCACGACCACGTCCAACACGACTATTGAAGATCCCTGAACGTATTATAGTCACAGCACCCATACCCGACTATCCACCCATACTGTTCCGTTATAAGGGAGATACCTATACTATAAGGAAAGCAGATGGCCCCGAACGTATTGAACGCGAATGGTGGATTGATCCTGGTGAACATCGGGATTACTATGCAGTGGAAGATCTGGAAGGTCGGCGTTTTTGGTTATATCGCGCAGGGCATTATGACGGACAGGCAGATCAATGGTTTTTACATGGTTTTTTTGCATAAGGTTAGTGTATGGTATATTGTGAATTACAGATAACAAGTAATTTTAGTTTTCTCGAAGGTGCTTCTCATCCGGAAGAACTGATTGAGCAAGCGGCGCGATTGGGGTATAATTCTGTCGCAGTAACTGACCGTAATAGCCTTGCTGGAATCGTCCGTGCACATATGGCTGCAAAAAAAAACGGTATACGACTGATTCCTGCTTGTCGTTTAGATTTACAGGATGGGCCCAGTTTATTGGCATACCCGACAGATAAAGAGGCTTATGGGCGGCTTTCAACATTGTTAACTGTCGGAAACCTAAGGACGGAAAAAGGAAAATGCGAATTGTACAAAAATGATGTGTTTCAATATGCTGAGGGGATTATATTCATTATTTGTCCACCTGAAAAATTAGTGGTCGGTTTTGAGCTTGAGCAGTCATTTACAGCGTTTGTACAGGAATGTCAACAGCGTCTACAGGGTTGTTTTAATCTAGGAATAAAAAAACTCTATCGTGGTGATGATGCTAAATTATTGTTTAGAATAAATCAGTTGGGCGAACACCTGGCCATCCCGCTTGTTGTACTTGGTGATGTATATTATCATGTACCGGAAAGGCGTGAATTGCAGGATATTTTAACCTGTATTCGTGAAAAATGTACGATACATACGGCTGGATTTAATTTACATCCCAATGCAGAGCGCTATCTAAAATCAATAACTGAAGTTGAACGATTGTTTAGACTGTACCCTGAAGCTGTAGAACAGAGTGTAAAAATTGCCAATGCTTGTCGTTTTTCCTTAGATGATTTGAAATACATCTATCCAGATGAATTATCATCTCATGGTCGGACTACACAGGAAGAATTAAGTTATTTAACTTGGGAAGGTGCCAGTAAACGATTTAACGGAGATATCCCGAATGCAATTCGCGAAACGATTCAAATGGAACTGGATTTTATCGAACGCAAAAATTATGCTTCTTATTTTTTGACAGTGTATGATTATGTTCGATTTGCGAAGGAAAAGGGAATTTTATGCCAAGGGCGTGGATCTGCAGCAAATTCAACCGTATGTTACTGCTTAGGTATTACTTCTGTTGACCCGTCAAAATACAGGCTTTTATTTGCGCGATTTATGTCCGATGCACGCGATGAACCACCAGATATAGACGTCGACTTTGAACATGAGCGCCGGGAGGAAGTCATCCAGTATATTTATGAAAAATATGGCCGCAATCGTGCTGCTATCGTAGCAACTGTCACACAGGTACGCTCCAAAGGGGCTATACGTGATGTTGGCAAGGCCATGGGGCTTTCCATGGATGCTGTAGGGCGTTTAGCAGGGGTCGTGAGTAGCCATTGGGACGATTATATCAATTTAGAACGTTTGGTTGAACAGGGCTTTAATCCGGATGACCAACATTTGCGAAAAGTTCTCGAATTGACACATCAGTATATTGGCTTTCCACGTCAATTGGGGCAGCATACAGGCGGGTTTGTTATTACGCAAGGTGATTTGCATGAGCTTTGTCCCTTAATAAATGCCCGCATGGATAATCGGACAAATCTCGAGTGGAATAAAGATGATCTTGAAGCACTCGGCTTTCTAAAGGTTGATGTACTTGCTTTGGGGATGTTGACCTGTATTCGCAAAGCTTTTGATCTCGCTAAAAAGCATTATGGAAAAGAGCTTACCCTGGCTGATATTGGGGCAGAGGACGATCCAAAGGTTTTCGATATGATCTGTCATGCAGATACCTTAGGTGTATTCCAGATCGAAAGCCGGGCCCAGATGTCGATGTTGCCGCGATTAAAACCACGGGAGTTTTATGATCTGGTCATTGAAGTAGCTATCGTTCGGCCTGGACCTATACAAGGTGATATGGTGCATCCCTATTTGCGCCGTCGAAATAAAGAGGAAGCTGTTGATTATCCCAGTACAGAGATCCAAACCATTCTTAAAAAAACCTTGGGGGTTCCTCTTTTTCAGGAGCAGGCCATGGAAATTGCCATAGTCGCTGCCGGATTTACTCCTGCGGAAGCCGACGAATTGCGCCGTAGCATGGCTACATTCAAAGCAAAAGGACAGGTATCTGCTTTTCACAAAAAAATGGTCGATGGTATGGTAAAGAAAAACTATACGGAAGAATTTGCCAATAGAGTTTTTAAGCAATTGGAAGGTTTTGGCAGTTACGGTTTTCCAGAGAGTCACGCAGCGTCTTTTGCCTTACTGGTGTATGTGTCCTCATGGCTTAAGTATTACTACCCCGATATTTTTGCGGCATCCTTACTCAATAGTCAGCCCATGGGCTTTTATCAACCTGCTCAAATTGTAATTGATGCACAGAAACATGGCGTAAAAGTACGTCCTATTGATATCAATCATTCTTCATGGGACAATACTTTAGAGGGAGAAATTGGAAAACCGCATGCTCTTCGATTAGGTTTACGTCAGATCAAAGGATTCTCAATGGAAGAGGCCGTTGTGTTGACTCAAGGTCGGCAGTCTGCCTATTCATCCATTACTGGTATGATGGATGTTGGACTATCTCTTATTGCGTTAGAGAAATTAGCTGATGCAGATGCCTTTACATCATTAGGTATTGATCGTCGGCAAGCGCTTTGGGAAATTACAGCATTGGGTGATCGGCCGATTGCATTATTTGAAGGTCAAACGTCTGAAAGTGCCATGGAGGGGCAAATCGAATTACCTTTGTTAACCAAAAGCCAGCATGTGGTAGCAGATTATGCACGGACTTCACTATCCATTAAAGCACATCCAGTGAGTTTCTTGCGTGGAAAGCTCGATCTTCTCCATGTAGTGCCCACAGCAAAATTGGGCTTGATAAAAAATGATATGCCAGTGAAAGTATGTGGGTTGATTACTGTTAGACAACGCCCAGGAACCTCCAAAGGTGTTTTATTTATCACCATTGAAGATGATACTGGTTTTTCAAATATTGTCGTTTGGAGTAATGTGTTTGAAAAATATCGAAAAGAAATCCTCCGGGCAAAACTCCTTATGGTCGCGGGTAAAATTCAGGTTGAAGGTGAAGTTATTCATGTGATCGCACAACGCTGCTTTGATATGTCGGGTTTGTTAAAAGATCTGACCACAGAAGGAGATCATGCTGCGGATATTTTTCATAAGGGAAGAAATTTTCATTGATCTCTCATTTATTAATCTCATTTTTGAAGTAGAATGCTTTTACTTCGCGTAGGTAGCAAAGCATTCTAATCTATAGGAAATTAAAAGATATGACCAAAAATATTCTCGTCAATACGATCGAAATTGATAAAGCAACTATTCGTGAATTCATTAAACAGGGTGATGTAAATGCTGCTATTGATCTGATTGCCACCCAGGCAAATGTAAAGTATAAAACTGCCCGGGATATTGTAGAGATGTTTAAAGAAGACCATATTGATCTTTTTGATGGTAAAGACCTGTTTTTGGCTGATTATGATCTGCTTGAACATCGCGGCGATTCTCAGGAAGCAGATCACAAAGGATCTTCTTTTTTGGAAGTAGAAACAAATGAGCGTGGCCGAACTAGTATTTGGAAGGCACTTTTTATCTTTTCTGTCCTTGCCTTGCTGGCTTTCGTTATCTTAAATTACGTTGTGGGTTTTAATCAAATAGGGCATCATATCTCAGAACTTACACAGCTATTCGATAAAAATGAAGGCTCAGCTGCCGCTGATACTGATACATCCAAACAAAATATTGTATTAAGTGCTGGTGTTACCCGGGCGGATGATGTTGAAGACCTCCATCCTGTAGATACAAATCTCTTACCATTGGATGTGGGACAGGCCGAAATAGCACGAATACATCGGGCTCAGTTCGATCAATTGAAACCAGCAAAACATTCACCAACGGATGAAGATGCACAGATCGCTCTAATTCACCTCACAAATGGGCGGTTGACCGATGTTATTATTCAGCAAAAATTAACTGTAAAAATAGGGAAGTGTTATGAAAATTCGACCATGAAAGATAAGGGTACTTGCGTGAGTTGTATGATATTACTTTACAACAGGGAGAAGAAAAACTGGCAAGAAGCTCCCAATGGGGAGAATTTCCTGCGCAATGCCTATGATTTTTATCTGGCCAGCGGTTCAGACCAATGGGAAGCTAGCCCGCTGAGCATCCGTATTCCTTATGACTACGCTTTAGTAGACAAGTATAAGGCAGCAAATTAGCTACATTAATCCTTAGAGAAAGCTTGATAGCCCCAGCGAAATCCTGAACGAATTACCTGCTATTTTACTTTTTGTGAAGGTAAATAAGCTATTGAACATACGACGAATAAGAGTAATATGACCGATAGTGCGATCGAGTAGCCATAGGCCGAAGAGATATCTTGCCAAATAAGAAATTTAGTCTCTTTCTGATGGAGGAATATACCGACAATAAAAGCGATCCCTAAGCATATAGATAGTTGTTGTACAGTTAGATAGATGGCAGATCCTACGGAAATTAGTTTTTCGTTAAGGTCTTTTAATGCGAGTGTCATTAATGCCGGCAGTACAGTACCGCAGCCAATACCATAAAAAAAGAAGAGGGCGTGTATTTGGTAGCTATCTATGATCATCGTATTGAAAACGAAAAGATGAGAAAGTAACCCCAAAATCATTATTCCTAATCCATATAAGACAATGATCTTTCCGTGGCGTTGTATTAACTTGCTTACAATAACACTTGCCAATACGTAACCAATACCTTGAAAAACAAAGGCAATTCCTGTCATTGTTGCCGTATAATTCTTTTGATTTTGAAGGTAATTGGAGTTAATAATAAAATAAGCATCCTGCACCATATAATAGGCTAATGCCGCTAGAAGGCCTAAATTGAAAACCCGATTATTGAATAAGGAGAAATTGAGTAGACTAGAACGGCCCGTTTGTTCTAATTTCCGTTGTTTTTTTAGAAATAACAGGACGAGAACAATTGCTGTTCCCAATAGCAGTAATGACCAGAGTGGCCATTTCAACTCAGGTCCCATGATTAAAGGGAAAATTATTCCCATTAAAAGGATAAACAACGTTATCATGGGGATAAAAGAGATCTTGGATTTTCCACTAACTTGGTCACTAAATGTATAACGATAGACAGCAAAGCAGGCAAGTATCCCAATGGGAACATTGATTAAAAAAATAAGACGCCAACTTTCATTTATCCAAGTCTGATCCGGGAGAATTCCGCCCAATAATTGACCTATTACTGAGGCAATACCTGCTATGCTTCCATAAATGCCCAAAGCCATCGATCGCTTCTCCGGATTTTCAAAAAGTAAAGTGATCAATGCGATGCCCTGTGGAACCATAAGTCCAGAGCTAATCCCCTGAATCAATCTTCCGGCCAATAAAATGTAAAGATTATCGGCTAAGCCACATAAAAGGGAAGCTACAGTAAAACAAGCCATCCCAATTAAATATAATTTCTTCTTTCCATAATGATTTCCGGCATTCCCAGCATTGATTAGAAGACTTGCATACCCAATAATATAAAGTATTATAATCCATTGCGTATCACTGTCTCGTAGATGTAGTCCATGTTGAATTGTGGGAAGGGAAACATTAATAATAAAGAGATCTATGACGAAAAGAAATATACCAGTTGAAAGGAGGAAAATATGAAGTAAATCTTTAATTTGAAAGCGCATATAGAAAGTTTTTAATAATTTTATGATTAAAAATAGCTTGGATATTTTTTACAATCAAGTAGTTATAAATTATATACTTGGTATGTTTTTATGAACTAATGGTCAGTATGAGGTGATTATGAATGAAAAAAAAAGTGAAAATTTTGGCGCCTGCTGTGATGTCAATGGGATTTTTAAGATAATAGGTGGAAAATGGAAAGTTTTGCTCATTAAGGCGGTTGCTAAACAATGCCCCAAAAGATTTGGTGAGCTACGACGGGAAATGGAAGATCTGGCGCAAACGACATTGACTGTTCAGCTTCGTGAGCTCGAACGCGATGGTATTTTATGTAGACAGATTTACGCTGAATCTCCACCACGCGTGGAATATAAACTCAGCGAATTAGGTAAAACTTTACTGCCGGTCATTGAAAGACTTGATGAATGGTGGTCAGATTACAAACGCGAAAGGGGATAGGCATTTAGCTTATCCCTTTTCGCTCCTCATTTTTGGTGATGCCCAATAAGACGATTGTACCGATGATACAAAAAGTGCCGATCCAGTCTGTTTCTCTAAATGGTGTATTTAACCACAATACAGCTAATAGGGCTGCCGATAAGGGTTCGGCAGAAGCTAGAAGACTTGTCTTTTGTCCACCAATAAGCTTAACTGCTGTTAGATAAGCATAAAAAGGGATTAGTGTGCCGAAGACTACAATAAAAGCAGTGTAGCTATAGGTATATACATCCCAGATTCCATCAACTTCCCAAGGAGGTTTGACAAAGCAAAAAACGAGACCTCCCAATAGCATTCCCCAACCGATAACTATTGCCGCATTATACTTGTTTAACAAGTGGATTGGTTGTAGTGTATAAAAAGCAAGCGTAACAGCTGACATTAAACCAAAAAATAATGCGAGCGGAGAAATCGACAGAGAACCAAAATTCCCATGTGTGACTAAAAGAAATGTGCCTAGTATAGCTAAAAGTATGGCCAGGCAAGCAACTTTCGAAGGGAATTTTCTCTTGTTCAACGCCATGTAGATTGCGATCAGGACCGGACCTGTATATTGTAGCACTGTTGCGGTAGCAGCGTTGGAATAATTTATGGCGGCAAAATAAGTATATTGGACGGCTAATACACCAAAAATACTGAATAGAAGAAGTGCTAAACTATCTTTACGATGACGCCAAATCTGCCAAATCTCATTTTTCTTGTGTATTCCGGCCAAAAGCAATAATACAATGCCTGTCACAAGCATTCTTACGGTAATAAGCCATTCTACGTTAACTGCCCTTTTCTGAAAAAGAAATTGGCCAAAAGTACCCGATACACCCCAAAGAATAGCCGCCCCAATTGCCAAGAGGAATCCTTTCAAAACATGGTTTTTCATTGTTTTATCCGAAATAAATTTGATACATAGTCTCGTTATAGCAAGACTTCTGCATCAGTGATCCCTTTGGTTGATAGGTCGGCGATGCTCCGAAGCGTTCTTTGAGAAATTTCTGTTAATGCTTCTGTTGTGAAAAAAGCTTGGTGCGCCGTAACCAAAACATTCGGATAACTCATCAATAATTGTATTGTTTCATCTTCAATAATTTTTGTCGATAAGTCTTTAAAAAACAACTTTTCTTCTTGTTCATAGACGTCAATACCTAATAAGCCAATTTTCCGTTCTTTAAGCGCTTTAATAGCATCATTGGTATTGATTAGATTGCCTCTGCTTGTATTAATAATTGTCACCCCATCTTTCATCTTTTCCAATGACTCCTTATTAATGAGATAGTGGTTCTCGGGAGTAAGCGGGCAATGAAGAGAAATAATATCTGATTCTTTGAAGACTTCATCCAACGATCTGTAATTGACACCTTGTGCTGTAAGCTGCTGGTCTGGGTATAAATCATAGGCAATTACATCTGCCCCAAATCCCAATGCGATTTTGATAAAAGCCTTTCCAATTTTTCCAGTACCAATAACGCCAATTTTTTTCTGATGGAGATTAAATCCCAAAAGTCCATTCAATGCAAAATTTTGCTCCCGTACGCGATTATAGGCTTTATGTGTTTTACGATTCAATGTCAATAGCATGGCCATGGTGTGCTCAGCTACCGCTTCAGGGGAATAGGCGGGCACTCGACAAACTTTTATACCAAATTCCCTAGCAGCTTCCAGATCAACGTTATTAAAGCCAGCGCAGCGTAAGGCGATCAGCTCAACACCTTTTTGAGCAAGTACTTCAATAACTTGTCTGTTGAGTTTATCATTGACAAATGCGCAGACTACCTTCTCATCTTCAATAGCATTGACAATGTGTGGACCTAAATGCGTTTCATAAAAATTAAACTGAAAGCCATAGGTGCTGTTTTCCTGCTCAAAGAATAATTTGTCGTATGGTTTTGTCGAAAAGAAAGCGATTTTCATAAAATTGTTTGTTACGTAATAGTATAGTATAAATATACGGTATAAATCGCTTATTTGGAACCGCAATGCAGGATGATTTTCTAGTATTATAGTATAATTTGTTTTAAAATAGCTTAAATTAGAACAATCACATGAAAGCTATTTTAGTTGAATCTTAAGCATATTAATTACTTCCGATATGAAATGGTCAAATCAAATTACACAATTAATAGGTATTGATTATCCGATTATCCAGGCACCCATGTTTGGTGTTACCACACCAGAAATGGTCATTGCAGCGTCACGTGCCGGAGCGCTCGGGTCGTTATCGTTGGGTGATCTACCAGCAGAACGCTGTAGTGCGCTTATTCGTTCAACCGCTGCATATGTAAAGAAGCCTTTTGCAGTCAATATTTTTGTAAATCATGTTCCTGAAGTTTCAGTGAATTTGAGGACAGCGTATAATGAAACAAAGGTTTTCGTGGAACAGTTAGCCTTGCAATATGGTTTAGAAGTAGCTTTACCGGAGCTCGATAGCATCCATATTACAGATTACAGGGAACAAATTGACGCGATCATAACCCAACAGTGTAAAGTTGTGAGTTTTACTTTTGGAAATCTGGATGCACAAAGTATAAAACGATTGAAAGACAATGATGTGATGATTATTGGTACATGCACTTCGGTGGCAGAAGCAATTGCTTTGGAAGAAGCTGGTATTGATATGATCTGTGTACAGGGATTAGAAGCTGGGGGACATCGCGGAAGTTTTGAGGAGGCACCTGTTCCTGAGATTGGCGGATTTTCTCTGCTACCACAAGTGAAAGAGCACGTAAACGTTCCGCTTATTTATGCCGGTGGGTTATATAATGCAAGCACGATCCATTCTGCAAAGCTATTAGGTGCCAATGGTTTTCAGATTGGCAGTTTATTGCTCAAATCTAAAGAAAGCGCACTGCTGGACTTTGAGAAAGCGCGTCTTTCTCATGTTCAGGAATCAGATATTGTCTTGACAAGGAGTTTTTCAGGGCGCTATGCCAGAGGTATAAAGAATACATTTATTGAAGCTTTGGACAAGTCGCACTATATCTTACCATATCCCTATCAAAATAAACTCACCGGGGAATTACGAAAAGTAGCCAAAGCCAATAAAAATGTCGATTTTGTAAATATTTGGGCCGGACAATCGATCCATTCTTACAGTGAACTTTCGACAACAGATATTATGCAAACGTTAATCCGAGAAGTTGAAAATTTGCATACTAGTTTAGTTGTTTAATAATAATATAGGGCCCACCACCTGTCAGTATACTGTCATTTTAATTAAAAACAATAACTAAAATCTTTGTTTAAATTATTTAAATGGTGTTGTAGTGGTTAATCTACAACTAATTTTCTTTTTTTTTCGAACTTTGTATCACTGTGAAAAACTAAAAATCTACGGCTATGGGGAACGAAAAAAAGAGAATTCTTGTTATCGAAGATAATGAGATTCTATTAAGTACAATGCAATTTGTTCTTGTAAGGGAGGGCTATGACCTATTACTTGCCAAATCTGGCAAGGAAGCGCTCTCGTTGGTTTCTGACGAAACCATTGATTTGGTCATAACAGATCTGGCATTACCTTTTGCCAATGGTTACGAAATAATCGATCGCATTCGGAAAAGTAATACGAATAATCAGGTACCTGTTATTATTATTTCCGGTTACCGTGATGATAATAGTATTGTGGAAGGCTTTGAAGTCGGAGCCAATGATTATATTAAAAAGCCTATCTCTCCGTCAGAACTTATATCTCGTGTACGATTAAGAATAGGTCATGCTTAGTAAAACTGAACATATAATCCATTTAATTCGATCCTTTTTTGAATGCGAGGGCTGGCCTATTTAGGAGGTTTTTATCAGGATCAATTAACGCTGGCTGGCAACATCGTATAGACAACTGGGGTTTTACACTCATGGGCGGTTGGAGCTATTACAAAGTTGCTGAAAATAGATTTATGAATCAGTATGACCTAAATCTATCATTAAGGAAATATTTTTAATATGATGTGGAAGTTTATGTTATGTCTATTGTCAATGGTAACGATAGTTCAGGGTAAAGAAAGAATTACATTGGTTGATCAAGGGAAAACGGATTATGTCATTCAATCGGATGCAAATGATCCTGTTTTACAAAAAGCTGCTGCGGTGATAAACACTTTTACAAAAGAAAGTACAGGTGTAGATTTTGCAATACAAGCTAAAGGAAAGGTCACACATGCCATTATTTTGGAAAAAAGCCCAATAACTAATACGTTTCCTGAAGATAGTTATTCCATACAAGCTGTAGGAAAGAATATTTATATCAAGGGAAGTGGTAAAGGTGTACTATTTGCGGCATATCGTTATGTCAGGGATATTATTGGTGGACGAAAGTGGTATGTAGGTAAAGAAAATACATCCGTTCCAAAATTGACATTCTTAGCAGTGAATTCAGATCTGAAGATTTATTCCAAACCAAATTTTGAGTTTAGAGAGGTTTATTTCCCTGTTGAATTGGATCAGGAGTATATGGATTGGTATGGTTTACATAATTTGGAAGAACGCTGGGGAGATTGGGGGCACACTTTCAGTAAAATATTGCCACCATCAGTTTATTTTAAAGAACATCCTGAGTATTACTCCCTATATGATGGAAAACGCCAACCTATTCAACTTTGTCTATCTAACCAGGACGTTTTTAATCTTACCGTAGCTTATTTTAAACGTAGGATAAGCGAAAACCCCACAGCTACTTATTGGTCTATCGCGGCCAATGACGATATTGGAAGCTGTACTTGCGATCGTTGTCAGGCGATTGATAAACGCGAGGGGGGAGCGAAAGGCTCACTGATTCACTTTGTGAATAGAGTGGCCGCACAATTTCCCGACAAAAAATTTACAACACTGGCGTATTTAGAATCAGCAAACGCCCCAACACACCTCAAGGTTGCCGATAATGTTTCTGTGATATTAAGTAATATCGATGCTTTTAGAAAAAATGACATTGGAAGTGAACCATCAGCAGCAACTTTTCGTAGACAATTAGGAGCTTGGAAAGCTAAAGCCAAACATGTATTTGTATGGGATTATCTGACACAGTTCACCAATTATCTTGCGCCATTTCCGATCCAAGGAACCATGCAGGAAAGTCTACAATATTTGAAAACGCAAGGTGTCGAAGGGGTCTTTTTGCAAGGTGGAGGGGCGACTTATAGTGATATGGCGGAGCTAAATGCCTATATATTGGCTAACCTCGCCTGGGATACGACGCTTTCAGAAGAACAGCTAACCAACGAGTTTATCGAGGGCTACTATGGCAAGGCTGGACCCTTTATTAAAGCATATCTTGCTGAACGAAGAAATCACTTGCCCGGGCCTTCATCAGCTTTATCCATTTACGGAAACCCGATTGATAATAGACATGACTTTTTAAGTCCAGAGGCGATGGATAAGTATAGTACATTATTAGAAAAAGCGGAAATAGCCAGTGAAGGTAATCCTTTATTGGAATCCCGTGTCAGGCGTATTGGACTTGGGTTGGATTATACCTATTTGCAACAAGCAAGATTTTATGGACCGCATCAACATGGTATATTTGAACAAGAGGGGGAGCGTTGGGTTGTGAGACAAAAGGTGAGTCGTAAAGTAACACAATTTGTTGAAGATGCAAAAAAATTGGGCGTTATAGAGCTTGCCGAAGGTGGTGCATCACCCGATAGTTATGCAAAGGAGTGGTCTGAAATATTCAAAGCCGGCGTTAGAGGAAATAAGGCCTCTGAAGCAAATATTAAGTTGAGATATCCATTTGACCCTTCTTTCCCTGCCAATGGACTAAAAACACTTACAGATAGTGTGCCGGGCTATATGGATTATAGCTATAATTGGTTGCTATGGAACGGGGAGCCGATGGATATTACTTTTGATTTTGAACAGGAAAGGCGAATAGATACCATAGCGCTTAATTTTCTAAAGGATGCCCGACATTGGATATTTCCACCAAAAGAAATTCGAATTTCGGTATCTAAGAATGGAAAAGATTTTCAAGATGTATTTCTCAGTAAGCTTGAATCCATTGAGGAGGATTACACCTTGGACAAGATACCTTATCAAGTATTATTAAATGACAGTGTTAAAGTGATCCGAGTTTATGCTTCACCTTTGGCAAAACTACCCGAATGGCGGTATCATCCTAAGCGAAAGCCTCTTATAGCCTGTGATGAAATCTGGTTAAATTAATATAGAAAAGCTTATTAACGTTGGTTTTAAAGTGCTGTGGATATTGTTCTACAATAATTTATTTAGCAGTATAATTTTATGCGGAAAATGATTAAATTAGAGTTAACTAAGTTATAAACAGATTCATATGGAAATTAAAACATCTTCAAAATTTATCGCCGAACTAATTGGAACATTTGGTTTGGTACTTTTTGGTTGCGGTGCAGCTGCTATTGCCGGAGCCAATACGATGGGCGGACTTTCTGGCCTGGGGCTCTTGGGCATTGCTGTTGCTTTCGGCCTATCGGTGGTGGTATTTGCGTACGCTATCGGTGGAATTTCAGGCTGTCATATCAATCCTGCGGTGACGGTGGGTGTATTGTTGGCCGGTAGAATGTCTGTCAAGGATGCTGTCGTATATATTGTCGCTCAGTTTATTGGTGCACTTTTAGGGGCATTTGTCCTTCAGCAGATTTTAAGTGGGCAATTGGCCGGATTTACCGCAGGGGAGTGGGCGTATGGCTCAAACGGTTGGGGTAAAGGATATCAAAACGAATATGGTACTGCTTCTGCCTTTTTGATTGAAGCCGTGTTAACCTTCATTTTTCTATTTGTGATACTGGCAACAACTTCGAAGGTAGGAAACAGCACAATGGCTGGGCTTGCAATCGGCTTTACGCTTCTTTTGATCCATTTGGTTGCTATTCCTGTAACAGGTACGTCGGTTAATCCTGCTCGTTCATTTGGGCCAGCGATTTTGGCCGGCGGTCAGGCTTTATCGCAGCTTTGGCTCTTTATTGTAGCACCATTAGTAGGGGCAGCTGTAGCAGCAGGGGTATGGAAAGCCCTTGAACCTAAAGACTAGTTTTTCAATTTTATAAGATGCGCCCAATACGTAAAAGATTACCTATTGGGCGCTTTTGTTTATATAAGATTTATTGGTTGGGGCGGAACAATCCCTATGAATTCAATATATCATTTATAAAGTTAGTAACCTGTTTCTCGTCTGTAGCCCAGGAGGTGATCAAACGAACCGCTGCATAATCTGAATCGATATCCTTCCATATATAAAATTGATAATTTATAAGCAGTGCTTCGATGACCGATTTAGGTAAAATGGGAAAAATCTGATTAGTGGTTGATTCCGTTAGAAAGGAATATCCTTTGTCTTTGATGGCCTTCGCCATACGCATCGCAAGCGAATTAGCTCTCAATGCCAGCTCAAGATACAAATCATCTTGAAATAGCGTTAGAAATTGAATTGAAAGCACTCTGCCTTTGGCGAGCAAGGCGCCTTTCTGTTTGATCGCATAGTCAAAATCTACGGCTAATTCGGGACGGTTAAACACAACTGCCTCACCCAAAAGAGCACCATTTTTTGTTCCTCCAATGTAGAAAACGTCCGTGTATTTAGCGATAGCTGCAAAGGTTAAATCGTTGTTTTCCGCCGTCAAAGCATGACCCAAGCGTGCGCCATCCAAATAAAGTAACAGCTGTTGCTGCTGACAGCATACATATAGCGCTTCCAACTCTGCCAAAGAATATATTGTGCCGATTTCAGTAGAATTAGAAATATAGACTATTCTTGGTTTTACCACATGTGGCGCCAGGGCATGTTCCTTGAGTACCGTAGTAATATCGTTAGGTGTCAATTTTCCATCAGAAGTTTCAACGGTAATGACTTTATGTCCAGTTGCTTCTATAGCACCAGTTTCATTTGCAGATATATGCCCTGTTTTTGCACTGATCACTGCTTCATGGATACGTAAAAGAAAAGATATGACAAGAAGATTTGTTTGTGTGCCACCAGATAAAAAGTGGATAACGGCTTGCTGATTAGCTATCTTTTTCTTCAAAATCGATTTGGCTTCTTTGGAATAGTCATCCTCCCCATAGCCCAATTGCTGTATCAGATTCGTTTCAATAAGCTTATCTAAAATGCGGGGATGTGCCCCTTCTGAATAGTCATTTTTAAAGTTATACATAAATTTATCTATTTAATGCGGATGCTTTATTAAACTCTTTTCCTAGGGTAGGATGTTCGAGTCTTGTGTACGTCAAATGTATACATACAATCTCATTTTTTAACAATCTTAATCTGGAAAAAATTAGGACAAAAGCTATGCGTTTTAAGTACTGATGTTGTAGGATAAGAATGTTTTCTGGAGCACCGTAAATGTTTTGTCAAAACTAATGATTAAATTCGGGAGAGAAGGCAGAATAACTGATTTGTCCTTATTAAATTATGAAAAGAGTCGTATTTGTTGCAAGTATTGTGCTGGCATTTGGAATGGGGTACGCATTTAGTAACCTGAGCCATTTCCATCGATCCACCGAATTGAAAAGGGTAACCGGTATAGGTGGAATTTTCTTCAAGTGTAAAGATCCTAAAAAAGTAAGAGCTTGGTATGCCGATCATTTGGGACTGGCTACAAATTCTTACGGCGCTGTATTTGAGTGGTATCAGGGAGCTGATAGTGCGAAAAAGGGATTTACGCAATGGAGTCCTTTTAAAGAGAGCACGGCCTATTTTGGCCCTTCGGAAAAAGATTTTATGATCAATTATCGGGTAGCCAACATTGAGCTTTTAATCGATGAATTGAAGAAGGAGGGAGTTACGGTCCTTGATACGATCGAATCCTTTGACTATGGCAAATTGGCTCATATCATGGATATTGAAGGAAACAAAATAGAGCTTTGGCAGCCCAATGATCTTGCTTATGAAAAGATGGGCATCGATTTGGGGGCCAAAACCACGAAGTAGGTCTATTTAGTTCGTAACGTAGGATCTGTCTTTAACATTTGATAATTAAGATAATCAAGGAATGCAGCTCCGATGGCTCCCAGGCAGTAAGCCGCTAGATCCGACCATAAAAAGCCCTGTCCAAACACGAGCCGCAAAAGCGGATTGCTTCTTACCCAGATTAGTAAAGGATATTGTACAAGCTGTAAAAATTCGATGGCAAAACAAAATATAAGTGTCGTCGCAAAAGAAAATAATAACGATTTCCTCGTAAATAAAAAACGTGATAACCAATAAATCATAACCGCATAAAGTACATCGCCGGTAATGGTAGGAATGGCGGATATTTTCCGTGACAACAAACCCAGGAAGATGGTTAAAGCGACGAAAAGTAGGTAGTGTATTCTTGTTTTTCGTTTCATCGAAACTTATGCTACAGTGTTATTGCCTGAAATATGAGATCGTTTCAACGGGATTACCAAAGATCTTTTTGGTTCCTTTTTTCTGTGTAAATCCACCATGTTGTGCGATTATATTTGCAATGGAGAAAATAACATTCATATCGTTTTGCGGGTGAATAGTGGTAAGTAGTTTTCCATTCTGGTCGAATAGTTGAAGTTGGTTGACCAAGGAACGATTTATTTCCATGGAATGAATTACTTCTAACGGAATCATTTTGTCCTCCTTTCTCGGTTGTTTAATAGATAAGTTATTTTTATCAACTTGTATTTCTATCTTGGGATTGATGAATTGCAATAGTATGACTAGGGGACCGATTACAACGACAGCAACCAATATCCCAAGACCTTTTGCCGAACCAAAATTGTTTACTGCATCGGCTAGTCCGTTTATACCGCCAAAAATTAAACAGCATAGGATAAATACAACAATTAGGTAACCAAATCCAAAGATCAAGCCCTTTTTAACATTATGGGATTTAAATTGAAAGGTATTCATAGCAGTGGCTTCTATTTTTACGCGTTTTTATTTTAGTAAAGATATTTATATTTATGCAATCAGAGCTATCTTAGCGACAGAGATTTTGTTATTTCATTAAAGAAAGCATTGGAAAATATCATTGAAATTAAAAGAACTAATTTTCAGCGGAAGTCAGCATACTTTCAGCTGTTGAATTATGCGCTGTTTTCAATTCTCGGAATTGTGAGTATATTTTGGGATTGGAAAGCCAGTATTGCGCCAATAGTCTGCGTCATTATCTTCTATTTAATCGAGCGGAAAATTGACTTTTGGTCAAATGTTATTTGGTTTATCATCGCTTTTTTACTCCTTTCATTTTCTTTGTCATGGATATTCAGCTTGTCTTTTGGTATATTTATTTTCCAATGTCTATTACTAGCAGCCATTAAGCCTGCTATCGTTATATGGAAAGAAACCAAACAAGAACATACCGATGTGATCTTCGCAATGAGTTCTGAGTATTTTGTATGTTTAAGTCCAGATAACAGTGACTACAAAGGATATGCAATGAATCCTATGGGGTTTAAAAAGCGCTTTCCAATGTCAGCAGTTATTTCAGTTCAACGAGATGGAAATAGTTTAGTTATTGCCTTACAACAGCAGATTGTACGTCCTCGTGAATTGCGTTCAGAAGAAATCGAAATTATTCTCGAATATTTTAGAAAGAATAGACCGGATGT
Source organism: Sphingobacterium sp. UME9 (assembly GCF_014170215.1). Classification (NCBI taxonomy): domain Bacteria; kingdom Pseudomonadati; phylum Bacteroidota; class Sphingobacteriia; order Sphingobacteriales; family Sphingobacteriaceae; genus Sphingobacterium; species Sphingobacterium sp. UME9. Next base: position 1,062,810 of record NZ_LZZP01000003.1, on the reverse strand, counting down.
TTTAGCCGCAGTCGAAACAAAAATTATCCGTAAGGAAGAAGACCGAATATATTGGGTCAAGCTTATTGTTATCGGTATTCCATGTTTATTGGCTGGACTATCCATCTATTTTTTTGCAGACAACGGAAGGAATACATTGGTCACAATACTTAGTATTGTTGCCGCATTGTTTCTTGGCCTGATTTTATTGAAAATTACAAAGTTGATATATCGTTCATAACGATGGAAAAGCCATTTATTTATTTTAAAAAGTCTCCGTACCAATGTCCAGAGGATTTGACGATGCGCTGTTGATTGTTGAAATCAACATAAACTAGTCCAAATCTTGGACGGTATCCTTCAGCCCATTCGAAGTTGTCCATGAATGTCCATACAAAATACCCGTTGACATTTATTCCTTCTTGTTTTGCACGGTAAACCTCCTGTAAAGCTTGCTGTAAATAGCTCAATCTTTTGGGGTCATGCACTAAACCATTTTCGATTTGATCAGGAAATGCTGCACCATTTTCGGTAACAATTAAAGTGGGGATATTAGGGTAGGCACTAAATTTCTTGAGCATATAATAAATGGAGGCTGGGTAAACTTCCCAGTTCATTTCGGTCATCTCAACTTTGCGCTCTTTCGCCGATACTATCTTCGCTTGAAGATAAGGAACGAACATGGCGTATCGTATAATTTCCCGTGTATAATTTTGTACGCCAATAAAGTCCATATCAAATTTCAGATCTCGCTCATCATTCGCGTGCATATACTTTTCAATTCTACCCAGTATTTTAATCTCTTGCGTTGGATAGCCCATTCCTAGTAGCGGTTCTATAAATAGGCGGTTGAGCAATACATCTGCTTTCTTTGCCGCAAGAATGTCTCTGTCTTTCGACGTAAAGGGCTCAACATGGGAGCAAGAAAAAGTCGTCCCTACTTCGCTATTAGGCTGTAAAGACTTAATAATTCGGCCGCCTTGAGCCTGTGCTAATGCAGCATGATGGGCCGCAGCCAAAAAATTGCCCAAACCTTTTCTCTCTGGTGCATGTACACCGAAGAAATAACCTGCAGCAGTAAATACTGTAGGTTCGTTGAGAACCATCCAATGCTTGACCCGGTCCCCGTAGGTTTGCACACATTTGGAAACAAATTCTCCAAACCAATCTTTCACATCACGGTTTACCCAGCCACCTTTCTTTTCCAATGCATGTGGAAGATCCCAATGATATAAGGTAGGCCAAGGCGTTATCCCTAACTCAAGGGATAAATCGATCAAACGATCATAAAAATCCAATCCAGATTGATTTACCGCACCAATGCCAGCAGGAAATATACGACTCCATGATAAAGAGAATCTGTAATTAGGAATATGCATTCCCTGCATCAAATACAGATCCTGGACATAGCGATTGTAAAAATCACAGGCCTCATTACCATGTTGATTTTGAAATATACGGTTTCTTTTTTTGACGAATATATCCCAGATAGAAGGGCCTTTTCCATGCAAATCATGTGCTCCTTCAATCTGGTAGGCAGCTGTAGAAACTCCCCAAATAAAATCTTTGCCAAAGGCATCTTTGGTTAATAGCATTTACAAAAATAAAAATATCGGACCTCAATGCCGTTTTTAAAAACAATTAAGTTTTGTGGAATCTTAATGGTGAATAGAATGAACTGAATCGACCTAAAAAGATTCTAAATATAATCCGCTGGAAAAAATAGTTTATCGTTTTCATAATAGATACATTAACTCCGTTGACTACATTAACTATCGCATTATAAAGTAACAAAACTTATATGAACTGGATATGAACTATATGTTAAATATACGAAAAAATAGTTTCGATGATTACCGGTAGCTAATTCGTCCGCGTAAAGGCTAACGCTATCCCTCGAGCGTTATTTTTTCATTCAACCATTGAATCGAGTATGCTGGTTGATTGGTGACAGAATCGGTATGGCATCTATTTGATTTCAAATTCTGTAAATATTGTTCTTTTAAATTCTAAAACTTCGGGAGCAATTTTAAAACCTTCACCGCCATAGCCCTTATTAAATGTTTCTAAAGCCATCCCTGTTCTGTACTGCGTTGATTCGTTGGATGCGCTTCCATCATTGGACAGAAATAGCAGTTTTCCGATTTTAACATCAGCCCTAGATGCAAGTTTTTTTGCCGATTTTAAAGCATCATCATATGCAATAAGATCTGCTTCTCTTAAAATACTGTCTGCTTTGGAGTGGTCAAATGAGATGGAACCAATTCCACTAATTTTTGTTTCTAACAATTTTCCCGTTAATTCTGTAAATTTCGATAAATCATGTAAAACAAAATCGATTGTTTGCTGTGCTTGATAACCTATAAATTTATTGGTATTACCAATGTATTGATAGTCTTTATTTGCGGATACGCTACTGGTTTTGATATCTTCTTTTTGATGCCCATATTTTTGGAGCAACGCTATTACCGTGTCGACTGTTGCTTGTGTTTCTCGTACCGCGTCTACCATTCTGGGTTTTGTGAAAGTCGTATTAATGGTCAGGGTGACCTGGTCGGGCATGATCCTAATCTTTCCTTCACCACTTACACGAATTCTGTTTTCACTTTCCTTTGATACCGAACCACAAGACGATATTAAAATTATGCTGCTCAAGCATATAAAAAACATTGAGGTTGACTGCTTTTTCATACTATATGATGTTCAAAGTGATATTTTAATTAGTAAGTTTCACCCTAAATATAATAAATATATCCGGAGGTAGAGGCAGCGACTAAAACAATGTTAGCTAAAATAATGGGGTGTAAATTCAAAAAGCAGGCTATAGCCTGCTTTTTGTTCTTGAAATAATACTATTTTTTAATTAATACTTTTTGAGTAAATCTTAAGCTGTTTTTGCAATGACTTTCGTGCCATGTGTATACGTGTTTTCACTGTTCCTTCCGGTATTTGCAAATGCTCTGCAATTTCATAATATTTAAATCCTTCCAAAAACATAGCAAAGGCGTCATAATAGTCTTTCGATAAATTATTGAGCGCATGCTGTATATCAGAAGCAACAAAATTATCTTCTCCGCGGTTGGTTGTTATTTCATTGCGATAACCAGTGCTGATGTATTCACTTCTGTAATTCTCTAACCTTTTGTTACGTGTATATTGATTGATATACGTGTTTTTCATAATGATATAGAGCCAAGACATCAATTTCGGATGTTTCAGGAATTTTTCGATAGATGCCAGCGACCTCACCATGGTCTCTTGAACCAAATCTTCCCGTTCATCCGGATCGTTCGTAAATTGCGCTGCCAAATATTTTAACGTAGGCCTTTTTTCCTTAAACAGTTGATCGATTGTTGTATTTTCCATATTATCAAATTTTAAGTGTCTATCTTTTCTACATTCTCTGCAATTAAGATGCTAGAAAAAACAATTTGGAAGGATGGATTGAGGCAAGTTTTATCAAGCGAGTAGATTTATTTATTATTCTAAATAGTTGTTGTACAGTGTTTTGTGTAGATTATTCACTAAGTATATTGGTGCTTTATTTGAACTTTTTTACTTTAACAACAAGTGTTTTCCTGTCTAAATTCCCCCATTTATCTTTTTCTTGCACGTATTTATACGTAGTACTTTAAAGGATACATCTTTTATCTAAATAGGTGTTAATTTTTAAAACTGTTCGTGCCTTGAAGTGGTTATTAGTTACAACATGAAATGGAAAACAATATGGGGGACGTGAACAAAAAACTATATTTTGACCTATCAGATGGACCGAAAGGCCAATCTGAAGGCCTAAAAGATCAGGCGGAGTTAAAGGAGGTATGGGACGGTAGCCAAGAAGATTTTTATAAATCGATTATTAGGAATCAACAGGATGATATCGGAAAAATAGGACGGTATTTTCGCGATGAACTGGCTCAGGAGCTTTACGGAATGCGTATATCGCTTCAGAATTTTACTAATCGTTATGGCGATTTTGAAGAATTACGTTGCCTACGTGATTCATTGACTACCTTAGTTATAGAAATCCGCAATAAAGCGGGATTGCTTTACAATCCCATATTAAATGACCTGGGAATTTTTCACGCCGTTGATGAAGCCGTTGCGAGTTACAAAAAACGATCTGGTTTTATAATTGATACGTTGCTTGACCCTCATTTGCGAGAATTACATCATCAGACGCAAATTCATCTATTTAAATTTCTGACTGCAATGTTTCAATATTTAAATGATGAAATGGCCTCGCAGTCGATCTCAATTTCAGTGCAGGTGATCGAATTTGAAATTCTTGTCAAAGTATCACCTTTTTTTCAACAAGGAGAAGCCTTGTCAGTATCAAAGCCCGAAAACAGACCAATGCGCTTGATGAAGATTGCAGAACTCTACAATGCGCAGATTATGAATGATACGCTTGTGGCAGGTATTTTACTAAAATTGACTATTTAAAAAGATAATAATGATAAAAATCCTATTGGTTGAAGACCACATGGTTGTTCGTAACGGAATAAAATTACTATTAGAATCTCAAGAAGGATTTGAAGTCGTTGGCGAAGCGTCGAATGGCAAAGAGGCGCTCGACTTCCTAAGTGCAAATTCTGTTCCTGATATCGTCTTAACGGATATCAGTATGGATGAAATGGACGGCATGGAATTGCTTCAGGTCCTAAACAAACAGTATTCATCTATTAAAGTGGTTATACTATCCATGCTGAATCAGATTAATTATGTCATTGAGGCGTTTGAATCTGGTCTCGCTGGCTATTTGGTCAAAAATGTTGGCTATCACGAATTGCTTTTTGGGTTGAATCATATTGCTAACGGCGGACGGTACATGAGCGAGGAGATCGCCATGATACTTTTAGATCAAGTCCGTTCTGGTCAAAGCTATGCGCAGATCCCAGGAGAATTGCAAACGGATTTTGATATCTCAGAGCGTGAATTGGAAGTGTTAAAATTGATTGCGGAAGGCTACACGAATGTCGAAATTGCAGATAAGATTTTTTTAAGTAAGCGTACTGTTGAGGGCCATCGTCAGAACCTCATAGACAAAGCGGGCGTAAAAAACACGGCACATCTGGTTAAGTTTGCTTTTGAAAGAGGAATTTTGAATTAGCGAAAATTTTGCTGGCAAATGATCAGGGAAATTTTGATCCGTAAAGATAGTGTCAGTATGTTGGTGTATATATCGAAATGTTTTCGGATAGAACAAGTCTGGAAATTAAATGGGTTTGTGGGAATAGAAGAGGAATGGATTTCGATAATTTTATCAGGAAATTTTTAATTTGATACAAATTGATATTCAATTGATACAATTTACCTCCAGTCTTAGCAAATATTTATTCAATTTTAGGCTTTCACCTATATGATGTATTATAATCAATGAACAAAATATATTTGCTGCCTATTGCTCTCTTGCTGTTTTTTGTCCAAAGGACATTTGCGCAAACTACAAACAAAGATCAGATTGAAAATGTGCACACGCCAACAAATGGCATTTTTCAAGCGGATCCGACCATATTCTATCACAAAGGATATTATTACCTCTATGGTACGAATGGTGATCAGCATGAACAACAGGGCTTTAAAGTATACCAGTCCAAGGATTTAGATTCCTGGGTAAGTCCGGAGGGAGTTGATTTAGGTTTTGCGGCTGTAAAGGGCGATATCTTTGGATCAAAAGGGTTTTGGGCACCGCAAGTATGGTTTGAGAATGGTAAGTTTTATATGGCTTACACAGCCGATGAGCATATTGCAATCGCAGTCGGTGATGCTCCAACGGGTCCTTTTAAGCAAACAGCTAAAGTGCCAATTGCTACCGGACAAAAGCAAATTGATCCGTTTGTATTCCGCGATAAAGATGGAAAAAAATACCTATTTCATGTAAGGTTAAACGAAGGGAATAGAATTTTTGTGGCGGAGCTGAAGTCAGATTATTCCGGAATAAAGGAAGAATCGCTGAAAGAATGTCTCCATGCAGAACTTCCCTGGGAAAATACGGCAAATGCCGAGTGGACAGTAAGTGAAGGTCCCACCGTCATTCGAGAGGGAAAATATTATTATATGTTCTATTCGGCAAATGATTTTCGGAATAAGGACTACGCTGTGGGTGTTGCTATCGCTGAAAATATTTATGGACCCTGGAAAAAACTGGAAGGTCAACCTGCATTAAGCCGTAAAAATAGTGGGTTTGCCGGAACTGGACATGGCGACATTTTCAAAAAAGGAAAGCAATGGTATTACGTCTGTCATACACATTTTTCAGATGAAAAAGTTGCACCTCGGCGGACAGCCATAGTACCGATTGAATTTGTGGCAAATAGCAGCGGTGTCTTGGTTCCCCAATTCGAAACTGCAAAGTTTCGATTTTTAAGCACAGATCAACGATCGAGGCAACCTAGAAAATCCTATCAAACAGATGTAGCCTTTGGTGATCCTTTTATTGTATTCGATCCACCTTCGGATCAATACTATTTATATGGAACCGGCGGGACTGAAAATGAATTTATAGCCTATAGTTCCAAAGATCTAAAGACATGGAAAAAGGAGGGAAAGGTATACGATGCCAAACAGCCGAATGGTTGGGGGGAAAAGGATTTCTGGGCTCCTGAAGTCTATCGTGTGAATAACAAATATTACATGTATTATAGTGCTCATTGGAAAGAAAATCCCAAAAAACACCTAGAAAACTATCGTATAGGAGTTGCAGTGGCGGATAGTCCATTGGGGCCATTTAAAGATCTGACCGGGAAACCTATTTTTGATCCTGGATATCCCATCATTGACGCGAATGTTTTTAGAGATACAGACCATAGAAATTATCTGTTCTATTCACGCTGCTGCTACGAACATCCTGTGGAATCAGAAATTGCAACTTGGGCGGAGAAGAAACTTGGCTATAAAAATATTGAAGAAAGCTGGGTTTACGGAGTCGAATTGGATAGCAGTATGACGAAGGTGATTGGGAATCCGGTTCTTTTAATGCGCCCCCCAGTTACGATGAACGACGCACAATCAGAATGGGAAAGTAGATCAGTTACTTCAGGTGAGGTCAATAGACGATGGACAGAAGGTTCTTTTTTGGTCAAAGAAAACGGATTATACTACATGATGTATTCGGCCAATTATTTTGCAGGAGCCAATTATGCTGTTGGCTACGCAACAGCAACTGCTCCTTTGGGAAGCTATCAAAAATCGGCATCTAATCCGATCATTGAAAAGAATACCAATAGAGGTGGAGTGGTTTCGGGTACTGGGCATAATAGTTTATTTCAGGACAAGGAGGGAAAAATCCGCTGTGTATATCATGGCCGCACCCTAAAAACGGGAGATCAGCGTATCGTTTTTATTAGCGATGTTTTTTTTGATGAAAAAGGACAGTTGAATATCTTTACAGATTGACCTAGGGTCAATCTGTCTTTTTGGATATGGTCCGATTTTCTACATTTTCGTCCCAGTTAGCGGTAGACTTTTTTCCAGGGCTTATACTGCTTCTTGGCTGTGGATTTTTATGTGTGTAGTTGATATTCTCCTCTTCTTCAGGATCGGTTTCATCTATATCTGGTTCAGGATGTTCGATGGGATCAGTGTCATTTGGATCGGGAATAGTACGTTCCCCGAACAATCCTTTACGATACCAGATGTTACTAAAATAATAGGCAATAATTAAACCTCGTTTTACTACTGCATGTTGCAATATCTCTTCCATTTTCAATTTTTTTTTAAGTGATAAGATCCTTTTTATTGGATGATATACTCTCCTTAAATGAACAACGTTAGATGGAAAATAGTTTGAAAGAGTTCAGGATTTGAAACAAAGATCAATCGAGTAACATTTGCTCAGGAAATGGCTTAACAATAGGGAAGTAGAGATGAACAACGGTGCCTATACCAACCTCTGATTCAATTTCTATACTTCCTCCCAATCGTTCCATTATCCGTTTCACCAGCGAAAGCCCAATGCCCGTACCAGGTATTGAACCCACATTGTCGGCTCTGGTAAACATTTCGTAAATATGAGGCAGGTGGTCACTTGGTATGCCAATACCGTTATCCTTGATCTGATAATGGGTATAATCGTCTTCGTCGGAACTATCTATTGTCACTAAAGGCCTGTCTGCCTGTGCAGAATATTTTATTGCGTTAACAATTAAATTTGAAAAAATTTGATACGCGGCACTTTTTTCGCCCCAAATTGGTAATAGGGTACCAAAAGTGGGTTGGCAATTATTGACGTTATATAAAATGCTGTTTTCTTGAAATATGCGCTGAATTGTATAGGCCATAGGAAGTGGTTCCTTGTCTAAAACGCTGGAACGGTGCTGGCTCAACTGGACCATATTGTTGATAATATCTTCAATGTTTGTAACGCTTCTGCTGAAATTCTGGTACCACTTATTGATTTTTGTAAAATCAATATTGTCGGAGTGCTGCTGTAGAAACTGTATGCCCATTTTTAAGATGGACAAAGGATTTTTTAAATCATGAGAGAGGGTATGTGTAAACATTTCCAACTCATTGTTCAAAATCAGCAGCTCTTCATTTAGCAACTGACGTTCCTTTAGTTTTGCAAAAATGGATTCCTTGATAATCTGATTCAGACGAAGGACAAAATTGATTTCAGCATCATTCCAAGGTTTGGCAACGTCATAGCGCATATCTTCCCATATTTTGAGCTGCTTGTTTTCATGCGGCTCATTTTTCAGCTCCATCTGCATCACCTGATTGCGGTTTTCCTTTCTAAACCAAACCAGGTAATAATCGTTTTCCAAGCCAACCTTTAGATACATGAGACCCGCAAAATCAAGTTTATCGTTAAAGTTATCCTGATGATTCAGCCGAAAGTTATAATCTTTGAAGAGGGCTTTATCGGTATGTTTTTGCAGGAATTGAATGATTTCATAAAATTGTGCTTTCTGCGGAGAATGACCATAGTTAAAGACATCGCCCTGATTAAATATGGCCAATCCATCTGCATTGACCAGCTGGGTAAGGATATCCATATGCTGTATCAAAGCACAATTCACCATTTTATTTTCAGAAAGGCTCCTTTTTAACTCTTCTTCAGCGAGTTTAAGAAGCTCCGTTCTTTCCAACAGATTTTGTTTGACATGGCTCTCATACTTGCTGGTGGCTGCCTGGATGGCAAACGTACATAGTTTTCGCTGCTGCAGATCGACCACCCGCTCTTCATCATTCTGTGCGACCACAAGACCCCAAAAGTCATCATCGATACAGATTCTAAAAAACAAGGCGCTTTGTACATTTATCTTTTTTAAAAAAAGCCGATGAAGTTCAGGTAAAGGTGATAATAAGCTCGAGACCGGATCAATTCCTTCGTCAGTATAGTAGAATTCTTGTCCATCAATATTAATATTGGGAGCATATCGATATGAATAGCTCCGATAGTACGACAAGACTTCTTCAGGCATGAAATCTTTCGAGAACTCCATTCCTTTGAAATGGGCTTGTCCATCTGCTGTATGTTCCGCAATCACGGAACTATATCCCGTTTCCTGAACCTGCAAAACGAAAACCCGATCGTAATTCAGTAATTTGTTGATGGCGGAACAAACACGGTCCCAATTATTCGGTTGAATAGTATCTAGCAAAAAATTAAGTTCATTTATTTTTTTTGCGGCAATGTATTTTTTGTGTTGTTGTTCCCACTCGATATAGAAGTATTCATCGTGTCTTCGCAATTTTACGTAAACACGTTCTTTTCTCATTTTAATGGGTAAAATATGGCGCGACTGCCTGTTTTCAAGTAGATCAGTTACTGCATTTTTGATTTTGGATAACGCTTCACCGAATGTATTGCTAAAGCTATCAAAGAAATGAGTTCCTAATAAGTTCTCTTTGGCGTCGTGATCATTTACGACAGATTCGGTTACCCCAACGACATTAAAATGTCGATCTAAGATGACCAGACTGCCAAAAGATTGAAGCGTAATGATGGTTTGATTGTTAGATTGAAATGTATGATTCATAATACCCCAAAACTTCTTATGATATACATAAATATACAAAAAAAATTACGACAACATAGATCGAATCTTTGATAACAGAACGTTATAAATTTATAAAATTGCCTTATTGGGTTCTTTTTACTTTGAAATTAAAGTCCGGCTAATTTCCGTTCGGCAGAAGGAACTAATGCTGAACATTAAACTCTTTGGCGATTGCATGGGCCATCCCTTTAAGAAGTGATTTCCATTGTGGGTAAGATGCCCCCATTTTAGCTGCTAGACCAACGAAATAATTCCTGACATTATCACTCATATTCTCATTGTCGACATTGATGATCTCGTTTCTTCCGGCGTACTGGAACAAAATACTATTCCTCCGTTGTTCGATCAGAAAGGTTGAAGATGAAATCCCTTCAAAAAAATGAGCTGTATTTTTATCCCCAGGATGGCTTGGATCGGGGCAAGGTTTTAATGTTATCGCAAAAACACTATAATCGTCCGTTTTGTCTGAAATGAGGCTGACAACATTCACCCAATCATAACCATCACTACTTGGAAGTCCCGGTCCGGGAATATTGAGTCGGATATAATCATGTAATTCGAGTAAACGATCAATTTGAGTACCATAACCCGCCGTTAATTGAAACACAGTGGCAGGTATCTGAGCGAGTTCATACCAATGGTTGACCATTCTAAGATTGTTTATAGCCGAAGCATAGGCTAAATTGGCAATAGCTTCACTTGGAAACTCGAGGGATTCAAAGCAATCCAGGTGCTTGCCTTCTTTCTGTTCCGGTATGATATTCTTCATCTTATTTCACTTCTTATGCTTAAAATATTGAATTTCTTGCTCGTGTTTTTTTGCCTCCTCAAGGGTATCAAAAGTACCCAGATTCCGACGTCGGTTCGTCTCTTTATCAGGATGCTTGGCATATATTCGATATTGACCCGATTTTAGTTTACGTATCATGGCACAGGGTGTTTTGTTTAACCTAGGCTTGCTTTAAGTTTTGCAAGCAAATCATCCGCTTTTGTATGCTCTACCTTCATTTTTCGTATGGTAGGACGTTTACCTTTATCTTTTTGTTTGATTATTTTAAGGAGCTCGTTCATATATTCGTTTTTATAGCTACTGATATCGAAGGATGTGCTGTGTTGCTCGATCAGCTGTGTAGCCATATCCATTTCTGCTTTTTGAATTTTAATTGCAGTAGGTAACTTAAGCTCATCAAGTGCTCTGATTTCCTGTTGATAACGTATTTTATTCAAAACCAATGCATTCTGATAGGGCTTTATAAGGGTTAGGTGTTCTACATTTCGCATGACGAACGACCCTAAGCCCGCCATTTTAGTTTTTTCTAATGCTTTGAGCAATAACTGATAGGCTTTTTCTCCACCTTTCTGTGGCTCCAGATAGTAGGGCGTTTCAAAATATATACTGTCTACATCCATCAGTTTGACAAAAGCATGGAGATTGATAAGTTTAGTCTTTTCCGGACTTGCGTCTTCAAAATCCGCATCTTCCAGCACGACATAATGGTCTTTCATGAAATATCCTTTAACAATATTATCCCATTTTACTTCCTTGCCGGTTTGTTCATTTACCCGCTTGAATTTAATATTGGATAGATCATTTCGATCAAGCATATCCAGATCTAAGGCAGCACTCTCTGTTGCACTATATATTTTAATTGGGATATTGACCAAACCAAAACCAATAGCCCCCGTCCAAATTGCTCGCATAAGTAATCTATTAATTGCTAATAAGATAACCTTGGTAATGCTCAAATGGTTTGAAATTTAATAAAATGCCAACCAAACTATTTCTTTTCAGAAATAGTTATACAAACATTCAATAAGCTTTTATTACAATGGATTTAAAGTCAAATGAACCTTTCTGGTTAATAAAAAACGGTCTTCTAAACAGTTATCCTTCCTTGCAAGATGATCGTAGCTGTGATGTTCTTGTCGTTGGAGGCGGCATTACAGGGGCCCTGATCGCACATCAATGCATAAACGATGGAAAGAAATGTATTCTTATCGACAAGCGTGAAATTGTGAATGGGAGTTCGGCGGCAACAACCTCTATGTTGCAATATGAAATTGATGTGCCTTTGTATAGATTAAAGGAATTAATTGGTGAAGAGGCTGCAATAGCGAGCTACAGAGCCTGTGGTGAAGCAATTGTCAAATTGGGGAAAATCGCAAAGAAAATCCGGTCCAAAGCTGGTTTTCGAACAAAAAAGTCACTCTACTACGCGGCAAGGAAAAAAGATATCTCCTGGTTGAAGCAAGAGTTTGAAGCCCGACAAGCGGCGGGTTTTGATGTTAAATGGTTAACGGAACAAGATATCAGGGATCGTTATGCTATACATGGCGCTTATGCTGGAATTCTCTCGGCTTTAGGGGCAAGCATAGACGCCTTTTGCTTTACACATGAACTGCTGGCATACAACGTTAGAAAGGGATTATTGATTTTCGACAAAACAGCCTTAGACTCTGTATTATATAAGTCGGGGCATAATCTTGTAACCACTTCGACAGGAGCTAAAATCAAAGCGAAGAAAATTATTTATTGTACAGGATACGAAACGACAAACCTTATTCCTGAAAAATTTGTCGATCTATTGAGTACATTCGCAATCGTGTCAGAAGTCGATAAAGACAATTATGATCGGTATCGCGATCTGCTCATTTGGAATACTACTGAACCCTATCTGTATATGCGTACCACAGATGATCATAGGTTTCTGATTGGGGGAGAAGATGAAGAATTTAAAGACCCCATTAAGCGAGATAGTCTCATTTCAGCGAAATCACTTAAATTGGAAAAGTCATTTAACAAAATTTTTACCGATAGGGCCTTTCACGCAGATTTTGCCTGGGCTGGTACTTTTGGAACCACCAAAGATGGATTGCCCTATATTGGAAAATATGAAAAGTTTAAAAACTCATACTTTGTGTGTGGTTTCGGTGGAAATGGTATCACATTTTCTGTTGCCGCCATGGATATGGCATCATGCTGGATGAATAACCTAAGCCATCCATTGGACGAATGGTTTAGGTTTGGACGTTAAACAATTGCCTTATCGGTGTGTTTAAGCAGAAAACGGTATAATTTATCCTCTAATTTCGCAAGCGGTAATTTACTTTTTATACTGGGGAATCTTCCTTCCATAAATAAACGTTGTATCGCAGGATGGATATAATAAGTCTGTGAAACAGTCTTTGTATTGCCGAGTTGCTCAGCAACATGTTTAATGACCTTGTTTAACTGTCTTTTTCGGGCATTAAGTGCCTCCGCCTGTTTTGTTTGGGCGAGCTGGTAAAAAGCTTCTCGACTGGCTCCCCAAATACGAATGCTTTTACAGCTGATCTGACCCGTAGAATTCTCCCGGAGATACTGATTAAAGGCGGCACCGCAGAACGTGCTTTCGCAGGTAGCACTATCAATCTGAAATATCCTTTTTCCCTTCATTTTTAAAAGTTCTTCCAGAAGCTTAGCCTGTTGCTTATTAGCCCATGACTTTTGCTGAAAAACACCCTTTTTACCTTTATAAGCCAAAGATATCGTATTGTTTTCGATGGTGACGTGCCTTTTTTCCAGGGTGCTAAGGCCATATGACTTATTGGTCAGTGTATAGCGCTTATTGCCGATACGAATTAATGTGCTGTCCATAATTTTAAAAGCAATTGCACACAATTTGTCCATATCCCAAACCTGATGTTTGAGATGTTTAGTGCTGATCTTTCTTAATTCTTGCAAATATTTACCCATAAAAAGAATATTGCTGAACTTTGCCGCTTGGCGTTGGTCAACGAATTTCGTATGGTAGATATATTGTTTACGCTCCTTTTGATCGAATCCAAAAGCTTGCAGATCACTGGTCTTACTTTTGGCAATCCATACATCCTTCCAGTTGGGTGGAATAACCAGTTTCGTAATTCTTTCTAAGATCTTTTTATCAGATACTTCTATTCCTGATGTATCGAAATATTTAAAAGACTTGCCTATTTTCTTTCTTGTATAACCGGCTTTTACTTTCATATAATAATCTCCAAAGTCAACATATGCTTAAACCCAAAAATGTTATTTAAATTTCTTATGTGAATGCTTGAGACCATATCAGTTGCCATTTGTTAATCAGCAGTTCGATCATGGTTGATCTGTATAAGATCGTTGATCATTCTATGGTCATTTATAAGGTTGGTTTCCATTGTATCTTGCTGATGAGTGAATTTTTAATCTTTCTTGTAAGAACCGATGAGAGGTCTCTGCGGTTTTCGAAAAAGATAAGATGCGTATTATTTACATAAATCAAGGGTTTTATACAGGAAAGGGGGCGGGGGGCGGACTATCATATAAATAGAAAGAAAAATATACTAAAAAGGGTTACTTTCTTAACAAAAGCAACCCTTTCTATGGATAAATTTCAATGTTCTATGAGTAAATTCTCATCTATTTTGTTTTATTTACAGAAGAAGATTTTTTAGCTTTTTCTGTCTCTACTTTAGTTTGATTTTTGTCTAATGTGTCCGTAACGACCGCTTGTACAATGGTCTTACCATTTCCCTTTCCAATGGGACCGCCACAGATAATCAGCGTAATGACCATATTGTGCTGATTTGTTATTTTAACTTCTGATTTCATATATTTATTATTTAGCGAATTGTCAGCTATCCGGTTAAGTTACTCTAGGTAGATAACCTCAAAAGCTACATTTTGTTTTATTTTAATTTGTAAATTTTAAGCTGTTTTTGAAGCTTTTTTCGCGTCATATGTATCCTTGTTTTGATTGTTCCTTCGGGCATGCCAAAATAGGTGGCGATCTCATGGTATTTGTATCCCTCAAGGAACAATTGAAACACTTGATAATTTTCTTCGGACAAACTGCACATCGCTTTTTGAATATCATCAGCGATAAACTTGTTGTCACTTTTATTGGATTCTACAGTGTTAGTGCTTTCTAGACCGATGTATGTTTCATGGATGTCGTTTGTACGTTTGGCTTTACGATATTGATTAATGTAAACATTTTTCATAATAACGTAGAGCCACGACATTAATTTTGGATGACGGATAAAATCATCGATCGATTTCAATGCACGAATAAGCGTCTCTTGAATTAAATCCTCTTTTTCATCGGGATCATTGGTGAATTTTCCCGCAAAATGTTTCAAAAGACTTCTTTTTTCCTCGACTAAAATATTCAAATTGGAATTGCTCATAGTATCGTTTGTTAAATTGATTGATGTTTATTTGATACATGGAGGTGCAATTAAAGTGCTACATTTACGTTTTCAGGTTCATCTAAAACTTGTTTAAACAGGCATAGGGGAAAAATACGTACACATGCGTATTGATCGTTTTGTAGCCTAAACGCTACAAGAATACACAATTGAAAGCGTCCCGGTAAAAATAGGCGGCCGATTAGGGGCCGGTCAATTGGGTATTTGTTCCATTAAAAAATGTCTTTATTACGGGTATCCTTCTGTATTTAGTGGAGTATGGGAACTGTCTATTTTTTTAAGCAGAAGTTTAAATGATTGTTTTTTATCAGTTTTTATTAAACTAATAAGTTCTGAATGTGGTTCTTAAGAAAAAGGTTGATCACAAAAACAAAATAGAATATGAAAAAGAGCAAGAAATTCACGGTAGTTTTGGCAACGTTATTATTTTGCAGCACACTATTCTTTGCGTGCCAAAATCCAAACAAAAATCCAGCAGAGGGAAGTGGTCAGGCGGACAATATCGCACCGAGCGCTGCCGATGAAACAAGATATAATTTAAGCGAGCAACAAAAAATGAGCATGCAGAAGGATACCAGTTTGGCAGACACGCTTAGGAAGGATAGTATCAATGCTATACAATCTAAACCTTAAAGGATCACTTAGAAAAGGTCACTCAGGCCTCTTCGTTATATACGCAAAAAAACTCCCTTAGTTGTGGGAGTTTTTTTTGTCCTTTTCTTTTTGATCTGAGCCAGTATCAAAGATATCTTCTTCTGAATGATCTGGTTTCTCTTTATGTTGATCCTCTTCTGTATTAATCTTTTCTTTAGTGGTACGGTCGCGTTGTTCTTCTTCACTTGGATCAGGGCCAGCCATACTTTTTGGAGAATTTAGTTTGAGGTTGACCGCATCTCGATCCGAAACCTTGGATGGCCCATAAATTGGCTTAAGATCGTAGCTAGCCGGTTCGTTTTTCATTGGGGCGATTTCGTACAAGAATGGGGAGCTTTCTCGGGAATAATCTGAAATAGTATCGCCAAATTGAATTGCTGTATTCATAGTCTTTTTAATAGGAACATGAGCCAAATCTGATTGGTTCTCTTTTTTTAAAAATGACAACACGATATATTTTAAGAATAAATTTAAAACTTTTCATTTGTCGATCTTGTTATTACAGTAAAGTAATTTAGATAATAGAGATACTATGAGAAAATTGACACTTCTTTTATTAATAACAGCAGGAATTGGGTATCAGGCCCATGCTCAGAAAATTGAAACCACGCCACAGATGTCATCGGATGTCGGAATTGAACCTATTCGACAAGGAAATTGGATGGTCGGTGGATCGATCGGTAATCTTGGCTATAGTTTTGAAGGAAAATCATTTAATGTAGCACTTCAACCACGAGCTGGTTATTTCGTGTCCGATGGATTGGCTATTGGTGCACAGGCAAATCTTGGTCTGGCTACTCAAAAAGATGCTGATAACGAATGGACCTATGGTGTAGCACCATTTGTGCGTTATTACTTTCCAAATGCGGGATCAAGTACAGGTCGGTTTTTTGGACAGGGAGATATTGGTATTTCAGGAAGTTCTAGGGGCAAAGATGTCGCGCTGGCGGTAGGAGCCAATGTTGGATATGCACATTTTATAACACGAACTGTTGCTTTGGAAGCTACCTTTGGCTACAATTATAGCAAGGCCAATATTAATACAGGCAGCGGTGCGAGTGGTTTAGGCGTTGGTGTAGGTTTTCAAATCTATTTGCCAGGTAAACGCTAACAAAAAATAGCAATAGCAATCTTTAACAGCATGTTTCCAATTGATCAATTGGAAACATTTTTTTTGGACGTCACCGTATAATTACTTGCTCTTGTGTATGAAAGACCTATTCTTTTCAAAATGACAAAAATTAGAAAACATTTGAAGCAACGTAGCTGTTTTTCTAATAAAAGGAGCTGAAATGATGACAGGGACAAAAAATATTGGTTTGGTACTCAAAGATAGAATGGGTAAATGGTCTTCTTATAACATTCCATTACTCAAAGAGTGCCACCTGAACAACAAGCTTGTGAAGAGTAATGAGCTGGAAGGTATTTTTGTCATAGGAAGTTTAGCAACGGGACTATACATATTTTCATTGTATAAAAACCGCTTTATAGACTTGATGGGCAAGCGAATCGGGATGGAGGAAATCTGTGAACATTTTGACAGCTATAAACAGACATTAATATAAATATATAAGTACACATATTTCATTTTTTTAAAACAAGGAGCATTTATGAGTAATTTAACATGGAAAGGCCGTTGGAACGAGCTGAAAGGTAAAGTGAAACAGCAATATGCAGATTTAACCGATGATGATCTGTTATATGCAGAGGGAAAGGAAGATGAATTGTTGGGTAAATTGCAACAAAAGACCGGAAAAACCAAAGAAGAGGTAGAAAACTGGCTGGATAAATTGTAATATTTTATCAAGGCCATTTAATTGGCAATTATACGTGTAAAAATGTGCGATCAATTTATTTTGATCGCACATTTTGTTTTTATGTCAATGAAAAATTGGTTTATCTAATTTTATGGCAAGACGATAAACAGCATTCATCAATCCAACGTGACTGTAGGCTTGTGGGAAATTGCCCCATTGGCTGCCATTGTCCTCGGTAACATCCTCACTGAACAGCCCCAGGTGATTGCTGTAGGTCAGCAAACGTTCCAGGATCTCTTTCGCTTCCTCCACACGCCCGACACAGGCCAGCGCTTCCACGTACCAAAATGCACAGACTAAGAAAGTGGATTTGGGTCTGCCGAAATCATCCTGATGTTTATAGCGATAGAAAAGTCCATTTTCGCCTTTTAATTCCTTTTCCAGCATTTCGAGATGATGAAGGGCGCGTTCCGATTTTGGGTCAAGGTAATCCATGACGATGAGCTGCAAGGTACTGGCGTCTAAATTCCGGCTATTAATAGCATTCTGATAGACTTTTCGCTCTTCGTCATAACAGGCCTCGATGTAAGCTTCTGCTTTTTTTAAGAGCACATTCGCGCGATCCTCCATATCTTGATAACCATTTTGACGCGCAATCAACAGGGCCGCCTTACATCCGACCCATTGAAAAAGATTGGAATAACAATGGTGGTTGGCAAAATTTCTAAACTCCCAGATGCCGGCATCTTTTTCCTCTATAGTAGCCTCAATCTTTTCGAGAATGAAATTTACCCAGCCTAACACATTCTTGTTTTCATGAATTTTAAAACGCTGGTCAGTGAAAAGAGGTAACAATGCAATCATTGCCTGGCCATATACATCATTTTGAATATGTTCAAAAGCTTGATTGCCAATCCGTACTGGACCGTTATCCTGATAGCCTTTTAGGTAAGGTAAGATCTGTTCTGTCAGCTCGGTGGTACCAAGGATACCGTATAAAGGTTGAAGTCTTCCAGGGTTGCGATGCGTGATGCCGGCAATATAATTTGCAAAGCTTTCCATTTCTTCAAATTGACCGATGTGCGTCAAGGCCGTTAATACATAATAACTATCACGTACCCAGCAATAACGGTAGTCCCAGTTTCTTCCCGAACCTGGATATTCGGGAAGACTAGTTGTTGATGCGGCGATAATTGCTCCGGTATCCTCATATTGATGAAGTTTCAGCACCAGAGCCGATCGGATAACTTCTGTTTGATAAATGTTAGGGATACTACACCTTTTAATCCATCGCTGCCAATAACTGAGCGTCTTATGGAGGAAATCCTCACAGGTGCTCACAATGGCCGATTCGAAAGCTGCATCATACGTCAGTATAAGGTATTTATTTTCACTGATAATGGTCCAGCTTTCCTCTTGGAAGAAATGTGAAATAGGCAGATCAGTAGTAAGTCGAATCCGTTCTCCGACCTGATCGTTGCTATAAAGAATATGGTTGCTGCCACGGGTAGGCTTAAGTGCCAATCGGCCGTAGTCAGCAGTCGGCTGACATCTGATGTTGACGCTAGGGGCACCATGCAGTGGTTCGATCTTTCGTATCAGCATCAAGGGTTTAAAATACCGCCCGAATTGTTCAAAACGTGGTGCAAAATCTGTAATACGATAGGCATAGGATTCCGTATGGATTTCCGTGCAGAGCACATTGGAGTTTTTGATGTAATACTGCTTGGTTTCCACAACTGGTTCCTCTGAACTGATCTTGAACGTTCCACCTTGATTTTTATCGATCATACTGCCGAATACAAAGCTATCTTCGAACGATGGCCAGCACAACCATGATATGTTTGTGTCGATGCCAACATGCGCTATGTAGGAACAATTTCCAATGATTCCAGATTGGTAGATATGTCTGTTTTCTGTTGTATTTTCGTTCATTATTTTACGATAAGTTGATTTAAAAATTGAAGAACATCTTCCTGTTCATCTAAATAATATTTTGCTGCAGATTTGTTGCTGCCTACCTTAATACTTATGGTCGATTGAGGTAGATACCTGAATAGATCCTCGTCGGTAATGTCGTCGCCAATAGCCAACATGAAATCTGCTTTTATATGTCCCGCGATTTCCAATGCTGCCTTACCTTTATTAACTTCTGTATTTTTGACCTCAATGACAGCATTTCCGTCCAGTAGTTGTAATCCATAGTCGTTGAGCATTGGGTTTAAGGTCTCCTTTAGCTCTGTTGCTTTAAGTTC
Organism: Sphingobacterium sp. UME9; assembly: GCF_014170215.1. Classification (NCBI taxonomy): domain Bacteria; kingdom Pseudomonadati; phylum Bacteroidota; class Sphingobacteriia; order Sphingobacteriales; family Sphingobacteriaceae; genus Sphingobacterium; species Sphingobacterium sp. UME9. Next base: position 1,042,950 of record NZ_LZZP01000003.1, on the reverse strand, counting down.
GCCTAAGCCCAGTTCCACTTTTCTATAATGCCAAGCTAACGAGTAGGGCTTGACCTCGATGTAAGCCCCCGGAGTTTGATCGGCCAGTTTTTCCATCAGCTTTTTTACTTCAGGTACCCAGTGGAGTGCCAATCCTTTTTTATACGACCAGTTGAAATTTGGGAAATTTGACCAAATACCATGTTCGGCAACTAAATAGTAAGATCGACCGTCAAACCAGGACGATAGGCTCTCTTGTGATCGGCCGCTTATGATAACCAATGTATTGAGTGGATCAGAAATGATATTATCCAAAAGGTTATACAACAGGGTGGTCGGAGTTGCTTTCTGGGCATGATTCTGGAATTTGACCAAAGTACCGTCATAGTCCAGGAAAAAGAGCCTATTGCTACTTTTGCTATACCTTTCTGAAATACTATTCAATACCTTATCCGAGATTCGCCTTGCCCATTCGTCACGTTGTATGGCTTTGGTTTCAGCCAAACGATTGGTAAAGAGCTGCACCCAATGTTGCACATTAAACTTCTGTATAATCTGAATATTGGCATCGGTACGTTCCTGAATTTCTTCGGACGGCATTTTAAGTGCTTGGTAAATACTGTCTGCCGTTTCTGTACGATTATAGGGGTTAATAATCAAGGCATCAACAAGTTCCTTGGAGGCGCCTGCAAACTCACTTAAAATCAATACGCCCTTTGACAAAGTCTTACTGGCGATGTATTCTTTACTTACAAGATTCATCCCATCTCGCGTAGATGTAATCATACAGATATCGGATGCAACATATAATCCAACCAGCTCTTCGAATGGAAGCGATTTGTAAAAATATAATACCGGCGTCCAGCTTAGGTTACCATAAATGGAATTGATTTCACTCACCTTCCGGTTAATCTCATCTTTCAGTTTTTTGTATTGCGATACCTTATCCCTGGAGGGCACGATAAGCATATATAGTACAACTTTTGTATGCCATTCGGGGTATTTTTCAAGGAAAGTGAGGAATGCACGTAATCGCTCTAATATCCCTTTGCTATAATCGAGCCTATCGACAGCTATAATAATCTTTTGATCGGGAAAATGGCTCCGAAATTGGCTTGCAATGGACTGGATTTTAGGCTGACTGCTGACTTCGACGAATTTATCAAAATCAATACCCATCGGAAAGGATTCTATAAATATATGACGGTCTTTGTACTTGAGCTGGTTATGTCCAGACGATACATGCAGTATTTTTTTGCAGGCATTTAGAAAGTTCTGACTATCGGCGAAAGTATGAAATCCGATAAGATCTGCTCCCAGTAAACCTTCAACCAATTCTTTACGTTGCGGAATGTTCATAAAGAGTTCTTCCGAAGGAAAGGGTATATGGTGAAAATAACCAATGTTGAGCTCTTGATTTTCTGAACGCAGCAGTTGAGGGAGTAGCATAAGCTGATAATCATGGACCCAAATAAAATCGGACGGCGCATCGATAGAAAGAGCAGCCTCGCAAAATTTCTTATTTACCATGACATAGGTAGACCAATATTCGCGGTCAAAATGGATGTAGCTTGGCTGATAGTGGCAAATAGGCCAGAGGACCTCATTGGAATAACCTTCGTAGAAATTGCGTATTTCATCTTTTGATAAGAAAACAGGAAGTAAGCTCATCGGTTTGAGAAGCTCGACAATCTTTTCTTTTTCCTCTTCATCTTTGGGAACAATTCCCGGCCAGCCAACCCAAAGTATTTCATCCGTATCAAAGGCGGAATTTAAACCGGTTGCCAGTCCGCCCGCACTCGGCTTGATGATTAATTTTTCTTTTTTTCGCTCTATTTGTATCGGCAGTCTATTTGAAATTATTATTTTCTTCTTTTTCTTCATAAGAATATTAGATCGATTTATTTGCAGTGTGGAAGAGTTATATTGAAATAACGATGGGCTTGTAATCCACTTATCTGAACAACCTCGGGAGAGAATAGTTTGAATAAATTCAAATTAGAAAGACAATAGGGAAGCTATTGAAGAAAGAACGCGGTAATTTGCAAAAAAAAAAGACCTCTATTTCTACAGGTCTTTTTTTTGCTATTTCATTAGATTACGATATGCTGACCGCAGCAGCTTTTTCGTTATCCAGCTTTTTCATGAATTGATCAAGAATATCACCTAATCTCCCTGAAATTTCTCCTAAAATACTTTCCCAATCTTTAACTGTGCCATCACAATTGTCTGAAACAATTTTAATACTATGAAAGGTGAGATTTTTTTGAAAACAGAAATTCGCTAGGGCATAAGATTCCATATCAAATGCCAAAGGATTAAAATGTTTGATATCCTGATAAAAAGCAGTATTTACATTGATAAAACGATCCGATGTCAAAAGTGCATCTTCGTAGCGAAATTCATCACGAGATATGGATTCCAATACGCCTTGACCTTTAAAAAACAAGGTGTTTTCCAGGAAAAATCCATCCGTATAAGCATCCCCTTGTGCATAGTATGCCGGATAAAGGACATGGCCTATCGGATGCCTTGTACAACCTACCGTGCCAACATTGAGAAGAACAGGACTGATCCCTAATGCTTTGATGTCTTCGTAAAGCGTAGCTACGGACAGGAGCGCATTTACTTTACCTACACCAATTTCGTATACGAAAGTCGATTCACTTGTCGAATTAAAAGATAGCTCATTTTTATTTGCTACCAAGATAATCGTTTCAATATCTTTATTCAGGATCATTTAATTTTCTTCGATATATGGATACTCAAATGCCAATTCTTCGGCAGTAATTAGATTTAAGAAGTTAACACAAGCCTGTTTTGAGGTGGGAAAATCCATGAATGTGTAATTTCCGCAGCTAATCGGGTTTTGGAAAGGTACTTCGTATCCTTCTGTAAGAACAGTCTCTAATACTTCTTTCATCAATTCCGCCACATTCTGAGGAGTTTTCGCTGTTCCAGCCAATACCACATAAAATCCCGTGCAACAGCCCATTGGTCCAACATAAATAACCTCATCACCTAAGATGGTTCTAATTTCTGTTGCAAAACAATGTTCTAAGGTATGCATGACCTCAGGTGATAGCATACGCTCCGGAGAATTCGGTCTGATCATGCGAATGTCGTAAGTTGTATAACTCTCAACATTGCTGTTATTGGTTGTAGAAGCTTTAGCGTAGATCCCTTGTTTTAACTTGGTATGATCTACCGTAAAACTATTTACTTTTGCTTTTTCTTTTGTGTACATCTTGTTCTGTTCAAAGCTATAACGCTTGTGACGTTATAGGGGTTAAAAGTTGAATATCAAAAATTTCTACAAAGATACTAGATTATTGTAGAAAAGGACGACAAAACTACTATTTTAACACTTCATAATGTTCGACTGTTGGAAATGGATCGTAGTAATGGTGTAAAAGTTTCTCCCATTCCTTAAATAATGCCGATTCCCTGAAACCAATGGTATGGTCTTCTAAAGTTTCCCATTCAACCAACAAAATGTACTGGTTATCTTTTTCAATACATTTACGTAAGGAATGCGTGATATAACCTTTACTCGCACTAATATACTGGCAAGCTGTTTTATAATCTCTTTCAAAATCGGACTGTTGCCCTTCAATAATTTGTAATACAGCTACTTCTAAAATCATAATTCGTTTTTTAAATAAAGTTTAGTAAATATATCAAACTTAGAGAATTTGTTTTTTATATGCAATACAAGAACAAGCTTATCCGAACAATTTATTTGGCATTCTTTTAATAAGGACTTATGCCTTATTATCCCGCTTTGACGTATTATATCCGTTTTTTACTTGTGAAGTGATGATCTGGGTGACCAATGGAATACCCGGATTACGATTGTGGGCATTCCAAACTAAGGAGAGCGTTGTTCGTTGTGGTAAATTGTTCAATTCAAGGAAAGTGACATCAACATGGTAGCCGTTCTTTAAAGATGAAGGAACAATGGCAACACCCAATCCCTGAGCAACCATATTGAAAATGGTCAAAGCATTCACTGTGCGTAAAGTAACTTTGGGGATAAACTTATGATCACTAAAAATACTCATGACGAGATCATAATAAGAGTGGCTATAGTTTTTGGAAAATAAGATAAATGATTCATTTTTGAACGCATCAAGACTTGGTTGCGGTGACTTCAATAGGGGATGATCGTTGGGTAAAACGAGGCTAAAATGCTCTGTATGTATAGGCAGACTAGATAACCCGGGTGGCGTTTCGGAAAGACGAACAAACCCTAAGTCAAGTTCTTTTTTCTCCAGCAGATCCAGCTGGGTTTCATTCGCTAGTTCGTGAAGTGATAACTCGATATCCGGCTGCTGCTGTTTTAAATTGACAAGTAGTTCCGGCAGGATTGTTTGAACAGCCGACCCGATAAACCCCAGCTTTAAGGTGCTTATTTTACCGTTGGCAAAACTTTGAAGTTGAGTTTCAATCTGATCCAAGTGCCTAAATAGTTCTTTCACCTCCTGAAAGAGATATATCCCCGCTTCAGTCATTTGAACATTTCGTTTATTACGCTCAAAAAGTGTTACGCCATAGGATTCCTCCAACTGCTTAATTTGCCTGCTCAAGCCTGGCTGCGCAATAAACAATTTTTCGGCAGCCCTTCTAAAATGCAGTTCTTCTGCCAATACTTTAAAATACAGTAAATGTCTTAGCTCTATTTGATAATTCATGGTTATCAATTGATGATAAAAATGGTATTTCTAATTATCAAATATAGCAAGTACATTTGAGTAAAGCAGTTATGATAATGGAAAAATTTTTATATGGCAGTGGGCAGCTAACATGCTCCACAGCTTTAGCGATAGCAAAAGGAACGGTTACCGGGGAGATTTCCCCCGAAGTCAGGGATAAGATCGAGCAAAGCGCAAGTTATGTCAGGAAAATAGTTGAGCGCGGTGAGGTTGTCTATGGGATCAATACAGGTTTTGGTCCATTGTGCACCACACTAATTGATGCAAGTCAAACGCAGCTATTACAGGAAAATATTCTAAAAAGCCATGCTGTCGGTATGGGAGAACCTATAGCCAATGATTTGGCCAAATTGATGCTTATTCTTAAAGTTCACGCGCTTTCTAAAGGATTTTCAGGAGTTCAGTATGCGACGATTGAGCGGATTATTTGGCATATTGAAAATCATGTCATTCCTGTAGTCCCTAAACAAGGTTCTGTCGGCGCATCGGGTGATTTGGCTCCATTGTCACATTTATTTTTACCATTGATTGGCTTAGGAAAAGTCAACGTAGAAGGGGAGATTGTGGAGACAGCTGCCGTCTTGGAAAAACACGGTATGGCACCGGTTCAGTTGGGCGCAAAAGAAGGTCTGGCTTTAATCAATGGAACTCAATTTATGGCTGCACATGGTGTGATGGCTGTTGTCGAGTTAAATCGTGTACTTCAGAACGCTGATATTATTGCTACTTTAATGATTGAAGGCTTAAATGGTTCAATAAAACCATTTTTTACAGAATTACATCAATTACGCCCGCACCCAGGAAACCGCTATGTCGCTGCAAGCATTTTTAACATGCTTCATGGCTCGGCTATTTTGGAAAGCCACAAAGACTGTTCTCGTGTACAAGATCCCTATTCGCTGCGCTGTATCCCCCAGGTCCATGGAGCATCACGCAATGCTTGGTTTCATTTGAAGGATACCATAGAAATCGAAATAAACGCAGTGACCGACAATCCTGTGATCATTAACGATGAACTAACCATTAGTGGCGGTAGCTTTCACGGACAGTCAATCGCTTTGCCTTTGGATTATGCCACACTGGCCGCATCGGAAATTGGCAATATTTCGGATCGAAGGGTCTATTTGTCTTTAGAAGGTCAAACCAACGGCGTCCCAAAATTGTTAATGAAGTCAACCGGTCTCAATTCAGGATTTATGATCTTACAATATAGCACTGCCGCGATTGCAAGTGAGAATAAAGGACTTTGTTTTCCTGCAAGTGCAGATAGTATTCCTACCTCTTTAGGCCAGGAAGATCATGTCAGTATGGGATCTATTGCCGGCCGAAAATTACTGCAGGTCATTGACAATGTCGATAAAATACTAAGTATTGAACTGTTATGTGCGGCACAGGCCAAAGATTACCATCAGCCATTAAAATCGACTGCAGCATTGGAAGCTATCCATGCAAGAATTCGCCAGTCCATTCCGCATATTGAATCCGATCAACCTATGGAAGAGCTGCTGACGGAGGCACTAAGCCTCGTAAAATCAGGCGAACTGATCACATTGCATCGTCAATATGCTACAGGTGAGATTGAAGCGGATTTGAAACAAAGGTTTGAAATGTTTTAAACGAAGAATGATGGAAAAAGAGCTGAAATTAGTTGGACCTTTTAGGCAGGTATTAACGATGTCAAATATGCCCGTAAATGGGGCACTCGAGGATAAACAATTGGCTATTATTAAAGAAGGAGGTATTTTAATAGCAGGTAACAATATATTGGAAGTGGGGGATTTTGAGCAATTACAACTGCAATGGGGAAAGGAGGCGGCACTTGTACCTGTAGAAGGAGATCAGGTCGTTCTGCCAGGCTTTATTGATTGCCATACACATATTGCTTTTGCCGGTAATCGAGCGAATGATTTCGCCCTTCGAAATGCAGGCTCAAGCTATCTGGAGATTGCAGCGGCAGGAGGTGGGATCTGGAGCACCGTTTCCCATACGCGAGATTGTAACGCAGAAGAATTGATTGATCTCACTATCCAGCGTGCAAATTTTCTGTTAAGGCAAGGAATCACAACAATTGAAGTTAAAAGTGGTTACGGCCTTAATGTTAAAGAAGAACTTAAGATCTTACGGGTCATTCAGGAATCGGATCGTCGTACGGCATCAGACCTTATTCCAACTTGTTTGGCGGCACATATGCTCCCACGGGACTTCGACGGATCCGCAAAAGATTATCTTCATCTGATCACAACAGATCTTTTTCCCCTATTGAAATCAGAAGGGCTGTCGAATCGGATTGACGCATTTATCGAAAAAACGGCTTTTCAGGGGGAAGACATTGTGGCCTATTTACGAAAAGCAAAAGAAATGGGTTTTGATCTGACTATTCATGCCGATCAGTTTACCACTTCGGGAAGTCAGATTGCTGTAGAACTCGGTGCTCAATCTGCGGATCATCTTGAAGCATCAACTGCGGCTGAAATAGAACTTATTGCACACTCAGCTACTGTTGCTGTAGCGCTGCCTGCCGCCTCTATCGGCCTTGGATGTGGTTTTACACCTGCTAGAAAGTTGTTGGATGCAGGTGCATGTTTGGCAATAGGAAGTGACTGGAATCCGGGTTCCGCGCCCATGGGACAGTTACTGACGAGTGCGAGTATTTTGGCAACAGCAGAAAAGTTGACGAATGCTGAGCTGCTTGCGGCACTAACCTACCGTGCTGCAAAAGCCTTAAACCTGTCGGATCGCGGCGTGTTGACCAAGGGCATGAAAGCAGATTTTAGTTTATTTAAAACAGATAATTATCAAGATATTACTTACTACCAAGGAAGCTTGCAGCCTACAGCAGTATGGAAAAATGGTCAGGAAGTATTCTCAATATAACAACATGGAAGATACATTTAAGAGCGAGGTTGCGGAAGGTATTCCAACCATATTACCTCCAAAAGTAGAACGAGATCATACAATAAGTCATGCCCCCAGACGAAAGGATATTCTCACCAAGTCGGAAGAGAAGCTGGCTCTACGGAATGCATTACGTTATTTTCCCAAACAATGGCATACGGTTTTAGCACCTGAATTTTTAGAGGAACTTCGTCGTTATGGCCGAATCTACATGTACCGCTTTAGACCCCAATATGCAATGCACGCTCGACCGATAGATGATTATCCAGCAGTCAGTAAGCAGGCGGCAGCTATTATGTTGATGATTCAGAACAACCTTGATCCAGCCGTAGCACAACATCCCCATGAACTGATTACCTATGGTGGTAATGGAGCTGTTTTCCAAAATTGGGCTCAATATCGCCTCACCATGCAGTATCTTTCGCAGATGACAGATGAACAAACATTACATCTTTACAGTGGTCATCCAATGGGGCTTTTCCCTTCCTCACAACATGCACCTCGTGTTGTTGTAACCAATGGCATGATGATTCCAAACTATTCGAAACCGGATGACTGGGAACGTTTTAACGCTTTAGGTGTTACGCAATATGGACAGATGACAGCAGGTTCCTATATGTATATTGGTCCGCAGGGTATTGTGCATGGCACCACAATTACTGTCATGAACGCTTTCCGAAAACATTTAACGGTAGATGATACCATTCAAGGCAAGGTATTTTTGACTTCTGGTTTGGGCGGTATGAGTGGCGCACAGCCCAAAGCAGGTAATATTGCCGGCTGTATCACCGTATGCGCTGAAATAAATCCCGTTGCGGCAAGAAAACGGCATGAACAGGGTTGGGTAGACCGATTGGTAGAAAACATCGATGAACTCGTTGAACAGGTCCAGTTGGCGATGGATCAAAAGGAAACAATTTCCTTCGCCTATATCGGTAATATTGTCGAAGTGTGGGAAGCCTTTGATCGCGAAAATATCCACATCACGGTAGGATCTGATCAGACATCATTACACAATCCTTGGTCTGGAGGCTATTATCCGATGGGGCTGACCTTTGCAGCATCCAATGCGTTGTTAGCGACCGATCCTGACCGGTTTAAGCGATGTGTACAAGAAAGCTTGGTACGACATGTCGATGCCATCAATAAGCATGTAGCCAAAGGAACCTATTTCTTTGATTACGGTAACGCGTTTCTGTTGGAGAGCAGCCGTGCAGGTGCAGCGGTATGGAATGATAAAAAGGATCAGTTCCGCTACCCATCTTATGTACAGGATATTCTTGGCCCAATGTGTTTTGACTATGGTTTTGGACCCTTTCGCTGGGTTTGTACGTCTGGAAAGGCTTCGGATCTTCAAAAATCAGACGAAATAGCCATGACAGTTTTAGAAGAGCTCCGAAAAGAAGCTCCCGTGGAGATTCAGCAGCAGATGCAAGATAATATTCAATGGATTAAAGAAGCTGGTAAAAATAGACTTGTAGTAGGCTCCCAGGCGCGTATTCTTTATGCAGATTCAAATGGACGTATTGCCATAGCAAAGGCTTTTAATGAAGCCGTAAAAAGTGGCTTATTTGAAGCACCTATTGTTTTGGGAAGAGACCATCATGATGTGAGTGGTACCGATTCACCTTATCGGGAGACGAGTAATATCTACGACGGCAGTCAATTTACAGCAGATATGGCTATTCATAACGTCATTGGCGACAGTTTCCGGGGGGCTACTTGGGTATCTATTCACAATGGCGGTGGAGTCGGTTGGGGTGAAGTCATCAACGGTGGCTTCGGTCTACTGCTAGATGGCTCTGCAGAAGCAGCTTTTAAATTGGAAAAGATGCTGTATTTTGATGTAAATAATGGGATTGCTAGGCGCGCTTGGGCTAGAAATAAGGAAGCTAATCAGGCGTTAGATCGTGCAATGGAGAGAAATACCACATTGCAAGTTACCCGCGCTCAACTTGTAGATGACGATATTATCGAACAATTATTTGATCTGAGCGAATGAACTTATTGTTGAATAATCCGGAAATATATAACAAAGGAGACCAAGCGGTCTGGAAGGGGCGTATCGATGGCCAGGATCGTGAATGGATGCGTTGGCATCAATTAATGGATTGTGTTGATCTTCTCGAGCAGCCCGATTTAAGGCAGTCCATTGCTTTTCTCGGATTCTGTAGCGATGAGGGTGTTGCACGCAATCAAGGTCGTGTAGGGGCCAAAGATGGACCGACAGCACTCCGGAATGTATTGACAAACCTTCCTGTACATTTTTCTGATAAACTAAAACTTAAAGACTGCGGCGATATACTTATAAAAGACAGTGATTTAGAATTATCTCAGCAGGGGCTAGGGGCTGCCTTAAATTGTATTCTCGAGCAAGAAGGATTTCCAGTCGTCTTAGGTGGTGGCCATGAAGTAACTTATGGCCATTATTTGGGTGTTAAAAAATTTCTAAAGAGTCGTAATCAAAGTCTTGGCATTATTAATTTGGATGCCCATTTAGACATCCGTCCATTGCAGGATGGCAAAGGGAATTCTGGAACGGGGTTCTATCAAATCGAGCAAGATCAGTCTAAAGCAGATTTGCCATTTCATTACTTAGCAATTGGTATTCAAGAAATTAGTAATACCAAAGGATTGCTCGCCTATGCCAAAGAGAAGGATGTGCAGATTATTGAAAGAGAGAGTTTGGTCATTGAAAAACTTGATCTGATCCGGGAGCAAATTGTTAGTTTTTCCAAATTAGTGGATTATGTGTATTTGACGGTTGATCTTGATGCTTTCGCTGCAGCCTATGCACCGGGAGTAAGTGCATTGGCATTTAACGGTATAGTCCCTGATCATTTGTTTTTTACGATCTACGATATGCTACTGGATCTGCCTAATCTAAAATCTGTCGATTTTGCCGAATTCAATCCACATTTCGATATTGATTCCAGAACGGCCAAACTAACGGCTGATCTCATTTTTAAGTTGATAAACAAATTAGCAATTGCCCATTAGCTAAACAGGGGCAAAAAAAGATGGTTAGATTGCTACTACAGCAATCTAACCATCTTTTTTCACATTGGCGAGGTCTTAAAAAAGCACATCGGCTAATGCTGGGTCTTTATCAAAAACTGATTTTGCAAAAGGACATAAAGGCATAATTTTTAAATTTTCTTTACGTGCATAGGTCACTGCTGCCATCAATAATTGTTTGCCTAGCCCTTTTCCTGCGTATTCGGAACTTACTTCCGTATGGTCTATAATGAATTTTGTAGGGCCAGCCCAGGTATAAGTCATTTGTGCAACTGACTTTTCCTGATCGATAACCTCAAAGCTGCCGTGTTTATCGTTATTTTTTTGTGTTACTTCCATGAGCATGAATTTAATTAAGAAAAGCCAAAATAAACAAAATCCAGCAATATATAATATGAACAGCCATTTAGAAAAACAGCTATTTTTATCAGTTAGATTGCATAATTGGCTTCCGTGTTTTGTAAAATTGCGGTGATTCTTTTGAATAGCTAATATTTTTAGTATGTTTGCTTTGCGTTATGAGTGTAAATCAAAGCAAAAGACAAGAATTTGCCATTGTGGACATAGAGACTACGGGTGGCAATGCAAAATCGAGCAGGATCACAGAGGTTGCCATTGTTATTCATGATGGTAATCAGGTTTTGGAACGTTGGGAGACCTTGGTTAATCCAGGGAAAGAAATTCCGAATTCGATTTTTGCGCTTACGGGCATAGACAATGACATGGTGAAGGATGCTCCGTTATTTGATCAAGTAGCCGAGCAGATTTATGAAATGCTCAAAGACCGTATTTTTGTCGCACATAATGTAAATTTTGACTATTCATTCATTCGATTTCAGCTTCAGGAATCGGGCTTCGAGTGGTCGGCGATTAAATTGTGTACAGTACGCTATGCGCGAAAAATAAAGCCGGGATTATTGTCCTATAGTTTGGGGCGCCTATGTGATTATTTAGATATCCCGATTGAAAATAGGCACCGTGCGGGTGGCGACGCCGATGCAACAGCCATTCTCTTTGCTTATTTGAAAGTGCTAGATACCGAACAGGTATTTCAGGATATGATTAAACATAAAGCGCTAGATCAACGTTTTCCACCGCATTTAAATCCCTTGGAGTATGAACAATTGCCCGACGAGGCTGGAGTCTATTATTTTCATGACAAAGCTGGAAAAGTAATTTATGTTGGCAAAGCCGTCAATATAAAAAAAAGAGTATTGTCTCATTTTACAGGGAATAATATTCAAGCGCAAAGGCAACATTTCTTAAAAGAAATTCATCATATAAGTTATGAGTGCTGCGGGACAGAGCTGATGTCATTGTTGTTGGAATGTGCGGAAATCAAAAAGTTCTGGCCAAAATATAATAGAGCACTTAAACGGTATGAGCCTAAATTCGGTTTGTTCTCTTATGAGGATCAAAATGGCTATCTCCATCTGGCTATTGGGAAGACAACAAGGGGACAGGAATGTATTCAGCTGTTTCAGCGTGAATATGACGCTATTCAGTTGTTGCAAAGCTTTATTCAGCATGACGCTATTAATCCGCAATTTTGTCAGTTTGGGCACGCCAGTTTGTCTACGAAAGCTTTAAAGAAGACCGAATTACCCGATCGAGACCTACACAATACACGGGTGGAACGTTGTATCGAGGATTGGCTCAAACAGCAGCCATCCTTTGTATTGATCGATAAAGGACGTAATTCCGAGGAAAAAAGCTGTATTGTCATCGAAAATGGTGTTTTTTATGGAATGGGATATATTGATCAATACAGCCAGTATAACGGGTTTGAAGATATAAAAGGACAAGTAAAAAGATATCAGAGCAATCACTACATGATGGAATTGGTCAAAATGGCAGCAGAAAGACATCCCGCTAAAATACATTTCTTAACAAAATCAAAGATTTTACCTGATGTTGCGGCAGAACCTGATTTCTCTTATGAAAAATCGGCTCCGAATAGTCTCTTTAATTTCTTTTAACAGTATATTTTCAGTTCTTATTTTGGAAATGTCTTCCGTTTGGTCATTTCAATCTCAGTAATCTGTTAAAGAAATGTGAAATAGCAATTTTCGCGCGATTTTGGTCCAATAGTTGAAATATTCTTTGTGTAGAATATTAAAAAGACTTTTCATAATTTAGGTTAATAATTGGTTAGTTAAAACCTGGGGCTCCCAACCTCAGGTTTTCTTTTTTTAATATTTCCGGACAAGAATTTTACGCTAAGTATTACTTTTATTTCGATTATTCAAGATAAAATAACATTTTTTTCAATTTAAATATGTGTTTCAATTTACTGTTTTTCAATCGATTAGTTTTTGTCCCCCCTTTGTCCCCCTAAGTTTTTTCTCTGTATAGTTAGTTTGAGCTATTTTAGTGTCAGCATACTGTAATAGCGGAATTAGTAAAACAAAGATGGGGCGTTTTCTAAAAGTAGCTGCGGTATATCTTATCCATATCTTTATATATAAAAAGGGCCTTGGCCCTTTTTTTTATTCCTATTATTTAGATTGCTTATTTTAATCCAAAGGTACCTTGACCTAGATTTTGATATAGATCTTTTTCTTCCTTAGGTAATATGCGATCAACCAATTCAAAGCGACAAATAGCAGCGCAAATAGGGCGGAGGATAATCTTTGGTTTTGCCAGCTATCAAACAGGAAATGGTAGCTCAAGTTCCAAAGATTTTGATGTGTATCCCCGATGAGAATAAAAGAACAAATCGTGGGGATTAAGCCGCTAAGACAATAGATAAATAGTGTATTCTTACCGAAATCGTCAAGGACAGTGTAAATTATCCCTTTGATGTTTTGAAATTCGATAAGATAGATTAATATACCAAGAAAAGAGAGTGCAATTCCAGTGCTGAATACGGCGTAGCTGCTGGTCCAGATCTTCTTATTAATAGGAAAAACAAATGACCATAGATAGCCTATCAGGATAAAGGACAGACCTACGACAACTAGGTTCATCAGCTCCCTTTTTCCTGTTAGTTTTTGAATAATGTACTTTCCGGTAATATACCCGAATATCGTTTGACTGATGGCCGGTAATACGCTCCAGATATCCTCTGGATCAAACGCTGTTCCCTCGCCGTGATAGAGATGGGATGCACCAAAGATTCGGATATCGAGTGCCGTTCCGAACCAACCGTCCAAACTATAAGGATCCGATGGATTACTATAGTAGCAAATCAACCAATAGAACAAGAGAAATGCCGCACCGATGATAATTGCGCCTTTATCTTTAAAATAATATACTAACATGGCGCAACTGAAATAACAGATAGCGATACGTTGCAATACGCCGAAATACCTGTACTTGGCAAATGGAATCCATTCCAGCTGGTGAAGGCTATTCCATTCAACAAAAGGAAAAACATTTAAAAAGATGCCCAGCATAAAAAGGATGCCCGTTCTTTTCGCAACTTTTTGCCAATAGGCTGATGGAGCCTGTTGATCTATATTTTTTAAAGAAAATGCCATGGAGTTTCCGACAGCAAATAAGAAAAATGGAAATATAAGATCTGTAAACGTACATCCATGCCAGATGGAGTGTTCAAGTTGAGGAAATACATGATGATAGTTGCCGGGATTATTGACGAGAATCATAGCCGCGAGTGTAAACCCACGGAAAATATCCAGTGATTTAAAACGAGTCATAATAAAGTATATTAGTAAAAAAGGCTGTTCAAGGAATTAATCCTTTGAACAGCCTATGCTTGGTCTAATTAATAGCCTGGATTTTGAGTCAGGCTTGGGTTTGCCTGCAGTTCCAATAATGGTATTGGAAGGAGCAGGCTATTTTGGTTAAAATTATACTTAATCAACGTAGGGTTGCTCTGTTTGCCGTTATCGCATGTAAATTTTATTTCATTTAATTTATTCATTACATCTACCGTGACACCATAACGATTTAAATCATCCCAACGTTGACCTTCGAAAGCAAGTTCTAATCGCCGCTCGTTGAGAATGATGGCCTTTAGTGCACTGGAGCTGACACCGGATAAATCGGACAGCCCTGCGCGATGACGTATGACGTTAATGGTGTTTATCGCACCAGAAGTATTTCCCAAGGCGTTTTGAGCCTCTGCTTTAAGCAGAATGATGTCCGCAAGTCGCAAAAGGTAGAAATGATCGCCACTTTGGAAGCTGTTGGCATGTTTTTGCTTTACATTAAATGGGATTTCTGTATCGGCATCTCCACAAGGGTTCCAAAACTCATCTGCCCAAGGGACAGAGAAAAACCAGATGTTGGCATTCTTTCGTTCAGTGTCGCCAGCGCTGTCATAAGCTTCGACTAGATCTTTCGAAGGTGTGCCATAACGGCGCCATTCGTTTTCGTTGATTTGGCCATTTTCATCAAGATCCGGGAAAAAGAATGCGCCACCCCAACAGCTTAGATTGGGACTGCCGGCGATGTAGGGAATCTCTATGATGGATTCACTGTTATAGTTATGTTTACCGTCAAAAAGATCCGCATAGTTTTGGAGGAGCTGGTAGCCACCTTTTCCAGTGATCACTGCATTGGCGTATTGCAATACCTTATTGTAATCGCGATCAGGGCGTTGTGCCCATATCTTGGTCAGCAAGGCATTTGCAGCACCTTTTGTAGCTCTAACCTTGTCAATAGAAGCTTGCCCAAATCCATCGGGAAGATTGTTTGCTGCCACTTGTAGATCCGAATCTATAAAATCATAAACCTCCTCTACAGTTGATCGCTTGATGCGTAAAACTTCGGCATCTGTACTGTTGGAGTGTTTTTCCAAGGGCACACCACCGTAAAGTTTGACCAATTGATAATAATGGAAGGCTCTTAAAAATGAAGCTTCTCCAAGAATTTGTTTGCGTCTTTCATCCGAAAAAGTAGGATCTGTGACTTTATCAACATTGTCGATAACGATATTGCATTTTGAGATTGCTCCATACAGTTCTTCCCAATCCCTGCGTACCATTTCATTGGTATTTGTGATGGTATTATAGTCAATTTGTGCAAAATCTATTTCGCCACCACCAGCAGCGTGTGCATTGTCCGAACGGATATCGGTCTGTAAAATCATTTCCCATTGATAATAATTGGCATTGCTTCCTGGGCGGGTGCCATTTCCTATAAAAGAATTATAGGCCCCGTTTAATGCTTTCTCAATATTGTCTCCGGTGAGATAGGCATTTTCACTCGTTACCGTGGAGGTAGGCTGAAGATCTAAAAACTTTTTGCAGGAATTTAGAGCAAGAGAAGCCAATAAGGCGATGGCTAATGACGTATATCTATTTGATTTCATTGTTTGTAAGCTAAAAGGTTAAAAAGTTAGGTTTAAACCAACAATAAAGGTGCGTGCCTGAGGCGAAGTACCAAAATCGATACCCGGCGCCATATTGGAGCTCACGTTTTCCTGGTTAGTTCCCCCATACATGCTTACCTCAGGATCTAGACCTGAGTATTTTGTGAATGTTAACAGATTCTCGCCTGTTACATAAAAACGGACCTTATTGAGCTTCCATCTTTCAAGCACTTGTTTAGGTAGCGTATAGGCCAAAGTCATCGATTTTACCCTGAGGTAGGAACCTTTCTCTACAAAACGGGAAGAAATCTGTGAATTGTAGTTGTCATCTGTATTGTTTAGATCCGGACGCGGCATAGTACTATTTTTGTTATTGACTGTCCATCTGTTTAACACGGCAGCACTTTGGTTTCTCGGTTCCCACATACCCTCTGTATAAATACGTGTCGCATTAAGGATATCATTTCCCTGTACACCCTGTAAGAAAAAAGAAAAGCTGAAGTTCTTATAACTAAAATCATTTGTCATGCCATAAGAGAATTTTGGTGTAGCATTACCAATGATAGCCATATCACTCGTTTGAAGACCTGCTTCAGGGTCGGCCATCTGATAGATCATATCTCCGGTGTCTGGATTGACGCCTTTCGCAACGTAGCCCCAGAAAGATCCCAATGCAACCCCTTCTTTTGCAATCGTACTATTGCCGCGGCCATCAATATTTCCGTCATAGTAGGTTCCGCCATCAATATTCAGTACTTTATTGCGATTGAGCCCAAAGGTGACTGTTGTATTCCATTTGAAATCGTGAACGAAATTTCGGCTACTTAATTCGAATTCGAAACCTCTATTCTGTAGGTCGCCGAGGTTTTTCAGCGCAGTTCTGTAACCAGAACTATAGGGAACTCTTGAGTTGAGAAGTAGGCCTACAGTTTTTTTTGCATAATAATCTGCACCAAATATCAATCTCGAATTAAAGAAACTGGCATCCACACCAATGTCGGTCTGGTTTGTTGTTTCCCATTTTAGATTTGGATTGTCCAAGGTAGCAGGTGTATACCCCGGTACAACCTGATCGCCGATATTGTACGATCCCGTGACGTCAACTAAACCAAGATAGGAAAAGGCCGGGATTTGGCTATTTCCAACCTTACCCCAACTAGCGCGGATTTTCAAATCGTTTACCGTGTTTTTCAGGGAACTGAAGAAATCTTCATTGGATAAACGCCAGCCGGCAGAGAAAGAAGGGAAGTAACCCCAACGGTTATTAGGCCCAAATACAGATGACGCGTCAGCTCTCAGATTGGCTGTAAATAAGTACTTGTCGTTATAATCATAACCGATTTTTGCAATGCCGGAAACAGTGGATACAGCAGCATCTATCGCTGTTGGCATTGCCGTAATCATCGAACCTCCATTAACGGTGTGAATTGCTGGATTAGCAAAATTCTGGGTAGCGATATTTGAGATTGTTGTTTGTGTTTTAGTAGTAATATAACCTAGTAAACCTGTGAAGTGGTGCTTGTCACTAAAAGTTCTGTCATAGTTTAATGTATTTTCGGACATCCAATACTGATTATCCTGCTGCTGGAGCGTCGCCATTCCTTTATATTTTCTACCCTCTGTCGTGCGGAACGGATCCACAAAAGTGCGGTACTGGTTGTTAAATTTCTCATACCCAAACAGCGATTTGAATTTTAGTCCCGGTAGGATATTAGCCTCCACAAAAGCATTTCCTGTAAATCTGTTGTTGATATAGCTGTGCTCGTTACCTGTTGCCAATGCAACGGGGTTGTCGAGATCCGTATAGAATGGATCTACTGTGAAAGCCCCCTTATCACCGTATATGCCGATGACCGGAGAGCCCAGATAAGCATTCATGATGACTCCATTTCGGGAGTTCTCGTTAATGTCCACATCGTACCAACGGTTGTAAGATAAGCTTGTTCCAACTTTAAAGATTTTATTGATCTGATGATCCAAATTAACCTTGAAATTGACCTTGTTTACTGTATTTGTGATGACCGTACCATTATCTTTTTGATAAGATCCAGAGATGTAAAACCCTGTCTTTTCATCTCCACCGCGTACTGAAGCCTGGTATTTTTGACTGTGGCCGGTGCGGAATAGCTGATCTGGCCAGTTCGTATCAGCGGTATATTTCGACCAATCCAAGGCTTCTCCCATCTCAGTCATTAATGCTCTATACTGTACCGCATTTAGAACGCTAGGCTTTTTTCTGATGGCTGAAAATCCCTGATAGGTTTCGAAATTTACCTGTGTCTTACCGTTTGTTCCTCTTTTGGTCGTAATCAACACAACGCCATTGGCTCCTGAAGATCCATAGACAGCGGCAGAAGCAGCGTCTTTTAATACCGAAATGCTTTGAATATCTGATGGATTGAGTTCTGATATATTCTCGGTAGGAACTCCGTCTACAATGTATAATGGATTGCTACCTGCAGTAATTGTTGAAGTTCCGCGAACACGAATGGAGAAGCCAGATTGAGGTTGTCCGGAGGATTTTACAATTTCTACCCCCGCCATTTTACCTTCCATAGCACTTGCCAATTGGGTCACAGGGCGATCTTCAATATCCTTTGTACTCATGGTTGCAATGGCTCCCGTGATGTCCTTCTTTTTCTGTGTTCCAAAACCGACCACAACGATTTGTTCCAGTTGGTTGTTGGCAGTTTTCATCTGCACGTTGAGGAAGCTATTGGAGCCTACCGTACTACTGATAGTCTCATAACCTATCGAACTAAAGCTGAGTTGATGTGTAGAGGTCGCTTCAATCGAGAATTCACCTTTACTGTCTGTTTCTGTTTGTTTACCTGTTGTTGTATTGCGGATTGTGATCCCTGTTAATGCTTTACCATCGCTATCGGAAACGCGTCCTTTGACAAGCTGTTGTACATTAATCGTGTTTCTTGAGGGTATGTCATCTGTTTTCCTTTTTAGGACAATGGTGTTGTTGACAATTTTATAAGAATACGATAGCTCTTTCAGATTGTCATCCAGAATTTCAACAATAGAACCATCTTTATGGTTTATTCGGATTTTTTGGTTATCATTAATCTGTGAGTTATCGTACAGAAACACATAAGAACTCTGACGTTCGATCTCTTTAGCAAACTTCGCCAAAGTGTATTCCTTGTCTTGTAACTTTATTTTAGTTTGGTTTACATTCGCCATCGCCAAATTATTTGCATGGGAAACGCATTGGATCGCAAGTAAGGCAGCAAATAGTTTTGCCTTTTTACCAGCCCCTTGGATGGTTTTAAGTTTATACATAATTAGTTGGGTAAGTTTGTTTTATATTAAATAATTTAGAGTTCAACTTCAATTTTATTGTTTTGCAATCGACATTTTATATCCAGGAAGTTGAGGGTCTCAACCAGTTGCTGGGCCGTTGAATTACGTTTTATTTTTCCTGTCAGTTCACGCTTTTCATTTGTTCCTTTATAGACAATATCTACATTATACCAGCGTTTTATGGCAGCGAGTGCATCTTTTATTGGTGTCGATTCAAAATAGAAAAAGCCATTTTTCCAGGCCATTGCCTCTTCGATATTGGCTTCAGCTACGATAAGATTTCCACCTGTGGTAAATGCTGCTTGACCAGGTTTCAGCATTTTTGACTTGCCGAATTGCGAGACTTGTACAGAACCCGCTATAAGTGTGGTTTTATTGTTTTCATTTGGATATGAGCTTACGTTAAAATGGGTTCCAAATACACGAATGGTTTGTTCATTGGATCGCACATAGAATGGTCGCTTACTATCGTGGCTGACTTCAAAATAGGCTTCACCCGATAATTTTACTTCACGGCTATTCGACGCAAAAGATTCAGGAAATGTCAAAACGGAGCCAGCGTTTAGCCACACCTTACTGCCATCGGCCAAAATTATCGTATACTCTGTTCCAATCGGCGTTTCAATGGTATTGGTACGGCTAGCAGCAGTATTCTTACTGGCTGTAAATTGATATTGCACGGTTCCGGAAGCAGTTGTAACAACTTTCACCTGTTCATCCTGATGGAGAACGCTCTTTTGGTGGGCAGAAAGGTCAATTTTAGTTCCATCGGCTAAAGTTAATACGGCTGCTTTAATGCCCGGATGAACTTGCTGTAGTGTCTTCACGGCTACCTGCGGGCTATCTCCGCTTGTTCTTTTAACAAGGTAAAGGGGCAATATAAATAACAGTGCCAAAGCAGCAGCTATTCCACCCAATTTCATCCATTGTGGAATTCGCTTGATTTTTGACGCTTGGATTTCCTGCTTTATATTTAAGAATAACAGCTCTTTGAGTTGTTGTTCATCTGTTGCGAGCTCCTCGGGGATAGGGAGAGGTTCGCCATTACTTGTTTCATACCATTGTTGCAGTTCGGCTTCTTCTTCAGGGGTACATGTGCCTTGAAGCCATTTATAAGCCAATTGCTTTATCCGGAATTGATTATGATCAACCATATTTAGGGGTTATTTATATATAGAGTCCCTAAATTGGGCTGATACCCTGACAAGAAGAGAAAAAAAATTACAAAGTAATCAGAAAGCGCTGAATACCAGCGCGTATTTTTTTTAAAGCACGGCTTAATTGGGTTTCGACAGTTTTCACAGAGATGTTCATACTTTCAGCGATCTGTTTATAGGAGAGTCCTTCTTCGCGGGATAATTTGAAAACAAGCTGGCATTTTTCAGGCAGTTCCGAAACAAGCTGATCTAGCCGAACACGAAGCTCTTCAAACTGAAGCCAATTTTCCGTCGAGTTATCAAAATCTACCCATTCCGTATCATGCTTAAAAGCTTCCTGCTTGTATTGTTGTGCCAGATATTTAAATACTTTGTATTTAACGGCCACGGCGAGATAGGAGGCGAGATTGCTTTCAATTTGGAGTTGATGGCGTCTCAGCCAAAGCGAAGTAAAGATATTTTGTACGATTTCCTGCGCATCTTCCAGTGAATTTGTTTTGCGGGCCGCCTGGTAATAAAGCTTTTTCCAATAGCGATCATACAAAGCTTCGAAAGCTAAGCTATCGTCTTGTTGAATCAACACGATCAACTCTTCATCTGAATGGCCTCCAAAATCTTTCATGCAAGACAATAATTTGTTTTTCTATGGTTATACGACGTGAAATGCTAATTGCGCTATAAATGTAGGGACTAAATTATGAATAATGCAACTTTAATATATAAAAGCTGGCTTTAAGTAGCTAAACGCGTATTTTACAAAGGATAGCAGCTTCGAATAGACAAAAAAAAGGAGTATCTGAATCAACAGATACTCCTTTTTTGAAGTGGTGCTTCTTAGAAGTTTGGTTTCAACAAGTATTTATCGTAGAATCGGAAAATATGATCAGCTGCTTCCTCGGCTGTATCCACAATTCGAAACAGTTTTAAATCCTCTTCACTGATATATTTGTTTGAAATCATTGTATTTTGAACCCAGTCCATTAATCCTTTCCAATATTCAGAGCCGACCAATACGATTGGAAAACGTGCAATTTTACCGGTTTGAATCAGTGTGATTGCTTCAAAAAGTTCGTCCATGGTTCCGAAACCTCCAGGCATAACAATATACCCTTGAGAATACTTCATAAACATGACCTTTCTGACGAAGAAGTACTTAAATTCAAGCAATTTGTCGCGGTCAATATATTTGTTGTGAAATTGCTCGAATGGTAATTCAATGTTTAGACCAACAGACTTACCTCCAGATTCGTAGGCACCCTTATTGGCTGCCTCCATAATACCTGGTCCACCACCGGAGATGATACCATAACCGCGTTCCGTCAATAAGCTAGCAATATCTACCGCCATTTGATAATATTTGTGTTCGCGTGGGGTACGTGCTGATCCAAATATTGAAACACAGGGGCCAATTTTTGCCAATTTCTCAAATCCATCCACAAACTCTGACATCACTTTAAAAATCTGCCATGAGTCTTTTACCTTAATTTCCTGCCATGTTTTGTTTTCAAATGCGCGGATAATTTTATCTTCTTTTGTAATGTCCATATATAACGTTATACATTTAATTTCTAAAACCTAATTTTTCAAAAAGGAATACAATATAGCTATTTTTTTAATACTAGCTACTTTTTCTGATTATTCTTACATTTGCATTATGAATTTTTCTTCTAAACTTCTCGAGAACGCGGTTGCTGAATTTGGGAAATTACCTGGCGTGGGACAAAAGACGGCATTAAGACTGGTTTTGCATCTGTTGAAGCAATCCGACGCAGATGTAGCGCGTTTTACGGCCTCTATTGATCGCTTGAAAGAAGATATTCAATATTGCCAAGAATGTTTCAATATTTCTGACCACAGTATATGTGAGATATGCGCCTCATTCAAACGCGATAAAAGTTTGATCTGTGTTGTAGAAGACACGCGAGACGTGATGGCCATCGAAAATACAAATTCCTATCAAGGTGTATATCATGTATTGGGAGGATTAATTTCGCCTATGGATGGTATTGGCCCTGCTGATCTAAAAATCGAAGGATTAATTAATCGAATCCAAAGAGGTGAAGTAGAAGAAGTTATTTTGGCCCTTTCAGCAACAATGGAAGGGGATACCACCATTTTTTATTTATACCGTAAATTGCGTGAATTTGATGTGAAAATTACAACTATTGCCCGCGGTATAGCCTTTGGTGGCGAGTTGGAATATGTCGATGAGCTGACCCTGGGACGCTCCATTGCAACACGGGTGCCTTACGAGCGCAACGTTGGTTAATTGTATTTCAGATAGATTTGTTTCACGCCTTCGTGTACTTTTCTTCCTTTGTCAATTTGTTGTTGTCGCCATAAGCTGTCGGTAACCATACGATTTGCTTTTTTATTTTTTAAGATATTCACATAAGCAATTTTACCGAGTACCGTCTTCTTTAAACCCAATAGTGAACACGAATAGTCTCCCAATAGATAATGATTGTAGTAGAGATGAATTTCGCGCATGAGCTTTCGTCCCCATTTGTTTGTGGGGTAGGCTGCTTTAATGGGTTCTTCCATGAGCGCTTTTGCTAAAGCTAAACTATCCTGATCTCCTGATTGTTGTGTCATGGTCCAATAATACAAAGCTTCAATAGCTTGCTCCTCTGTGTCGGGGAGAAGTTGCATTGGAATACCCAGCAATGTTCCGATAAATTTCCAGACATGGAATAAACCTTCACCCTCGTTTTTCAATACATTGAATTTCATGCGTTTTAGTCCTGTTAGGTAAACAAGAGAAAATCCGAGATTGGTTGCAAGCATATCCCACGTATTTAATGGAATACCCCATTTTTCTGTTTGCCACTGACCGTGCTTTAGGATGTTTAATCGCGCATACGAATGGATACATCGGGTGAGTAGAATGGCCTCTATGCCGATATTACCCTTTTTCAGTGCATCATCGCCTGTGATATCAACCCAAAAGGTTACCGTTTCGGTGAGCCGTTTGACAGCGCCTTTTTTTAGTGCCCCCGTAAAGATTAAGGGTTTATTGATCGCGCTGGATTCATAGCCCCCCATGAGGACATAATCCCGTAACACAATAAGTCCTGATAAACCAGAACGTTGACTGAGGCCAATGCCTTGTTCTATTTTATTCCAATCTAACCAAGAAGGGCTGAGATCTAATGTATTTAAAAAATTCAGCAACACATGTTCGTATGCTGCATCAATAGGCTTGCCTGCAAGTGCATCTTTAAGCAGTTGTTGACCTTGATGGAAACCAATTTTTAGGTGTAGCTGCTCGACAAGTTGGTCGCAGCTATTGTCAAATTGATAGAGTAAAGGAGTAAATTGATCGGCAGCAGCCATGGAAAGTTTCGTTGGCAATTTGCGAAGCAATTCGACACCAAGACCCTTCGACCAATAAAAAGAAAATGAACTTGTATTAACTTGATAACGTTCGGGTACTCGCATATCTTTTATTGAATTGTCCAAACAGTATAACTTCCAGTTAGTGTGATACTATCATGTGATTTATTAAACTTAAAGTCTATATAATCCATTTGACACGATGAGAGATCACTGCAGCAAAATTGACGATCAATTTTAAAATGAAGTCTAAATGAACCTTCGGTACTATTTGTATAAAAAGTCAATCCACTTATGCTAAAGTCACTTAAATGCGGTGCGCCATCTTTATCTTCCAATTGCTCGATAACGTAATCATTGATTTCTTGCTGATGTTTGTCGATGAATGGTATAAGATCTTGATTGCTGAATGGTATGATTAAATCGTCTTTTTTTAGTTGGATTCTGATGTTAATTTCTGTCATCTTATTATGCTGTACTAATAAAGATCTCTCCAGTTTGGAATATATAAACTGAAAATTGCTTCTGTTTCTTTTCGCGTCTTATGAGCAAATTTACAGAAAGCCTTTAGAATAATTAGATTGATGTGTTCTTTTTCGAAATCAATGAGTCGATTTGAGAAATGAAATCCACCTTCAACGATTCTAAAATCGTTTTTGGATAATTTATGGATGGTTACTGTAGCTACATCATATATATCCAACTGTTCTTCCCAATAAGCAATCTGCTTGATTATTTCATGGTAGAGTAATTCCTGACTCCATTTGCGCAGTAATTTCAATGTATTTGTGCTCTTCTTTTGATATACACATATACTCGTAGCTGTCAGTTCAACGGTTGCTAGCGTTGTGGAAGGATAGATCTTGACCAAATAAGGTTTTCCAAATAGGGAGTAGGGGGCTTCTAGATAGGAATAGGATATACCTTCCGATTTACTTTCTGGAGGGTTTAACTTGATGTACTCTTTAAGGAAAGCAACATCGCAATGTGCTGGAGCATGTACACGATAGGGGGATGAACTACCCGAAATTTGGATATAATCTTTATTCCAGGGAACTATTTCATAAAATATACGACCGATTTCGATTTGCATTTCTCAATTTTAAATTAGATATGGGGCGTCGGCATTCAATATCGCTTGATACCCTAGCAACTGCGTTAAAGTAACATTTTTTTATATTAAACAATAGTTATAATCGTAACAATTTTCTTTTATACAGGGAGTCCAAACAATAAGAGTTTCGTTTGAACAAATTATGGACTACGAGTAATCAACTTCGGACTGTAAGTAGTATGTCTGTACGATGTAGACATAGTAAATACACTTAGAAAAGGTGGACTCAACGTGGACTTACTGTGGACTCACTGTGCTTACAGGACGAAGTTGGTCATAAGTTAGTCGTAATTTTTAGCATTGTTACCAGCTCTCACTAGCTTTTGTTTTTTGTTTTAATATTTAGATACTATCTTTGGAATACTGTTTATGTATCAACCCAACGACCATTTTCCAATATTAGACCTGCAGAAATTTCAGGAAGGGATTATCGCTGACCGCGATTTACTTTTTCATGAACTCATTGGCCCTAGAGAAATTAGTGAACCGCACAAACACGATTTTTTTATCCTTTTATTATTCCAGGAGTCTGTAGGTACACATACAATAGATTTTGACCGTTTTGTACTAGGCTCAAATCAGCTACATCTGGTTTTTCCGGGACAGGTACATCAGTGGCAGATGGCTGATCCTACCTATGCACTGCAGCTCATGATCAGCAGACATTGGTTCGAAAGTTTATTACCTGCGTTGCGATTTCCTATTTCTTATTATCTTAAGCATTTGGTCATTGATCTTTCAACGACCAATTTTCAGTCGTTATTGACAGAATTCAAGGCAATTGCAAATGATTTACAGGATAGTGAGATCCTATGGGAATTGATTTACGCGCGGGTCAAAGTAATTACGCTTCTGATCAGCAAGATCGTTCAGGATAATTATGATGATTATGAACAATATCAGGCTAATCCAATTATGGCAAAATTTGTGCAGCTTATCGATGAATGGTATAAAAGTGAAAAATCAGTCGCTTTTTATGCCGAGAAGCTAAATATTTCGGCAAATTATCTGAATGTGTTAAGTAATCGGGTTTTACAGAAATCAGCTTCATTTTTGATTCAGGAACGTGTGTTACTGGAAGCAAAGCGGTTGCTTAAAATTTCGGATAAAACGATCAAGGCTATTGTCTTTGACTTAGGGTTTTACGATAATGCAAGCTTCAGCAAGTTTTTTAAAAGCCATACGAATATGACGCCAAGTCAGTTTAAAGCGCAGCCATAATATCTACACAAGCTGTAATAATTCGTACAACGATCATTGTCTCAAATCACTTAGCTTTGGTAAAAATGATATAGGTATGAATGAGATCAATCAGAATCAAGAGACATATTTGTTGAAGAATGTATTGCTAGAAACAGGCTTTCTTTATGAGCATGAGGAAATTGTTGCTACAAAAACAGCATTGTTTGACATTCAAATTGAAGCTAATAAAATAAAAAGTATTGAGCCTGCACAATCGGTAGCGAATGGAAAAGCTTTTGATGTGAAAGGTAAATTGGCATTGCCGCCATTCCGTGACATGCACATTCATTTGGATAAAACCTTATATGGTCTGCCCTGGAAGGCGGTATTTCCAAAAAATAGGACTGTAAAAGATATGATTGCCAAGGAACAGTTGATTATCCCCGAGTTGTTGAAAACCTCTGTTGAACGAGCCGAAAAATTAATCGCGCTTTTACAGGGCTACGGAACAAATTTTGCACGCACGCATTTTAATGTAGATCCAACATCGGGAACAAAGTCATTGGAGCATTTGTTACAGGCGCTGGAACATTTAAAATATTCATTTGCTGCAGAACTGGTTGCATTCCCTCAGCACGGTCTATTCTACACAGCATCAGCGAAGCTGATGGAGGAAGTCGCTAAATGGGAGCAGGTAGATTTTATTGGTGGTTTGGATCCCTTTAGTATTGACGGCAGTATTGAGAAACCGATGGACTTGACAGTTCAACTTGCATTGGATAATAACAAAGGAATCGATATCCACTTGCATGAGGGTGGGGAATCAGGTGTTAAGACCATACATTATTTGATTGATAAAGCATTGGAAAATCCGGCATTGCAGGGACGTACATTTATCAGTCATGCTTTCGCCTTAGGTTACATGCCGAAAAAGGACTTAGCACATACGGCCGAACGAATGGCAGAAGCGAAAGTTGGTATATGCAGTTCGGTTCCTTTTCGCAATATGTTGATGCCATTTCGGGAACTGAAAAAAGCGGGAGTGGAAGTTTTTGTAGGAAATGACAATGTTCAGGACCATTGGGGTACTTTCGGTAGCGGTAATATGCTTCAAAAAGCCAATCTAGCTGCGGAATTATATGGTTATGAAACTGAATTCGAGTTATCCCGTTGCCTTCGTTATGCGACCAATGGCAAAATTCCGCTTGATGATCAAGGGAATTCCGTATGGCCGAAAGTTGGAGATGATGCTAGCCTCCTTTTTGTCGATGCGAGTTGTTCTGCTGAAGCAGTTTCTCGCATCTCAACCGTCTATGGGCTTATCCATCAGGGAAATGTGGTCAAATGGAACAATAGTTCCCAAGCTTAATTGAAAGTAGCAAATAATCATAAATTGAGAATGCCAATTTATCGTCTAGAAAATTGGCATTTTCAATGCTGGGGGATAACGTTTAGTGTAGGAAAGTCGTCTTGCAGTAATCTATTTTATAAGAACCTTGCTCATTGACCAATTGAACTTCATTTTTGGTTCGGATGTCATTACCGTAATCAATAAATACGATAAATTTGCTTTCAGTTACTTTGTCGACTTTGACATCCTTGATATCCAATGCGTCGTCATTACCTCTTCCAAATAACCAGGTTTCCGCTGTATATAAGGGGTAGATTTTTCCCCATTTGGCCTTGTAAGCTGCCGCAGCTTTGGGTAGTTCTTCATCTGTGAGGTTGGAGGGCCCGTAAATTTCATTCGCATCTTTTAAAAAGGCTTGGAATCGCTTGGTACATAATGCGTCCTCTTTATCCAGATAGTAACAATATTTTCCAGATGCGGAACCTGTACATTGAAAAATTCCTTTCAACCAAGCTTCTGCTTGCTGATGCTCACCCACTGCCGTGTCTTGCTCCGCTGTCCTTGTGCTGTCTTTGAATGGTATTTGCTTTGCAGGATGATTTGCAGTAGCGCTTTTATGGTCTTGCGCTGAATTTGTACAGCTTGCTAACATGCAAAACAGCCCTATTGTTGCATATAAACTTTTCATTTTTTGATATCGTCTTAATATTGGAATAAAATTAGGATATAAATTGGATAACATGATCACGGATTACCACTATATTCAACAGAATATTCATCAAAAAATCTAATTTTCCATTCTTTTTGAAATAATGCAGCGGGCCGTAAGTCTACCATGTCGATTTAAGACGCAATGAATTTGCGTAGTTCAGGACTTCTAATCTTTTTTTACACCAATTATTTATTTTTATTATCTGTATATCAGTGCTATATAATTTTATATGAGTTTTTCTTATTTCTTTTTATTGTTACGCAAATTCCCTGCGTATTAAGCCAATGATATTTGTAATGTCAACAATGACAAACGTTCTTTGGTGGAAATTATAGCGAAAAGCTTTAAGATATATACTTTATTATGAAGTATAAAAGAGCCTTTCTTCTTCAGATGGCATCCTGGTCACCTGTTTCTGTATAGCAGGTTAGTATTGTTCTCTATGAGTTTCAATATACTGATAAAACGAGAAGTTGAAAGGAAAGTGCTCGTGTTAGAGGTTCGAATCCTCTCCTGTAAAAAAGGTAGCTCAAGGGTAGAGCAAAGCAGTTAGTTGTGGGTCGTAGGTTCGATTCCTACTCCTGAGCAATCAGGATAGTTCAGTCTGGTTAGAATAACAACACAATCGTGTGGGTTCGAATCCCACTTCCATTTTCGGATGGAATAGCATAAGGGTATTGCATCGAACTGTCCATTCGGACATTCAAAGTTAAGACTTTCTTCAAAAAGGTCATTTGGTAGAAGCTTGCTATCTTTTATCCTGCTTATACGCTGTTTTCATGCGGTTGAGCAATTGATTGATGGCCTGAGATTCCTAAGTGAGGTATCTGCGTTTATAATAAAACGTCATGACAATAAGATGGGGTATTTGTTCATCGACTTTTGATTTTAAAAAAGGGTACCAGGACTTTCGAATCCCGCTTGAGGTCAAGGGATAAAAAATAGCAGGTTTATAATAGAAATGAGGAAAATTTAAAAGAATATACAATGAAAAGAGTACAGCTAACTACAGACGAAATCGGATTGGTTGTTAAGAACAATGCGGTGATCCGTGTTTTGAAATCCGGTAACTACTGGTTGGGATTTGGTGAAAAACTGGAGAAGTACACGATTACTCATCCATTTCCTTCCGGTCGCAATGTCGATGTACTGTTGCAGTTGACAGGTTTTCGCGAATTGGTCGATATCGTTGAAGTGGGCGATACGGAGATCTGTCTTGTTTTTTTGAATGGTAATTTTGAAAAGACGTTAGCGTCTGGCAGGCATGTTTTTTGGAAGGAATTGCGCGAACGCAGATTTCAATTGGAAGACATTACGGAGATTGAGATCCCTGCATCTGTTAATCGTCAATTGCTGGAGAAGCAGAGCTTAGGCTATTATGTACGTCAATATAAGATTGAACCAAATGAGAAAGCGCTGCTTTTTGTAGACGGTGTGTTTGTGGATATTTTGAAGTCGGGAACGTATTGTTGGTGGAAGAATGCAAAAACCATAGCGATTTTAAAAGCTGATATGAGGGTCTTGACATTGGAAGTGGTAGGACAGGAGATCTTGTCCAAAGATAAGGCACAGATCAGAATCAATTTCACGCTGCAATATCAGATTGTGGATATTGTCAAAGCGCTATTGGATAATAAAGAATATGAAAAGCAATTGTATTCGTTGATGCAGTTGACCTTACGGTCCTATATTGGCCAGATGACTTTAGACGAGTTGATGGAGCGAAAGACTGAAATACAGGGTTATGTCTTAGAAAACACATTGCCACAAGTCGCGGGCTTGGGTATAACACTGTTGACCTGTGGCGTTAAAGATGTTATTTTACCAGGAGATGTGCGGGACATCATGAACCAGGTGTTGATTGCGGAGAAGAGGGCGCAGGCAAATAGCATTATGCGTCGTGAAGAGACTGCTTCAACACGGAGTTTGTTGAATACTGCGAAGCTGATGGAAGAAAACAGTATGTTGTTTAAATTGAAGGAAATGGAATATGTCGAAAAGATTGCTGAAAAGATCAATACGATTTCGGTTTCCGGAAATGGACAGATTGTTGATCAGCTCAAGCAATTGTTTGTGAAATAAAAGAGTAAAATGTTGAAAGAGGTGCAGGTAGCAACGTAAAGAGATGTTGTTACCTGCTTTGGAGAAGTTGTATGGCTGCTCCATCAAAAAAGAAAGTAAAAAAATGGAAAATAAAAGAATAAATGGCAATGATTTAATTGCATTAGGATATAAAGAGAATCATACTTTGGGTGTTGCATTGAAAATCAACAGTAAAAGACACGGTTTTACGCGGGTAGAAATGCTCGAAAAGTTCAAGTCTGTCCTGGAAGATCCGACCGGGTATTCAGAAGATGCTGTTTTCGGAATTTTGGCCCATGCCATACTTGGACAAGAGGCTGTTGATAAGTCGTTAATTGCATTGAACGAGACTCCGGCGGAATATACGATCTATGGCGCATCTGAAATCGAAACCGGGGCAAAGGTACAGATGAATATCGCTATGAAATTGCCTGTTTCAGTTGCCGGAGCGCTGATGCCGGATGCGCATCAAGGGTATGGATTACCAATCGGAGGTGTACTAGCGACCAATAATGCCGTGATTCCTTACGGTGTTGGTGTCGATATTGGCTGTCGTATGGCTTTGTCAATCTTCGATCTACCAGCGTCAATTCTCGAACATAATTTGACGGCTTTGAAGGAAGTTATTATGCGCAATAGTAAGTTTGGAGCTGGTAATGGATATTTGAGACATGAACGTGTAGATCATGAGGTGCTAGATAACAAATTGTTTAGGGAGAACAGTTTGCTTTCTTCATTGAAAGATAAAGCCTGGACACAATTGGGATCTTCAGGCGGTGGAAATCACTTCGTGGAGTTTGGTATCGTCGAATTTGAAGAAAGAGATGAGGTTTTGAACATTGATAGCGGAGCCTATTTAGGCTTACTGACACATTCAGGTTCAAGAGGAATGGGCGCTACTATTGCGGCACATTATACTAAGTTGGCTAAATCCTTATGTAAGTTGCCTTACCAAGCGGAAAATCTGGCCTATTTGGACCTGGACAGCCATGAAGGGCAAGAGTATTGGTTGGCGATGAATCTCGCCGGTGATTACGCGTCAGCCTGCCATGAAGTGATTCATGAAAAAATTAAGTCGGCTTTAGGGGCAGAATTACTTGCAAAAGTTGAAAACCACCACAATTTTGCATGGAAGGAAACCTGGAATGGTCGGGAGGTAATTGTCCATCGAAAAGGGGCTACGCCAGCTGCAAAAGGGGTAATGGGGATTATTCCAGGCTCCATGGCTACACCAGGTTTTTTGGTGCGCGGAAAAGGCGAGTTGAGTGCTATTCAATCGGCATCTCATGGGGCAGGGCGATTGATGAGCCGTACACAAGCGATTAAAACCCTATCTTCTCATGAGCTTAAAGAGATTCTTACAGATAAAGGAATTACGTTAATTGGTGCAGGGATGGATGAAGCGCCAATGGCCTATAAAGATATCCATACTGTAATGGCATCGCAAAAGGACCTCATTGATGTTGTGGCCAAGTTCCTTCCAAAGATTGTCCGTATGGCTGATGATGGGAGTAGGGAAGATTAAATCATGAAAAAAGCTCCTTAAATGTATTTAAGGAGCTTTTTTATTATAATTTGATCATGTTTTGTTGATCAATAAGTGAGATTAAAATGGTTTGGCTGTTGCTACTTCCTTATAGGTGTATACGTTATAGGGATATAGTTTTTTAGCTAGCGCTTTCGCAATAAAACTGCTAATAAGTAGCGGTGCCAGAAGCAAATAGCCACCCGGAACAAGACTTGCGATAATAAAGATTGCTGTAAAAGGGGCATGTATTGCTGCCGAAAGCATTGCCGCTGCACCAAAAAGAGCAAAATTTATAACCACCAATTGTGTGCCTAGGTAATGATTGCAAAGTTGGGCAAACAAAACGCCTAATAATGCCCCTGTTACAATGCTGGGTGCAAATACACCGCCATCACCACCTGCACCTAAGGTCAAAGAGGCTACAAAAGGTTTTAAGAGAACAAGCAGGATCAGCGGAAGAAAGTAAGCTAAATTTATGGAATCATGGAGGCTACTTTTTAGAATCTCCCCAAGGCCATGATAGCTATCGCCATAAAGTGCCGGCAAGAAAAAGATAAACGTCCCAACGGTAATTGCGCCCAAGTTGACACGGATAAAATTACTTTTTATGCCTGCAAAATAGGACTTTGCATAAATAACAATTTTAGTAAAATATAACGCTAAAATCCCTCCAATCAGTCCTAAAATAGCGACAAAAGGGATCGCCTGCCATCGCCATGCTTTTACCTCAAATGTAAATAAAGGACTTGCGTCAAGGTAATAAACAAATACGGACGCCACAGCCATTGAAGTTAGTCCACTAATGAGCAAGGTCTTATTATATCTCCGTGCAATTACCTCAAAAGCAAAAAGAAAACCACCCAATGCGCTTCCAAACAACAGTGTGACTCCAGCAATTACGCCTGCGCAGATCAACTCGGTTTTGTAGGCCCAAGCCGGATGTAATCTCTTATACGCTTGGTTGCCTACTGTAGCTGTGGCAACAACTGTGGAGACTTCAACACCGGTTGAACCACCGAAAATTACAGTTAGAAAACCATTGATATAATGTGATGGAATCTTAAAAAAAGGCAAATGGTCTTTTCGTGTTTCCAATGTTGTATAGATTTCTTTGATTCCTTTGTTTTTTCTGTTTTGAAAAGCGTATTTCCGTAAGAAATAAATAGCTGTAATACCTATGCTGGGTAGAATAATAAACAGTTTAGGATTCCAGGAAGATACTCTTTCAAACAATTCTTCCTGTACATAACCTGTGCTGTGCTTGAGGCTGTATGCCAATAAGCAACAAATGATACTAACGAGAGCTGAACTTCCAATTAATTTTAAATAGCTATATCGAACAACTTTTTTTCTGTATGTCGTATTGCCTTGCATAATATTTTTCTTTAAATCGGCACAAAGGTAAGGGTTATTTAGTTTAAAATAAATGATAAATACCTTAAGACATACTTTTTGTTACGGTATACCGCTAATGGATACCTATATATATATCCACCTTTGCATCTTGTGGATTTTGGGCTTTTTCGCCATATATTTCGAAGTCTGCGGCATACGTTCTTGGTAAATCCGAACTCCATATCTTTTGCCAAGTTTCATAAACGATCCCATCTTCTAAACTTCCTTCTGCAGTAAAGTGTTGGTAATGATTTTCAGCGATATGAATACCGTCCAAGTCTTCGGGCACTTCTTCAAGATTGCTCACTTTACAGCCCAAGAAAGTGGTATAAGGTAAGGTGTGATCCTTTTCATATTCGGTATAGATACAGTAGAGTTCGCTGGATATCTTGTTGGGAATACGGCTTAATACATCTTCTTTAAAAAAGCGGCTCCAAAGTTCCGGAATGTCCTTAGCTGCCTGACCATCTTGGTTGCTCGTACGGATGGCAAGGCCAATTATACTGAATGAAGGGATTGTTTTATTTTTCATGACTTTTAGTTTTTCCCAGAGTTAGATCGACAAATGACAGCTGTATGTCACGAACAAACAGCTAATGTTGTTTTTTCCAGATTTTATCTACTTGAGACAGGTATTCTGCCAAAGCAGCTGAACCATACCAAGGGTAAAATGAAGCTTCTAAGAGACCATTCTTTATCGCCGGATCGTTTTCTAAAATACGCTTTGCCGCATCAATAGAAGCCATGTTATTTAAGATAAAAAGGCCCCGGAAGTTATTGTCATTTTTTCCAAATGGACCAGCAACAATCAGTTGCCCATTTTTTACGAGAAGATTGATATTTTCCATGTGACCTTTGAAACATTCATTAATAAATTGCTTGTCTGTTGTTTTATTCTTGCCAGTTTTCAGGAGGACAAAGATGTAGGATTTCATTCCATAATCATCGGCCCCTAATTTTTTTGCGAGTTCCTGATCGTAATTTGGGTTCGCTAGGGTCGTTGTGGGTACGATTTTAGTCACATAAAAAGATGTGACTTTTCCCGATTTTCCTTCCACTGATATATGAAGTCGGTTTGTAGCGACGGGTGTATATCGAATGTAATTAGGGAAATCATGGGCTTCATTAACAAAAGAATAGGTACTATCCTGATAATTTAGCTCAAAATTGACTTCTTTCCCATTGTTTTGTCCGATGACCAGTGCTGTATATATGATTTTATCCTTTATTTTGGTCAATTTTAGGTATTCACTGACTATCTTTTGGCCATTTTTCAACGCATAGGAAAGGCCTTTTAATTCATGATCGTTTATACGATCCCATTGTTCGTATTCCTCTTTATTGTCAACCTTCCACGTTCCTTCTAAGAAAGAAGGAAAAGAGACTTGTGAAAAAAGTGGTTGAGCAGCTCCCAAGCAAAAGAGCAGGGTGGCGATTAAAATTGTTTTCATATAGGTTTTATATTTTGACGGTTAAGTGCTTTTATTTAAAGAAAAAGTATGGTACGAAAGCCCCGTGCCGCATAATAGGAGATCGCGCCATTATGATAGGTGAAAACTTGGTTGTAACGTCTGTCACCGAATAAGGCGCCACCAAGCTTACGAATAGCCTCCGGAGTTTGTATCCAGCTGGAAGTTTTTAAATCAAATTCACCTAACATTTGGAGTTGGCGATATTGTTGTTCAGAAAGCAGCTCGGTTCCCATTTTTTTAGCTTCTTCGACAGCACTTCCAATAGGTTTGTTTTCCTTTCTGTCATCTAAGGCTTTTTGGTCAAAACAGAGGCTTCTCCTTCCTTTGGGACTTTCTTCTGTACAATCCACAAAAGCATACTGCTTTTTGTTTGGATCAATAATAACAAGGTCGGGCTCGCCAGCGCTCTTTTCCATTTGGAACAAGCTCCATAATTTTTGGGGGCTTTCAAGCAATTTATGCACTACTTCGTCCCAGCTGATCTGTGGGTGTCGTTTGGGGAATTTCTGAAACCTTTCTTTTAGCGTTTCGAGTAGCATTGACTGTTCCTCTTGTGTAAGCAAATTTTTCATAATGGTTGTCCTTGTGGTATTAAAATTACGTATTTAATTCAAATGTAATGTAGCTTGATATTGCAAATGGATTAAATTCCTTATTTCAAAATTGAATTAAATTTATATTTTTACGTTCAATTTTTATATAAATATGGCTTCAGGAATATTTGCAATTCTAGATGATATTGCAGCATTGATGGATGATGTGGCAGTAGCGAGTAAAATCGCAACAAAAAAAACTGCTGGAATCTTAGGTGACGATTTAGCGGTTAATGCCGAGAAAGCGACTGGCTTTTTAGCTTCACGCGAGCTCCCAGTTTTATGGGCAATTACGAAGGGCTCTCTGCTCAATAAGTTGATAATTGTACCAATAGCATTATTACTAAATGTCTTTTTTCCAATTGCCATCAAATATATTCTAATTTTGGGAGGTTTCTATCTTGCTTTTGAAGGTGTTGAGAAGATTATTGAATACCTGTTCCATCGCAAACATCCTACGGAGGAAACAAAAGTGGAGACTGTCGTTGCTGAAAACTCAGTTGCTGCTGAAAAAGCGAAGGTAAAATCGGCTATTACGACAGACTTTATTCTTTCTGTGGAAATCGTCATTATTGCTTTGGGAACGGTTTTGGGAAAAAGCTTGTCCTTACAAATTATTACGGTTTCGGTTGTTGCTTTTCTGGCCACAGTTGGAGTCTATGGTATTGTAGCACTTATCGTTCGTATGGACGATGCCGGTTATAAATTGATTAAAACCTCACGTGAAAAAGGTCCTATTGCGAGCCTAGGTCGGTTTTTAGTCCGTGCGCTACCCTTTGTTATCAAATTATTGGCTGTTGTAGGTACATTTGCTTTAATTCTGGTTTCAGGCGGAATATTTGCGCATTATATTGATTTCTTACACCATGCGCTACCAGCTCTGCCAGGAATGATAAAAGAGCTGTTATTTGGCCTAGGGGGAGGTCTTATCGTGGTGGTTTTATTTACGATCGGTAAAGGGCTGTTTAAAAAGAAAAAATAAACTCCTATTGATCTTTGATGATCGGCAACCCTATAAAAAAAAAAGCAGCAGATATATCTGCTGCTTTTTTTTTTATAGGGTTCTTAAATTGTGTCTGTTGCCTCTGCCGCGGCATCCATTTCTACACGTTCACCTTTTGTATTAATCAAAATTACATCGTCCGAATCCGCTAATGAGACAGAAGCCACGCCATCACTGAAAGAGGTGGCCCCGCTGTATATAAATGGTATGGCCACTTTTCCCTGGCCATCTAAATAACCATACTTTCCATCTTTACTAGCAAGGAAAAGATTAGGTTCTTCTGTAACTGAAATCAAATCGTAGTCGGGAGCAATGATTTTATTGGTCTTTATTTCAGTAAGATTATACGTATCGTTTTCGATGCTGATGAAATGCGTTGAATTATTTTCAGAAATATAGCTATACGTCGCCGGGACAATTATTTTGCCCGCCTGATTCAATATACCATATTTATTTTTCTGTTGAAATACGGCATAACCACCGTTAATAAACGATATCATATCATAATTTGCGGAAATTAAAATTTTGCCGGATTTATCCATGACCCCATATTTTTCGTTTAGTCCAAAAACCAGTTGCCCAAGGTGATCATCGTAACCTAAATAATCGTATTGGAAGGGGATGATTGGTTTACCGGTCAAATTAATGGCACCATATTTTTCATTTTTATATTGAACTATACTAAGATCGCCAACAAATGGTGCGATGTATAGGTATTGTGCTGGTACAATTGTTTTTTCTTCGCCGTCTTGTACCCCTATGAGATTAGTTGCAGCATCTTCAAATAAATACAGATTTTCAGCAATCTGGTTGCTCTCTTCCGAATCTTCCTCGTCGTCATAAATGGATGCTACTTGCTCATAATCCTCAGGTACGATAAAGTCTTTGTCATCCAGTTGGCTATCGGCGATGTTCTGGGCAATCATATCCATTCCAAGAGGTGTTGTTAGCTGTAGCACAGCCCCGGGGATTTTTTTGAACAGATCAAATCCCTCCCAATAGGTGGCTGGCAATTTATCGCTATACCAGATCGATAAGGTGTTGTTTTCCTCGTTATCTTCTGAAATAGGAATTTCGATCTGAGCTAGTTTGCAGGGATAACCGGCAATCATTTTCGTTTGGTTTGGGACAAATTTGATCGCATGTGGGCTGAGCTCATTTTCTTTAACGACGTATTTTGCCAGTCCTGGGTACAATATAATTGATTGTTCTTCATTTTTTTTAATGAGAAAGATTGACTCTTCGCCGTCTCCGGAAGCCGATATAACTTTTATTTTATCATTGTTAACATACGCTTCGTAAACAGAAACTGGAACTGCTTGTGCTTCTTCGCTAGGATCGACAGCATACGTAATGGCATAGTTGATCTTGAATGCTTTATTGATCTGGGCAAACGACATTGTGCTGGCCGCTAAGATAGCTGCGAATGATAGGGATATTTTTTTCATCTTCTTAAACTTTGAATGACAAATATCCTGATTCAAAGTGAGGTGTTTTATCCCTGAAATCCGTTATTTAACGATAAATCAACATGTTTCAATTGAATACGTTGATTTTGGGAGTTAGTTGAACGGCCTTTCCCATATTTAATCAATAACCAGTTGATATTTAAGTAGTAGACCAGGCAGTTGTTCCGGACCAAATTTACTTTTTTTCATACGATTGACCTCTGGATCTAGCTGGATATTGATCGAAGACCGAAAGTCACAGCCCTCGAGATTGCATTGTACAAATCGGGCATTTAACAAATTCGTTTTTTTAAACAGCACCTGTTGAAGGTTGGCCCGTTCAAAATCCACATGTTGCAAAGAGCATTGTTCAAACTGGAACTTCTTTATATTTCTTTCAAAAAAAGAGGAGTAATCCAGAACCGAGTTGCTGAAATTGGCATGAAAGGAAAATGAACTACATTCATTAAAGTGTATGCCTAGCATTTTGCAGTCATTAAAAACAACATGATCTAATTGTGTGCCCTTTAGACTGACATTGGAAAGATTACACGATTTAAATTCACAATTTGTGAATAGGAGATCTACGAGTTCTGCGTTCTGGAAATCACATTGCTCAAAGGTGCATTTGTAGAATTCCTGAACTTGCTTTAGTTCAGCTGTAAATGTTTGTTTAGTGATTGTTTGTTCGACAAGTTCTTCCATTCTGTATCGTGTTGGCATTGATTTTAGCGAAAATAAGCAATTCTCCCGAATGATTTGACTTTAAAATAAAGTCAAAGGCGCTGTTTCCGCTTGCGAACAAAATACCTGATTTCAGGGATAAAAAGGGGGATTTTTTATAGCTATTTTTGGTGTAGCCATAAAACATAATTCTTGGGGTGCTGGGGGGAAGACTGACGTATTGTAGAACTCTGGTAGGTTTTAATATAGTTTGTTAAAGGGCACTGATCAGTGCCCTTTACTATTTTAGGTATTCCGATCCGCTAATTTGCACAATGTTAGTTGTTCTTTAAATACTGACGCAGCACATATTGTAGAATACCGTCATTCTTAAAATACTCTATTTCAATGGCTGAATCAAGTCTTGCTTTCACCTGAAATGTGGTTGTTTTTCCATTTTCATGAACAGCATTTACCGTGAGGAGTTTATGGGGTGTTAAATCGGTCTCAAGTCCCGTGATGTTATAGACTTCTGTTCCATCTAGTCCTAATTTCTCTGCGTTTTCGTCATTGATAAATACAAGAGGTGCTACGCCCATGCCGACAAGATTACTTCGGTGGATACGCTCGAAACTTTCAGCAATAACCGCCCGTACGCCAAGGAGGAATGTCCCTTTCGCTGCCCAGTCTCTCGAGGAACCCGAACCATACTCTTTTCCTGCTAGGACAATGAGCGCTGTGTTGTTTTTGCGATATTCCATTGCGGTTTCAAAAACAGTCTTCACCTCATTGGTGGGGAAATACCGGCTAAAACCACCCTCACGATCGGTAATTTTATTTTTAATACGCACATTGGCAAATGTTCCGCGCATCATGACTTCGTGGTTTCCACGTCTAGATCCATAAGAGTTGAAATCTTCTTTACTTACCTGATGTGATCTGAGGTATTGTCCAGCTGCAGTTTCTTCTTTGAATGACCCTGCGGGTGAGATATGATCCGTTGTCACCGAATCACCGAGATAAAGTAATACCCTTGCATTCTGAATATCCTGTATTGGATTAGGAACGGCTTGTAAATTCTCAAAAAATGGCGATTCTTTTATGTAGGTGGACGTGTTGTCCCACTGGTAATTTTGATCAAGATTCACTTCAAGTTCTTGCCAGTCTGTCGACCCGTCGAAGATGACATCATAAACTTCTTGGAAATCCGATTGTTTGACGCAGGCATTGACGGTTTCGATAATATCCTCGCGGCTTGGCCAAATATCTTTCAGATATACGGGCTGACCGTTAGGGTCGTAATCCAATGGTTCCTCCAAGAGATTAATATCCACTCTTCCGACCAGTGCATAGGCAACAACAAGCATCGGCGACATTAAGAAGTTCATTTTTACCTGTGGATGCACACGGGCCTCAAAATTTCGGTTACCGGATAATACCGAGGCAACAATCAGTTCACCTTTTTCTACCGCCTCTGCTATTTGTGGTGGAAGAGGACCGGAGTTTCCAATACAGGAGGTACAACCGTAACCCACGGTGTGAAAACGCAGGGCATCAAGATCAGCACTAAGTCCTGATCTTTCAAGGTATTGTGTAACGACTTTTGAGCCAGGGGCTAAAGAGGTCTTTACCCAGGATTTGGTGCGAAGTCCGCGCTCGATGGCGTTACGGGCCAATAATCCTGCACCGATCATGACAGTAGGGTTCGAGGTATTGGTACAGCTTGTTATAGCTGCAATCGCAATACTGCCATCACTGACAATATACTCCTTATGATTGTGTTTGATGCGAACGGCATGAATAGACTCTTGAATAACTTCATGCGGTGAATCATGTTCGACGGGTACCTTACCAAAGGTAAACTCTGTGCCAGAGCCGCCGTCAGCAAGCCAGGCAGATTCCGATCGTTGCAAAACAGGGACATATTGTCGATGGTGTTCGCTGTCTAAGAGTTGTGAAAATGTGGTTTTTAAATCCTTCACTAGAATTTTATCCTGAGGCCTTTTGGGGCCAGATACAGTTGGCTCCAGGCTCGATAAATTGAATTCA
Organism: Sphingobacterium sp. UME9; assembly: GCF_014170215.1. NCBI lineage: Bacteria > Pseudomonadati > Bacteroidota > Sphingobacteriia > Sphingobacteriales > Sphingobacteriaceae > Sphingobacterium > Sphingobacterium sp. UME9. The sequence goes on along the minus strand of NZ_LZZP01000003.1, from coordinate 1,002,668 downwards.
ACAACCGACGAATATTGAATTTCTTCCTTGCCTGTGCGCCAGAGTAAGTTGCTTTTACAATAATCTTCAACAATTTTAATCTGCTCTGCACTTCGATTGGTGCTATGCATGTATTCAAGGGTTCGGTCATCAATCGGAAAATAGGTAACCGTACAGCCAAATTCGGGGGACATATTGGAGATTGTGGCACGATCTGTCACCGAAAGGCTGTCCAATCCATCGCCAAATACTTCAACAAATTTACCCACAACACCTTTATCGCGAAGTATTTTCGTTATCGAAAGGACCATGTCTGTCGCGGTGCATGTCGCTGGTATTTTGCCCATAAGTTTAAGGCCGATAACTTCAGGACAAGTGAAAAAAATAGGTTGTCCAAGCATGGCTGCTTCAGCCTCAATGCCACCAACTCCCCAACCTAGTACACCAATACCATTGACCATTGGTGTATGTGAATCCGTCCCTACTAAGGTATCCGGAAAAAGCCAATTGTCGCGTTCAATTACTCCTTTGGCAAGATATTCCAAATTGACCTGATGGCAGATACCCATACCCGGAGGAACAACGGTAAAATTTTTCAATCCTTTCTGTGCCCATTTAAGGAGTTCATAACGCTCGCGGTTGCGTTCATATTCCAACTCGACATTCTTGTCATACGAGTAGTCTGTGCCAAAGTAATCGACCTGAACGGAATGATCAATAACTAGATCCACAGGGATAGCGGGATTTATTTTTTGTCCATCCTTGCCATGACGGATAAATTCGGCACGTAGGGAAGCCATATCGACTACAGCAGGTACTCCGGTAAAATCCTGCATTAAAATTCTGGCCGGTTTGAAGGGTATATCTTTGTCAACAGGCTGTGGAGTCCAATGAATCAGGGTATTGACATGCTCGTCCGTGATACTGAATCCATCATGGTTACGCAATACATTTTCCAGTAGTATCCGGATGCTAAATGGCAGGTGCGTGATATTACCTTCAGGAAGATCTTTAATAGAACTATACTGGTAAACTTTTCCGTTAATTTCAATTTCTCGTATTGATTTCTCTTTGCTCATATTCATTTACTTATTTTCATATTATATAATATACATATCCCTAAATTTGTTTGTAATATCTTTTACACATATCTTTTCGCTTTTGTATTCCAAAACGGAACTCAAGTCCATATCGGCGTTAAAAAAGGTCTTAAAAAATACGATAAAAAAAAGATTGCTTTTTCAGATTTAGAGGCAATCAAATTAGGATGCAAACGTTATGTTAATGCTTAGAAACAGTGTTGTATGAGAAAAAGAGTAAATTATACTGTCCTTTTCTTGGTTAGTTTGTTGTTTTGCAGCCCATTTCCGGGTAAAGCAAATACGCTTTCTGTTGCCGAAGGGGAGGACAATGGCTGGACCGAAGGATATGATCTTAGTTTTAGGGACAGTAAAAACAATGTGTTGACCCTAAATCAACTCAAGGGGAAAGTTGTGGTTATTAATTTATGGGCGACATGGTGTCCACCTTGTCTTGCTGAGATGCCTTCATTGGATCAACTCTATAAGGACTTTAAGGGCAACGACACTATTATTATTATGTCTGTCGATATTGATGGAAATCTTAGCGCTTCGAGAAAATTTATGGCGAAAAGGAAATATAGTCTACCTGTCTATCAGTTAAATTCGGCGTTGCCGAATGGATTGAGTACCACAAGCATACCCACAACAATTATTTTGGACAAGGCTGGTAAGCTGGTCATTAAGCATGTAGGTGGAATGAATTTTGGCTCGCAGAAATTCAGAAAATCCCTATTGGATTTAAGTAAGGAATAGATTTTGGTGTTGGAGATTATAACAATATAATGGAAGATAATTTATGTTTCATTTAGCATTTATGGCATTTTCTTGCTAATTTTGCATGCTAATTGTATAAGGAGAAATTATCTATGCCGGTCAAACTTCCTAATAACCTTCCTGCCATTGAGCTGTTGAAAAAGGAGAATATATTTGTCATGAGTGATTTAAGAGCAAATGAGCAGGACATTAGACCGCTTCGCGTTTTAGTGCTGAACTTAATGCCCCTTAAAATTACGACAGAGACAGATTTTATTCGTTTGCTGTCAAATAATCCTTTGCAGGTAGAAATGGAATTTTTGCGACTTGAAACGCATGTTTCAAAGAACACTCCCGAAGAGCATTTGGAAATGTTTTATAAGAGCCTCACTGAGGTTAAGGAGAATTTCTACGACGGGATGATTATTACTGGAGCTCCAGTTGAAATGGTTGCTTTCGAAGAAGTGACCTACTGGGCAGAAATTCAGACCATCTTCGATTGGGCACGAACGCATGTAACATCAAGTTTGTATATCTGTTGGGCGTCTCAAGCTGCATTGTATCATTTCTATGGTGTAGAGAAGAAGCCATTAGCGGAAAAGCTTTTTGGTGTATTTAAGCATACTACGTTAAACAAAAGACATCCGCTATTCCGTGGATTTGATGATGAGTTCTTTATACCGCACAGTCGCCATACGACTATTGAGAGGGATGATCTCCTGGCAAAACAGGGTATAGAAATTCTTTCCGAATCGCCGGAAGCAGGTATTGCAATTGTTTCTTCACGAGGTGGACGAGAGTTTTATTTGACGGGACATTCAGAATATGCTCCTTTTACACTGGATGAAGAGTATAAAAGAGACTTAGAAAAAGGGCAGGAGATTGCTATGCCAGCAAATTATTATGTCGATGACAATCCCGAAAACCGTCCTCTAGTACGCTGGACAAGCCATGCAAACCTCCTTTTCAATAATTGGTTGAATTACTTCGTGTATCAAGAAACTCCTTTTGATCTAAAAGATGTGGTTTACTTAGGCGAAATCAAACAAGGATAATTTAATTCATTTCAAACAAAAACGGCTAAAAAAGCATTCTATTCATGTTAAGTGATTAAATATGAAAAAGACTGCTTTACTAGTTGGTTCTGTTCTTTCATTTTTTTTATTGAAAGCACAGGTTACGCTAGAAGAAAATCAAAAACTCAAAGAAGCGAATGGTACTTTATGGTATGCTAATCCGTGGATCTGGATCGCAGGTATTGCCTTGTTCTTACTGATTTTTATCCTTGTACTACGTAAATCAACCCGCAATAAAGCATAGACCTAGCTATGCTTCTTAATTTTGGTTGTCATTAGAACCATATTTGTTGCATCAACAATAGAAGAACTTTTCTTAAGTTTGTGTATAGCGATAAACAAACTAAATTTTTATATGAAGAAAAATCTACTTTTAGCTGCCTTGTTAGCCTGCGGCTCGTTAGCAGGTCATGCGCAAAACAATGCAATCAATGTGAGTTACATGGATAAGAGTGTTCGTCCTCAAGATGACTTTTATAATTTTGTGAACGGGCAATGGATGAAAACAGTTAAAATACCTTCCGATAAAGCACGGTGGGGTTCTTTCGACGAATTGCGTGAAAATACCGATATTGCTACTTTGAAGGTTTTGCAAGAATCATTATCTGGACAGTTCCAAAAGGGTACAGACAATCAGAAAATAGGTGATTTGTATAAATCATTTGTGGATATGAAAACACGTAATAAACTTGGTTTAGCGCCTGTTAAACCTTATCTCACTAAAATTGCTGCAATTAAGAATTTCGATGATTTATATAAATATCTTGTTGAGGTAGCACCCATTGGTGGAAATCCTTTTTTTAGTGGCTATGTATATGCGCATCTTAAGAATTCCGATGTCAATACGGTATACCTCGGCGGCGGAAGTCTAGGGTTGGGACGTTCTTATTATCAAGTAAAAGATAAGAAGAACGAAGAAACGTTAACTGACTATTCAAATTATATTTCTGCACTTTATGCTAAATCGGGCCAGGTTACGAAGGATTTAAAAGGTCCAAAAATTGTTGCCTTTGAAAAACAGATGGCGGCAAACCTTAAAACTGTTGAGCAATCACGTGATGCTAATGGTCGATATAATCCGATCGCTGTAGCTGATCTAAAAAAGATGGTGAAAAACATCGATATTGCAAAGTACCTAAAGGATGTCGGTTTTAAGGCTGATACTGTTATTGTGCCGGAAATAAAGTATTATGAAAATTTGGATCGAGTTTTCAGTCCTGAAAACCTACCTGCAATCAAGGAGATATTGACATTTCATATCTTAAATAATGCAGCGTCATATACCACACAAGAGTTGAATGATCTGTATTTTGATTTTTGGGGCCGTAAATTAAAAGGACAAAAGGAGCAGCGTGCATTAGATAAGCGCGGTGTGGAATTTGTCAATTCGATCGCAGGGGAGTTATTAGGGAAATTATATGTGAAAGAAAACTTCCCTCCGAAGGCCAAAGCTGAAGCTGAAGAGCTTGTAAGCTATCTTGTTAAAGCTTTCGGGCAGCATATCAAGGGATTAACTTGGATGTCGGATGAAACGAAAGTAAAGGCATTGGACAAACTGGCTAAGTTTAAAGTTAAAATTGGCTATCCGGATAAATGGAAAGATTATAGCAAACTTGATGTTGGTACATCGTTATATGAAAATGTATTGGCTTCGAGTAAATGGGCATTTTACCAAAATTTGGCGAAGCAAGATAAGCCAGTTGACAAATCTGAATGGGGGATGACTCCGCAGACTGTGAACGCTTATTATAGCCCATTGTTTAACGAGATCGTCTTTCCGGCAGCGATTCTTCAGCCGCCATTCTATGATTATAAGGCTGATGCTGCAGTTAATTTTGGTGGTATCGGTGCGGTAATTGGTCATGAACTTTCGCATGGATTTGACGACCAGGGCGCTAAATATGATGGAAATGGAAACCTGAACAACTGGTGGAGCGATAGTGATAAGGCGAAATTTGAAGCAGCGGCTGATGCTTTGGTACGTCAATTTGAATCTTATGAGCCTGTACCGGGCGTTTTTGTGAACGGTCGCTTTACATTAGGGGAGAATATTGGGGATTTAGGAGGCTCATCAGTTGCTTTTGATGCATTGCAACTTTATCTGAAAGATAAGGGAAATCCTGGATTAATAGATGGTTTTACGCAGGACCAGCGCTTTTTCCTTTCCTGGGCAACGATATGGAGAACGAAGACTACAGACGAGTTTGTGGTCAATCAAGTGAAAACTGATCCACATTCTCCGGCACAGTACCGCGCTTTTGCGCCGATCATTAACCTGGATGCTTTCCATAAAGCTTGGGATACAAAGAACGGCGACAAAATGTTTGTTCCGGTCGATAAACGTATCAAAATTTGGTAGGTTATCAATCATTTTACAAAAAGCGGGTGTATTTAAAATTAAATACACCCGCTTTTTGTTTATTTAGTTTATACTATTTCATCCATTTCAGAACCAAATAGAACCCGATTGCCGTTGCAGATAGGGTCAATGCAGTTGCCCACCATAGTGTTGTAAAACCAAAGGAGTCGACTATGCTTGTCCCTAAAAGTGGTGAAAATATATTTGCAGCTGAAAAAGCAAGGGAATTGAAGCCCATGTATGCTCCTTGTGTTTTGGGTGTCGAGCGGTTAACAGAAACCGTTGCCATAAAAGGTAATGTCAGCATTTCGCCAAGACCAAAAATAAAGAATGTGAAATATAACCAACCCAGCCCGCCTGTAAAATTTAGCATGGCATAAGAGCTGGCACATAAAAATGTTCCAAAGACGAGCGTGCTAATTAACGAAAATCTTTTTTCAGCGATATGGACGATAAACATCTCCAGCAATACGATAACGAAACCACTCCAACCGAGTAGAAATCCGATTTGGTGATCGTTCAAATGATGAACCTCACGGTAGAAAAGTGGTAAAGTCGTAATCAGCTGAAAGAAACAAAATGAGAAAATACAACAAAAGATATTGAATAAGACAAAAGGCAGGTCTGTATAAGGATTTCGTCCTTTTTGAGGCAATTTGTTTTCGGAAGTAATCTCTTTTTTTGATTTGATATCGCTTCTTTTTTCTCGTTTATGAAAAAAGACAAAGAAAATCACTGCAGCGCAAAGGACGGCAAAAGAATTTCCATAAAAGATCCAATTGAATGAGATGGTGGCCAAAAATCCAGCAACTGCTGGGCCGATTGAAAATCCCAAATTTATGGCTAGGCGATTCAATGAAAAAGCACGCGTGATATTTTCTGGTTTAGCGTAACTCGCCACTGAGACCGAGTTTGCAGGTCTAAAGGCATCAAAGATTAAGCTTAAGGTAAAAATCATGATGGATAATGACTGCACCTCTTTGAAATTTGGAATCAGTAAGAATAAAGGAGCGGCTAATACGAGACTTCCAAACTGAACCTTGAAACTACCAATCCGGTCAGTCAGCCAGCCACCTATATAGGAACCACAAACGGAGCCGAATCCATAACTCATCAATACCACACCAACTTGTTTAATGTCAAAATGTAGAACCTGGGTCATGTAGAGTCCAAGAAAGGGAATCACCATACTTCCCATTCTATTAATAAGCATGACTATGGCAAGTAGCCATGCGGCTTGAGACAGTCCCTTGAAGGAGTCGAGGTATATCGATAAAATTCTTTTCATTAAATGATGAATCAGCTTGTATAGATCGTATAAGTTTTTTAATTCATACGTCTTCTTGTAATATTGGTAAAAAAAATGCCAAATTGATTAGTCAACTTGGCATTTATTAAAATTAGATCATATTATGCCAACATGGACTCTGGAATTGTAGGATTGACCTGATAGGTACTTGCGACCATTTGTTTCTTCTCAGACCCCGGCTCCATAATAAAGTCAATACGTCCTAGATTAATCCCGGCAAAACCGACTTGATTCACAACGGTCTTTGTTCCTTTTAAATTTGTAACCAGTGTTGGTTCATTTAAGAAGGTGTGGGTATGGCCGCCGATAATTAGGTCGATGTCCGAGGTTTTAGCGGCAAGGATCAGATCCGATACTTTATCGTTTTCATATTGATAACCTAAATGCGATAAACAGATGACCAAATCACATTTGTGTTTTTCCTTCAATATGCGGACCACCTTGTTGGATACTTCAATAGGATCCAAATATTTCATTCCCTTGAAGTTATTGGGGTCAACCAATCCTTCAATATCTACCCCTAGTCCAAACACACCTATTTTTATTCCACCTTTATGGAATATGGTATAATCCTGGGTTTTCCCCTCCAATACAGTCCCTTTGAAGTCGTAATTGGCTGTTAAGAATGGAAATTTAGCGTGATCCAGGTACTTTACAAGGCCGTTAAGACCATTGTCAAATTCATGATTTCCGAATGTTCCCGCATCATAACCCAGCTTTGTCATGAGATCAAGTTCAAGTTTTCCTCCAAAAAGATTAAAATAGGGGGTACCTTGAAACATATCGCCTGCATCTAGTAATAGAAGGTGTTCTTCTTCTTTGCGGATTTTATTGATAAGTGTACTTCTGCGCGCAACACCAGCCAATCCCTGATATTTACCGCCGTCCATCGGAAACGGTTCAATACGGCTATGAACATCGTTGGTATGTAAAATTGTAAGCTTTACCTTTTTGCTCTTCGCGTCGACTTGAAAAGGAAGTGATCCCAAAGCAACTGCAGCAGAAAATCCACCAACTTGCTTGATAAATGATCTTCGGTTAATTGATTTTAATTCTTCCATCTAATTCTGCATTTACTTTTTTGCCTTCTTTCGTTAATTCACTCACATATTCAATCAAACCTTCACGCATACGTTGCGGATAATCTGCCCGCGATACAGGTTGTGTCAACAGGGTAAGGTTGTCACCACCATTAGCAAGATAATCATAGGTCACTAGTTTATATAACTTATCGTCTTCAATAGCTTGACCTTTGATCTTGATGTCCTGAACTTTGTTGCCTGTAATTGTCAAAGTCATTCCAGCAATAGGTTGACCATGTGTTGTTGCAATATAGTCAGCAAGCTGACGAATTTGACTACCTTTAAGTTCAAGGATGGTCAATGTATTCTCAAAGGGCATAACCTCGAAAATATGTCCTACGGTAATATCTCCTGCTTTAAGGTCGTTTCGAATCCCACCCTTTGTTGCGAACGCTAAATCCGCAGGGTTATGGGCATTATGTTCACTCATCCACAACAAGGCTTCACAAAAAAAGTTGCCCATTAATGTTTCCGCTGTTTTCTCTTTTGTCAATGCCTTGTCCGCATGTCCAATCACACGGTTCATTTCCGCTTCCATTTTGTGCTTGAAGGGCTCGTAGATTGATACGACTGCAGGATCAGCTTGCATATCGCTATTGATATGATATTGTTGGAAATCTTTTTGCGTTGGATGGAGCTGTTTTGTACAACCTGTAACCATCAAAAGCGAAGCGACACCAAGGCTACCAATAAAGGCAATTTGCTTCGATATATTCATTCTTTTTAATTTAACCAAATACTTTGCAAAGTTAGCCAATTATATATGAACAAATCTTATCCAATGTTAGCTAATTTTTAAAAACAACAAAAGCTTAACATTGTTACACATTAAGCTTTGTCCATATAATTAGAAAAATAACAACCTAGTGAACTAATTCCGTGTCAGGAATAGTATTGGCATCCATTTGGCGATCTGCTGTTTTCAAGTTCTCCAGCTTATTACCTTGTTGGAGGATCTTTTTCCTTTTGCTGCGCGACGACAGTTTGGTGCGATACGCTTTCCAGTTCATCAACAAGACTGAAAATAGAATAACGGCTAAACCGACAATTTGCAAGGAGGTTACCACGTGCGAAGTGAAAAAATGACTTAAAATAAGTGCAATAATTGGGTTCACATACGCATAGGTACTTACTTCCATTGCTGGACGCACCTGCAATAACCAAATATAAGAGCTAAAAGCAAGAATTGAGCCAAATGTAATTAAATACCCCAAATTGAACCAGTCTACAGGTGCCACACTACGCAGTGTAAATGATGTATATTCACCGGTAAAAAGTGCCGTGATATTAAAGAGGACACCTGCGGTAACCATTTGCCAAGCGGTCTTTACCATAACATGTAGATCCTCTTTTTCTTCTTTTTCAGATTTTTTAAAATACTTGGAAATCAATGAACCTACAGTCCAAGCGACAGAACCCAATACTAAAATCGATAAGGCAATCACCTTAAGGGTGCCATCTGTATTGTCATTGGTTGCCATGATCTGTTCAGCAAACAGCATCACAACACCACAGAAACCTAATGCTACACCAGCAACTGTGCTAATGCTGCTAAAGTTTTCTTTCCATTTTGGTTTGTCCAATAATATAAACCAGATTGCAGCAGCAGCAGCAATAATAGCGGCAACACCACCAGATACATATTGCTCCGCCCAGATAACCCCTGCCATATCGACAAAGAGCAATAAAAAACCTACGATTGCGGCCTCCTGAATAGAGCGCTTGTTAAATAATTTATATCCTTTTATGGCGCAATATGTCATTAGGATTGCACTGGCTGCAACAAATCGAAACGAACCCAAAATAAATGGGGGGAAACTATGTAATGCTTTTTCTATAAAGAAAAAGGTAGAGCCCCATACCACATAAATAATGAAATAAGCAACAACAACCATTACTGGACTAGCTGCCTTTTTTTGTCCTTGCAACATAATTAAACCTCCTTTCTATTACTCAGGTATCACAACCTGCTGATCTTCCTTGACTGTCTGAAGTACAATTGTTGTTCTCGTTGAAATAATACCTTCAACTTTACTTAATGTATTCCGCATAAGATCCACTAGACCTGTAGAATCTGCAGTTCTTACTTTAATAAGGTAACCATCATCACCTGCAATGTCATGTACTTCTTGAACTTCGGGGATTTCGGCAAGTGCCAACCCTACACCCTGTTCGCCAATAATATCATTGGCTTTGATAAAAATAAACGATAAAAGTTTTTGATCGACCGCGGCAGGATTGATCTTGGCACTATATTTTAAAATCACATCTTTTTGCTCAAGCTTCTTTACGCGCTCGAGGATTGCTGATGGTGCCATGCCTAATTCTCTTGCGATATCAGCATTGTTGATCCGTCCATTATCCTGCATTAAGCGCAAGATTTTATAGTCGACTTGGTCTAAATTATATTCTACTTTTGTCATTTCGACTGCAAAGGTAGGTAAAAAAGTATAATATTCAAAATTATTTATATAATTCTGAATATTATTCTGATAACACCGAAATGTATGTGAATTTTATTCGAATTCATTGTAAAGAAATCTTAACCATTTGGGCTATGGTGCTGAATGTAAGTATATTGCTTTTTAGGGAGCTTAGGGGTATAATTCAACAATTATACCTTTTTCTTAATTTCAGAATAATATTTCTTGTAGACAGGATGACGCCCAATCCAATCAGACAACCTAAACAGACGCAGCCAAAGCGATCCAAGGCGGCGAAGTAGGAGCGGCTTTGCTGTTCATGAAGGTAGACGATAATTAGTGCGACCATAGATGTTCGCGCCACAGCCATGATGTTGAGTAGCTTACATGTAATCAACGACGCGACAATGCCGATAATCATGGCATACAGTTGCGAAATAGGTACAAAATATAAACTAAGACCGATTGCCGAACCTATAAAATTGGATTTAGCGCGATCGATAGCTATTTTTTTTGATTCATTCTCTTGTGGCGAAATGACCAGTATAATCGATATGAGTGTCCAAGAAACAGAATACTGGGGAAAGGATACAAAGAGTGGGTAGCCTATAAGGAAGCCAATCAATACCCGAATGGTGTATATAATAAAATCAGAATGAAGCGTATAGCGAAGGAATAGATTACGCATATAAGGAAGATATCAATCGTTAACTAAATGATGTAGCACCACAAAAATACACGCATTGTTTGAAGGAACGAAATAAAATTGACTTTTGTGGTAAATTACCCTGTTTTGCGTTTTTATGCGTTTTTTGTTTTTGATTTGTGCGTTTCTTGCATTCATCTCTTTTTCCGATGCATAAATTTGACTAAATTTGTTTCATACATTAAATGCAGATTAAGTGAAAGATCAAAATCAATTAGCCTTATTAGCGTCTCAACTCAAGGGGGAGCTCTTTTATACCGATGAAACCAAGGATCAAACAATGTTGCTTGCCTATTCGACCGATGCGTCTGTTTATCAGGAAAAGCCGTTGGCTGTAGCAATACCAGCTGATATTGATGACATTAAAAAATTAATTGATTTTGCGCAGCAGCATAGGATAACTATAATACCCCGTACTGCTGGTACCTCTCTGGCGGGACAGGTTGTAGGCCATGGTATTATTATGGATATTTCTCGTCATTTTACCGGTATTATTGAACTTAATGTCGAAGAGCAGTGGGTTCGGGTGCAACCTGGCGTGATCCGTGACGACTTAAATAGTTATCTTAAACCATTCGGACTGATGTTTGGGCCAGAAACTTCGACGGCAAGCCGTGCCATGGTAGGCGGAATGATTGGCAATAACTCTTCGGGTTTACATTCTATTGTTTGGGGAGATACACGGCACAATTTGATTTCGGCCAACGTACTTTTGGACGACTGTTCTGAAGCGACATTTGAAACGATTGATGAGGCAACTTATTTTAAAAAGTTATTATTAACTGGTCGTGAGGGTGATATCTATCGTAATATGAATGAATTATTGACAGATCCACAGCATTTAAGTGCCATAGAAGCGGGCTACCCCAAACGATCCATCACAAGAAGAAATACCGGTTATGCATTAGATATTCTTGCCGATCGTTCGGCCCCTTTCAATATGTGTAATTTATTAGCGGGATCCGAAGGAACTTTGGCTATCGTTACAGAAGCGAAACTCAAACTGATGTCCTTACCACCTCAGGAACTAGGTTTACTCTGTGTTCACTTTGCAGATATGGTGGAGTGTATGCATGGCAACGTGATTGCCCTGGAGCATAAGCCAGAAGCATCTGAACTGGTAGACAAATACATCATGGATTTCACGGTTGGGCATCCAACCTATAAGTATAATCGTTTTTTTATAGAGGGGGATCCCCAGGCTTTATTGATTGTTGAGTTTAGGGGGCAGACAGCAGCTGAAACAGAATCGAAAGCGATGGCCTTGAAAGCGGATCTAATTGCCCGTGGCTTAGGATATGCCTATCCTTATATTACCGGTATTGAACAGACGAATTTAGTTTGGGATGTGCGCAAAGCAGGACTTGGTTTAATCCGTAATTTGCCTGGGGACAGTCAGCCTGTAAATTTGATTGAAGATTGTGCTGTTTCACCTGAGGACCTACCTGCTTACGTGAGTGATATTCAAAAGCTTTTGATAGAAGAGGGAGTACATGCATCTTATTATGCGCATGCAGGAGCGGGAGAGCTGCATATCGAACCCTTTGTAAATCTGAAAACTGCAGCGGGGAAACGTACTTTTCGTTCAATCCTCGAAAAAACGAGTGATCTTGTATTAAAATATAACGGTTCGCTAAGTGGAGAGCACGGTGATGGTCGCCTACGCGGAGAGTTTATTGGCAAAGTGCTTGGTGAAAAAGTTTACAAATTACTTGAAGATGTAAAATCCATCTTTGATCCACAGGGTGTTTTTAATGCAAATAAGATTGTCAACACACCGCCAATGGATTCTCATCTGCGTTATGACAACGATAGCAACCGAACAGAAATAAAGACCTACTTCGATTTTTCTAAAGATGAGTCTATCCTTCGGTTGGCGGAGAAATGTTCAGGTTCGGGAGATTGCCGCAAGACTGAAATTACCGGTGGAACAATGTGTCCGTCGTTTATGGCTACGCGCGATGAAAAAGATACAACACGGGCGCGGGCAAATATGCTGCGTCAGTTTTTAACAAATTCCACAAAGAAAAATCGTTTTGATCATGAAGAGATCAAGGAAGTCATGGACCTCTGTTTAAGCTGCAAAGGCTGTAAAACGGAGTGTCCTTCCAGTGTGGATGTAGCCAAAATGAAAGCCGAATTTTTGCAGCACTATTATGATGAGCATGGTGCGGGATTTAGAACAAAATTAATCGCTAATTTCACCCAGTCTCAGAAACTCGGATCGTGGATTGCACCTCTTTATAATTTTGTGGTCAAAAATGATTTCTTGTCAGGAATGGTCAAAAAAACAGTAGGATTTGCGCCAAAGCGTTCCTTGCCAACAGTCAATGGAACGACCTTAACCCAATGGGTAAAAAAACAAGCGGCGGTAAGTGATGCCAAGCGTCGTGTTTACCTTTTTTCGGATGAGTTTACCGAATATAATGATGCAGAGATCGGTATTACAGCATACAAATTATTGACGGCATTGGGGTATGAAGTAGTCATTCCAAAACATGTACAAAGTGGGCGGACTTATCTTTCCAAAGGGTTTGTGAAAGAAGCAAAGAAGATTGCGAATCAAAATATCCATTTCTTAAAGGGATTAATTACGGATGATACGCCACTTTTAGGTGTTGAACCATCAGGGATAATTACATTTAGAGACGAGTATTTAAGTTTAGTAGACGATGATTTACGAGTTGACGCACAAAAAGTAGCCAAAAATGCGTTGATGATTGACGAATTTCTGTTGACTGAAATGAAGGCAGGACGTATTCATCCGGAACAGTTTACTGGAACAACAAAAAAGATAAAGCTGCATGGTCACTGTTACCAAAAGGCTTTTCACCTCGTGACTGTGACAGAACAGGTTCTATCATTTCCAACGAACTTTAGCGTAGAAACTATTCCTTCGGGCTGTTGTGGTATGGCAGGGTCATTTGGTTATGAGGCTGAACATTATGATGTTTCGATGAAAGTGGCCGAGCTGGTTTTGTTACCAACCATACGTAAAACATCATCCGATACTTTAATTGCTGCGGCGGGTACTTCCTGTAGGCATCAGATTAAAGATGGTGTAGGAAGAAAATCTTATCATCCTGTGGAAATTTTATACGATGCTTTATTGAAATAAAATAAAAACATTGATAATAGTTGTTTGTTATCAGTAATAATGGTAATATTATAAGAGCAATATTCATTAATAACTGATAACAAACAATTCAATATGTACAAGATTCAATCTATAGCATTTCTTGCAACCGCTACGGTGCTGATGGCTAGTTGCGGAAATTCCAATCAAAAGAAAACTGATGGAAGTGATACAACAACGGTTAACAAAATTGAAGGTGTAAAAATCGAACAATTTACGAATGGTACACCGGGTGCAGAAAAGAAGAACTTTTTTCTACGTATCACAGATGAGATCTTAACCGATTCAAGTCGGATCTATATCACAAAATCTCTTTACAAACAAGATACTGTAGGAGCGAAGTTTGAGGTTGTAGATTTTATACCCGCAGGTATAATAGATGGCAAGCCGAGTGATGACGTCGGTTTTACCAAAGGTAAAATTAGAATCTCGTCATCGGGTCAACAGTCTGACAATTTAATTAAAGCGTTAGGTGACTTATTTCAGACTCCTACAACGGATTCTTTTACAAAAGATGTAATTCTTCCGAATGTGTTTTCATCCAATAAGGTGAATGCTGACTTATCCAAAAAAACAGCATATAGCTTTAAACTATTTTTGGACAATAAAAAAGCTGCTCCAGCGGAGCTCTTCTTTAATGTAGACACGTATAAGCATTCTATTGAGTTTTCTGAAAAAGATCCTTCGTTTCGAGCTGGATTGTTATCAGCGTTAACGGGCAAATAAACGGGTTTTGACATAGGGTAAGCTATATATGCTTATGTCTTATGAATAGATTGATCATAAAATAAAAAGGCTAGATGGATTCTAGCCTTTTTATTTTCGCAAAAAAAAGATAGATTTGTGCTAATATATTTAGTTTACAATGAAACGGTCCGGCACTGCAGATCTCCCATTACACTATGGAAAAGTACCAGCGTGGCTTTACGAACGTATGGCTTCCCTAGGTCGTTCAATAGTTGAAGTTATCCTAATGGATTATGGTAAAGATGAAGTTTTAAGAAGACTGGCGGATCCATTCTGGTTTCAGAGTTTTGGTGCCGTGCTCGGGATGGATTGGCATTCTTCAGGGATCACAACGGCTGTTATGGGGGCATTAAAACGCGCTATTAATCCAGATGCGAAGTCGCTGGGGCTTTATATCTGTGGGGGGAAAGGCAAATTGTCTATGCAAACTCCACAGGAACTACTTCAGTTGTCAGATCGAATTGGGTTGGATGGCAACGGCTTGATTCGCAGCAGTAAGCTTGTCGCTAAAGTGGATAACACAGCCATTCAAGATGGTTACCAACTGTATTTACATAATTTTATCGTAACAGATCGTGGTAATTGGTCTGTTGTCCAGCAAGGTATGCATGAAAAGGATGGGACTGCTCGTCGCTACCATTGGCATTCTGAAAAGGTCAAATCGTTCGTTGAAGAACCTCATGCTGGTATCAGTGGGCCTTCGCAAGGTATAATCCTTAACTTGACAGCTGCAGAAGCGGCAGCCAATAGAGCAGGTATTATGACTATAGTGGGAGAGGATTCAACTAAAGTAATGCAAGATTTCGCTAAACTTATTATGCCATCTCATCACGATGTACGTGCTGCAGATGTTGACTTGAAGAGGTTGGGAGCGATGTTGTACGTCGCCCGAGAAAGTCAACCAAGCCATTTTGAAGACCTACTGCTTTTAAAAGGAGTTGGTCCCCGCACGTTACAGTCATTGGCCTTGGTTAGTGAGGTGATCCATGGAGCTCCTTCACGGTTCAACGACCCCGCACGATTTTCGTTTGCTCATGGCGGAAAAGATGGACATCCTTTTCCGGTTCCATTAACCATTTACGATGAGAGCATTCAGATTTTACAAAAAGGTGTTGAAAAATCTAAACTGGGTTATGGTGAAAAGTTAAAATCAATAAACAAGTTGCACCAGATCGTGCTGGATAGCGAAAAAGATTTTCAGCCTCAGTTTGATATTCAACAGATTATAGCGGAGGAACGAAGGGATTCTTGGAAGTATGGGGGCAGAACAGTCTTTGGAGATGCAGAACCTTTGAGAACAAAAGGAAGGGGTTTGCAATTATCACTTTTCTAGCGGAAATCTACGGATTGTAATTGTTTTGTTAAAATGTGTTAAAGATCGTTAAAATTATTTGTACGCTAGTATATTTGCTCCGCAATGAAAGCGGTTATTACCATACTCCTTTTCCTATGCTTCTTATTTATCAGAAGCAGTAATAGCCATGCTGTGCTCATTGAATCCGATCGACCAGCTGTTAGTTTTATGTTTCAGCATAATCATGCTGACGTGCAGAAGTATATTGATGCATCGGTTGATCACATCGATCCGCTATTTTATGGTAATATACATAGTGATAATCCCGTTATAGAGGAGTTTGATGCCGAGAATTTTCAATTGACCAAGGATTTGCAGGTAACGTCTCAATTTGTTGCGCTGCTGCTTTTTGCAATTGTCCTTTTTGTTTTTGTTTTTCGATTTGCAAAGAGGATTCCTTTTTGCAATTTCATAGCCTATCTTTTCCCTCAAAGATATGTTCTTCAACAAAACTGGAGAATCTAAAACATACCCTTCGAAATTTCATATGCTTTGGTGGATATCTTAAGGGATGCTCCATTGCGTTGTAATCGATTTGTACAATCCATTAACAAGTCGGAACGACCATAAGCCAAAGTAGAGGTTATTTCACCAACCAGCACAACAAACAATCAAACTTATTTTTTTAATTAGACGCTTACAAATGAAAAGAGTATTTATGCTCGCTAGTTTGGCTATTAGCTTATGCCAAATCGGGTGTACTTCCAAAAAGGAAGAAAAGGAAGAAAAAGAGAAATTTACAGCGACCTCTCCGGTACAAATGGATACAACTATCCGTAAGGATTTTGTCTCCCAGATTAGATCTTTCCGAAATATTGAGCTTCGGGCTCAAGAGAAGGGCTATCTTGAGCAGATTTTCGTGGATGAAGGACAATTTGTCCATAAAGGGCAATTACTTTTTCGGATTATGCCGAAGATGTATGAGGCCGAATACCGCAAATCTTCTGCAGAAGTTAATGTAGCGGAAATTGAAGTTCAAAATACAAAAACATTAGCTGATAAAAATGTTGTATCGCCCAACGAACTCGCTATGGCTAAAGCGAAGCTTGAGCAAGCCAAAGCTGAGGCAGCGATTGCAAAATTACATCTCTCCTTTACAGAAATCAGGGCACCTTTTGATGGAACGATTGATCGGATTCCATTGAAATTGGGAAGTTTGGTGGATGAAGGCGAATTATTGACAAGTCTATCCGATAATAGTGAGATGTTGGTTTATTTCAATGTTTCCGAACCAGAATATTTAAGTTATCAAACTAACGTGAGTAAACGCGGGGATACCCATGTGGGCCTCTTACTTGCCAATAATGAGCTATTTGCTCAAAATGGTCTTGTAGAGACCATAGAAAGTGAATTTAACAGTGAAACAGGAAATATTGCTTTTAGAGCGAAATTTCCCAACCCAAACCGTCTATTAAAACATGGCGAGAGTGGCAAAGTGGTGATGAACTTTCCGTTGAAACAGGTTTTAATTATTCCACAGAAAGCGACATACGAAATGCAGGACCGTAAATATGTGTATGTAGTCGATAAGGATGGCAAATTAAAAGCTCGTCATATCACAATTGGTAACTCCCTACCAGATCTGTATGTGGTAACGAGCGGACTTCAAAAAGATGATAAATTTTTGTTGGATGGTATTCAGAAAGCGAAAGAGGATGATAAAATCAGCTACAGCTTTGTGCAACCTAAAGACGCCATTTCAAATTTGAAGTTAAAAACAGAATAGACCCTTACACTTAAATTACTATGTTTAGTCGTTTTATAAATAGACCAGTACTTTCGATCGTTATATCACTGATCATTGTGTTTTTGGGTGTGCTTTCTATGGTACAGCTTCCTGTAACACAATTTCCATCTATATCGCCACCGAAGGTGAATATCACTGCCGAGTATCCTGGAGCAAATGGTGAGTTGATGATTAAATCAGTTATCATACCGCTAGAGCGGGCGATAAATGGGGTTCCGGGCATGAAATACATGGCTTCTGATGCCGGTAACGACGGGGAAGCAAGTATCCAGGTGGTATTCAACCTAGGAACAGATCCGAATCAGGCTTCGTTAAATGTGCAGAACCGTGTGGCTTCTGTGGTCAATAAGCTTCCTCCAATTGTGGTACGTGAGGGGGTGAAGATTACACGTGAAGAATCCAATATGCTCATGTACATCAATCTCTATAGCAAAGACAAAGAGCTTGATGGAAACTTTATGTATAACTATGCGGACATGAATATTGTCTCCGAATTACGTCGTGTAGACGGTGTTGGGGTGGCTAATATTCTTGGAACGCGCGAATTAGCGATGCGTATTTGGTTGAAACCAGATCGTATGACAGCTTACAAGATTTCTGCAGAAGAGGTGATGAAAGCCTTATCAGAGCAGAGTTTGGAAGCTTCACCAGGTAAAGCCGGCGAGTCGTCTGGTATGACCTCCCAATCTTTCGAATATGTATTGAAATACCCGGGACGTTTTACGACAACTGAAGGTTATGGCAATATCGTATTACGTGCGGGTGAAAATGGTGAAATGTTACGCTTAAAAGATGTTGCGGACATCAAATTCGGTTCAGCGATGTATGATATCTATTCTACACTGAATGGAAAACCATCCGCAGCGATTGTCTTAAAACAATCCTATGGAAGTAATGCTTCTCAGGTAATCCAAGACGTTAAAAGCAAAATGAAGGAATTGAAGGCATCTTTTCCTAAAGGGCTGGATTACGAAATTAGCTATGACGTTTCAAAATTTTTGGATGCATCCATGGAAAAAGTAGTCCATACTTTATTGGAAGCATTTGTGCTTGTTGCTATTGTCGTTTTTCTATTCTTAGGAGATTGGCGCTCGACGTTGATTCCAACTATTGCAGTGCCGGTTTCATTGGTGGGATCGTTTTTGTTCATGCAGTTTTTTGGAATTACCATCAACTTGATCACCCTATTTGCATTGGTGCTTGCCATTGGTGTGGTTGTGGATGATGCGATTGTGGTTATCGAAGCTGTCCATGCCAAAATGGAAGAGCTTCATATTTCGGCTTATAAGGCGACCAAAAAAGCGATGCATGAAATCAGCGGTGCCATTGTTGCGATCACCTTCCTTATGGCGGCGGTTTTTATCCCCGTTGCCTTTATGTCTGGTCCAGTAGGGATATTCTATCGGCAGTTTTCCATTACCATGGCAACATCAATCATCTTATCGGGTGTTGTGGCATTGACACTGACTCCAGCATTATGTGCGATCATGCTGAAGAATAATCATGGCAAGCCAAGAAAGAAATCCATTATCGATAAGTTTCTTGATTCTTTCAATAGATTGTTTGATAAGATGTCCAACAAATATGTTTACCTGTTGAAAGGGATAGTGGATAAACGGGTGTTTACATTTTTAGTATTGATAGGTTTTTGTATTGGAGCCTATTTTTTGAATAATGCTGTTCCTGCAGGTTTTATCCCCAATGAAGACCAGGGGATGATTTATGCTATTATTCAAACGCCGCCAGGGTCGACATTGGAAAGAACCAATCTAGCGGCCCAAACATTGCAAAAAGAAGCTGAAAACATTGATGGTGTACAATCGGTATCGTCGTTAGCTGGTTATGAAATCCTGACTGAAGGAACTGGAGCAAATACAGGTACTTGTTTGATCAACTTGAAAAGCTGGGAAGAACGTAAAGAATCCTCGCAAGAGATTATTGAGCAACTAGAGGCTGCTGCCAAAAATATCCCAGGGGCGTCTATCGAATTTTTCCAACCACCAGCCGTACCGGGCTATGGTGCCGCGGGTGGATTTGAGCTTCGTCTTCTGGACAAAGCCGGTTCTGGTGACTACAAGAAAATGGAAACGGTAAGTAGGGATTTTGTGCGTGAGTTGAATAAGAGACCTGAATTATCATCCGTATTTACCTTCTACAGTGCGAGTTTCCCACAGTATATGTTGCATATAGACAATGATCTGGCGCAACAGAAGGGGGTTACTATTGATAATGCACTGAATACGCTTTCGACTTTGGTTGGTAGTAATTACGAAACGAACTTCATTAAGTATGACCGCCAATATAAAGTTATGGTTCAGGCTTTGCCGCAATACAGGGCTTTGCCGGAAGATATCTTAAAGCTATACGTGAAGAATGAAAAAGATGAGATGGTTCCATTTTCAGCATTTATGCATATGGAAAAGGTTTACGGTCTTTCTGAGATCACCCGACACAATATGTATATGGCGTCCGAAATCTCAGGCTCTGCCGCACCGGGTTACAGTAGTGGTGAAGCAATTCAGGTGATTAATGAAGTCGCTGCTAAAACTTTGCCTCGGGGCTATGGTATTGATTGGGCTGGTATCTCCAAGGATCAGGTAGGGCGCGGAAATCAGGCGATTTATATCTTCTTAATTTGTCTTGGTTTCGTTTATTTGATACTTTCCGCTCAATATGAAAGCTTTATTATGCCTTTTGCGGTGTTGCTTTCTTTACCAATCGGGATCTTCGGTGCCTTTCTACTATTGAAGTTATTGGGATTGGAAAACAACATTTATGCACAGGTCGCTTTGGTCATGCTCATAGGTTTACTTGGTAAAAATGCCGTGTTGATTGTTGAGTTTGCCGCTCAGCGGCATTCGCAAGGATTGAGTATCATCGAAGCTGCCTTGGACGGTGCAAAAGTGAGGTTTAGACCTATCTTGATGACATCTTTCGCCTTTATCGCCGGGTTGATTCCTTTAGTTATGGCATCTGGTCCTGGGGCGATAGGTAACCGTACGATCGGTACAGCAGCAGCGGGAGGTATGTTGTTTGGAACAGTGTTCGGTATTTTAGTGATACCAGGCTTGTACTATATCTTTGGAACTATTGCCTCTAGACGTAAGCTTATTAAACACGAGGATGAAAATCCATTAACTGAAGAACTTGATAATAATGACTAATCGCAGAAAAATACAATGGGTCATTGCATTTTCGCTTTCAGCAGCAGTGACGGGATGTAAGGTTCCGAAAGCGACACAAATACAGGAGAATAAATTTGTTCCGCAGCAATTTACAGACGTAGATAAATCTGACACAACGAATTCAGCATCGGTTAAGTGGCGTGAATTTTTTACTGATCCAAATCTAGTTGTATTAATAGATACAGCTTTGAAAAACAATCAGGAACTGAATGTTACTTTGCAGGAGTTGGCAATTGCAAAAAACGATATTCTTTTACGAAAAGGGGCGTTGAAACCTACCGTTGGTTTACGTGCCGGAGGAGGTGTTGAAAAAGTTGGACGATATACCAGTCAGGGGGCGGGTGATGCCAGTACAGAAATTGCTCCTGGAAAGGAAATGCCGGATCCACTGGGAGATTTGACAATTGGTGCGTATGCAAGTTGGGAAATCGACGTTTGGAAAAAACTTAAGGACTCCGAGCAAGCCGCACTCAACCGCTATCTTGCTACTGTAGAGGGGAAAAATTTTGTCTTGAGTAGCCTTATTGCCGAGGTTGCCCGTTCGTATTATGAATTATTGGCATTGGACAATCAGTTGACCATTATCAAACAGAATATCGAACTACAGGACAATGCGCTTGCGGTAATCCGATTGCAGAAACAGGCTGCTCGTGTAACAGAACTGGCGGTTCAAAAGTTTGAGGCTGAAGTGTTGAAAACCAAAGGCATGGAATTTGAGACGAGGCAGCAGATCAAAGAAACTGAAAACCGTATTAATTTTCTGTTGGGGCGTTTTCCACAAGAGATCAAACGCGAAAAAAGCAATTTTGTTGATTTGATCCCGGCGAAGGTTCAAACAGGTATACCGAGCCAATTACTGAGCAATAGACCTGATATTCGTGAGGCAGAGTATGAGCTCGCTGCCGCGAAGTTGGACGTACAGATCGCGCGGAAAGAGTTTTATCCTTCTTTGGAGATTTCGGCGGCTTTGGGTTTACAGGCATTCAAGCCTTCCTATCTATTTAAGATGCCTGAATCAGTTTTATATAATCTAATAGGGGAGCTTGCAGCACCATTGATAAATAAAAATGGGCTTAAAGCGGAATTTAATACGGCCAACGCGAAACAAATACAGGCGGTATATAATTACGAGAAGACAATTCTGAATGCTTACTTAGAAGTCTCTACACAACTTTCTAATATTGAAAACCTAGGGCGCAGCTACGATTTCAAAACAAAAGAAGTTGAGGTTCTGAATAATTCCGTGTCTGTGTCCAATGATCTCTTTAAATCAGCGAGGGCAGACTATATGGAGGTTTTAATGACACAACGCGATGTGCTGGATTCGAAACTTGAATTGATAGAAACGAAGAAGCAGCAGCTCAATGCTGTTGTCAATATCTATAAAGATTTGGGAGGAGGCTGGAAATAAGTTGTTTGTTTGAATGGACCCCGCTAGGCGGGGTTCTTTTTTTATAAGCCTATGCAAACTTCTTTCTTGTGGAAATAGAATTAATGCTTATTTTTAATCGTTATTTAATCAATCGTATTTGTTTTATGGAATCACAAGAGTACGTTCTTATCAATGATGACGCTGAAAGGGGAGTGTTTTATAAAAAAACTTATCTTCATGTTGCGCTTTCGATTTTAGCATTTATCGTTTTGGAAACTTTGCTGATCAAATTGATCCCTTATGATTTTATCGTTTGGATGGTTAGCGGAAAATTTATTTGGTTGTTTTTATTGGGATGTTTTTGGTTAGGGTCCACACTTTCATCAAGATGGACACTTTCGCAAAGCCGTCAAACCCAGTATCTAGGACTAGCTTTCTATATTGTACTGGAAGCAATCATCTTCCTGCCGATGATTTTTATGGCGGTGTTTATGACCGAAGGAATTAGTGTCATTTATCAAGCAAGTATAATGACTTTGGCATTGTTTACTGGGCTTACTGTCGTTGCATTTGTATCCAATAAAGATTTTTCATTTCTCAGGAATATCTTGGTAATTGGGGGCTTCTTATCCTTGGGGGCAATTGTCGCTGGAGCTATTTTTGGTTTTGAACTTGGATTATGGTTCTCGGTTGCAATGATTGCACTTGCTTCCGGAAGCATACTCTATCAAACTCAAAATCTGAAGTATAGTTACGGCAACGAACAATACGTTGGGGCGGCCCTACAGCTGTTTTCATCAATAATGTTGCTATTTTGGTACATTCTACGAATTTTAATGCGCAGAAGATAAATTTTGTTCATTTTAAAAATAAGAAACGGTGGTTAAAGTAAAGTTTATTTTAATCACCGTTTTTTACTTTGTATAGTCTCTATTTTAGTCTATTTTTTAGATTCTTCAACCCTTGATCGAAATCTTTGTTCATATTCATAAATAAATTCATAAAGTTCCATGGATAGGGCGATTTTCCTGAAATACCCCAAGTCACTGAGGTTTGATTAGGCGAGATCTCTTTTAAGATGAAATAACCTTTGGCTGGTTCGCCCATGCCGAAATCGAGGGACGTTTCGATCGTTTCGCCATCGACGATTTTTGTAATAGTCTGTGAACCTTTACCAACTTTCTTACCATCCCAGCTGGATTTATAGCCAACTTGACCATCTACACCCTGTTCAGTTTTTTTCATTTGGGGATCTGAGAGTTGCCATACACCAAAGTTATCTTGGTTCTTAAGCATTTTTACATAGTTGAACACTTCCTGCTTTGGCTTATCGATCGTGATCTCACTTTGGGCCGAGAAGTCTTTACTGACGAAGATCGCTGTAATTAAGGGGATAGCGATGATGATCGCTAAAACAATTAGGATTTTTTTTATAATTTTCATAATCATGTATTTATATAGGTTTTCCTAATAAAGATAAATGATAATTGGGATTTTAACAGGAAAATAAAAGGAAATTATTTGTAAATGAAAAAGCCTTTTCCAATATTGGAAAAGGCTTTTTTGCGAAAGCGCCTAAAACTACTTTAATAGTTCCAAATGCGTGCTGATGCCAATTCTATTCCACGCATTTATGGTAATAATTGCCATAATAATCTGTGCAATCTCCTTTTCTTCAAATATTTCTTTTGCTTTTTGAAAAGTGCTTTCTGTCAATCCCTTTTGATGTATCAATGTGATCTCTTCTGTCATCTCCAACAATATCTGTTCTTCCGTAGTGAATAGATCCGTTTCTCGCCAGGCATTTAATAAAAATATCCGTTGCGGAGTTTCACCATACTTCAACGCATCCTTTGTGTGCATATCTAAGCAAAAAGCACAGCCATTGATCTGTGAAGCACGTATTTTTATGAGTTCCTTTTGAATAGGATTTAAAAAAATATCGTTGAGATATGTTTCCAATCCCATCATCGCCTTATAGGCGGTTGCATCTACTTTTGCAATATTAAATCGTGTGGTCATTGTTTTAAATTTTGATAAGACAAAGTTGCATCAAACATTCAACACAAAAGTTAAACTGGTTTAAGAACGGATATTTTACTTATGAATACATCCAACATGCGGTTGACAAACAAATAGATCTGACTAGGCTGATACAATCAGGTAATAGTTGTCGGGGTCACGTAGGATAAATTGATCCTTCAGAGAATTCTCATTGTAATGTATATCTTTCTCAATGACTGCATTTAGCAAAGTAGCGTTTTCGAAAATTTGCTGTAAATTGTCTACTCTAAAGAATAATATGAATCCATTCCCTGCATTTATTTGATCGAGCATAGTAGGGTGATCATGTTCACCCCATTTGTGTAAACAGAGAATAACAGTTCCGTTATCCGTGAGAATTTCAAATGTTTCTCCTCCATGTTGACCGGTACAGCCTAAAAGCTTTTGATAGAATTGTGAGCTTTTGGGAACGTTATCCACTGCGATGATTGGTTCTGTCCGTATCATGTTATAGTTGATTTTAATTTACTAAGGTTAATAAAAGAGACTTAGTGATTTCTCTTTCACCAAATCTAATATCATGCGATATGCAGCCACAGAGTTACCGTGTTGATCCAAGGCTGGACTATAGGCCCCTATACCCATTTTATTCGGTACACTTACTGCGATTCCGCCACCAACGCCCGATTTACTTGGAAGTCCCACAGTTCTGGCATATTCGCCACTAAATTCGTACATCCCTGCAATGAGCATTTGCGATTGAACTAACTGGGATAGACTTGGATTA
Source organism: Sphingobacterium sp. UME9 (assembly GCF_014170215.1). Lineage (NCBI taxonomy): Bacteria > Pseudomonadati > Bacteroidota > Sphingobacteriia > Sphingobacteriales > Sphingobacteriaceae > Sphingobacterium > Sphingobacterium sp. UME9. The sequence continues at coordinate 977,567 of NZ_LZZP01000003.1, read as the reverse complement.
TTGTATTGCTTATTTCCATCATAGCGCACACAATGATTGGCAAAAAAGAAACCTATTTTAGCCAGATCCTCTGCGGTTATCTCAATTGAGCACTGTTTAAAATAATTATTTAGTTTATCTTCACCTTCACCATCAATGAGTCCATTGTTGCGCATCAGGTAGAACATACCTCTGTTTCGATTTCCAGTCTCCCGCTCCGAATTATATACGGATTTACTATAATCAATATTTTCATTATTTGTTATAAAACGAATCATATTGAGTATTTTAAGAAAAGGTTCCTCACCTGTTCCTTTAATGAGCGATGTTGTTAAAATGGCGCCGGCGTTCATCATCGGATTGAGCGGTTTGCCCGATGTTTCCAAATTCGCAAAATGATTGAAAGGTTTGTCTGTACCAAAGTACCCCATTTTATCAAAAATATTTTGTTCTCCGTTTTCCAATACAGCAACCATTAATGAAACAATTTTTGAAATACTCTGAATGGTAAATCTTTGTTGTACATCTCCGATACTAACGATTGTTCCATCACTATTTACAACCGAAAGAGCAATGGATGATGCGTTGGCTTTACCCAATTCCGGAATATAATCGGCCACTTTACCTTCTTTGAATGACTGTCTATTTTTATCCAATATTCTATCCAATAATGCCTTATCAATAATCGCGGTTTTAGGACCCTGCTGGTTTTGAATGCTATTTTGAGCAAAGGCTACAGGAATTGATCCGCAACATATCAAGCCAATAATACAGGCTGCCAACCTAAGATTTTTTCTCATTTTTTAATTATTTGTTCGTTCCAAAGATAGGAAACAGTGTATGAAAAAGAAAAGAGGTGCTAAATAGATAACGTTTTAGCACCTCTTCTTAGTAGGTCATCCTTTAGGCTGCATTTGGAGCTGGATCAACATTCCAACCGGAAAGTATTCCGCCATAGAAAAAGAAGGTGACGTAAAAATTCTTTTTGCTTACCTTATCAGTAACGAGATACTTTTGAGTGACATCATATGCATCTATTTTTTTATATTTAGATAATGCTATCGGGCTGGCAGCAGGGTTTTCTGAGCGGACTAAATCTTGTATCTTTTGGTTGATTAATTTCATAATACCTTCTTTTTTGAAAGGATTATTTTCGATTTTCACGTGCGCCAAACGTGTTAAAGTTCCATTATTTTGAGCTTTTCTCGCTTTCGCAGCAGCTGTATAGGCTCTGAATTTTTCCCTGATCTGAGGATCTTTTAAGCTATGGATGGTAAAAATAGAAATTCCCTGCGCACCATTATTTAGTGCCTCATCCATATCGGCAAATATTTCCTCATTATTTTTAGCCATCAATCCACAATATAGGGTAGTATTTGCACCTTTGTCGCGCACATTTTCTAAGGTACAATCGCTAATAAAGCTTGGATCCTCTGTATAAAAATTGCTGTACACCATCGGAAAAACAACATCTAAATTCCACTTACCCCAATCTTGACGTACCATACGCGAAGCCATTTTGGGGGTCGGAAATGGGGATGCTGCCATTGTTTTGCCATGAGAATGAACAATTTCTGCAATCATATTGGCGATATCTGTTATCTGATCGCAACGAAATTGGCGCCATTTGAGATCTTTCGATGGATCTTTTTGTGCACGAGGGTCATAGCCATATTGTTTTTTAAATTTTTCTATAGCAATGGGATGGTATCCGTAATCCCAAGCGGGATACTCGCGATCTTGGACAATATTGTATTTAGGCCAAAGGGTTGTGGGGAGGACAACATCCACATAACGATTGTAGTCAATAGAGATACCCGCCAATCCCTCAACTTCACAATAGGATTCAATTTTCTTTTTGATGTATTCTTTTACTCCAGGAACGACAGGGGATAAAAATTTATAATAACCAACGTATGCAGTGGTATCTGCGAGACTTTTTCCGTTGCGATTGACACTGAACCAATCTGGATGCTCTTTAAGTATTTTATCTCTATCATGTTCCAGATTCATCGTCCAAAGCCACGCGATAACTTGGATGCCATATTTTTTTGCAATGGGAATTGCTACACGATACTCATCTGGACTAGCAGCATTTAACATTACGCCATCGATTCCTAGGTAGTTCATCTCACGGCAAATAGAATCAAAGTTTGTTTTGGCGTTGTAATCTAGCCAAGTCCAAAACATGGCAGGTTTTTCCTTGTCTGAGGCGTGAGCGCTTGATACTGAAAAGCTTTGGATCAAAAGGAGCGCAAGGCCAATAAAGCATGTTCTGATTAGTTTTTCTTTCATAATATATTTATCGATTCTAAAATGTATTACATATTTAAATGACGAAGTTTTTTCATGAAGTGCAAAATTCATGAAAAGATCAATCTATAGGTTTTAAATTTAGATTGTATTGAAATTCGCCTGTGAAATTACATAAAAAGGTGGAATTTATACCTGATCTTTTTTTAATCAGTTTGATTTTCTTACAGTTATTAAATTTTATTAGAATAACAAAACATTTTTTAAAGCTATGTGTTGTACCTACAACATTAGATTTAGAACGACAAGATTATTAACAATGAGAAGTAAGCTGGGCTACTGGCTAAGAAAAAAATTGTTTAAGTATGAAGAAACGCTATATTCCAATTTCTATTGCATGTTTATTGAGCCATACCTTGGTCAAAGGGCAAGAACCAGGTACTGTACAAGAGAATAAAGTTGATTCTGTGCAACAAAAAAAAGACGACACGACGTATCCCAAGCTTCAGGTGAAAGGTTTGTTTCAGGCCCGTTACCTTGTTAGTGCTACAAAAGATGTTGATGTCAATGGGCTACATCACAGTGATGGTTCAGGTACGGATAACAATTTTATGGTGAAATATATGCGGGTACAGATGCGCGCTCAAATTAGCAAGCGTACTGAAGTTGCCGTATTAGCTAACCTCGCAGATTTCAAAAGCGATCCCAAGACAAAAGTGCTCGAAAATGCCTACTTGAAATATACATTTAGCCCCAAATTGGCAATCACAGTGGGCCAATTTCGTCCTTGGTTTGGCATCGAGGAAACTTACCCTATTGACATCATCAAATCTTTGGACTGGTCGAACCAGTATCTTGAATTCGGTAAATTAGGTTGGGCAAGTTTTCAAATCGGCGTTGCTGCGACAGGCGAGACTACACTAGGTGACATGCCCTTTAGTTATTCCTTATCTGTGGTGAATGGGAACGGGAAGAATCAAGTTGTTGATAACGACAATGGTAAGCAATATGCCACCCGTCTGGTCTTTGGGCTTTCAAAGAAGTATGGTGTTAATTTAGGGCTTAATGGTGGCGTAGGTGATGTGATGAAAAAACAAGTACATGCATTAGGTGTAGATCTAACTGGTAATGTTAGTTTTGGTAAACGATGGAATCTTGATATGCAACTGGAAGCAAAACAGGCGATCAATCATAACCTGTATTATTCTTTGGAAGAAAGTGCGCGAACATCCAAGTTGAGCGACTATTTGGTCCGCGGTATCTATTTTCTACCCAACTTAAGATATGAAGTAAATTATTTCAATCTAAGTGCTTTTGAGCTATCATGTCGGTATGAGTATATTGACCCAAATTACAAACTCAATGCAAATGCGCGTCAAACATATACGCCGATGTTTGGCTTGGAATTTTTAAAAAATTATGGTGCAAGGATACAATTGGGACTTCAATTGGATCGATATAAAAAGCAGACAGAGAATACCAGCGAATTCAACAAAAATTTATTTATTGTTCAAGTACAAAGTCGATTCTAATCTATTAAACTACGTTTATCATGAAAGAAATAAGTATTAAAAATGTTGCCATTACTTTCTTAGTAGCACTCATTTTATGGTTTATCCCAATACCGAAAGGCGTCAGTCCGGAAGCCTGGCATTTATTTGCAATTTTCGCCGCAACCATTCTTGGGATTATTTTAAAAGCGGCTCCTATGGGTACCATGTGTATGATGGCCATTGCGTTTACGGCCCTGACACAAGTATTGGCCCCTGGAGATGCGGGTAAGTCGATTACTAAAGCTTTGACAGGTTTCGGAGATAAAGTAATTTGGTTGATTGGTATCTCATTTTTTATTGCCCGGGGGTTTATTAAAACTGGACTGGGAAATCGAATTGCCTTTCTTTTTATTCGAGTTTTTGGAAAGAGTTCATTAGGGTTAGCTTATGGATTGGGGTTGGCAGATGTTTGTTTAGCTCCGGCGATCCCCAGTAATACAGCCCGAGGGGGAGGGATTATTTATCCCATCATGAAATCGATGGCAATTAGTTTTGATTCTGTTCCAGATAAGCCAGAGACACATCGAAAATTGGGATCCTATCTAACTTTAAATAGTTATTATATGAATCTAATTGCGTCTTCGATGTTTTTGACAGGAACGGCCAGTAATCCAATGTGTCAAAAATTTGCTGCCAACCTAGGAATTGATATTACCTGGATGTCCTGGGCTATTGCTGGATTTATACCTGGTATTGTCGCATTTTTTGTAGTACCGCTTGTTCTTTATAAGTTATATCCACCTGAATTGAAAAAAACAGGTGATGCACCTAAGATGGCGGCGCAGAAATTAAAAGAGATGGGACCAATTTCCAGGAATGAATGGTTAATGCTTTTGGCGTTCTTTATCTTGTTGGCATTATGGATTTTTGGTGGTTCTTTTTCAATTGATGCGACAACTACAGCCTTCATCGGTTTGACGCTACTTTTACTGACCTCTGTATTGACCTGGGAGGATGTTAAAGCCGAAAAAGGAGCATGGGATACAATTGTTTGGTTTGCTGTTTTGGTTATGATGGCCAGTTCTTTAAATGAGCTTGGCTTTATCGGTTGGTTTAGCGACCTGATCAAAGTACAGATTGGTGATTTAAGTTGGCAAATAGCCTTTCCGGTAATCATTCTTGTTTATTTCTTTAGTCACTACATTTTTGCGAGTGCTACCGCCCATGTTGCGGCTATGTATGCGGCCTTGTTGGGGGTTGGTGTTTCTTTGGGTATTCCGCCAATGCTGCTTGCAATGATGCTTGGTTTCTTGGGTTCTATCTATGGTGTTTTGACACATTATGGCCACGGTCCTGCACCGGTATTTTTTGGAAGCGGATATGTCGATTTAAAATCATGGTGGCTGCGTGGACTGGAAATTGGTATCGTATTATTGGTGATTTATATGGGTGTGGGTGGATTGTGGATGAAGGTTATAGGCTATTATTAAAATTAAGATCTTATTATGTTATCTACATTATCAAAGAAGATGCTTATGTGTCTGACGGGTTTATTTTTAGCGTTCTTTTTACTGATTCACTTTCTAGGGAACTTACAGCTATTCTTACCGCAGGAACAAGCACATCTACAATTTAACGCCTACTCACATTTTTTGGCAGGCAATATCTTGATCAAAATTATTTCCTACGTACTTTATGCCAGCATTATTTTGCATGCTTTGGACGGATTGATCATCACCGTAAAGAATAAAAAGACCGGTGCCCACTATGTTTCAGATCATCGAGGAAGAGCAAGTAAGTGGTATTCGCGCAATATGGGGATTTTAGGGACCCTGATCCTCATTTTTTTAGTTATCCATTTCCAGAATTTTTGGTACGTGTACAAATTTGGCGCGCCTCCACTCGATGAACGTGGCAACAAGGATTTATATGTGCTTGTAATCGAGGTTTTTCAGCAATGGTGGTATGTTCTTATTTACGTTTTATCGATGGTTGCCCTGTGTTATCATCTTATTCACGGGATTCATAGTGCGATTCGAACTTTAGGCTTATTCCATCCCAAGTTTGTTAAATGGTTTAAGATTATTGGTATCAGCTATTCGGTCATCATAAGCATTGGTTTTGCTTTGATGCCCATTTATATATTTTTTACAGTTAAATAAGGGGGAGAAGTCATGACATTAAATTCAAAAATACCGGATGGACCATTGGATCAAAAATGGACTCGTTATAAAAAGACTGCCAAGCTTGTTAATCCTGCAAATCGTAAAAAACTAGATGTTATCGTTATCGGAACCGGACTGGCGGGTAGCTCCATTGCAGCTTCTCTTGGGGAGATGGGGTATCAGGTAAAATCCTTCTGCTTTCAGGATAGCCCGAGGAGAGCGCATTCTGTGGCTGCTCAAGGTGGTGTAAATGCCGCAAAAAATTATAAAAATGACGGGGACAGTGTTTATCGTATGTTTGTTGATACCCTAAAGGGTGGTGATTTTCGTGCCCGTGAGGCCAATGTATATCGTATGGCCGAATGTTCGCTCAATTTAATCGACCAGGCAGTTGCACAGGGTGTTCCTTTCGGTCGTGAATATGGAGGCTATCTGAACAATCGATCTTTCGGAGGTGTACAGGTAAGTCGTACATTCTATGCGAGAGGTCAAACTGGACAGCAGCTTCTTTTGGGAGCTTATCAGGCACTTATGCGCCAGGTTGGCAAAGGTGCCGTACAGCTTTTCTCCAGACATGAAATGCTCGACATCGTTGTAATAGATGGAAAGGCCCGTGGCGTTATTGTTCGAAATCTTGATACAGGGGAGCTTGAACGACACGCTGCACATACCGTTATACTAGCAACTGGAGGGTATGGTAAAATTTATTATTTATCGACATTAGCAATGGGCTGTAATGGCTCTGCCATTTGGCGTGCACACAAGAAGGGGGCATTAATGGCCTCCCCGAGCTGGATTCAGATTCATCCGACTTCGTTGCCGCAGTCTGGCGATTATCAGTCTAAATTAACACTGATGTCAGAGTCGTTACGCAATGACGGAAGGATTTGGGTTCCGTTGAAAGAAGATGAGAAGCGGGAACCAAACGCTATTCCTGAGGAAGAGAGAGATTACTATTTAGAACGTCGTTATCCGGCATTTGGTAATCTTGCTCCAAGGGACATTTCATCTCGAGCGGCCAAAGAACGGATTGATGCTGGCTTTGGGATTGGTCCACTTAAAAATGCTGTTTACCTTGATTTTGCGAAAGCTATTAGAGAACAGGGGAAACAGAAAATACAAGAGAAATATGGTAATCTGTTCGATATGTATGAAAAGATTACGGGATATGATGCTTATAAAGAACCAATGATGATTTCACCTTCCGCGCATTTTTCAATGGGGGGATTATGGATAGATTATGAGCTGATGACAAGCCTACCGGGCTTATTTGCCTTAGGTGAGGCTAATTTTGCAGACCACGGTGCAAATAGATTGGGCGCCAATTCCTTACTCCAAGCCTCTGTGGATGGTTATTTTATTGCGCCCTATACGATTGCAAATTATTTGGCAAACGATATTCACACGGGAAAAATTTCTACGGACCATATTGAGTTTGAACGTGCAGAGGTAGGTGTCAGAGCGCAAATTGATCGATTTTTAAAGATTAAAGGCAGTAAAACCGTGGATTATTTTCACAAAACACTGGGTAAAATACTCTATGACTATTGTGGGCTCGCACGCAATGAAAAAGGGCTCCGTCATGCTATTGTAGAGATTAATAGACTGAAGCAAGAGTTTTATAAAGATGTTATTGTTAGTGGTGAAGCCAATACTTTAAATACGGAATTGGAAAAAGCTGGACGTGTAGCCGATTACTTTGAAATTGGAGAATTGATGTGTTATGATGCGTTGACGCGGAACGAATCCTGTGGTGCACATTTCCGGGAGGAATATCAGACTGCAGATGGCGAGGCATTACGGAATGACGCTGAATACCAGTTTATTTCCGCTTGGGCCTGGAAAGGAGAGGGACAAGAACCTGAGCTAATTCGGGAACCATTGATTTTTGAAGAGATACAACCAACTGTAAGGAGCTATAAATAAATAGAACGATTATGGATTTACACCTTAAAATATGGCGGCAAAAAGATCGCAACGCTACAGGAAAATTAGTTACTTACACCTTAACAGATCTCAATCCACATATGTCGTTTTTGGAGATGTTGGATACCCTGAATGAACAGCTTATTACGCATGGAGACGACCCTGTAGAGTTTGACCATGATTGTCGTGAAGGGATCTGTGGGCAATGCGGTATGATGATCAATGGCATCGCACATGGACCTCTTAAGCATACAACCACCTGTCAGCTACATTTACGTTCATTCAAAGATAATGATACGATTCTTATCGAACCTTTTCGATCAGCAGCATTTCAGGTTAAAAAGGATTTGAAAGTGGACCGTTCGGCATTTGACCGAATTATTTCTTCTGGGGGATTTGTATCCATCAATACTGGTCAAGCCCCAGATGCTACAGTGATCCCTATTTCTCATGAATTAGCTGAGTCAGCATTTGACTCAGCAGCCTGTATTGGCTGTGGTGCTTGTGTTGCAACGTGTAAAAATGGTAGTGCTGCACTATTTACCTCTGCAAAGATTACCCATATGGCCTTGCTTCCACAGGGAAAAGAAGAGCGCAGTGAACGCGTTTTAAATATGGTGAAGCAAATGGATTTGGAGTCCTTTGGTCACTGTACGAATACAGAAGCCTGCGAGGTGGAGTGCCCACAAGGTATATCAGTTTTGAATATAGCGCGCATGAATTTTGAATATAACAAAGCACTATTTTTTAAAAAGAAATAGAGACCAACTGTCGAAAAAAGTGGCACGATTGTTTCTTATATCGGATTTATAATCAAAACTGAAGCCATAAAAAGAGGTGTACGGGATTGTTGAAGGTTACTAACCTTATCCCTGAAAGTAGGGATTTGTAAGATTTTATGGTTAATAAATAGGTTTTTGTAGTAATTTTGAAAAAAGAAATTCATTAAAGTTATAGCGATTGATATGAAGTGTAGTAGGTTGTTTGTGGTACTTTTCATTTGTAGTACAATGTTTAGTGTAACCGCATGTAAGGATTTTTCAAACAAAGTCTTGGGGAAAGGCGAGCTGAAGGACACACTTACAGAGAAATTGGTTGTCAAGGAAAAAATACCACATTTGTTGAATAGGTGGGATTCGCTTCAGAAAAATCAGATTCAATTTACAGTAGATAGTTTGCATCCTGTTCCGATCAAACAACAAAAACGTGAACTTAAGGATTCGCTGCGGAAAGCATTTAACACGTATCCAAAACATATCTACCTGACTTTCGATGACGGACCATTGATTGGTAGTGCCTTTATTGATTCTATTGCGAAAGAAAAAAACATTAAAGTGAGTGTATTCTTGATTGGTAAGCACGCTAATATGAGCAAAGGGAGGAAACGTGATCTTGCCCGTTATGAATCCAATCCGCTTATAGCCTGCTATAATCATAGCTATACGCACGCAAACAATCAGTATTCTCGATTTTATAATAATCCCCAAAATGCTTTTGCTGATTTTGAAAAGAATGAAAAAGATCTCAATCTAAAACATAAGATCGTTCGACTTCCGGGCAGGAATATTTGGATATATGATAATGTTCGTAAGATCGACCTTAAAAATGGATCTAGCACCGCCGATCTATTACATAAAAACGGATATACAATTTATGGTTGGGATGTCGAGTGGCGGCTTAATAGCATCACTGGTGCACCCATACAGAGCCAGGAGTCCACTTTGTCACACATTCGGAATTATATGAACAATAAAAGTTCGATGGTGCCTAATAATGTTGTTTTCTTGATGCATGATGATATGTTTCAAACGCAAAAGGGACAACAGGAGTTGTCTACTTTAATAGATGCATTGAAAAAAGATGGTTATCAGTTTGAATTTATGCAAGATTATCCGATTAAGTATTAAATAGGATTGTTAATTGGCATCAAATCATAATGAAGAGTTTGGTTTATGAAATAACACCAAACTCTTCTGGATAATGAACCGTACCCTGTATACCTTTCAAGGAATTGTCTGTTAGCTCTTTTATCATACAATTCTCATCAGGAACATCAAATGGGAATTTTATACCATAGACGGATGCGGATACATATCCAAATTTAGGATAATAGTCTGCATGTCCGAGCACAACTACTGATCCAAAACCCAATTCTTTTGCTATCTGATGGGCGCCAAGAATTAATTTACCGCCAATTCCCTTTCCTTGAAACTGAGGTAGCACAGCGACGGGAGCCAAGGCAAGAGAATCGAATGCTTTTTGATTCTCTTTATCAATAATCTGAATCTTTGTCAGGAGGATGTAGCCTGCTATTTCTCCTTCAACTTCTGCCACCATAGACAGTTGTGGTATAAATTCTGCTGTCTTTCTTAGTTTTTCTACTAAAATGTGCTCTTGATGATCGCTATACTGTTCGTTTTCAAAAGCGAGTCGGATCAGTTCGAATACAATATTCGGGTCACTTGATTTTTCTTGCCTAATTTTAATGTTCATAGTTTTGTTTGTAGATATAAGTATTTCGTTGCTATTAATAAAGCCGTATTTGGCTCCACTGTTTGTACATACATAATTGTTTTTAAAAAATCAATTATAGATCTAATTATAAAGGATAAAGATGCATATTATTATTATAAAAATTGATAATATACTTTCGATATACTAGAGTTTACTTTTCTTGCAAAAATTTCGTTTAAAGACGAGCTGTTAGCGATTTTTGTACCATGTATCATCCTCATAAGGCTGGATTATATCTGTTCGAAAAATAAGGCTAACCAGTTTGCTTTCTCAAAACACTTACTTTCAACTGATTAATGTTAAAATGTTAAATAGTGTAAAATTAACACTTGCTTTGTATATTTATTTTCGTATTTTCATGTTAGATAAACAATTATAAACCACTTCTGATAAGACGCCTAAACCGACATGTCTTTAAGAGGTAAAAAAATAACTAATTAAACACAAAATTTAAACAATTAAACAGTTTTTATGATTAACTGCCATTATTTCTCAAATCAATGGAAGAGAGCGTTTTGGACTGGATCCTTGTGCTCTTTAGTGGCCCTGAGTCCTCAAATCGTTGATGCTGCAACCCTCGCAAGCCATGGAATTCTCTTTCAACAGGAGCTAAGTGTTTCCGGAACGGTACATGATGAAACAGGAATGCCAATTCCTGGAGTAACAGTATCTGTAAATGGAACGAGTCTAGTAACAAAAACCGACAATCAAGGTAAGTACAAACTGGATAAGGTCCCTATGAATGCGATCATTAATTTTCGTATGGTGGGTAAGCAGTCTATGGATGAATCTGTAAAAGGACGGCATGCGATAGATGTCACGCTTTTGAATTCGGAATCCAATCTCGAAGAAGTCGTTGTTGTTGGTTACGGGAAGCAACGTAAAGAGACTGTTACAGGTGCTGTAGCCACTGTTAAGGGAAGCGATCTTGCACAATCACCAGCATTGAACGTTTCCAATGCATTAACAGGACGGGTACCGGGAGTTACAGCGACTAATGGAAGTGCTGAGCCTGGATACGATGGTTCCAATATCAAAATACGGGGTACGAATACATTAGGAAATAGCAGTCCTTTAGTCGTTATTGATGGGGTTCCTGCACGGGAAGGCGGAATCGACCGGATCAATCCCCGCGATATAGAAAATATCTCGGTTTTAAAGGATGCTTCTGCTGCCATTTATGGTGCCCGGGCAGCAAATGGGGTTATTCTTGTGACGACAAGAAGAGGGAAGACAGGAAAGCCTCAGTTTTCTTATACTTTTAATCAAGGGTATTCTCAGCCGACTGTAATACCTAAATTGACCAATGCAGCTCAATTTGCTGAGATCCGTAATGAACTTGAGATCTATAATCTTCCTGTTGAAGAATGGTCTGCGGCTTACACCGCTATCAATGATAAAGGTAGTTACAATAAGCAAGGTGGCGGAGTATTAGATGCGCCATTTAAACCGGAAGATATCCAAAAGTTCAAGGATGGATCAGATCCTTGGGGACATCCGAATACGGACTGGTATAAGGCAACTTTAAAAGACTGGTCTCCTCAACAACGGCATAACTTGCAAATTAATGGGGGTACCGAGGATGTAAAGTATCTCATGTCTTTGGGGTATCAAAATCAAGATGCCTACTATAAAAATTCGGCTACAGGATATAAACAATATGATTTAAGGATTAATCTAGATGCTAATATCAGCCAATATGTTAAAACCCAATTTGGCGTTTTGGGTAGGCAGGAGAATAGGAGCTTCCCGACAAAAAGTGCGGGTACAATCTTTAGGATGCTGATGCGTGGAAATCCGACACAACCAGCAATTTGGCCTAATGGGAAACCTGGTCCAGATATTGAAAATGGTGAAAACCCAGTAGTTATTACTACTAATGCAACTGGTTATGATAGAGATAAACGTTACTACTTCCAAACAAATGGGCAAGTTGATATTACCAATCCTTGGATAGATGGGCTTAAATTGACATTGAATGCGTCAGTTGACAAGTATGTGAAAAATCAAAAAACATGGGTTATGCCATGGACCTTGTATTCTTGGCAGGGGGCTTATGAAGCGGATGGTACAACGCCTTTGTTGGAGGCAGGCAAACGAGGGCCCGCTGATCCGAATTTAAATCAAAGTAATGAAGATCAGCTGAATATTCTACTAGGTGGAATTTTGAGTTTTGAACGGAAATTTGGCGATCATCAATTGAATGTTATTGCTGGTGTTAATAGAGAAACCATCAACAATGATAAATTCAGTGCGTATCGGCGCTATTTTCTTTCAAATATGATAGATTATCTATTTGCTGGTGGCGACGCCGAAAAAAATAATGATGGGACTGCATGGGACAGAGCGCGTTTAAACTATTTTGGACGCTTCGGTTATAATTACAAAAGTAAATACATTGCGGAGTTCCTTTGGCGCCGGGATGGTTCTTACATGTTTCCTGCAGATTCTCGTTATGGTTTCTTTCCTGGAGCGATGGCAGGATGGGTCGTGTCAGAAGAAAATTTCTGGAAGGAGAACATTCCTGTTGTTAATTATTTTAAAATACGTGCCTCCTATGGTCAGATGGGTAATGATAATATTTATTATAAAGATCAGTTACAAGAGTATCAATATTTCTCGACCTATTCATTTGGAAACTATGTAATTAATGATCAATTGATGAAAACTCTATTTGAAACTCGTGTTCCTAATGAGTTGATTACTTGGGAAGTTGCCAACAATTATAATCTTGGTTTTGACTTTCAATTTTTCCAAGGAAAGTTAAATTTTGAGTTTGATATCTTTAAAAATAGACGTAATTCCATTCTATGGCAGCGAAATGCCTCCGTTCCTCAAAGTACAGGTATGACACTACCGGCTGAGAATATTGGTAAAGTGGATAATAAAGGTTGGGAGTTTAATCTTGGTTATAAAGGGAAAGTTGGGGAGCTTGGATATACTCTTGGTGTTAATGGAGGCTATGCAAAAAATAAGATTATCTTCTGGGATGAGGCTCCAGGTGCCCCAGCATGGCAACAAAGTACAGGTAAACCAATCAAGACGGATATTTATTATGTCTATGATGGCGTATTCCGTGACATGGAGGATATTGCCAACAATAAATTGGACTATAGCGCAATTACAAAAACCCTGCGTCCCGGCGACATGAAGTATCAAGATTTCAATGGTGACGGAAAAATTACGCCAGATGATAAAGTTAGACGAGACAAAAACAGTGACCCTACGTTCCAGGGCGGGTTCAATTTTAGCTTAACCTATAAAGACTTTGATCTATCGGTATTATTTCAGGGAGCTACAGGTGGAGAGATTCGTGTCGGAACAGATGAATCGGGATCAATTGGTAATTTCCTTGAAGAATTTTATGAAAAACGTTGGAGCATCAGCAATCCAAGTAGTGTCTATCCTAGGTTGACGGACAGAAGTAATCAATATTACTCGTACAATAACACCTATTGGATGCGAAGTACAGACTATTTGCGGTTGAAAAATGTCGAGGTCGGTTATAATCTTCCTTCTAGTATTTGTAGTAAAATTGGTATAGGCTCCTTACGAGTATACGCCAATGGCATGAATTTAATCACTTGGAGCAAGATCAAAATGTATGATCCAGAAGCTGTTAATGCTTTGGGACAGTATTATCCACAAGCGAGATTAATCAATGCAGGGGTACTATTATCGTTTTAGATCATCTTAGGTAAAAATTTAATGAAGTAAAAAAATGAAAAAAATTGTAAACATATCTGTTTTATTACTCGTGCTGTCATCTGCACTGCAATCTTGTAATGACGACTTTGTCAATACAAAGCCGCTTAATGAGATCCCTGATGAGACAACATGGTCAGACGCGGCATTATCCGAAGCTTTTGTTACCGAAATCTACAATGGTTTTGGTGTTGGTGGATTTTATGAGCAAGAAATGGCGTCCATGACAGACGAGGCTTTATTTACACATCCAAATCGTGGAATAAATACCGTCACTGAATCACGGTCTAATCCAGCAGATCAGGGTTATATCATGGATACCTATGAATATGGCCGCATGTATTCACGTATTAGAGCAGCAAACATTGCGATAAAGAATTTGGTTGAGCCAAAATTTGATAAAGGGAAAGCAAATAAATTACTCGGAGAAGCCTATTTTTTTAGAGCGTATTATCATCAACAATTGTTGCGTTTTTACGGCGGGGTTCCTTTCGTAAAAAATGTAAGCCGTCTGACGGATAACGATTTTATGGTTTCAAGAAATACTTATGAAGAATGTGTCAATGCGATCGTGAGTGACCTTGATAGTGCTTCACTTTTATTGAAAACTGCGACTTTTATCAAAGGTCGTGTAAGTGAGACAGCTGCATTAGCTTTAAAGTCTAGAGTACTATTATATGCTGCTAGTGACCTTCATGATGCAAGTAAAGCAAAAGCAAAGTCTACTTTGTTAGCTGGATATACAAATCCTGAATATTTAATGTACACCAGCGGTAGCCAAACCGAACGTTGGACGAAGGCAAAAAATGCTGCTAAAGAGGTGCTAAATCATAGTGAATTTGCGTACAAACTTGATTTAAGTGCTGCAGAATCATCAGATAATGGTACGGCAAATTACATGGCTTTATCCTTAGGTGGTGGAAGTAAATCTGCTGATGCGTCAGCTATAAAAGATCTGATTTTAGGAAGATTTTTTATCGATGAAAAAGATGAGCGGGGTGGTTGGGTAGGACGTGACAATGGGCCAAATGGTTATCACAACTGGGCAGGAAATACACCGATTCAACTTCTTATTGATGATTACGAAACGCAATCTGGTCAACCATTTGATTGGTCCAATGCCACGATGGCTGCTAATCCTTATCAGAATCGAGACCCACGATTAAAAGCAACTGTACTCTATGATGGTGCTGATTGGAAACCAAGGACAGCTGATGTTAAAACAAGAGATCCTTATAATCAGATCCAGACTGGTCAATATGAGATTATAAATGGACAGGGACAAAAGACGATTCAGTTTGGCTTAGATACAAGAAAGAGTCCGATTGAAGACTGGAATGGATCTCGAACAGGCTATTATATCCGTAAATTTACTGATCCAGATCCAGCGATGGAAGACCAAAATACAAGACAACGTATTCCTTGGCCATTGTTTCGCTATACGGAAGCCGTATTGAACTATGTAGAAGCTTGCATCGAGTTGGGCGAAGATGCGGAGGCTAAGTCTTGGTTAAATAAAATTCGTTTCAGAGCAGGTATGCCTGCTATTACCGAGACTGGGTCCGCATTAAAAAGCCGTTATAGAAATGAGCGTCGGATTGAGCTAGCTTACGAAGAACATCGCTTTTTTGATGCTAGACGTTGGATGATTGCCTCTGAGACATTAGGCCGAAAGGCAAATATTATCAATATTACGGGAACGCTAAAAGACGGTAAAAAAGTAACCATTTATAAATATGACCCGAGCAATTACACGTATAAATACGTGGTATCCAATATAGATCCAGGAATTGAAAATAGAAGTTGGGACGACAAGATGTATTTTACCTCTATAAACAGAGATGAGATAAACCGAAATACTAAACTAATTCAAAATCCAGGTTATTAATACTGAAAAGCCCTTCTTTAATAATAAGAAGGGCTTTTTAAAGGATTAATTTTTCCTTTGAGTAATATTAGGCAATAAGCCTGTAACTATTCCAATTAGTGGAAGATAAGCACAGATGTTGAATACATATTCAATTGAAGTACGATCTGCGAGCCAGCCCAACACAGCTGATCCAATGCCCCCCATGCCAAAAGCAAAACCAAAAAATAAGCCTGCAATCATCCCAACCTTTCCGGGGATAAGCTCCGTTGCATAAACCAAGATAGCTGAAAATGCCGAGGAGATGATCAAACCGATTATAATAGCAAGGATCATGGTTAGTCCAAGACCTACATGAGGTAATAACAAAGTGAAAGGTGCTGCTCCAAGAATAGACACCCAAATAATTAGTTTACGACCATATCGGTCTCCCAAGGGACCACCCAATATGGTTCCGGCGGCAACAGAAGCAAGAAATATAAATAAGTAAATCTGAGATTCCTGGACCGAAACATGGAATTTATTGATCAAATAGAAGGTGAAGTAGCTGGTCATTGAAGCCATGTAAAAATATTTGGAGAAAATGAGTACCAATAAAATCACAAGTGCAAATATCACTTTTGATTTTGGCAGGTCAGCTTTTAAAGCACTAACAGAAGTTGTTTGTGTCTTAGGCTTGAGGTGTATTTGATACCAATTACCGACATAAGTAAGAATCATAACGGCTACGATGGCCAATACGCCAAACACGCCGATGTATTGTTGACCCAAAGGGATCACAATAAGCGCTACAAGAAGGGGGCCTATTGCACCACCAGCATTACCGCCGACTTGAAAGATAGACTGTGCGAGCCCCTTTTTGCCTCCGGAAGCTAAATGAGCAACTCGAGATGCTTCTGGATGAAATATAGACGACCCCATCCCAATAAAGCTTACAGAAAGGAGAATGTAGATAAAGTTTGACGCAAATGAAATGCATATCAAACCGGCTAAAGAGAAAAACATCCCCACGGCAAGTGACCGAGGTGTAGGGTTTTTATCTGTATACAAACCAACGAAGGGCTGCAAAATAGAGGCGGTAAGCTGAAAAACCAATGTTATAATACCAATTTGCGTAAAACTAAGGGCATAATTTGATTTTAACATGGGATACACTGCTGGGATGACAGATTGAATCAAGTCATTAAGCAAGTGTGAAAGACTAATCGCAAATAAAATCGGATAGACGGTTTCGGAACTTTTCCAAGATCCACTCGGGTTTAGTGATTGTGTTTTCATAAAGGAAATATTCATCAGGTCATCTGATGTTTTAATTGATAAAAATAGAATATATTGATATTGATAATTTGCATATGCTACAGGAAAATTACAGTTGTTGGATAATTCGGTTGGCAATATCAACAGCTTTTTTCACTTCTTTATCTTTGATTGCCAACATCAGTTCCTCGTGTTGCTGTTGTGAAGCTAAGAAGGGGACTGTATCCTTATAGATAGTCATGAAGAACTTATTGACATGCTCAGATAAGGTTGTATATAACGCGGTCAAAATACTATTTCCACATGATTCAGCAATTGCACTGTGAAAGGATATATCAGCATTCACGCATGCTGTCAAATTTCCCATTTCGGCGTATTTAGCTCTATTTTTAAGTGCTTGCGCCATATCTTTGAGGCCTTTCGAAGTACGATTTAAGGCTGCTTTTTCAATAATTCGCAACTCTAATACGTGTCTAACTTCAAAAATATCGTTAAAATTGGCTTTCTCAATTTTTGAATCAAGGGCATGATGACCCGTACTACTTTTGACAAAAGTACCAAGACCTTGTTGCACATTTAGATAGCCTGATTGACTTAAATATTTGACAGCTTCACGAATGCTGGATCTGCCCACAGCAAATTGTTTCATCAATTCTGGTTCGGTAGGAAGTTTAGATTCTACAGGAAATTCGCCCAATTTGATTTTTTCTTCTATTGCTGCGGCAACTTCCTCCGCCAAGGATCTTCGTACGATAGCTTCAGTCTTCATATAGTCATATCATCTGATGATTACAAAGGTAGTAGAATTTTTTGAATTCTTATTTATTTTCAAAAATTTGATCAAACTAACCGAATATTGTTACGATCACATCAGATATTTATTACGGAGTTTACTGTATTAAATTTATTGGCAGTTTTAGGGTAATTAACAGAGGACGGTCCTCCAATGTATTTATCTAAAACTTAGAAACATGAAAAAATTAATGATGAGCGTCGTAGCCTTGGCTTTATTGTCATCTGCTACTTTTGCAAAAACAGGTCCAAAAGTGGTCGACAACAGTGTTGTTGAAAAATCAACGATTTACAAATCACAAACTGAAAAAACTCATTTAAATATCGTGAGCGAAGCCAAAGAGATCAAGGTCGGAAAGTCTCGCACGCTATGTAGATTGACGATGAGTATCTATAATACAAGCGGTCAGTTGATCGAAACTCAGGTCCTCACATACAACAGCTATGGTGCCAATGATATGTATTATAGCAGCTGTGGAGCATGGTTTAGCGCTACTATTCAGAATTATCAAAACTATTATGGTAATCCCAATCATTAGGGATCAATTAATCAAACGATGTGGCGGGAGCTAGTATGCCCCGCTCATATTTTTCTGTAATACAACCAAAAGGAAACTTTTATTTACGATCCTACTACGTCAGTGAAGATGGCTGCTGCATGCGAACATGCGATAAGGCAGACAGGTGATGATATTAGAAAATCGAGGTACCACTTAGCTAATTAAATTGATCGTATTCGGACATTAAATGTCCGAATACGATCAATTTATATTAAAGTATTGCTATATTAAATTGTCTTATAGCTACTTATGTTTTTGGCAATAAAATTGGCATTAGATTTCAATGAAGAATTACAAAGCTAAAGATTGATAGGAGAGACGCTTTGTATTAACATTTAAATGATCATAAATAAAATGAAAGCTTTACCAATTACTGGAATTTTTGTGATACTAGTGTCAACCGCATTTGCTCAAACGGCCCATCAAAAAATAAATGAGATTTCTCATGTCGAATCCAGTCTAATACCCCCTGTTCGTTTTGAGGGTGAGCCGACATGGAATATTATATCGCGTATGGAATTCTATCAGGTTCCAGGGGTAAGCATCGCTGTGATAAAAAACTCTGAAGTATTATGGAGCAAAACTTATGGTTTTGCGGATCTCGATTCGAAAACGCCTGTCAGGTCAAATACCTTATTTCAGGTGGCCTCCATGAGCAAGCCTGTAAGTGCATATGCTGCATTGAAGGAAGTGGAGCTTGGCAAGTTGGAATCCAATGCCGATGTGAATTTGTACCTGAAATCTTGGAAAATACCAGAAAATAATTGGACCAAAGTGAAAAAGGTTACACTCAAAAATATCATTAGCCATACTGCGGGACTTACTGTAAGTGGATTCCCGGGGTATCGGATAACAGACCCAATTCCTACAGCGGTTGAAGTACTGAGTGGTCTAAAGCCCGCTAATACACCTATGGTTTATGTTGATAAACTTCCTGGCTCAAATTTTCGATATTCAGGCGGTGGGTATACGGTACTTCAACAGATGCTCGTTGACATTGAAGGAAAAGATTATGGCAGTATTATGGAAGAAAAGGTACTCTCACCTTTGGGTATGAAAAATAGCACTTTTGCCCAGCCTCTTCCTGAATCGAAAAGACAATTTGCGGCGACGGCTTATACGATGGATGGCAAAAAAGTCGAAGGAAGATATCATGTCTACCCAGAACAGGCAGCTGCAGGCCTGTGGTCAACTGCAGAAGATTACGCTAGATTCGTAATCGATATTCAACGGACCTTAAATGGCAAAAGTAGTCTTGTTATCTCTAAGAAGATGGCAGAAGAATTCACAAGTTCCTATATTGAACCCATTATAGGATTAGGTGTATTCCTAGAAGATTATAACGGCTCATCTTATTTTTGCCATGGTGGATGGAACGAAGGCTTTAGCTCCTATTTTATTGGAAATAAAACAAGCGGTGATGGAGTAGTTATTCTTACGAACACAAACAAACCTGAATTTATCAACGAGCTTGTCCGAGCGGTCGCATTAACTTATCAATGGCCCAATTATCTAGCCCCAATAAATAAAATTTTGCCACTAAGTCCTCAAGAACTGCATGACAATAGTGGGCGTTATAGATCTGGAAAATATGGTGTTATAAGGGTCTATAATCAAAATGGCAAGCTAATGTCAGCGCAAAATCTAGACAAGCCTGTAGAATTGGTTAAAGTTTCTGCAAATACATTTGCTATGCGAGATCGAAACGTAAACGTCATATTTTCAAATGATACCGAAAGCGGTCAATATGAGCTTGTACAGGTTTTGCGCGATAAAAAGATTTATTCCAGAAATCCGAAAGTCAATGCAAATGACTGGACTCCGTTAGAGCTTATTTTAGAAGGAAATTTTGAGGATGGATTAAAAGCTTATCAAAAAGCAAAAGAACAGGATAGTGCAGATGATTTGCTTTCAGAAGGTTTCCTGAATGGCGCAGGTTATGAACTGCTCAATCAGCATAAAATAAATCAAGCTATTGATATATTTAAGGTGAATACGATGCTACATCCTAAAAGTGAAAATGTTTATGATAGTTTAGCGGAAGCCTACCTGAAATCAGGACAAATAGATAGCGCTAAGGAGAATTATCGAAAAGTTTTAGAAATTAATCCTAAAAATGAAAAAGTCAGTAAGATTTTAGAAACGTTATGACACAAATATAATGAGCTTTTTTTTTGCTAATTTGCGACCATGTCAAATCAAGCTAATAATTATCGATTGTTTTCCAAGGAAATTCTCTCACTTTGGAAAAGCCAGGATGTATCATATATTAAAGTAGAAGAATTATCCATTGTTGAAGGAATCACTTTTTTTGAACTTATACCAGATTCCGAACTGTTGGATGAAGGCGGGGTAGAAACACTCTATGCCATAGATTCTGAAGATGTAGAGGATATGTTGGTGTTTAGCAAAAATATTCGTTTTGTTGTCCACGACATTTATTTGGATGAAGATTAAGTAAATTAGCTATTTATGATCGACAATTCAAACGGTATTGTCGATCATAAATATACAGCAGTAGGCTGATCTAGGGGTAAACTAACTTCTCATATTCAATCTTTCTTCCTGAAGATCTAATAAACGAAGGTGTTTTCGGATGATCTCTTCGTCCAATAAAAGTTCCTCGCGGTTTTTATTGATTAGCCAAATGCGTTGGGTTTCGAGGATATCGATATAGATTTTACGGTATTCGGTGTAATTAATGATGATCTCGGAGCTCCGCAATTGATTTTCGTACTTCTGTAGTTGATCCTTCAAGGTAGGAAAACTTTCAACTTTGTCCGCGTAATCATTACGAATCTTGTCAACGGCGACTTGAGCCAGTCTGTTCTGAATTTCATAATCGATCTCCTTTTCACTTCTTACAAAATCTCTATCTACTAATTTGATTTTTCTTAATATAAAGGGGAGCGTCAAGCCTTGAACAAGTAAGGTTAACAGAATCACGACAAATGTGATGAAAAGAATGAGGTTTCGTTGAGGGAAAGGAGATCCATCGGCTAAAGTTAATGGGATGGATAGTGCTGCTGCCAAAGAAACGACGCCACGCATTCCCGTCCAGCCGATAATCATTGGCGTTTGCCAACCGGGCGATTGAGCATCTGCAACCGTTATAAAATTTCTCATGATCAAGGTGGTTATTACCGCAGCATACCCTGCAAAAACTCGTACAAGAATAAGGACTATTGTAACGGCTACGCCATAGCCAATAGCAGTAGAGATATTAGTATCACCCAATCCAGAAACAATTTCCGGTAAATCTAAGCCGATAAGCATAAAGACGATGCCATTCAACAGAAAGCAGAAGCTTTCCCATACGGTTACTGTCCGGATCCGGGATGCACTGCTCAAAAAATCGTGACTACGATAAGAGAGAAATAAGCCGCCACTGACAACCGCAAGAACCCCAGAAGCGTGGAGCTGTTCCGCTACCAAATACATCGAGAAAGGTGCAATAAAAGTTAGCAATATATCTGTATTGGAATCGGTTGGTAAAAGTTTGTGCATTTTCAGAAAAACATAGGCAATTGTAAGTCCGATTCCCACTCCACCAACACACATCCAAATAAAGCTTCCGGCGGCTTGGTACCATACATATTGGCCAGTAGCAGCAGCAATCATTGCAAAGCGAAAAATTATTAATGAGGAAGCATCATTCAACAAACTTTCACCTTCCAGTATGGACGCCAGCCTTTTGGGTACCTTCACGAATTTTAAAATTGCACCGGCACTAACCGCATCAGGCGGGGAAACTATTCCACCCAATAGAAAACCGAGCGCTAAGGAGAATCCTGGAATAAAATAGTTGGCAAAAACGGCAACTGATAATGCTGTAAAAAAGACGACAACAAAGGCAAAGCTGAAGATAATCCGACGCCATCGCCAGAGTTCTTTCCAGGAAGTTGACCAAGCTGCCTCGTAGAGGAGTGGCGGTAAAAAAATAATGAATATCAATTCGGGTTCTATCTTTATAGGAGGAACTCCCGGGATAAAACTTATTACAAGTCCCGCTAATACAAGTAAAACAGGGTATGCAACCTGAATTTTCTTCGCCAGCATTATCAACATAGTGATTAGTAGGACTAAAAAAAGGTAAAACTCAAAATTCTCCAACATATGTAAATTTTAGGTACATAAATATAGATCAAATTTCTAGAAATATTTAAACTAGCTTGGCGGTATTCATGGTTGCCTACGAATTGCTACAAGAAAGTCATCTATCAACTGGACAATTGAAGAGAACATGTTTTAACTTAGATTCCTATGGTAAATGTTCCTAAATTAGGCGAAATTTATCTTTGACTTTACCCCAAGATTTAAAATATTGGATGGCGTCACTATAAACAAAGCTTCGTCTTTTAAGAGTTTTTACTTAAAATCTTCTTTAAATAGCTGCATAGGGCTATATTTTAAGAGTCACAACGTGAAGTTGTTAGAATACAACGATAAGTAGCCTAATTACAACTGGAGGTATTGGTATAAAGTTGGCTGATGTAAAATTTACAGCGTCGGATCTCGGAAAAACCATTTTTGTATACTGTGAATTTAATGGTGTTAGCTTTAAGTCTTGTGATATGAGAGGTATAAACTTCGATGGGCAAGTTTTTGTCGATGTAAAATTCGATAATGCAGACCTTGCAAACAGTTCATTTAGCGGGGTGATTCTTAGAAATGTTTCCTTTCGGCCAACCTTTGCGCTTACAAATAAATACTATAAGAGTATTAAAACTATTGATTTTGACGGAGCATCAATGGACAAATTAACCTACGCTGCTCTTAAGGGAGTGGGCGTATCGCTTGAGAATATTGTTCTCCTATAAACAACACTGCACATACAGACGGCATGGTTCTGCAGGTATGAACCATTGCCTAAGTATAATTGCTATACCAATGAAATCCATAATTTCGGGAGGCTAAATTAGGACAGTCATTGGTGCAGAATCGGAAAGCTGAATCATTTGAAAGGCAAAATACGCTAGACTAAATTATCAAAGAAAGATTGGGAGACGAGTTGTATTCACGATTTCTTTCATCACAAAATAACTTTCCATATGTCTGATACCCTTGATTGTTGCCAGTTTATTAAAATTGAATTCATGATAGTGATCAACATCCCTAACCATCACCTTTATTTGATAGTCAAATGCACCCGTTACATGAAAACACTCGACTACTTCTGGAAATTTTTGTATCTCTTCCATAAATAACAAGGCACTTTCATTGGAATGTTTTTCCATACTGATGGATACGAGCACCATTAGATTAAGATCAAGTTTTCTTCTGTCCAGCAGAAAGACTTTCTGCTTAAGAACAGAGGTTGCGATTAACTTCTTAATACGTTCGTATACTGGAGTCATGGATAAATTAACACGGTCAGATATTTCCTTGTTACTTATATTAGCATCCTGTTGCAACAGGTCCAGAAGCATGAGGTCCTTTTCATCCAATTTCATGATCGTAGTAAATTAAATCTAAAAAAAGTATATCTAAGACTATAGTTAGATCGTATATACTAGTAAATGATATCTAACCATATTATTTTACTAAAATAGCTATAATTACAGATATATAACACTATCATTTAAACTATATGTAGTAAATTTAGATTAGTTAATTACTATCAATTTACCAACCTAAATAAAATTATGAGTGAGCCTCAATTAAAAAAAGTCCTTGGTCCTGTTATGTTATGGGGATTAGGTGTAGGCTATGTTATCTCGGGAATGTATTTTGGATGGAATCTCGGTTTGGCGGAAGGCGGCACATTGGGATTGGCCATTGCTACAGTATTCGTTATTATCATGTATCTTACATTTACCTTCAGCTATACAGAGCTGGCTTGTGCGATCCCTCGGGCTGGCGGAGCCTTTGAATATGCCAATCGAGGACTGGGCAAGCATTTGGGATTTGTCGCCGGTATTGCACAAAATATCGAGTTTGTTTTTGCACCGCCTGCCATTGCCGCTGCTATAGGTGCTTATCTACATTTACTACATCCTTCGGTTGACTATCTTATTTTTGCGATTGGGGCCTATGTGATTTTCACTTCAATGAATATATTGGGGGTTAAGCTCGCTGCATCATTTGAATTGGTTGTAACTGTTCTTGCGGTTATTGAATTACTGATATTTGCAGGCGTTACATTTCCAGCTTTCGAATTTTCCAACCTTGAGCACAACGCATTGCCCAATGGGTTCTCGGGTATTTTTGCTGCTATTCCGTTTGCTATCTGGTTTTTTCTCGCTATTGAAGGTGTGGCCAATGTCGCTGAGGAAACTATCAATCCACAGAAAAATGTATTAATCGGTTTTGGATCGGCCATAGTGACTTTAGTTGTGCTTTGTATCATTACATTTTTATCGGCGGTGGGTGTCGGGGGTTGGGAGGCTGTTGTGTATCCTGTCGGAAGCACTGAACCGTCAGATTCGCCGTTGCCACTTGCTATTGCACATGTCATTGATAATCGCCATATTCTTTATAAATTACTTATAGGTGTTGGTCTATTGGGTCTTATAGCCTCATTTCATGGTATCATTCTCGCTGGTGGCAGAGCTACCTTCGAGTTTGGGAGAGTGGGTTATGCACCGTCGATTCTTGGGAAAGTGCATCAACGATTTAAGACTCCGGCCAACGCACTCTTAATCAATATGGCTATTGGCATCATAGCATTACTGACCGGGAAGACCGCAGGCATTATTACCATCGCATGTTTTGGGGCAATCTGTCTTTACATTATATCCATGTGGTCATTTTTTGCCTTGCGAAAAAAGGAACCTGATCTGGAACGCCCATTCAAAGTTCCATTGTATCCGCTGTTTCCGGCGATTGCGTTGATTATTGCTATCGTGTGTCTCATTGCAATGATATATTATAACCCATTGACAGCTCTATTATTCTTTGGGCTTGTCATCTTATCATACCTCTATTTCCTAATCTTCCTTGACAAGGACAAAACCATCAAATTATGATAACTAAAAATGAAATAATTTCCAAACTAAAAGCTTGCACAAGTACTCACGTTAAAGTTGCCGTTGCAGATATAGACGGGGTCTTACGTGGAAAATTTATGCATCGCGATAAGTTTATCTCTGCACTGGACAATGAATTTGGATTTTGTTCGGTGGTGTTTGGATGGGATGTTAATGATCAGGTTTATGACAATGTGGAAATTACAGGCTGGCATACGGGATACGGCGATTTCCCGGCACGTATTGATGGAAATACATTTCGACAGATTCCCTGGCAGGAGGATATTCCCTTTTTTCTAGCTGATTTTGAATCTCCACTTTCTCAGGACCAAAATGTGTGTCCAAGAGCTCTCCTTAAAAACATAATTTCACAGTCGGAGACTGCTGGATTTAAACCAATTTTGTCACAGGAATTTGAATGGTTTAATTTCGTGAAAGCCAATGATGCCTCTTCCCAAACTAGTTTTAGAGATATGACACCAATCACATCAGGTATGTTTGGCTATTCTATCTTACGGATGTCCGACAATTATGGTTTTTTTCAGGATCTTTTAGCTATGCTCGAAAGATTCGGCGTACCTCTTGAGGGGCTGCATACGGAGACTGGGCCGGGTGTACTGGAAGCTGCTATCCAATGTAGTGATGCTCTTGAAGCTGCAGATAGGGCTACTCTCTTTAAATCTGCCGTCAAAGAAATTGGGAAAAAACATAATATTACCGCGAGTTTTATGGCGAAACAAACAAAGGACTTACCAGGCTGCAGCGGCCATGTGCATCAAAGTCTTTGGGATCTCAACAAACAGAGCAACCTCTTTTATGATAAAGAAGATGAACTCGGAATGAGCCAGTTGATGAAGCATTTTCTTGCTGGGCAATTGTATTGTTTACCTGATATTCTACCGTTATTGGCACCTACTGTTAATAGTTATAAAAGGCTGACTGAAGGAGCATGGGCACCTACAACCCTGACCTGGGGCATAGATAATCGTACCACAGCACTCCGGGTCATTGAAGGTGGCCCTAAAGCCACGCGCATTGAACACCGTGTTGTCGGTTCAGATGTGAACCCTTACTTGGCCATAGCAGCATGTTTGGCTAGCGGGTTGTATGGCATCAAACATAAATTGCCATTGGACAATCGTCATACTATTGGTAATGGTTATGAAGATCTGCAACACGGCGTATTACCAAGAAATCTCTACGATGCGACCACTCGAATGGCGCAATCACAAATAGCATCCGAGTTGTTTGGCCAAAAGTTTGTCGATCATTTTTGTAAATCAAGGTTATGGGAATGGCGACAATTTTCAGAGCAAGTAACAGATTGGGAAACAAAAAGATATTTTGAAATTATATAACTGAACGATGGATACAGCAAAAATTTATGGTTTTAATTTTCCTACACCGATCCGTTTTGGTGCTGGAGTGATCGACGAGCTCCCAGGCTATTTATTGGCCAATGGACTTAGTCGCCCTTTATTGGTAACGGATCCGACTATTGCCGAACTGCCATTTTTTAAGGAAGTTCAACAAAAGCTGACGAACAAAGGGATTGACGTTATTGTCTTTCATGAGTTGCACAAAAATCCTGTAAAATCTGATGTTCTCTTTGGAGGAGATGTCTTTAGAGGGCAAAATAGAGATTCAATTATTGGCGTTGGCGGTGGAGCAGCACTCGACGTAGCTCGGGCGATTGCCTTGCGCGCAAATCACCATCGTGATTTATTTGATTACGACGATCTGATCGGCGGCGATATCTATGTGACCAACGAGATACCACCATTGATTACTGTACCTACGACCGCCGGCACCGGGAGTGAGGTAGGCCGTAGTGCTATTATTTCAGAAGATGAAACCAAGAAAAAACGAATTCTGTTTAGTCCGAGATTGATGGCAAAAATTGTATTTGCCGATCCTTTACTTACAATGGACCTGCCACCGTTTATTACGGCGGCAACGGGAATGGACGCACTTACCCACAATATGGAAGCCTATCTGGCCAAAGGGTACCATCCGATGTGTGATGGTATTGCGCTTGAAGGAATGGCCATGGTGGCTACTTCGATTGAGTGCGCTACAAAAGAATCTGACTTGCCATCGCGCTCTAAAATGCTTTTGGCATCATTGATGGGAGCTGTTGCATTTCAGAAGGGATTAGGAGTCGTTCATAGTTTAGCGCATCCGCTTTCTTCGCTCCTCGATACTCATCATGGACTGGCCAACGCGGTGAATCTTCCTTATGGCATGCAGTTTAATTATGTCGGTTTTGAAGATCGTTTCGATAAGATGGCCATGACTTTGGGGCTTGGCAACAATGCTGGAGACAAGGTTGTTGACTATCTGTTTGACCTCAATGTACGTTTGGGACTACCTACACAGTTATCCGCAATTGGCGTACAAAAGGAACATTTGCAACCTTTATCAGAACTTGCGCTTGCAGATTTCTGTCACCCATCGAACCCCAAGCCCGTTAGTAAAGCCGATTTTCTTGCAATTTATGAAACCGCATACGAAGGAAAATGATATGTTAAAAATCGGTATTAGTGCCTGTTTTTTTTATCCTGACCCCGACAGGACGGTCTTTGGTCACAAATCACTGAGTTATATGGAAAATGATATGGCTCGATGGATTAGTAAAAAAGGTGTGCTTCCTATATTATTGCCGGATCTTGAAGAATCATTATTAGCGGACATCTTACAACAGATGGATGGCATAGTTCTTCAAGGTGGAAGCGATATAGCTCCTCAACACTATGGAGAAGAACCTATCGGCCCCTGGAAAGGGGACCCTTATCGGGATCAATATGAGCTAAAGATATTGGATTATGCCATCAGAAATCATAAGCCTGTCTTAGGCATCTGTCGGGGATTTCAGTTGATGAACGTGTATTTTGGAGGTACAATGTATCAGGATATCGTTAGTCAGCTTCCTCATTCGGCTGTACATCGTTCAGCAAGTTTATATGATACAATCAATCATCCGGTGCATATAGAACCAGGAACACTTTTCGACAGACTATATGGCCATGTTGCCAATCCTTTGGTCAACACGGTACATCATCAGGCTGTTAAAGATCTTGGCCGTGATCTTGAAGTATATGCGCGTTCGGAAGATGGATTTATCGAGGCATTTGGCTATACCAAAGAAGCGGCGGGGAAAGTTATGGGCGTACAATGGCATCCCGAATTTTCCCAAACACAGAAGGGAATACTTTTAGATGAAAATTTGATTTTTAATGTTTTTATCGAACATGCAAGACAACATAGAAATTAGAAATCCTGCAACTGGCGCTGTAGCGGCAACGTTGCCTTCCACCACAATAGTTGAGTTGGAAAATACACTATCCTTACTAAAGCAAGGACAGCATAAATGGGCAAAAGTTCCTTTAAAGGATCGTTTGGAGTGCATCATACAATTTGGGCAACTGATCTTGGCAAATAAACAGGAGCTTGCGGAGATCCTTACCAAAGAAACGGGCAAACCCATAACACAATCGCTTAATGAAATTAACGGAGCACAGAACCGTGTTGAGCATCTCCGAAAACACGCTGAAAGATGGCTTTCAGAAGAAGTTATTGTGAATGATGGAGCTACGCTAGAACATATTCGATATGAACCACTTGGCGTAATTGCCAATATTTCTGCATGGAATTTTCCTTATAATGTCGGCTTCAATGTTTTTCTCTATGCCTTGGTTGCGGGTAATGCTGTTCTCTATAAACCTTCTGAATTTGCGACGTTGACAGGCTTGCAGTTTGCAAAATATCTTTATCAGGCAGGCGTACCTGATAATGCATTTCATTGTGTTGTAGGAGATGGGCGGATTGGCGAGCATATCTTATCATTGCCATTGGACGGCTATTTCTTTACTGGATCCTATAAGACTGGAGTACATATTGCTACGACCGTAGCACATAAATTAGTTCCAGTCCAGCTTGAGTTAGGCGGGAAGGATCCGCTATATGTCACTGAAGATGTCAAAGATATAAAACAGGCGGCAGTGTCGGCAGCTGAGGGTGCTTTCTACAACAATGGGCAGAGCTGTTGTGCTGTTGAACGCATCTACGTTTCAGAACAGATATACGATCAGTTTGTCGAGGCATTTATTGAGGAGGTAGCGTCCTATCAGGTCGGCGATCCATGCGCTGAAGATACATTTATTGGCCCTTTAACCAGAGCTGCTCAACTGGACATTCTTGAAGATCAGGTGAAAGATGCCCTTGAAAAGGGAGCAATTCTACGATTGGGTGGATATGTATTGGAAGGTAAGGGATACTATTATGCCCCAACTGTATTCGAACATTGTAATCACAATATGGTACTTATGCGTGAAGAAACTTTTGGTCCGTTGATAGGTATACAAAAGGTATTTTCAGACGAGGAGGCAATAACGTTGATGCAAGATACAACGTATGGCCTTACTGCAGCAGTGTTTTCTTCCGATCAGGACAGAGCAATGAATATCCTTGGTAAAATGGATACAGGAACAGTATATTGGAACTGCTGCGATAGAGTAAGCCCTAATGTACCTTGGTCCGGACGGAGAAATTCTGGTTTAGGTTCAACCTTGTCGGCTCAAGGTATTCGGGCATTTGTTCAGCCTAAAGCCTATCATTTAAGGCCCGTATAATTCATATCTATTTTACGGATATAGCCCATTATGCCGATAGTTCATCGGATAATGGGCTTTCCATTTATACGATGTTATAAGCCTAGATCCATGAAAATATTGAAACCATATTATCCTCTTAAAGAGCTATTCAAAATGAAAGATGAGTGCGTAGAGATTATTAGCTCGCCTCGTGGTAAAGCTGTCACCAACGCGATTTATGCCGATGAGATAGATACGCAAGTCGTCACTTAGGAGATATAAACTGAATGAATTCGCTAAAAATGCTTGAAGACTCTCACAACATTTTCTATTTTTGTTACAAACAGAAAAGAGATGAGCAATGAAGTGACAGGTTTGAAGCGCGTAGCCACACTATGTATATTAAGAAATAAAGATAAGTTTCTATTGCTAAAACGCCTTAAAGAACCCAATAAAGATATGTATGTTCCCGTTGGTGGAAAATTAGACCCATTTGAAAACCCGGATGATGCAGTGGTTCGTGAGGTAATGGAAGAAACAGGAATCCATATCACTTCAAAACAATTTTGTGGCATGTTAACCGAAACATCACCGGTCAATTACAATTGGATCAGCTATGTATATGTATCCGATATCGAATATGTAGAGGCCCCCTATTGTAATGAGGGTGACCTCGAATGGATCTCTGCAGACGAACTGGAATCTATTCCGACCCCTTTAACTGATCTTTATATCTATGATTATGTGGCTAAGGGAAAGCTGTTTGCTTTTAATGCCATATATGATTCAGCCCTAAACTTGACGGGGCTATGGGAACAATATGATGGTACCAAGATCAAGTAAACTTCGTAAATTGAATAAAAACTATAATGATTATCAATAAAAATGCCATTAAAGTCATTGCATTCGATGCAGATGATACATTATGGATAAACGAGCCATATTTTCAAAAAGCAGAACATGATTTTTGCGCAGTATTGGAAAATTATCTTCCGCAGCATGCAGTATCAAAAGAGTTATTTGAAACAGAAATGAATAACCTGTCCCTCTATGGGTATGGTGTGAAAGGCTTTATTCTTTGTATGATAGAGACAGCCAGCCGTATTTCTGCTGGACAGCTATCGCTGAAGACAATAAACAAAATCATAGCGATTGGACAGGATTTACTAAGGATGCCGATTGAATTATTGGAAGGTGTCGAAGATACGCTGGTAAGGCTTAGTGCACATTACAAATTAATTGTAGCCACAAAAGGGGATCTTTTGGATCAAGAAAGAAAGCTAAAAAATTCGGGGCTCCAAAAGTATTTTCATCATGTGGAGATTATGAGCAACAAGAAAAATGAGGATTACATAAAATTATTGAACAAAATTGAATGCCCCGCCGAAAATTTTATCATGATCGGAAATTCAATCAACTCCGATGTTCTGCCAGTATTGGAATTGGGAGGGCAGGCAATACATGTCCCTTACCATGTGACGTGGACACATGAGCAAGCTAGCGATGAGGTTAAACCAAGCAATTTTCTTCAGGTAGAAAGTCTGAATCAACTGCTACCGATTCTGCTTTAATCGAAAATGCGCATCTAGATGCGCATTTTTAGTAACATTTTAATGCCACTATTTTTAATCTTTATCCTCCATACCGATCTGCAGTCGGTTCAGTGCATTCATCAAAATGATCATCGCGGTTGGTCGACGATCTGTTTATCACCGAACACAAAGCATTAACTGACTATTCCCCTGCAAAGAGCCGCGAAACAATTAACTGATTTCTTTTGTTATTCATTAGTACAGTTAACCTTTCACATGGCAATAATTACGAAATATCTATTTTTCTTTTTACCTCTTTTTATTTTAAGCTGTAAGAGCAATCAGCAAAAAGGGGATACCTTCTATTTTGGTGGAAATATTGTAACGATGGAAGATGATTTACCTCAAGTAGATGCTTTAGTATTAAAAGACGGGAAGATTCTTTTCGTTGGTAACCGGAAAGAAGCAGATCCCTATATAGGAGAAAATACTAAACAGATCGATTTAAAAGGAAAAACTTTATTGCCTGGCTTTATTGACGCCCATGGCCATATCACTTCAAGAGCAGGAATGGAACAGGCAATAGATTTATCTCCAAGTCCATACGGTACCGTTAATTCAATACCCGATCTTCAAAAGGCTCTATTAACAGTAATTAAGCAAACAAAACTGGGGGCGGCTGTTCCTGTATTAGGAAATGGCTATGATGACGCCATCATGCGTGAGCATCGTCATCCGACTCGTCAGGAATTGGATGCAGTCAGCACGACAAATCCCATTATTGTCATTCATGCTTCTGGTCATGCAAGCGTTGTCAATAGTGCGATGCTGAAGTTATTAGGTATTGCCGAAAATGTGAAAGACCCCGAGGGAGGGCATTATGGCCGAAGCCCTGATAATCGACTAAACGGTAAGCTTGAAGAAAATGCCTCTTTCGCCGCGTTGGTGAAGTTAACGGATATGATTCCCAAGCCCAAACAGGCAAAAGATGAACTATCCCAATCCCTAAAAGATTTTGTCAAAGCGCAGGACGAATGGCTTAGTTATGGTCAGACAACAATCTGTGATGGACGTTCGATGGGAGTGAGTGTTGGCCTGTTAAAGGAAGCCGCTTCGAAAAATCTTTTAAAGGCTGACGTGGTTTATTTCCCGGATTTTGAAGCAAACAAAGCCGAATGGAAGTCCTTTAAACCGAATTACATGAAATACGAAAAGCACTTGAAATTTGGTGGATTTAAATTCTCGGACGATGGCTCACCTCAAGGGAAGACAGCCTGGTTGACAGAACCATACCTCGTTCCCCCAGAGGGCCAATCGGCCGACTACAAAGGCTTTCCAATTTTTTCAGACGAGACCCTCTACAATGATTTAAAAACAGTGTTTTCAAATGATATTACAGCGCAATTACATGTTAACGGCGATGCGGCTATTGATCAAGCGCTTCGTGTGATCGGCAAATTGAAAACCGAAGGAATTTATAAGCCTGAGCTTAGGGCAACCTTGATACATGTGCAGAACAGCCGACCTGATCACATCGCCAAGATAAAAGAGATCGGTGTTATTCCTTCATATTTTTCGTCCCATGTTTATTTATGGGGGGATTGGCACTATCAAAGTGTTTTTGGCCCCAAACGTGCGGCGTTTATTAGTCCAGCTCAATCAGCAAAAAAAGCAGGAATATTGTTTACCATTCATCATGATAGTCCTGTAACACCTCCCGATCTAATGACTGGGGTGTATGCTGCGGTCAACCGGACGACACGTTCGGGAATGTTATTGGGTCCAGATGAACGAATTGATGTAAGGGACGCACTCAAAGCAATTACGATCAATGCTGCCTATCAGTATCAGGAAGAAAAAGATAAAGGCTCTCTTAAAAAAGGAAAACTAGCTGATTTGGTTATTTTGGATCAGAATCCGTTAACAATTGACCCCAAAAAATTACGGGATATCAAAGTCGTTGAAACCATCAAAGAAGGGAAGACAGTCTTTAAGCGAAATTGATCAATCTGCAAATCCAATAAATAAAGACATCATTGTAAACCACATTTTAATTCGCAATTGTTTGGGAAAAACCCGCTATTATTGTATGTTTTTGCCATTCTATTGGGAGGATAACGCTAAATA
Source organism: Sphingobacterium sp. UME9 (assembly GCF_014170215.1). NCBI lineage: Bacteria > Pseudomonadati > Bacteroidota > Sphingobacteriia > Sphingobacteriales > Sphingobacteriaceae > Sphingobacterium > Sphingobacterium sp. UME9. Next base: position 943,837 of record NZ_LZZP01000003.1, on the reverse strand, counting down.
GAAGTCCTCGTTTTCAAGCGAATCAAATGTTGAAATAAAACAGGAGAGTTGCATAACGATACAGCAGCATCAAATCTTCTTCTTTTAAAAAAATATAGCGAATAATAAATCGCCGCATGCAAATATAAAATGGTCTTTAACTCTTGTGGCTTGTGGCCTATCTTTATAAGATAATCAGTTCAAAATTTCATTTTTAAATGAATTGATCTATTTTATCATGCGATGCAAGGAAGTTCATCTCAGATAGGATCCTTCTCTTACTAAAATCAAGAAATAAATATGAAATTGATGTTGATATTTCTTTTTTCGATAAGCCTTGTTTACGGTCAATCTATACCAAATTTAACAGTAGGTTATGGAGACAGGTATGATAGCTTACCTAAATTAGTATTCAATACGGCTACATTAGAAGACTATCGTAAAGCATTTAGCTCCAATCACATTGTCAATAAAACTCCTGCTGTTGAAAGGAAAAATCTTGTGATCCCAACAGGCAAAGGCAAGCTAGAGTTCAAGAAATATAGTTTTTCAGCAGATCAGGGCGATGGATTTAGGGGCTGGGAGTATAAAGGCTATCTTCCCCAACTGAAAATGCATATTCTCGTAAGCAATCATGTTTCCGAATCATTAGGTTTTAGCGATCTGGTTTTAATCGATAGCACCAATGGTAGTCAACATACAATTGCTTCAATTGGCGATGGTGCAGTTGAAATACCAATTCCTTCTCCAAACGGATATTTTCTTGCTTACTATTACAATCAGGTATATACTTCGAATAGTTGCTTTATTGGGGTCCTTGCTGTCCGCAAAGGAAAAGCTCCTTTCCGGATCAAACTTTCCGAATACAACAGTTTTGAAACGGATAATTGGGCAGTGGAAGATATCAGATGGGTCAATAATACGACAATTATCATAAAAGCTTATACGCTTAAGAAAATTGACAATGAAAACAGCAAGCAGTTTGCCTACTACATTGCCCGATTAAGCCAAGAAAACACCAAGTAAGGTATAGTGACTTGCTGATCACTTGAGTAATAACGGATCAATTTATTTAATAAGGTAAAGCAGTATCTACTTTACCTCTTAAAAACTTTATGAAAATACGACATAATATCATCATTTTAACTGCTGCAATTTGCTCTTGTAACAACGCTAGCATCCCCCAACAAAAACGGGATGTGAAGCAATCAGAACATCCTATTGACGGAGAAGTAGCAATCTCCCAGCAGCAGATAGATACTGCACCTACCTCACATACTGCGAATAACGTGAAGGCTACAACAGCAATAAGGTTCAATGAATTTGTCGTTTCGATTCAAGGCATGGCCATTTTTGATCCAGAAAAGATGGATCAGCAACAAAGGGACACTATAGAAATCTATGCAGAAGTCGGAGAAAGTATCGAGGGAAGTTATATTTCTATTTTAAATGATCAGATTAGTGATTTGAAGGTGGAACAACGCTATGAAACCAGCGTAACTATTATGAACGAAGGGCCTCATTGTGATCTTACTGATTGGAAACATTTTAACTCAGACTGGAAGTCTTTAAAACAAAATAGGAGTGGACTATTTTTTAGTGAAGAATATACCGATCAGGACTATCGATCCTTTCCCAGCGTGTCTATGGACGAGTTGAGACAAAAAGTAAAAGAGCACTGTGGTGAAGAATGGTTTAAACTTTTGGCTAAAGTAAAATCGCCAACTGAATACCCATCATCAGTCAGTATAAGCCGCTATTTCTTACGGATCACATGTCGTCGTAAAGACAACGGTAAAGAAGTTACCAAATTTATCATTATCAAAACTCCTATGGGATGTTAGTAGTTTAGTTGCTGAATCACAAAACTAGTGTTTTCCAAGTTATAAATCTATTCGAAGGAATTATGAGAAAGTAATGTACCTTCAAAAGAGTCCATATTATTTTAACGATGGTTTTATTATTTTTGTTACGGACTGAACCAATAAAATACCAATTCAAGAACACAACGATGAAATTAAGCCTACTGACTAAAGCTATTTTTACTATAGTACTCTTATTTTTGACAGAGAATAACATTTTCGCTCAAACCAAATACCAAAAGGATTTTCACGAGTTTTGGTCTGATATCAATAAACATTATGCCTATTTAGAAAGGCAAAATATCGACTGGAATAAAGTCAAAGAGATTTATTCAGCACAAGCAGAAAAAGTTACAAACGACAACGAGTTTATTCAGTTACTTGAAAACACGTTGAATGAGCTGTACAATGGACATTCGTCACTAAGCATAAATCTTAATACATCAAACAGGTTAATTCCATCGTGGTCCGACATACGTATCGAAAAAGATCAGAACAAATATTTAATAAAAGACCTAAGAAAAGGTTTTGGTGCAGAATTAGCTGGGTTAAAAATTGGTATGCAAGTAACTCTTTTCAACGGAGTATCAATAGATGAACAGTTAAAAAGTTTCTTACCTCGATTTACAGATTATCACAGTCCAAAGATGTATCAGTATGCTTTAGATATGCTTTTTGCAGGAACTCACGATAAAAAGCGGGCGATTACCGTAGTTGAAAACGGAGAACGCAAAACATTTGAACCAGTGAGCTATGGCAATAGGAATGAATTGTTATATTATAAAGTTATAAATGAAAACACGGGGTATGTCAAAATCAATAATTCATTGGGAAATAACAACTTGATTGGTGAATTTGATAAAGCGCTTGACAGTTTGATTTTCCATAAAAACCTTATTCTGGATTTGACTGAAACCCCTAGCGGCGGAAATTCAACGGTTGCGAGAGCTATTATGGGGCGGTTTATCAATAAACTTCTACCTTATCAGATTCACGAATTTGATGAGAAGGATTATGACACAAAACGACATTGGGTAGAGTATGTAAGTCCACGTAAGGAAACCTTCAAGGGTAATGTGTATATCCTCGTGGGACACTGGACAGGAAGTATGGGAGAAGGGATAGCTATAGGGTTTGATGCACTAAACAGAGCGACAGTTATTGGCACACCTATGGCGGGACTATTAGGCGCAATTTCAAATTTTCGTCTCACAGAAACAAAAATTGGATTCCAATTCCCGACTGAGAGATTGTATCATATCAACGGAATACCGAGAGAGGATTTTATTCCCAAGATTTTATGTGAAAATATCGAAGAAACATTAGAAAAAGCTAAGGAGGTAGCTTTGTAGATTAAGTAGGAGATTACGACTCAGTTTGCCTTAAAACTCGTAGAGTAATGTTATGATCAATGTGAACAAATAAAAAGTTTATGCTTAATAAAGTTAACGATACTTTTATCCTTCTTTTGTTTATGCTTCTTTCCAACTACTGCAAAGCACAAACGGAAAATAAGAGCTTAAATATACCTGTATCAGTTAAAGGGTCTACCTTTTTTAATACGGATAAAAAGAATTGTATAATGCTTCCATTTGGATATTCAAATATTTCAAAACAGCTAAATGTTGACTCCATAGTGTCTGCTATACAAGATCATCGTGGCTTAGGCAATCTCTATGCACTAAAATTTGAACAAATAATCAAAAATGATCTCGTGATGCTACCCGAAGCATATGACGTTTCTTTTCCATTTGAGCAAGGTATCGGCAAAGAATATAGTCATATTAAAATTGCCTCTAATTTTCTCAGTTATAGAGGTTATTCGCTGCATTTTCTGGCTGTATATAATGCCGCCCGCTATAGCGAGCCATTCGTAGAAAAAATGTATCTAATTTCAGTAAAGAATGGGAAGCCAGTTGATATAAAAAGAATATATCTTCATCATGAGGGAGAAATGGGATTCGCGGACTATACATTATTTTATATAGATAAAAACTTTATAATCTCATTGCGGGATTATGAATTTAATGAAAATCCCTTTAGACAGAAACCTGTTTATCAATTTCAGCTTTTACGCAACGGAACATTTGTCAGATACTATGATCAGAATGGTTTATATAAAACTGATGAAGAACAGGGCTCAATAAAAAATCACCATAAAGAAGGAAAATGGATAGAATTTAAAGCAAATCGGTATGTAGATTTACAAGAATATCCATCATTTACAGATTCATATACGTACTTGGAAGCGAGGTATAAGGGAGGTATTCCTGATGGCAAATGGAACTGTTATAAATTATTGCAAGAATATAATGAAGAAACAGGTGAACCAATAATCAGCACAAGAAAAATGGGACCATTGATTTATACTGAACTATACAAAAATGGATTATTGGAAAAACGAGAGTTTCATGTTCTTGATAAGTAGGTAGTCTGTTATAAGGGATAAAATATGTAACTTGTATTTGAAAAGGCAAAAAGGTTCTTAAGTTCCTTTCTACAAGAACTTAAAATATGAAAATAATACTATAGTTGCTATTCGTTTTGTATTTGGCCAACAGTGGATATAGCCCAAAAAAGGCAAAATAATAGACGTAGATTCTTAATTATGGAAATAATCATCAGACAAGCAAAAGAAAGCGAAATCAATGTATTAATCGAGTTTGAACAAGGAATTGTTGAAGCTGAACGACCTTTTGACAATACATTAAAACTAGGCGAAATTCACTATTATGATCTCCTAGAGCTGATCAAGTCCAGGGATGCTGAAGTCCTTGTTGCAATTGTTGACGATCAAGTTGTCGGATCAGGATATGCGAGATTATTGGATGCAAAACCTTATCAAAAATATGAGAAGTATGCTTACCTTGGATTTATGTTTGTTAAACCCGAATATCGAGGGCAGGGTATCAACAAAATGATTTTACATCGATTGATCAACTGGGCAAAAGAAAGAAATATTTCAGAAATAAGACTTCAGGTTTATGAAGAAAATACGAGTGCAAAAAAAGCCTATGCAAAGGCAGGATTTAGACCAAATCTTCTGGAAATGCGTATGGAAATTGATGACTGATAATAATGAAAATTCATTGGGATAATTTCTATAACAAATTAAAAAAAAGACAGCTTTTAAAAATTTAAAAGCTGTCTTTTTTTTGGCGTTATGCACTCATTCGAAACCGATTTATTCGTTATTATGCTCAATTTCGGCAATGATTTCTTTGGCAGATTTGATGACCTGATTATTCAGCTGAATAATCATATTTGCTTGAGATGCTGCATTGATAAGGATTCCTTTTACTTTTGGCGATGCATTAACTGCTTTATACATCATATCGGGATTTATATTTGCATTAGGAATGGATACTAGTTCATCGGCGAGCTTAAAAACCAATGCGTTGTAGTAGGTTTGCCAATCGTCTTTTGATGGCACTACGGTTTGATAATATTCCAAAATTCCTGTTTTTAATTTTCGGTCCTTGATGAGACCAATTTTCCCACTAGATCGGAATCCTTCATAATTACCTGTATTTCTGATCTTAAAGATCGGATTAAGGTTCATCTTAATACGGTCATTGGGGTTGACTTTCACCAAGCTGTCAATTTTTTGTTGGTTTAGTTCTCCGTAAAACTTACAACCTTCAGCTGTATTCGTCAAGTAGGAATTTTGCTTTTCTAAGTCGTTGACATCCTTTTGGAGGTCGACTTTTAGATCTTCCAAAAATTCTTTTACTTCTTGTTGTTCATGCCGATGCTCGCTCCAGCCGTGAAGCCATATAGAAAGTGATACTGCAAAAACGATAATGAAAATCTCAATGGATATTTCTTTCAACTTTTCGGCGAGGCTATGTTTTGGCTCTTTTGCGGTTTTATAAATTTTCTTCGTGTGCTTAATGATCTCGTCTTGCATTTTAGAACTTTAAGTTAATGTAAGGGGATTTTGTTAAATATTGGTGCTAATACACAAAGATGCAAAAGTTTGGCAAAACACACAAATTAATAACTTGTCCATTACTTTTTTGAGGCAGAAAACAGGTGTCAAGTTGTTTTATTGGGGGATATGCCATGGTTTAAAGAAAGTAGTAACAGGCTCAGAACAGAGAAATTGCGTATATTTATGATAGTAAATTACCAGAAAATAGACTATATTATGAAAATATGGACAGGATTGCTATTAATAGCGGTTTTTATACTTCCTTTCCTCCTTTGTGGGCAAAATCGCTATCAGATTAATGGGGTAATACCTCAATTGAAGGAGGATTCCAAAGTATTTTTGATCTACGAAATAGAAGGTAAGTCTGTTGTTGATTCCACTTTTTCAAGAGGTGGAAATTTTTCATTTTCGGGGACTGTAGACTATCCTGTTTCATCATCGCTATATCTCAATAAAAATCCTTATGTAAATAGACCCTCTCGCAATGAGCAAATGGATTTTTTTCGTTTTTATCTTGAGCCTGTCACTATGCAAATGCAAGCAAGCGACTCCTTGAAAAATATAACGATCAGTGGATCTCAAATTAATCTCGACCAAGATGCTTTTAAAAAGATGCGTAGCTCCGTAGATGATAAATTTACAGCACTTAATAAAGAATTTTATGCACTTTCAGCTAATCAACAAAGCGATCCTAAAGTGCGGGAATCTTTTATTGATCGGGAAAAAGGATTAATGGATGACCTATATCGTGTTCATTTAGTATTTGCTCGTCAGCATCCATCGTCCTACCTTAGTTTAATCAGTTTATCCTTTGTTGCTGGACAGGAGAAATTTATGGAAGAGGTTAAAAGGATATATGCCGATTTAGCTGAGAAGCTCAAAAGCTATCCTTTGGCCAAAGAGGTACCCATGCAGTTAGAATCGTCAATCAGGACGAAAGTTGGACAGGTTGCCCCCGATCTCGAACTTCAAACTCAAATGGGTAAGCGTCTAAAACTATCTGAATTCCGGGGAAAGTATCTATTGGTAGACTTTTGGGCTAGTTGGTGTGGGCCATGCCGCGAAGAAAATCCAAATCTAGTAGTGCTTTACAACAAATACAAAGATTCGGGATTCGAAATCTTAGGAATATCGCTGGATAAAGTAGCTCAACGCGAACAATGGGTCAAAGCAATTGCAGATGATAAGCTGAGCTGGCCACAAGTATCTGATTTAAAAGGTTGGGATAGCCAAGCAGCAAAACGTTATGGCATCAATTCCATACCGGCAAGCTTCTTGTTGGATCCCACAGGAAAAATTATACACCGCAACCTCAGAGGAAAAGATTTAGAAGAAAAATTACAGGCAATCTTTTCAGATAAACGTGATCGTAAATAGTCCGCGTATTAGTATATCCGATAAGCTATATTAATACTGGGATATTCTTGTTAGGGCCGCGAAACCTAAGTGTGAAACCGATTGAGGGGGAAAGACTGATCAAAAAATCGCTCATTAATCTAATCTATATATAAATTCCTCAATTTCGATTTGGCGTGCATGTGCAAAACCTCGATCAGTACCAACCTTAACAAAGTCACAATTTTCCAATACTTTTTGGGAACCGAGATTATCGAAAGCGACGCGCCCATAAATAGGACGGTTTGTTTCAATTGAAAGAAACGCTTTAAGTGCTTTTGTTGCAATTCCACGTCCCCAGAATTTCCGGTCAATCCAATAAGTGATCTCAGCATCACCTTCAATAACAAACTTCGCAATACTTCCTACAATTGTCCCATCAATCAGAATCGTTTGATTGTTTATGCTTGGCTCATTGAGAAATTTAGCATACTTCTCAAGGTAAGCTTTCTTATCTGAAGAACTACTTGAGGTAAAAGCTGCGAGATAATTTGCTTCTTCATCAAGCTGAAACTGATAATGTGTTTCTAAATCCGCGTATACTGTCGGTCTAAGAGTAAATTGAAAGTTGAGGTCATCCATGCTTTTTTATGTTCGGTTTATTCCCAAATATAGTAATAAATACACCATTGACTTATTTCAGGTTCCATCTATTTGATGAAAATCTTAAAGAGAATATTGGTTTCAATGATTTTTCCTAAAATAATAATTTATTGATTAATTTTAGGAAAAACCAATTAGACTATTCCAAATGGATGTCATTAAACTATATCTGATTTTATTGTCTTTTTTTATAGGAATTGTATCTGTTTTCAGCCAAGAGAAAAGCATACAGATTCCACTAACAGAATCGAAATATTTCAATGAAAACAAAGGGAATACCATTGATATTCTTTCTTCAACTGATGTTTGGTCGAAAGATGGAAAAACGGATTCAATTCTATGGCCTATAGATATTACGATCCCTGGTGAGAAGTCAAAATCCCATAACATAAGAAAAAAACTGTACGTTGTTACACGCAAAATTCATAATGATAGCGTTAGTGTGGAGATTTCTAGAAGACGTAATCCATTTATTGACAAAGATGTGAAATTCATATTCCATGCCGATTCTCTCAAAAAATGGAGGCCAAAAACTGTTCCTCCAAATATCTTAGAAAAAGTAAAATTTGCTTTTAACTTTATAGATGAAAATACTGGTAGTCACTATAGCCTACCTTGGGAAGCCTATTTTATTCCTTTTTCGGTAGGAATGACCTACAATGACACCCGTCTAAATGAGATGCCGTTAGCTGTTAAAATAGGATTTAACAGAATGGGGAAATTCGGCGAAGATATTATCCATGTATCAAAGAGGATGACGTTCAATAAACCTGAATTTAGAATTTATCGAGATGGGAAAAATCCACATGAAGATAAGTTTGATAATAATATTAGATACAAAGAGAAATATAATCTTCATGACACTGTTGCCATTAATGGCAAATTTATGCGTATCGATAGTCTTGATGAAAGTTTTTCGGTGATTTATTTAACTCCTGTCAGAAACTATGAATCAAATCAATACATATCATCAAGCCTTAAGAAGGAATTGAGTCAGTATTTTAATCCATCCTCAAAATACCTGGTACTAGATTTTTGGGGGACATGGTGTGTTCCATGCATATCAGCTATGCCTAAAACAAAATTAATCGTTGAAGAAGTAAAATCGACAGCTTCTTTTATTGGGGTTTGTTTCGATAAAAAGGATAAATTTGATCTGGCGAAAACAATATTAAATGACAAAGGAGTGAACTGGCCCCAGATTTATGTGGATATGAATCAAAAAACAAATTCTATCGTCTTCGAGTTGGAGGTGTCTATTTTTCCAACCTATATTGTCATTGACCGAGATGGTAAGATAATCTTTAGAGATTCATCACAGGGGCTCGCTCGCATAAAAGATATTCTACTAAATTAATGATTACAATAAGCGACAGTTATTAATATGGTTGTGAAAGTAACATACCTATCTCTTAAAAGGATCACTATCTGAAGCTACGACCGGTATCAGTATAAAAGTTGTCTTCTTGCCACTGACCTTTATCGTTCCGTTACTTTTCCTTTGATCTTCATCGAAGCCAAACCAAAGCCCATTTGAGCAAAAGCCGAACAGCGCTCGAACAAAGGTAGAATTTAAGCCGATGTGATGTTGCTTCATTGAGCCCATATGGGGAGATAGGTAGATACCTCGATTCCTGAAACAGTATCCTCATATTTAAACACAGTTTCAGGTACCATGTGGTTTTCGCTTATATCGACCCCCTTAACAGAAGAAAAGAGATTTAGATGCCTTTTCACAAGCGGCATGGTATGAATATATAAATGGGTTATTTTGTCAGTGCTAGAGTAGCAACCACTATTTTTCTTAGCTTTAGACCTCGCATGGCATATATACATATTATCGGTGTAAAAAAAGATCATTTCAATCTTATTTTCAGGGTACAACGCTTTAATATCGTGTAGCATTTGAAGATGCGTCTTATTAACCATATTGACCTCCACAGCAAAATCTTCGTCATTACTTAGCAGCATCAATAGCTGTTCCTCAAATCTCCTATATCCATCTTTTAAACCTAGTGCAGCATAGCTTTGAACAAAGAGATTAGGGTCAAGTATCTTGATCCCCTCGGGAATGAAATACTGTCCACAAGTACTTTTCCCAATATGAGGAGGGCCAGTTATCACATATATTGTTGCCATGATCAGATACTTTGAATTGTCCCATCGCTATGCTCTTCAACCATTTGCCCATCCTTGCTATAAACCAATGGCTGTTCACGAGAAAACAAATAGGAGCGAATGCTCTTTTGCAATTCTTGCCTCCATTGTATCTTTTCATCCGCAGACATAGTGAATGGATCTTTTTTCATCTTTCCAGTTTTGACAAGTTGTTCTTCTTGAATCATCCTTTTAATTTAAAAATTAATTAACATTAGCTTGTACGATCAATTAAATATAAACATATATTAATATAATATAAAAAAATATTAACACAAAATGCGTGAGAAATTTGATAGACCGACTTTAAATTGGCAACAAAATCCATTATAAAATTAACAGGCGCTGTATATTCTTTTTATCAAGAAAGTATACAAAAGAATTATACAGTTTATTGTTTAAGTTATATACTGATTCGAATATCTCAGGGGCTGAAGGTAAAATTTAGACAACTAATAAAGTTTAGAGAGTTACTTTTCACTCGGGCAACTATTTCCTTTCCTGAAGATAATGAATATAGTTTATTCCATCTCGAACATAGAACTTTTTGAACTTACCAATTTGGCCTGGGCTCTCGTATTAATAAACAACTCTCCAGTCACCGGATTTGGCTCCAATAATGCGTGGAATTTTGAAAGACGAAGTTCTCGTAAAACGTTTCCTTCTTTGGTTTGGTTTTGGCGCTGTTTTTGGTGCTGGTACATCACCTAAAACAGAAAAACCGTTCTTAACAGCGTTAAAAACGGTTTGTTTTGCGGAAAGGAAGGGATTCGAACTTATTTTGTTTTTAACCCTGTTAGCGCTGTTTTCCGACTGTTGTCTAATCGCTTTGCCACGATTCTGCCACAATCTTTGTTTATGCGCTCCAAACTGCGTTTTTTATGTCTCGGCGGAAAGGGAGGGATTCGAACCCTCGATACAGTCATCCCGTATACAGTCTTTCCAGGACTGCTCATTCGACCACTCTGACACCTTTCCGTGTTTCAGTGCACAAATGTAGCAATTTTTTAATTTATTGCAACCTTATTCGTGTTATTTGCCATCAGATTTGTTATATTCTATTGAGACTAAGCGTATTGTTTTTATTTTTTAATGAATAAAACTTATTTCTTATTTTTCGGAATGACAAATAATTATTTCGACATAAAAGGGGAGATCCTCGACATAGCACTAAAACGTACTCAGGAACGTATCACAATGATAGAATCTGCTTTAGAAACAGCCAGAGATTCAAGTAATGACGATACCAAAAGTAGTGCTGGGGACAAATATGAAACTTCACGTGAAATGATTCAACAGGATATCAATCGCTACCAAAAGCAACTCCTGGAAGCCAATAAAGATCTACAGCAACTGATCAGTATAGAATCATTACCAAATGATGTAATGGATGTCGCCAGACTAGGAACGCTTGTTCAAACCAATGTTGGACTATATTTGATCGCCACAAGTATTGGAGCCGTAAAAATAGGGGCTAATAATATCTTCGTCATTTCGCCTGCATCTCCAATTGGACAACTACTTATCGGAAAAAAAATAGGTGATAGTTTTGTTTTTAACAACGTTAATCAAAAAGTTATTGCAATCTACTAAGTGATGAAAATACCGAAAAATTAAACAATATGCCGATGCATCTGTTCTTATTTAGTACAGAAACGAAGAATGACATGAAATTGAATAATTTACTTTTAATCTTCTTACTTGGTGCTTTACTGTTTATTCACTCTTGTAGATCGCCCGAATCCGACGAAAAACTAAGATCAAAAATCGAGGCAGCATTGGAAACTACTGCAGGCATCGAAGTAGATGTCGAGGAAGGGAATGTAACGTTGGATGGACAGATAGGTTCGGATTCGCTCAAGCAGGATATAGAAAACAAAACAAAATTAGCGGGGGGAGAGGATATCAAATCCATTCACAACAATATCATTGTAAATCTTCCTGAACCAGAAGATGCCCGTGAAAAATATCATGAAATTATGGGCGGCGCGATAGATTCTACCTTAACGAGAGATGTCAATCTTGTCCTGGAAGATTTTCCAACCATTACGGCCCAGGTGAAGGAAGGAATTATAATTGCGACAGGTAATCTTGAAAAATCAAAAATCGATACACTAAAGAAAAGATTAGAGCATATCAAGCCCAAAGGCATTGATATGAAAGGTGTCACCAGCCGTTAAACAAAGAAAAGAAGCTATCCATCGATTGACGGGTAGCTTCTTTCATTTGTTCATATGTTTATTTAATGCCTAAGTTAAGCATTTTCTATTAAATCTCGTATAGCAACAGAAGCTATTGCCCCACCAAAGGCTGCTGGTAGATATGACATGGTACCGTAGGCAGACTTTTTAAAGTTACTCCCATCAGTATATAATAATGAATCCTTGTTTGGAAGTTCAGTTGAAAATGCCACTTTTACCCCATCTCGAATACCATGTTTGCGCAATTTCTTACGGATATGATGCGCTAATTTACAATTATAAGATTTACCGATATCGTCAATTTTTATTTTCGTAGGGTCCACTTTCCCACCAGCACCCATTGAACTCACAAATGGTATATTGGCTTCCAATGCCCTCCGAATGAAAAATAGTTTCGGTGTAATACTATCAATGGCTTCAACACAATAATCCGGAGCTAAATCTAATAAAGCAGGTATTTTTTCTGGAATGATAAAGTCTTGTATTACGGTTAAATCCAACTCAGGATTAATAGCTAACAATCTTTCCCGCATAATTTCAGCTTTTGCTTCACCATGATTGGTTGCCAAGGCAGGCAATTGTCTATTACGGTTGGACGGGTCCACTGTGTCTCCATCGATAATGGTCATTTTCCCAACACCTGCCCGGCATATAAATTCTGCAGCAAATGAACCAACACCACCTAATCCCAAAACCATCACATGCGAATTAGCTAATTTTTCAACCGCCGTTCTACCGATCAATGCTTCGGTACGTGACAGCCAGCTTAAATCTTTCATCTATTTAAATTTGTTTTTATATTATGATGAATTCCCAAAATCTATCATTCAACGTGAATAATCAAATTATGATGGGTTCATTTATTAAATACTTTCTTATAATTTTGGAATAAAGCCCGTTTTAACTCTTCCAGTTCGATCGATCTGAGCCGAGCTACGTAGCGATAAAGTGTAGCAATTTCTACAGTCGTATCTGTATCTGTTTCTAAAAACAAATGGCAGAGTGAAATATTTTGTAAAAGTTCGTCTTGACTTCCGTTTAAACAATGTTTTCCTATGGAAAGATAATACCCTTGATCGATTAACTGTTGAGCCAAAGTCCAGTTCTTACGATATCCATGAAAAACAACAGCTTCGTTAAAATTCATTTTTTTTAGACAATCAACAATCTCCTGAAAAGCTCGAACACAATGAATTATCAAGGGCTTCCTATACGTTTTAGCCAAGCGAACCTGTTGATCAAACACAGGCTGTTGGTCGGAGAGGGAAGTGGCGATATTTTTGTCTATACCACATTCACCTATGGCTAAAACTTGACTCTGGGCTAATGCGTCTACCAGGAGTTCCAAATCGTGTTCAGTATTCTCATTGATATACCATGGGTGTAAACCTACTGAACAATCCGCTTCAGAAATTGTCTCCGAATGGTTCAACGTGATATTCTTAATAGAAAGAGTAACACGTTCTTTGACCGGATAATTCCGATGCGTATGTAGATCGATATAGGGAATCTGTGTAGCCAACGAGACAAAGGTCGAAAAAATACTTGAAGCAAAAAATATTCTCTACAAAATTAGTATAGTTTTATTCTCCCAAGCTAGCATCTAAAGCTTCAAGAATACCAGAAGCCTTCAAAAGACATTCTTGATACTCCTGATCGGCAGCTGCCTGATTGGTAACTGCTCCACCAGTATGAAAGGAAAGGTACCTTTTTTGTTTATTGTAAAGCAATGAACGGATAACGACGTTAAAATCGAATTCATCATGCACAGTGTCAAAGTAACCGATAGATCCAGCATAGATACCTCGCTTTCGAGCTTCAAGCTGATCGCAAATTTGCATAGCTGCAATTTTGGGAGCACCTGTCATCGAACCTGCCGGAAAGGTATTTCTAAATACATCCACATTGGCGACTTCTGGGTCTTGCATGCAGGTAATAGTCGAAATCATTTGATGCACTTGTTCGAAGGATTGAATCTCAAAAAGGCGGGTGGCCTCAACCGTTCCGGGAAGAGCACTTCGTGTCAAATCATTACGAACCAAATCAACAATCATCACATTTTCGGCGATCTCTTTTTTTGACCTCAACATATCAGCTATAATCTGTTGGTCCTCTGTTGGATTTGCCCCCCTTTTGGCAGTTCCTTTAATCGGCTGAGAAATCAACTTTCCTTGTCTTTTCGCTAAAAATCGCTCCGGAGAAGCACTCATGATAAAATGATAACCTACCTTGAAAAATGAACTAAAGGGCGTAGGTGATATGGTATTCAACCGATGATAAACTTCCATAGGAGAGATATCAGCATCATCAGCAAAAAATTCCTGACAAAGGTTCACTTCATAGATGTCTCCACGCTGAATATGTGCCTGTACATTTTCAAAAGCTTTGACATATTCACCCTTTGTCCAACGCGACTGCACCTGCACAGAAATTGGGGTTATCGCAGGAATCTGAGTATCGGAAATAGCCTGATAGATTTTAACAGGATCCTCGGCCTCTATATGCACTTGACCCGCCATCCATCGAAGCGTAATTGCTGGCACAAAGAAATAAGCTTCTGGAAATTCGAGCTGATCCTTTCCTGTTGTCTGTAATTCTTCTATCTCATTCTTAAGGTCGTAGGATAGAAATCCGGGGATAAACTGAGATTGATGTAATCTCAAAAAAGCGTCGAGCTGGCCAAATACATTTTCATTTGCACGGAAAGAGAATAATGCCTTGACAGCCAAGATCTGTTCAAATTTGCCCCATTGATCGGACATCCCATTACTATTAAAGAAAGAAATTTCATCAAATTGCCCCGACCAGTGCAGGGCTTTTTGATGAAATTTATCTTTAGAATCGAGAAGATCAAAACTTTCGATCCGCATAGTTTATTTTGATAAAGCTAATGTTTGTTTACGATCAGGACCTACCGATAGGATCGTGATAGGTACTTCGAGAGCTTTCTCTAAATAAGAAATATAATTTTTTAATGCTTCAGGTATTTCTTGTTCAGACGTTATACCAGTCAAATCTTGTTTCCACCCATCAATTTCTTCTAAGATAGGTTCTGCTTGATGCGTGATGATTTCATAAGGCATATAATCAATCACTTCACCATTATACTTATAATGTGTACATGCGTAGATTTTGTCGAAGGTATCCAAAACGTCAGCCTTCATCATAATCAAGTCTGTCACGCCATTCAACATAATGGCATATTTCAAAGCTGGAATATCGATCCATCCCGTACGACGAGCACGGCCTGTAGTCGCTCCAAATTCATGACCTAATTGACGTAATTTTTCGCCAGTTTCATCGTGAAGTTCAGTAGGGAAGGGACCGCCACCTACGCGAGTCGCATATGCTTTAAAGATACCATATACCTTGCCGATTTTATTTGGTGCGATACCTAAGCCTGTACAAGCTCCTGCCGTTGTGGTATTAGATGAAGTAACAAATGGATAAGAACCAAAATCAACATCCAAAAGCGTACCTTGAGCACCCTCAGCTAACACACGTTTGCCTTCTTTCAAATATTGATTCACCAAATGCTCTGAATCCACATGTGGGATAGATTTAATGAATTCGATTGCATCTAAAAATGCTTTCTCTTTTTCACTGAAATCAGGTATTTCACCGTAATGCGAAAGAATACTTAGGTGTTTTTCTTTCAACTTTTGGTAACGCTCTTGAAAATCTGGAAGTGTTGTATCACCGACACGTAAACCATTTCTACCGGTTTTATCCATGTAAGTTGGACCGATACCTTTCAGCGTGGATCCGATTTTTCCTGCACCCATTTTTGATTCTGAGGCAGCATCCAATAATTGGTGCGTCGGCAGAATAAGGTGTGCTTTACGCGCTAAAACCAAATTGCCTTTACCCACCGGATCAAAACCAGCTGTCTTCAGGTTGTCTAACTCTCTTTTTAAGATAATCGGATCGATAACGACGCCATTACCAATAAGATTTAGTGTACCTTCATTGAAGATACCAGATGGAATTGTGTTGAGTACGAATTTCTTGTTATCGAATTCCAACGTGTGTCCGGCGTTAGGGCCGCCTTGGAAACGAGCGATTAAATCGTATTTTGGACAAAATACGTCTACGATTTTACCTTTACCCTCGTCACCCCATTGTAAGCCCAAAAGCACATCAACTTGCATAGCTTTTAAAGTATAGTAATTAAAATGTTATTAATAAAAATAGACTCTATTCAAAAATAAAATGTTCAGGAATTTTCCCCCTGAACATTCCTGAACAAATGTACTATTATATTTAAGAAAATATAAGATTAATTTGAAATAGCTTCGTGAGCGACGGTCTCTTCTTTTTTGTTCTTAAGTTGACAGTCTTGACATACACCATACAAATTGAGAGAGTGGTGCTTAATGTCAAATTTTAAAAGATCCCCCATGAGACTCTGAATTTGATTGATACGTGGATCACAGAATTCAACGACCTTATTACATTCAATACAGATCACGTGATCGTGTTGTTTGAACCCATAAGACTTCTCAAATTGCGCCATGTTCCTTCCAAACTGGTGTTTTGTAACCAAGTCACAAGAGACCAAAAGTTCTAGGGTATTATAAACTGTAGCACGACTGACACGATATTTCTTGTTCTTCATATGGATATACAAAGACTCTACATCAAAGTGATCAGTACGTGAATAAATCTCTTCCAAAATCGCATAGCGCTCTGGTGTTTTTCTTAGATTTTTATTTTCTAAGTAGGCTTCAAAGATTTTTTTTACAGTTGCAAAATTTTCAGCTTGATTCATAGTAAAAATATTCTTGTACAAATTTACCAATTAAGATTGATATTTCCTCTATTAAAAATAGTGCTTAATAGTAGTCGCCTTAGCGTAATTTTCAATCCAACTCTTGGCTATTAATTTTCCGATTCATATCGATTGACACCTGTTATCCCTCTGACTTGCTTTAAATTTCTCATCAAACTTTCAAGCTGAGCAGTATCATTCACATAGACCATAATATTACCATCAAAAATACCTTCGTTACTTGAAATTGACAAGGACCGAATATTAACAGCAAATTCTTGCGAAATAACAGTTGTAAGCTTATTTACTAATCCAACATCATCTATGCCAACTATATGTAAACCTGTCAAAAATGCAGAATCTTTTGTAGAAGCCCAGCGTGCTTTTAAAATTCTATAGCCATAATTTGCCATCAGCTTGGAGGCATTTGGACAGCTCGTACGGTGAATTTTTATACCATCATTAACTGTCAAAAAGCCAAAGACATCGTCACCAGGGATAGGGTTACAACAGGGCGCTAACGTGTAATCGACTTTCTGCATGTCGTCACCAATTAAGATCGTGTCGAATTCCTTCTTATTTATCTTTTCAACTAGTCCACCTATATGGGTATTAAATTGATTTCCTGATGAAGAACTTACATTAATTTCAACTGCTTTTTCATGCGCGACATATTCTCTCAGTTGCCGAATATCAACAATGCCCTTAGCAACATTGTAGAAAAGATCCTGCGAACTGGGATATTTTAAAAAGTTGGCAATTTTATTAATATTATCCGTATTATAGGTAACTTTTAGCGATTTCAACTTACGTTCCAAAATCTCTTTCCCATCCTCCGCAACTCTTCTCTTTTCCTCTTTTAAAGAAGATCTGATTTTGGATTTGGCTTTTGCAGTCACAACAAAATTCAACCAATCCTCCTTAGGCGATTGTTTGCTCGATGTAATAATCTCTACCTGATCCCCATTTTGCAAAATATGACTCAAAGGAACAAGTTTGTGATTTACTTTGGCGCCAATACAACTTGCCCCAATATCAGAGTGGATCTCAAAGGCAAAATCTAAAGCAGTGGCATTGTTGGGTAGTTGAATCAATGTTCCTTTGGGGGTGAATATAAAAATCTCATCGGAGAAAAGATTCATCTTAAAATCATCCACAAAATCCATCGCATTCTGATCCGGACTACTTAAGACATCGCGTACCTTTTTGATCCATTGATCCAAGCCAGAATCTGAATTTGATTCTTTATACTTCCAATGCGCTGCAAACCCTTTTTCGGCAATTTCATTCATCCGTTTGGTTCGAATCTGAACTTCTACCCACTGCCCTTTAGGCCCCATTACAGTAGTATGTAAAGACTCATAACCATTCCCTTTCGGAGAGGAAATCCAATCCCGAAGACGGTCGGGGTTAGGGCGATACAAATCTGTGACAATAGAATAGACTTTCCAACATTCGGTCTTTTCTTTTTCATCCACAGCATCTATTACAATACGTATGGCAAACAAATCATAAACCTCCTCAAAAGGAATCGATTTTTTTCGCATCTTATTCCAAATAGAATGGATTGATTTAGGTCGCCCAAATACGGACGCCTTAATACCCTGTTCCTCCAATATCTCTTTGATGGGACCAATAAAATCGCCTATAAATTTCTCGCGCTCGGCTTTCTTCTCATTCAGTTTTCGAGCTATAAATTTATAGGTATCCGGATCGGTAAATTTCATCGAGAGATCTTCCAATTCGGATTTTATCGCATACAGCCCAAGACGATGTGCTAATGGTGCATAAAGGTAACTTGTCTCCGAAGCAATCTTCAGCTGCTTATCCCTGGCCATAAATTCCATAGTACGCATATTGTGCAGCCTATCTGCCAATTTAATGAGAATTACACGAACATCGTCAGCCAGTGTGAGCAACATTTTTCTGAAATTCTCCGCTTGCATGGAACTGTTTGGATCAAAAATCCCTGAAATTTTGGTAAGCCCATCGATAATTCGGCGAACTTTCTTACCAAACATTTCTTCAATTTCATCCAATGTAACATTGGTATCTTCAACTACATCATGGAGCAACGCGCATACTATAGATGTTGTTCCTAAGCCAATCTCTTCAGCAGCAATCTGGGCAACAGCTATTGGGTGATAAATATAAGGCTCTCCTGATTTGCGTCGCATCTCTTTATGACTATCCAATGCTAAATCAAATGCCTTTCGGATCTCCTGCTTGTCTCCGCGCTGTAAAGTTGGCTTACAAGCGCGCAACAATGCACGGTAACGTTTCCTTATCTCTTTGTTTTCTGCTTCAATATCAATCACATAATCTTTCATAAACGTTGCAGGTAAATGATGTTTTTTGAGTAAATTTGTGTAATTTAGTTAATGTATTCTTGAATACTATTTTCAAGCTAACTTATTTTGTAATAAATCTACCAAAATATTATAGCATTGACAAATTAAAAAGCGTTATATAATTGCCCAAATGAAGACAATATTATTTTGTTTGCTTTTCCTCACAGGGACTTTGTCCGTATGGGCACAGTCTCAATCACTCACTCTTCCTTTGTATGGAGAGGGGGAGCAGGAGACCGTAAACAGTTATATGACAACAACCTTGACAAGCGGAGAGGTGCTACCCTGGTTTCCGATTCCAGAGGTGACTGTTGTAGCCAAAAGAACCTGGTCAAGTGAAGAAGCACGAAGAGAATATCTCCGCTTTAGAAGAAATGTACTGAAGGTTCTTCCTTATGCTATATATGCGCAAAAAAGATATGATCAGCTAGACAGAGATCTCGCGCTAACTTCGGACAAAAAGGAACATAAAGCATTGGTTGAAAAATGTGAAAGTGACGTAAAACAGATGTTTGACCGAGAAATCAAAAATATGACTATTTCACAAGGCAAAATACTCATTAAATTGATCGATCGTTATACGGGACATACCGGTTATGAAATGGTAAAGGAAATGAAGGGTGGGATTTCCGCTTTTTTCTATCAGGGAGTCGCGAAAATATTCGGTCACAACCTAAAGTCAACTTATGACCCAAAAGAAGACTTTGCCATTGAAAATATCATTAGGGAATTCGAGAAGTCGAGACCTCAACCTGTTATGTGACCAATCAAACCAAAATCAGATGAAAACAGTATACGACTTTGACGCACTTCAGTTTAACGGTAAAAAAAAATCCCTCGCTGATTTTGAAGGTAAAGTTTTACTCATTGTCAATACTGCCAGCCAATGTCTCTTTACCAGACAATTTAAATCGCTCGAAAAACTTTACCAAAAATATAAAGACCAAGGTTTCGAAATTCTGGCATTTCCAGCAAATAATTTTCGTAACCAGGAACCGTTAACCGGTAGTACGCTAGAGACATTCTGCCGGATCAATCAACAGGTGAGTTTTCCTATTTTTAAGCGTAGCCATGTTATCGGCGAATATACAACACCTTTATACAGTTTTCTTTCGAGCAAAGATCAAAATGGACATATTAACAGTAAACCTTCCTGGAATTTCCACAAATATCTGGTAAACAAAAAAGGAGAGGTCATTGATTTCTATTATCCGACTACTTCGCCATTATCAAGTAAAATTTGTCGCAATATTGAGCGTCTTTTACAAGAGTAACTCATAAACTGCTTACATTTGCCGCAGTTCCCCACAGCACAGGCCGAGTCGTATATGGACTTGGGATCAATAACCACACGGGACTAGTAAAGGTTTTCCGCCAAAACTATCCATCGGTCAATTGGAATGATTTGTCATAAAAAGGGAAGCCAATTAAAAGAGAGAAATATTATATGTTAAAATTAGATCTACTTATCATTGCTGTACATCCAGATGACGCTGAGCTAGGCGCCGGAGGTGTGATGGCAAAATATGTTGCAGAAGGAAAAAAGGTAGGAATTGTTGATTTAACCCAAGGTGAGCTCGGCACGCGCGGCACAGCAGAGACTAGAGCACAAGAAGCAAAAGATGCTGCCGAAATATTAGGGCTGGCCGTTAGAGAAAATCTTGGCCTAAGAGATGGTTTCTTTGAAAATGCTGAAAAAGAAAAAATGGCTGTAATAAGGGCTGTCCGCAAATACCAACCGGATATTATCATTACAAATGCCATTACTGATCGCCACCCAGACCATGGAAGAGCGGGACAGATGGTCAACGAAGCCTGCTTTCTTGCTGGCTTGAGAAAAGTGGAAACTTTTGATCAGGACAATATTCCTCAGGAGGCCTACCGCCCTCGATTGGTACTGCAATTTGTACAAGACTATTATATCAAACCTGATGTTGTCATTGATATAACAGATTATTATCACATTAAAGAAAAATCTGTACTAGCTTACAAAACTCAATTCTATACCGGAGAAAATGTAAATCCGGATGAACCACAGACGTATATTTCTAATCCGGATTTCATGGAATCGACTGCTGCTAGAGCGCGAGAATTTGGACGGTACATTCAAGCGAAATATGCCGAAGGATTTACTTCCAAGAAGATACTTGGCGTTGATGATTTATTTCATCTGAAGTAGGAAGTAGAATCTATCTGATATTATGGTAAAATAAAATGCGGGATTATTCATATTTTAACTAGAATGGTCCCGCATAATTCTTTAAACGAGGATTATAAACTGATTTTATGGAAACGATATCGGTGGCATGCAGATTTTACTGATGTTTATCCCAACAAAGCAATCGTCTTGACAATTATCGGGAACATAGCCCGCAGAAGAAATTAGACCATTGTTTTTGGCTTCAAAATAGATCTTTGAGTCTTTTCTTTTTATCAGCCAATCCTTCTTTGCTCTCTCATAAACTTGATCCAGCGTAGAAGCTTCATAGCCTTCGTCGTGCGTATTTAATTCAGTCTTGTTTTCTGTCCATTTAGCATAAGTCTGCACTTTGCCATCTTCGAGGTATGTTTTGGCTTCATATGATCTATGTTCTACCTGACCGTTAAAAACTGTTATTGTGGTCGTACTATTACTTCCTGTCCAGGAAGAGCTGGTAACAGTATATTGATAAGAATTAGCATTCTCCTTTTTATATTTTTGATAAGCTTCATAACTCTTATCAAATTCAGAAGAATAAGCGACATCTTTACTACAGGAAATAAAAAAACTTGACAGGACCAATGGTATGGCAATAAAACAGCTACTTTTCATAATTAAGTTATTTAAATCTTAATTAGAAGGATCCCGCCTGCACATTGGCTACACCTAGGAAATAAACCCTTTTACATATTGTTTTGTTATTTCATTTTGAGGATTTAACAGAACCTGCTCTGTTGGGCCAAACTCAAGGATCTCGCCCCCGTAAACAAAAAGGACATAATCAGACACGCGTCTTGCCTGTCGCAAGATGTGCGTCACCAATACAATGGTATAATCTTTCTTCAATTCAATTAATAATTCCTCAATTTTAGCAGTAGAAAGTGGATCTAATGCAGATGTCGATTCATCCCCAAGGATAATCTCAGGTTCTACAGCCAACCCTCTTGCAAGACAAAGCCTTTGTTGCTGACCAATGGACAATCCGCTAGCCGAATGTCCGAGGCGATCCTTGACTTCGTCCCATAGAGCCACATTTCGCAATTGTGTTTCCACAATTATGTCCAACTCCTTTTTGCTTCGAGTACCATGTATACGAGGACCATAAGCCACATTATCATAGATCGACATTGGTAGCGGATAAGGTTTTTGGGACAAAAGTCCCATTTTCTTACGAATATGCGTTACTTCAGCATTTCTACCATAAATATCCTCACCATTAACGAGAACCGAACCCGTTATTTCAACACCTTTAGTATCGTCTACCAATCTATTAAGCGTCTTCAAAAGCGTTGTTTTCCCACAACCTGAAGGACCAATAATAGATGTGACACTATTGTTTGGTAGCGCGAGGTTGATATTTTTGAGTATATGTCGCCCGTCAATATAAACGTTAAGATCCTTGATTTCAATATGTGGATTGATCAAGGGATTTGTTATCGACGATTTTTTTGTTTCGATTGAAGGATATGAGTGCATACTACAATAATTAAAATAATGATTGTTAAAACTAAAGCTGAAGCATAAGCGCGCCCCTGAACTTCAGGAATAGGACTACTTAACTGAAAAAATATGGCCAATGGCAACGTTGCTGCCGGTTCATCAATATATTTTGGAAGATTATCACTAAAACCTGTTGTCAATAAAACGCCTGCAACATCACCAATAGCACGCCCAAAAGCCAACAAAATTGCAGTAAGAAGCCCTGTTCGGACACTCCTTAGCATGACCTTAGCCAATTCCCAGCGTGTTGTCCCTAGGGAAAGAGTAACATTCTTTAGGTCTTCAGGAATGGTTTTGATCAATTCGTCCACAGTACGAACCACAATTGGAATGGTTAGCAGTGTTACTGTAATGATACCCCCCAATAGCGATGCTCGAATACCTAAATAAACCATAATTCCAAAACCAACAGCCCCATAAACAATAGAAGGAACACCATACAATACATCAAACAACAATTTAGAAAGTTGAGTCACTTTTGATTTCGCTCCCAAATAAACATTAAGGTACAACGAAATCGGAATTCCTATAATTGCAGACAGGGCTGTTGCCACACCTGCTAAATAAAGAGAACCCAAAATCGCATTCAAAATCCCACCTTCCTTTCCAATATAAAATCCACCTTTTGGCAACTGACTAACCATCGCCCAACTGAGATAAGGAAGCCCCTTATACAAGATAGTTCCTACGATAAAAAATAGGGAAGCAGTGACAGTTATCCCAGAGAGATGCATAAAACCTTTGGCTACCTTTTCACTCAATAGCCGTCTTTTCGTATTATCCATGCTGAGCTCCTTCCAGTCGTCTCAATATAAGACGAGATATTAAATTAAAAACAAATATGATCACGAACAGCAGCAACGCTGAGAACATTAATGCAGATTCATAAAGCGGAATTGACATCATTTCCCCAAAATTATTGGCTATTAATGCTGGAATTGGATATCCCGCATCAAATACCGAAGTCGGCACCTTTGCAACATTGCCACAGACCATCAATACCGCTATTGTTTCACCAAAGGCTCTAGATGTTGACAAAACAATGGCAGCAACAATACCCGGCCTAGCTTTTTTCAGAATAACATGTTTGATGGTATCCCATTTTGTCGCACCTAAAGATAGCGAGGCCGCCTTTAAGTCATAGGGAATGGTCTGAAGTACCTCAACCATGATGGAGATCATGATGGGAAAGATCATCACCGCTAATACAATACCGCCAGCAAGCACAGAATATCCAGAGGTTACAACACCAAAGATCGGCGCTATATACAACTGAATCAAGGGTACAATAAACAAGACACCCCAGACTCCATAAAGTACAGGTGGTATTGCAGCCAAGATATTGACCAAAGGAAGCATCATATTCTTTAAAGCATCCGAAGCATATTCAGTTAAGTAAACAGCAGTCAGTATACAAAGTGGAATCGCAATAGCAAGAGAAATCAAGGTAACGGCGAGCGTGCCTGCAATAAAAGGCAAAAAGCCAAACGACCCTTTCATTGGTGACCAAACCTTATCGGTTAACAGTTGAAAGATATTACTGTATTCAAATAACGGAATCGATTTTATGGTTAAACCAACCGCAATAATCACCACAACTGAAAGTGAAATCAGTAAGAGGAGCAAAGTGGATCGCTTGACCAGTATATCTTTAACGAGACGAGTATTTAGCATGCTATAACTTATTAAGTTCTTCTTTTATCAGTGTTTCATTTAGTGGGACATAACCATTTTCAAGGAGCTGCGATTGCGCCTGTTTCTGGAGCACAAAAGAAATAAACTCCTTCAACAGAAGGGATTCGGTCTTATTACGCGTTACAAAGGTTAACTCTCTTGAAGGTGGAGCAGGGTATTTCCCTGTAGCAACGGCCTCTGTCAAATTAGATAGTGTACCATAAAACTGCTCATTATCTTCAACATGTCCATTTTTATTCAGATCCAAAGGAACAACAGCAATACGGTCAAAGACCTTGTTAGTTTTTAGATTATAAACGTAGTTAATGTTATTGAATCCAATCCCATGAATATCATCCTTAATAGCCTGGGCAATCCCGGGATCACCAAAAATGCCAATACCTTGCAGATCTTCCTGCTTATGACCAAAAAATTTGGCCCATGTTTCAGCTGCTCCAGCAGCATCCGAACGCACATACACGTTGATAGGATCCGCCGTAAACTGAGAATCAATTTCTTTCCAGGTCTTAAACTTTCGATTCACAAAAATATTCAGCAATTCTTCGCGACTCAAACCACGCTTCAAAATAGCAGGATAATTAGGGTTGTCAGGATTGATCGTACAGATAACGGCGTCTTTTGCAACAATAATTGGAACAGCCCCTTTTTTTATTTCCTGCTCATGTAGATCTCTAGATACCATCCCAATATCAACCATCCCTGTAAGAACATCTGCAATTCCTTTTCCAGCACCTCCAGCTGAAATATTGAAGCGAACATTGGGGTGTATTTTTTTAAAATCTTCACTCCAAACTACTGCCAAAGGATAAAGGGCAAATGCACCGGACAAAGAAATATTACCTTCAAAACCATGTTCCTTGCTGTAACCATTTTTAACTTTCGGCGCACAGGAAGTCATTTTAAATACGATTACACAGCTTAAAATCAGAACTATAAAACACTTTCTTATCATTGCACCTAAAAGTCTACAGGTTTTGTATATTAAATTTTATAGGGCAAATATATATTAATTTGGTAGATATTATAGAATATTAAAAAAATATTTTTACATTTGACCCTGAGAAAAGAATACTAAATCAATAGATTTTATTTGTTATATGCAAAGCTTCCGCACAGAATTAGAAAACCCAATCGTGGAAAAGGAAATTATCGAACTTGAAAAAAAGATTCGATTGTTCCATGAGGGCAAAATTGCCGACGAGAAATTTAGATCGTTGCGTTTGGCTAGGGGGGTATATGGACAAAGACAACCTGGAGTTCAAATGGTTCGTATAAAACTTCCATTTGGAAAGGTTACGTTTAAGCAATTGAACAAAATTGCAGCGATATCAGACGAATACGCAAGCCGCAACCTGCACCTGACCACACGTCAAGATATACAGATTCATTACGTTAGCCTTGACCGTACACCGGAACTTTGGTCCAAATTGGCTGAAGACGATATTACATTACGTGAAGCTTGTGGGAATACAGTCCGTAATGTCACCGCTTCTCCAAGTTCAGGAATCGATCCAAAGGAACCTTTTGATGTTTCGCCATATGCTCAGGCTACCTTTGAATATTTTTTGCGTAATCCAGTATGTGCGGAAATGGGACGAAAATTCAAAATGTCATTTTCCGCCAGTGATGAAGACACTGCGTTTTCCTATATTCATGACCTTGGTTTTATTCCAAAAATAAAAGTTGTCAATGGTGTGGAAACTAGGGGTTTTAAAGTGCTATTGGGTGGGGGATTGGGATCTCAGCCTTTCTTAGCATCAGTAACAAGCGAGTTTCTACCAGAGGATGAACTGATCCCCTATATAGAAGCTACACTTCGTGTCTTTGATCGTTATGGCGAAAGAAATAACCGCAATAAAGCTCGATTCAAATACCTTATTCAGAAATTAGGGTTAGAAGAAGTGCTAAATTTAATTGAAGTCGAAAAAATTGCGACGAAGGTGAAAAGCTATCCGATCGACCGAACCAAAATCGAACAGCCATTACCACCAGACGACAGCCAGTTATCAGCTATTGATCTAGATAGCGATCTAAACTATCAGGTTTGGAAGGGCACCAATACATTCGGACAAAAACAAGACGGATATTATGGTGTCTATGTACGGGTATCCACGGGTGATATTGGTACAGATAAAGCACGTGCGTTGGTTGCTGGTCTGAATAATTTGGTCGCTGACGATATCCGTATCACGCAAAACCAAAGCTTACTGCTAAAATACGCAACAGAAAAGTCACTGCCACATATTTATCAATTACTTAAATCTTTGGATCTAGCTCAGGTCGGTTTTGATAGTACAGCAGATGTAACAACTTGCCCTGGTACGGACACCTGCAATCTAGGCATCTCAAACAGCACCGAAATGGCCCGGGTTATTGAATCTTATATCGCTGAATTTCATCAAGATTTTGTCTTTAATCGTGATTTAAAAATCAAAATTTCGGGCTGTATGAATTCTTGCGGCCAACATGGTCTGGCACATATTGGCTTTCATGGTAGTTCAGTCAAAGCGGAGGGCAAAGTGGTTCCTGCGGCACAAGTTATGCTTGGCGGTGGAACAATTGGCAATGGTGAAGGGCGTGTTGCAGAGCGTATTATCAAAGTACCAACAAAAAGAGTCTTACATGTTGTAGAATGGGTGCTAAATGATTATAAAAAAAATGCGGAAGCAATTGAAAATTTCCATGCTTACTACGACAGACAAAGTAAGAATTACTTTTATAATCTTTTAAAACCGCTATCGGATCTGACCAATCTTGCTGAAGACGAATTTGTCGACTGGGGGCATGAAGGAACTTTCCAAACGGCAATCGGGGTTGGCGAGTGTGCGGGTGTCGTTATTGACTTGGTTGCCACATTGATTTATGAGGCGGAAGAAAAGTTACAATGGGCAAATGAAACATTTCAAGAATCCAAATTCTCGGATGCAATTTATCATGCCTATAATGCCTTTGTACAAGCAGCAAAAGCCTTATTATTGGATAAAGGAGTTAGCGCAAGCACACAAAATATCGTAATAAACGAATTCCAAACACATTTCGTGGAAACAGGTGAATATAATTTTGACCAAACGTTTCCGGAATTAGTCTTACAGATTAGTAAAAATGAACCAACGGAGCATTTTGCAATTAACTACCTTCAGGAAGCGACGAAGTTTATCAATGAAGTCTATCAACGTAAAAATTTAAAACCAGTATTGGTATAGGAGGGAATAGGTATGTCAATAAAAGCAAAAGTAACATTAGTCGGAGCAGGTCCGGGTGACCCGGATCTGATCAGCCTAAAGGGCATCAAAGCAATAGAAAAAGCAGATGTGATTTTATACGATGCCTTGGTGAATGAAGAATTACTGGATTATGCACAGGCTGAATGCATCAAGATATATGTTGGAAAACGAGCAGAACAACTCTCTACTTCACAGGATGAAATTAATCGCCTTTTGGTGGATTATGCCTTAAACTATGGCCATGTTGTCCGTCTAAAAGGTGGTGATCCATTTGTTTTTGGCCGTGGTGGAGAAGAAATTGATTACGTACAACAATATGGTATTGAAACGGCAGTTGTGCCGGGTATTTCCTCCGCAATTGGGCTTACCGGACTACAACAACTTCCATTAACTTACCGGGGAATCAGTGAGAGCTTTTGGGTCATTACAGGTTCCAAATCGGACGGCTCACTGTCAACAGATCTTTATCTGGCGGCAGAATCCAAGGCCACTGTCGTTGTCTTGATGGGCTATGGAAAATTGGCAGAGATCGTGGAAATTTACCGTCAAAGAAATCTGCACAATTTACCAATAGCCTTAATTCAAAATGGTTCATTGCCTAATGAAAAGGTTGTACTGGGTACTATCGATAATATTCTTGATGAATCAACTGAGAAAAGGGTAGGTGTACCAGCGATTATTGTAATTGGCGAGGTTGTTGCCAAGCATCGTTCATTCCAACACATTAAAGAAAAAGCTTTAGCTTTATAGATATGAACCAGCTATTTCCAATATTCGTCAAACTAAATCAAATTGACACCTTACTTGTTGGAGGCGGGAAAGTTGCATTGGAAAAATTTCAGGCTTTAATATCCAATGATGAAAGCTTAAAACTGACCATTGTGACTAGGGAAATCATCCCAGAATTTGAGGAACTATTGCAAAATTACGCACAAATTCAGCTCAACATTCGTCCTTTTGCACCAGATGACCTTACCGACAAACAACTTGTCATTGCAGCAACCAATAACATTGAGCTTAACGAGCAGTTGCGTAATTTAACAAGGCAAAATAACATACTATTTAATGCCGCGGACAAACCCGAATTATGCGACTTCTATCTCGGATCCATTGTAAAAAAAGGCAACCTGAAAATAGCCATTTCCACCAATGGTAAATCACCAACGATTGCCAAAAGGGTGAAGGAACTATTAAATGACCTGCTACCGGAGGAAATTGACGAAACACTGTCGCTCATGAGTACTTATCGAGAGCAGCTTAGAGGAGATTTCGAATACAAAGTAAAGCAGTTGAACGAGCATACCAAAAATATATTACGTTATGAACGTTAAGGAAATTAAAGAAATTATTGGCAAAAAAAAAGGAGTGGAGCTCTTACAAACAATAGCCTCCTTATTTCCTAATGAGGTAGTTTTTTCGACCTCTTTCGGTATTGAAGATCAAGTAATCACGGAATGGGTCGGTAAAAATAATATCAATATCGAAATATTCACGCTGGATACTGGACGACTGTTCAAAGAAACCTATTCCCTGTGGAGCCGTACCTTGGAGCGCTATCATTTGCACATCAAAACCTATACTGCTAATACAACATTGTTGGAAGATTTTATCAGCAGAAAAGGCCCAAACTCCTTCTATGAGTCGGTTGAGAATCGTAAGGAATGTTGCAGGATAAGGAAAATTGAACCTTTACAACGTGCGATTAAAGGAAAGAAAATTTGGGTAACGGGCATCCGATCAGATCAATCCATCAATCGCCACGATATGGACTTTATCGAATACGATGAAGCAAACCAAATCATCAAAATCCATCCTTTATTTGACTGGACTTTTGAGGAAGTAAAAAAATATTGTAAAGAACAATATATCCCTTACAATGTACTGCACGACAAGGGTTTCCCAAGTATCGGTTGTCAACCTTGTACAAGAGCGGTACAAGAAGGAGAGGACTTCCGCGCTGGTAGATGGTGGTGGGAAGATCAAAGTAAAAAAGAATGTGGTTTGCACGGTGTTAAATCATAAAATAGCGAAGCAGAAACCCAAATTCATTAAATCAAATTTTATTATTTCAGAGAATGGACTATTTAGATCATTTAGAAGCGGAAGCAATATATATTTTAAGAGAGGTAGCCGGACAATTTGAAAAACCAGCCCTATTATTCTCTGGTGGTAAGGACTCGATTACACTTGTTCACTTGGCAAAAAAAGCATTTAGACCGGGTAAATTTCCTTTCCCATTAGTTCACATTGACACTGGTCACAATTTTCCCGAAACAATCACTTTCAGGGATTCTCTGATTGAAGATATAGGAGAAAAACTTATTGTTGGTTATGTTCAAGACAGCATTGATCAAGGGAAAGTTGTTGAACAAAAGGGAAAAAATGCAAGTCGAAATGCCTTGCAGACAGTTACCTTACTCGATACAATCTCAAAACATGGTTTTGACGCTTGTATCGGTGGCGCACGTAGGGACGAAGAAAAAGCCCGTGCCAAGGAAAGAATCTTCTCAGTGCGTGACGAATTTGGACAATGGGATCCCAAACGCCAAAGACCTGAGCTTTGGAGCATCTTTAATGGCAAAATAAATAAGGGTGAAAATGTGCGCGTGTTTCCCATTTCAAATTGGACCGAGCTCGATGTTTGGAATTATATTAAACGCGAACAGATCGCATTGCCATCTATCTATTTCAGCCATGAACGGGAGGTTATTACCCGCAATGGGCAATTGATGGCTGCCGCCTCATTCTTAAATATCGATGCAGAGGATAATATAGAACGTAAATCTGTACGTTTCAGAACTGTGGGTGACATGACTTGTACAGCAGCGGTAGATTCAACGGCAACTGAGCTAGATGATATTATCGCTGAAATCAAGGCCTCAACGGTAAGTGAACGTGGTGCCAGGATGGACGACAAAGTATCTGAAGCAGCTATGGAAGAACGTAAAAAACAAGGATACTTTTAATTCAAATCAAACACCTGATATTGACAACAATGAATATATTGAAATTTATAACGGCCGGTTCTGTAGATGATGGTAAAAGTACCTTGATTGGCCGATTACTATACGACACAAACTCCATTTTGGATGACCAATTGGAAGCTATACAACGTGCCAACCGGAAAAATGATGACGGGACAGTAGACTTGGCCATATTGACTGATGGACTTAAAGCTGAACGCGAACAAGGGATAACAATCGATGTAGCATATAAATATTTCCAGACTGAACACCGAAAATATATTATAGCCGATGCTCCAGGACATATCCAATACACCAGAAACATGGTAACTGGCGCTTCCAATTCCGATCTTATAATCATTTTGGTTGACGCTAGAAAAGGCGTAATAGAGCAAACAAAACGCCATTCTTTCATTGCTAAATTATTGGCCATGAAACAAGTTTTGGTCTGCATAAACAAGATGGATATGGTCGATTATAGCGCTTCTGTTTTCGAACAGATCAAAGCCGATTATTTAACTTTAGCAACTAATCTCGGACTTAAGGATATTGATTTCATACCTGTTTCAGCCTTAAAAGGAGACAATATTGTCCATAAGTCCGAAAGAATGAGCTGGTATGCAGGCGAATCTTTATTGGATTACCTGGAAAATGTAGAAATTCACGAACAGGAAGCAGCCAGTTGGCGGTTTCCCGTCCAATGGGTTGTAAGACCACAAACAGAAGATTTGCACGATTATAGAGGTTATGCAGGCCGCGTACTAGGAGAGGGCTTAACGGTTGGTGACCAGGTCATTGTTTATCCAGCAGAAACATATAGCACAATTCAAGCGATTGAATTAAACGGACAACAACTTCAACGGGCTGAAAACGGACAATCTGTCATTGTACACCTCAGTGATGATGTTGATATTAGTCGTGGCGATACCATTGCGAGTGTAGAACATCCACCGAAGTTTGAGCGTAATATTCAAGCAAATTTATGTTGGTTC
The DNA here is from genome assembly GCF_014170215.1 of Sphingobacterium sp. UME9. Taxonomy (NCBI): domain Bacteria; kingdom Pseudomonadati; phylum Bacteroidota; class Sphingobacteriia; order Sphingobacteriales; family Sphingobacteriaceae; genus Sphingobacterium; species Sphingobacterium sp. UME9. The sequence continues at coordinate 912,010 of NZ_LZZP01000003.1, read as the reverse complement.
GACAATAAACCTTTGGATACAGAGCAAGTTTATCTTGTCCAAAGCCACAGTAAATTAACCAAAGTTAAGATAGTAAATGTGTTGTATAAATTTGATATCAATACACAGGAAAAAATATATAGCGACCCGATCAAACTCAATGATATTGGTCGAATAGCCATTAAATCCGCTGAGAATCTAGTATTTGATTTGCAGCAGGAAAATGCTGCAAATTCTCAAGCCATTGTTATTGATCCACGGACAAATCTAACCGTTGGAGCTTTAATGATTCAAGCAGTCGATTAATTTTTTTTTTAACGTAAATATTCAACCTAAATATTTTTCAAGGAACTCAGACAATGTCTGAGTTCCTTTTTTTACGAAGTTTAACTAACAGGGCAGGTCCCGATTTACACTATTTAACATAATATAAATTATAAACAAATGATTTACAAAGAGGGTGTAGGCATCCGGATTAAAACTAAGCTGAATAGTTGCCAAATAATCAGTAAAAAGCATTAGATGTTAGATATTTTATAATTATAGGCCTCATTTTAAAGTATTTTATCAAAACAGAATTATTTTCGTTTTTCAATAATAAAAATCGAACAAAATACAGTTAACACATCAATACACACACATTTCACCAACGAATCATCGATTTTAAACGAAAAATATAAAATATGAAATTTCATTAAAACAGATTAATATTTGTAAATAATTAACAAATATTGGTTTTTCATTAAAAAATACATAAATTAGTGCCAGCCAAAGGGAAATTTTACTAATTAAAACATGTCAAAAAATTTTAACGAGTTCATCTCAATCGTTGAGAAACGCAATCCAAATGAACCAGAATTCTTACAAGCTGTAAAAGAAGTTACCGAGGATTTATTTCCTTATATTACCGAAAACCATCCTGAATTTTTCGACCAAAAGATTCTTGAAAGACTGACTGAACCAGAGCGGATTATATCCTTCCGTGTAACTTGGTTGGACGATAACCACCAGGTACAGGTAAACCGTGGTTATCGTGTTCAAATGAACAGTTCAATCGGTCCATATAAAGGCGGTCTCCGCTTCGCTCCTTCTGTTAACCAAAGTATTTTAAAATTCCTCGCTTTTGAGCAAGTATTTAAAAACAGCTTAACAGGACTGCCAATTGGTGGTGGTAAAGGGGGCTCTGATTTTGATCCTAAAGGTAAAACAGATAATGAAATTATGCGTTTTTGTCAAAGCTTTATGACTGAACTTTATCGTCATATTGGCGCAGATACAGATGTTCCTGCGGGAGATATTGGCGTTGGTGGACGTGAAATAGGCTTCTTATTCGGTCAATTTAAACGACTTCAAAACAATTTTACAGGGGTTCTAACGGGTAAAGGTGAATTATGGGGTGGATCATATATTCGTCCTGAAGCTACTGGTTATGGGCTTCTATATTTTGTTGACTGTATATTCAAATATCAAGGAAAATCTTTACAAGGTAAAGTAGCGACAGTATCTGGTGCTGGCAACGTAGCCTTTTACGCTGTTGAAAAAGCCGTTCAACTTGGCGCCAAAGTAATTACAGTTTCAAATAGTTTGGGTACACTTTATGATCCTGATGGTTTTGATGCTGAAAAAATGGCATTTGGGGCTACTTTGGGAAGAAACCTCGATCAATATCCCGCACGTTATCCGAATGCCCAGTTCTTACCTGGTCAAAAGCCTTGGCAATTTAAATGTGATATCGCATTACCATGTGCAACACAAAATGAATTAGAAGAATCGGATGCTAAAGCGCTTGTAGCAAATGGTTGTATCTGCGTAGCTGAAGGTGCTAATATGCCTTCTACTGCAGAAGCTATTAAAGTTTTTCTAGACGCAAAAATCAGTTTTGCTCCTGGTAAAGCTGCGAATGCTGGTGGTGTTGCTGTCAGTGGCCTGGAAATGTCTCAAAACTCAATCCGTACACAATGGTGTACAGAAGAAGTTGACAACCGCTTAAAAACTATTATGGAAAGCATTCACGAAACTTGTTTGAAATATGGCCAAGACAGTGGATTCGTTAATTATTTGAAAGGTGCCAATATTGGTGGTTTTATAAAAGTCGCTAACGCGATGAAAGCACAAGGTATCGTATAACACGCCTTTTTCTAATCATATCATAATCCTGAGCGCTCAAATGCATTGCATTTGGGCGTTTTTTTATATTTTTATGCTAATTTTAAAAAACACGAAATTTACATGAGATTAATAGCTGAACTCCCCCATCCCGATTGCAAGATTTCAATTTTTGGTATGAATCAAAAATTCATTATTAAATTCGAGCAAGGAAACTTAGAACAATCCTATAAAATTGCAGAAATGGATATAATTGGCGGTGTAAATGGGGTCTTTGATTTACTCGACGAAGAATTTCTAAAAAGTGTGATCGATCAATTCGCATCGATGCGCCAATCTTTTAACAGTGCTTACAGTAGATACGAATAAAAAATCCATGCTGAACTATATCTATTTTGTGGCATTTTGGGCCTGCCAAATAATTTCATCGATCCTGTTTAAACTTGGCGGGATACATCCAAAGTATAAATGGACAACTTTAATTATTGGAAACATTATTCTTTTATCGGCAAGTTGGTTTCTTGTACAGTTATTTAAAAATGTCTCTCAACCTATCGTAATTGCCTTATGTTCTGGCGGTACATTTTTGACCGTCCAGTTAGCGATGGCGCTATATTTTAAAAGTTCATTGAGCTGGCAGCAAGTATTGGGTATGTTTGTCATTATTTCAGGTATGGTTTTGATTACTTTTGGAGGTAAAGAAACGACCTAAGCTATACTGAGATTAGTTATAGATGTGTTTATTTGTTATAGTAAAACTCATCTATAACTAATGAACCTGCCAATTGTTGGTTAAAACGATCTAGATCGTTCATTTTGCCAGAAATATCATACATTACCTCCAACTTACCATTGATCTTTTCAATAACACGCCTGGTAGCTTTAATCTTAAAATCCAATGCCAACTGTTCAAACTCATGTAAGTGATAAAACTCATTGGAACTAAATTTCACGTGTAGAGAACGGATTAGGTAATAACGAGCCAGAAGAATTTCGATCCGCTGAAAAAGTGCGAGTATTACCACCATAAAGACAGCAAAGGAAATGGCATAAACCAGTTGCCCCAATTCGTCAAACATGCCAATACCAGCTGTCGCCCAAATAACGGCCGCCGTTGTGAGACCACTGACCGATAGCTTGCCTTTAAAGATCACACCAGCGCCAATAAAACCTATACCAGTCACAATATTTGCAGCGACGCGATCCGTACTATTTCCAATAAACAAACAGGAGACAATAGTAAACATTGCCGAACCGAAACAAATAAGCACTACCGTTCGAAATCCAGCAGATTTATTCCTATACTCACGTTCAAAACCAATTAAACTGCCACACAAAATTGAAGTGATAGCGTTTAACAAAGGCTCACTAGTCAAAAAGTTAATAATATTCTCCATACTAAACTTTGCAGAAAGATGAAACATGGAGCTCCGAATGTTCGGAGCTCCATGCAATTTAGGCTATAGATAAGCGTAAGTTATACCATCGCCCCCACGATCCTGATGCTCGTCCTCAAAACGGCTTACATGGCTATACTTACGAAGGTAGTCGCGAATAAATTTGCGCAAAATACCATCACCTTTACCATGAATAATTTTTAAAGATGGATAACCTATCATGACAGCCCGATCCAGAACACGTTCTAATTCATTCAGTGCGTCTTCTGTGCGCATGCCTCTTAAATCAAGTTCTGGTTTAAAATCAGCTACACTACCAGAAGACAGTGATTTTGATAGGCTTTTTGCAGACTTCTTCCCTTCCCGACCTTCGAGTTTAATCACATTCTTTCGCTTTTGAACAGTACGCAATTCACCCATGGCAAGAATAAGGTTGTTCTTTGCAATTTCGACAATCTGCGCTTCAGCACCATTATCTATAATCTGTACCCAATCCCCAATATTTAATACGGTGGATTCAGGCATTTTCTCTTTGACGATTTGCTTTGCTGGTTTTTGCTCTTTGGGGAGAACAGCTTGAAGTGCCTGATCCAAATTGCTGCGCAACTCACGTGTTTTCTCTTTGTCCGCTTTTGCAGATTTGATCTGTGCTACCGTATTTTCGATTAACTTATTCGAACTTTTAATAATCTGCTGTGCTTCCTCTTTCGCCTTCTTCAAAATCACGCGCTTATTTTCTTCCAAATAACTTTGCAATTCCAAATACTCCGATTTAATTGACTCCAGTTCCTTCTCGCGCTTATTAATAGCAACTTTTGTATCAAACACCTCTTTCTTTTCTCGTTCAAGATCGATCAATAGTGTATCTACCTTCTTCTGTTGAACACCAATTTTACTTTTAGCAGATTCCAAAATATCCTTACCTAATCCTATTTTCTGCGCGATTTCGAAAGCATAAGAGCTTCCTGGTTTGCCAATTTGAAGGATATACATCGGTTTCATTTCGCGATTGTCAAATAACATTGAAGCATTTTCCAAACCCGTCGTGTTACTAGCAAATACTTTAAGATTTGAATAGTGTGTTGTCACAACTCCCCTAATTTGTTTTTTGCTAAGTGATTCCAATACAGCCTCAGCAATAGGTCCGCCAAACAAAGGGTCAGTACCTGTTCCAAACTCATCGATCAGTACCAAAGTACGCCCGTTTGCAAATTCTGTAAAATATTTCATCTTGGACAGATGTGCACTGTAGGTACTTAAATCACTCTCAATGGATTGATCATCGCCTATATCTGCAAATATTTGCTTAAAAACACCGACTTTACTTGTCGGTTCCGCTGGTATTAATAAGCCCGATTGCACCATGATTTGCAACAGACCAACCGTTTTCATACATACAGATTTCCCTCCCGCATTTGGCCCTGAGACAACAATAATGCGTTGAATATTATCGATTTGAATATTCAACGGAACAACAGTATGATGCTGATTCAGCAATAGAAGCGGGTGTCGACCATTGACCAAATTAATCTCGGCCTCCTTCGATAACTCGGGCATCTCCGCCTCAATATCCAAGGCAAAAAGTGCTTTCGCGCGCACAAAATCTACTTTGGTCAATAGGCTATGATAGGAAAGCAATAGCGGAATATGTGGTCGGACCTTGTCCGTTAGCTCCACTAAAATACGGATGACCTCACGTCTACGTTCAAACTCTAAATCCCTAATCTTATTGTTTAACTGAAATACTTCTTCAGGTTCTATATAAGCTGTTTGTCCCGTAGCTGACTCATCATGAATCAAACCTTTGAGCTTTCTTTTATTTTCCGCAAGAATAGGAATACAGAGCCTTCCATCCCGTATCGTCAGATTCCCGTCCGCTGTCCAGCCACTGTCCTGTGCGCTCTTAAAGATACTATTGATACGTTTAAGTGCCTCATGTTCTGCTCGTTGAATCTGTTGGGTTATTTCCAATAGTAATCGGGAAGCATTATTTTTAAGCTTTCCACGTTCATCAATGACCATTTCGATATCGCGAATAATCCCCTTTTCGATCGGTAAATGTTCAAACAATATTTCTAGATTGGGATAGAGTCCTTCCCGTTCATTAAAATAACGAATAATCGCGTAAACAGTCTTGAGGGATAATAACACCCGAAAGAATTCATCCTCGAATAAAAATGCTCCCTCTACCCGAGCCTTCTCAATAATGGATCTAAGCGGAAAGAAATTTTCAACCGGAAATGCGCCATCATTCATTAGAAGATCCTTAAACTCGCTGGTCTGTCTTAGAAATCGGTCGATTTGGTCAAACCGGGTTTGAGGTTGAATTTTTTCAACTAGCTCACGCCCCGACTCGCTTAAGCATTTTTGTTTTATTTTATCTTTTATCTCGGAAAATCCGAGTTTATCAATTGCATTTATTGGATATACCATAGAAATTATATTCTTTGATGGTTAAAGTTTCGTCGGCGGCTTGATATGTTGCGGCGGCGTAAGAATTGGTCTTTTTTCCAATTCATTTGTTGGTAATTGTGGCTCCACACGCTTTTGTGTCACAACAGTATCCTTGACTGAAGTACCAGGTGTTTTCAGTTTGGAAGCTGTATCTTTCTGTGGAGAAGGTGATTCAATTGGTAAATTTGAATTACCAACCGACAATTGGTTCATTAGATAGCCGTTCAAGCTTATACCAGTCTTTGTCTGAAAGCTTGTATTAAACAAGGAAGAAGCTTCTCTAAAGTTGAATTTCGTCTTATTTGGCAGATAATGGATAAGGGCTGCAATTCGTTCCTGATAAGCCTGCTGTGCACGTATAACGCGATTGGTGCTATCTTGAATACGCATATTCTGTATTGAATCGCGCGTTCGAATTGAATCTTGTTTTTTACGTTCTATATCTGCGTAAATCTTATTCTCCTTCGTTAAATTATCCTCCACTTTTTTATAAATCGCAGACATCACTTCAGCATCCTTACCATAATAGTCTAAATTCTTTCGAAAAGAAATCGAATCCAATCCATATTTATCAAAGGTCACTTGATACAATGGCAACATCACTTTACGTGCACTATCAATGGGTAAAATATTAAGATAAGAGTCTGTCAGCTGAATTTCTGTCAATGCATCCACAAACTTACTTTGAGAGATAATATCTTTCCCCCCAGTTCCGACACAAGAACCAAATAAAAAAATCACTGCAAGTAGATTCAGTATTAATCGTAGCATTTCGTAGTTTTGTACAAATTTACAAAAAGCACCGACATTTGGCACTTTTTACATCATCAAAACTATATCGGAAATGAGTATTGCTAATAATTTAGAAACGTTAAGATTGGAAACCGAGGCTGTTGGGGTACAACTTGTAGCAGTTTCAAAAACAAAATCCAATTCGGACATCTTGGAAGCCTATGAGGCAGGACAACGTATCTTTGGTGAAAATCATGTTCAAGAATTAGTTGAAAAAGCAGAGCTTTTACCTAAAGATATTCAGTGGCATATGATTGGTCACCTTCAAACAAATAAGGTTAAATATATTACACCATTCATCAGCTTAATTGCGTCAGTTGATTCATTAAAATTATTAAAAGAGATTAACAAACATGCTCAGAAAGCGAAGCGTACAATCGACTGTTTGTTGCAGGTATATATTGCAGAAGAAGAAACAAAATTTGGTTTCGACCATGCTGAGCTAGTTGAGCTTCTTCGCGACGACGAGTTTCTAGAATTAAAAAATATTCGAATTTGTGGCTTAATGGGCATAGCATCCAATACGGATAAAGAAAAAGTCATTAAAGCTGAATTCTATGAGTTAAAAATGTTATTCGATGGGATTAAGGCAAGTTTTTATCGGAAGGAAGAGTATTTCAATATTCTCTCCATGGGGATGTCTTCAGACTATAAGCTGGCGATTGAAGAAGGTTCAACAATGGTACGTATCGGAAGCACAATATTTGGTAAAAGAGTAATCAAACACTTCAAAAACAATGATTAAAGCAACCATACGAGAGGCAATTGACAATGATTGCCCACAAATGCTCGAGCTGATTAAAGAATTGGCTATTTTTGAAAAAGCACCAGACGAAGTCACAGTATCACTTGAAGAATTTAAAGATGCAGGCTTTGGAAAGAATCCCGTTTGGGGCGCATTTGTTGCTGAAGTGGATAGCGAAATTGTCGGAATTTCATTATATTATGTCCGATATTCGACGTGGAAAGGCAGAAGACTCTATTTGGAGGATCTGATTGTCACCGAAAGAATGCGAGGTCTGGGGATAGGAAAACTGCTTTTTGATAAAACTTTAGCTTACGGTAAACAATGTGGATTCCATGGCATGGTATGGCAAGTCCTCGATTGGAATGAGCCCGCTATAAAGTTTTATGAAAAATATAAAGCAAACTTTGATGCCGAATGGATCAATGTGTCAATCACTTATTAAATAACAGAGATAATCTATTCAATGCGATTTTACTTTTCTTTAATAGTATTAGTTATCAGCTGTTTGCTGTCCGCTTGCAATGACCACAAAAAGGCCGCTATAGCGACACAGCCCACAGACACACTCTCCTATAGTCAAAAAAGCATAGATGAGCATAGCAATTATTTTCTAAAAGAAGATGATCGACTGGATACAACGTATTTTCGCGCAAAATACCCTGTTTTTCAAGAAGATAATATTAATGAACTTATCACCACTATTGTTCATCTCGAAGGCGACACAAGTATGCAGGAGGCCGCCCATCGTTTTATTAATTCTTATAATGAATATGTGGAGGATAATAACGGCAAATCCACTTCAACCTGGAACCGGGATCTAAAGGTCGATGTGATTGCCAATACTCCTGTTTTTCTGGGGCTAAGGACAAAGCAGGATGAATACACGGGCGGTGCGCATGGTGACCACTTTACCCTTTATTCAAACTTCGATAGACAGTCAAACAAACAGATTATGATTGATGACATTATTCAGAAAGAGAATAAAGATAAATTTGTCAAAATCGCTGAGCAATATTTCCGCAAACAAGAAGGGTTAAGCACGGACGATTCTTTAAGTGGAAAGTATTTTTTTGAAGATGGTAAGTTTTCGCTCGCAGATAATTTTACGTTTGAAAAGGACGATATTCTATTTTATTATAACGTATATGAGATCAAATCCTATGCGGAGGGAAATACAGAATTACGTATTCCCTACACGACATTCAAACATTTGATTTCGGACAAAGGATTACATTATATAAATAGTATCAATTAGCAATCAACTAAACTAATAAATAAATGCAGGTTTTTAAATTTGGGGGCGCATCAGTAAAGGATGCAGAAAGTGTCAGAAATTCAGCGCGGATTATTTCAAAATACAAGGGCGAAGCCTTGTTAGTTGTCATATCAGCGATGGGAAAGACAACTAACCTTCTAGAAAAATTGACCAAAGAATATTTTAACAATACTGGCAACCAATTTCAGACATTGGAAGAGGCCAAAGAATTTCACTTTCATATCCTTCGAGAATTATTTCCTGAGGCTGAACACCCTATATTTGATGAAATTTCTAACTGCTTTGTGGAGATCGAGTGGATTTTAGAGGAGGAACCTCAAGATTCATATGACTATCTTTTCGATCAAATTGTATCGATGGGTGAACTTATCTCGACAAAGATCGTGGCAGCTTATGTTGCTTTTATCGGTGAAAAGGTAAAATGGCTCGATGCACGTGATTATATATTCACAGACAATACGTATCGCGAAGCAGTTGTAGACTGGAATAAAACTGAAGAAAAAATTCGCACGGAGCTGCCTGCAATACTTGACGAATATATCGTGATTACGCAAGGTTTTTTGGGCTCTACCTCTGAAAATTTCACAACTACTTTGGGTCGTGAAGGCTCCGACTATTCGGCGGCGATCTTTGCTTCCTGCCTAAATGCCGAAAATGTAACGATTTGGAAAGACGTTCCGGGTGTACTTAATGCCGATCCAAAATGGTTTGAGAAAACCGAGCTAATTCCCGAGTTATCCTATACGGATGCCATCGAACTTACCTATTATGGTGCAACGGTCATTCACCCTAAAACCATCAAACCATTACAGAATAAGAAAATCGCATTGAACGTACGTTCCTTTGTCGACCCCGATTCTCCGGGTACTATGATAAAAAGTACGAATCAAACCTTACCTGTTCCTTCTTTCATATTCAAGGTAAATCAAATTTTTATTTCCATCTCTCCAAGGGACTTCTCTTTTATCGTGGAAGATAATTTAAGAGATATCTTCAATCTATTCTACGAGCATCGTATCAAAATCAATATGATGCACAACACAGCTATCAATTTCACCGTTGCAGTAGATGATACTGGAAAAAATCTGGTGGACTTAATCAATGAGCTGGAGCAAAGATTCAAAGTCAAATATGAATCCGGACTCGAGCTTATTACAATTCGTTATTACAATCAAGAAACAATTGATCGCGTTTTGGTTGATAAGCAAGTTATTAGTGAATTAAAGGATACATATACCTGTCAGCTTCTCGTAAAGAAAATATAAATGAATACATTGATCCTTCAAGAGGAGATTCAACAGTTTTTAGATAAAAACGCACTTGAGTCCCCTACTAAAATTGCATTAAAAAAATCTCCTTTTGAAGGAATATCGTCTTCCGAGCTTGCCGCACAACTCGACGGAAGACAACGGGCTAGCACAAAAATTCCCTTATGGGCGGAAACGCCAGGAATCTATTTTCCTGCCAAGCTTAACTTGGAGCAATGTTCTTCGGAAACAACGGCAGTATTCAAAAGTTCACTGATTAAAAAAGGTACAAGCTTAATTGATGCCACCAGTGGCTTTGGCGTAGATAGCTTTTATTTCTCAAAACAGGCTGCACAGGTTACGTCTTGCGAGCTAAATCCTGATTTGGCAGCGATCACAAAGCATAATGCCGCTGTATTAAAAGCGGATAACCTTCAGATCATTGCCGCTAACGGTGTCGATTATATTCTCAATGATCCAATCAAACAATTTGATTACATCTATTTAGATCCTTCGAGAAGAGTTCAAAACAAAAAGGTCTTTTTATTGGATGAATGTGAACCTAATTTAGTGCAATTGCAGGATGACTTTTTTCAGCGCAGCAACACCATCATCAGCAAACTTGCACCACTATTGGATATCTCTTCTGCCATACAACAGCTGAGACATGTGAAAGATGTTTATGTTGTATCCTCACAAAATGACTGCAAAGAGCTTATTTTCGTGCAAGAAAAAGATCATGAAGGTGCCGCCGTCGTTCATGCCGTCAGATTATATCACGGACAGCAACAAGTTATCTCCTTCACCTATGAAAGTGAGCGCGCTCTCGTAAATGAATATAGCGAACCACTATCCTATTTATATGAACCAGATGTTGCTCTCTCCAAAGCTGGGGCCTTTAAAACGGTTGGCCAATTATTTGACATTAAAAAACTTCATAAAAACACGCATCTCTACACTTCCGATCAAAAGATCGAAAACTTTCCTGGTAAAACATTTATCGTAAAACAGGTAGAATCCTTTTCTGATTTCAAGAAAAACAAGAAATCATTGCAATCAGGGATCATTGCCAAAAATTTCCCACTCAAAACAGAAGAGATTAAAAAGAAATTTAAAATCAAGGATGCTGGGGACTCCTTTTCTTTTTTTACGACAATCCTAAATGATCAATTTAGTGTCATACATACACAGCGAATGCTAGAATAGACATTTTCATTACAATTGTCGAAAATCTTCTCCGTAATTTTAATGTATGGATAAAATAGCATTATCAGCATTGGATTTAGCTCCGATCAAAAAAGGGGAGCATACAGCGAGCGCGTTGGCTCGCACCGTAAAAATTGCCCGACATGTAGAAAAATTAGATTTTAAAAGAATATGGGTGGCCGAACATCATAATATGGAATATATTGCCAGTTCAGCAACTTCACTCCTAATACAACATATCGCATCAAATACCAGTTCTATTCGCGTGGGTTCTGGTGGGATCATGTTGCCAAATCACGCTCCTTTAGTCATCGCAGAGCAATTTGGAACCTTAGAAACCTTATTTCCAGGGCGTATTGACCTAGGTTTAGGACGTGCACCAGGCACTGATCAATTGACCGCAATGGCTTTACGTAGAAACAACTTGAATACAGCCTTTCAATTTCCACAAGAGGTAAAAGACTTACAGCGCTACTTCAGTGCAGACAACTATGACGCAAAAGTACGTGCCTTTCCAGGAGAAGGACTGGATATTCCACTTTATATCCTCGGGTCAAGTACCGATAGTGCCTATTTAGCCGCTAGTCTAGGTCTTCCTTATGCTTTTGCAACGCATTTTGCTCCAGCTCAGTTTGCCTCAGCAAGCATGATCTATCATCAAAATTTTGTTCCTTCTAATGCATTGGAAAAGCCATATTTCATCTCTTGTGTCAATGTTATTGCTGCCGATAGTACCGAAGAAGCCAATTTTTTGGCAACCAGTTTCTATAATCTATTTGCTGGTATTGTGACAAATACCAGAAGGCCACTTTCAGAGCCTACTCAAGAAGTTATCTATAAAGGCATTCCAGCTATAGAGCAAGCCGTGCAAAGTATGGCTTCCTGTGCATTTATTGGCGATGGCACTAAAATTCTTCCAGAAATAGAAAAATTCGTAAACGATCACAAAGTGGACGAGATCATGGCCACTTCCTATATCTTTGATGATGAAAAGTGTCTCCACTCGTTGTCATTGTTGAAAGAAATACTCACTTAAGGATCCAAGCTACTTTATATACGGTGAATTTTATATATTTAAACAAAATTCACCGTATATGAATGTTTTTTTCCCCCTCAGCCTAATATTGGGTTTGCTCTCCCTGCAGGCATGCACCAACCATACAACAAAACAACAGCAAGATCGACCTGACTCAAAAAATGTATCAGACAGTCTAACGATATCGACTGTCGAAGACACAACATCTTCTATTTACCCAAAAGCAGATCCTTCAAAAGGTCAGATTTTCCTTGTTCGTAGTTACCGTATCTGGGAAAAGGAAGATCCAACGGCTGTCTTAAATAAAGATTGGTATGATATTTACGAAGAAAATGGCCAATACTATTTGGCAAAGGCGGATTATGTAATTAAAGATGGTTTTGATGATTGTGCTCAAGTGCCTTCTAAAAGTGTCGAATCACGAAGAAATTCTTTGTTATTCCTGAAATTTAGCGGCCTTAAGCCCGGTCTTATAGAACATGTTAAAATAAATCAGTCCGAGATTTGGCCAAAAGAATCCGTCCAGTATACTTTTAAGAACCAAAAAGTAAACCTCAAAGCACTAGGAGATATTAAATCCACTGAAGTGCAAACTGACGAAAATGGTCACGAGAAAGTATTTCATGAGGTTGCCAATTATAGACTCAACTATAGTGCAACTAATGGAAATAAAGAAAAGACACTTTTCCAGGTAGATCAATATGACCATGTGTTTATGAAGACATTATTTGTTGGAGATATTGACCGGGATGGCGCTCTCGATTTTATTTTTTCCAATCCAAAAAATTATGAGGAAGAGGCGCTATTGCTGTTGCTTTCAAATCATGGCAACCCACTGATTTTTGATGCAGAAGAACAGTTTGATTGTTAATAGAACGTGAAATGGGAAAAATAAACTATTACCTACATCGAATGCAATCCATTCATAGAGCACTGATTTCGGTCTGTATTTTTTTATTGATCTACTTCATCTCTCCCATTAAAACCATCCCCTTGCTCAATTTAATGTTATGCTGGTTTGGTTTTTGTCTTTCCTACGTTTTTATATCTTGGTATATATTCTACACCACACCTATTTCTACAATTGCTCGAAAAGCACAGCAAGAAGATGGTAGTCGTCTCTTCGTATCCCTTTTTATTATTTTAGTGACCATAGGCTGTTTTATTTCAGTATTAATGATTATTATATCAAGTAAGGATAAACAGCTGAATGATGCTTACATTATCATTATTTGTATGCTAGCCATGTTGGCCTCATGGATATTGGTTCATACCATATATACCTTTCATTACGCACGCCTATACTACGAACATAATGCAGGTGGAACTGGACTGGAGTTTCCAGGAGATGATCAGCCAGATTATTTGGATTTTGCTTATTTTTCATTTGTAATGGGCTGTACCTTTCAAGTATCTGATGTGGGAGTCTCTTCAAAAAAAATAAGAAGAGTAGCATTATTTCACGGCCTCCTCTCCTTTGCTTTAAATACGTTTGTCGTTGCATTGACTATTAACATCATTTCTGGATTAATCAATTGAGTTTTCGATCAAAAAGTCTTATTTTAGAGCAAAAATTACACACATGAAATTGTTCATCCCCTTAGCTGCGCTCAGTTTATCTATTATTCTAATCACCTCATGTGCAAAAAAAGATAACACAGGGGACGGATCTGCAGGGGCTTCCGGCAGTTTTATAGGCCGTGTTCAATATCAGGATAATTCATTGGATGTGGATCGGGATAATCGTTTGATACGTGTTTTACAAGTGAGCGGAAACACCTATAAAATTGAATTTTATACAGGCATTCCTAATATTACAGACTTTGTATTAAATAAAACAAATGATAGTACCTGGGTCTCTTCCGACACCACCGGCTTAAAAAACGTGACGATTGAGGGGAAAATGCTGACAATTAACTATCAGTCCAATAGTCAAAGCTGGAACGTTACGGATGCAGTACGTAAATAATAATCAATCTAAATTGTCATATTAACTTCATTTTCTGTTTGAAAATTATCGCTTTCTCCCTATATTTAGGTAAGCATAAAGGAAAAGAGAAATGAAAAAAATAAATAAATTAGGTGCAATTGCATCGGTGTTTGCTATCGCCCTTGCTTTGAGTGCATTTAGCTTCCAACAGGAAAAACCTAAAGAAGAACCAAAACCGACCAATCTAAAAGTTCTTCCCAAGAATATCTCCCACGATGAATTGATTTCCACCATGAAGGAATTTAATGTCGCTTTGGGCGTAAAATGTGGTTTCTGTCACGCCCCATCGAAAGAGGATCCTAAAAAAATGGATTTTGCAAGTGACGATAACCACAAAAAAGAAATTGGACGAGCGATGATTAAGATGACCCAAAAGATAAACAAAAAGTATTTTAATCGTAGCTGGGATAGCTCGCCTGCCAAAGCTATTTCCTGTAAAACCTGTCATGGCGGAAAAGAAGAACCAGAAATGGTCTTGGCAAAAAACTAATCAAACCACATATTCTTGTAACACCATAATACGCTGTATTATGGTGTTTTTTATTTCTAATACATTTTAATGGAGAAAGCTGAAAAGCAGAAGAATGAGGCCGTTAGTTTTGGAAATGAATAAGAAACCACGCAAAACTACCTTAAGCTAAGCATAAAAAGCAGTGAGTAAGTAAGTAAATAAAAAAAGCTTCTCTATTGAGAAGCTTTAGTACCCGGAGCCGGAGTCGAACCGGCACGGTTTCCCACTGGTGTTTGAGACCAGCGCGTCTACCAATTCCGCCATCCGGGCATATCCGTTTGGGATGATGCAAAAGTAAGCAAAGTTTTTATTATTCCAAATCACCATAACGCGCATTTTTAAAACTCACTGAAAATGAATGAGAAAATTTTAAAAAAACTTTTCACTGCCCTATCAATTGATTGAAAATGGCCTTTTTTACGTAATTTTAATCAGGAAACAATCAAATGATCATGGAAAAAGTAAAACTCGGAAACAGTGAAATTGAATTCAAACCTCTTGTCTTTGGTGGAAATGTATTTGGCTGGACCGTCGATGAGAAACAGTCTTTCGCCCTGTTAGATGCTTTTATCGATATGGGATTCAGTCTTATTGATACATCCAACAACTATTCACATTGGGTCCCGGGGCACAGTGGGTCCGAATCAGAAACAATTATTGGCAAATGGATCAGCAAAAGAGATATTCGCGATAAAATTCAGATTGCAACAAAAGTCGGCGGACGTCGAATAGACAATAGTAAACCTAATCTTAAAAAAGAGTATATTATTAAATCTGTGGAAGATTCACTCCTTCGGTTGAACGTAGACACAATCGATCTTTATCAATCTCATCACGATGATCTGACAACTGGAATCGATGAAACACTGGAGGCTTATCATCACCTGATCCAGACTGGAAAAATAAAATGGATCGGTGCTTCAAACCTAAGTCCAGAACGTATTTCAGAATCCCTCCAAATAGCCGAAGACCACAATTTACCATATTATATCGCTATCCAGCCTGAATATAACCTTTACGACCGTATGAAATACGAAGAGCAGTATGAACAATTGGCCGTTGATAATCATCTGGGCGTAATCAGTTACTATTCACTTGCCAGTGGCTTCCTGTCGGGCAAATACCGCTCTATTGATGACATCAAAGAGACTAAGCGTCACGATGCATTAAAAGACAGGTTTAACGCGCGCGGCCTGCGCATTTTAGATGTGTTGGCTGAGATAGCACACACACAACAAGCTAGTATGTCAGCTATTGCCTTAGCCTGGAATTTACACAGGCCCTCAGTTACGGCGCCTATTGTAAGTGCAACCAGTATCCAACAGCTCGAGGAGCTCAGCAGAGCTGTAGAAATTAAGCTGACACCGGAAGAGTGTTTTCTCTTGGACAAAGCAAGCTCTTACTAGACTAAAAACAAGGGAAAAACAATTTAACACACTGAAAATAATAGTATTAAAAACACTTCAATTGCATTACCAAATAATATTTGGCCACACAGCATACAAGAAAGTGAAATGACCTTAATTTAAGAAAACATATTAGTTAGATAACGAATATAAGTTCTTGTTTTTCAAATATAAAAAATGGCTAACAAAATAATATTCTGTTAGCCATTTTTGTTAATACCTCGTTGACTTTACTCAGGTGACTTATCTTATCTTTTCATTCAACAAAGATAGAATGGAAACAGGCACCATTGCACTGATATCTCCTCCATTAAACCATACGTCTCTAACAATGGATGAAGAAATATGAGCCTTTCCAGATCTACTCATTAAAAAATAGCTTTCAACATCATTATTGAGCAATAAATTATTTTGAGCAACAGCGTTTTCAAATTCAAAATCATTAGTATTTCGGAGCCCACGCAATATAAAACGCGCTTTAACTTGCTTACAGAAATCTACTGTAAGACCTTTATATTTATGCACCTCAAGCCTACTTACGTCCTTAAAAACACGGCTAATTGAATCTACCCGCTCGTCGTGATCTAACATTCCTTTTTTATTGGCGTTATAGCCCACGGCAATAATAATTTTATCAAATAGCGGCATTGCTCTCTCAACAAGATCTTGATGAGCTAAAGTAAAGGGATCAAAAGAGCCCGGAAAAACAGCAATTTTCATATTAGATAGTCTTAGCGTAAAAGGAAAATGATGAATACCCGTATTTTCTAGTTTCTATAAAATTTGGATGATCTTCCATCTGTCTTGTTGACGGATGCTCAACAACAAGAAGCCCATGTTCATGTAACAATTCTTGTTCAAAAATTAATTTTGGCAATTGTGGCAATTTGGGAATATCATAAGGTGGGTCTGCAAAAATAAAATCATAAGTATTCTTACAGCTGGCAATAAACTTAAATACATCGGCTTTCCTTGCTTTAATTTGCTCCAGTTTCATCTTCCCGGCCGTATCATTAATATATTGCACGCATTTGAAATGAAGATCTATTGCATCTACTGATTCCACATCCCGTGATGCGAGCTCAAAACTAATATTCCCTGTTCCTGCAAAAAGATCCAGACACTTTAAACGATCAAAATCCAGTCGATTCTGTAAAATATTAAACAGCGCTTCCTTAGCGATATCCGTGGTTGGCCTCACAGGTAAATTGGTCGGTGGGTTCAGCCTTAAACCACCTAAACGACCTCCGATTATTCGCATAGTATAGAATCAAACAATACATTATATGGAGCCAAATTTGACTCGATCTCGCTATCCGCCAATACGACTTTTGTCTTCAAATCCAATATTTCGATATCACCCGCATAAGTAGAGATACGTTTATAATAGGATTCATTTGGAATTTCTCCTGAAAGGAGCACTTTATTGATGGAGTCCCCTAGATTGAATTGTGTTAAAATATTAAGCACATAGTAGCTGATATCATCTAGATTATGAATTTCAAAACTATTATAAAGCTGGAAAACACCATTTTTAAACAGATAAAAATCAACTGTATTGTCAGCTACAAAATGAAACCCCAACACACTCCCCCTAATGGATACACGCTCCTGTGCACGGTCAAGTACAACCGCAAATTCTGGAAGTATAACAGCATCAGGAAACAACCGCTTCCATCTATTCAATAAAAGTCCATCAAACTGATATACAGCAACTAAATTAAGATTATCTAAAGAATAGCTAAATGTATTTTCAAGATCAGTTGTACCTAAAAACTGTAGGTAATCGCTGATGTTTTCGCTCAGAAAAAATTCTTTTGGAATAAACGTAAAAGTTTGATGTGGTATCACAACGCGGACAAACCGAAACGGAAGGCTCATAATTCGTGTGGCATCCAAAATTGGCTCCTCAGACGGATACTCGATCAAAATCGGTACGATCGACTTTTTATCAACCACCGCCAAGACATCCTTCTGAAAGCCAGCCTTGACCAAAAGATTGTATTCCGGTAAATAATGAATATTAAATTGTTTTGAAATATAATTCATTCGCTGAATTGTAAAAATTAAAACTTCTTAGAGCAAAAATAGCTTTTTCTAGAGGATAAGACAAACCTTTTAAATAACTTTGAGGGTGTTCATCAAAAATCTGTTAATACAGCAATTCCCTTGGCAAGCCACCGAACAGCAGTTGGAGGCTTTCGAATTATTGCAAGAATTTCTACTCGCTTTTGACAAGCAATCCTGCTTTGTACTTAAAGGATACGCGGGTACGGGAAAAACAACGTTAATTTCTGCGCTAGTTAAAGTGCTACCTGCATTGCGAAAAAAAGCTGTTCTGCTCGCGCCAACAGGAAGGGCTGCAAAAGTGATCACCTATTATTCGGGACGCAAGGCACTGACGATCCACAAGAAAATATACCGTAAAAAATCTGCTGTTTCATTCCAACTGGATTTCACCTTGGCGGAGAACCTGCATGAAGACACTTTATTTATCATCGATGAAGCCTCAATGATCTCCAATGCGTCTGTGAATGCATTTTCGGCAAGCCTTTTGGACGACTTGATCCGTTATGTGCAATCAGGGAAGAACTGTACCCTATTATTTGTTGGAGATACGGCTCAATTACCTCCAGTGGGACTCTTGGATAGTCCTGCCTTAAACCCAAGCTATCTCGAAAGTGAATTCCATCTTTGCGTTTATCCTTTTGAGCTAACCACGGTTGTCCGCCAATCCAAAGACTCCGGTATATTGTATAATGCAACCAAAATACGCGAAGAAATAACCTCGGCAGAGGAAGATCAAAATGACTTCCTCTTTCCAAAATTCATAACAAATGGATTTAAAGACCTTTACAGGATGACAGGTGAACGGTTAATCGAGGGAATAAACTATGCATATGACAAATATGGGCTCGAAAATACAATGATTATCTGCCGTTCTAATCGATCAGCAAATTTATACAATCAGAATATAAGGAACAGGATTTTGTTCCGGGACGAGGAGCTCACTGGCGGAGATTATATTATGGTTGTAAAAAACAACTACTTCTGGCTGCAGGAAAACAACATGGGCGATGGATTTATTGCAAATGGCGATATGGCGAAAGTCCGAAAAGTAAGTAATATTCACGATCAGCATGGATTTCGATTTGCAGATGTCACACTTGAATTTGTAGACATTGACGAAATAGAACCCATCACCTGCCGCGTTATCCTAGACAGCCTTTATACAGACAGTCCCAATCTGCCCTATGAAACCCAAAAAGCACTCTACGAAGAGATTGCCTTGGATTATGCCGACATCATGGATAAGAAGGACAGGCTCGAAGCAATTAAAAAAGATCCTTATTATAATGCGCTTCAGATTAAATTTGCATTTGCAATTACCTGCCATAAAGCACAAGGCGGCCAGTGGCCAATCGTATTTGTCGACCAGGGTTATATAAACGATGACATGTTGGATCTTGAATTTTTAAGATGGCTATACACTGGGGTCACCCGGGCAACAAAGGAACTTTTTCTGGTCAATTTCAATGAAAACTTCTATCCATCATAGGATTATTACACGAATCATTCGCAAAAGAACCTAATAATAGATATTTTTACTTTCGGAACCATTATTATACAATTATCTATATTATTAATGCATAAGTACTACTTAATCTTAGCGGCGAGCTTATTGCCCTATGTTAGCACTGCACAACAGGCGAAGGAAGCGCCTATAAAGCCCAATTATCAGTTGGCTGCAAAATTCTCCCCTGAAAAATTAAAGAAAATGATTTTTTCGACTAGCATTAAACCAAATTGGATCAATTTTTCCGATCGCTTTTGGTATGATTACGCAAGTCCACAGGGAAGAAACTGGTACATTGTAAACCCTGCGCTGAAAAAGAAAGAACTTCTTTTCAATAATGAAAACATCGCCGCTCAGATTACTAAAATCGTTAAAAATCCTGTAGATGCCCAGCATCTGGAATTACAGGGGCTTCGATTTACCAAAGATGAGAAAAAATTAAGGTTTCAGGTTCAGAGTACCAAAGATACGGTGAAATCCAAAGATGAAATACAAAAGCTCAAGAATAAGTCCGATACGACCAAAAAGAAACTATTTTATCTGGAATATGACTTAGCAGCACAATCTGTCGTTGAAATCAGTGACTCAACAAAAGTAAAATCACCATTGGGCTGGGCGACATTCTCCCCTGACACCAATACGGTCTATTTTGCGAAAGATTACAATTTGTATTGGATGGATAAATCCAACTATCTTAAAGCGGTAAAGAATGAAAAAGACAGCACCATTGTAGAGCACCAGATAACAAAAGACGGTGTACAGTATTATGCTTGGGGCGGTGATGAATACAGCACAACTACAGGTGAGGAAAAAGACAAAGACAATGACCCAAAACGTAAACGAGTATGGATCAACTGGTCGCCGGATGGACGTTACTTTACCTTGACCAGAAAGGACAACCGTTCTCTAAAACCCTTATGGGTAATCAATAATGTTGGCTCAGCCAGGCCGACACTTGAAACCTATAAATACCAAATGCCGGGCGAAGTCGATTCGACGGAAACTGAACTTTATATCTTCGATGCAGCAGCAAAATCTCCACGCCGCATCAATATATCCGCGTTTAAAAATCAGACCATCTCTACCTGGACAAAAACTCCGGATAAAAATTCTTATAAGGAGGATTATTTTATCAACTACTGGTTAGGCAATAACGAAGAGTTTTACATTTCACGCGCTAGCCGTGACCTCAAACGGATTGATCTCCTAAAAGTCAATATAAATGGTACGGTAAACAATATTATCCAGGAGCGTTCCAATGTATATTTGGATGTTCAAAAACCATTCCTTATCGAAAACAAAAAGCAATTAGTCCATTGGTCAGAAAGAGATGGCTGGGGCCACTACTACCTTTACGACACGAATGGAAAATTGATTAATCAAATTACAAAAGGTGCCTTTCATACAGAGGAAATTACCGGTTTAGATCCTGCTTCAGGAACACTATACTTTACAGCATCGGGTCGTGAGAAAAACGAAGACCCCTATTATCTACATCAGTACAGTGTAAATACAAATGGCTCCGGAATTAAATTATTAAACTCAGGAAACTTTGATCACCAAGTGGAAATGAGCGAATCTTCCCGATACTTTGTCAATAATTCCTCTAGAGTAAACACGACTCCTGAATCTGTCTTATACAATAGCAATGGACAGAAAGTAATGACACTGGAAAAGACAGATCTATCCTTACTATTTGCTGCGGGGTACAAATTCCCGGAACCTTTTAAAGTAAAAGCTGGAGATGGCACCACGGATCTTTATGGGGTCATGTATAAACCATTTGACTTTGACAGTACCAGAACTTACCCCATTGTGGAATATGTATATCCCGGACCCCAAACCGAGGCTGTAAATAAATCCTTTGGAAGAAGCATGGACAGAATCGACAGGCTAGCTCAGTTTGGCTTTATCGTCATCACAGTCGGCAACCGTGGCGGACATCCTTCACGTTCACAATGGTATCATACCTATGGCTATGGCAATCTGCGTGACTATGGTTTGGAAGATAAAAAAGTCGCTGCAGAACAGCTTGCAGATCGTTATAAATACATCGACATTAACCGCGTTGGTATAACTGGCCACTCTGGAGGTGGATTTATGTCTACAGCCGCAATGCTTGTTTACCCTGATTTCTTTAAAGTTGCGGTATCTGGTGCTGGAAACCATGAAAATCAGATTTACAACCGTTGGTGGAGTGAGCGCCATCATGGGGTAACAGAAAAAGTATCCGCTAAAGGCGATACAACATTCTCCTACCAAATCAATAAAAATACGGAGCTCGCAAAAAACCTAAAAGGTAGACTACTTATCGCTACCGGCGATATTGACAATAATGTACACCCGGCAAATTCCATTCGAATGGTAGACGCATTGATAAAGGCTAACAAAAGATTTGATTTCCTGCTATTACCTGGACAAAGACATGGCTTTGGCGATATGACTGAGTATTTCTTTTGGAAAATGGGCGATTACTTTAGCCAATATCTGTTGGGTGATTCCAAGATGAACGAAGTTGACATGACTGAAATGAATCGAGAAAAACCACAAAAATAACGGTTACATGACCTACGATGAAAAATTAGCATTTTTATCCGTTACCTTGAGATCTTTCGAGGTAACGGATTTTTCTTTGGATATTCTTCAAGGAATAACCCTGGCCGATCTGCTGAACATCTCCTTAGAGAAGGACAAAAAGATTGCCTTTCGCGCCGCCTGGGTATTTGAAACCATCGTTTTAAGGAATACAACGTTGCTAAAATCTGTTCTCCCACAGTTCTTGGACAAGTTAAAAAAACAAAAGAACTGGAGCTGCCTTAGAAGCTACACTAAAATTCTGCTATTTTTGACGTCGAAAAAAAACAAAGAATATACGCTTCAAAATGAGATAGAAGAAGAAATTATCGAGCATTCCTTCCAATGGATGATTGAACCTACATGTCCTGTCGCTGTACTGGTCAACTGCCTGGACATATTAAATAACTTGCGAAAGAAGCACCCTTGGGTATATGAGGAATTGCAGGCCCAGATAAGCTATTTTCAACGGACAAAACCTAGTCCAGCTTTATTGAGCCGGACTAATAAAATTATTCAGCAGAAAAATTAAAATATACTTTTCACTCGCGCTTAAAACAGTGTATTTCCTTTCGAGAGGTTGACACGGCCCAAATGCTTATAAGCAGCCTCGGTACATTCGCGTCCCCTTGACGTCCGCATAATATATCCTTCTTGAATCAGAAAGGGTTCATAGACTTCCTCAATCGTACCTTCATCCTCCCCAACTGCTGTGGCTATGGTTTTTAATCCTACAGGACCACCTTTGAATTTGTCGATAATGGTCGTTAAGATTTTATTGTCCATCTCGTCTAAACCATTTTCATCCACATTAAGCGCATGCAAAGCATACTTCGCTATTTCTTTATCGATGCTCCCATTGCCCTTTATCTGTGCAAAATCCCGTGTACGACGCAGTAAAGCATTGGCTATCCGGGGCGTCCCTCTGCTCCTTCGTGCAATCTCATAGGCGCCTTCATCAGAAATCGGTGTGTTTAAGATATGAGCCGAGCGCAGCACAATAGTTGTCAGCAGTTTTGCATCATAATATTGTAAGCGTGAATTAATTCCAAAACGTGCACGCAAGGGGGCTGTCAAAAGACCTGAGCGGGTTGTTGCCCCTATCAAGGTAAACGGATTCAGGGAAATCTGAACAGACCGTGCGTTTGGTCCCGTTTCCAGCATAATGTCAATTTTGAAATCTTCCATTGCCGAATAGAGATATTCCTCTACTAAAGGGCTTAAACGGTGGATCTCATCGATAAACAAGACATCTCCTTCTTCGAGATTTGTCAATAATCCTGCTAAATCACCTGGTTTATCCAATACAGGTCCCGAAGTAATTTTGATACCAACCCCCATCTCATTAGCAATAATATGGGATAAGGTCGTCTTTCCTAAGCCTGGGGGGCCATGCAGCAAAACGTGATCCAGCGCCTCTCCTCTCAGTCTAGCTGCCTTCACAAAAATATTGAGGTTTTCTAATATTTTAGCCTGTCCCGTAAAATCTTCAAAAGCCTGAGGCCGTAAGGCCCGTTCAATATCACGATCTGTATTGCTCAGACGTTCTGGATTTGGATCTAAATTCTCGTTCATTGTGGCAATATTTAATTTCTCTTGTAGCGCTTTCCGATACTTCCTAATTTCAATTGGATAACTCCAAAAAAAGCTTCCTTAAAGATACTTGTGCTCATCTTTGATGTACCTTCGGTCCGGTCTGTGAATATAATGGGTACTTCAACCACATTAAAGCCATATTTTATGGCAGTGAATTTCATCTCAATCTGAAAAGCATAGCCTACAAACTTAATCTTTTCGAGTGGGATTGTCTTGAGGACTTCCCTGGAGAAACAAACAAATCCCGCAGTAGCATCCTGGATATTTATTCCAGTTATAAAACGAACATATACCGAAGCGAAATAGGACATCAGCACACGGCTCATCGGCCAATTGACAACATTCACGCCCTTGATATAACGCGAACCTATGCTCATGTCTGCGCCGTCCACACAAGCCTGCCGTAAGCGAAGCAGATCCTCTGGATTGTGGCTGAAATCAGCATCCATTTCGAAAATATATTGGTAATGTTCGCGGGATAGTGCCCATTTAAATCCATGGATATATGCCGTTCCTAAACCCAGCTTCCCGGTTCGCTCTTCGATAAACAAACGGCCTGTAAATTCATTAACCTGTAAATTCTTGATGATTGTAGCCGTCCCATCGGGAGAACCATCATCTACAATTAAAATATCAAATGCGTGTGATAAGGAAAAAACTTTGCGAATGATTTTTTCAATATTTTCCTTTTCATTATATGTTGGAATGATAACTAAACTATCCGTCACTTTTTTATATTTAAGACCAGTAAAGGTAATCATTTACGTTAAATTCTAATACAGGAATTCGATGAAATCTACAGGATAATCCACAATACTCGGGAGAAAAGACAGTAAACCCTTCAAGCTCAAACCAACACACCGGCATCATAAATAAGCGGCATCAATAAGTTACTCCCTATAAAAAAGAGAAGCCCGCTACTTTGGGAGTAACGAGCTTTCATTAACCAATTATAAACTTAAATTATGAGACTGCAAATATGGTGAAAATTGCTTTCATTTACAAATTTATTTGCGTTTTCATGCAACATTTTCAATACAATCTCTATTTTATTTTGCTAAATCGTTTATAAAACATGCATACTACCGCAATCTAACGATCCACCTCCCCCAAAACGATATCAATCGACCCAAGGATCGCTATCAAATCAGCGATCAGCACCCCTTTTCCGAGTTCTGAAATCACCGAAAGGTTATTAAAACTTGGCCCCCTTGATTTTACACGTAATGGAATATCTGATTTATCTTTTGTGACAAAGTAGAACCCTAATTCTCCTTTCGGATTTTCAGCACGGACGTAGTAGTCCTGCGCTTTCAAATTCACTTTCTTCGGAACCAAAGCTCGCGGATCAAATTCGGCTGTGCGTATAAAGTCTTTCTGTAATCGCTCAAGGCATTGCTCAACAATGCGAACAGATTCCTTGACCTCATCTACTCTAACTTTATAACGATCCCAGCAATCACCAAGTGTCCCCATTTCACCTTTTCCCACAGGTATCTCAAAATCAATTTCTGGGTAAACAGAATAGCCATCTATTCTTCTCAAATCCCATTTTATCCCCGAAGCACGCAGCATAGGCCCCGATACACCATAATTTATGGCAACATCAGCAGGAAGTACACCTATTTTAGCTGTACGGGAAATAAATATTTGATTCTGTGTCAATATCTCATCAAGTTCGACCAATTTAGGCTTGAAATAGGCAATAAATTCCGTACAACGCTCTTCAAAGCCAACGGGTAAATCATAAAATAAACCTCCTACCCAGATATAGTTGTACAACATCCGGGAACCTGAGGCCCATTCCAACATATTCATGATATGTTCACGATCCCTAAAACACCACAGAAATGGCGTTGTTGCGCCGATATCAATACCATATGTACCAATAGCTATAAGATGGGATGCTATCCGGTTGAGCTCACAGACCAAAACCCGAATGTACTCTATTCTCTTAGGTATTTTACTGTCGAGTCCAAGCATACGTTCAACCCCCATTACGAAAGCATGGCTATTGTTCATCGAGGCCAGATAGTCCAGGCGATCAGTAAATGGAATTGTTTTTGCATAATTCAACGATTCAGCATGCTTATCAAAACAACGATGCAGATAACCCAAGTGTGGAACAACCTCTTTCACGATCTCTCCGTCTGTAATCAGTTGTAACCGAAGTACACCATGCGTCGAAGGATGCTGAGGTCCCATATTCAACACCATTTCCTGGCTTGAGATCTCTGTGAGGTGTTTTTCATAGCGCATTAATGCCTCTTTATATTTTGGATTCGCCATTTTTATCAATTAATATGAATGCCATGATATTTTTCTGCTTCCTCATAATCCTTCCGTAAAGGATAGCCTTCCCAATCGTCAGGCAGCAAAATCCTTCTCAGGTCCGGATGTCCCTCAAAATATATCCCCATAAGGTCAAATGCTTCGCGCTCATGCCAGTCTGCAGTGCGCCACACCGAAGTAAGCGAAGGAATCTCAGGTAGTTCATTCAGCGAACGATTACCAGCCAACTCAACTTTTAAGACCAAACCGTGTTGATAAGGCAAGGAATTTAGATGGTAAACAATGGCAAAATGCGTTTGATAATCCACTGCAGTTAGGTTGCTTAAAAAATCAAAGTACAAGCCTTCTGTATCCCTCAGAAATAAACAAACGGCGACAAGATCTGCTTTATCAATAAAAAGTGCTGGCTGCAGCCCATTCCGATCTTCTTTAAGAATAATTTGAGTTCCAAATTTGGAAGCAAGCATCGATTTAATTTCGTCAAATGTCATATTTATGGAGCTATGCGTGTAATCTTCCAGGAATCTGACACTTTTTTATAGACCATACGATCATGTAGCCGACTTGCACGCCCTTGCCAAAACTCGAAATAAATCGGTTTCAATAGATAGCCACCCCAATGTGGTGGTCTCGGTACAGAATCGTTTCCAATATATTGGTTCTCGAGTTCCTCTACCCTGTTTTCCAAAAAACTGCGGTTAGGGATTTCGTGACTCTGCGGGGATGCTAACGCACCGATACGGCTTGCTTTTGGCCGCGATTGAAAATATTCATCCGAATCGGTCTCACTCACAAAATCAATAACACCTTCGATCCGGACCTGTCTTTGTAATTCAGGCCAAAAAAACAACAAGGCAACATGCGGATTAGCTTTCATGTCTTCCCCTTTACGGCTTTCATAGTTTGTAAAAAAGACCAGTCCTTCTGCTATGATGTCCTTCAATAAAACAACTCGCGAGGACGGCAATTGATGGGAAGACACCGTTGAAAGTACCATGGCATTGGGCTCGATTACCTCGCTGTGAATAGCCTCGTCAAACCATTTTTTAAACTGGTGGACTGGATCATGATCCACATCCGATTCAGATAGGCTACCTAATACGTAATCCTGTCTGATTGCTGCAATATCTTTATGTTGAATGGACATAGAAACCTGTTTTTATATCCTACAAACTTACTAAAATCATTGCTTTTTCTCTATAAAGTTAGTAGAAATTGACAAAACCCTAATTTTGGCACAAATCTCGCATAGATTAAATAAAAAAGATTAAATTCAATAAATAATTAAAATTCGCGCTATATGTTTACCGAACTAGACCCACAAAAAGGAAGTTTATTGATTTCCGAGCCTTTTATGCTAGACCCCAGATTCCTCAGATCTGTGATATTGTTATGTGAGTACAATACGGAAGGTTCACTCGGATTTGTTCTAAATAATCAAACCAATGTTCGCATAGGCCAATTATTGGAATCTATACCGGATTGCAATTTCCCGATCTACGTCGGCGGCCCTGTTGCTCAGGAAAGCCTTTTTTTTGTCCATAGCCGTTTTGATTTACTGTTGAGCGGCGAAGAAGTGGCTCCTGGAATCTATTTTGGAGGCGATGAAGAGAAGCTTATCGAAGCCATACAAACGGATAGCATAAAACCTGACGAATTAAAATTCTTTATCGGATATTCTGGATGGTCTGCCGGTCAATTAGACGGCGAAATAAAAGAAAATAGCTGGGCTGTACAAAACAAATACCACCATCAGCTCATTTTTGAAGGTAACGGTGAATTGTTGTGGAAGGATGCCATTATTGGACTTGGCCCCAAATATGCACATGTAGCCAATTTCCCACAGAGCCCAGGCCTAAATTAATATTAGGGACTTGCGCTCGCTGGCAGTTTACTTGAAGAGCCCGTAAATTCAACGAATGTGCCTATGACAAAATAGGCTGTTTACTGCCATCATGTCCTATAAAGCCGATTTGGAACACTGATTGTATGTTTTAAACAAATCATAAAATTAAAAATAGCGACATACAAATTATGAATCCAGAAAAAGGTAGTATTTCAATTCACACGGAGAACATATTTCCCGTAATCAAAAAGTTCTTATATTCTGATAATGAAATTTTCTTGCGTGAACTGGTATCTAATGCAGTTGATGCTTCTCAAAAAATCAAACGCCTGGCATCTTTGGGTCAATACCAAGGTGAAACAGGTGAATTGATTGTAGACGTAAAATTTGATGAAGCTGCCAAGACCATCACTATTTCTGACAATGGTATTGGTATGACTGCAGATGAGATAAAAAAATACATCAACCAGATCGCTTTCTCAGGAGCAACAGAGTTCATGGAAAAATTCAAAGAAGCAAATGATGCAAATGAAATCATTGGCCGCTTTGGTTTAGGCTTCTATTCTGCATTTATGGTAGCCGATATGGTAGAAATCCAATCCTTATCTTATCAGGATGGAGCAGAACCTGCTCATTGGACTTGCGATGGTAGTACATCTTACGAAATTTCTACAGGTATAAGAACCACCCGTGGAACAGATGTCATCTTGCATATTAACGAAGAATCAACTGAATTTTTAAGCCAGGCACGCTTACAGGATATTTTAGATAAGTATGCTAAATTTCTTCCTGTTTCAATTCGTTTTGGTACCAAAACGAATTCTGAACCAGATGGTGAAGACGAAGAAGGAAAACCAAAATACAAATCTGTAGAGGTAGATAATATCATCAACAATACCAATCCGGCCTGGACTAAATCGCCGTCTGAATTAAAAGACGAAGATTATCTAGCCTTCTACCGCGAACTCTATCCCTACTCTATGGATGAACCGTTGTTTTGGATTCACCTCAATGTAGATTACCCATTCAACCTAACAGGTATCCTCTACTTCCCTAAAGTTAAAAATGAACTGGAGATCCAACGCAATAAAATCAAGCTCTATTCTAGACAAGTGTTCATCACCGACGAGGTGAAAGATATTGTTCCGGAATTCTTGATGTTACTTCATGGGGTAATTGATTCGCCGGATATTCCATTAAACGTATCCCGTTCGTTTTTGCAGGCAGACAGTAACGTTAAAAAAATCAACAGTTATATCACCAAAAAGGTGGCCGACAAATTGAACGAAATATTTAAGACTGATCGTAAGGGATTTGAAGAGAAATGGACAGATATCGGTTTATTTATCAAATACGGTATGCTAAGCGATGAGAAATTTGCTGAAAAAGCAAATGACTTCTGTTTAGTAAAAAACACAGGCAACCAAAGTTTCACCATTAAGGAGTATTACGAAAAGGTCAAAGATATTCAGGTAGATAAAGATGGAAACATTGTTTACTTATACACACATGATGCTGCTCAACAAGATGGCTTTATCCAAACTGCATTAAATAAGGGGTATGATGTTTTGATGCTCGATGGACCACTGGATACGCACTTTGCAGCTTATTTGGAGCAAAAAGGCGGTGAAAAGGTACAGCTGAAGCGTGTAGATGCTGACGTTATCGATAAATTGATCCAAAAAGACGAAAAGGTCGAACTTGCCCTTTCGGAAGAAGAATCTAAAAAAGCGTTAGCGGTCTTTGAAAAAGCAATCTCCCGTCAAGATATGAAAGTTGAAGTTGATGCGTTAAATGAAGGCGATTTGCCTGTGTCGGTAACAATTGATGAATTTATGCGCCGAATGAAAGATATGGCCAAGACAGGCGGTGGTATGAATTTTTATGGTTCATTGCCCGATAATTATAAGGTTACTGTCAACGGGAACCATCCGCTGATCAAAAGAATCTTATCGTCATCGGACGAAGAAGGTTCAAAGCTAGCAAAACAAGCTTTTGATTTAGCGCTCTTATCCAGAGGTTTATTATCAGGAGCAGATCTAACATCTTTCGTGAAGAGAAGTGTAGAAATGATCTAATCATATTTCTTTTAACAAAAAATGCGGTTTCTATGGCAGGAACCGCATTTTTTGTTAAAGATCGGAAGCAAATGACAAATTTAGACAAGCGAAATGCATATCAACATCGAAACGTAACCGTATCGATGTTTTTTATTAAAATTTAATAAACTAATCTTCACCTAGTTGGCATTAAACGCTGTTTTTTTTCAATCAAATATTTGGAGGGAATAGGGTTTAATCGTACTTTTGTATCATCAAAATCACGGTAGGTATAGCTCAGTTGGTTAGAGCACTAGATTGTGGTTCTAGGGGTCGTCGGTTCGAACCCGATTACTTACCCAAAAGGCAGATCAAATGATCTGCCTTTTTTAATTTTGCGTATTTAACCAATACAGTCTCCCTTCAAAACTGCTCTATCAATCTTTAATTAATATAAAATTCAAACTCAATACTGTTTTCATGCTATACAAACAGATTTGCACCGATTAGGGTAAGGGATCCATGACGGCAGGATTTCCTGGGTCATAAATGCCCACAGCAACTCTGGAGTCAGCACAGCCATAATATAAAAACCATTTTTGTTTAAAAAAGACCAATCCTTCAATAAAAACCGTACCATCGATATATTGCCCACTTTTTTCGAATGATTCCATGGGACGCAAAAACGGAACATCCATTCGAGCCAATACGCTTGTCGGATCTCGTGAATCAAATAAAACCTGCCCAGCGGAATAAGTATTTTTATTAAAACGCTTATCTCCTTTTTCAGCATGATTCTTACCATTGTACAGCAATACAATTCCTTTATCAGTCAAAACTGCCGGGGGACCGCACTCAGTCAATGAACTATCAAAATAGCCATCCCTTGGCGAAATAAAGGCGATCAATGCCCCCTTTTTATCTGTTACGGGCTCCCAGTCAATCAAATTATCAGATGTGGCGCCATACACACCATGTTCCCCCCAGTACAACCAATATTTCCCATTGATTTTAGCTATGACTTGTCTGTTACCTTTCATTACTGTCACAATAGAAGCTGATTTATGCGGTTCATCAACAAGAGTGGGCCTGTTTTTCGACTTTCTAAAAATGGGACCATACTTAGTCCAGTGTTGCAGATCAGTGGATATTGCTAAACCTAAGCGTGGCACCTTTCGATTCCATTGGGTATAAAATAGTACAAAACGCCCGTCCTCCGTCTGTGCTAAGCGGGGATCTTCCGTTCCACCCGGCCACTCGTTATCCTGCTGCTCATCGGGAGCTGGATAGAATACCGGTGTTTTCAGTCGTTCAAAATGAATACCATCAGCACTAGCTGCTAATCCCAGTCGGGAGGTCCGGTGGCCAATAGCCTTCCCTGTCCGATCTTCTGCACGATAAATGACATAAACACTATCTCCCCTTACCACTGCAGCAGGATTAAAAGTGTCGTTGTCCTCCCATCGAATCTCCTTCTTCAGAATTGGATCATAAAATACCGAACTCGTATCAGGCTCAATAATTGGATTGATACCTTTGGGCCGCTCAAAGCCTCCTAATACCCATTGTTCTTTCTTAAGCTTTCCGCCAGGCTGTACGTTACAGCCACATAAAAAGACGAACACAATAGAACCTGCAATTTTAACGATAACTTTCATGTTTTATTTGATCTCCCATGCTTAAGATGCAAACCTGTAAAGGCGAAAATTAGAATTGGTTACAACAGAAAGGTGAGCGAATATCCCCCCCGATCATTCACAAATATAACGTTATTTGAAAGAGATAAATGCCACAAAAACAAGTTTATCAAAAATTGAATTGGAAGCCATCCAAAAAAACTAATAAACAATTTATCGATAAACAACTCATTATATTGCAATATATTGCAATATAACAACAAATACAAGGCTAAATATTGCAACATATAGCACAAAACCATTATATTTATAGCATGATATCCAAAGAAGAACGCCACGATTTCATATTAGTTAAAATCAAAAAGGAAAGAAAATTAGCGATGACAGACTTAGCGGCCGAACTTGGTGTCTCTGAACATACCGTCCGACGTGATCTTAAAGAGTTATCCGACGCAGGCTTGCTTCGTGCTATTCGGGGTGGCGCCACGCTACGGTCAAACATGCCATTCGACATATACGACCGAAACAACCTTGATGTTATGGAGAAACAATCCATAGCAGAAAAATCGATCACACTATTGAAAAATCATCAAGTCGTCTTTTTGGATGGTGGCACAACAACACAGACAATTGCTGGAAATATTCCCGATAGCCTAACCCTTACTGTTGTCACACATAGCCTCCCAATAGCCAATATACTTGCCAACTTCCCAAACATCACCTTGATTTTTGCTGGTGGCACTTTCTGCAAATCATCACTTACTATGCAAGGACAGCAAACCATCGCTACATTTGAAAAAATATACGCGGATATCAGCTTCATAGGTGTATGTAGCCTGGATCTCTACCGCGGACTTACATCAAGAACACACGAAGAAGCAGATGTCAAAAGAGTACTATGTAAAAATTCAATGAACATTGTTGCTGCCACAACAAGCAATAAGCTGGATACCTTGGCTTCTTTCCTAACATGCCCCGTCTCTGATATCAGTTATTTAATTACAGAAAAGGATCCTTTTGACCGCATTTTACAGCCTTATACCGCACAAGGTATTACAATCTTATAAGTTTACCGTTTATGAACAATCTCAAACAGGAAGCTGCCAAAGCTGCTCTTCAACTATTAGAACCCGATCAGCTCATTGGATTAGGTGTTGGATCAACAATAGCTTATTTCATCGAATTAATCGCCAGTAGTATCAGCTTTAGATCCCGCTTAAAATTTACATCGCCTTCTTTGGAAACCAAAATGCTGCTCCAAGAGCATGGACTTATTTGTGTTGATAACAGTATCCTAACAACCCTGGACTATTATTTTGACAGCTGTGATCAGGTGGACATTCATTTAAATGCATTCAAAAGTGGCGGCGGCGTACACACCGGTGAGAAGATTATGGCGAATATGGCACAGCAGTTTATTCTCTTGGTCGATGGCTCAAAGATGGTCGAAAAACTTAGCACAAAGTACCCACTATGTGTTGAAATTATACCCGAAGCTTGGCTATCGGTACTTAAAAAACTAAAATCAAGTTATTCTACAACGATATCCGACATTGTATTACGAAAATCTGGACAAAAATCGGGTCCTCTCCTTTCTGAGAGAGGTAATTTCCTGGCAGACATTTATTTTTCTAAACTGCCCGATATTTTTGATTTGAATAAACAAATCAAACTCATTACAGGGGTTGTAGAACATTCACTTTTTTATCAGCTGTGTTCGGTATGTCTTTTGGCAACAGAAGATGGCGTAACACATTTATATGCAAACCGCATTGGAGAATCAAACACGGAATAAGAATATCACGCAGTAGCATTAAAGTTTATATTGAAGTCTAACAACTAACAAGACAACGCTAAAGTAATTTAAATCAACATGAAACACACTCAAATTAACACAGGAATACTGAGTTTTGGCATGTCAGGACGTGTTTTTCACGCACCATTTATACATACCAATCCACATTTCAATCTCAGCGCTGTTGTAGAACGGTCGAAAAAAGCAGCACATGAATTTTATCCGGCAATAAAAAGCTATAATAGCATCGCTGAATTACTAGCGGATGAAAGCATCGAACTGGTCATTGTGAATACACCAAACTATACACATTTCCAATATGCCAAAGAGGCTCTAGAAGCAGGAAAACATGTATTGATAGAAAAACCCGCCGTTGATGACGCTACACAATTCGATACTCTTCTTGCCATCAGCAAAAAACAAGGTAAACAATTATTTTTCTATCAAAACAGACGGTATGATGGTCACTTTTTAGACATTAAAAAGGTAATCGACAGCGGAGAATTAGGAAAGCTGATTGAAGTGCATTTCAGATTTGATCGCTATAAAATGGAATTGGGGCAAAAATACTTTAAGGAAGATACGCAATATATTTCCAATGGCATTACTTATGACCTAGGCCCTCACCTTATTGATCAGGCAATCTCACTTTTTGGAAAGCCGGTTAAATCTACCAAAACAACATCCATTAACAGGCCGGATTCTAAAGTTGCAGATTATTTTCACTATCATCTTTATTATCCAGCTGGACTGAACGTATATTTAACAGGCAGTCTACTTGTCGCTTCTCCGCAGCCCGCCTTTGTTTTGCATGGTACAAAAGGGAGTTTTATCAAGAATATGACGGATGTGCAAGAACAGCAATTGCTAGATGGTATGTTACCTGACAATCCATCTTATGGCCTTGAGCCAGCCGGCCTCGAGGGGAAACTTGTTACGATAGACGCATCAAATCAAAAACATGAGTCTTTAGTAACGCCACATAAAGGAGATTACAATCAGCTGTTTGAAGCCATTTATGAAAGCTTAAGAAATAATGTCGATTACCCTATTAAAGCGGATCAGATTAAATGGCAGATCGAATTGCTTGAAGCTGAAAACACCTAAGGTTCTAAAAAATCAAATGGTGGCACGGTTCAAAGTAACATGTGCTGCCATTTCAATTTGCTTCCCAAAGACATTCGTTCGGTTCAATATGGATCATCACATGACCGAGATCAGGAATATGCGCAACCAAATGGTCTTTGAGTTTATGCGCCAGCTCATGCCCTTCCCTTACGGTAATTTCACTATCAACAATAGCGTGCAGATCGACATGATATTTAGCCCCCGATTTGCGGACAAAACATTTTTCTGTGGCTTTTATCCCATCTACCTTTAATGCTTCTTCCCGGATATTATCAATGACCTCATCGTATACATTTTCATCCATTATCTCGCCAAGCGCCGGTCTGAAAATATGATAACAGTTATACAGTATAAATCCAGCAGCAAATAATGCCGCATAGTCATCCGCATTTTCATATCCTTTTCCGAGCAACAATGCAATAGATATCCCAATGAATGCTGCAACTGACGTTATCGCATCGCTTCGATGGTGCCAAGCGTCTGCACGAAGTGAAGAACTATTTGTTTCTTTACTTTTCTTCATAACGATCCTATAAGAAATTTCTTTCCATACAATGATCCCGCCAAGAACAAATAGGGTCCAAGGCTTTGGCAGGTCATGTGGCGTTCCTATATTCTCAATACTTTCATAAGCAATTATGGTTGCAGAAACGATGAGAAAACCAACGACAATAAATGTAATGAGGGGTTCTACCCGACCATGACCATACGGGTGATTGTCGTCGGCAGGTCGTTGCGCATATTTTAAACCTAGAAGCACTAAAAATGAAGAGAATATGTCCGCTGTTGACTCAATTGCATCCGCAATCAAGGCATAGGAGTTTCCAAAGAAACCAGCTAGCCATTTTAACAATGCTAGTAATGCATTGCCTACAATACTAAAATA
This sequence comes from Sphingobacterium sp. UME9, assembly GCF_014170215.1. NCBI lineage: Bacteria > Pseudomonadati > Bacteroidota > Sphingobacteriia > Sphingobacteriales > Sphingobacteriaceae > Sphingobacterium > Sphingobacterium sp. UME9. The sequence continues at coordinate 876,492 of NZ_LZZP01000003.1, read as the reverse complement.
AGTCGTTCTGACTGCAGTCTGCTCTTGAAGTTCGGACATAGCTGTAAATTAACTTGACACCGCGAAAATACTGTTTTTTCTCTTCAAATTCTATTCTCCATCCATAGAAAATAACGATTACAACGATGGATCTTTAACTGCCGCTCGCGATATCCTGCAATGCTTTTTTTATTTCAGGAGTTCCATAGTCACGGCTTCCTTCCAAACGCTCGACGATCTTTCCAGTTTTATCCAAGATCACCGTTGTCGGGATGGACTGCCCTAAGAATTCTGCAGGAATGTCACCCTCTGCTATATAAAGGGGCAGATCATACTTGTTTTCCGCCATGAATGCTGAAGACTTCTCCATGTCGCCATCAACATCCACCATGAGGAAAACGATATCCTTATTATCTTTAAGCGATTGCCTAAGCTGGTCAATAGAAGGTAGTTCATGAATACAAGGAGGACACCAGGTCGCCCAGAAATTGATAAATACGACCTTACCTTTTAAAGCACTTAGTTGGAGAACCTTCCCCTCTTTATCCTTAAAAGATAGCTCCTGCGTTGTGGGGGCAGTAGCTGCAGCAGGTTCCTCCACCTTTTCGACCTTGGTCTCACTTTTAGTTCCTGTGTTTCCACAGCTAAAAAACAAACTGGTCGATAAAGCCGTAAGACCAAAAAAAATAACCCGGCTATTAAACCTAATATTCATCGTCTTTTGTTTCATTAAATTATTCTATTAAAAATAAATCCCTGTTCACTAATCGTTCTCTTAAAGTAAGGGCTAAAAAATTAAATCCGAATTCGGAGATCTCGTCAATCCAATCCTTCTGGGAGAAATTTCTCAAAACATTAGCTAATTTAACCTTAATTATCCAACACCACAAGTATGGCACACAACTCCACAACATAAACCATTGATCAATAATAAAATAAGCAATAATAAAATTAAAAAAATAACAAGAACTTTTACTACATTTAAAAGAGTGAACATATCGTTGATCAAAAGACAATTTATTGACTACATCATGAATCTCCCAGCAAATCATTTCAAAAAATACTTGTTAACATATTTCCTGTTATTCATCACCCCCCAGCTTAATTTCGGGCAAGCCACCTCAACTAAATTCAACAAGCTATATCAGCTAATAGCATCAAAAGATTTCTTCACCGCCCGCAACCTATTTAAGGTAAATAAAACTTTCTTAAACGCCCATGAGCAACTTTTTATTTTGGCAATACTCGATAATGCCTTTAACAGCCCTATCACTTCAAACAAAAAAATCGCATTGCTGAACACAGCAACAGAAGAATTGCCTGACACACTGCGACTAAAAATACGACGTATTCAGGAAGATAATTTTGTCAAACTGAAAGATTACGATGGGGCAAAACAGACAACGCAAAAAATCCTACTCGAATTCGATCCCATGCTGTCAACAGATACAAGAGCGGATCTCCGAAACAATCTAAAAATCTGGTCAGCACTTGATCATGTAAAGCCGCAGCTTATACAAATTAACGACGATACCCGTCTTAAAATGACGAAAGATAAAGCCGGATTGAAGAATCTAAAAGTAGAGGTTAACGGCGATACAGCAAGTTTCATATTTGACACCGGAGCAAATCTATCGACAGTTTCGGAGTCCGTGGCCAAACGACTTCATATGGATATTATCCGTGCAGATATTGATGTAGACGCAATTACAGGTATTGCTATCAAAGCCGATTTAGCAGTCTGTAAACAATTAAAACTTGGTAACATCAATATATCGAATGCTATATTTCTAGTTTTCCCAGACAGTGCACTTTATATCCCACAAATTGGCTATCAGATCAATGGCATAATAGGCTTCCCAGTCATAGAAGCATTGCAAGAAGTACAGCTTACACAAGATGATTGTTTTATTGTACCTAAGAGACCTACAGTTGCAAAGAAGGCTTCAAATCTTGCAATAGATGGGTTATCACCCCTTATTGCCATTGATGGAAAGCACTATACCTTTGATACAGGAGCGGAAAAAACAATCCTTTATGCGCCATTTTACGAAACCTACAAACAGCATATCGAAAAATATGGTATACCGACCAAAGTCGCCATGGGCGGCGCAGGTGGTAACGTCGAATATGATGGCTTTGTCATACAACATACATTCCATATCGGCGATAAACCGATCGCTCTTAAAAAGATAAACCTATTAAAATCGAAGATCAAGAATGAAACCGTGTATGGAAATATAGGACAAGATATTATCCGCCAATTTTCTAAAATGACACTTAATTTTAAAGACATGTTTATCCATTTTAATTAACAGGAATCTAAAACTAAAATGGATAAAAGGTAAACCCCAAATTTAACACTAATAAAACTGAGCTCAGTTTCGTCTCATAATTATACTTCATAAAAACACCCTAAAAGTTTTGTCCAACTTTTAGGGTGTGAGGCTTCTATAGATTTGTTGAACAATTATGCGGAGTAGGTCACTGCATTAAAACCCTTCTTTTTGATAATTTCAATTATTTCTTCCTCCGAAACACCTTCAGATTTTACAGTCAGAATTTTGTCTGCATGTGTGGTGTCAACATTCCATTCACAGATACCGTTCACACTATCCAAATCTGCACTTACTTTGGATACACATCCCCCGCAAGTAAGGTTTGTTTTGAATTGAAGTTCTTTGCTTTCCATGTTATTTAATTTTAATGTTATTAATCTATTTAATTATCTATACAAATATCCCTTTAATTCAATTGGCTATACTTATAGTTTTTCTATTTTGTTTTACAATATTTATCGTTTAAAACACGGTCTACAGCTTAACCATCGTTAGCTATTTTTTCCAACGAAGCCGCAAGCTATTACTGACGACACTTACACTGCTCAATGCCATTGCAGCTCCAGCTATCATCGGGTTTAAAAGGAAACCATTGAATGGATACAGAATGCCTGCAGCGAGGGGAATTCCAATTAAATTATAAATAAATGCCCAAAACAAGTTTTGCTTAATCGTTGCGACCGTTTGTTTCGAAAGTCGAATTGCCTGGGGTATCTTCGTCAAATCAGAAGAAATAATTGTCATTTTCGCTACATCCATTGCAATATCACTTCCTTTTCCCATTGCAATACTGACATCCGCTGTTGCTAAGGCTGTACTATCATTAATACCGTCCCCAACCATAGCGACCACCTGCCCCTTTTGCTGTAATTCCTTAACAAAATCGGCTTTGTGCTCTGGCAATACCTCGGCTTTGTAATGCTGAAGACCTGTTTCCGCAGCGATGGCCCTGGCTGTAGCCTCGTTGTCACCAGTCAGCATATATAGTTCAATTCCCATTGCTTGCATCTCCTTGATAGCGCGTACAGAAGTTTCCTTAATCCGGTCCGCAATGGCAATTACAGCTAATGCAGTATGACTATTGGCAAACCAGATCACTGTTTTCGATTGATTTCCCCATAGAGTAGCATGTTCCATCAATTCTGTCGAAATTGTAATTCTATTTTCATCCAACAACCTCCGATTCCCTACGTAGTAAGTTTCGATTCCTTCACTGCCCTTTACACCCTTCCCCGTAATACTTTCGATAAAGGATATTGGAGTAACTTTCACATCATTAAAATACCCTACAACAGCTTCTGCCAATGGATGTTCTGACTGTTTCTCCAAGCTCAACAGGATACCTTTCAAATTATCTTCATTATTTTTCCAATACACGTCAGTGACAACAGGTTTTCCTTCCGTAATAGTACCGGTTTTATCCAAAACAACTGCACTTACCTTTTTGGCCAGCTCCAGACTTTCCGCATCCTTAATTAAAATGCCCTGTTCAGCTCCCTTACCTACTCCAACCATGATCGCTGTAGGAGTTGCTAAACCTAGTGCACAAGGACAAGCAATAACTAAAACCGTTACTGCCGCCAATAAACCCTGTACCAGATGGTTTTCTCCACCTAAAGTAAACCACAGTAGAAAAGTTAAAATAGCAATACCAATGACAACAGGAACGAATACGCCAGCAATTCGATCGACCAGTTTTTGAATAGGAGCCTTACTTCCCTGTGCATCCTGTACCATTTTAATGATCTGTGCAAGCATTGTTTCCCGGCCAACTTTTGTAGCTTTGAATTGAAAACTGCCCTTCTGATTGATCGTCCCTGCAAATACCTGCTCATTTCCCGTTTTTAAAACCGGGACCGGCTCCCCGCTTAACATACTTTCGTCAACATAGGAATTTCCACTGATAACAACACCATCGACAGCGATCTTCTCCCCTGGTTTTACCAGAATGATATCGCCGGTATTAACGGCTTCTATAGGGACCTGACGCTCTACCCCATCCGATTGAATGACCATAACCGTCTTGGGTTGCAACCCCATTAGCTTTTTAATGGCAGATGAGGTGTTACCTTTAGCCTTTTCCTCCAGCAATTTACCCAATAAAATAAAAGCAATGACAACAGAGGCGGCCTCAAAATACACATGTGCATGCAAGCCACGTTGATGCCAAAATTCAGCAAAGAGCATATTAAATACACTAAATATGTAGGCTATTCCAGTGCTTAATGCAACGAGTGTATCCATATTGGCCGAACGGTGTTTCGCTTGTTTCCACGCATTGACAAAAAAGTCCTTGCCTAGCCAAAGAACTACAGGTGTAGAAAACAGCCACATAATAGGATTTGCGTACGGCATATCCATAAAGAACATACCAATCACGACTACGGGAAGCGATAGCAATACTGCCCATCGTGTTTTGATTTTAAGCTTGTGAAATTTAGCTGCGTGAATAGCCTCCAAAGTTTCCTGCTGTGTAGATTCATCTTCGATTAATAAATCATAGCCACCAGCCTGGACTGCTTTCTGGATTTTTAAATGATCCGTAATATTAGGCAAATACTCAACCGTAAGGTTTCCGGTTGCAAAATTTACAGACGCATTAACAACCCCTTGTTCATATTTCGCCATACTTTCGGCGCTACTGGCACATGAGGCACAAGTCATCCCAAGAACTGGAAATGTCTTGGTCAATGTAGAAACACCATAACCAAGATCTTTGATCGTCTTTACACTGCTAACGACCGCTTCGCTATCTTTAGGTACGATAACAGCTCTATGATTATTCAATTCCACCCGATAGCTCGCCAAGCCTTTGACCTGAGCTAGTCCTTTTTCGACAATTGAAGCACAATGTTCACTTTCAACATCTTCTAAAGGTAGATAAACCGTATCTTTATAAATATCTGTCGCCATAACTGATTGTTTTATTTTACACAACAAATTTGGCCACAAATAACATCGAAATCATTACACAATTAGGGAATTGATTTGTAATATTTATTCGATAATACGATACGACAGGTTGAACTCAATTCTTCTTTAGCTTTCAACTTCTTCAACAAAACCATAGATAATATAATCACCGCGTTCTTCGAGTTTAATCGTTTCCATTCCACTCCAGCCGGATGCATTGGTGTTTTCATCGATAAAATTTTGAATTCTGTCAAATGCGACACCAATCTTTGTTTTCCCATCTGCATAGATCTGATATTTCGCAGAGGTCTGCCAGCTTACTTTTTTTCTAAATAACCGTAAACCTTCTCTTTTCAAAAAACTGTGCATTTCATTAGATAAATTCATATTCTCAATTGTTTTACGCGCCCACACTACTCACCTATTTATTTGGCAGATGCTTTTTTGGAAGGACTTACCTCAAGCCCTCTCATTAGTTTATCTATTTACGCTATATGGCTTTAATGGCTAAAAAAATGGTTTTTCGCTGCTAAAATAGATAGGTCTAAAATAATGAACCAGATGGAATCCTACAATGAGGTAGCTGCTATTTCATCGTACTCAAATGCTGTTTCGTCGAATTTTCCAACAGCATACGATGGACCTTCTTTCAATGCTAATTATAATCTGGCAGACTATTCGAACAGCGTCTAATACACTGCGAACAGAAATAGGAACAGGCGCTATTTTTTCGTCGAATAGATTCTTTAGTTCGTCCGATTCATTTTCAATTCTGTCGATATTTTTCGTTGTTCTTTTCCGTAGAAAGCACATTTGCTTACAATTTAAACGTAAACTATGGAAAACATTGAAAATTTTTTAGCGGAGGATTTTGTATTGGATGTACAAACTGTCTGCGTGGTCGAACCGATCTCATTTTTTGATTTTGATGACATGGAACTGGTAACTATTAAGACAGTTACATCTTCAAAAGTAATATAAAAGAGGATAATGCTGTGAAGGCGTTCTGGTAGGCGCCTTTACAGCAATCGTCTTTATTGCCTACTAAATAAAAAAAGAACAGAGTATATGACTTCACCCAAGCTTAAATGTATTCTCATTGAGGATGAACCCCTGGCGACAAAAAAAATAGTTGAATACATTCATATGTTTCCAGATCTTCAATTGATAAAGATGGTTGAAGACATTGAAAATCCAGCATTATTTAGTCATGATTTAAAATCTGCAGACATCTTATTCCTCGATCTCATTGTTAGCGGCGGCAATATTAATACACTTGCTGAATTGATCGCCGATATTCCTATCCTGATCATTACGTCCGCTGTGTCGCGCTGGCATTATCCGGAATTTATCAAAAACAGAAAGCATTTTGCGCTGCAAAAACCAATTTCGCCCGAAATGTTTCAGTCTTGTATAAAACAAGTCATGCAATACTAGTCCTACTAATTCATGTCATTATTCCACTTATCCGATTATTTTCTTCTGCGCACGCCGCTACTTCCAGCTGCATTTGCCGTTGATCTTTTAACGATAAAAGAGATAAATGAAATGGAAGAGAAACTTCGTCATTTGTTTCAAGATGAGCAATTAAAAGAAGCCTTATTTTTGGCGAGCCCTGCCTTCTCTGTAGAGGTTCAAAAATGGCTTGAATATAAGAAAGAGAGCAGCTCAAAAATGATCGCTTCACTACTCAAATATGCGATTAGGATGAGCACCAGAAGTACGCCTTTCGGGTTATTCGCAGGGGTATCTTTTGGGAACCTTACCGTCTCCGAAAAAAAGGTATCGTTAATTAGGGCTAATGCGAATAAAGCTGTATTAAAACTGGATGCCACCATTTTGACAGGAATTATTGAACAGCTTTCAAAAGACAAAAGAATTTACAGTCAACTCTATTATCGTATCAATCCGACCTTATACTTAGATGGTAAATATTACAAATATTATCAAAAAGTGGCAAATGGGAAGAAAGGACAGCATATCCTGAAACGCATAAGGCTTACTCCAGTTTTGGATCGAGTCATCCAATACTTTGAACGCAATAAGAGAACCAGCCACTATCAATCATTAATCGATCTGCTGCAAGGTCTTGGAGCATCAACAACGCATGCGAGCCTATTCGTCAATAACCTCATCAGCCTTGGAATCATATCTTCTGAATTACAGCCCAATGTAATTGGCCGAGGTTATCTGGACAGCCTGATAACCACGCTTGAAAGAGTGGATAAGGTGGAAAATTATTTAAATCCTTTATTAACAGTAAAAAAATGGCTTCATAGTTCTCAATCTGTCATTGAGATCCGAAACGCCATCCTTAAATTATTGCAGCCTTTAGCTCCAGACCTCGATATGACCAATTCGTTACAGGGGGACCTCCTCATGGGGATGGACGAAAATAACTTATCAGATACCGCATTAAATCACATAAGAGATCAATTTCAGGATTTACTACCACTTTGCAGCCAGGCTAAGTTAACAGATTTTGACCAGTTTAGAGCTGCGTTCTCTGTTAAATATGAAGATAGAATGGTCCCGCTAACGACAGCTCTAGACCCCGATATTGGGATTGGTTACGGACGTCAAGAAGGTGTTTACAATATAACGGATGAAATACTCGGGGAAGTTAAAAACATCCCTCCGACGGGCGAAAAAAAATATGGGGACCACCATTATCAAGATCTGGTCATTGAAAAATTTGTAGAAAGTGTAAAAAATCAATTCACCGAAATTCGGCTGACCGGCAAAGATCTAGATCATATCGCTAAACAGCGTAAACAAACAATCCATACTATCCCTTCTTCATTCTATGCCATCGGCAATCTCCTTAGAAGTTCATGTCAGGAAAATTTATTCTTCAATCTAGGTACTATTGGTGGTTCGTCATCAGGAAACTTAATTTCCAGATTTGCACATTTGGATGAAGAATTGCATAACAAATTAAAAGAATCGGCCAACAAAGAGCAGCAGCAGTTTCCCAATGCAATACTTGCCGAGATTTGTCATTTCCCAGACAATAATGCTGGTAATATAATTTATAGACCTGCGCTGCGAAAGGCATCAATTTGCCTAAGCCCAACAATCGACGAAGAACAAGAGCAAATTGATGTTAATGACTTATACCTGTTCCTTAAAGAACAGCGTCTAATCTTGTGGTCCAAGAAATTCAATAAAATGGTTATCCCCCGTTTGACGACGGCCCACAATTTTGAACAGGGTATGAATATTTACAAGTTTCTCGCAGATTTTCAGTTCCAAAATAATAGGTTGGATCTTTCCTGGAATTGGGGGATTATGAAAGAGCAGCCGAGGCTCCCAAGAATAAGCTACAAAAATATTATCTTGTCTAGAGCCCAGTGGCGAATTCAAAAAATAGCGAAATACCCCAGTAACCCTCAGGCTTTCATAAAAAATATACAAGCGGAGTTAGCAATCCCTACAATGGTCATCATCAGCAGCGGCGATAATGAACTGTTGATAAATTTAGACAATCCTTTTTGCATAGAAATCGTATTGAATCATATGTGCAAAAGAGAGACCATATTAACCGAATATATCCTGAATGACTATTCATCAGTAGCCAGGGATAAAGATGGACATATTTTTGCCAACGAAATCATTATTCCAATAGAATCACAACAGGAGACTTTCACAAATGAATCAGCTCCGCAAGACAATAACCTAAAAAGATGCTTCCCTTTGGGCAGTGAATGGCTTTACGCCAAGATCTATTGTGGTTTACATTTTGCAGACACCTTGTTAAAGGAAGTTTTCCCCATAATCGTAGCGACAATTAGTCAGCAAAATGTCCTAAAAAAATGGTTTTTTATACGGTACAACGATCCATCGCCCCACATTAGGTTTAGAGTTGAGCTTTCAGATCCAAGCCAGTATTATTCCGTTATATCCACGCTGAATACCCTATTAGAACAGTTTATTAAAGATGGTCAGATATCAACGCTATCCTTTGACACTTATACACGGGAGATTGAACGCTATACCCCATTTTGTATGGAACTTAGTGAGGAGCTATTCTATCAACAGAGCGAAACGGTACTGAAGGTTATTCAACAAAGTACTTCAAACAATGATCGATGGCGCCTGGCTTTCGAAAATATTGAGTCGCTATTAGAAGCTGCAAAATTTACGCTGATCGAAAAAAGAGATTTCTGCCTACAGATGAACACCCTTTATCAGCAAGAATTTGATAATAATAAAAACCTTTGGATTCATCTCAACAAGAAGTTCAAAGAGAAAAAAGATTGGTTCGACAAACCTTTAGACAACCCAGAAGAATCGAAAAAGAAACTAAATGCACTTCAATACAGCATATTTAACACCTTACGGAGCCATACCGATCTAGACGAATTCAAGTCGGCCCGAACATCGTTACTATCAAGCTACATTCATATGTTTATTAACCGATTGTTCATGTCCGATCAACGCCTACATGAACTTGCTGTTTACCACTTTATGCTTGGCTATTATAAAATGCAAATTGGAAAACAGAAAGAACGTATGAATCCGATAAATTATATAAGTCCCATCTTCGCGAAAAGTTGATTACGATATTGTAAACCGATACCGAGTTCTGTCCCATTTTTCAGAATGACTTTACTTGCCTCAACACCCTTGATCTGTTTGATATTGACAATATAGGACCGATGCATACGAGCAAACATATCCCAAGGTAGTTCTGCTTCCATATCTTTCATGGTAGACAGCAACGTTTGCATACCTTCTAACGTATAAATTTGAATGTAATCGCCCCAGGCTTTTAGATAGAAAATATCCGCCGGATCTATAAAAATAGTTTTGTTCCGATCCTTTATCTTAATCGCCTTTCTTTCACCTTGTGGGCCCCTTCTAGAAAACAAAATTGCCTTTTGAACTTTTTCAATTGCCTTGATCAAGCGCTCTTCCGTCAGGAGTGGCTTTAAGATATAATCGATCACATCCAGCTCAAATCCATCGACCGCATACTCATAATGCCCAGTTATAAAAACAACAAATGGTGGATGAGCAAGTCCTTTGAGAAAGGTAATTCCATCCATTTCAGGCATATCTATATCCGATAAAATGAGATCTACCTCGTGCTGTCTTAAAACGTCAATTGCTTGCAATGGGTTTTCGAATACACCCAATATTTCGATCAGGCCTAACTTGGAAACTAATTTCTCGAGGCGACCTCTCGCAATAGGCTCATCTTCAATAAGGATAGTTTTAATTCTATTCATAAGTACTTCGCAACCCGCTGCTTTGGTGCTACGGCTCTGTTTCCGAATGTAAAGTTACAACAAGATTAACACTAAATACACCCTCATGCGACTTTATTTCCAAATTGTGATTATGAGGATAATGAAGTTCCAGTCTTTTTTTTACATTTTCTATCCCTAATCCACCGATATAATTTTCTGGTTTTGAAAGTTCTCTATACGCATTAGCCACGTGCATATACACCTTATCATCCCTCACTTTAATGTCTATGGATATCCATCCCGCCGAAGAACTTAGCCGAGGGCCGTGTTTAAATGCATTTTCTACAAACGGAAAAAAGATCAAAGGAACCATCATGCTGTTTTCGTCTTCAGCCGCCAGATTTAATTTGATCTGCACGGTCTCGCTATAGCGTAACTTTTCCAATTCAACATAATCCTTTAGCAATTGAAATTCGCGGCTAATTTCTATCCTGGGTTGATTACTTTCATGCAGTAAATACACCATAATACTGCTTAAACGCATCATACTTTCGCCGCCTCTTTCATCATGATCGGATACCAGCACATAGATGCTATAAAGTGTGTTAAGTAAAAAATGTGGGTTAATCTGGTATTTTAGAAAGGCAAGTTCCAATTGGACATTGTTCAATTCCAGTGCTGAATTTTTCAATTCAAGTTTCATTTTTGAATTTCTGACAGACATAAATGCGTGTACAATTTTTACGGTCAATGGCAGCGCCACCAAAAAAATAAAATCCAACAAATAATCGCTAATGGAAGAAAGGCGAAAAGCACCAAAGATTCCTTGACTTAATATTATTTCAAGATAGCTTGACAGGCGAATATCTGGTGTTAGATATTTCAACGTTAATAGTGCAGCAAAGTAACTTAGAAACGACCACCAGGCGTAAATAAACAACAACCATAATATACATAACACAAACTTCCCTGGAATAAACCATCGCGGAATGATGATATATGCTGTCACATAAAATATTGTCAACAAAGAAAATACGTCCTTTACAAACAAAATCCAGGAATTATCAATATCTATCCGCTGATAGGAAATGAATTGCATTCCCAAAACCAAAAACCAAAAACACAAGTGAAGGATAATACGTTTCCCCGTATTGTAATTTTGGAAAAACCTGTTCATAGATAGCATACTTTTCAATAATATCAGTCTAATATAATGATATCCTTTAGTTTGTGGTAGTCTGACTTGTCAAGTGATAACGCAAAAAGACATTTCTGCGACAAAAAACAACAACCTATAACGCTAACAATCTGAATATATCCCAATTAAGAACTGAGCAAATTCAAAAAATAGAATTACGCACAAAATAATTAAATTGTAACAAATATATAGCTTTAAAATGACTATGATTTTTAGCGTGAACACAACAGCTAGTTCATCCAGCAAATAAAGTAATTTGCTAGGTTATCAATATAGAATAGCGTTATTCTATAATTTTAATTAATTAGGTAATTTTCATTTACTTCTATCTTCCGTATATTTAATTTTACAGAACCCACATAAACAACAATTAGATGTCAACTACTTTTATGCAGCTTTGGTTATATAATAACTGGGCCAATACAGCACTACTGGATAAACTGAAAAGTGAAGGCGAAAAAGTACCTCATTCTTGCATACGGCTCTTTAGCCATATTGTCAATGCGCAGATTATTTGGTTAAGTCGATTAACTGGTGAAAAACCACCTGTTGGTGTTTGGGATGAGCATAGTATCATCGATTGCCAAAGGTATCACGATTTAGCTTCAGAAGGATTTGGGCAGCAGATTCAGCGCAGAAATGATATGGAGGATGAAATTATCAATTATACAAACACACAGCATCAGGCTTTTCATAATAAGGCCAACGACATTCTGTTACACGTCTTTAATCATGGCACCTATCACAGGGCGCAAATAGCAAGCGAAATGCGAAAAAATGGGATTGAGCCTATCAACACAGATTATATCACTTTTGTTCGCACATAACAGTACTGTAATCAGACGCCACTGTAGTCTGATTACAAACGAAGTAGTTTTATCGAAATGCCGATTTGCTCCAAATGATAAATATAAAATTTTGATCTAGTCAATTCGAGCTATCCTGCACATCTTGTAATTGGCGGACTAGACGTCCTATAATATTGGAGAATACCTTAAATTTGAAACAAAAATGAGTTACAAACATATCTTCAAAGCGTCCTTAACTTGGAAAAATCCTGAACAGCCTACTACTGTGGGTTCAAAAATTTATACAAAGAGCCATCACATCGCGATCGAAGGGAAAGCTGACCTGCAAGTTTCCGCAGCAAAAGCATTCAAGGGTGACCCCGCATTGTACAATCCGGAAGATTTGCTGCTTAGCAGCCTGATTTCTTGCCACATGATGTCCTATTTATACGTCTGCTCGAAAAATAGCATCGAGATTTTATCCTATATGGACAATGCTATCGCTACCCTCGAAACGGATGGAGACGGAAGTGGTCGTTTTACAGAAGTCACACTACACCCCGAGGTTCTCATCACAGATAAATCCCAGATAGAACTTGCTTTATCCTTACATGCCCAAGCAAATAAACTGTGTTTTATTGCGAATTCATGTAATTTTACTGTACGGCACCATCCAAAATGTCAAGCGATCTAATCAGACTTAGGCGTTCTATCGAAAGAAAAAAACTTCTTGTTTTCGGTTTGTTAACACTACCGAAAATATAACACGCAGCACAAATTAGTAATTAAATAACAAACAAGTTTTTAAGGATTTCATTACTTTTGACTCATGATGGAAAATTCCAAGAAAAAAGCAGCAATCGGATTCATATTTATTACACTACTAATCGATATTACGGGTTGGGGAATCATTATTCCAGTCGTTCCTAAACTTATCGAGGAATTGATTCATAGCGACATCAGTGAAGCGGCAAAATATGGCGGCTGGCTCGGCTTTGCCTACGCTTTCACACAATTCATCTGTTCTCCTGTCGTTGGTAACCTCAGTGATAAATATGGCAGAAGGCCAATTATTTTGATCTCACTTTTTGGATTTGCAGTAGACTACATCTTTCTTGCCCTCGCGCCAACTATAGGTTGGCTATTCTTAGGACGCGTTATCGCTGGACTGACAGGCGCTAGTTTTACAACGGCAAGTGCTTATATCGCTGATATATCCACGGATGAAGATCGGGCAAAGAACTTTGGTCTAATAGGCGCTGCATTTGGTCTAGGCTTTATCATCGGCCCAGTTATCGGCGGTCTACTCGGTCACTATGGTGCCAGGGTTCCCTTTTATGCGGCCGCAGGACTGTGTATGCTAAACTTCTTGTATGGCTATTTTATCTTACCTGAGAGCTTAGATAAAGAAAAACGTAGAGCTTTTGAATGGAAACGCGCAAATCCAATTGGATCCTTTAAGTTTCTTGGAAAACATCCAGAAATATCCGGATTAATCGTTGCCTTAATTTTAATATATATCGCAGGTCATGCAGTTCAAAGTAACTGGAACTTCTTCACCATGTATAAATTCGACTGGACAGAAAGAATGGTGGGTATCTCATTAGGTGTTATTGGATTATTGATTGGATTGGTTCAGGGTGTTTTAATTCGATGGACTACACCCAAACTTGGTGAACAAAAAAGCATTTTCTATGGATTGACCCTGTATGCCATTGGACTACTGTTATTCTCATTTGCAAGCGAGGGATGGATGATGTTCGTCTTCCTTATCCCTTATTGCTTGGGTGGTATTTGTGGACCAGCTCTTCAGTCTGTTATTACCAAAAATGTTCCTTCAAACGAACAGGGTGAACTTCAAGGTGCACTAACAAGCTTAATGAGTGCAACATCGATTATTGGTCCACCGATGATGACAAACCTATTTTATTATTTCACCCATGACAAAGCACCATTTAAATTTTCTGGCGCGCCGTTTTTCTTAGCATTTATCCTGATGACGATTAGTGTGTTCATTGTCTATAATGCTTCTCGGAAAAAGAGAAATCAGCAAATAAATCTTTAAACCTGATTGATCAGTCTGCACTATTTTCATCTAAAATTCAACTGGCCTATGCATATAAGAACTGCATAGGCCAGTTGAATTTTAAACCTTTGACTTTAAACGACACACGATCTCCTGTGAAATATTAAGATAAGAAGCAACTATTCTATTGGATAGCCTTCTGACAACCATTGGATTCTCATCCAACAATAAACGATATTTTTCAAGGGCATCTAGCATTAAAAATGGCATCCAGACGCCTCGCAATTGAAAAACCATGACTTAAGTCAAAAAACAGAAACACAATATCTGGTCCAGTACACAATCATCTCACTTCTGGATCAATTTAGGTTAATCAAACTTCAATTCTTCAATTCATGGATCGAATTCTTCAATTCCTACATTACTGATCGCTGTAAATTTGCAGGCAAGGAGATAAAATTCAAAATGATACATACAACAGACATAACAAATCAAAACATAAAACTCCACGTAAACTCAAAACGGGATACACCTATACTGACGAAGCCTCTTTTATGGCTTATTACCTTGACAACTGGAGTAGTCGTCGGCAACAACTATTATAATCAACCGCTTTTGGGATTGATGGCGAAAGACTTTCACGTTAGTGAAGCTGCAATTAGTATGATTGCTATGCTCACCCAGATCGGTTTTGCAACAGGGCTACTCTTTATCGTTCCTTTGGGAGATATGATAAAAAGAAAGAAATTAATATTATCAATTTTTCTACTCATCATAGCCTCCTTATTGGCAATGGTCTTCGCTCCCACTCTTGGGCTGCTCTATATCGCAAGCTTTATGGTTGGATTTAGCTCAGTCGTTCCCCAAATGCTCGTCCCCCTTACGGCCGAACTTGCTACTCCCGAAAAACGCAATTCTTCAATCGGAATGGTCATGAGTGGCTTACTATTAGGTATTCTGCTCTCCCGCGTCGCAGCAGGATTTATTGGCGATATCTGGGGATGGCAGGCGATCTATTATATGGCGATTGCATTAATGGTTCTATTCATGTTCTTATTAGCTTTCGCACTCCCCGATGTGAAACCGACATTTCAAGGAAGTTATCTACAATTAATGCACTCATTGATCCATCTGACAAAAACTCAACCGGTGTTACGGCTATCTGCACTCAGAGGTGCCCTAGGTTTTGCGGGATTCAGTGCTTTTTGGATTACATTGGTATTTCATTTACAGGAAGCTCCTTTCCACGCGGGGTCCGCTGTAGCCGGATCCTTCGGATTAATAGGGGCTGTTGGCGCTTTGGCAGCAGCATTGGTCGGCCGGATCGCAACGCGTGTTTCTACGTATACCGTTATTCTTGGTTCCATATGTATCCTGCTATTGAGCTGGATTGTATTCTACATCGGGGGGAATAGCTATATCGGATTAATAACTGGTGTAATCTTAATTGACTTGGGTTTACAATCAATGCATATCAGCAATCAATCTGCTTTCTTTGCCTTAAATATCGGGGCAACCAACCGACTAAATACAGTCTATATGTTTAGTTACTTTGCGGGTGGATCATTGGGTAGTTACCTGGCCTCTCTCGCTTGGAAATACTTTCAATGGAATGGCGTGGTATTGACAGGCTTTTGTTGTACACTACTGGTTCTCATCATCCATATCTGCTACGACAGACGGCCAAAAAAATTTTCTTAGTCGTTGAACACCATAATCTAAAGAAAAGCTAATTAACAGAAAATCTTCTATATGATGATATCCATTAATGGCCTACATGTTATACATGTAGGCCATGGATGGAAACTTATATCACTTATTCGAGCACACCAAACTTGCCAGCTTGAAAATCTTCAAAGGCTTGGTAAATCTCTGCCTGTGTATTCATTACAAATGGGCCATAGCTCACGATAGGTTCATCAATGGGCTCACCGCTTAACACAAGTAAAACCGCATTTTTATGGGCCTTTATCGAGATCTCTTCACCATCATGGCCAAATAAAACAAAACTATGTTCCTTCGCAAGTTCACCGTTGACCTCGACCTCCCCATTCACAACCAGCATCGCAGTATTATGATTTTGTGGAACTAAAAAATTCGTTTCATGTTGCTCCGCCAATTTGATATCAAATAGATTGACAGGCGTATAGGTGCTCGCTGGCCCTACCGTATCCTGAAATTTTCCCGCGATGACATTAACTACCCCTGCTGCGTCAGGCAATAGTACCTTCCCCATCTGATTGGCTGTAATCGCCTGGTAATGTCCCTCCGTTGATTTATCTTTCGCTGGTAAATTAACCCAGAGCTGAACCATTTCAAACAATCCACCTTTTTTTGAAAATTCCTCTTCATGGTATTCTTTATGTAATATACCCGCACCGGCAGTCATCCATTGTACATCACCCGGACGAATAACACCGCTGTTTCCCGAACTGTCGTGATGGGCTACACTACCTTTGTAGGCGATAGTAACGGTTTCAAATCCTTTATGCGGATGTACATCCACGCCTCTGATATGATCCGAAGGTCCAAAATCAAATGCTGCGTTGAAATCCAGTAAAAGAAATGGACTCATCCTCTTTTGGGAAATCCCATTCCCTGGTATCATATTAAATACACGAAATCCATCTCCTACCATACCCGGTTGAGCTGGACGTTGGAAAATTCTTTCAATTGATTTTTTCATGTTATGATCTCCTTTTTTATCGTTCTTGATGAATTTAAGTTGAAGCCCAAATTGATTCACTTCATTTTAAATTGCTATCTCAAAGGTACGACAAGAAGAAGCCTGCTTCCAACAACCTGGATTAAGGCATAAACTTAACCTAGATTAAGTTTATAAGAAAAGATACTGCTAAAACTAGGAATCCCACATTTTCTGGATGCCATAGAAATGTGTAACTTCAATAAAAATCATAGACCAAGTATCTTTATGCACTCAAACAATACCGTCACATTAACAAAATTCTACCGTCACCTTTGGTTACGTCCAATACTATTACTCTTGCTATTCATCTTTTTATACCCCGCAGTACATGCGCAATCCAACAGTAAATCTAAAGTGAAACCAAACTGGAATGAAATACTTGAAGAACAACTGTTTCCAGGTAAAAAGCTCCAAGATTCCACGTTCCGCTTTCAGGGCAAATTTGAAGAACAATTTATCACAACAGCAGATCATGTTAAACTCCATGGAATCTTGTTTAAGGCAGACAAGAGCAAAGGACTAATTTTCTATTTGCATGGCAGTAATGGGGCTGTAGATACCTGGGGTAAAATTGCCAATATCTATACTGATAACGGATATGATCTTTTTATGCTGGATTACCGAGGTTACGGAAAAAGTGAAGGTAAAGTAACCAATGAAGAACTACTTTATCGTGATCTGCAAACGGTCTATGATAAGCTGACACAACAGTATCCGGAAGATCACATTATCATAATCGGTCAATCTATGGGCACGGCACTTGCTTCAACTATTGCTTCGCATAATTCTCCAAAAATGCTTATTCTTCAGGCACCTTACTATAGTTTTCAAGATTGGACACAACATGTCGCTCCTGAACTCGATACAAGCGGGATCCCCTTTTATTTCGACAATGCCTCGGCATTGCAAAAAGTAAAATGTAGAACGATCATCTTCCACGGAGACCAGGATAATGCCGTCTATTTTGATTCTTCCATTAAACTGAGTAACTTTTTTAAAAAACAGGATAAATTGATACGTTTGGCAAAGGAAGGACATAATGATTTTTCTAAAAATAAAGACTATCTGCATGCGATTGCCGAGCTATTGCGATAGTCTCATTTTATACCAAAAATACACTATGCCCCTTCAGGAATTTTATACCTTAAATTCGGGATAAGGAAAACCCTTTCCTTTTTCACAGAAAAATTTTAAACTCCTGAAAAATAGTGCCCAATCAAAACTGCAGGAAGCAAATTCCGCACTATAATTTGCCCAGCCATCATGGTGAAACAGCAGCATACATCCCTTTTGCTGAGGTTCAAGTTCAAAGGTCAGTGTCGTTCCAATCCATTCCTCAAATGCCTTGACACAGCGCCACTCGACCCTGGAATAAGGCTTCAGCGAAATAACTTCCATATTTTTAAAATAGCTGGGACCAAATCCAAACCGCAGGATCGCACCAATCTCCGGCTTTGCCTTGGTATCTGGTGTCCACCAGCCTGCTAGTCCTTCCGCCGTTGTAAGCGCCTTGTAAACAGTCTCTACAGGGGTTTCAATTAACAGCCTATGGTAGATACTTTTTGTCCCAAGATCATGTGGTATGCGATTCTCTTCCATAGCCCCCAGCGCTATTTCCTCCTTTGGAGTAGGCTGTCCCAGCCCAGTTAAAATCAATTGTCTTAGGCTGTCCGTTATATAATACGTCCAGGCATCATGACATACCTGATAACATTCCATCTGGGAATTAAGCCCACGATGGGTGAAATGTAATGTAGTTGTACCCGCATCTTCCACAATATCGAAGATAATGGAACTATTAGTCCATTCCCGTTCATCCTGGGTGAATTTAAAATAGTTTTCGAGGACCCGCCAGACTACTTTACGATCTGTTTCCATCGTTTCTATTCGTATTCGACAACGATGTACATCCTGATAATGATATATAAACTCATCATGCAAAGCAGCAGTTGGCCCTTCAATATTTTGAGACCACCATCCGCGGACATTATTGATTGCTTCAAATACACGTTGAGCACCTGCTTCAACGGTAATGCTTATTTTAAAATCTTCCTTTTTCATCATTCATCGTATTTTATAACGTTAACTCATACTTCTTATATTCCTATACCTCAATCAAATATGTAAATCTAAACGAATAAGTCCCGGAAGCGTTTTTGCCAAGGGAATATGTGTCTCAAAATAGTGTTTGTCAAAAAACTCCCTATTCGTAGGAGTCTTATATATTGCGATCATTCGTACCATCTTGTGGTATTAATTTAAATTTATAGATCAAATATAGCGGACTTCAAAATACAAAAAGGGGTGTAAAATAGACATTCTCAGCGGTTGATTTAGACAAGTCGTTTCGGTATATTTGAATAGTATCAAATAAGCGTATTATCGTTTATTCAATCTTATAAACTTTCAACATGAAACATCTAACGATCTTAGTTCCAGACAGTCAGACAGGCCCTAATACCATATCGTGCATTGTTGGAACATACCATGTATTCACAGAAGCGAACCGCTATTACGATCAACTGAACAGGGAACCTATATTTAATATAGAATTGGCAGGAGTTTCCAAACAGAGTAACTTTGTCAATGGATTATTAACGGTCATGACGCAGAAAGATATCGCTACGATTCAAAAGACCGACCTCATTATTGTACCCGCTGTCATTTCTAATTTTAGTGCGATAGAAGCTGGTAATAGCATGCTCTCAGCATGGATATTAGACCATTATACCAAGGGAGCAAATGTTGCAAGCATGTGTACCGGCGCATATCTGCTCGCATCCACAGGGCTTTTGGATAACAAAAACTGCTCTATCCACTGGAAATCAGCGGCAAATTTTCATAAGCTCTTTCCAAAGGTTAACTTAAAAACAGAACAAATTATTACTGATGAGCAAGGAATCTATACCAATGGTGGCGGTTATTCGTTCCTTAATCTCCTCCTTTACCTGGTCGAAAAGTTCTACGACAGACAGACGGCTATTTATTGCTCCAAAATATTTCAAATTGATATTGCCAGACAAACACAGTCCGATTTTATGATCTTTAATGGTCAAAAATCACATGGAGATGAAATGGTCATGCGTGCACAGGACTACCTCGAGAATAACTTTTCAGAAAAAATTTCCATGGAGAAGTTATCTGAAAAATTCACTGTCGGACGTCGGAATTTCGACCGTAGATTTATTAAAGCGACAGGCAATACGCCCGTGGAATATCTTCAGCGGATAAAAGTAGAATCGGCAAAAAAAGAGTTGGAAAGCTCGAGGAAAACGGTAAATGAAGTGATGTACGCTATTGGATATACAGACATAAAGGCTTTTCGCGAGATATTCCGTCGGTTTACAGGAGTCTCTCCCCTTGAATATAAAAACAAGTACAATAAAGCAGTAATAAAATAGATGTTAGATGAATTTTGAACCGATTCAGTTTTCTGATCTCCCCGTCATCACAGCATTAAGTCCAGAAGGATGGGGTAATGTGCCGATCAAAATACAGCATTATATAGAAAGCCCTTTTTG
The DNA here is from genome assembly GCF_014170215.1 of Sphingobacterium sp. UME9. Taxonomy (NCBI): domain Bacteria; kingdom Pseudomonadati; phylum Bacteroidota; class Sphingobacteriia; order Sphingobacteriales; family Sphingobacteriaceae; genus Sphingobacterium; species Sphingobacterium sp. UME9. The sequence goes on along the minus strand of NZ_LZZP01000003.1, from coordinate 855,826 downwards.
TTTCCCCATAAAACTCCTGGTCGATCAGAAAATTGTGGCCATAGGTACGACCATTATCCATAGCAACGTTGCCTGGCTCGGACATATTATCGTCGCTCCCGATGAAAGAGGAAAAGGCTATGGGAAACAAACCACCCAAGAACTTATTCGTATAGCAAACAGCAAAAAATGCAACAGCATTCAACTCATTGCAACGGATATGGGCGCGCCTGTTTACACAAAGCTCGGCTTTAAGGAATCTTCTTCTTATCTTTTCTTTGATGATATACAAGCACCCCATCTTGAAGAAGCGGACAATAATATACAGCAATATCAATCCCGATACAAAGAGCAACTTCTGAGGCTCGACCTGACAACCGCAGCCGAAAATAGACAATGCGAAATAGAACCGCATTTCATTTCAGGTTTTCTATATGTGAAGAACCAAACGCTCCGCGGTTATTATCTTCCTTCTTTGGGAGAAGGCCTTATTGTTGCCAATGAACAAGCTGCTGGAATGGCATTGTTAAAAATGTATTTAATGGAAAATTCCAAAGTTGTGCTACCGAAAGAGAATACAACCGCAGTTTCCTTTCTATTGAACCAAGGTTATCCAATAAAACGCCAGGCCAAGCGCATGTACCTAGGTGAAAATATCGATGTTCAATTTCAGTCCATCTTCAATAGAATTGGTGGAAATCTAGGTTAACACCAATTCTATACGTTATTTTTTTAGGACCGATAGCAAATTTCAAAACAACATAACGGACTACGAAAGCTGACCTACGGCATCCTCAAGAACCTTTTTGGCAGCCACAGCCGGATGCTTTTTGCTTCGTTGGATATAACATAATGAAATTACGATTCCTAAAGCCGCCATTACCGCACCAACCAAGGCCGGAGAAGTATAACCATGGCCTTGATTAATGGGTACGCCACCTAAAAAGGCACCCAATGCATTCGCAATATTAAAACAAGCAGGTCCTAAAGAAGCAACCAACATTTCAGCATCACTTTTTACCGAGTTAAGCAATAATAAGGTTAACGAAGGTACGAGCGCAAAAGTAGTGACTCCGGTTAAAAAAGTCATTACCAAGGATATCCAAACGTTGTCAGACAGCCCGTAAATAACCAACATACATAAAATCTGAACCACCAGTACGGCTACAACCACCTTTGTTGAAGAAAAAGCGTCCGTCAACTTCCCTCCGATCAAATTCCCCACAAACATACCTAATCCAGCCAAAACCATAATATAAGGCAGGTATTTATCAGCAACACCAGACACTTCAGTCATCAGCGGAGCTATATAACTTATCCAGGCAAACAGTGCCCCTGGAGCTATTGAAAATAATAAAACCATAAACCAGACATTCACATTGCGAAAAATGCCAAAGTCCTTCCAAGGATTATTTTTAGGTGCTGCTTTCATTTTAGGCATCCACAACTTTAAGGCTAACATGGTCAAAATACCGACGATAACAATCAATAGAAAAGTATAACGCCATGAAAAATGATGTCCAATATAGGTACCCAATGGAACCCCAAATAAATTGGCAACTGTCAATCCGGAAAACATCGTCGCTACAGCCTGCGCTTCTTTACCAGGATCGGCCAATCGACTGGCAATAACAGACCCTACACCGAAGAAAGCACCATGTGGCAATCCCGAAATAAAACGCGATACCAACAAAAGACCATAGTCTGGAGCAACTACAGATAATCCATTAAATAGGGTAAACAATCCCATGAGGATAATCAAGGTCTTAAGTGGCGAGAATCGATTCATAACAACCACCAACAGTGGGGCACCGATAACTACACCTAAGGCATAAGCTGTAATGAGATAACCAGCTTCCGGAATTGAAACTTGCAGACTTTGGGCAACGTCCGGTAGCATCCCCATCATACTAAATTCGGTAATTCCTATCCCCAATCCCCCCAGTGCAAGTGCTAATAAACTCTTCTTCATATATAATTGAAATTATTAATAACACAAATTTCTATCAGAATAATTTAATAAACAAATCATTTAAATAGTACAATCTATCATTAAACTAATAGCACCGACATTGTCTCAATGAAAACACCTATATTAGCCTGAGGTAAAATCGATCAGCATAACACATTCAAACCTTAACCATGAAACTGCATCATTATATACTTACTTTCACCTTGTACACACTTGTACCTTCTTGGGCATTGGCACAAAAAGGCCATGCAAAAAAGCATCCAAATATTGTATATATCATGAGTGATGACCATGGTTATCAAGCGATCAGCGCTTATGGTTACGGATTGAACGAAACGCCCAATATTGACAGATTAGCAAAGGAAGGTGCCATTTTCACACGTGCGACCGTGACAAATTCATTATGTGCACCCAGTCGGGCTGTACTCCTAACTGGGAAGCACAGTTATATGAATGGGAAAATTGATAATGAGGCAAAATTCGATTGGAATCAGGACAACTTTGCCAAGATTCTCCAAAAAAATGGGTATCAAACGGCATTAATCGGTAAAATCCATATGGATGGCCTACCCCAGGGATTTAACCACTCAGCGGTCCTTATTGACCAAGGCGAATATTATAATCCAAACTTTATTATCAATGGTGTAAAACAACAAATACAAGGCTATGTATCGGATCTCACCACCGATATGACCCTAGATTGGATCGCTAAAAGAGATACCAGCAAACCTTTCTGTGTGCTCTATCATCAAAAAGCGCCACACCGAGAATGGCTACCTGCTTTGCGACATCTTCAACAATATACATCAAAAACCTACAAAGAACCGAATAATCTATTCGACACCTACGAAGGAAGAGGAACTGCTGCTAAAACCGCTGAAATGAATATCCTTAAACACATGAACTGGGCTGGTGACAACAAGATACCTCCTGCGCTAATGGATGAATTGGGACTAAAAGAATATCTATCCTGGGATAAAGCTGCCTTTAATGGAAACCTAGGAAGAATGACTGCAGCGCAGCGCGCAACATGGGATTCAATCTACAACCCAATCATGGCAGATTTTAAGATGAAATATCACAACATGTCCAAAGAAGACCTGATGCGCTGGCGATATCAACGTTATATACAGGATTATCTGGGTACCGTTGCTGCAGTGGACGACGGTGTTGGACGTCTATTGGAATTTTTGAAAGACAATGGACTCGACGAAAATACAATTGTCATTTATACCTCAGACCAAGGGTTCTATCTGGGTGAACATGGTTGGTTTGACAAACGTTTTATGTATGAAGAATCGCTCCGAACCCCCTTATTGATCCGCTATCCAGCAGAAATTAAAGCTGGCCAATCCTCAAAAGCACTTGTTCAGAATCTTGATTTTGCCCCCACAATCCTAGATTATGCAGGACTTGCAATCCCGAAAGATATGCAGGGAAAATCTTTTCGTGGTCTACTCAATGGAAAAGAAAAACAATGGCGCGATGCAGTATATTACACCTACTATGAGTACCCTTCCATTCATATGGTAAAACGACATTATGGGATTCGTACCGAAAGGTACAAACTGATCCATTTCTATTATGACAAAGATGAGTGGGAATTATACGATCTAGAGAAAGATCCACAGGAAATGCAGAATGTATACAATGTACAAGCATACCAAAACGTACGTGAAGAAATGCATCATAAACTGGACGAAGCCCGAGCCTACTATAAAGATTCCGATGAGAACGACAAAAAGTTCTTACCGAAGGTAAAACAATAATTTACTGGCCTACTAAGCCATTAAATTATTGTTGTTAAAAATCTAAACAGGGTTGAGTTTGAAATAACGTCTCAAAATACGTCTAACATCTCTATTATCGGCTTTGAAGATGATGGCTTCTCGCTTTTTCTTTTCGCTATATACACGCTTATTACAGTAGCCAAATCCTTTATACCGACCATCCAACAAGTAAACAAGTCCCTTTTCTTTGGGATTACGCCCTAAAAACTCCAAAAATATTTCGCCCATCGGAAGCTCCGAAGAGGCTACAAATTCCTGCACTCTTCGATTATAGTCTTCTGGAAGCTCCTGCCCAATACATGCCCCTTTGCAGGTCTTCAACATATATTGAAAACAATGTTTCGTATACGTCTGTAATTTGTTTATTTTTTGGCAGAGCTGATAAGCTTCCACAATATTGAATAATTGCTCGCGCCCCTCCTGGTAACTCGAAAAGGTCATGAACTCTTCTCGCTCGGGATCAAGCGCCTCAACTTGAAGAACTTGATAGCCCAATGGATTCACTGCTAGATAAAGGCCAAATCCGTAGTAGGTTCGACGCTGCGCCCGGTTATAATAGGGTTGATATTTTTTGATCAGGTCAGATTCATGCAATAGCGCTAGTAATTCATGGCCAGTCAGTTCAAATCCAACTCTGCAGGCTGCTTCTTGGATTTTGCGTTCCTTAAAATCTGTACTTCTAAAATGCTGCAATAACCTATTTCTAATATCGATACTCTTGCCGACATAAATTAGCACATCATGCTTATCATAAATATAATATACGCCGACTGCAGAGGGTACCCCTTCAAGCAATCCGGCAATTTGCTCTTTCGTCATCACTTTAACAGCAGGTAATATCTTACAAAGGTAATTTAAAAAATAGGCTATTCACTTCGTGGATCAGATTTTAAGGGCATCTTGGCGCATCGTCTCACTTCGAGTGTGGGGCAACCATAGTCAACCACAATTTTCCCTTCGATCAAATAAATGCCGTTTCCCCGAAGTGGAAATTCGACAAGTGTCTGCGGGAAATGAACGGTATCAAAAAAATGCCCTTCAGCATCCAAAAAGGTCCCAAATTTCATTTGCCCTCCATTGCGCATCCTGACAATTTTTTCACAGACGAAATCGCCGACCATCCGAATTGTTTCACCTTCATGCGCCGTCATGTCTTCTGCAAAAATATCACCTCTATAGCTGCTTTTTGCCAAATCAAACAATGTCCCCGTAACACAGAAACCAATCAATTCCAGTTCATCATAATAGTCTTCCAAGATGTTTTCTTCAAGCAAAGGAAGTAGCGGTTTTCTGGTTTCGATTTCAAAGAGAACATTTCCGCCACGGGTAGGTTTATATTTACTCATCATCAAATGGCCTTCCCACAATAATTGCTTTTTCCCTATGGCGGTAAAACGCAAGGCTCCCACACGGATTAAAATGATCAATTGCTCCAAGCTAATTTCCGTCCGGCCAATAAAATTTTCTAAACTGAGATAAGGTCCATTCAATTCCCGTTCATTAACAATCCGTAAAGCCAATTTTTCCTCCAGATGCTGTAGGCAATCAAAGCCCAGATAGATATCCTTTCCAAAAATACGTGCATTTAAACGAGACTGGTTGACACAGGGCCGGCAGATGGTAGCGCCCGCAACGCGCGCTTCATTGACGTAAACTTTACGATTATAAAAACCACCATAATTATTGAGTACCGCAACCATAAACTCCAATGGAAAATACGTTTTTAAGTATAAACTCTGGTAACTCTCAACAGCATAGGAGGCTGAATGTGCCTTGTTAAATGAATAGCCCGCAAAGCTCTCCATCTGTCTCCAGATTTCCAAACTTCCCTGCTCCTCGTATCCTCGAGTTTTGCAATTGGCAAAAAAACGTCCTTTGATGGCCGCAAGATGATCTTTATCACGATACTTACCCGACATCATTCGTCGCAGTACATCTGCATCTGCCATGTCAAGACCACCGTAGGCATTCGCAATTTTCATCACATCTTCCTGATAAACCATCACACCATAAGTTTCCTCCAACTGTTCTTTGAATACTGGATGCGGATAATTCGCAACATAAGGATCGTGGTGACGTCGAATATACTCGCTCATCATTCCTGAACTCGCTACACCAGGACGAATAATGGAAGATGCTGCCACTAATGTGTTATAGGTATTACAGGACAGTTTGGTCAAAAGTTGCCGCATCGCAGGACTTTCTATATAAAAACACCCAATAGTATGGGCTGACTGTAATTGCGTTGCTATGAGCGGATCATGAAAGAAAAGCTTGGGATTGTCGGTATCGATCAGCTCGCCCAAATTCTCACGTACGATTGCTTTACAGTCTTTGATATGCCCTATTCCCCGTTGCGATAGGATATCAAATTTTTCAAAACCAATATCTTCGGCAACATACATGTCAAATTGCATCGTGGGAAGTCCTTTAGGTGGGTAGTCCATAGCTCCATAGCATGCCAAGGGAGCCTCGGAAATGAGGATACCACTCGCATGAATTGAACGCTGATTAGGAAAATCCGCCATCCGATTATAGACACTCAAAATGGTATTCGTTACCTCATTTTTGTTAAGCATATGTTCAGGTTCGTTGATCAACCGATCTATTTCTCCTTTAGGAAGACCATATACCTTTCCGAGCTCACGCAAAATGCTGCGCGACCGAAACGTACTCATTGCGCCCATCAATGCAACATGTCCACTTTTATACTTATTAAAAATATAACTATACATAGCATCACGTTCATTCCAGCTAAAGTCAATATCGAAATCGGGGGCACTCTTCCGTTTCGGATTTAGAAAACGTTCAAATGGCAAATGCAGAGCGATGGGGTCAACATCGGTAATTCCCAAACAATAAGCAACGGCAGAGTTTGCTCCAGATCCACGCCCTACGTAATGAAAGTCGCTATGCCGTGCATAGCGACAGATATCATTCGTTATCAGAAAATAGCTTGAAAATTTAAGTTGTTCAATAATTTCCAATTCCCGCTGGATTCGTTTCCTTGCAACGGAATCATTTTTTCCATAACGTCTTTCCAGCCCCGCGAATGCCTGACTAAAAAGCAATTGCTGATCTGCATAATGACTGTCTGTAAATGTGGTTTTATTTTTAACTGTCTCAAAGTCGAAGTAAAAAGAGCATTGGGCAAGCAGTTGCTCTGTATTGTTCATAAGCTCGGGCAAATCCGAAAACATTTCAGTTAAGGTGATTCTTGACAAAAGTACTTCATCCGGATGGGCCACCTGATCCGCTTCCAATTGTGATATCAACAGATTATTGTCAATGGCACGCAATTGCCTATGTAACACATAGTCATTTTGTTGGAAACTTACCGGTGCTAATATGACACAATTCGCCAAAATTTTCCGGTCCAGCAAACGTACTTTGGTGCGTTCCGAAGGCCTTATGCCAATATATTCATAGTCGCGCAAGCCATGGTGGCTGATCGCTGAAAAAGGATAAACAACAAATACCTCCTCAAAATCAGGAGCACGTTGCGGTACCGATCGTTGCTCCATATTGAGTTTGGTACGATAGGCATTAATCTCCTGAAAACCACGTTCGTTCTTCGCTATAGCGACAAAACAAAGCTTATTATCGGCTCGAAACTCCATTCCTGCGAGTAAATTCAGTCCCTTTTTCCGACCCAACCGAATAAAATCCAATGATCCGGAAGTATTGTTAATATCGGTTAGTACGGCAGTATCGTAACCACCGGACTGAATACCTTCGATAAGGTCTTCTAGACTCAATGTGCCGTAACGCAAACTATAGAAACTACGAAGATTTAAGAGCATCTACCCCTCCTTTCTCCCCGGGCATGGGCACACAGATCCCTTTCATCAAAAACGCTGTACCGTAACGACTTTTAATACGATCCATCGCCTGCATCAGATTTACCTCTTCGGCATTATCCGCAAATAGATCGGTTTGGTAAGCTCCATAGATCAAACCAGAAAACTTAACCCCCACCAACCGAATTAACATGCGGCGACTATATAATTTTTTAAATAGGGATAGCACAACTTCAATCAATTTTCGATCGGAATTGGTATAACCGATCTGCAATTGTTGGGTATGGGTATCAAAATTACTATAGCGTATCTTCAACGTAACACAGCTGGTAAGCCGCTGTTCTTTACGCAATTCAAAGGCAAGATTATCAACCATACCGATGAGTGTCCGCCGCAATACATCCATATCAATCGTATCCTGCTGATAGGTCGTTTCTTTGGACATGGATTTCTGTTCACGAAAAGGGACCACAAGCGTATCATCCAGACCATTGGCCTTCCGCCAGATATTTACACCATTTTCTCCTAAGACCTGTTGTAACGTGAAAATCTCCATTTGTTGCAACGTTCCAATTTTAGAAATCCCCATATTACGCAACAAGGTATACGACTTATCGCCGACCATCGGTATTTTCCGAATAGAAAGCGGCGCCAGGAACTGCTTCTCTGTACCTCCATTTACTTGCAGCTCACCACATGGTTTCGCCTGGCCGGTCGCTATTTTAGACACCGTCTTATTGACGGAAAGGCCGAAACTGATCGGAAGCCCCGTTTCCCGAATAATACGCTGCCGCAATTCCTGTGTCCATTTCCAGCATCCAAAGAAACGGTCCATTCCCGAAACATCAAGATAATGTTCATCGATGCTTGCTTTCTCTACAACCGGTGTCTCAAGCGAAATAATTTCGGTCACCATATTGGAGTAATAACTGTAGAGATCATGATCGCCTTTGACGACAACAGCATCCGGACACATTCTTAATGCCAAGCGCATCGGCATCGCGGCATGCACCCCTGATTTTCTGGCTTCATAGGAACATGAAGCCACCACGCCCCGATCACTGCTACCGCCAATAAGTACCGGTACACCATTAAGTTTACTGTTTATCAGCCGCTCAACTGATACAAAAAATGTATCAAGATCACAATGTACGATGCTCCTTTCCATATCATTCATGTATTGACGTCTTATATCGCCTAAAAGCAATAAAAATCACGCTCAAATATACTAATATATTTAGTATTTATAAATGATAGCGAATAAAAATAGGAATACACCCGCCCTTCATTTCGTTCAATGAAAAGGACGGGTGTAACTTAGCGCCAATTGTTAAAATTTCATTTTCTGAATCCTAATGGCATTCAATATCGCAATTAACGATACGCCAACATCGGCAAATACAGCCTCCCACATTGTTGCCAAACCTCCAGCTCCAAGAATCAACACGATCCCTTTGACTATAAAAGCAAGGCCAATATTCTGATAAACAACTTTTTTCGTTTGTTTCCCAATGCGAATGGCCATTGGAATCTTCGAAGGTTTGTCATCCTGTATCACGACATCTGCCGTCTCGATCGTCGCATCACTGCCCAGTCCACCCATCGCTATTCCAACATCACTCAGTGCGACAACCGGAGCATCGTTAACGCCATCACCAACAAAAGCAACAGATTCATTTAGCCCCTTTATTTCCCTGACCTTATTCACTTTATCTTCCGGAAGCAGGTCACCATAGGACTGATCTATTCCAAGTTCCTTGGCAACATAGGCGACTACCGTCGTCTTATCCCCGCTCAACATCGTCGCTTTTACACCGAGCTTATGCAGTAGCTGAATTGTAAGCGCGGCATCTGCTTTAATGCTATCGGCGATGGTCATGAATCCTACAAATTTACCGTCCAAAGCGATGGCAATGGTCGTATATACGATACTATTCGGATCGATATCATAGGCTACATTAAATTTGTCCAGCAATTTAAAGTTACCCACCAGCAACTCTTTGCCTTCAGTAATTCCTTTTAATCCATGTCCGGCGATTTCTTCTATATTATTGAGATTAATAGACTCGTCGATCGCACCTGCATATTCCCTAATCGCTGTTGCAACTGGATGGCTACTGTGGCTTTCTATTTTATTGACGAGCTTTAAAATTCTTGCCTCGTCGTAACCAGCCTGTAGCTTAATTTCCTGCACCTTAAAAACACCGGCAGTCATTGTTCCGGTTTTATCCATCACCACATGCCGGATATCTGCCATCGCATCCAAAAAATTACTGCCTTTAAAAAGTATACCATTTCTACTCGCGGCACCGATTCCACCAAAATACCCCAAAGGAATCGAGATGACAAGTGCACAGGGACAGGATATCACTAAAAATACGAGTGCTCTATACAACCAGTCGCTAAATACATATTGATCGACAAACAAGTAAGGCAGGAGGCAAATTCCAATAGCCAAAAACACGACAATTGGGGTATATATCTTAGCAAATTTGCGGATAAACAGTTCAGTAGGCGCTTTTTGAGCTGTTGCGTTCTGTACAAGCTCTAGGATTTTACTCAGTTTGCTATCTTGATAAGCTGTTGTCACCCGAATTAAGCTCACCGTGTTCATATTAATCATTCCTGCCAGCACAACATCACCTTTCATTTTTGTATCTGGCTTGCTCTCGCCAGTCAGCGCAGCAGTATTAAATGCGCCTTGTTCAGAAAGCAACTCACCATCGAGCCCGAGCTTTTCGCCAGGTTTCAGCTGAACAATTGCTCCGATACCTGCGCCTGCGGCCTTGATTACTTTGCTCTTTCCATTCTCCAAAATGTTCACTTCATCCGGACGCTGATCCAGTAGTGCCTTAATATTACTTTTAGCTCTACTCACCGCTAAGGTCTGAAATACCTCGCCCACGGCGTAAAATAACATCACCGCTACAGCTTCTGGGTATTCTTTGATCGCAAAAGCTCCTATCGTAGCAATACTCATTAAAAGAAACTCCGAAAAGATTTCCCCTTTAGCAATACTCTTTAGGGCATCTCTGATCACAGGATACCCAACAGGCAGATAAGATACGATATACCAGCCCGAACGAACCCAATCCTTAAACCATGCTTGCGCAATCCAATTATCCATGGCTATTGCTGCAATGAGCAAAATAAAGGAAATTAGCGCGGGTAAGAACAACTGCATCTGACTAACCCCTGCCGTTGAGTGGTCGTGACCGTCTTCATCGTGGCTATGATCATGACCATGACTGGAAGCCGGAGCTTTCCCAATAAGGTCTTCTGCTCCCGCCTGACTATATATTTTTTCTGTCTGTGTACAACAAAGCTGTCTGCCTTGTGCATCATAACGATGTTGATGTTCCATAACTTGCTTTGATTATGTTAACAAATACTGTCAATTAATGTTCGTGCCCACCTGTATTGCTCATTTTAGCATTGATAAAAAAGGCACCCTTTACAACAATTTTCGTCCCGGCAGGAACTTCGGTAACCGGGATAATCGCCGTATATCCCAAAGCAGACACGCCTTTTTGAATCTCTATTTTTTCAAAATTGATGTTTTTAGCCTGTTCTTCACCATGCTGCCCAGCTTCTTGCTCATTTTTATGCGCATGTTTTGCTTCACCTTCATCGTGCGCATGCCCGTGATCGTCGTGCCCTTCTTCATGCTCCTCAGGTTTCTTGTCTGTCTCCACAAAAATATAATACTTGCCGTCAGCCTCCACGATTGCGTCATTCGGAACAGCCGGAGTCCGTACATTATTGACACCGATCATACCCGTGATGTTCATCCCATCAATCAACCCCACTTTGCTGCCCACAACCGTACTGTGCACAGCGATGGTCTTGCTATCATTTTCAAAGGAAGATCCAATTGTAAAAACTTTGGCGGTATAGGTCTTATCCGGGTTGTTGGTCAGTTGAAAGTTGATGAGCTGTCCGACTTTAACCAAAGGTAGATCCTTTTCAAACACCTGCAGATCCAAATGCAACAGACTATTGTCAACAATCTCGATCACTGGCGAAGAGACATCTACATAACTCCCAATTTTCGCAAAAACATTACTTACTGTTCCATTGATAGGACTTGTTACGGCCAATGAGGTCCGCATATTAGAAAGATTCACGCTATTGGGATTTATGCCCATCAATTGGATCTGTTGTTGCAACGAGGCCTTTCGAGCCCGTAAACTGTTGAAGTCTGCTGTTGCTGCCTGCAGATTTTTCCGTGCGCCCGCATTACCTTCATTGAGTTCCTGTTGCCTTGCCATTTCTTGTTCCGCCAAGGTAATCTTACTTGCAAGGGATACATATTCCTCCTGTAACTGTACAAACTGGGGGTTGGTAATCGTAGCGATCACCTGCCCCTTGCGTACGTTATCCCCCAACTGCACGTTTAATGTCTTTACAACACCACCGTAAAGCGTCGTTGCATTCGCTTTATTGTTATTGGGTACACTCAAAAGCCCATTGGCCTTGATTGTAGCTGTTAGTTCCTTCTCTTCAATACCTCCAAAAACGATGCCCACAGCTTTTATTTGTGCCGCACTCAGTGCCGCTACGGTAACCGGTCCTTCCTCATGCCCCTCTTCGGATTTAGGCGCTTCCTTTCCCTCCGCTTGACCTTTACGCTCCGACTCATTAGAACCGCAACCGTAAAAAACAGTAACGGCTATACATACGATAAATATCTTTATGAAAACTTTCATTGTTGACTTATTTGTTATTGAAGTAATTATATTGAATTGCTGATTGATTATACTGATTGAGGACTTCTAAATAATTCTGACGAATCCCAATAGCCTGACTTAAAAATTGACTTAATTCAGCAAAATTGATCTCCCCCGTTCTATACCCCAAACTAGCCGCTTTAATGATGGCATCAGCTTGTTTTAAACCCGAAGACTCGTAAAATTGTAGTAACGCACTATTCTTGTCAATTTCAGCAAGTGCATTCCCTTTATTTGTCTGGAATACCTGCGTATCATATTCCAACTTACGCTGTTCAACTTCCATTTCAGCGTTGGCAGCCTTCACTTTACTTTTATACGCGCCTAGGCTAAAGACCGGAAAAGATGCGGAGACCGAAAATCCCGATAAGGGATCCTTGGCTCCCCAAACACGTTGGGAGAAAAATCGACCCGAGAACTCAGGCTTATTTGTATTTTTCTGAACACCGATATTCGATGAAGCGATATTTACGTTTTGCTGCTGTAAAACAAGTAAAGGATGTACTGTTTCCTCAGATGGACTGGCGTTCACGACAATCTTCTCCAAGGACTGATCCAATGGGAGCATCCACTCGTTACGGTCCAACAAGAGCATAAGTTGCTGTTGCTGGATAACAATGTCCTTTTTGTTTTGAACAAGCTGCGCCTGCAGTTCCTTCAGTTTTGCCTCAGCTGCGATCTTATCCAGCGCAGCCACGTCACCCGTTCTAAAGCGAAGTTCAGTTGCTTTGAACATGGCTGTATAGATGCTATCCAACTCCATATACAGCTTTTGGCGATCCTGGAGATACCAAAGTTGAAAATAGGCTGTCCTTACGTCTTTGGTAATCGCAGTTTTCAATACATCCGTATTCAAATTCGCATATTTTAGTTGCTGTTTAAAATACTCCTTGCGCGCCGCATAGAGCCCGGGCCAGGCAATACTTTGCGTTATACCAATTTTCAATAAGCCGGCCTTATCCGTAGGACGGTAATCTTCATTTTCTGCAAAAATCCCGGTCTTGGGGATTTCGGTCGCCGTTTTAACATTGAAACCAGCGCCCACGATTTCAGCCTGGTTGATCTGAAACTGGCGATTGCTCTTCAGCGCAGTTTCCACAGCTTCTGTAACAGAAATGCGCTCTTGGCCAAACACCTGAGATCCCAAGGCCATAAATAAGAAAACAAGTACTGTAACAAAGGTCTTAGCACCCCTACTTCGTTTCATATTCAATTTAGAATTAAAAATTATATACAATAACGGCAGCACAAACAACGTCAGGAAAGTTGCCGTTATCAATCCGCCGATAACAACCGTTGCCAAAGGCTTCTGAACTTCAGCGCCGGCACTTGTACTGATTGCCATCGGTAAAAAGCCCAGTGAGGCCACCGTCGCTGTCATCAGTACAGGACGTAAACGAGTCAAAGTACCTTCTTTAACGCGTTGAAAAATATCATCGACGCCCTCTTTCTTCAACTGATTGAATGTCCCAATTAAAACGATACCGTTGAGTACGGCCACACCAAACAAGGCGATAAAACCGATACCGGCACTAATACTGAAAGGCATGCCACGCAACATCAATGCAAATACACCCCCGATAGCACTCATTGGTATTGCGGTAAAAATTAGCGTCGCCTGCTTAAAGGAATGGAACGTGAAATACAACAGCATAAAAATAAGCAATAAGGACACTGGCACAGCAATCAACAGGCGCGAACTCGCTTTTTGCAAATTCTCGAACTGACCTCCATAGGTGAAATAATAACCCGCAGGAAGTTTTACATTTGCAGTCAATTGTTGTTGGATATCTTTTACTACGGTTTGAACATCACGCCCTGCCACATTAAATCCAATCACAATTCTTCGTTTACCAGCTTCGCGGCTGATTTGGGCCGGCCCCAATTTATAATCAATGGCAGCAACCTGAGAAAGAGGGATCTGTGTGCCCGTATCTGTAGGAATCATCAGATTACGCACATCATCAATACTATTTCTGTGCGTTGTATCTAACCTGACGACCAGATCAAAGCGACGTTCATTTTCATAGATCTGTCCCGTACTCCGACCGGCAAAGGCGGTACTCACCACATCATTGACGTCCTGAATTGTCAATCCATAATTCGCTATACGGGTGCGGTCATAAACGATATTAATTTGCGGGAGACCGGATACGCGCTCCACTTGTGGAGAAGTTGCTCCTTGAACGGATTGAATCTGAGCGGCAACCACATTGGCGTAAGCGGCCAGTGAATCGATGTTTTCACCGAAGATCTTTACAGCAACATCCTGACGAATACCCGTCATTAACTCATTGAAACGCATTTGAATAGGTTGATTTTTCTCAAAGAAGACACCCGGAATTACTTCTAGCTTCTCCAGAATAGCGCTCCCCAGTTCTTCATAAGAACGGCCCGACTTCCACTCTTTTTGAGGCTTCAATACCACCATAATATCTGTCGCTTCCGGTGGCATAGGGTCTGTCGGCACCTCCGCAGCTCCTGTTTTACCGACGACCATCTTCACTTCATCGAACTCCTTGATAATCCGGGAAGCCTGCATAGAGGTTTCAATACTTTGCGAAAGCGAGCTTCCCTGAGGAAGTATGCAATGGAATGCATAATCGCCTTCCTGCAATTGTGGAATAAACTCGCCCCCCATATTCTTAAAAAAGAAGGCTGACAAAGCAAAAATGGCAACAGTTAAACTCACGATCAGGTATTTAAACCGAATGGCTTTTTGTAATAAAGGCTCATAAATACGTTGTAGTCCTGCAATCATCCGGTCACTCAACGTTTTCTTGTCGCTGTGTTTTTTCGGCAGAAACAGCGCACACATCATGGGGATATAGGTTAACGAGAGAATCAATGCTCCGAAAATGGCAAACCCAACTGTTTGTGCCATTGGACGAAACATTTTCCCTTCAACACCCACCAATGTTAAAATTGGAATATAGACAATAAGAATAATAATCTCACCAAAGGCTGCACTGGTACGAATCTTTGAAGCAGACTCAAATACCTCATGATCCATTTCGGCCTGGGTCAATTTCTCGGTTGACTTTCGTAAGCCTAAATGGTGTAGCGTCGCTTCCACCACAATGACGGCTCCGTCCACAATCAAACCGAAATCTATCGCACCCAAACTCATTAAATTGGCGCTTACGCCGAAGACGTTCATCAGTCCAAGTGCAAACAGCAGCGCCAGTGGAATTGCTGAAGCAACGATAAGGCCTGCCCGCAAGTTCCCAAGAAATAATACCAGGACAAAAATTACGATCAGGGCACCTTCAATCAGATTTTTTTCAACGGTACTGATCGCACGCCCAACGAGATCTGTCCGGTCTAAATAGGGCTCTATAACCACATCATCAGGCAAAGACTTTTGGATAGTCGGTAGTTTTTCTTTCACACGATTGACCACCTCATTGCTGTTTTCACCCTTTAGCATCATGACAACGCCACCCACAGCATCTACCTCACCATTGTATGTCAAGGCTCCATAACGCACAGCATGACCAAAACGTACATCTGCAACATCTTTTACATAAATCGGTATAGACCCTGATTTTCGGATAGCGATATTTCTGACATCTTCCAAAGAGGTCGCCAGTCCAATCCCCCGGATAAAGTATGCATTCGGTTTTTTATCAATATAGGCACCACCTGTATTTTGATTATTTTTCTCTAGGGCAGTAAATATCTCTGGAATCGTGATATTCATCGCCTTAAGTCTATTCGGATCAACAGCTACTTCATATTGCTTAAGCTCGCCACCGAAACTATTGACCTCGGCAATTCCAGGAGTTCCATAAAGCTGGCGGGCAACAATCCAATCTTGCATGGTTCGCAAATCTTTTGCGTTGTATTTCTTTTCGCTTCCCTTTTTGGGATGGATAATATATTGATACACTTCTCCCAATCCGGTACTTACTGGAGCCAACTCAGGTTTACCAATACCCTGTGGAATCTGATCCACCGCTTCTTTTAAACGCTCACCGATCAGCTGACGGGCAAAATAAATATCTACATCATCGTCAAAAACAACGGTAATGACAGAAAGTCCAAAGCGTGAAATGCTCCTGATCTCTTCAATTTTGGGTACAGTTGCAATACTTTGTTCAATTGGAAAAGTGACCAATTGCTCTACTTCCTGTCCGGCAAGAGTTGGACAAGAGGTAAAAATCTGGACTTGATTATTGGTAATATCGGGAACGGCATCTATGGGTAGTTTCGTCGCACTCCATGCCCCCCAAATGATAAGCAACAAGGTCATTAAACCGATAACGATCTTGTTCTTAATGCTAAATTTTATAATATGATCTAACACAATATACGTGATTAATGCTTAAATAATAGCTCGTTAGAATATCTTCATCGCTTGGCGTAATAAAATGCAACAAACGGATTCCGAGCACAAAGCTGAATAAAGAACAGCATAGCGCGCTCCATCAGATTTGTTTTTAGAATTTTTACGAAAAATTAAGCATTAACTTTTGGCGGCTGCCAGATGCTTCCAAAATAACTGGAAACAATCGCTGTATTGAGGACAGGATTACGATTATCAAAATAAATTGATACCGGGACACCATCTATTTGCGGAAATTGATACGCATAAGCCGTTATATTTCCACTACAACAATTGCAATAGCAGAAAATAGAACAAGCATCAGATGCGTCATCACTATGGTTATGAGTTTGGTTTAATTGTGTTTCCATAGCAGTCTGCTCACAGCGATTGCTAGAATCACTGCAGGGAACAAAAGAAAGTCCCATAATATATGCTATCAATATGAAAACAATTAACCTCATGAATACGCAAATTTAAAAAAAATAAATCATAATCTCCCCTTAACATCGGAAATCTATTGGTTCGCATCATCTCCAGTGCCTACTATAAAATAAAGGGACATGCGCTCTCAACCGAGCGTTTTTTTCTTTCCCTAGGCCTCATAAAACCGCACAATCCTACACAGCACTACTACTTGATACACATATTAATTATAAGTAAATTATTATTCAAATAAAACGAATTGTAATTAACAGAAAAACGCATAAAACATGTTCAAACAGCATTTTAAATACAAAACAACACTATTGTAGATATTTCTCTACAAGAAATATAAGATAACATAAATACAGTACATTAAGTAAAATGCTATTTATATAATTGCATCGATAAAAAATAACAGCAATAAAAAAGCAATGGTATACCACATTTCAAACACAAATCGGCATACAACTGCAATAGTTTTTGCAAAACAAATCAACAACGAAATCAAATAATCAAAAATCAATAACAAAACAAAATGTCAATTAACATGAATCTAATCCCCCATCGCCGACTGACAAACCTGTTCATGCTAGGCTGCAGTGCTTTCGCACTTAGCCTCTACTCATGTAACAAAAGTGGAGAAAACACCGCATTAACAGGAGAAACTGTCGTTAAAATCAATCTATCGGGCGTAGAAGCTTACAATGAGACAGACAACAATGCTGTTCAAAAGCAAGCATCTGCAAACGCTTCGCATTCATCAAGCAATGCACCTGATGTACAGGAAATGACTGTACCGTTAGAAAACGGAGGCTCAGTTGACGTTGTTCTAACAAACAATTCAGCGGTTACAAAAAGCCTCGTTGCTTCATCCAACCCCAAACTAGCGGCTGTCCAAACACAAGAGAAGCCATTGGACAAAAACGTCAAGTATAAAGTTGTTGTCTATGACAACCAAGGAGCTTACGTAACGGCAAAAGATTATAGCTACGGTGAGGAAGCTACTGCCGCAGGTATCGTTCTTGACGCCGGAAAATCATATACGTTCATTGCCTATTCGATCAATAGCACCACAGCATTACCGGCTATTAATAATCAAAACACGCTTTCTGCAGCGAACTTGAGCAATATTAGCGGTGATTTAATGTATTACACAGGTACATTAACGTTAAAAAATGGTGTAAACAACTTAAATGTTGTATTAAAACACAGATTTAGCCAAATCACCACAACATTGACCATGGATCCAAGCATGACCGGAGCCATCACTCAAATCGGTACTGCAGTATTAAAACCTAGTCACAGTAGTGCAAATTTGAAATTCTCAGATGAAACATTAACATACAATGGCTTGAACAACGCCGGTGTCACCACACAATTCCCGGCTTTGGGAAATGGCTTACGTACTGTGATCAGTAACCCAGCGTTATTGATCCACCCCACAACCAGCAACGGGACATTGATGCTCGGCAGTCTAACCCTTGATGATGAAACCAAAACAAATATCACCATTCCAAATGTTAAAATCAATCCTGGACAGAAATACGACCTGAAACTTAACTTCAGAACCTGTACACAAGATGTAACCAGCAGTGGTTTGGACTGGAGCTATCCAGCAACAACATCGGGTGGCAAAACCGGTATTATGAAAGACGGTAAATTCTATGCCAATGGAACAACAATTGATAGAAGCTTTACTGCTCCAGCCGCAGACTATGGTTTTGTTTTCGACATGACCGAATTGGACAATGCATTCAACATGGAAGTAAATGGTGTCAAATTAGCGAAACAGGAAATTCAATTTGAGGTAGGCGCTTCTTCTGCTCAAAACATCCAGTTTGTTGATGGAAGCAAATACGCTGGCAACAATATTGAAACCAACAAAAGAATCGATCAGGTTTACAACATGAAAGGCACAAGTACAAGTCCATTGATCAAACTTGTCATCAGCAGAACTGGCCAAGTAACCATGTTTGGTAGTAAAACATCCGGCGGTCCTTTATACGAACTTAAACTCGTGAATGGCAACAGCTTCAATACATTCCCTTGGAGTGCAACACAAAGCAACACTGTAAAAGTAACCCAACTTGTTGATGGACGTACTATTATCAAGGGTGTAGGTGCTGGAAAGAAGAAAATCCCTTGCCAATAATCAATAAATAGAACAGTAATC
Source organism: Sphingobacterium sp. UME9 (assembly GCF_014170215.1). Lineage (NCBI taxonomy): Bacteria > Pseudomonadati > Bacteroidota > Sphingobacteriia > Sphingobacteriales > Sphingobacteriaceae > Sphingobacterium > Sphingobacterium sp. UME9. The sequence continues at coordinate 836,629 of NZ_LZZP01000003.1, read as the reverse complement.
AGAAAAACTAAAACTTGCTGCGTATAACATAAAAAACAGCAAGATAAAAACAGCTATTATGGAAAAGAAATTAGCATACATCGCCCCCAAAATTAATACAACGACAATCGAACTTGAGCAAGGTATTGCAGCTGGTTCGGCCTACGCCAGACCAGAAGATGCCAACAGCGGTAAAGTAAACGAACAATGGGAAGTAGGATCAACAGATAATAGAAATATCGACTGGTAAACTATTTCCAATAGTAGACAAAAGGAAGGGGCTATCCAAGTTTGGATTGCCCCTTTTTTATGCAATTTTATAATACACGATCGTGTCATCCATATTTATACTCAAACCTTTAGCGTACCCAAGTGCAGGCTATCTGTATTCCCTCCACCATAACTCTCGATAAAAAAGATATATACCTCATAGGTCGTTTCCTTTCTATGTTTTGGAATTTCAACAGTCTGTTTGCCAGACATTAAGCTGCTTTTCAAATCGTTCATCACAAGTGGATATCCACCCCCGTTATCCGCTGCATTATACAGGATTAAGAACGAATCGTAAGATCCCGTGTCAAACTTTTCCTCCAGATAGGCATCATATTCCCAGGTGACCAGAAGCACTTGGTTTTCTTGATCGAAATCCATTGTGTAGGAAGTAATGGGATTGGGGCTTCCTTTGGCAATCATAAATTTTGTCCAATCAACGACAAAACCGTTTTCTTCCCGGATAAGCGCTTCGTTCAAATTATAGGACATCGCGACATCGTATGCCCGTTTAGGATAGCTGTACGCTTTATAACCCATATTGATGATCGGTTTTAATTGGCTAATATGTGACCTCACAATTTTGAAGCGTTTTCTACTCAGCAATTGCTCAGGAGTCGGCTCCCGTTTTTTAACGCTAGGGAGAGATCGTACATAATTTCCCGTTTTAGTCGACACAAACACAACAGAACCTGCTTTCCCGGAAACAGTTCCATTTACACCATTTTTGATGATTGCCATAATTAATTGATTATGTTATAGATAATAAAGATAAACATTAATACGGTAACATACGCATACCAAATTATAACAAACAACAGTTTTCAATCAATACTTAGACAGTAATTAGTCACTGTTTATTCAGTCTTCATTGAGCAAGCACTGAACAATCACTGAACGAGCACTGAACAAGCACTGTTTAAAAGTAGAATTTGGTTACCATCTGTTGCATCGAAGAACTAAAGGAGAAAAGGTAAAAGCCGACGGCCTTTCATGCGAACCTATAAAGCAAAAAAAATGTCTCCTACATTTGCTTAATACAAACATAAGAGACATCTTCTTCTTTTTATCGTAGGTCTGATTGCCACCCCAAAGCTGGATCGAAAACTCGACCTGCTACTGCAGTTATAGGACAGCCTGCAGACGTTTTGGAAAATCTTCGATCTTTGAAAGACTCAATTGCTTCATAACCTGAAACAAATGCGTCTTAAACATATTGATTGTATGTTCCCCACCTTCATTGCCCAATGCGCCAACGCCATACATAAATGGTCTTCCCATAAAATTGAAATCTGATCCAACTGCATGTGCCCGCGCAAGGTCAACCCCCGATCGAATACCACCATCTAACATGATTTTTATTTTCTTTTTATATTCTGGGTTGCTCGCCAAGTGGATCAATGAATTGATCGAAGATTCACTTGCATCGAGCTGTCGTCCACCATGATTTGACACAATGACTCCATCAACACCCAATGCGATAGCAGCCTGCATATCTTCATCGGTGGCAATCCCTTTAAGCACCAATGGCCCTTTCCAAAGATCCCGAATAGCTTTAATTTTCTCAACATCAACTTTACCCGTAAATGTCCTGTTCATAAACTGCCCCAGCTGCGCTAAATCAAGTCCCTTTTCCATATAAGGTTTCAATGTTGCAAAAGAAGGAATTCCATGTCTTAATGTTTCTATACCCCAAGTCGGACAGGCAAAGGTTTGCAAGATATTGGCGATACTCATTTTAGGCGGCATAGACAATCCGCTTTTTATTTCACGATAACGAAGTCCAAAAGCAGGCACATCCACCAGAACTACCAATACCGGACATTCAACAGCCTCCAGACGTTTAATAATATCATCGCGCAACCTGTTTTCCGTAGGATGATAGAGCTGAAACCAGGCTTTCCCATCAGATACCTCGGCAATACGTTCAATACTACTTGTTGATACTGTACTCAAAATATAGGGAATATCATTTTTTGCTGCCGCTTTCGCAAGAATCTCCGGTGCATTCGGCCACATCAACCCCTGAAGCCCAATAGGTGAAACACCAAAAGGTGCACTGTAACGACGACCGAATAATTCTACAGACAGGTCTATTTCTTCACTCGCAAGCAGATATTGCGGCTTCAACAGAATATTATCAAAATCATTCTCATTTCTGGCAAGGTTCAATTCTTCATTTGCACCTCCGGTCAGATAATCAAATGCAAATCGGGGAATCCTTTTCTTTGCTTTAATCTTTAGATCTTCAACAGAAGGATAACGTGTATTATATATAAATTTCTGGCTCATGATTGATGTATTATTTATAAACAGTCTATGACTGCGCGCCAAACTTAGATAAATTGCATTTCAAATGCAAGCTAATTGTAGCTAATATAAAAAAATCTGTCATACATTTCTGCGATACCCCAATTCAGCACCACCACTTACAGGTAGATTTACCCCTGTGATAAAGCGTGCTTGGTTTGACAGCAGAAACACACAGGCGTCGGCAATGACATCGCCCTCAGGACAGTATCCCAGCAAATGAATATCCTTCAAAAAGTCAAAAACCTGTGTTGGATGCGCTTGCTCCAGGGTCCATTTGTTGAGCATGGGTGTCATAACAGCTGCAGGCATTACCGAATTGACACGAATACCGACAGGTGCATAATCTATGGCCATAGATTTTGTCAACGCGTTGATAGCACCCTTTGTGGCGGCATATGCCGCATGGTTCTCCTGGCCAATATCCCCCACTAAACTGCTCGTATTTAGAATACAACCAGCAGATTTCTTTAAATGAGGATAACCATACCGTGTAGTCAGAAGAACACTTTTCATGTTGGTTTCCAGCAACCTTGTCCATTCATCGTCCGTAGTTTCATGCAAAGGCTTTGACGGGCTTGCCAGACCAGCATTGTTATGGATTGCATCAAGCCGCCCAAAAACAGCAACAGTCTTTTGGATGGCCAAATCAACTTCTCGGGCTTGCGTAACATCCACACAGATACCAATATGTGGCGCGCCGATCAGTTCGGCTGTTGCATCTACCGATACTTGATCGAGACCAATAAAGGCCACCTTTGCCCCTGCTTTGACATAGGCTTTTACACATTCCAAACCGATTCCAGCACTTCCTCCTGTAATCAATATTATTTTATCTTCTAAGATTTTCACGTTTTTATTATTCTTGTATTTAGCATCAAGTTCCAAAGAATCGGAACAAATTAAAAATTAGTTGAAAATTACATATAAAAGCACGACAATAGCTAACAGCAATGTCGACAAAATACGGTAATTCCCGATACCCGGCCAGGCTTTACCCCGAAGTGGATCCATAGGGTTCTTCCAGTACAAATCCCGACTTTGTGCAGTATGCTGCACGGGATACTTATACGATAACAAAACCTGAAGTAACATACAGATCAAAAACAAATAGAAAGCCATCATCATAAATGGAGTCTGTCCTACCCACGAGTCAGGTAGCAGCTTATTCAGCAAAAATACGGCAACCCCCAAAACAGAACCTATCCACAAGGTAAGTTTTGCAGCTGTTGCCGATGCCCCTTTCCAAAACACACCTAAAAGAAATACGCAGGTTATTGGTGGTGCAATATGTGCAATCACATCATTTATGCCATAAAAAATACTCTCATAGCGATCCAATAGCGGTAAAAGAGCCAGGGAAAATCCCATGGCAATAACTGCGGCAATTTTCCCGATACGAATCAGCTGCCCATCAGAAGCAGCAGGGCGCCGCTGTTTAAAGATATCGTAACTCACCATGGTCGATATCGAATTTAGCGCACCCGATATCTGACTCATTAAACCCGATAAGAGCGCCGCTACCAACACACCGATCAATCCCGAAGGCAAAAGTTGGGTAATCATGAGTGTATAGATACCTTTTGAATTGACCTGCCCTTGATGGTCTACGCCAAGACTGCTTAAATCCAATTGACCTGTTTTAAACAGGGTATACGCAAATAGCCCGGGAAGCACAAAAATAAATACTGGCAAGATTTTCAGAAAACCACAAAAAAGGGCGCCCACACGTCCATGGTTTTCGTCCTTAGCTCCTAAAACACGCTGAACAATCGTCTGATCGGCACACCAATACCAGATACCCAAAATCGGATAGCCAAACAATACGGCATACCAAGGCATTCCACTTCCATCGTTGCTACCACGGAGCATAGAAAGACGATCAAGGGCATTATCCTCTACCAGAACAGCTTTCATCGGCATCCAACCGCCCATCTTGTCAAAAGCTGCAAAACTGATAATAAAAGCCCCAGCAAGCAACACAATTGTCTGGATAGATTCCGTCACCACAACAGCGCGCAATCCGCCCAATATCGTATATATTCCAGTTATCACACAGATTACCGTAATACTCAAATACATATTAAATCCAAAAAGTGTTCGCAGCACAATCCCTCCGGCCAACATCGAAAAAGCGATATGAATAACAATGGCCGATAGTATGGATATAAACGTGAGCCAATCTCTGCTGGCACGATCATAACGCCGTTCCAGAAAGTCGGGCAAGGTTGTAACACCCGATTTGAGGTAAAATGGCACAAAAAAAAGCGCCAGTAAGATTAAAGTAAAGGCAGCCATCCATTCAAAGTTGCCGTTAAGCAAGCCTGTATCAAATCCGCTCTGTGCCAAACTAACCAGATGTACCGTTGAAATATTAGTTGCAAAAAGCGCCAACCCAATGGCCGGCCACCGGAGTGTCTTTCCAGCCAAAAAATACCCCTCAGCGCTTATTTCCTTTACTTTCTTAAATCGCCCTGAGCCAGCCAATATGCCGACAACCAAAATCAACACAATATAAAAGATGGCGATACCTAAATCTAAATTTCCTAACATAACGTCAACTTATAACAAATCACAACTGCTTCCAACATCCATTGGGGTACGGTACACGCCATTCGCTATAGACACAGGATGTACAAAATGAGACTTTAGGTGTGGAATATGCTCCAAAAACAAAGCCTCATGCCCTAGGCTTATATGGTTAAACAAAACAAGATGCTGATGAAGCTGCCCCATATCACCGACATGCGGCACAACGGGAATATTATATTTTCGACAAAGTAGACTCACTGAAATAAACTCGCTCACACCGCCGACCCGAACAGCATCCACCTGTACAAATCCCGCCGCACCCATTTGAAGATAATTTTTAAACAAGATGCGGTTCGGCACATGCTCACCCATGGCAACTTTTATAGGCGCAATGTGCTCGGCTAAGCGCTTATGCCCAACAATGTCGTCGGGATGTGTTGGCTCCTCAACCCAAAAAGGGTTCATCTCTTTAAGCTCTTGACAGATGGATAGCGCCTGAGGTAGCGTCCATTGCTGATTCGCATCGAGCATTACTTTGGCTTCATCACCCGCAACCTCCCGTACAATATGCGCACGACGAATATCCCGTAATGGATCTTCACTGCCTACTTTGAGTTTCATTGCGGAGAAACCGTTGTCTAAAGCGCGTTTACAATTCTCCCGTACTTTTTCATCAGAATAGTTAAACCAGCCTACTGATGTGTCGTAGCCCGCATAGCCCTTTTCAATAATGTCCATTCTTTTATGACCAGTTGAGATAGTCGACTCCAGCAGGCTGATGGCTTCAGCCTTTGTAAATTCATCTTCCAAATAGGAAAGATCCAACGTATTGACAATCTCTTCAGCGCTGAGGTCGGTTAACAACTTCCAAAGTGGAACTCCTCTTGTTTTAGCCCAGAGGTCGAAACAGGCATTTGTTACCGAAGCTAGGGCCAAATGAACGATACCTTTATGGGGACCCAACCAACGAAATTGCTGTTCGTTGCTCAACTTATTAAACAATTGACCAAAATCTGCCATAAGATCTTCAATTGGAATCCCTTTCAATCGTTCGGCATAAAATGCTGCGGCACGACAGACCAACTCATTTCCTGCACCCAGTGTAAAAGCCAAACCTGTCCCTACGCGCCCCTTATCATCTGCCAATCGAGTCACGGCATAAGAATAGATCGGATCCTTGTGAATCGCATCACTGCCCGCACCTGTAGCCAAAGGAAATCTCCGATCCTGAATATCAAACGTCTTTATCATAAAATCTTAACGTACTTGTTTTTAGTGTTTAGGTTAATCTATTTTGAATTACAACTTTAACTTATCTTTTAATTTGCGCAAAATATCAACATCCGAATCCTTTATGCGTCCCATCCGATTGGGACCAACGTTTAAGATCAGGATATTGTCTTGTGCTGTTGCGGTCTGATAAATCCCCGCAAGCTCTTCCAAAGACTTATACTTCTTGTCCGTGGTATTATAAAACCAGCGTTCTCCAAGTACCACTGTTGTCTCAAAAGGCATATAATACGTATTCCCCTGGGCCATAAAAAGCTTAGGGTCAGGATCGACTGGAAGGTAAGGATCGCCTAGCCTAAAATCACTTGGAAAGTAACGTATAGGATAATAATTCTGCTGATCCTTCGGCAAAACAATGTGTTTGTCTGTGTTCTCAGGTGATCCTACACTCCAGTTTATACCAATTTGACATCCGGGAACCTTTTTCTTGATCAAATTGTAAATCGCCTGCGTGGGCCATCGATAGTTCTCTTTTTCCCAGCCACCGTCCAGCCAAAGCTCAACGATATCTGTATACTTTTTGGTTATATCAACTAACTCATTAAGCTGGTTCAACATATATTGATTATATGCTGCATCTGCAGACATGTCTTTTACATTGGGATTCTGCTTTCGGTCCCATAAAGAATAATATAAACCAAGGCGCATCCCCTGTTTGGCGCATTCTTTAGCAAGCTCCTGCACAACATTTGTCGCGTTTGAAGAACTCGCCACATCGTAGTCCGTATACTTACTATCCCATAAACAAAAACCTTCATGATGTTTCGTAACCAAAATCATGTACTTCATCCCAGCGTCCTTTGCTGTCGAAACCCACTGTTTAACCTCAATAGCCGATGGTGCATACGAGCTAGCGGGTTTAGATCCGTCTGTCCACTCCTGGTCATGAAATGTATTCATGCCAAAATGAACGAACATACCATATTTTCGGTCAATTTGCTCCCGCTGATAAGCATTGGGATGTATCGATGGAACAGGTACAATAGTCTTTGTCTGAGCACAGAGATTTGTTCCCAATACAGCAAGTGCCAAAATAAATAATAATTTCTTTCTCATGGTTATATAATGTTGGTTATTACAGCATTCATTCTTTTTCTTTCTTTATTTCGTATGGAATACCTCCGCCATACCAGACCATATTTCCCCTTTCTCCTGTGCATCGGACAGGGGTTGCTGACAAGGATCCGTTTCTTTCCACCAACGCTGTGTCTCTGGATCGGACGCCATCTTCTGCATATCAAGCTTGAAATTTTGTCCTACATATTCGAAATAGCTGAAAAGAAAAAATTTACCATCTATTTCCTTCAAAAAAATAGAATAATTGCGGATATGACATGCCTTAATCTTTTGAAGTACTGTGGGCCAAACCTTGGCATGAAGTTTCTTATAATAAGCTACTTTCTCTGCTTTTAATCCTGTTATAGATGCGTAGCGAGTCACAGGGCGACTTCTTTCTGCAGACCGAAAGGCTGTCGCACAAAGTACGACAAAGACGATCATGATGTTATAAGGATATAATTTAGGATTCATAAGTTCTGCACGTTATTTTATACTATTCGAAATTACGTGCTTAACAGTACCGTGACTACTGCTAGATTGCTCATTTCTCCCACTATATTAACATTTTCACCTCTGTTTACTTATTTTTAGGACAAAATAAGCTATCTTGCTTGTTCTTAATTAAAATAACCAAACGCATGAAACCTGTTTTTGCAAAAATTCTGGAAGGTGCAGCTATTACGACTTTTGCGACCAAGGATGTGCAGCGACCATTCTTCTCCACCGAATTTCACTTTCATAGCGCCTGTCAGATGACCTATATTGTGGAAAGTGAGGGAAAACGGATTATTGGAGATAATGTGAGTAACTTTGCTTCTGATGAACTCACTTTTGTAGGACCCGATCTGCCACATGTCTGGCACAATAACAATATAAATTGCCCAGGCTCTGCTATTGCGGAGACAAAGACATCCCGCTCTTTGGCCTTGTATATAGAACCTAAATTAATGATTAAAGTTTTAGGGCATTTCTTTCAGACACACAAAATCGAAGCATTCTTTTCGGCCTCAAAACGTGGTCTCCTATTCCGTGGCGCAACAAAGGAACAATTGAAGGTAAAGCTAAAAAAGATCGTACAGCTGGATTATGGCTTTGAGAAAACCATTTTGTTATTGGAGATTATCGAATTGATGTTATCAACAGATGAATTTGATTACCTCTCCAGCGCGGGATACACCCACAACTATAGTCCTATTGACAATAGTAAAATTGACAGCATCTTTAAATTCGTATTTAACAACTATACTGGAGAAATTCAATTGGATCAAGTTGCGCAGCTATCTAATATGTCGAAACATTCCTTTTGCCGTTACTTCAAATCCCGTACGCAGAAAACCTTCGTCCAGTTTGTCAATGAGGTGCGCATTAGCGAATCCTGTAGATTGATCGTTGAAAATAAGCATCAAATCACGCACATTGCTTATGCCTGTGGTTTCAATAGCCTTTCAAACTTTAATAAAATTTTCAAGTCAATTAAAGGAGTCACACCTAGTCAGTACAAATCTCAAATACGATAGTAGCAACAAAGCAGGTAGGTCATTCTTAGCTATGGAGCAGACAAACCTTTGAAAAACTTATCTTTTAAGATAAAGCTAATAAATGCAAACAAATTCGGTTTCAGTGGGGTCTCTATAGAAACTTAAAGTTTAGCGATGAAAAAGAGAAAAAACTTATTTGAACGGTTCTCAAACTGGGCGACACACGCAACTGGTAGTTCAGCAGCATTTATTATTGCAACCTCTACAGTTATCATTTGGGCAGTGAGTGGTCCCATATTTAACTACTCTGAAACCTGGCAATTGGTCATCAATACAGGTACGACAATTGTTACTTTTCTAATGGTATTTCTTATTCAAAAATCGCAGAATAAAGATTCAAAGGCAATCCATCTTAAGCTCAATGAATTGATTGCCTCTCACGAGGGCACCAGCAACCGAATGGTTAATTTGGAAGATCTCAGTGAAGAAGAGCTTGATCAGCTTGCGAAATTTTATGCCCACGTCGCTAAACTGGCGCTTCAGGAAAGTGATCTTACCTGCACACACTCAATTGATGCCGCAAAGGAAAATCACGCTTTTAAAATGAAGGCTCGAAAAGAAAGACACGACGCATCAGACGATAATAGAACAGACAAGACGGATTAGCATTTCAAATTATGGATGATAAAAAATAAATCCCCGTATTTGAAAACATCTTGATCAAATTAAAAATATGCAGCCTTCAGATCCTTCGATAAGTGATATGCGCATTACACCCAATGAGCCATCGCCAGCAATCAAGAAAAAAGTACCCAAACCGACATTAAAATAAAAACATATTTATTCCATTCATTCACTCCGGAAGACAAAGTCACTAATGCTCTGTCCTTCGTTAATTCTCATAATACCATGGAACAAACATTCGACTACATACATGAACTTCTTAATAGACAAATGGCGCTACGTGCTAAAATTGAAGAAAGCCCTATTGCGGGCGAAATTAAAATGAGTTATGGGCTGGATTTTTATCAGGAAGAAGTGCGGTCTATGGGTCTAGCGATGATTCGCGATGGCTGGGACATGGAGGGCGAACAACTGATTCTCGAATACGTACACGAACACTATCCGACACGATCGAGGGATGAACTTATCTGGATCAACAAAATGATGCATTACCTGGACGTTATTACTGATACCTTTATCGATAATCTACATGCCGAGGGCTACCGCTGGTTACAAGGGAATGTGGATATGCCCAATGAGCACGCGATATTCTACCCAGTTCATGACTTAGATGCATTCGGAAAATTAGCCCAAGGACTAGGGTTGAATACACTTGTAGATCTGAAAATACCAAACCCATTGGAACAGTTGCCGGGTTGGATCTATTATCGTTCTGGAAGTAAATAATTTTGCGCCATTGTTCGAAAAGATACAACCAGGTCAATCCGCCCTTTTATCGCGATCCAAATTGTCTAATGGCACCCCTTCTTTTGCGCTCCCATCCTCATTTTTTGTCGTATCTTTTCCACGGCTTCGGTGAATATTGTCCAAGGGTAGACCATTTTGGTTGACTACGGTGTCTATCTTAGTTTCCTCTCCTCCATTATTAGCGCTATTATCGCAAGATATTGCTGTTGCAGCAAATGCGATGGCCAAATACACGTATTTAATCATAATCTATATTTTTAATTTATTCTTCTTTAACCCTTCCCAGTTTAGCTATGCGGAGTGTCAACAGGCTTTGATTCAGGTGATCCTTTTTGACGTAGAAGTTTAGTTTTACCAAGGAAAAGTTACCTGTTAAGTATTTATTTTCTTTCCTTGAGTGTAAAGCTTATTCGACCATTCGGTTCCATCAAAGCCATATCAACTTCATCGAGGTGCTTGCTGTTTGTTTCTAGCCGCAAGCTCGTCAGTAGATCTGTGCGACTTACCCCCAGTCGATCCATCTGATCCCATTGGATTTTACCGTTCTTGTATAAAACAGCCGGCTTACCTTTTACCATATTACCCAAATAGGGAAGCCGGGCCGATACCTGGGCCAGGATTTTATTGACAATAATCATTACAAAGCCTGCAAACACCGTTGACAGGAACGGCGAGGCGCCAACTACTCCTCTAGCCAACACTGCACCTAGCATAATAATGATTACGAAATCCACCCCCGACTTTCGACCCAGAATTCGAATTCCTCCTAATCGAACCAAAAAAAGCGCTATAATAAACATAATAAACGCGCGCGATCCCATCTGTAACATCGTGAGATCCTCACCAGAGCCAAAAAAACTGTCCATATTTATGCTGTTTTTATATCTTTGTTATACGCCCATCCATACTTCATCGGGCAATGAGCCTTTACTTTATTTCAGAACATTTTATTTCAGAACATCGATAAGAGCCCTCCGAGTTCCAACAATTTTTAAATTGAGTACTTTTACCTATTAAACAGGTGGATAATACGTTTTCATTGACTATCAACAAACTACTTCATTTATTTGACTGTCTTTAAGGAAAAGTAGACAATATGATTCATTTAGATAATCCACCTGAGGATTGCTTGGCTTTCTTTCAGGATACATTGAGGCTGCTGCAGGAGAACGGATGTCAATTTATGGTAGGTGGTGGTTTGGCCATGTTTCACTACACTGGGATCATACGGCCTACGAAGGATATGGATATTTTTTGCAAAAGCAGCGAATACCCAAAAATTCTCAAACATTTTGCCGCTAGCGGTTATAAAACAGAACTGACGGATGTGAGATGGCTGGCCAAGATTTACAAGCCCCCCTACTTTATTGATATTATTTTTGATAGTGTTAACCACAATTGTACTGTGGAACAAGATTGGTTTGACAGGGGGCCTGAGGGAGTGTTGTTTGATACAACAGTACGTTATATACCCGCAGAGGAACTCGTTTGGTGTAAACTGTATGTGCAAAACAGAGAGCGGCACGACAGCGCCGATATAAACCATATTTGGCTAAAATATGGAAAGAAACTGGACTGGGATCGCTTATTGGCGCGGATGGATCAACATTGGCACCTCTTGTTGGCTCAAATGCTCATCTTTCAGTTTACCTATCCGCATGACTATCGCGATATTCTTCCAAAGGACTTATTTGATCAGCTTATTAAGCGGGCAGCAGATCAATATGAACTACCTCCTTGCTTAGAGAAAGTTTGCCTGGGACCGCTCATCGACCAGACGCAATATGAGATCGATATTAAAGAATGGGCGTATAAATCATATACCATAAAAACTGTTTGAGATGAATAAAAAGACAACAATAGCCGCTTTGGGCGATATACATATGAATGCTAATCAGCATGGAAAATGGAAAACAAAATTTGAAGAGATTTCAGAAAAGGCAAAAGTCCTGCTATTATGTGGTGATTTAACCGACACGGGTGATGAAGAAGAAGCTGAATTACTCGTTGCCGAACTTCAATCCATCAAAGTTCCGGTCCTCGCCGTATTAGGAAATCACGATTATGAAAAGGGACGGCAGAAACAGATTCGCCAAATTTTGACCGACAGTAAAATTACGGTTTTGGACGGCGAAGCAATCGTGATCGAAAATATTGGTTTTGCTGGGATAAAAGGATTTGGTGGAGGATTTGACCGTTATATGTTATCGATGTTCGGCGAAGATGCCATGAAAAGTTTTGTGCAGGAAGCTGTTAACGAATCATTGCTCCTGGACCGCGCTTTGGCAAGGTTAGAGCAAGAGCATGCAGCTATAAAAAAAGTCGCTTTGCTCCATTATGCACCTATCGCAGAAACAGTATTGGGTGAACCCGAACAGATTTATCCTTTCTTAGGCTCAACACATTTAATGGAGCCGCTCCAGCGGCGTAAAGTTACTGCTGCCTTTCATGGGCATGCGCATGCGGGAAAATTCAAAGCCCTATCCCCCGCCGGAATACCGATTTATAATGTGGCAGTACCTGTATTGAAAGCTCATCATGGCGACGATACATGCTTTGCACTTATCGATATTTAATTAAATTTTATTCATTTGGTGTAGCTTTATCCGATACTTTTTATTCAAAATCAACTTTAGCTTCACATTATGGCAACTGACAAACCCCAGCTCGAAGGTAATTTATTTCAAACCTTCATAGGTTTAGATCCGTTCCCTTTAAGAACACAAAACATATAATACAAACAAACTTTAGATATGGAAAATTTAAAAAATAAGCGGATTGCCATATTGGTAGCCGATGGATTTGAAGAAATTGAATTAACCAGTCCCAAAGAAGCGCTGGAAAATGCAGGCGCCAAAACAGATATTTTATCACCGGCTAAAGGAAAAGTTCGCGCAAAAAATGGTGATGAATGGTCAAATGATTATCCTGTCGATGTTGCTCTTCAGGAGGCAGAAGAGGATCAGTACGATGGATTGCTGCTACCCGGCGGAGTCATAAGCCCAGATAAATTGAGAACCAATAAAACTGCTATTGCTTTGATCAATGCTTTTTGGGAACGCGATAAACCGATCGCGGCAATTTGTCACGGTCCACAATTACTTATTAATGCGGATTTGGTACGTGATAGAAAAATAACATCTGTCGAAGCCATTCAAATGGACCTGATTAATGCAGGCGGATTATGGGAAGACAGTAACGTCGTCGTTGACGATAAACTTATTACGAGCCGCACGCCCGACGATTTACCCGCTTTTAATAAAGCCATTATCAAAGCATTTGCTATGAAAAAAAAGAACAAAGCGTAATAGTACCATCCAATAACGTATTAAAACGACCAACCTTTTGTGGCTGCAACATGTTCAGCATATAAGTAACAAATAAAACAGAACATTATGAATACAACAAAAAGTTCAAGCCATACGACTGCCAAAGGACAATCGCAGGGCAACAGCAGCAACAAAGAAAAAAAATCAGCTCCAGCAACTGCTAAAAGCGCTTCTGCGTCTAAGAGTTCACAAAAGGGAAGTTCCGAAAAAACCAAAGCTGAGCTCTTGGAAATGGCAAAGAAAATGGAGATCACAGGACGTCATGATATGACAAAAGATGAACTTATTAAAGCCATCGACAAACAGGGCAAAAAATAGAACCGTTTTTAACGCATAGGTTCGGCCACTATAAAAAGACCCGCAGCAAATGCAGGTCTTTTTTATTTCTTCCTTTCCTTGGGCCTATCGGCAGGGTCATTGGGCATGTCATTGAGCTGATCCACCTGCGGGTCTACACCAGCCTCGGCATCTCCTTGATCCTTATCGTTTACATCCCGGAGTGCATCCCCGTTCACTCCAAGCTTGACCTTTTTCTTTTTTTCCATTTCGGTCCCGACAACGCAGTTTTCATTCTTTGTAGCCATATTCCTGTATTTTTTGTTGTTTAATTAATGTAAAAGCATGTCATGATAACCAAATCGGACAAGGCCAGCGGTGTTTTTTGTATTGGTTTTCTCGATCATAGGACAGTACTCAATTGCAAAAAGTTTTTGCAATGTAATTTACCTAAAAAATAATAATATAAGATGTGTTTTCTTTTTATATCATAATAGCTAATTTAAAAATCCGAAACCATTTTGATTTGACCTTTGTTCTTCGGCTGAGTGTATGCAGCGGCATGCCATCATTAAACAATAAATAATATGAAAAACTCAACAAAATTAATTACCGTCGGTCTAATTTGCTTAGCAACCTATGGATGTAATGGCGTTAAAACTGATGATCAAAAATCAAAGGAACTGATGCGGGACTCCGTTCCCAACGATACCACGACGATACAATATCGCGATACCACATCTGCAGAATCCCGTGGAGAAATCCCGCCAACACCACAACCCGATACATCAACAAAAAAGTAAAACGAATATAACTTGGCTATTGTTCTTTGCTTGATAATAGCATAATTATGAAATCCACCCGTCGAGAGATGGCCGGAGATTAGATGTATTGTAGAGAGCTAGGCAATGTTAACATTGCCTAGCTTTTTTTGAATTTATTCGAAAGTCAGATTGATTTTCGAAAACCCCAATCCCTGTAAGAGCGGTTTAAACACGGTGGTTGCGTTGGCCTTGGTTTGCTGCAGAATATCTGATTTCTTAACATCATCAGCAACAGCTTTTTCCGCAGCTTTGTAAGCTTCATCCACAAGCTCTGCTTCGCGCAAGAAAGCCATTTTGGTATCATAGACTTTGGATGCTTCATGATCGATCTTAATGTAGCAGATTTCTGGAGCCGGCAATTTGATGGAAACCGAATCCCCTACCACCTTGATATCTTCCGGACTAAGTTTTGTAAGGTTCACACAGCCTACTGCATCTGCTTTGACAATTAACAATACACTTGCATCCGGTAAAAACGTATTCACGTTTTTATGCTCCACCACATCGCTGTATCGGTATTTGACCAATTCCAGTTTTCCCATTGCTTCAATACGATCCACCAACAACTGATGTTTGCTTTCCACCGTCGGTCCGCTGTTATATTTTTTATACACGAACCAAGCGCCCACTGCCAAAATGGCTACGATAATTAAAAATTTTAAAAATTTTCCCATAAACTATAGTATACAAATTAAAGACCAAGCTGCTTTTTTAGGCATTTAACCTGAAAATATTACCTAAATATTATTCTCCAGGGTCGCTAAACGGACATGCTTGAAAATTATACCTTTTGATAGACAATTGTTTAGTCAAAAAGTTTAAAAAACATTTGGAACATATAAGCTATAATACTACTTTTGTGACATCAAAATCATGGTAGGTATAGCTCAGTTGGTTAGAGCACTAGATTGTGGTTCTAGGGGTCGTCGGTTCGAGCCCGATTACTTACCCAAAAGGCAGATCAAATGATTTGCCTTTTTTTGTTTTCTTGTAACTCCTTGTTAATCTAATCTATTCAAAAAAACTGAACTGACCTATACGGTTCGATGTAGTAGGTTTTTGTAAGTAGATCATTCAGGAAAAATAAAGGGCTACATTATTGGACATTAAATATTATCCTAAGATCATTAAACACATGACTAAAGAGTCCGGTCATTGATCAATGCTGTTTCAGAAAATGATCTGACGAATTCAATTGCATTTATTAAACTGGCCAAGCTTTCATACTTTAGGCCACTACCTATGATCTGGCCATTATCCCCTGTTAACTCAAAATAGAGTTTTCCACTAATAGCTCTACACTTAATTTTAGTATCATCTTTTGCATTTCTACGGATGGAAGCAATGCTATTTAAACAATTTTCTTTAGTTATATAACATTCACTATTTAAAATTACCTGTCCATTGTCTGCGATTAATTGAAACTGATATTCGCCATATTTCGTTAATGTAATCTCAAATATTCCCATACGTTAGTGCTATTTTACTCTTATTGTATCCTTAAATTATTCCCCTTATCCAATTTGAAAAAAGTTATACTATCCAAGGGAATTCATTATAAAACATAAAAAATCCCACTCATACAGACACGGTGGGATTTTTAGCAGCCTATTTGACGGATTCTTTGGGAACCGGAGCTAGGCAAATTAAATGTTATAGCTAATAATTTTGCCATATCGTAATAAGAACAAAGCTAATTCATTAATCCTTTCTTTCATTATCCTAATCATTCCATTTGTTTACAAATTTATTTATCAACTAGGCTAGTATTTTTTTCATCTGATCAGTCCTCAAAAACAATAAAAAATGACTTGAATTCATTTTCTATTGTTTTTTATTCTAAGTGAACAAATAGTATAAGTAAAAATTTAAATCGTGCAAGGAATAAAGCAAATTATCCAATCTATAAAATGATATCCACTATACTTTTGACACTCATATATTAACAGCATACATATTACTTAAATCTTCTCTAAAAGGAAAGCCGAACTAAATTCCGAGGATCTACGTCGGAAAAATCGAAATGGAGCATTATATTGCGGCAAGATCATCCAACATTAACACAATAGAATCTGTGAATATCAAAAAGGATAGACTACAAATTAATTAAATATTGCAGTGCTAAAGGAATAAATGAACATATATTATTGGGTAAAGAAACTTACCCACTCCGGCGGAACTTGACGGATTCTTGGAGACCGAAGCGAGGTAAGTATATCTTTTGTAGATGTAGTTTTTGTTACATTACAAATGTAATCTATTGAAGCATAAAACATGTTGCCATAATCATTCCTTCCGTTTACAAATTCAACTATTTTATAATTTTTCAAGACTCGTTTACCCTTTATTACCCCGTGACGATGGGAAAAATACGTTTTAAGCATCTTTTTCAGATAACAACAACACAATACACATGAAAGGAGCTATCTCTACAAACTATTAACGCCACATAAACCCGCCAATACGGAAAAAACGGAGCAACTTGTTAATCATGGTCAAAGCAGGTTTCTTAATCTTCCATTTTAATCCATCGAATCCTGTGGGAGCCGCATTGAAATCTTTCACTGTCGCCGCTCCTGTCTTCATATGTATCGGCGCTTCATCCCTTCGATGCTTCTCCACGACCAAGATGCTATCATAGTAGTGTAGGGAACTTACCGAACGCGTAAATCCATTGACCTTCAGTCCACGTTGTTCGGAATGGTAAGCATTGATGTAATCAATAAAATTTTTACTGTATTCAATAAAAGTACCATTCCTTTTATGGCCACCACCATAAAATACCTGATAAGATGTATGTAAATCTTCGCAAAGGTAAACGCCATTATCTTTCACATGATCAAAAAGCTCCTCAAATGTCACAATCTGTTGTATCATCGTATGGCCGCCATCATCGATCAATATATCGATCGGCGGAATGGATTCTTTTACCTGGCGTAGGAACTTCCGGTCCGACTGTGAACCAATAAATATCTCTACATTCTCTTCTTCGAGTTCCTTACAGTGCGGATTGATGTCGATACCGTAAATTTTCGCACGATCACCAAAATAGTTCTTCCACATCTGAAGACTTCCGCCCTGAAAAACCCCAACTTCCAACACCACGATCTCTTTGTCTTTGAAACGACTAAAATGTCTGTCGTATACATCGAAATAATGCATCCATTTATTGATTAGCTTCGCATCATTATTTCGGAAATAAGTTTCTAACTCGTTCATGTCCTTCGGTCTATTTTAAGGGGTTCTGGTTTTTTATGCTTTGAATTTATTGAAATATAACGAAAAAAGCAACGATATATTTTTGTTTCAGCAGAATTTTAAAATTTAAATTTTACAACATTTAAATTATTTTCCTACATTTACATAACTGGTTATATAATTACTTATAATACAATGGAACTATTTGAAAAAACAGGAAAAATAGCATTAGGAAGCAGATTGCGCTACATGGCTTCAAATATCACAGAAGAGGCCGCCCGATTACATGAGCTTTATCAGATTGATTTTGCGCCCAAGTGGTTTCCCGTTTTCTTTATCTTGTCTGAGGGTGATTCAAAAACAATTACCGATATAGCAACAGAGATTGGCCACTCCCAGCCATCAGTCACTAAAATCGTTAAAGAAATGATCAACGCAGGTCTTGTAGAGGATAACCTTCGCTCTGTGGATAAACGGCGAAATATGGTTGCATTGACCGATAAAGGAAAAATGCTTTGGGAAAGAATGAAAATTCAATGCATCGATATCGATCGCGCCATAGATGGGATTATCCAGGAAGCCACGCACAATCTATGGGAAGCTTTAGCTGAATGGGAATTTCTACTTGAACAAAAATCCTTGTTGAAACGCGTTCAGGAACAAAAGAAAATGCGTGAAAGTAAGGATGTCAACATTGTTCCATACAATTCAACATACCGCCTGGCATTTAAGTCTTTGAATGAGGAATGGATTTCTACCTATTTTGAAATGGAAGAAACTGACCATAAAGCACTTGACAATCCCGAGGAGTATATTTTGGCAAAAGGGGGTAAAATTATGGTTGCTCTTTATAACGATGAACCTGTAGGTGTATGCTCACTTATTAAAATGAATCATCCCGATTTTGACTATGAATTGGCAAAAATGGCGGTATCCCCAACAGTGCAAGGCAAAAGTATAGGCTACCTTTTGGGAAGAGCAATTATTGAAGAAGCAAAAACCTTAGGGGCATCAAAACTGTTTCTCGAGAGCAACACCATTTTGAAACCTGCAATCAATCTCTATTACAAGTTGGGTTTCCAAAAGATTAGCGGCTATCCAAGTCCTTATCAACGATGTAATATCCAGATGGAACTGGATTTAAAAAAATAGCCTTGAGCAGTAGAAACATAAACTGGAATAAGCGAACTCAGATAAGCGAATGAATGCTTCCCTTTTTTGGGGAAGCATTTTTGTTTAACTAATTTTTCAAATAAAAGGTGATACTTTTCGCTAAATTGGTACATGTCTATAAATGATATTGCTATGCAACAATTGATCAATTCAAATCGAACAATAGACCGACAGGTGCTCTTTATGAACTTGTATAAACGTACATTTCCCATCGTGGCTAAGTATATCAGTCGCATGGGAGGTAATTTGGATGAAGCCAAAGATGTATTTCAGGACGCTTTGCTGGTGTATTATGAAAAGATTCTTTTAACAGCAGCACCACTAAACAACGATATTGGCTATTTGGTTGGAACAGCCAAAAATCTATGGTTAAAACGGTATGGTCAATTCAGTCCAAACCTTCCCTTAGATCAAGTGGATATTGCTTTGACAACCGAAGAGTCTCCTTCTAGCGCAAGGCTGTTTCGTTTTTTGGAGATTGCTGGGCGTAAATGTTTAGAACTCTTGAAAAGCTTCTATTATGACCAAATGTCGCTGCAGGAAATTGCAGATGAACATGGCTATTCGGGAGCAAGGAGCGCCACTGTACAGAAATTTAAATGCCTGGAGAAAGTTAGAGAATCCGTTAAAAAAAAATCCCTGGTTTATGATGACTTCATGGAATGAAACTCAACAGATAGAAGCGTATATCTTTGGAATAGCGGAGCCGGAAGATGCACTGCTTTTTGAAGCGAAATTGGTGTTGGACGAAGAGTTGGCACACAAGGTTATTGCGCAACAAAAAGCTTATGCAGCTATTCGGCAATTCGGGCGCAAACAAGTGAAAATGGAAATTGAAGCCATAACGCAGGCATTATTTACGCATCCTGAACATGTCTCTTTTAGAAAAAAAATAATAAAGCTATTTAGCAAATCCTAAATTCCTAATATCATGACGATTGACAAAAATGAATTCCGCAAATTTGCGGTAGGGCATTGTTATGTCCAAAAAGATCTGGTGGATCATTATATTTCAGGCATCGAACAGTCGCGCATTCCGCTGGCCATGACGCCATATATCACCGAAGAACGCGAATTGCGCGTATCACAAATGGACGTATTTTCCAGATTGATGATTGACCGTATTATCTTTATGGGTGCTCCCGTAGAATCCAACATCGCCAATATCGTACAAGCCCAACTGTTATTCCTTCAATCTGTCGATCCAAAAAAAGATATACAACTGTATATCAACTCTCCCGGAGGCGAAGTTTATGCCGGATTAGGTATTTATGATACAATGCAATTGATCAGCCCGGATGTTGCAACGATCTGCACTGGTATGGCACTCTCCTTTGGTGCGATATTACTCTGCGGCGGTGCTGCTGGCAAACGAAGCGCGCTGGAACACGCACGGGTGATGCTTCATCAGCCACTTGGCGGTGTTCAAGGACAGGCTTCGGACATCGAAATTACAGCCAATCAAGTGCTGAAAATCAAGAAAGAGCTGTATGATATTATTGCCAAACACAGTGGACAGAGCTATCAACGCGTACATGATGTCAGCGACCGGGATCACTGGATGGTTGCTGCAGAAGCAAAAGAATTTGGAATTATTGACGACGTACTAATCTAGCAAGGATAAGTAAATTTATTGACAGTTTCAATCGGGCTATTGACAGACTATTGTCAATGGCCCTTTTAACTTTGTCATCAATAAATTTATATCAGCATGAAACTAACATCCATTCGACTGATTGCAAATGACATTCAGCAGTCCGTCAGATTCTATGAAGAAATACTGGGGCTCACCGCACAATGGTTTACACCAGATTTTGCCGAGCTTTCCACCAGTTCGATTACCATAGCTATAGGAAGTACTCGTACGATGCAAATGTTTAGCGACAGCCCCATTATCTTTGGTAACATGGCCCCTACTATTATTGAATTTTTAGTGGAAAATGTAGATCATGAATATATTCGGATCAAAAATAGTGCTTCAAAAATCATTCAGGAGCCGACAACAATGCCTTGGGGTAATCGCTCATTGCTTTTTTGTGATCCCGATGGTAACATGCTTAACTTTTTCACTCCGCTGAGCCCTGAGGCGATCAAAAAATTTGGCGTAGAAGCCACGAACTAACCCGCTCACATGACAAGATACTAAAGTCTAAAAATTAGTATCTTGTCTCCCTTAATCGATATTTAACAGCTATTTATTCAACTCATGGCCCTAATTAAAGATATATATACACCGGAATTTTATCAGTTTATTGCCGATCAGTTCCACCGCGTTGACAACAGTTTTAACAGAGAACAGTTTATCAAACGCGTTTTTTCAGGCAGTTTTCATGAAATGGAATGGAAACAGCGTACAAAACATAGCACAGCGGCCTTACATGAATTTATGCCGGCATCCTTTCCCGAAGCAGCGGCCTTACTAACACAAGTGGTGGAACATCTCCTAGAAACGAAGCATCGGGGAGGCCTTGAATATGTTATTTTTCCGGACTATATCGAAACTTACGGTATCGGAGATTTTGAAACAGCTGTGCAGTCATTTGAAATCGTCACGAGATTCATAACCTGCGAATTTGCCGTCCGTCCATTTATTATCAACTATGGATCTCGTATGATCGCGGAAATGGAAAGATGGTCCAAAAGCCCACATCCTCAAGTTCGACGCCTTGCAAGTGAAGGATCTAGGCCCCGACTCCCCTGGGCGATGGCAATTCCAGCGTTGAAAAACGACCCTTCCCCTATCCTGCCTATCCTCCAAAACCTCCATAATGACCCATCCGAGAGCGTCAGAAGAAGTGTGGCCAACAATCTCAACGATATTGCCAAAGATCATCCCCATCTCGTTCTGACCATTGCCCAGCAGTGGAATGGCATCAGTAAAAATACAGATGCCATCATTAAACATGGCTGCCGCACCTTACTCAAACAAGGACATCCAGCGATTCTAAGCTTTTATGGACTGGATAGTAGCGATTTTCATATTAGGAATCTCAGTATCCATACACCGGCAGTTAAAATAGGTGAACACCTTATTTTTTCCTTTGAAATTGAGAATGGAAGCAGCAGCGCCAGATCACTACGTCTGGAGTATGGGTTGTATTATCAAAAGTCAAATGGTCAGCTATCTCGAAAGGTATTTAAAATTAGTGAACGAATCTATCAGGGAACTGAAATAAACCGTATCGAGCGAAAGCAATCTTTCAAATTGATTACTACCCGGAAATTCTATGCAGGGAAACATAAAATTTCAATTATCGTCAATGGGCAAGAAACAGTTCAACAGGAATTTGAGCTATTGCACATTTAACGGGAAATAAGAAACAAACGAAGGGCTTTCGTGTTCTACTAGAAACAACAGGATATACGCTGGACAGGTTTTTCCCAGCGTATATAAGGTAAGTTCTTATGTTAATATGAGGTCTGTTATGAAGAAAATTCTCTTAATCCTTTTTGTCTTACTTATCCTATTTATCATTGGGCTTTTAATTAGAACGCTGACTTACCCGTTTACGCGTGTCAAAAAATCTGCTGCAACGCCTGTGCAGCCAGCGGCCAATGATAGCATTGTTGCCCGATTTGCCGGCGGCATCAAAATAGCCACAATCTCTATTGGCGACTCGACATTATTTAATCATGTTCCTTTTGAAGAACTTAATAGTTACATCAGGCACAATTTTCCACTGATCTATCGCTCTCTGGAAACCTATACGGTCAATGGCCACGCGCTGGTCATTCGACTCAAGGGAAGCGACAATAGCTTGCTTCCGCTACTCTTTCTTTCGCATATGGATGTTGTTCCTCCCGGTTCAGCTGCTATAAAAAACAACGATTCAACGCTATTTCAGCCTAGAGACCAGGCAATACCCCCTGTTAGCGAAATAGCCGAAGAATGGGACTATGCACCTTTTTCGGGAGCAGTAGCCAACGGCCGCATTTATGGCCGCGGAAGCTTAGATATGAAAGGCATGCTCTTCTCCTTACTTGAAGCTACGGAACAGTTGGTTCGAGAACAGGTACAGCCCAAGCGGGATATCTACCTCGCTTTTGGTTTTGATGAAGAAGTTGGTGGCGTACGCGGCGCAGCTAAAATAGCAGACTACTTCAAAGAAAAAGGCCTTAAATTCGAAGCCGTTTATGACGAGGGTGGACTCATTCTGGAAAAGGGCTCGGTCAAGGGAATCAGCTCCGATGTAGCATTGATCGGTTGTGCGGAGAAGGGATTTTTATCCCTGAAAATAAAGGTTAAAGGTCTTGGTGGGCACTCTTCGATGCCACCAACAACGAGTGCAATTGGTAAAGCGGCAGTCATCATGCAGCGCTTAGAAAATCACCAGATGAAAGCACAGATCGGCCCTATTATCCAAAACTTCTTTCAACAGGTTGGTGGTAGTATGCCTTTTGCCTCCCGCTTTGCGATCGCTAATCGCTGGATTATGGAACCTTTACTTCTGGCTCAACTAACGAAAAACCATTCGACTAATGCCCTCGTGCGAACAACTACGGCACTGACGATGATGAAGGGCAGCGATGCCCCCAATGTACTTTCACCTGAAGTTGAATTTGTCGTCAATTTTAGGCTATTGCCTGAAAACACCCTACAGGAAGTTCGGGATCATGTCGAGCAGGCTACAAGCGGGTTTGATGTTGAGATCGAACAGGTCGACAATGCCCGAGAAGCATCCAAAGTCTCACCAACAGACGTTAAAGCGTATAAGATGATGGAAGCTTCTATCCGCAGACTATACCCTGATCTTATTGTTACGCCTTACCTGACCGTTGGCGGAACCGACGCTATCAAATACCAAAATCTCAGTGATCATATTTATCGCTTTATGCCCATTAAAATTAATCACGCTGAACAGCAGAGTATGCATAGTACCAATGAATACATCAGCATTGAAAACTACCTGAAGATGATAGACTATTTTTATTACATTATGCGTCACTACGACGATGAAACTAGTGCCAAAACGGACTAGCTTGCTAAAGGTTATATTGCTCCATTTCCATTTTTACAAAATGTACAAATGCCGAAGGTGGCATTCCGGTAACGGTTTTAAAGGAAGAAGAGAATTTACTTAATGATGCAAAGCCACACATATCTGCAAGATAGGATAATTTAAAATCCAGGAGCTCCGGAGAAGTACGGATCTTATCCACAATATAATCAATCCGCCTTGTCTGGAGATAATCGTAAAAGTCTTTGCCTTTGAACTTTTGGATGATATAGGTTACATAACGGCTGTTCGTTCCCATGCTGGCTGCAAGCTGGCTCAGTGTAACTCCCCTTTCCAGATAAAATAACTCGGCTTCTTTTTTGAGCAGGAGCTGATATAATCGGTCTTCCGTTTCTTTAGACATATTAACCTCTTTCGCTTTGATATTGCCCGGATTTTCTACGCGCTCATTTAGCAGAAGTTCGGGCTTGATCTGCGGGCTGCCAATAACCATTTTTGCAGGTTGTTTTTCCATTAGATCAACATACTTTTTTCGATAATTCCGTTGTTTTTCATAAAAAAACAAGATCACGCCAGTCGCCAAAAGTAAGATCACAGTGATACCGCCCAATGCGAAGATTAACCTATTCCTATAAAAAAACTTTCTTTCATTGAGGTTTTCTATGAGATCATCGGAAATACTCTTCGCTACATTGTCTCTTTTCTCCTTGAGGTCAATAAAAAGGGAACGATATTGAAGTGACTTTTTTTCATCTATACTTTCCTTATAATATTTTGACAACGTTTCGTAGGTTAACATGCTTAGTTCCTCTACGCTACCATTTTCGAGATAAGGTTGTACCAAATCCAGGTATTTCTTTGCGTTTTTCAAATCATTGCGTGCAAGTGCCACTTCGGCCTGAGCACGATAGATATACGGTTTGAGATTACTTTCAACCGTTTTAATTTTATCGAAGGAAGAGTTCAAAAAAGAATCTGCAGCCGCCAAATCGCCTAAATTCAAGGCACAAATTCCCATAAGCTGATCATTTGTAGCTTTAATGAGCAATGCCTTTTTATCATCATTGGCATTGTGTTGAATATAGGATGAAGCCTTAACCACATATGCTTTGGCATCCAAATAATTACCCTGGGCAAAACTGTGAAATGCTCTTTCATGTAAAATATTGATACGTGTAAGCATTTTCATGATCGGATCAGTTTGATTTTCATTCGAAACTTCAGCTTTTCTCAAAAAACTCTCGGATGCTTTCAGTAGGCCCAATTGACGGAACGAGGTTGCCAGTGAGCCCGAGGTCGTTGCCTGCCAGGAAAAGTTCATGGTTGCATTGGAGATTGTATCCGCGCGCATAGCACTTTGAATACTCTGTTTCATATCACCTTTATTTTCATAAAGCTTAGACCACAACATATAAACTTTAATTTTCTGTTCATCGGTATTAGCGACATGTCGCAAAGAGTCTGCAACGCGTTCCGCCTCCTTTATGTCAATGGCTACCAAAGATACAACAACATCCAGGTAACGTTTGTTGAACTGATCCTCCTTTAATTTCTGGCCGTAACTATGCTGTAGCAAAACGAGAAATAATAAAAAAACAAAAATAAATGGCTTCATCATAAACCTATACAGCAGTAAAATATTCGTAAAACTTATATTCTAATCCAAAACAAAAAACCACGACAGCAGTAGTGTCAATAGTCCTCCGAGTAACGCAGCCAAGAACACATCTTTGGTCTGCCATTGTCTTTTTTGCACTAACTTTTTTACATCTTTCCTCACGACATATTCATTGTAATCGTAGTATGCGCGTAGATTATTGGAATCAATAACAACTTCGATCGTACGCTCTATTTCCCGTTCCAAATGTATAAGGGCCAATTGTGAGGAAAGATAACCGATCTCATTGTCGGCGACTTCACGCAATTGCAAAAAATCCTCGAGTGCCTTATCCAGATCCTCTGATAATAGTAACTCATTATTTGGGCAATATTTTCCAAGTGCCGTGGCTAACCTTTTCTCCAATTCAATCAAGGCCACCAGCAATTCTTTCGGCTCGTATATTACAGTATCCATATATTAGATAAATAACCATATAGGCAAACCTATCATCGGCGCTAAATATCCTATTTTAAATTTGTGTTAAAAATGACAACTATCATCTCGAAAATGACTGACATCACTAACGTATTATAAACTAATAATTAACAGGAATTACATCTCCCAAGATATAGCCCAGAGCTATTTGTCATGAATGCTCTTATTAAAATCTTCATCCATAAAATATCCCTTATTATTTTCTGCACCGTCTACGAGGGTTTTCAATCCACCCTGCGCCCGGATCTCTTCACTATAGAGCTCTTCATAATCTTTCGTATACATCGCATTTGGCACCACATTGATATCAAATATTATTTCGCGAATGGGTGATTTCTCAAAATTTCCGTATAACGTAATATAATGTTTGACGTAACCCACATTTTTTGCGCTATTGTAACTGAATGTCAATAAGCGTTCCTTACCTGGGGGGATGGAAAATGCCCCTAGCCCTTCTTCAACTTTCAGGCAGCCACAGGAAGTAATGATATCAGTGATCATCATCGGATTCTTACCTGTATTTTTCAAGTTGAAAGAAAGATCTTTTTCCTGGCCGGCTAGCAATGGATAATAGTGCCGCTCATTATCTTCAATTTCTATACTGGTCTTGCGGTTTGCGATATCCATACATGACCCCAATAGCAGCATAGCAGCTGCGAAAATTGCATTTTTAATATATCCGTATCTCATCACAGGCAATTACTGATTTTTTAATATCCTTACTCTTGTATATTCTTAGTTGAACCGTTCCATTTTTCTCCAGTTCGACCTCCCTTTCCAACACAGCAACTCCCGATTGTAATTCAAAATCATCGGCCGTATAAGTTGCTACTTTGCGGCCATTGCAAAAGAATTCAACATGATCTGGCACTAGCATTCGATGCTTGGCATGCACCAGGCAACGTAGTGTAAGTCTCTTTTTCTGCTCGGACTCATTATGAAAGATACCGTCAACTACGATATCTTCACCCGCTAGGAACCAGCCCTGATTAAAATCACTGGCAAAACCGTCTAACCCATCACTTAATAAGTAACTATCTTCACAACTTTGCTTCGATATCAACCCTGTTGCTTGTGCTTGCGCAAAGTCATTCCGCTTGAAGGAATTTTCCTCAAACGCTTTCCAGTCCTGGATATACCTATGAATTGCTCCATCCTCTTCCTTGTAGTTCTTCAGGTCAGCATAGTTTGTATAGGCAGACAGTCTATCCAGTGCCTCTTCTTTGTTATCGCTATTGGTTTCCAAATTTGGCGTCCTTTTCCTATCGCCCTGCATTCTTCCTGCGCTGGCATATTGAATTTGAAGTTTGGTATAAGCCAATGCCGTTAATAATTTGTCGATTTTCTCCCGTTCATTACCCACGGTGAACTTATTCAATTGGATCAATTTCTCATAGAAATGAAAAAACTCTTCCTGGTCAATATACGTCCGTAAAGCCTCGCGAAAGGAGGAGTAAACATCCGTTGGGTGGTTTCTTTTAAGGGCGCTACGCTCCAGTCCAATTAAGTAATTTGATAGCAAGTTTCCGGTACTTGGATAAAACCGTTGCAGGTAGTTTGTTATCAATTGCGGCACTTCCAACGATGGGTCGATCATTAAGGCGGCAAATACATAAGTTTTTACATCTTCGAACGAACTATAATCATAGCCACTACCATTTAGAAATAGCCCATCAATGCCAAGGCTATTAAAAAAAGGTAGCTGTTTCTTTACACGCTCCATGACCGGAAATGGCGTGAGATAGTCGTCAAAATTTGAAACATAATCCCAGCCGTACAGATGCCTTACCTTTGTTTTCCAATTGTTCGCTAGCATTGAAAAATTAAATACAGCAACCGAATTCAAATCGAGAACTGCAGTTTTTGGCAAATCGATCGTGCTAACAAATACACCAACATTCTCCATCAACATTCTTTTCGGCGCTTCGGCAGTGGATCGATAAGCGAGGGTAAAAAAATGGTGTTTTGGAAATTCCTGTGCCAGCCGATTAAGCAGATCGCCAACTGCTGCAGTGGCACTGGTTTTCGTATTCCCCTTTTTTTGGCAGTCGTTACAGGTACAAACCAAGTCATTGTCATTTGGAGCTATCATAAAATGGGTTGGTGCCTTTGTTCCATCTCCATATTGATCTCTTATATATGAACTAATCGCATTGTAGGTTTCCTGTGCTGAAAAACAATACTGCTCATTTATTCTCTTTCCGTCTACGAATGCATAGGAATTGGTCGGTATGCTATTTCCAAAAACGCGTTTTAGATTATGCCCCCAAATTCCCCAGTCGCGATCTGTAGCTTTGGTCAACAGTATCCCAGCATAGTCCGCGTCCAGATTTGATGGTAAATGCGGCTCGCGGTATTGCATCGAAAAATGTCCTTTATGACTGTTAAAATTTAGGTAGTTGGGTGGCAGGTCAGCGACATCCAACTGATGGAAATTTGAGAAATGATCAATTAAAAGATAGGAAATCCAACATAGTGTAGCATACTCGCGTCCAAAGATAGAAAGCCGATCTTTTTCATTACGGATTTCATAATCGGAATCCAAATCCGGAACAAGCTCCAGGTACACCGTGTTTGCTCCCTGAAGATTGATCTGATCCGAACGTTTTACCTGAAAGGCCGTTCTATTTTGAATGCGTTTTTTTAGGTGATAGTATAAATAATCTGCCGCATTACGACTGCTTTTATCACCATTGGATGCTATGGTGAGCTGTGGCGACTCAAACTTGAATGTACTCGCCTCACCCGCACAGCTTAACAGCAAAATTTGTAAAATAAATAATATGGCGACCTTAAAAAGATACATTTAACTGAAGATATAGATTATATAAATTTCGGTAAGTACTGTTGTCCAACTCTTTTCCTGTTTGGAAATTATACCAGGTACCAATTGCGCTCACGCCAATATTACGGCTGATAGATCGTCCTAATCCTGCTCCTACCATCGCATTGAAGACATTAAAACTATTATAGAATTGATTGTCCAACAAGTCAATATCGGGTGAGTTACCAATACTTCCCATGGCTAATACATAGTTTTTGGGACTATTCATAAAGTACTGCGCTTTTCCCATTAGACTATAGAGATATCGCCCTTGACCAGCGCTATTCAGATAGAAATTGCTCAACTTGGCATTAAGGCGAAAATCCTCGATTTCCTTGCTGATTCCGAGATTCAGATTAAACAGATTTTGCTTGGTATAGAAACTCCGAAAACCCAATCCCGCCTCGGCTTCCCAAGAGGGTTTCCAGGTATAAATTGCGGCTGCATTCAAGGCAATTTTAGCAAAATACTTATTGGCCCAAGCGACATCCAAGCGACTGGACAAATCTGCTGTCCATGGTCTTGCCCATTCAAATTGTCCCTGAACTCCCTTGCCTTCAGCACGGCCAGCATAATTTACCCGCCCCGTGTAAGTGCTCCCGTATGCATTTAGTCGGGTATAATCGACTGTAGAGATCGTTGAAATGGCATAGTCATCACCAAACCTAGCCCTTAAATGCGATACTGAAACCGTATTATGGAAAGATTTTTGCCCCAGATAATTGAGATGGCTTTTGAAATCATCCAATTCCAGCAGTGAGGGTTCATAAAATTTCTGATAATAGTATGCCGAATCGTAATTTCTTAGTCCCTCGTAAGCTAGGCCTTTCATATATTTCAGCACCTTGTTGTCTTTGTAGTGCAATGCAGTGTCGATGACGGTCAAGGCCATCTCATGCTCCTTTCCCTTTAGCAAGCGTCCGGCGTATTCCTCTGTCGTATTTGTGAAAGTATTTACCAAAGGTATGTGGAAGGGATTGAGTTTTACCTGGCTATGTAAAAGTGCCCAAGAGTCCGCAAGTTTCTCTACCTTATGAGTCATTGCTTCAGCGAGTTTTATCTTAAACGCGACATCATCGGCATATTGTCCTTCGGCAATCTGTGCATAACGCAACATGGCATCGTTGTCTTTCAGCTGATAACAGATATTGATCATATAAAGCAGTGCATCTTGATTATATTGATCAACGGTGAGCCACCTGTCGACAGACTGTTGCGCTTCAGTGAGTTTATACGCTTCAAGTAGGTTTTTGACGCGTGGTATCATGATGTCACTATAGCCGCTCAACAAACGCTGACGCTCTTCCTCATTCGCTCTACCCAACACCTGTTCGTAAATCAAAAGCGCTTGATCGTAGCGCCCCTGCTTATTGTACAGATCCGATTTCTTTAACAGCAATGTTGCATCGCCTGGCTCGTCAAGGAGAATATCGTCCAAAACAACAATCGCCTCCTGATACCGACCTTCTGTCACATAAGCATTGTACAATCCCTGTTGCGCTATCGCTATCGATGCATCATCCCCATAACGTATGACATCTTTCCAATCACTAATGGCTACCCCAATTTTTCCATCCTGAAAACTCGTTTTCGCCTGCTGTAAAGTGAGCGTGACATAGGATTCCCGGAGATCGGTATCTCTGGGATATTTTGCAAAATAGGTTTTCGTCAAAGTTGATACTTTGGCTTGATTACCCATACGCTTGTACACCATCAATTCTCTCATGTCTAACTCCTTACTCCCGCCTACACTACGACGATGTTTAGTTAAAGCAACAATAGCACCTTCATACTGCTCCTTTGCTATTAGGTCATTATACACATAATCAAAAGCCTCCTTATTTCCAGGTGCGCCATCAAATATTTTTCCGTATAAGCTCGCAGGGTCGTTATTTTTAGCATTTCGTGCCGCTTCAAGCAAAAAATAATTGTATTGCGATCGCAAACTGCCACTACCACCATGTTTAAGTTGATCATCCAAAAATGCCAAGATTTCAGGATATCGTTGTTGATGCTCTAATATTGCAATCTTCTTCTGCACAAAAGCAGCATCTCGGGGAAACTGATTTAGCGCCCTTTCGGTGTAGACCAGTGCATTATTAAAATCGCCCGCCTTGATATAGTTATCGATAATCGAAAAGTAACTATCCTGTTTTCGAGGTTGATCTTCGACCAATTTTTTGCCCATTTCAATGGATTGATCAAGCTTGCCTGATTTTTTAATTTCTGCGCTACGTTTCTCCAGGAGATAATTCTGATCCGATTTAAGTTCGGTATCCTCTGGATAAATCTGGGCGATACGCTTCAATAAGCGATCTGCCTCGACCTGGTTGCCCATGGTCCGGTACAATTCAATTTTCTTGCGCCACAAGCCTTTCCAATAAGGATTGACCTCCAATAGTTCATTGATATAACAGATCGCGCTCGAATAGCGCTGTGTTTCGGTCTCCACAGCAACAAGCATATGCTTGGACTCCACATTTGCGGGAGCATATTCAAGTGATTTTACAAGCTCATATCGCGCTTTATCGTACTGTTGCCGATGAAGATAATATTTCCCGAGCAGCATCCGCATATCTGAATCTTTGGGATTTTTTTGAAGAAATTCATCGACTTTTTTCTTTCCTTCCTCCCACTTTCCCTGGCTATAGAGTTCATTAATTTCGTTGGCATCTTTATTTCGTTCAATTGTCGTTCCGGCCCTTTGGGCATAGCTGGGATTTGCCAGCAGTAAAGCGCCAGAAATTCCTATAAAAAGACTGGCGTATGTAAACTTCTTAAACATTGTTATTGGCAGCGTTAACATTTTTTGAAGGCGAAAACCCTTGACGGGTCATCTGTCCCCATTTGAAATTTCGTTTAGTTAAATATTGAATGTATCCTCTAAGGGTAAAAACCACGACCAAAGGATGGTATATAATAGCTTCAAATGCCGAAAACAGCACGAGCTTGAGGTATTCCCAAAAGTTTTTGTAAAGCTTATTCAATACCAGATCATACGATACGGTAATGATAGATACAGAGAGACCAATGAGGTATGCATAAAGCAACATCATCCAAAATGTATCAAAATTGACCTGATGCGTAAACAATAAAAACAACAGGAATAAAAATCCAGTAAACTCGATTATTGGAGCCAGAAATTCAAAAAAGACAATGTAAGGCATCACAAGCAATCCAAGCCGGCCATAGTCCTTGTTTAAGAAGAATTTCCGATGATCGATAATGAATTGCAGCATACCACGTCCCCATCGGGTACGCTGCCTATTCAGCACTTTTATATTTGGTGGTCCTTCTGTCCAACAGAGACTATATGGGCATTGTGCAATCTTGTATTTCTTTCGGTTTTCCCGCATATAGGCTACCATCCGTACGGTCATATCCATATCTTCGGCGTGAGAAGCCGAATCAAAGCCGCCTGCAGAGGTCACCACTTGAGTATCAAAGAGACCAAACCCGCCGGATACGTTTGGAATAGCATTGAGCATCGACCAGCCCATTTTGGCTACCAGATAAGATCGGAGATATTCTGTTTCCTGAAAAAGAGGAATAAGGCCTTTTGGTGGTCTTACACGTGTAATTTGTCCTTTATCTATCGAACAGCTATTCACCATACGCATGGTCGCTCCGACTGCTATCACATGCTGTTCACTATCCAATACAGGTAAAATAATTTTGCTCAGGGTATCCTTGGCAAGAATACAATCAACATCGGTATTGATAAAATAGGCGTATTGAGCCATATTAACACCTGCATTCATTGCATCCGCCTTTGTTCCACCATTCTCCTTATCGACGACAATGAGCTTACTATAAGCCGGATTTTTGGATCGTAATATGCGATGAACAGGCCTACAGTATACTTTATAGACATAATAATAAGGAACTTCTTCTAATTCAAATTCGTCTATTAAAATCGCTAAGGTCTTGTCTTTACTACCATCGTTAACAATAATTACTTCAAAGGTTGGATAATCGAGATTTAAGAGAGAGTTGACACTATCAGAGATAATCACTTCTTCGTTGAATGCTGGCGCAACAATAGATATTCCTGGCGCCTCATTCGGAAAGTTTTTTAGATAATGTTCGTCTCTTTTTGTATAAGAATAACGATAACGTATCGTTTTAAAATAGCTCATTACGAGCAATGCTATATAGAAAATAGCAAGCGTAGTTGCATAAAAGTAAATAAGATAAGTAAAGAAGTATACCATTTTTCTAAAAGTTTAGGCTGATACGAAAATATTTTCTGAAAACACCTGATCCAGCAGCAGGTGCTCTTTCTCCTTGGCTCCAGATCGGGCGTCTTCTTTGAGCTGATGAAGTTTCTGCTTTCCCTGTTCACCATGACATTTAATAGAGCGTGCCACCAGCAATTTGATATTTACATCTGCTGTTGACTGATAGGTCTCTACAAGGAAAGCCAACGTGTGTTCATCTCGCAGACCGCCCAGCGCTTTAATGATAGCCTCTCTGACACTGCTATTCTCCAAGGCGAACCTATCGATTAACACAGGTGCACATTCAAAATAGTCGAGTTCTCCAAGTGTCATTACGATCTGTGCCCGCACATCCTTATTCTCTTGTTTATCGAGAAGTGTCAATAAAGTTGCTGAAGCCTCATATTGCTTGAAGAAACCAATCTCACGAAGCACAAAAATGATATAATTTGGATTTTTTGAATTATTAATCCAGCGAAGTAAATTGGGCAATTTACCTTCATTTGACTTTTTAATCAATGTGGCATGGAGACGTAATTTATCCAACTGAGTGAAAGCTTCATCAAAGTTTTCCTCCATAAACCGGAATGGGTTATAGGTGTCTTGACTGGTATACAGGTCACGTGCTGCCTTACGCAGTTGGATATCTTTATGAAATGTTGACTTGGAGAGCACTCCACTATTCACTCCATTATCTATTTCACCCACAATTTGTAAGACTTCACGCCGACGGTCAATGGCAGCAACGCGCATACGCTTTTCCCAAAAACGCGTCAATCCCAACGCTTCAAGGCAATTCTTATAATTAATAACATTAAGTGCACTTGCCTTCTCTACCGTATTTTTGACCGAAAGAACAAGATCGGTCACTAATTCCCATTTCCACTTTTTCACTTTACTTACATCATAGTCTAGAAGAGCCTGGATTTCCTCGACATCATAGTTCGCTTTGTTACGCATAACAAAATCCAGTTTCTCCTCAAAATGTTGTTTCGTTTTGTTCTTTCGCCGTTCTTCCCGATTTATTTTATACCCTATAAACAATAAGCGCAGTATGCCACATAGTGTAATTACTGCCAACAACATGACCATCACCAAGGTCATTCGAATAATTAAGGGATATCCATTGTAAAGAGAGCTCAGGTAGCTCAAATAATACAGATAAAAATCGTAATACATAATCTTCTTTTTTTGGGTTGATAAACAGTCCTCAGTTTTCTACCTTACATCCATTCAGATACGAATAGATTCATTGTCAAAGACATAAAAACTTATTGACAAAGATTATCAATCGATCGGAATAGCATGTCTCAAACAAAGGACATATCATCGCGGATAAATTTATCGTTCAGCGATAACACAAAAAGGAATAAACCGTAAACAATTAATAACAAGCTTCTTACAAAAGAAAATAAGCCTAATGTCCCTTAAGGCGGGACAACTGTTTTTACGATAAAAAGAAAACATTTCTTTTGTGAAAAAATAAAATTGCCCCCATAAATTGAGACAATTCAAATTTATCCACATACCATTGAAAGACAACCTAAGCGATATTGATGGGGGGAACAACCAAATTCAGTTTGGAAATTGCGATAAAAAGAAGCCCTAGAATTAAAACCACAAACAAAAGCCAGATCGCTGATGGTGTAGACGAGCTCATGTGAGCGCAGCTGTTTGGCTGCATAGCTTAGTCGCAATTGATTGATAAATCCATTCAGCCCTTTATCATACTCATCTTTGAGAAAAGCCCCTACCTGATGTACAGGAATACCCACTTGCTGGCAGAAGCTTTCCTTATTGAGATCGCTATCCAAATATGCTAAGGTTTGTATAAAATAGTCAATGGCTTTTCTATATTCTAGCTGTTTTTCTGCACTCATTGGAGGAAGAGAAAGTTTGCCTTTCTGTTTTTCCAACTGCCGCACTATATCGAGCTCGAGTATCTGTTGTGGAATTACAGAAATTTTACTTGCATTAAAGGCTTCTGTTTGTATTAACTTTGCATCTGGAGGCACAACAAACTGGATTGCCGACAGGAAGATCACATATAAGCCTATACTGAATCCCCGATGAATATTAAAATTAACATCAAAATAGGCCATTCTAAAGATCAAAAAAGAGGACAAAAAAACAAAAACAATTATACTAGCAAAAAAGATTATTCTTTTAAGGTTAAATTTTAGAAAATCGTTTTTCCGCATTTCAAACCACAACCAAACCATGTACCCTAGTAGATGGATGTAAGATAAAAAATTAAGAAAGATGGAATAGTCGAGGTTATACTTGTATCGAAGGGTAAAATTGCTGCATAGCAATACAAAGATCAGCATGGCTCCAAAAAAAGGGAACATATGCTTCCACAAACCAAATACCGTAGATCCGGCAATGAGATCATGAACTAATAGTGCCAATGCGGGTCCATACAATAATCCATTAGGAAAGATCAGCAAAAGATATAGCCACTCAGGAAACAAGTGGTTGCATAAAAATCCGAACAGAATCTGAAACAAACCCAATGAGAGAATAATCATAAGGTGTCTCTGAAATAATGTATTTTCTCGTCGAATACTGAGGAAAACAAGCGTAACATTCAATAAAAATACCAAAACAGCAACTACAGATAAAAGCATATTCTTTACGTTAATAACATCGATATCCAGCGAAGAAGATACACTAAGGTGTAGGTTTCGACGGAATAGGTATCATAAATGTAGTTCAAAAAAAAGTTAAACAATAAGTTA
The DNA here is from genome assembly GCF_014170215.1 of Sphingobacterium sp. UME9. NCBI lineage: Bacteria > Pseudomonadati > Bacteroidota > Sphingobacteriia > Sphingobacteriales > Sphingobacteriaceae > Sphingobacterium > Sphingobacterium sp. UME9. Next base: position 800,642 of record NZ_LZZP01000003.1, on the reverse strand, counting down.
AAATCGATATTCAAAAAACCTGTAGCCGAAGCGCTACAAACAGCTCGCTAAGAAAACCTTAGCCATTAAATAAATAATTACAACTCTTCAAAAAATAGTTCCCAAAATTTCGACAGTAGAAAAATAGGCTTTAGGCGCACTCAATTTTTTTTTTAATTTTGACCATGGACAATCTTCGCAATTACATTCACGCACTGGTTGACTTTTCGACGGATAGCTGGCACTTGCTGCAACCAGCATTGACATTGCGTAACTTCAAAAAAAATGATTTACTGCTGGAACAGGGTAAAGTTTGCAATTCGCTCTTTTTTATCGACAAAGGCTATTGTAGAAGTTATTATGTTATTGATGGAACTGTCAAAAACACAGGATTTTTCTTTGAAAACGATATCGCTACCAATATTCAAAGTTTTGGCAGTGGGCAAAAATCCGAATTTAACATCGTAGCCTGTGAGGACTTAAGGACCATTATTTTTGATAAGTCGACACTATTTGAACTTGCTGCACAGGCTATAGAAATAGAGCGGTTGGGACGGCATTGTATCAGGCAGTTTGCTTCACGCCAGGAAGAGTTTGCCAATCTATTTAAACTCTATTCGGCTGCTGAACGCCTGTCTTATCTAGAACGCAAATATCCTGAAATCCTACAACGTGTGCCACTTTCTCAATTGGCTTCCTTTTTGGGAGTAGCTAGAGAAACCTTAAGCAGAATTCGTAGGAGAAGGCTAAACTCTTGATATTATGTGACGATAGTCACAGGTTAGAATAATTTCATTTTGGGAACTTTGTATCAATTAAACAAAGATAAAAGATATGAAAACAGCTAATAATGCACTCTTGGATTTCGAAAAATTTATGACTATCCGTTTAAAAGCCTCAACAGATTTTGTGGAGGGTCATTTTGATTCCCTAAAAGATATTTCTGTCTCAAATGAGCCTGCAACAATTTTTCCGCCCAATGGAATATATATTTCTGGGGTATTACAGGTCAATGATTTTAACCAAAAAGGAGCTTCCAATTTCCTTCCGGGTGCACAAAACAAATTTGAAGTGATACATCAAGATGCAAGTGATACGCTAGCCTATTGGACGGGTATACAACGTTCGTCTGTCAACATAAAAGGGCAAGATACCGTGGTGATTTTCAATCTCAGAATCACCGAAATCTTCAGAAAAGAGCAAGGTAGCTGGAAGCTTATGCATCGACATGCCGATACACTGTCCGAATAGTCTAAATGACCTAGGAAGCAGCAGTTTATTTATAGATCGCTATAGTTTGTGCCCTCTGCTCCTTATGGTCAGATACTCAAAATTGATCGGCTATGTGCAGCAATGGTCCACCAGCGATTTCCTACGATTTGAGTTCGGCATCGCTGGTTGATCCCTTGAATTTCTTATTCCAAAAGAGTAATAAAATAATAAACAGTATAAATAATAACAGGGTGACTAAATTTGTCTTCCCCAAAAGTGCGTGTAAAGTAGCTGGAGCTATAATTGAATTGGTTCTTATGGTGGAGAAAGTCAATACAAACGAAAAGACAATACACAAAAGCACAAATCCGGCAAAGCCACCAAATTGGCTAAAATTATCAAAAATTAAAAGATGCCAAATCGCCCAAAATATTCCCGTAATCACACTTTTAATGGGCCATTTTATTTCTCCTAGACTATCATTCAAATAGCCCCGCCAAGTAAATTCCTCCATGATATCATAGAGCAATGTAAACAGGCAGAACAACAATGCCCACACGTGCTCATCGACACCGTAATTATTTTTGAATCCATAAATACCATATCCTGCAAATAAAAGGAATGGAAACAAAAGTGACTTTATTTTATTAGGACCAAAAAGTGTAACGGTGGAAACGACTTTTGACAAAGCATAAAAAAATGCCGAGATAATCAGAATAATAAATCCGTGATTCATATTCCAAGGCAATGGAAAACTAAAAACATCTTTCATAGCCATCTGGAAAATATTAGGAAGCTTTCGTATGGCAAAAGTTCCCAATATCAGCAACCCGTAAAATAATGCGATACGCAACCAATTCGTCTTTTTTATGCTTTCAATAATATTCATACACTATTTATTAGTCTATTGTCCCTACAGCAACTGTTCATTGTTTAATAACGTCCACAAATTTGAAGTCGCGAACTTACAAAAAAACGACGAAAGCAGGTTTGCATTCATAAGTAAAATTGCTTAAGCACATATCTTGCTGCTGTCAACCCCTCGGTGGTCAAAGGTCGACTTTTTAATTCAATCTCGGCAGCTTCAAGCACAGAAGGCTCATAGTGATCGGGATTGTCTACCACAGACAACAACTGATCCGTAGACCAAGTTTTATAAAGTTCAGCAAAATTATTTTCGGACATTGGCTTAATTTTTATAATTGGCCTCAGCCCATTTCTTTGAAACCAACCATTGGGGACGATTTAAACTATTGCGCATTGCAATGTTTACCTAACGACAGTTCATTAAATGGATAATGACTATTACTTAAAGTATCCCTTTTGTTACAAAAGCAATTCACACAAACGATTGCATTGCATAGTTTTCGTTTAATTTAATTGTATTTATAAAATTAGGGTGAACAATTAAATTTAAATTATGAGATATCCTAAAATTACGCTACTGCTCTGTACAGTATTGGCAAGCTTTCTTTCTTGCCAAAAAAGCGAGGTACAAACAAATTTAGAAGAGAAATTATCGCTACGGGCCGCATCCCCTGGTCTAAGTGGATACGAAGTTCCCTTAGGTGGCAATGCTTTTGTTACTTCGGCACCTTCCGGTGCAGTAGAAGTCATCAATAGCAATGGATTGGCAAACTGGACCAATGCCAATAGCGTGATCAGTACCTATGCTAAGGTCCCCCAAGCGGGCGCTTTACGTGTTAAAATAAGAGCTAAAGTGTTACCTTCAGGCGATAGTAGTACGGTGAAGTTAACAATCAACGGTGTAAGCAAACAAATCAAACTTAAGGGTGGAACATTACAGGATTACACGGTCGGTACCTATTCGCTAAATACGGCGGGATATATAAAAATGGATCTTCAAGGTGTGACCAAGTCAGGCGGTTATTTTGCAGATGTATCACACTTGATTTTAGACAGTTCGGCAACAAATGGCACTGTAATTTATAGTGACAATAATGTTGATAATACTTACTATTGGTCGCGACGGGGCCCATCCTGCCATTTGAGTTATACCATTCCAACAAATCAGCAAGTATCCTATTATTATAGCGAGGTGAAAGTGCCTGCCGGAGAAGATAAGATAGGTTCTTACTTTATGGCAAACGGGTTCGGCCAAGGATATTTCGGTATGCAGGTCAATTCAGCGACAGAGCGCAGAATACTATTTTCTGTTTGGAGTCCATATAGCACCGATAACCCGTCCCAAATACCAGCAGAGGATCGCATCACATTAAATAGAAAAGGGACAAATACGACAACAGGTGAGTTTGGTGGCGAAGGTTCTGGTGGACAAAGCTACCTCAAGTATAATTGGACTGCCGCCACTACCTATAAATTTTTATTGAAGGGAGAACCTGATAACAATGGAAGTACTGATTTTACGGCATGGTTTAATGATCCTTCGACCAATAATTGGATACTCATTGCAAGCTGGAAACGTCCCAAAACAAACACCTATTTAACGGGCTTTCATAGCTTCCTCGAAAATTTCAATGCCGACAACGGCTTCCTTGGCCGTTCTGCAGAATATAGTAATCAATGGGTTCATACAGCTACTGGAACTTGGCTGAAAGTCGTGGAAAGTACCTTTACAGTTGATGCGACCTATTCAAACAACCAACGTATAGACGCTATTGGCGGAACAACCGGAAATAGCTTCTTCCTGAAAAATGGCGGTTTTTTCAATACCGTCGTAAATCCAGGAACGAAGTTCACACAACCGGGTTCTGGCACAGCACCTTCAATAAATTTAACAACTCTACCTTAACAAGCATATTTACAGCAAATTATTCTTAATTTACATCCATTAAAAGGGACAATACTTCATGAAGAAGTGTCGTCCCTTTTAAACTCAACCTTGTCATATTTACAGTAACAATTCGTACCTTTCAATAACACTTTATTATAAATAGCTGAGCATCTGACTTATAGCAAAGACGATGGATTTCAGTTTTTAATGCATAATCAATGACAAGCTTAATCTTCATCTTCGGCAGAAAAGAAGGAATAGAATTAAGTTATCATTAAAAAAATATGTATTTATCTTTAATTCAATAAAAAATAAAATTAAAATAATAGGAGTAATAATAAATTCTCCCAAAATATTATTAATTTTCGGAAACTAACCAATGTGGAAATCGGTGAATGTTTATTTTTTTAACTAAAGAAAGGAGGCAAACAAAACAACGACGATGAGAACCGCTTGGAAAACCAAGCACAATTAAATTATTGATTCATTCACAAATCTTAAAAACTAAGTTATGTTAAAATTAACCAGTCGCTGGAACAGACTTTATACTGTTTTGGCCGTAGTTTCCACATTTTCTATTTTTAGTTGCCAAAAAAATTCATTGACTCTAGAGAGTCCGGAGGCACAACTTAACAAAAAAGCTGCAGTATCCGCGCAAGCAGGAGCTACAATTGCAACATTGAATTGGGATCAAACCTATCAAAAGATTGATGGATTTGGTGCATTCGGAGGTCGGATTGTTCCATTCTTTGAATCCGCAAAAAGAGATAGTATCCTGGATTATTTATGGGGAGGCAGTGGGTTGAAACTGAATATCCTGCGTGGTAAGGTACTTCATACCTACCCTTTTAACCAACAGACCAAGGTCGTTACCATTAAACCGGCAGGAGTTTCGATTGACGTGGATCCCAATAGTACGACTTATCAGAATTTGACAGCAGACGAAAAAGAACAGCTTGGGCAGGTCTGGATCATCAAGAAAGCGAAAGAACGCTATGAAGTTCCCTTCGTTATGGCAAGTACTTGGACTCCGCCATTATACATGAAGACCAATACGAGTAGTATTTCCGCGAAATGGTTTAATGGACTTAATTTTAATACTTCTTCAACAGCTTTTGCTCGCTATCTGACTGGATTTGTAAAATCGTTTCAGAACGAGGGAATTACAATCAATGCTATTTCTCCGTCAAATGAGCCTGAAAATGTCTTTTCTGACTGGGATGCTTCTTATTGGGACTCTTCACATCTGGGACAGTTTATTACCAACAACCTCCGTCCCGAATTAAACAGTGCGGGCCTTCAATCCACCAAGATCATATCTTCTGAGAATGCGGCCTGGGGAACAGCCGATAATTTCCTTTCAGGCATGGACAGAAGCAAAGTCGACATCCTCGCCGGGCATGGCTACGTAGAGATAAGCGGCATCATCACTGGTCAACGTGGATTTAACCAGAGTCCTTCCATGTGGAATTTTAGTATTGGAGGTAAACCGATGTGGGTAACAGAAGCTTCCGATGATGGCGGCAATTATGACAATGGCATTGAAGGTGGCCTAAAACTAGCGGTTAATATGCACAAGCTTCTTGCGGATTGTAACGCCAATGCGTATGTGTTTTGGCTAGGTATGCTAGCATTTCAAAATAATGAGGCGCTTATTTGTACAAAGAGTGATGGTTCCTTGGAATTTCCAAAAACGTATGATGTGATGGGACATTATTCCAGATTTATCAAAGCAGGTTATATGCGAATCAATGTAGCGGTTCAAAATGGAAATGGGTTATTGATTTCGGCTTACAAAGAGCCACAAACAGGTAAGTTTGTTTTAGTTGTCACTAACACGGGTACTGCGGCTGTTCCATTGGATATCAACCTTACAGGTTTTGCAAGCGGCGCATTGAACAATTACCAAACCACCGCAAGCAGTTCGGGGCATTGGGGTAACGTCGGCGCTGTAAATCCGAATAGCTCAGGCGTCTATTCTTTAACAATACCTGCTAAAAGTATAAGTACTTTAGAAGGCAACAAACTTTAATTTGTTAATTATACTGAGGGAGTACGCTCCCTCAGCATATAATTTAAAATCCGATATGCTTTAAATCCTACATGTTACTGATCGTCAAATTCCTTCTCAGCACCGCACCTATTCTTTCATTTTTGTAAACATAAGTTTTGCAGTTTCTGGATCTAATACGTCCATATCAATGAGCTTCAATAATTTCACCATATGGAGTGTAGTTGACTTATATTTTAAAAAGTGTGCTGTTTTCAAATGGGCAAGGTAGGCTTGCTTGTCCCGATAGATTTCCAAGATACGTATCTGTGTCGGATTATCTTTTTTGAACATTGGAAAGATCGCAACAACACCTTCTTCGAGCGCCATAGATGCAGCAGCCTCTTCTTTTAAAATGGTCTTGTATTCTTCGAGGTGTTCAACATAAACCTCAATTTCAGAAATACGTACCATAGACTCCTTATCTTGTCCACGAACAATATCCCCGCATAAGAAAAGTATGATTAGCGTTAAGGGTAAAGACAATAATGATTTCATGTGATTAAGTTTAAAAGTTTTGGCCCTGATCATTTTTTGCAATCAAAGCCCTTCACAAATTTCGTTATACTAGATGATAACACCAATATATATTACAGAAATATCTACCAGTTTTACGGATTTAGGTCAAAATATCGATGTCTTAGATTTCTCTGAAATCATATATTCCAATATCTTTGCTACCTGAATTTTGGAAAAACTACGATGAAATTGCACTACCTTGCGGTGCTTACACTTGGGATATGTACTATCTCTGGATTAAAAGCACAAGAAAAATCAAATCTTATCAAATTAAATCTTTGGCCTCTATCTGTTGGGAATATTGCACTGGAGTATGAAAGATCGCTCAATGAGCATCTATCGATCAATGGAACGATCAGTTATCGTCCAAATGCCAACTTACCCTTTAAATCCCTATGGGAATCTTCTTTTGACGATGATAATAATATTTTGGGTGAAGCTAAATTAGGGGCTTTTTCCATCACCCCAGAAGTACGTTTCTACATCAATAATAAAGAAGTGTTAAAGGGATTCTATATCGCACCATTTGTCAAATACGCCAATTATAGTGTACACACAAAGATTACCGTCGATGAGTCAAATTATCACAAAGAAGTACCTATATCGGGTGGCTTAAATGCTTTTACCGCTGGTGTGGCTGTCGGTAATCAATGGAGGCTTGGACAAAATATCTATTTAGATTGGCGCATTGTCGGTCCCAGTTATGGCTTCAACAATGGAAAGTTCGAAGGGAAAACCCCATTAAATGCGGGCGAGCAACGCGAAGTAAAGAGACAACTGGATGAATTTGACAGTAATCTCATGAAGATCAAAAAAGAAGTAAATGCTGATGGTGTAACACTAAGCACTAGCGGACCCTTTGCCGGTATCCGCACCGCATTATCCATAGGTTACCGGTTTTAATTACAAAATCCTACCCTCTTCATGTCATCCATTCCAATAAGCGCTTCCCCTTTTACATTCGCGCCCTATGGAACGAAAACATATACTATATATAGAGCGGCCTAAGGGAGCCGTCTTTCCAGATTTTAATAAAATGTCCCTAATTTCATCTTTAATATCATTTCTCCAAATACTCTTGCTACCTTTGTTCTTCAAATTAAATTAACATGCCAAAAGAGACAAGAACAGGGCTTTATCAGGGAATCATCGAAAAAGATGATAATGGGAACTACTTTTGTGGTCCCTACCTACTGGATTATCAGACCGTAGAAACTTACTATAAATTGGGCGATCGCGTTAGTATCAAAACCATTATCAAAAATACAAGCCGTAAGAGTATGGAGGCTTATCCGCAAAAATCAGTTAAATTTTCATTTGCGACAGAAGATCATGGAAATGATTAAAACTCACTTAGATTGAACAATATAAATAACAAGGCCTGTTCCACAGAATTGGCCTTGTTATTCAAGATTACGTTTGACCTGAGGCTAAAAACAAAGCCTCTGATTTTTGGTAAATCGAGAGGCTTTTGCATAATCAAATTGATCGATTACTTTATAAAATAGGTGTATTTTTTTTCGGGATAAAGCATGCACTATTGGAACACTCATCTAAACGATGCATTTAAAATTCATTTTCCATAAAAATTATTCAAGCTTCACATGCTCTTTGAGCGACTCATCCGATCGTCGCTGCTGCCATTTATTGTAAGTTTCATTGCTGATTTACTCCTCAAATATAAATACTAGTTTAATAGCCTCCGAGCCGAAATGATTGTCTTGTCTCATTTTTCGTCGAAATAGCAATTCAGTACGATGAAAATTAACGAGCGAAGTCGTTCGTTTTTTCTATAATAAATCTACATTTGCACGAAACAATTAACCTCGCAATGAATAATAGACATCTTAATTACCATTGTGCAATTAACCGCGGCTAGTACCTAATCTTAAGGGCAATAGGTTGCAATTCCTCATTCGGTATCTGGGGAACATATACGGTTTGCCCTCCCCTTTCGTCGATCAATAGGGCCAATAGACTGCTAATATCGTCGATCGTGTCTAATCCGATAGGGTTGTCTACGATCGCTATATCCTGATCTGAAAGAATCTTTACGGCTTGATGGAAGCTCTCTTGAACGACTAGGATATCCCCACGGCCGTCTTGACATGCACGATAAATTTCTTGCAGATCAGTGATCACTAAACCATTGCCCACAGCTGCTTCCAGCTCTTTAAAGTAGTCTTCATTTTTTCGTACCAACTCCTGTTTCATAAAATTCCAGGCACGGCTCTCCAACTGATGTGTTTCAATGTTATTGTAATCTATTGGTAAATATCCATAATAGATAGAAGGTCTATCCGCAACCTGTAAGAGCTTACTATAATTATCCTCCGTGCAAAACACGAGTGTTACGCTCTTTGTGTCCCCAATATAGCGCAGGAGAGCTTTGTCCACCCGATTAAGATATTCCCTTAAGAGGTCATCAAGATGTTTGGCATCGCTACTTTTATCGGGAAATGTATTGTAAAATTGATTTTCGGCAATAGGAAACTCTTCACTACTGATATCCTCAACAATGCGCCCATTCAAGGCACGAAAAAGATGAACACCGCTTTGCGAGAGCAACATCACAAGATAACTGGTTTGGCGGCCAATCTCCTTAACCAAAGGGCGTACAGCAAATGTATTGCTAATATGGACACCTTCTTGGTTTGTCTCCCATGATGACTTGAAAACTTCTGCTATTGTATCTGAAACGAAGATATGCAGACTTTCAAGATTATAATTAATATCAAGTTCATGCGCTATCTGTTCCAATTGTTTGATGAGACCAGCAACGACCCTCTTATCATATTTATCCGTTAGTCTATCAATCGCTTCTCCGATAAAATTTTTGATCTTTATTCGGTCGCTTAGGTTATCAGGATGTGTGCGATGGGTATTGATGGAAATGGTAATGCATAACTCATCCTGAACTCGGATAAGCATTTGTAGAAGTTGTTTTTCGGTCATAATCATGGACAAATAGTTAAAAAATTGAACACACTTTACTAATACAACAAATTAAAGATCTTTCTTGTTTGTGTAAATTAAAAGTAAGTATTACCTCATTTAGGTGATTATTGAAACAAAAACAGCTTATTTATAGTTATTAATAGTTAAAAAAACAATGATGAAAAAGGTGTTTATTGCGGGAGCAACAGGCTGGGTCGGTAAAGAATTGAGTAAAAATATAATCGACGATACAAACTATAAATTGGTTGGCGGACTTTCACGCTCTTATGCAGGAGAAAATCTCGCTGAGATTCTAAAGATAAAAACGTCTCCGGTTCCCCTATTTGATACAATAGAAAATGCAATGGGGGATATTGATTTTGATATTTTAATTGACTTTACCACTCCACTTATTGCCAAGAAGAACATCCTGAATGCGATAGATAAAGGTAGGCATGTCCTTATTGGGACTTCAGGGCTCTCAAGTCAGGATTATGAAGAAATTGAAGAACATGCGAAAGAAAGCGCGGTATCCGTTCTAGCTGCCGGTAATTTTTCGATTACCGCTGTTTTACTGAAAAAATTTGCGGAGACTGCTGCTCAATATATCGATCAATTTGAAATTATAGATTATGCATCCCAAAGAAAGGTAGACTCACCAAGCGGCACAGTCGCAGAATTAGCCTATAGTCTTTCCAAAATTAAAACGCCGAAGGTTGAAGTTCCCATAAAAGATACCATTGGCAACAAAGAGACTCGTGGTGGTGATATCAATGGTATTCAGGTGCATGCAATAAGACTGCCGGGTTATGTACTAGGTGTCGAAACAATCTTTGGTATGGAAGATGAAAAATTAATCATCAAACATGAAGCTGGAACTGGTGTAGCACCCTATCTGAATGGAATTAAGATTGCCCTTGCCAAAATGGGTACCTTTAAAGGATTAAAACGTGGTTTGGATACCATAATGGATTTGTAAATTACATCATTATCTATCAACCTCTAAATTTAACACAGAATGTTGTACCCACGCTGAGCTCGCTTTCTACAGTAACTTTCGCATCAAGACGATCCGCTATACGTTTGACAATGGAAAGACCAATCCCCGATCCTTCAAAGCCCTGCGAATTCGGCAGACGTTTAAAGATATCAAATATATTACTGTCGTCCTGAATATCTATGCCAATACCATTGTCCTTGATATAGTAGTAAACTGAATGGCCGTGTTTTTCACTATAAACTTCCACCCTTGGCTGATCTTTTTTACTGCTATATTTTACAGCGTTGCCGATCAGATTTAAAAACAGCTGATATAACAGTGTTCTTTCCCCAAGAATGGGCCAGGTCTCCCCTAAGACAAATTCCAAACTTGTACTGTCAAACTGTTGCTTACAACTTTCGAGAATATTAAGAATTTTGTTCCGTGGGTCGATCAGTTCCGTTTTGAAGGCTACATAATTAGACTGTGTGAGTTGATACACCTTATCCATCATCTCAGTGATCAGCACGGTAGCATCCATAATATTTAGTGCCATTTTGCGTAGTATATCCTTAGGAAGATCATCTTTCATCAACATCATCTGTGCAGCAAGCTTTATCGAAGAAAGAGGGTTTTTAAGATCGTGAGTCAATGTATAGCCAAATGTATCTAAGGCATTGTTCGATCTTACGAGCTCCTTATTGAGCTGAGCAATCTCCCCGCCCCGTTGCGCAATAGCTTGTTGGGTTATTTGTGCAACTTTTTCAATAAAAGAAAGCTCGGCATTTTTCCATTTGATGGACTTGCCTTTCATCGTTTCACGCCAAGCTTCAAAAGATGTCCTAGGTGACGGAAACTCTATTTCCCTTTCGGGATCATAATGATATATTTTTTCGGGTTTTCCGGCCCATACATCTTCGTATACATGCTCTTTACGGAACAAATAGATGTGCCATTTATTACTGGGAAGGATATTTATACGTAAAATACCGGGAAATATGAGCGATTGTTCTAAGTCAGCACCATCATAAACAAAATTTGATGTAAAAAATAAGTCATTCTCGCCCTGTTTTTCTATATAAAGATCAATCTGCCGTTGCTCTGATTCTGTCGGTACCTCACCCCAAGATTTGAAACCACGGTCATGTTTGATCATCAATCCATCTGCCCCTACTATTTCCAAGATTTGTGGTGCAAAGCGTTCAAGCACAATTCCAATATCGCTGTTTACCAATAACTCAGACTTCAGGTCACGCTCCATAACGCCCATAATAGTCTGTGCGACAAGATTTTCTTTTTGATATTCTGAAAGGTAATAATTTATGGCATACTGGGTTAAGAACGCGCATAAGTGGCGTTGGCCAAGGTCTACATTCAAAGGTAGACTATTCTGGCAGGCCACAAGTCCCCAGAGTCTTCCCTCGATAACGATAGAAAAACTGGCACTGGCACGTGCACCCGCATTCTTAAGATATTGTAAATGTACGGGAGACAATGCTCTGAGGCTACAGCGTGTCAAATCAACCTCTCGAGCCTCCAGGCCCTGTATAGCAATAGTCGGTGCCTCAATATCTGCTACATGGCGCGCAGGGAATTTCACATATAGCGCGCGTGCTTGTGCCGGAATATCAAATTCCGGATAACGGTACCCCATCAATGAGGTCATCCCGTCTGCAATGGACTCTGCAATTACCTGTCCGCTATTGTCCTCTTCGAAACGGTATACCATGACACGATCAAAACCAATAATCTGGCGGATCAGTACAGTCAATGATTGCCAAGCATTACCATGACGCTCTTCAAGGTATTTCGCATAATAGAATAAACGGGTCGCTTTTAATTGATTCTCACTACAGATCTCGACTTCAAGATATGTTTTCTCATCATACCGGTAAATGCTTAGATAATAATCTACATTTTTGATACGGATACGTTCTACAAAACGTGTAAATATCTCCCCTGTGATCTGTCTTTCAATTTCTTTGAGATTCAACTCCGGTTCGGACGATATCAAAGGCAGTAGCTGCTCGATCGATCTCCCTAAGATTCCGTTTATAGGAATATTGAGTACTGCAGACAGGTTTTCACTTGCGGCAATACACCCACTCTCATCAAAAATACAAAGGAAACCGAAATATTGGATCTTACCGCATAGTTGGATTTCTTCTTCGTGGCACTCCAGTTGACGCATATTTTGCTAGTTTTTAATCATTTAATTTACTAATAATAGGAAATTCTCAAAAGAGATAATTTGCCACGCATAATAAAATCTAGCACCCCTCTTCAAACATGTCATATCTAAGGCTAATATAGAAAAAAATAACTACGAAAAGCGGATCAAACGATTGTCCAATAATTATTCAGAATCTGAATAATCTGAATGGCTGGCATTGAGGCTTATTAATTGGTTATTTCGGTGAAAAATAAAAAAGCTAGGTTGGAAAGGTGCCTAGCTTTAAAACTTTCTTCATGACCGGACAAGCAGTCTGTATTTAATCAACAATACTTTTGACCACTTTGTTTGGATTATCTTGGATATTACTCAATTAAAGTATAAATAACGTCATATAAAGAATTCGAAAGAATATAAGCTATCAGCGAAATTTTTATACGGTTTTATATTATTGGCTAATAGATTGAGAAGTCCCCAACCAAAACGCCACAAATCTCATAATGAACTATTTATAGCAAAACAAGTATAAACCACATTTTCCGTAATATTTACGCAAAGATGGGATGGTAGTCTTTGGATAGTAAAACTATTCATCAGTAAATCTTGTCATTTAAACATTGTCACTAAATAAATAATATTATGATTTCAAACAAAACATTACTCGCTTCATTAGCGACTGCAGCAATTCTAGTTTCATGTAACAATCAAACACCACAAGAAAAAGCAACCGAGCACATGGAAAATGCGGAGGAAAAAGCAGCTGACGCTAATGAAGAGGCCATGAAAACCTCAGAAGATGCTGCAACAAAAGATGCGGAAGCAGTCGTTTATTCAGATAAAGCCGCGGCCAATGCAGCAATTGCTTCAGTGACTGCCCCAGTCCTCTCCAATGATAAAGCTAAAGAGCTTTATACAAAGCTAGGCAAAACCTGGGTAGACCGCATCAATGCAGAATCTGCAGAAAAAGCATTGGACAAAGAAAAATCGATATTGGATATAAAAAATGAGATTGAAAAAAATCTTGTTGAAGGAAAAATCTCCGCTTCGGATAAAGATAATATCATGAAATATCAGTCCGATTGCCTAGCCGCTATAAAAGCAGCACTGTAATATAGAACAGCAACAATAATCAGTAATTCATAAGATATCTTGCGATCCACTATCAGATCGCAAGATATTCTATTATTTTTGTTTCTATCATTACATGCCTTTTGATTAAAGAAAAATAAAAATTATGAAAACCCATTCGACAAATTACTTCAATACTTTAATTGAAGCTGCGACAGATACCAAAGTAGTTAAGGGTACTATTCCACCATCAAAACGCCATAAAACCGTAGCTGAAAGACAATATGAGTTAATCGCCGCAGCACCTTATCAGTATACATCCGACGATATTATTTTCCAAGTCTATGCGGAAAGAAGGGACCTAACGCCAGACGAATATCCCGAAGCAAGAACAGTTTTTTTCTCTAGAGGACAAGCATGCCTGCGCGCCTCCCCTCTTACAAAGACATATGGGTATGGGATTCATAGTAATAGTGAAGGCAAGGTCGCGTTATGCGGAATGGAAACAGCTATTTATCAGAAATTTGTAGCAGATGATAACACAATAAAAGTTAAAGCAATGAAATCTGCTAGATAGCGTTTGCAGAATAAACTTGTATTGAAATAAGCGATCATTTCTCATGAGCAATAACTTGCTCCAGAAAAGAAATCTGTTGTTCGTTTATTTTCTTCCTGGCTTCCGTAAATGTAAACCAATCGCCACGATCTATTTCAGGATAAGTTTGCATTTTCCCTGATTTCGGCGGCCATTCCATTTCAAAGGTATTGCTTACAAGTCTAGCAGGATCTATATCTCCTTCAATTGCCCAGCACTTAACTATTTTGCCTCCTTTTTGTTGAATAGCATTTAGCGCAATAAAATTTCCACGGGGAAGATAGCCTGTCTCTTCAATAAACTCTCTTTTGGCCGCATCAAGTTCATCTTCGTTCAAATCGATTTTCCCTTTAGGGATTGTCCACGAGCCTTCATCTTTTTTAGTAAAATAGGGTCCTCCAGGATGTACTAAGAAAAAATAAATTTCTAACGCCTGAAATTTATACAATAACAATCCCGCACTGATATTTATCTTCTTAGCCATTCGTGCTGATATTTCGTAATCGAATCCATGTAGGCGCATGATCGCTACTCTTCTCCCATCCGCGCACATCGCGATCAATTCCACCTTCAATTAAACGATCCTGAATTGAAGGGCTCAATAGGATATGGTCTATACGTAAACCAGCATTTCGACTGTAAGCCTGGCGAAAGTAATCCCAGAACGTATAAACCTGCTGATCTGGAAAAAGCTGACGAATAGAATCCTGCCAGCCCTCTTCAAGAAGTTGACTGAAAACCTCCTTCACCTCCTTTCTAAACAATGCATCGTTGACATATTTTTCAGGTTTATACGCATCCATTTCTGTTGGAATAATGTTAAAATCCCCAATGAGTATCGCTAGAACATCCATACTAAGCAGCATTTTGGCCCGCTTTGCTAAGCGCTCGATCCACTTCAACTTATAGTCAAATTTGGGCCCCGGAAATGGATTGCCATTGGGCAGATAAAGACAGCAAATCACGACTTGCTGGATCATAACCTCCAAATAACGGCTTTGTACATCTTCGGGATCGCCTGGAAGAGCTCTAGCTACTTCTTCGATCTCATATTTGGAAAGTACCGCAACTCCGTTCCAACTTTTCTGACCGTGCCAAACCGCATGATATCCGATGTCATTAATTTCTTGCAATGGAAAACGTTCTTGCGGAGATTTCAACTCCTGCAGACATACGACATCAGGCGATTCTTCTGCTAACCAACGTAACAACACGGGAAGACGTGCGTTGATGCCATTAATATTATAGGTGGCTATTTTCATGAAATTGTCCTTCTAACTAAAATAGACAACCAAAGAAGCTTTTCAATTGTTTGAGAACTGCTCAGAAAAATTTAATAGCATAATTTAACAAGTCCAGTCTGCAGGGGGGGCTTTATTCCACCTGTCTGCAGGCCAATGGCGCTATTCACGTTAAAATCATTCACAAATAGGTTAAATAACATTAAATTAATATTATATTTATGTAACCATATATATAAAGCATTAGATCATGGCAAAAACATCCTCTAAAAAAGTCTTTCGAAATGACATTGTCATTAACCTAAAAGATTCACTACCGTACCTAAAAGATTATTTAAGTGACAAAAAACTCAACTCTCGCATAGAAAAAGCAGCTAAATTATTAAGCAAGGGTATCAAAAAGAAGAAAATTAAGAAATTAAACCATCGAGAACTTAAAAAGACCGATAGTAAGACTAAGGCTTCCTCCAAGAAAGATCTTGATCAGCCGGCCGTTGATCCTACGCTAAATGATACTGCAGAAAAAATCACAGTACCCGCCAAAAGTACAGCAAATAGAAATGCTGATACAACAAAAAAGCCAGTTGCCAAACAAACGGATACAGACCACAACGATAGCGAAAGTAAGTCTCTTAAGGTAAAAGATGTTCAAAGTAAAAGTTCCACCACTGCAGTTGGCGTAAAACCACCTGTCCCTCGAAGCAAAAAAGAGAAGGTCGAAAAATAAATCAGGTTCTTTAGCGCTATAAATACGTAATCGCCCTGTTTTTTTCGGGACTATCTCACTTAAGCTACGTTATTTCCTTTCAAAAACTACGGTTAAAGCTTTTCAACGTCCTTTGGGTATAACTTTTGATCCAACTATAGCAAAAGAATTTAAACTCAAACAAAGTACTGAATATGGAAAATATCGATAAAAAAGCGAAAAAAATGGGTCTAGAGAAGGGCTATTATTTATTGTTAATGGCGATTCTAGATCTTCCAATTGAAGACGTACAAAATGCTGTAAAGGAGGATTAAGTCATATGAAAAAAATAGCAATCATTAGTACTTGTCCTCCACAAGAATGTGGGTTAGCAACATTTACCAAAGATCTCAAACAGGGAATGGAGCTCGATCCGAATGTTCAAATCGATATCGTCGCTGTATCTAAACTCGGTTCGGAAGATTTCGACCAATCGATACGATTTGTCATATACAGGGATCGACTAGATAGTTATCATCAGGCAACCCGTATTATTAATGAAGAATATGATTATTGCATTATTCAGCATGAATTTGGAATATTTGGAGGAGCCGATGGCATTTTCATAACACAAATTGCCAACAATCTAAAGATACCCCTGCTAACCGTGTTCCATACCATTCTTCAAACCCCATCATTGCAGCAGAAGGAAATCACCGAGCTGTTGTTGAAGAAATCTCAGGCAGTTGTTAGTTTGTCACCCAAAGGCATCGAATTATTGGAGGAGCAATTCGATTCTACGCATACAGATAAGATAAAAGTGATACCACATGGCGTACCACAATTTGATTACAATCAGGGACTCGCCAAATACAGATTAAACCTTCAACACAATTTTGTAATGATGACTTTTGGTCTCATCGGAAGAAGTAAAGGACTGGAATATGCCATTCAATCCTTGTCGGAAGTTGAGCTCCCTGGGTTTAAATACCTGATCATCGGAAAAACACATCCGAATGTTCTGGCCCATGAAGGGGAATCTTACCGTTTTGAACTCCAAAATTTAGTCGATCAGCTTGGTTTACAGGACAAGGTTGTTTTTATCGATAAATTCTTAACGGATGAGGAGCTTAAGGAGTATTTAACAGCCTGTGATATTTATCTGTCTCCTTATCCACACGAACAGCAAATCAGCAGTGGGACCTTATCTTTTGCTGTCGGTGCAGGTGCAGCTGTTATTTCGACACCATATTGGCATGCAAAAGATTTATTGAAAGACGAACGTGGTATCCTAAGTCCATTCAACGATATCGCCGCAATGCGTGATAATATTAAAATGCTGTACCAATCACATCGATTACTAGCCTGGCATCGTTTCAAAGCGCGTAGTTATGGTGAACAAACAGTTTGGGGAAATGTGGCAAAAATGTATCTGGAGCTTCTACAAGGGCTAGCAACTCCAGTAAGATCTTTAATTGATTATGAACAATATATTGCAATGGATCTAAAGAGGGAAGCGTAAAATGATAGAAAAAGCATAAACATTTTATATGATATGCATGTTAAGTAAAAAGACGATCTTTGTACGCTAACATTAAGATAAAATCCATCATCACATGATATATTCGAAAATAGCGCTGTCAACAGTTCTTTTATTATTGATGGCGCTCACTTGTACGGGCCAGATTTTCGATCGCGAACTGCGGGATCAAAAGGAAAGGACGCAAAAAGAATTTTTGAAATTTATTACTGAAATAGGAAGCAAAATAACGGATTCAACCTTAACGAAAGAACAACAAAATGCACTATTTAACCCAATCGTTGCGTATGCTCATAAAGAGCATGCTGACTTAACACGATTGCGCAAAAAATATTTAAAAAAAATACAGGCTCCACCATCAGTACTTAATACATTTATTTTTGATAGCGAGCCTCCTGCGGAACTATCGAAAATGTTGGAAACTCCACAATTCACGACAGTAACCCTGCTACAGTGTTATCGACCTCTTGAAATAGGCCGACTTATCAGTGGAATTATTCAACCTGTGATTTATCAGCAATCGAATACAGGAACAAACGAAGCTACAATAGCTTATACCTTTGGAAATCAAGTATTCGCTAAACAATTAAAAGAGGATATTTGGCAAATTTGGTTAGTAAATAGGCTTTATATGCTTAGGTTTAACCTGGATCTACAAACTATGGTTATTCATAATTCGGAATATACGCTGCCCAATAAAGCGGAATATTTACGACTTCAGTTCCCGTTCGTAATTCAGAAGACAGCCAATGAATTAGAGAAACTCTACCAAGAAATGGATGAAATACGCTGGAATAGCTATTCATCAACAGGTATACAGCAAGTCAGTCCTCAAGACTGGCAAGATACTATTGATAAGCGATTATCGGCGTTTTACCTAAAAAATCAGCCCCGTTTTATAAAAGTTCAAAATGAAATACTCAAGGATATAGAAAAAGGAAACGATTTGGATGCGAACTGGCAGGAATTACATTTATCTTCCGATGAAAATATACAACTGACACAAACTTTAAAAAACAATATGCTGCAACCCGATGAAACTGCACAGCAGCTATTTTCATTTTCAAATAGCATTATCCCCTTTAATCAAGATATTGAAGAAATTGGAAAAAATGCAATGTCAGGGTTCTTGCACTATATAGTTGGCCATGAAAAAGACCAGGTGTGGAAAATTAGATCTGTAGGCTATTCCATTGCCTTCGAATATACCTGGGATCTAAAACAAGGTCGATTTTCTGAAATAAAAATCTTTAAGAGACAATCATAGTGTAAATTTCCATTGCGCCCATAATAATCTTTTTTGATTTAGGTATTGATAAAAAAATTACAGGAAACAACGTTGCCGTTACGTTATCATTTTATGCTTGGCGCCCCATTTTTCCAACTGACACCAAATAGGGATAAGTTCTGCCGCAATTTCAGTCAATTGATATTCCACTCGGGGGGGCACTTCTGCATAGGCAATCCTTTTAACAAGTCCTTGCTTTTCCAATTCTTTGAGCTGCAAGGTGAGCATGCGATCGGTAATCCCTGTAATCAATTGTTTAATTTCACCAAACCGCAACTTTCCATGCTGCAATTTAGCAAGTATCAGCAGCTTCCATCGGCCGCCGATTTTGCATACAGCATATGCTAAATCACATTCAATAATATACTGTTCATTAATCCTATTTGTCGAATTTTCTTTTCGTTTTCCCATGATTTAAAATTTCTTTAATAGCGTACAATTCGTTGCAAATAGGGACAAATTTAAAACTTCTACCCTACATCTGTGACACCACATTCGTCAATAATATGACACAAAGCAATATGAGGTTATAGGCTCCAAAGCGTAATAGTCTTTATCTATGAAAATAATTTAACACTGAAATTATGATTACGGAAAAAAACACCTATTTTAGGTTTTGTAATCCAATTATTTATTCCAAATATGCCTGATCCAAATTAGTTAGACTTCGAATATGCTCCAACAGTTTTATGCCTATCTAAAAATTTTAATGCTATTCATTTTTTTAGATCTTTTAATCTTCTTAAGAATTCGGACATTGTCAACTTGGAAATCCAATCCAAAGTTACTAAACATAGTCTGGTGGTCTGTCAGTATACTTTCCTATCTGTGCATATTTCTTAATTTATTTTTTAAATGGACTAGTTTTGAATCTGCCTGTTTCGTGTTTTTTCCACTTTCGTTGCTATTTGGTAAGATAATCTGTCTTTTCTTTATCGGTATTGATACTATTGTATATACGTTCAAAATCATCAACAAACGTTTTATAAAAACTAAATCTTCGCCGAAACAGGCTGGAAATTTACCTCCTATAAAAAGATCAGATTTTATAGTCAAAAGCGGCCTCCTGCTAGCCAGTGTCCCTATCGTTGCATTTACACGTGGATTTGCCTTCAATTTGTATAAGTACCAGGTCAACCACCTCGATTTAATCTTACCTAATTTACCGAAATCATTTGAAGGAATTACTATAGCGCAAATTTCCGATATACATGCAGGTAGTCTATTTAATTCAACTGCTGTAAAAAAAGGGATAGACCTCTTATTAGCACAGAAGCCTGACATCATCTTTTTTACAGGGGATCTAATCAATGATTTTGCGACCGAAATGGAGGATTATTTATCCATATTTGATAAAGTGAAGGCTCCATTAGGAACATTCTCTATACTTGGAAACCACGATTATGGAGATTATCATTTTAACAGATATCATTTCTTTGATCAAATGAACTTGACCAAGGAACAAAATCTTTCAAATCTCAAATCCATTCATCAACAACTAGGCTGGCAACTACTTCTCAATGAATCGAAAGAACTGATACTGAATAACGAAAAGATTACCATTATAGGCGTCGAAAATTGGGGAGCAAATAATCCCAAAAATTATGGGAATATCGATTTGGCCATGTCTAAAGTAGATAAATCTTCGCCCATCAACTTAATGCTTTCACACGATCCCTCCCATTGGCGCGCGGAGATCATACCCAAATATCCCACAATCGACGTCACTTTCAGTGGACACACACATGGGGGACAATTCGGTTATAACCACCCGAATTATCAGTGGAGTCCAGTGAAATATGCTTACCGTGAATGGGCCGGCCTGTACCGTGAAAAGCATCAGGCACTGTACGTAAATGTTGGATTCGGTTATCTGGATTATCCAAGCCGAGTTGGGATACTACCGGAAATCACCATATTTCATCTGAAGAGCAAAGGTTAAAGTATTAAATACTGTTCCTGATAGGTCGGTAATCCAGTGCATATTTTCGAATAACTCATTAAATTCATCACAGGTTTCAACACGATTTCAAATCAAGTTTTCTATCGACTGGTCTGAAATGCCAAGAAGTAGCAATTAGAATAATATATAATAGTGCCGGAGCCATTAAAGCGAAAGAATCTCCCGATGCAATATGTGAATACAAAGCACCAGTAGCTGTAAAGAAAATACCCGCATATGCCCATTCTTTCCAAAGAGGCTTTTTGGGCCAAAGCAAGGCAACCACGGCTAAAAGCTTCCAGATTCCAAGTAAAGGAAGTATATAACTAGGATATCCCAAATGAGTCATATTTTGTATTCCACCTGCTCCTTCCGTTTGAATTTTAAAAATCTGTATGATAGCAGTTGACAATAATCCTACAGCCAACCATACGGTTGCTATCCAATAAATTATCCTATTTCTTTTCATAATGCTATGATTTACTTATTATACTGTTAATTACTTCACATTAATAGTCAACTCTCCTATCTTCAACACTTGGTCTTATTCTTATTTCCTAAAATAAGCTGGGTCTTTTACCGGCCGCTCCTTATTATGTAGCTATTTGACTACAAATATAAGAGTAGCTATTTAACTACACAATATTTTATTTCATTTTTTTTTATCTGAGACATTAACTTCAATAGCTATCCCCCTAATACACTGGTTAGACCTGCTATTTTATTTTTCATATCTTTGAATTAAGATTAATCTTATGTCACATAATACCGATAAAATAACCGTAGTAAAGGGCGATATAACAAAAATTACAGTTGATGTTATTGTAAATGCTGCCAACACATCGTTACTTGGAGGTGGAGGTGTTGATGGGGCTATTCATCGCGCCGGCGGACCGGAAATTCTGGAAGGTTGCCGTAACATTCTGGCTAAACAAGGAGGCTGCAAAGTAGGAGAAGCCGTCATCACAACGGCAGGCAAGCTAGCCGCTAAATATGTAATTCATACAGTTGGCCCTGTGTGGAATGGAGGGAAAAATCACGAAATTGAAAAATTAGAAAGCTGCTATTATAATGCACTCAAATTAGCTGTAGAAAATGGTTGCCGTTCGATCGCCTTTCCCAATATCAGTACAGGGATTTACAGATTCCCGAAAGAACTAGCTGCTCAAATATCCATCCGCGTCATTACGCAGTTTCTGAAGGCGGATACGACACTTACGCAAGTCAAAATAGTCTGTTTTGACGATGATAACTTCCGGCTGGTCAATCAACTAGTAATGCAAGCCTAGGGGAAAATTATCCTAGTCCGTTTCAAATTCCCATATACATTCATAGGAAGGAACAGACTTTTCGATGTTTGGAAATTGCAGTTTTTTGAGCTCCTTAATATTCTCGAAATCTTTATTTAAAAGCAAATATATACCTGTGTTCTTACTGATTTCTCCCAATATTTCTGGAGTGATCTCTCTTTCTCGACTGTTGGCAGATATGATCATTTTCACAATTTGCTTTCCTGATGAAGTTATATACTGGTTCAGCTTATAGGGGCCCGGAATACCATCATTTTCATGCGATTGTCCTGCCAATACGTCATTGATATAGATAGCATAGTCTACATTTCTTATTTCATGATAGAGAAAATATGATTTTACGACCGAGGCTATTCCGTTTTGAGATACTTCAGCAACCTCATCATTTCCCCTATCTTCATCCCTATTGTTACACGACATAAACAACACAACACAGTAGACAGCAATGACGATAATTTTTTTCATTTCGTATTTTCTCCTTATTTTTAAACGGCAGCAATATTCCTTTGACAAAGTTTCGAAGCCAATATGACCAACAAGTTAATACCCCAATTTAAGGCCTTAAAACATGAGATTGCGGATGGCTATACAGTTTATTAAGATACAAATTAGTCAGAACAAAAAGGAAGTAAACAAACAGATATGGCCATCTTTTTAAAATTTCTTTATAAGTCATTAGAATTCACGATATTTAAAAAAAATAAACACCCTACCAGTATCTGTTTAAAACATTGGTTATCCAATATCTGGGTAACCTTTTTTTTGCAAGAAGCAATCATGAAGCTGTCTCCTCACAATACATTATATCGAACCATACCCAAACACAACTTGAATATTGTTCGACGGTCATTTAAATACTATAATGCACAAACGATTGCAACAAAGCCACAAAAACGCACAAAACAGTAAAACGGCACCCGATTGGCTCACCTAGATTAATACTTGGCCGTCTGAAATCGGCTCGTTATGGCATCGTTTCAAAGAAGGCTTCCCCTTCCCCGGTCGATCTGCATAATAAGTTATAGTTTTGTTGCGAAATTGATTGAACAACTGTATTTTTACAGCGGTGAAAAGATTTTTTCTTTACATATTTCTATTTTTGGTCATTGGAGAATCAACGATGCTGTCCCAGCTGGCGAAACTGCCCAAGCTGTATCAGCATTTTACAATCCATAATGAGATAGGTCCGCCCATAACCTTTGTGGAATTTCTTTCCATGCATTATTGGGGCCAGGATCTTCCTGACAACGATGAGCAGGAAGACATGAAACTGCCCTTCAAAAAATACGATCTAACAGCATTTTCATTTGTCTTTGTGTCCAACCATAAGATTCATTATGTTAGGCCGCATCAAGTCGCAGTGGATAGTGCTTTTGGTTTGCCTAAACCGAATAATTATTCCCGATCGTATATTTCCGCATTATTCCGTCCGCCTCAAGTCTAATTTATATTAAATCAGTATGTTAAAACAACCTGATTTTTCAAGTTGCAGATCTTTTTTTGTCCCAAAATAAGGTTTGCACGATTTCTTATAATTTAGATTTTACTAAAATGCTTAATAGAATAATACAATTCTCAGTTCGAAACAAACTGGCAATTGGTCTATTTATATTGGTATGGGTCGGCTATGGCATCTACCAATTGACCAAATTGCCTATCGATGCCGTACCAGATATTACGAACAATCAAGTTCAAGTTATCACGACCGCGCCCTCCCTTGGTGCCGAAGACGTTGAGCGCCTTATCACCTTTCCCGTGGAATTGGCTGTCAGCAATGTTCCCGAAATCAAGGAAAGCCGAAGTATGTCGCGGTTCGGTCTATCTTTAATAACCATCGTATTTGAAGATGGCACCGATATCTACTGGGCGAGACAGCAAGTCACAGAGCGTCTCGCACAAATTGAAATAAACGAAAATGCAAGTGCTCCTACACTCGCTCCCGTCACTACAGGACTTGGTGAAATCTACCAATATGTCCTCAAACCTCAAAAAGGTTATGAACAGACCTATTCGCTGGCAGACTTGCGCACCATTCAGGACTGGACCGTACGCCGTCAACTTCTCGGAACTCCCGGAGTTGCAGATGTTGCTACATTTGGTGGAGAACTCAAACAATATGAGGTTGCTGTAAACCCATCCAAGCTGAAAGCCTTGAATATCAGCATAAGCGACGTCTTTACGGCACTCGAAAACAACAATCAAAATACAGGCGGAGCCTATATCGAAAAAGGCCCCGCAGTATTATATATCCGAAGTGTTGGCTTGACAAAATCAATAGCCGACATCAATAAAATTGTGGTCAAAGATAATGGTGGCGTGCCGATCCTCATCCATCATATTGCCGAAGTCAGGTTGGGCTCAGCGATCCGTTATGGCGCACTAACAATGGCAGGACAAGGCGAGGTATGCGGTGGTATTGTCATGATGCTCAAAGGTGGAAACTCTTCGGATGTGATCAAAATCGTCAAAGATAAAGTCGATCAAATTCAGAAAACACTTCCCAAAGGAGTCCTTATCGAGCCCTTCCTCGACCGCACGAAAATGGTAAACAACGCCATTGGAACCGTAGAACACAATCTCTTGGAAGGAGCTCTCATTGTCATACTGGTTCTTGTGCTGTTCCTAGGTAATCTGAGAGCAGGTTTAATTGTTGCTTCGGTCATCCCGCTATCCCTACTCTTTGCCATCAGCATGATGAACACATTTGGCGTCAGCGGCAACCTAATGAGCTTAGGAGCACTGGACTTTGGTTTAATTGTCGATGGTGCTGTTATCATTGTTGAAGCCATCCTACACCATATTCATTTTTCAAAAAAATATAAGGGCATCGATAGTTTATCCCAACAGGAAATGGATCAGGAAGTGACTTCTTCAGCTTCCAGAATGATGAATGCAGCGGTTTTTGGACAAATTATTATCCTGATTGTCTATCTGCCTATTCTTTCCCTTACTGGAATCGAAGGGAAAATGTTTAAACCGATGGCTCAAACGGTAGCATTCGCTATTTTAGGCGCTTTCATTCTATCTTTGACTTATGTCCCAATGATAAGCTCACTGGTGGTGAGCAAGAAGCTCAATCATAAACCCAATATTTCGGATCGGATTATGACCCGTCTCGAACGGGGTTATCAAAATGCACTCACTGGTGCACTTGCTATCCGTAAAATACTCGTTGCCATCACAATTGCACTTTTCGCTATTTCAATCGTTGTATTTTCAAAAATGGGGGGTGAATTTATACCCCAACTGGAGGAAGGTGACTTTGCTGTAGAGACAAGGCTGCTCGTTGGTACCAATCTCTCGACAACGATAAATGCAATTGATCGGGTTTCAGAAGCCTTAAAAAATCGTTATCCTGAAGTTGAAAAAATCGTGTCGCGGATCGGAAGCGCAGAAATACCAACAGATCCAATGCCTATTGAAGGTGGTGATATGATCATTGTCTTAAAACCAAAGTCGGAATGGAAAAATGCTAAATCATTTGTGGAGTTGGCAGGTAAAATGTCGGCAACAGCACAGGAAGTTATGCCTGGGATAACGACAGGCTTTCAATTTCCTGTACAAATGCGTTTTAATGAATTAATGACTGGAGCAAAACAAGATGTCGTGTGCAAGATTTATGGAGAAGACCTCGATAAACTGGCAAACTATGCGCAGCAATTGGGCGATATTGCAAAGACAGTAAAAGGAACTGCAGACTGGTACATCGAATCAGTCACGGGAATGCCCCAGATTGTCATAGACTACAACCGGGATGAGATAGCAAAATATGGTCTCGATATCGCTTCCATCAATCGTACTGTTAATTCGGCTTTTGCAGGAGCTTCCGCAGGCAAGATCTATGAAGGTGAAAAAAGCTTCGATCTTGTTGTGCGCGTAGGTAATGAAGGCCGCCGTAATATTGAAGATGTCAGAAATCTACAAGTAACGACCGCCAAAGGGATACAGATTCCACTTAGCCAAATTGCACATATTGATGAAGTAGAGGGCCCTAATCAGATCCAGCGGGAAAATGCGCGGCGCCGTATTATCGTGGGCTTCAATGTCAGGGGGCGTGATGTGCAAAGCATCGTGGAGGAACTGCAGCAAAAGGTTGCTGCGCAGCTTAAAATGGATACAGGCTACACATTGACTTATGGTGGTACATTTGAAAATCTGCAACAGGCTAAGTCCCGCTTGAGCATTGCTGTGCCCATTGCCCTGCTATTAATTTTTGGTATGCTTTACTTTGCATTTTCGTCGTTAAAAGATGGCGCCTTGATCTACACTGCAATTCCCCTGTCGGCGATCGGAGGTGTTTTTGCCCTGGCACTTCGGGGGATGCCCTTTAGTATCTCGGCAGGCATTGGTTTCATTGCCCTATTTGGTGTTGCCGTTTTAAATGGCATTGTCTTGATCTCGGAGTTTAACCGTATTAAAAAGGAAGGGATTATTACCGACATGCAGGAACTGATTATGGTGGGCACTCGCAATCGTCTCCGACCGGTACTGATGACCGCCGCCGTAGCGTCCTTGGGATTTTTACCAATGGCATTGAGCAATGGTGCAGGTGCTGAAGTACAACGTCCGCTGGCAACGGTTGTTATTGGCGGTTTAATCTCAGCAACATTTCTAACCCTCTTTGTTTTGCCCGCATTATATCTGTTGTTTAATAAATCAGACAAAGCCCTTAGCAAACCAAATTCGGCTGTAACCAAAATAGTCCTTTTGGTTCTATTGTCTTGTTCCTTTTTTCAGGACGCTCAGATTTCGGCACAAACGATCAACAGCACACAGCATATATCCTTAGCGCAGGCCATACAGCGGGCAGAGCATAATAGTCCACGTATCCAACAGCTCAGGATCAATGAACAAGCTAAGGAAAAATTGGCCAAAACCGGATTCGACCCTTCTAAATTAGCTATTTCAGGCGATTACGGTCATGTGAATAGTGCGTATACCGATAATCGCATCGGTATCAGCCAAACGGTTAGTTTTCCTGCTGTTTATAAAAAACAGACAGCAGTCTTACAAAACGAGCTCTCTTTGGCGCGTGAATCTACCAAGTTTAATCTCCTGGAGATTCGAACCGCCGTTAAGAGTCTGTATTTCGATTATCTGGCAATGGGCAAAAGAAAGAAGCTCTTGTTACGCGCAGATAGTCTGTATCGTATTTTTGAAGCAAAGACAAGCAAACGCTTTGAAGTTGGCGCAGCAAATATCCTGGAGCAAACCGCAGCCCAAACACAGCGTCAAGAAATCAATAATCAATTAAAGCTGCTTCAAAAAGATATGAACATCACCCTGAACAGATTCAATTTCTTATTGCAGGACAGCATTCGTTACATCCCAGCCTCCGACACAATTAAATATCAAGAAGTTATGTCGATTCACCCGGACTTATCCAGTCAGGCTGAAGCACTTCCGGCCTATAAGATTGCGCAACTTCAGACACAGACAGCACATGCTCAATGGCAACTGGAGCGTTCAAAGTTGCTTCCTGAAATTACAATAGGATATAATAGTCAAACGTTGCAGGGAGTACAAACCTTCCGTGGTCAGGAGGTATTGTATCGTTCGTCCGACCGTTTGAGCTACTTCAGCGCCGGCATCAGTGTACCCCTATTTTTTGGAGCGCAGTCCAATCGAATAAACGCGGCAAAACTCGCATGGAAAGGTCAGTTGAAAGAACTTGAATACGTAAAAAGTGAATTGAAGACAGAATCAAACAATGCCATCGAGCAGGTTGAGAAGTTTAAAGAAGTACTAAAATATTATGAAGATCGTGGATTAAAGCATGCAGATACAATTTTTGTAACAGCCGACAAACAATTCGTTAATGGCGAAATAGACTACCTACAATGGGTCATTCTTGTCAACCAAGCCATTGGCATACAAAGCGAATACATCAATACATTAAACAGTTACAATCAAGCAGCCATCCAATTAAGTAAGTTATACAATGAATAAATCGTTAAAAAACACAGTATACAGTTTGATCCTTTTTTCCTTCGTTGCCTGTGCTCAAGGAGAAAACACCGAAAATAACAATCCAGCGCCCGTGGCAGATTCTACACCTGTAGCGCAAAGTGTTCAACTTGAACCCAAACAGATTGCAGCAGCAGGTATTGTCATCGGACCCCCTACAATCGAAAATGTCAGTGGCAAAATTACATTACAGGGCGATGTCGCTGTTGCGCCGGAAAGCACTGTGAGCCTAAGTTTTCCCATTGGTGGCTATATTAAATCGACGACTATGCTCCCTGGAAAACCCGTGCGAAAAGGTCAGGTATTGGCAACTATCGAAGATATGCAGTTTATCCAGCTCCAACAGGACTATTTGACTGCACAGACAAATTATGTGCTCGCCGAAACAGAATATAAAAGACAATACGAGCTCAATCAAAGCAAGGCAAGCAGCGACAAGGTGTTCCAGCAGGCTAAAGCAGATATGGATCGTGAACGTATCCTAATTCACTCATTGGCGGAAAAACTGCGTCTTATCGGAATCGAGCCGAAGAAACTGACGACGACAAGTATCAAAAAAGAAGTACCTATATTGTCTCCAACGAATGGTTTTATCACCAAAGTGAATGTCAGTGTTGGGAAATACACCGCTCCCACAGATATCCTATTTGAGATTGTTAATCCATCAGACATGTATCTTTCCCTACAGCTGTTCGAAAAAGATCTGGCTAAAGTCAAGATAGGAAATACTGTTTCTGCATATGCAAATACGGAAGTCGCTCGAAAAATTCCGGCCACAGTCTTTCTTGTCAACCGCACTTTTGATGAAAATAGAATGGCCGAAGTGTTATGCCGTTTTCAAAAATCCGATGCTATTTTGACTCCAGGGATGTTCATGAATGCCGATCTTCATATCAATAATACCAAGGCAATGGTTGTACCAGAAGAGGCTATCGTACGTTGGCAAAATAAATATTTTGTATTTGTACAACATAGCGCTGGTTCATTTCAAATGAATGAGGTAAAATTAGGTATCCAAGAGAACGGAAAACAGCAGATTCAGGCCGATAACATTCAACCGAACACACAATTAGCACTAAAAAATGCTTTCGCGTTACTAATGAAAGCACAGAATAAGGAAGAGTAAAATCATACGTATCGAATAAATCATTTCAAGTGATAGCCGCCATTTATCGTCCTTTTAAGAACAATGAATGGCGGCTTTTAATTTCGAATAAGCCGATCATCCATCTAAACTGCTTTAGTTAAAGTACGCAAACTCAGATTTATTGCCCTAAACTGAGGTCAAATGTCGCTCAAGCGGGCGATCATCATTTTTTGTTCGATAATTACCGGACATATTTATTTCAGGATAGTTCGAAGTGCTTTTCGAATGATGTATTGCGTTTCCTTGGTATCGCTTTCCTGTTCCCAGCGATTACAAAGTGCCCTAACAAAACCGGGTTGGCTTTTGCTTGCGTCATTCAGCCAATTTCCAACACTATCCTGAACATATTTTGAAGGGTCAGATTTTAGCGGTTCTAAAATAGACAAGGCTAGACTTGGCTCCTGCTTCAAGCGATCGATGTGCTTACACCATACGCCTCTCGGTCGGGTCGCCTCCGAAGCAAAACGTCTCAAATTTTCATCCTTCTCCACCGTCCATAGACTCAGACTGGCAATACTCCTTTCCAAGTCCAAAGCTATCCTATTACGTATCGCCATCCAGCTGATTTCTCGCACCCCAAAATGCCGATCTGCGGCAAAAGGACGCATTGACAACAGTAATTTCTCAATTTCAAGCTGCTTATCATCTCCGACCGTGTAGGTTGCCCAGCAACGCACGAGATCTGCTGCATGATCGGATAGTATTGTCAGGAAAGTATTATCACGATATTTTGTGATCAAATCGAGCAGCGCCCGCCCGATCGTTTCATTGATGGAATTTACCGTCGGTTTCTGTAACTGATCGAGCAGTACCAAGATTGGTTTCAAGTAATGAATGCGCCCATTTTGCTGAAGGATATGCTCGAGTAAAAACCGTTGGTCAACAGCGAGCCACTCCATAAGATTTGCAGTTTCAATTTCTCCGCGGTTCAGACTGGCCAGGCAATCTATCGAAATATCCGCTATCCGTCTTGCTCCTTTACGTTGTATTTTACTCATAGCTGTGCTATTAACTCTTCAATATTAAGCCTATTCATATAGTTGACATCCATAAATCGATAAGATATCGTATAATCAGGATCGATCACAAAAACAGCAGGGACCGGCAGTATGTTGCTGTCATTACCATTGTAGGCGGACAAATTGATTCCCAAGCGATCATAGCTTGAAATGGCATAATCCTGAAGTTCAAATGAGATGCCAACACTGATTGCCAAAGTATTATCTTCGTCAAACAACAACTCGAAATCCAAATTGTTGTCCTTCAGAAGTGCTTCGTTAAATTTAGGCACTTGTGGCGAAATTGCAAGAAGAGTGGCTTCAACAGCAGTAAAATGAGCCAAATTCTGTTGTAAAGCTCTTAACTCGAGATTACAGTAGGGACACCAGCTACCGCGGAAAAAGGCCACAATGACTTTTCCTTTGTTCAGAAGTTTTCCCAGCTCAATTTCTTCACGCTTCGAATTCACCAAACTAAAATCAGGGAACTTCTCCCCTATCTGCAGGCCCTTTTCGGTTAGATCCCCAGACTGTAGATCCTGAATCGATCTGCCAAATATTTCCTTTATTTCGAGAGGAAGAGTTGCTAAATTCGCATTTAATTTAGCAATTTCGTATTCTAAATTTTTCATGATGCTGTATGTTATTTCTGCAAAGTTTTAAAAGTAAATGCACAATCACAATACCGCATTTTATTATCCCTATGGGACAAAAAAGTCAATTTTATGCGTATAACAGAGAAAGCAATAAAACAAAAAATATGTCCATTGGAATTTGCCGTCAATGCAATTAGTGGGAAATGGAAAATTCCGATTGTATGGCGTATCAATGAAGGGGAAAAACGCCCAAGTGAAATGCTTCGTGGTATTGCAAAAGTTGATAGACGAGTGCTAAACCAACAATTGGGTGAAATGGTCAATGATGGCATTCTAATCAAACAATCTTTCCATGAGCTTCCTCCAAGAGTGGAGTATTCATTGACCCCCTTAGGAAAAAGTTTGGTGGAAGTACTCTGGAAATTGAATGCTTGGGGAGAACTTTTATTGGAAAATTCCAATAAAAGTTAGCACAAACGGGCAGATTCGATCGACACAACGATGCTCTATTTGCGAGAGAAGTATTCGACCCTGCTATAACAGCTCTTTACGAAAACTGCAAAACACAAAACGCTGTTTCGTGTCGAAGGGTGTTATATGGTCAATATCTATACATTCAATTTTCCTAAAATATGTCTGGAACAAATCGCTTATCGATTGTGCTGAATATTGTTTAATTGTCATGCCACTGCATTTCGTTGGTCCCTGTTCAGAAAAGGTTCCAACAACCAAAACACCTCCCACTGCAATTGCTCGGTCTGCGATTTCGATGTAGCGTTCAATCTCCTGTCGAGCAGTCAAAAATGTAGTGATACTTCTGGGGTAGGCTGATACCAGCTAACTGATTCCAGCGGCTTATTTTCGTATATCTCTTCCCAATGCTTTTTTCGATTGAAATTTTCCATCTGTCTATTGTCCTGATAAAATTTATTGACTGATAACCATCAACCTTGGTGTTAGGGCAAAATCTTTAGGTCCTTAAAAATTTTCCGTGTAATCGCCTTGCGGCAGCTCGAGAAATCAGGGCTGTTGAACTTCCGGTCCTGAATAAGTCGCGTTGCAAAGAAATAAACATTTTCCTTTTGTTCAACATAGCCTATCCACCATCCGGTGTTGATCTGATTGGCCATTGTCCAGCCCGTTTTAGACCGAACCGTATAGTCCGCGTTTTGTTCCGAAATCATGACACCTTTAACAATATCCATATTTCTTTTTGAAAAAGGTAAATTTCCATCATAAAGCTTTTTTAAAAATTCAACCTGATTAATTGGTGAGATGCCCATTGGACCAAAATTCCAGAAGTCGGGACCTGATTCGGAAAGGTCCACATTCCCGTAGTTACAAGCTTTAAGATACTTCCGATAGACAGAACGATCAATTTTCTTTGCTAACTCGATAAATGCCCAACCTGCAGACACCGTAAATGCTTCTTTTACACTGATATTTTTATAAATATCTGGTCGGTAGCCATATTTTAAGGTATCTGTTGATCCGGGCCATTGAACAATGCTATTTTCATCTTTTATCGTCTTCGTTTCCAAGGCAATCAACATATTTATAATCTTAAAAGTTGACGCAGGTAATGTTGCAACTTGTGTGTCCGATGTATCGGACAAAATCCAAGCTCTTTTGTTATTGTCATAAAGTGCAACAGCGCCCTTAACATGACACTCATCAAAATATTTTTGAAAATCAGATCTAATGATCTTCTTCTCAGGATTTCGAGCTTGGGCCAACAAGTCAAACGAAATCACCGTCATTGTTATAAACAAAATCGATTTGAAAACCATCCGATAAATACTATTTAAAACCATACGTTGATACCATTAAAAAGCCATTATACAAATTGAAACTTGAAAACTATACTAGAGTCTTTATAAAGTTAAGACATAAATTTAACCAATTTCAAATATCCAATAAATGATATACATACAAGATGTGCTTTAGCTCGTTTAGAAGTCAGTCATCGATTATTGCAATAGTATTGAATAGGAGAAAATAGATCGGGACTATTGCTAAAGCAAGATAGCCCCGAAAGCTATGTGATCCGAACCTGTTATTCAGTCCTCGGACTTAGACTTACTATTCAGACCAAGGCGAATGAAGAATACAATCGCAAAAGTTCTTTCGCTCAAAATTAGGGATCATAAAAGCGCACACATCTGCCTTTATATTGCCAAATGTGGTTTCTGTCTTATGCTCAAAACCTTCAAAAAAAGTCGGAATAATTTTCTTTTTAAAATTATCCCTAGGAAAGGCTTGAACAATCTCTTCTCTATTTTTGGCACTTAAATGCGCATAGCCCTCTCCCATCACATCAAGCCCAACGCCCGAGTACATCAGGGCAACTTCATTTTCTTTGTGTTCGGCAATTCCTATGCTTGTATGGAGTGCTATGGTATCCCATACGAGCTGTAATTTCGTCGACTCTACACCATGGCTTTTTAGAAAGTCTCGGGCGGCGTTGGCGCCATCCACTTCAAAACGAAGATCTGCACTGCTGTAATGCGATACTAAGCCCAAATCATGAAATACGGAAGCTACATACAACAATTCACTGTCGTAGACCAAATTTTTGCGTTTTGCATTCAAAGATGAAAATAGGAAGACACGCAACGAATGGTTGTAGATAAATTCAGTACCATGTTCCAATAGTAATGCTGTCGCTTGCGTTGCGATTTTACTGTCCGGAATAACAATGCCGGCCACTTTTTTTAGATGATTTACTGCCATAACTTTAAGATATTTAGGACAAAGTTATGATGGTAACAGCCCCATAGGAATAGCAATAAGTACGTTTGAAATGTCAAAATTTACCGTGTGCAACTTTCAATCTGCATCAACAAATTGATTACGGTAGTTCAGGGGAGACAGTTTTGTATTCTTTTTAAAAAAATGACTAAATTGTTCTGCCGAATTAAAATTAAATGAATAGGCGATTTCTTTCACTGTTATCGCACTAAACTGCAGCAATCGTTTCGCTTCTGCTATGAGCTACCCATTAATGATCTCCTTCGCCTTAATCCCGCTACATCGTTTACAAAGTTCGCTTAATCTTCGTGCTGAAATATGAAGCATTTTGGCATAATCCGACACGGCATGATATTGATCAAACTGTGCACTGAGCATTTCCATAAATTTGCGATACAAGATGTAATCCTGACTATCGAAAGTTGCTTCCGCGGTCAGTTTAACGTTCGCAAGTTTAATCATAATAATTTTCAAAAACGCCGCAAGAGCATCCATCTGATTGATATACTGAGGACTACAATATTCCGACAACAGTGCATTGAATAGAAATAACAGCCCCACTACTTCGGTAGTATTAGGCTTCAGATATGGATTTGCACTGGTGTTATTGAACAATACAGCTTTACAGTTACTTGCGCTCGGAGGTGTCTTTTGCCAAAAACAATCTCCAAAGGAAATGGAAAAACCCATTACCGAAGTCTGATCTGAAAAAGCATAGATCTGTCCCTTGGATAAGAGAAAAATGCTATTGTCATGTAGCTCAAATACATTATTATCAATAGAAAGATAGCCAGCACCGGTTTCGACAAAAAAAATACGATGATAGGTCAGTCTATTAAATGTTTCATGATCGTTAAGGTGGTGATCTATCCGACTTATAGAAAAAGAATCATCTATTACAGGTTCAATTATAATCTTCTTAGCTGATTTCATACTGTAAAATCAATAAACCTTGACAATCTCTATTGCTCGCTATTTGAAAATATCCATATTCTCGTCATAGATAGGGCTCTTCATATCCAGAAATTTCAGCACACTATGAAATACATGATTTTGGGTCAAGGTTTTATTTGGTTTCAACTGTTTTGAATGATCAGACACCCAGACAATAAAAGGAATCTCGTATTGCTCTTTTGGTGCAATGCTCATCGGCAGTCCGTGCATATACAGGTTATTTTCACCCAGTGATTCTCCATGATCCGAGACGAACAACATAGCACTGTTATATTCCTTCAATTGCTTTAGATCCTCAATCAGATTATGCAAAATATAATCTGTATAAACAACGGTGTTATCATAAGCATTTATCAATTCTTCTTTAGAACAGTTCCCTAACTCAACACTATTGCAGACCGGCTTAAACTGCTCGAATTGAGCGGGATATTTCTTGCTATATGTTGGTCCATGGCTTGTACTTGTGTGGAGCACAACAAAAATCTTATCTTTTTTACTGGATGATATCCGCTCCTTTAGACCTGTTAAAAGTACCTCATCGTAAGCACATCCTTCACCTTTACAGTTTGTAGCAAGTTGATCATTCGTTTCATATTCTTTAATATGTACAGGTGGTTCCCCCCAATTACTTGTTCGCCAGATCACATCTACATCATTTCTATAGAGGTAATTTGGCAGGATTTCGTACAAATCATCCGTATTTTTATGTTCCAAAATACATTTTACTCCAGCTGTCGTATAGGTAGAGCAAGAAGTTGCGTCAAAATGATAAAGATTGGGTGTTTTGGAAAGCAGAGGATTTGTATTCTTCTGATAGCCATACAACGAAAAATTATCTCTTCGAGCAGATTCACCTATAACAAGTACAACGACTGTCTTTTTGTGGTCAGTTATCGTCGCATCCGGCAATAAAATCTCTTTCTTATTTTTTTGATATTCATGAATATAAAAGCGCGAAATATTGACAGTATAAGACCAAGGCATGGCAAGTGCACCCAAAGTCTTCGAATTCTTATCGATCCACAACCAATTAGTCGCATTGGCAAATATTAAAATAACGATAAATAATAACGAAAGTGAGGAAGTGATAAAAAACTTCTTTGGTTTATCCTTTACTATTTTGGCTTTAATGATGAAGATACTGGGAATAATACCGAGAAATACCAGATAGACGATCAGTTTCAGGGAAAAGAAACCGCTGGACTCGGAATATCGGGTATTCAAGATATTACCGATCATTGTTTCATCCAAAATAACGCTATAGGTGTTAACAAAATAAACGGCAACTGAATTGATCAGAAAGAACAAAACAAGTATGGATTTCCCGAAGCGACGTGACGCCGAAAAAAATAGATAAAGTACAAAAGCATTCATCACCAGCATCAGAACCATTAAACTACCGATCAGAACAATACCCCCAAAGCTGCTGTAATCAACATTATTAAAAACAAAAGTATAAAATGGAAAATGGAAGAATATAAAATTCAACACACTCATGAAAAGGACAAAATGAATTAATTTTAAGCTATTTTTTAGCATAAACCGTAATGATTTTATAAAGTGCACTAATTAAGCAGATAAATGTAAAATAAAATATTAGCAAATTATCATTAATTATTCTATTGATCAATACAATACTGAAAACGAGGAACAATAATATGAAAATTGGATAATACCGTTTGTTGTTGACCCAATTCCATGTTTTAAATTCCCTGCTAAAAAAAATTCCGAACAGCCCCGAAAGATATCCTATAATACAGCCACTGACCACGTCTAAAGGATAGTGTGCCCCCAATGCGACGCGAGATAAAGCAAGCATTAACCCAATAAATGTTAAACCTAAAAACCACATTATTTTATAACTCAATCGTTGCGGCATAAAAGCATACATGATAACGGTCAACGTTGTAAATATCGTGATAGAATGGCCAGAAGGCAAGCTATTGTTCCCCAGAAGCATCTTACCGGTAATCAAAAAACTAGTATGATTAAATACTGCTGCGGGTCGTGGCACAGCAAATAGTACTTTTAAAAGGATTGAAAAGAAGGCAGAAATTAGAGATGCTGATATTAACGCCTCCCATAATTTAGGACCATAGCGCAGAAAGACACTCAAAAGCGAGAGACTGATTAAACAATCTCCAAACTGTGTAAAATTGGACTCAAGATTTGGATATTGCCCCAGATAAGCATTTATCGCGAAAAAGCTACTCTTCTGAATGACGGTATAGCCGTATACATTCAATGCATGATTAAAATAAAGAAATAGAATGAGCAGAACTAGCAGAATTATAGGTAGAAAGAACAACGATTTTCTAAGCCTAGCATAATTATGGATTATCGTCGAATTAATATTCATCTTGCACGCGTCTTTTTAAACGCGTAAAGAACGGAACGAATTCTGTAGAAATTTAGAATTTACAAATGCAGGGTAGGTTTTCTTATTCCGTGCCCATTATTGATTCACTTGCTCCTCAAAAAAAGCTTTATCATAAAAGAAAACCGATATTCAACGTATTTTGCTTCATCTCAGGCCACAAGGCTGAAGATCGGTTTCCTTATCTTACAGTTTTCCCAGCAGCTGTGAAAAAGCGCTGATGACCAAAGTTGGCTCCTCAAGCATAATATTATGACCAGATGCGGTTGTTGCCAGGTGAACAAAGTCGCTTGCGCTCTCATTTATGCATAAGTTAAAACTTGTCTTGCTGAATCTGTTCGATTCCTTGCTCGTAAGAAGTAACCTCAAATTCAGGAAATCTATTTCTAAACTTTGAATCATCAAATAGATTATTGTGTTCGTATCGTGGAAGAAGTTCCAAAAGCTCCTTTAACCGCTTATTGAACAGAGCCCCTATTTTAAAGATAAATTTGGGAACTACAGTATATTTGAATTCCCTACCGTAAATATCTGCTGCCATTCTGATAAACTCCCGGTAAGTGGGATGCGCTTTATCCACGGGCAAATGCCAGGTCTGTCCATATGCATCGGGTGTATTTCCGATAAGTGCAGTTGCTCGACTTGCGTCGGGAGTCCAAATCAAACTTCGTTTTTTATCGACCCGTAAAGGCACTTTCAGTTTTTTATCCGCTTTGATGTTATCAAAAATTAGGGTATTGGTAATGCTTTGTGTTTTGCCAGGACCATAAAATTCAGGTGCTCGACAAATAACGGCTTCAAGCTGGCCCGATGCTATCTCAGCAAGTACCATTTCTGCCATGTTCCGCCGCACTTTCCCCTTTCTTCCGACAGGAGCAAAGGTACTTTCCTCCGTCAAAATACGATCGTCTTGAGGATACATATATGTATTATCAAAAAAGACAAGCTTAGTACCATTGATCTTACAGGCATCAATCACATGACGAAGAATAGCTGGAAACTGTTCCTCCCATAGATCCGAACTTATAGGAAGCCCTAAAGTGAAATAGGCAATATCACTCCCCTTCACCGCCTCGATTGCCTGTTCACGGATCGATAGATCCGCAGAAAAAACTTCGTCAGTATCATTTACTTTTTTTGCGTTTCGACTGACTATGCGGATAGCAGAAGTAAAATTTCGCTTTAGCTTGCGCGCCAGTTCTTCTCCAATTTGTCCATTGGCACCCAATATAGTCTGCATAATATTCCTTTTTCTATGTTGTGACCATCTGATACCAATATATTGATATTTGTTCAATTTACCGCACCGTTGCGGTTCAATACCGAATAACTCCCGACCTCAACTTTGCTCAGTGCCCATGACCTATGCTATTAAGGATGTTGCCATGGACTGCGATACGGTCTTTGCAGTAATTGAGTTGCTTCAGGATCATCAACACATATTTTTTGTATTGGATCATAAATCAAGGGGCGATTCAACTGCATCGACAAGTTTGCCAGAATGCAGCTTGCGGTGGATATATAGCCCTCTTCAATATCAGCTACAGGCAGATGATTATTTTCAATTGCCGATAAAAGGTCAAGCATATGTTGTCTGGTTGCAGGCGCTGTATGCAACTCGATTCGGTGCTCCGTCAAATCTTTGGGGAACTTCTCCTTTTCTAAAATAACATCCTGTCGAATGGGCTTGCCTTCTCCGATTGGAATAAATTCATATTTCATCACACTTCCCTTTAAAGTACCCTTGTCACCATATATCACAAATGCCCAAGGGTATTCAGGGTCTGCTGCTGCCCCCCATGTCCTATGCTGCCAAACACAATTAAGATCTTCGTATTCAAATAAGGCTGTCTGCGTATCCGCGATCGTCGATTTCCCTCCTTTTTGCACATAAATACCACCTTTCGCATGCACGCTTTTGGGCCATTTAAGCTGCAGAAGCCAACGCACAGTATCAAACATATGCATTCCCATATCCCCGGTTATTCCATTCCCATAGGCCATAAAAGTTCGCCACCAGCCACCATGAGGCAAACCATCATAAGCCCGCAAAGGTGCTGGACCCGTCCAAAGTTCGTAATCCAAGAAATCTGGAACCGGCTCGATCGGTGGATTGCCGTTTTTTCGCATATGATAATAGCAGCACATTTCCACATGCGAAATCTTACCAAGTAAGCCACTATCGATCACTCGCTTCTTGGCGTCAATGAGATGGGCTGTACTTCTCCGTTGTGTTCCCACTTGAACTTTCCGGTTATATTTTCTTGCCGCACGCCATATAGCATCCCCCTCAAGCACATCAACACTGATCGGTTTCTGCAAATAGAGATGAGCACCCGAACGCATCGCATCAATAGCCTGTCTGGCGTGCCAGTGATCTGGTGTTCCAATGAGAATTAGATCGAATTTATGACTAGCGAGCATCTGCCTATAATCTTTATACAGTTTTGGAACTTTTTTTGAAATTTGACGCTCACTAATCAGCCGCCCAGCTTCCTGCAGTTGATTGTCGTCGACGTCGCATATGGCGATGACATCGACATCCCGAACCTGAATTAAACGGAATAAATCACTTTTCCCATACCAACCTGCACCGATCAATCCGACCCGAAAATTTTTAATCGCATCACGAAATGAAAGCCCCTTAACTTCTAAGGCTGATAAAGTTAAAACTGCCCCCGCTCCTTGAATAAATTTTCTCCGATTTAGATTGACCATAGCCATAATTCATTGGTTTATTGCCTAATATAAGAAAAAACAAACGATAAATCAACCTGTGTTAAGCCGCAAAATACGTTACAGGCAAAAGAACCTACCTACAGGAACAAGACCTGCACTTTAAGATCAACAAGTAGCACAGCATTTTTTTTCATTTAAGCCAAAATAGCGTAAATTCATATCGAGCTAAACAATTAAGACATGAAAAGAGAAATGGTATTTTTGAAAGTAATATTATTTTACTTTGCCTCCCTCGTGGTGTTTGCTTTCGCTGCAGGCATAACCAAACAAACAATGTTCCCCGATTTACTTTCACTCAGCCTCGCGACATTCCTCAGCTTGGGTTTAGTTTACCTGTTTAAAGCTTGGGATAAAATTAGTTTTTCTCAAATTGGGTTAGGATTTAACAAAAAGAGTGTGCTCAATTTTAGCGCTGGCTTATGCTTAGGTATTGTTATGGTCGGCCTTATGGTTATAATACTAACAAATTTTGCCGAAGTATCTTTTAAGAAACAGGCATTTATCGACACTAAATTATTGGCAATACATATTCTTCTTTACTTTTTCGTCGCTTGTCGGGAAGAGTTGGTTTTTAGAACCTATTTCTTATGGCGCCTGAAAGATAAACTCGGCACTGTTGTAGCCTTTTCGATTATGGTACTTGTTTTTATTTTAGAACATTTATTTACCGGTTTTACACTAAAGGCGGCAGTACTGGGTTCGGGACTTGGAGCTGTACTTTTTGGTCTTGCTGTACTAAGAACCCGCAATATTGCACTATCTATTGGACTGCACTTCGGCTGGAACCTAACCCATTGGGCTTTGGGGTTTAAAAATAATACAGGGTTATGGGTAGAAAGTGTTGCAAAGGGCAGTGAACATCAGTCTGAAAACATCGCGTTTATTGCCTATACCATCGTAATGCTTTTAGGTATTCTGATCGTCTATATGCTATCAAAAAAAACATCGTTTCAGGGGAACAATAGTAGCCTGATCGATTAATCCCAAAATCGATGCACAAACCATCGTTAAAAGCTTTTGCCAACATATAATTCCCTTTTTTATATCGACTATCCTGTAGACACGAAGCTACAACAATCAGACTCACTGCAAGTTCTAAAAATAAAGGCACGGCTTTTGTAAACTACTAAGTAAAAAAAAGTATTATGAGAAGAACGCCTTACACCACATCTGTTATTATATTGCTCGTCCTATGTGTGATTGTACTAATGACCACATGTTCAAAAATTGCCTAAATTACATCCAGTTTGGGCAAAATTGTAAAACCAGTCATGAACGTAATGACGAGTTCATCATTGAAAATAGAGTCTAAAAAATAGATTCTTAGGCCTTCCCCATGGCTTTCATCAAGCAGATAAATTTCACTTTATTGATCAGGAAAGAACACAATCCGAACAGATTGTGCTAAACTTCGTTATTCCTACACGTATAATTACAAAAAAGCCCTAGAGCGGGGAACTCTAGGGTCTTAGCCATATATTAACCTATTTTATGAAAAGTATTTGTATCAATAACGTCTTAGTTTTCTATTTATTTTGTACAACATAGAAATTTCTTAAATTTTCTTTTTTCGCACAAAGATTCGATTCAATTATTTACCTTATAGCGGTTGGGCTAAACCAATCAATAATCCCTCTACTCCTCTTAAATAACAAAGGCGATAAACATTTTCGTATTGTACCACCTCCCCTACGAGGACAGCGCCATGATTGCCAATTAG
Source organism: Sphingobacterium sp. UME9 (assembly GCF_014170215.1). Lineage (NCBI taxonomy): Bacteria > Pseudomonadati > Bacteroidota > Sphingobacteriia > Sphingobacteriales > Sphingobacteriaceae > Sphingobacterium > Sphingobacterium sp. UME9. The sequence continues at coordinate 759,120 of NZ_LZZP01000003.1, read as the reverse complement.
CCTCCGCAGTACATCATCTAGATCTTCAACCGTAAACATTGCCCGCAAATAGCCCAAGGCATTGACCGGAGCATTTCTATGATCTGCAATTATCGCTGGATCAATAAATCTTGAAAGCTCCAATCGGCTATGCCCATCTGGTGTCACCATCATGGCGATCTCGACATGCTGCGCACCGAGACCAGTCACTCTACCTGCCCATTCACCTTCAATCTGTGCTCTCCCTTCCAGATATAAACCAAGCTCTGAAAAAAACGAAATCGCGTTGTCCAACGACTCCACCACGATACCCATATTATCCATTCGAAGTAACTTACTCTTTTCCATAATACATCATTATTTACAAGGAGTTATAATCCCTATTAAAGATACAAAGGAAAATTTTAAAGCTACCATCGCGCCCAGTCTTTAGAATTTATAACTCAGACCCGCTTTTACCATAAAAGGTGTTCCAGGAGTGAAATGCAATTCAGAAACGGACTGCTGTTCATTTCTTAATCGAGTCTCGGTCTCAAACTGCGCTTCATTCCACTTGGTGTCAAATAAGTTTTGGACCTGCACCAAAAAATTCCATTTTCCCAGGCCATAGTTTAGCAGGAGGTCATTGACAAAATAACCTTTAGCACGTACCGAATTATCTTCTATCGCTGGTTTTGTATTCATATAACGATAGCGCAAATTGGCCGAAATGCCAAGCGGTAACTTCACAGATACCCCTCCTGTACTTGTTAAGGAAGGCACCAGCGGGATATAGTTTTCGCCTTTAGGTTCGTCAATCGCCCGCGCGTAAGCATAATTTATGTCGCCGTCAAAATATAACCAAGGGGTAGCTTGATAGCGTAAACTCAAATCTGCCCCCAGACGTTTCGTTTTCCCTGAAGGCTCTACGACAGCTTCATCCCCGACATACACAAATTCTTGCTGAAGGTACACCCCCCATAAAGCAGGCTGAATAAAGAGGTTATCGGTTGGCTTCCAGATCAAGCCAAGATCTGCACCATAGGAAATGGGCATAATATCTTTTCCATGTTGTTCCATCACCACGCGGATATCATTGGAATGAAATCCCATACCCGTTTTCAAATATAATTGTGCGCGATGACTGAACGTATATCCAAAATTAAGCTTTGGACTAATCCTTGTCGCGGAAGCCTCTTGTCCGGCGGGGTCACTTTTCAGCTTATCATGCAAGTTGAAAATCAAATGATCGACACGTATTGCAGGATTAATAGTCCATTTACCAATACGCCAATCCAGATTGCTATAGGCATGCAGATTCATTTCTACGCCCGAAATATGCGAAAGCCGATCCAATAATTCGTCGCGCTGATAAACATGGTTCAGTTGAAGATCTTTGATATCGTCCACTCGGAGTCCAAAACCCGATGTCCAAGAAAGCTGACTATGATCAAACTGAAATTGGCGATTGTATTTGTTTTCAATCCCGTACAGGTATCGATTATCAACCTGCTCTATTTCATCGCCATGAATGGGATCTTTCAGAAAAAAAGTGAAATCGGAAAACAACTGAAATTTATAGCGCGACAAGTAAACATTGCTTTCCCAGCTTTCCTGATCACTGATCAGCGCACGATATTGCATCGCTAAATTCATGCGGGATGTATTTCCGCCTTCAGTAGAATCGATCGACCCCCAACGGCTAATCAGTCCCTGCCGAACGGCCCGCTCCGGAATCTGACCAGATGCATTCCAACCCGAACTGAATATGGACCCCTGGAGATTGATATAATGTTTCTCATCGATCCACTGATTATACTTCGCAAATAGATTGACACGACTAAAATTTTGCTTGATGTCAAAAGGACCGTTCGAATAATTGAACTCACCTGCAGCATAGGCATACTTATTCTGCTCATGGTTATTCACCAGATTGAGCATGGCTACCGTACGCCATGAGTCAAAAGAACCTCCTTCAACCTTAAAAAGATTATGATCCAAATGATCCAAGGTTGTAAAATTAACATAACCCGATGTGTTCAAATCACCTTTGTCTGCATAATAAGCCCCCTTGCCAAAATCAATATCTTTAACCGTTTCTGGAATAATAAAATGAAGATCTGCGTATCCTTGACCGTGCGCATGAGAGACCATATTAACTGGGATACCATCTGCAGTAATGGCAATATCTGTACCATGGTCATTATCAAATCCACGCAAAAATATCTGCTCAGCCTTTCCACCGCCAGCATGCTGTGCTATAAAGAGCCCAGGAACTTTCCGTAATAGATCTTGCGCCGAATTAACAGGAATCTTACTTAAATCAACTTTGCTCAATGTTTTACTGCTATTGAATGCATCCACCTGAATTTGACTCAACTGCACTTCATTTTTTTGCATCTCGATTTCAATAGGAGACTTTGCTTCTTTTAGGATGTACATCTGATCGAGATAGCCTATCCTGCTCAACAGTAAGGTGTCCGGAAATGTTCCCGGCTGTACGGAAAAAGCACCATTCGATGCAGTATGACTATGCTTTATTCCACGTTGGTAGCGTATATTGACTTCTTCTAATTGCTGTTTACTATCCTTATCTTTCACAGTTCCCTGAATCACATGTTGCTGTGCATAACTGTGGGTCGCAGCCAGTAGGCCTATAAAAAAGGTGATTTGACGTTTGTTCATATAATATTTAAAAAATTACCATCCCAGAAATAACATACCCGCACCGCAAATTGACAGGACAGCGCCACTAATGGCGTGTACATATCGATCAAGTTTTTCGGTATTGAGCAAGTTATAACCATAAATTCCCAACAAGACCATTCCGACCATGGTTACCACTGTCGTAATGGTAAAAGTGCTAATCAGGGTAATCACCTCCGCCATTGAGCGGTGTGCACCTGAAAAGAATAAAAGTGGAATCAATGGTTCCGATGGTCCCATGACGAAAATTGCAAATAATACCAAAGGCGTTACCTTCGTTTTTTGATGATGGTGATGCCCTGATGCGCTTTTCCCATGGGTATGTTCATGCACATAAACTTCATCGCCCAGCACATCAAAATGCTTATGGGAATGCTTCTTTGACATTTTCCAGATCCCGTAAATCAAATATCCAAGTCCAAAAATAAATAGTGCCCAACTCGAAACATTGCCACGCACGTCCTGTAACCAGCTGATTTTATTGAGCTGCCATCCAAGATAAACGCCAATAATCCCCAGGATGACCGAACTGAAAACATGCCCAAGTCCACATATAATTGTCCATAATATAGTTTTCCCCAACGACCATTTTTTCGATTTGGACAATACAATAAAGGGTAGATAATGGTCGGGGCCCGATGCAGTATGAAAAAAACTGATCGTAATAGCTGTAATAGCTAATGCGTAAAGTGTTGTGTTCATATAAATAATTTAATAGCAAAGCAGATGATTAAGCCGCTTTCTTCAAGCAACGATTTGTTACATAGGTTATATAGCCGTGTTTCGACTCAACCGATGATATTCACCAAAAGAAAAAGGGTTTTAACCGAAAATTTTAAAGGAATGGTATAGGATACACTTGTCTGGTAGTCTGTTAGACAAATATTTATTTTGGAGTTCATAAAAACTATGCCACGACTTCTTATCCGTAAATAGCAAGAAAATAGGCAGAATCAGTCCCAAAGCACAGAGCCGAACGGCATATGCTAAATGTTGATCATAACTCAATTCGAATGAGCATTCTTCGATCGACCCGAGATAAAAATCGAAATGAGATTGTGATGAAGCTATTGACGGTTTTGACGCGTTTTTATAGGCAGCATGTGAAAAGACATCCTTGTTTATTTTACCTGTAATAAACATACAGGAAAAAACAATGGACAATAACATTAAAAGATGTCTTATATACCTATACATAGCATGTCACATCCCTATGGGATTGATAGATCAAATTTATTATAAGTTTGACCTTATAGAGTAGCACAAATCTTGAATTTTATAGCCTTTTTATAACCTAGAAAAAGAAAAGACAGCTAGATAAATAAGAAAAAAACTTCGCTTAAACCGATAATAAACCAATAAAATATAAAAAAACAAGGCTTTTACGAATAAACCAACAGACTCAAACTAGCACAAATCACGACTTCACATTCTCACCTACTATTCATTTTTTTTTGGCTATCGGCCATAAATAAACAAGGATAGTCCAGGTTATTTAAAGTATAATTTTAAAGGTTCTGTCTGTGGCCAACAGTAAAATACTGAGTATGCACATAAGCAATGAGTTGTAGAAATGATGATATTCCTGATGTGCCATATGCGCTGTAAATGCTGCTACTGCAAACGGGAACAATACCAGTACTGCCCCATTCTTAAATTGCGGGTTATACAAACCTATTAAGAGCAATACCACTCCTATAAGTTCACCTATTCCAATAATGTCCGTCCAAGTCTTATTAAAACCCAGAGACTGCATGCTTTGCATCATGGAGCTTTTCTGAAACACTTTGAACAATGATGCATAACCAAATACATAAAGGTAGTACGCATAGCTCAACCAATGAGCGACTGATTTAATCATTTCCATTTTATACTTTTTGTTTTCCTACAAATTTCTTTATTAATTTGCATGAATAACAGTACATACAAGATTGTATGATACCAACAAAAAAGTTCGTATGAACACGCGAAAAGAGAATTCAACCAATCACATCAATGAGCTATACTGGAAAGATCGTTGTGGTATTGCATTTACCTTAGCCACCATAGGTGGCAGATGGAAAATCAACATTCTTTCCTATCTGCTAAATGAAGGTAAACTCCGCTATAGTGAGTTGCGAAAAAAGCTCGTAGGCATATCAGAGCGTATGCTGATTGCTAAATTAAAGGAGCTGGAACAGGACAACCTGATCACTCGAATAGTATATCAACAAGTCCCGCCAAAGGTAGAATATGAATTAACTGCGCTCGGCCATTCACTCGAGGAAATATTAACACTAATGGATAAATGGGGAGAAGATAATCTCCCCGAATCAATGCTTTGATAGTGCATAGAGTGCAAATGTACCTAACCAATGTGACCCCATATAATCATCCTTGGTGGTAATATTGGGCAAAGAGTACTTTAAATGTTTATTTGCCAACTTATGCAAGTAACTTAACTCAGGTAGCGCTTTTGCGATACCGTTTAAACAGTTTGCGCGACTAAAATTAAGTCCATCCAGATGGACCAAATGTCCGTCTGTTCGATCTTTCACGATACCTGGTTCTAAATTGAAATCGGGATTAAACAGATCTGGCATAAAATCCTTTAACCATTTACGGTAATCCTCCTGTTGCAACACCAAACTCATACAGAGGGCTTCTTCAAGACAAGGAGAAAGAAAGTCGCTTCCACTTGGCTCAAAAGAAATGTTGCAGTTCTTATCCTGACTATATAAACGAGAAGCATTCGTCATTAATGATTTTTCAAACGTCACATTTCCCGTACTTCTTGCATAGTCCAGGGACAGAGAAAGGCCAAATGCCGAATTATCATGATACCCTGTTCTAATCGGATAGACTAATTTGGGCAGATATTCTTGATAAGATTTTACGACGTGTTTCACCAACGGTTCAAGATTCGATGCCCAGCGTTTTGCATCTGTATCTTCCCAAGTTAATAATTCCTTCTGCAGCTGCAACAACCAGGCCCAGCCATACGTACGCTCAAAGTTCTTATTGTTCTTATCTTGAAAGAAATCTAATTCAACAGCCACATTTTCCGCTGTAATATTTCGGTTCAATTGGCGGCGAATTTCACCCGAACTGTCCAAATTTGGAAATTCCTTCAAAATATGCACAATTGACCAATATCCGTGTACAGAAGAATGCCAGTCAAAACAACCGTAAAAAATTGGATGTAATGTGCGCGGTGCTTTTAGATCACTATCACTGCCGAGTACCTGCCCTAACTTATTGGGATACTCCACTTCGATGCAATGCAATGGCAAACTGAGCAAATGCTTGGCTTGGACACTATCCAAGGTCAAAGGCTGATCATTTGAACTCGTATTTACTTTGATTTCCGAATTATTTTGACATGCAGCAAGAGCAACGGATAGGCAAATAATCCCTAATATTTTTTTCATAAACCTCTATTTTATATACTACTATACAACACTTAATAAAGTAATTGTTCTACCAACTTAGGAACAGCTATTGTCGCTGACTCCTCAAAACACTGTATATTACGTAAAGCCCTGTCACTAGGTATTTTTTTGTCAATTAAAAACGTTTGACAGTGACTAGGCGCAAATTCTTTAAGTCCTGCAGCAGGATAAACCTGTAGGGAGGTTCCAACGATAATCAAAATATCGGCATTCGAAACCAGGCTTATGGCCTCCTCAATGGCTGGCACAGCTTCTCCAAACCAGACTATATTTGGCCTCAGCTGACTACCTTTCTCGCAAAGATCACCCATCTTGATCTCATCACCGACAACGGGATAAACCAAGCGATCATCGATAGACGACTTGGCCTGATCCAAGCGGCCATGCAAATGAACAATATGAGATGATCCCGCCTGTTCATGCAGCAGATCTACATTCTGCGTTACAATACTCACGCGGTACGCTGATTCTAATCTTGCCAGCGCATAATGAGCTGCATTTGCCTGTGCCACCAAAGCCGCTTTCCGTCTCAGATTATAAAACTCCTGGACTAAGGCTGGGTTTTTGTGCCAACCTTCAATTGAAGCAACTTCCATGACGTCATGCCCTTCCCACAATCCATTGGCATCCCTAAATGTAGGTATACCGCTTTCAGCCGAAATACCGGCCCCCGTCAATACAACAATATTTTTCTTTTCCATCTTAAGTCTATTTGTTACGCTATATTATAGTTAAGATTGACTTTTTATATGACTTTCATCATGTCTATAGATCTGATCTGGATCATTCATTTATCAACAAGGATGCATAGTTATCCGGCAGCTCAAGTCGGATAGAATCTTTACTCAAGACAGCCTTTCGGTTCATATCATCAAAAGAACGTTGGTAATACACAAAAGCGCTATTTGGAATATGCAGTTCACTAGCTTTCTGCACATTGAACTCATAACGATTATTTTTCAGTCTGACATGCTGATAAATTCTGTAAGTAACAACTTGAATCTGTACTTTATCAAATTTTGGAATAACCTTTAAATCTGCCTGTTCATGAAAGTATTTATCGTTGAAATACATAAATTCATTGGACTCTGCTAATGTTGCTATATTTAACTTTCCATCGACAACTTCATTCACTAACGAATCTGCCCGCAACCGCTCGGATTTACTTCCGTCACCGGAAGAACAGCAAATACAAAGAAAAACAATAATTGGGATCAAAACAGCTTTGATTAGATTCATAGGTCTAAGTTATAATAAAAAATGCTTCCGTGCCACAATTCAAGAGAAAATGCATCGAATACCCCCAAAATTGATCAGAATGGTTTACATCACCCATAAAAAAGCCCAGGATATTTTGTTATCCTAGGCTTTTTTTTAACGCTAAGCGCTATCCGACGTCTTAAAGATTATTTTCGATAGCCCCCACTTTCTCGCGATATAGTTGTATTGGCGCATCCAACAACACAGCGATAACTGTCATATTTTTATCCAAGCGCTCCGCTGGTGTCTGAATGTAGATAATACCAGGTATGCTACTCCAATAGAGCTTATTGAAAACCTCATGGTTTATCATGGAACCGTCACCGACTACCCGGATTCTAGCGACTCCATTTTTAACACCTTTTAATGCAATTGGGCCTGTAGGTTTTCCTTCAACAAACAAATACAAGGTCTGGCGATCTTTGGAGAGTGCACTTAATCCTTCATAATGTCCTTCAGGCAAGCCTTTTCCAGTCTCGTAAAGTGCTTCGGCATGGTCCTTAATCCACTTCAATACCGTCGGATTAGTCGCGTTACCACTCGGCAATTTGGTATCTAAGCCATCTACGGTTAATCCGGAATTATCAAAAATATTTTTTCCTGCATGCAGTGTTGAAGCGATCTGACCTAAAGCACGATCTGTCAACTTATTATCCAGCACAGATTTCAACGTAACTTCAGTCTCCTGAGGCACAGCCCAACGGAGCGCTTCCGCAAAGTTCAGTGCAATCACGGTAACATCCTGATCAAAGTTTACTTTCGTCAAATCTACTTGAACGGTTCCATTTTCCGACTTAACACTTACTTTCGCGGATGCATCACCGACTACTGAAACGCCTTTAATGGACGTATTATTGACTAAACCTTTGAGTTGCAATTCGGGCTTCTGTTCATACACATACAGATAAAGTGTTTTTCCGTCCTTTGATAAAGCAGATTTCCCGCCGTAGTTCACAAAAGGAATACCAGCCCTTGTACCGTAGATCGCAGCCGCATGCTTATGCGTCCATCGCCCCAGCTGTTTCAAAATATTTATTTGCTCCTCAGGGATCGTACCGTCTGCTTTTGGACCAATATCCAATAATAAGTTTCCACCCATGGAAATACAATCGACCAGCGTTCGGATGATCATATTGGGTGATTTGTACTTTTTATCAAAGGGTTGGTAGCCCCAAGAATCATTCATGGTATAACAGAGTTCCCAAAATTTAGCATCGGGGCGCGTGACCGGAATCCCTTGCTCAGGTGTATCGTAATCTCCATGATGATTCAATCGCGAGTTTATAATAATATTCGGATTATATTTCCGCAAAAGATTTAAGGTCTCTTTCGCTTTCCACTCTTCGGCACTATGCTCCCAATCCCCATCAAACCAAAGTAATTCTGGCTTATACTGTTCAGATAGCTCGGTCAATTGCTTTTGGTAATATTTCACATAATTATCCCAACGCGTAGGCTCGGCTTTCAATTCATAACGCTTTCTATTGCGCGTAAAAACATCATAATATGGGTGGCTCCAATCGGGCAACGAATAATAAAGTCCAGTGTGCAAGCCCTCTTCTTGTATTGCTTTCACAAACGGTGTAATTACATCCTGTTTTGCAGCCGCGTCTTGTAATGTAGTGATCGCTTTATCAGCCTTCGTATTCCACATTGAGATTCCGTCATGGTGTTTGGTCGTAATCACGGTGTATTTCGCACCCGCTTCTTTAATCAATTTGGCCCATTCCTTCGGTTTGTAATCCTTTGCTGTAAACCCATTAAGTTGTTTGATATAATTGTCGTGGTTAATATAATTATTGAAGAAAGACCAAGACTCTGAGATTCCATCTACAGAATAAATCCCCCAGTGAATAAAAATACCCAATTTGGCATCTTCAAACCAATCCATTTTTTGCGTTGATACATTGTTCTGAGCTGAAACGTTTAAGCACGCAGACGCCAAAAGAACAAAAAGAGAAATCTTTCGAAACTTCATAAAGCTATTTTATCGATTACATAACGAGTTTAAGCCGGCAAAATACACATAAATCAGCAAAATTCAATTGTGTAAGGGATATATTACGTATGCACCACAAGAATAGCGCTAATTTCTTCCGAACAGGGCAAGTCTAATGCCTTAATCCGTGGCAACTAAAGTAAATAGCGATATACAAATAATAAATACGAGGATAATCAAGGTTTTGGCTTATTCCTTATTTAATTGATGTCTATTGGTATTGGATATAAACGCAAATTTATCTAAGTTTGGAGGGTATGATCGAATTATATACAGATGGGGCTTCAAGTGGAAATCCGGGCCCTGGAGGTTACGGAACCATCTTAAGAACTATTTATACAGGCGATAATGAAGCCTTTAAAGGCAAGCTTATCGAAAAAGAGTTTTCGGGCGGTTACCGCAAAACAACTAACAACAGGATGGAATTGATGGCTGTGATCGTTGGCCTTGAGGCACTGAAAAATCTACAGCAGCAAGTTACCGTATATTCTGACTCCAAATATGTCATTGATGCCATCGATAAGAAATGGGTATATGGTTGGATACAAAAAGGTTTTGCGGGAAAGAAGAATAAAGATCTTTGGTTGCGTTTAATGAGTGCCTATAAGCTTCATACCGTACGCCTTGTGTGGGTAAAAGGTCACGCTGGGCATCCGTTAAATGAGCGTTGTGATCGCTTAGCTGTAGCGGCCTCCAAAGATAAGGCAAATTGGAAAATCGATAGTGTTTTTGAGATTGAAGAAGGCAAATAAAAACGGGGCATTGTACAATGCCCCGTTTTTTTATGCCAATGCGATTATTCGCCGCTTTCTTTAGCTGCCAAGTATCTTTCAGCTTCCAATGCTGCCATACAACCTGTACCTGCAGCAGTGATTGCTTGACGGAAAATATTATCCTGAACATCACCACAAGCAAAAACACCCGGTATGTTTGTCGCAGTACTATCTGGTTTTGTGATTAAATAACCTGTTTCATCCATATCCAGTACACCTGTGAAAAGCTCGGTATTAGGCTTATGCCCAATAGCAACGAAGAATCCTGTTACTTCTAGATCTTTTTCAGACTGGTCTTTATTGTTAATAACACGTATTCCGGTCACCACTTGACCATCTCCTAAAACCTCTTTTGCCTCAGAATTGTAGTGAACTTCAATATTTGGCGTATTCATGACGCGATGTACCATTGCTTTAGAAGCACGAAACTCGTCACGACGAACCAACATATGTACTTTTGAGCATAGTTTCGCAAGGTATGTCGCTTCTTCTGCAGCTGTATCCCCAGCACCTACAATAGCAACCTCCTGATTTTTAAAGAAGAACCCATCACATACAGCACATGCTGAAACACCAAAACCGTTGTATTTTTGTTCAGATTCTAAGCCTAACCATTTTGCTGTAGCTCCTGTAGCAATAATGACAGTATCTGCGGTAACTTGTACTGTTCCATCGATCTCAACACGGTGTACCTCACCAGTAAAATCTACTTTAGTCACATATCCAAAACGTACTGAAGTTCCGAAGCGTTCAGCTTGCTCACGCAAATCTTCCATCATCACCGGTCCGGTAATACCTTTTGGATAACCAGGGAAATTGTCCACTTCAGTTGTTTGAGTCAACTGTCCTCCTGGTACAATACCGGTATAAACGACCGGTTTCATATCCGCACGTGCAGCATAAATTGCTGCAGTATAACCTGCTGGCCCCGAACCAATAATCAAACACTGTACATGCTCCACTTCTTGTTTGAATTCCATAATCCTTTTTCTAAGCTATTAATTAAAGTTATTTTTTAAATTTATCTTGCAATCCTTTCAACATATCTAAAGAAATGTTCTGTGGCGCTTCTTCTTTTTGCTGATTGAATTCCTTTTTCGCAAGTTTTTTATCTTCTACAGAATGGGTGGCTGCTGCTGCTTTCGCTTTTTGCTCACTCTTTTCCTTTTTATACCGATTCCAGATATTCTCTAAGACCTTCTTGGTATACAATGGAAAATCACCATTCTGCATCCAAGCGTAGTAACTAGGCTCCTGCTCAAATACTTCGATAATAGGTTTTCCTTTATGTTTACCAAAATTGATCGTTTCCAATCCTTCCGCATTATATACGAGACGCCCGGCAAAATCTACCGGCTTGCTTAGGTTGGTAAACGCATGAAGAGCCTCGACGTCGTTCACTACTGGATAAGATACGACACCATGTTTATCTTCAAATGCTGCCCCTTCATATTTCGTCAACTGTGCTTTCAATACTTCATATGTTGCGCGAACATCAGCTTCAGCCGTATGTGCATTTTCAAGATTTTCATTACAGTAAAACTTGTATGCCGCTTTCAACGTTCGTTGTTCCATTTGATGGAAAATGTTTTGAACATCTACAAATGCCCTTCCTTCCAATGAAAAATCAACGCCCGCCCGCAAAAACTCTTCCATAAGCATAGGGACATCGAATTTATTGGAATTATATCCCGCCAGATCTCCATTCTCAATAAAAGCCGCAAGCTCCACTGCAATTGCTTTAAAATTAGGAGCATCCTTCACATCTTCATCATAAATACCATGAAAAAAAGAGGATTCCGCGGGAATAGGCACTTCTGGATTGATCTTCTTTGTATAGACTGTTTCTTCACCATTGGGCATCACTTTCAAAAATGATACTTCGACAATACGATCGGTCGCCACATTAACACCTGTAGTTTCCAAATCGAAAAATACCAATGGTCTTTTTAATTTTAATTCCATGCTGGATAATACACTTTTTTATCAAAAACCAAAAATACAAAGTAGTATTCGATTTTTGTAGTCTAAGAAATTTAATTTACAACCGCCTGATGAACTGATTCTGCTTGACTGATTTTCCCAACAACAACTTTCACCATTGCATCAAAGTCCAGGTATTTATTGGCAAGATCACGCACCTTCTCTGGCGACATGTTTCTGATCTGTTCCATATAATAGGAATAATACGTTAATGTCATCCCATTTAACAAAACACTTTTAAACTTGTCTGCATGCGAAAAGATACTTTCCAATGAACCCAACATAGAACCTTCCATATAGGTTTTAACGAGATTCACCTCTTCCTCGGAGGCCAATGTTGTTTTCAACAAATTGATCTCCTTTTCTATTTCTGTCAAGGTTGCATGCGTTACATCTACCCCGACTTCGGTTACAATGGTCATAAAACCAGTATGCTTCAAGGTTGCGACTGCCGAACCAATACTATAGGTATACCCTTTTTCTTCACGGATATTGCGCATCAGACGGGAACCAAAAAAACCACCTAATAAAGTATTGACAAACTGTAGTGCAGGATAATCAGGATGTGTCCTTCCAATCGTCTGGCAACCTAAACGAATGGCTGACTGCAATGCATTTTCTTTTTCTTCGTAAACCAGATCATTAGATCCTTGTGCCAAAACAGGCTCATCCAAAGAAGAGTGAATAGCTGCTCCCTTCCAATCTACGCCAAAAATTTGTTCCAGCTCTTGCAATAGCTCATCCGAAACATTACCTGAAACAATTAAGGTACAGTTACTAGGAACAATTTCCTGTTGGTACAATTCGATCAACTGCGCACGTGTAATCGCATCATAATCTTCCAGTTTTGGTGTACGCCCGTAACGATTATTCTTACCGAAGATCAAGTTATAGAATTTACGTCGCGCCAGATAATCATTTTTCTGAATAGAAACTTGAAACTTTTGCTTGTTATTACGCAAATAGGTATCTAACTCCTGTTGCGGAATAGATGCCTCTGTCAGAATATCTTTTACAAGCGGCAAGAGGACCTGACTGTGCCTGTTCAATGTATAAAGCGACAAAGAAGTTACGTCAAAAGAGTATTCAGGGACAAGAAATGCACCATAGAAATCTACTTTATCTGCGATCTCTGCACTGGACATGGTAGTTGTTCCCTCTTTAAGTAAGGCGCTTAAGGCACTATTTAACAACGGGTTTTCAACCTGTCCATCAAGATAGGTATTCTCAAAGATCCATTCTATTCGCACAAGCTCTTGCTCGGGCGACTGGAAAACATAGACAGGCAATCCGTTTGCAAACTGCTTCTTGATTGGCTCTTTCAAACTTATATTTCCAATTTCACGGAACTCAGGTGCTTTTGTTCTATCCAACATGTACAGCCTCCTCTTCTTTTGATTTATACATTAATATAGAAGCATTCTCCGGTCTAAAAATAGCCTGAGCTTGCTGTTGAACTTCCTCCGCACTCACCGACAAATATTTTGAGACCTCCGTGTTAATGCCATCTGCATCACCCAGCAACTCATGGAAAGCCAAGTTCATGGCTTTATCCAAAATAGATAGTTCCGCAAAAACGTTTGTCGATTCGATCTTATTCTTTACTTTATCCAATTCAGCTGCTGGTACCAACTCGGATTTTATGACCTCCAATTCGGCCCAGACTGCACGTTCAGCTTCTTCTAGCGAGATGCCTTCCGATGGTTTTCCTTCAATGACAAAGAGGTTATTGTCAATACTTCCCATGACATAGGCGTTTATTTCACTAAATAACTGCCCCTCTTTTACCAATCGACGATACAAACGTGAGGAAGATCCTCTTGATAAAATATCCGACAAAAGGTCCATTGCGAAATACCCTTCTTCCAATCTTGCGGGGCCATGAAATGCCATGTAAAGTGCATCTAGAGGCACTTCTGCCCAAGTAGTCTCACGCCTTATCTCCTCTTGCGCCGGCTCTTTAGGCAATTGACGATTGTATTTTTCGCCAGCCTCAATATCGCCAAACCACTTTTGGGTCAAAGCCTTTACTTCTTCAAAATGTACATCTCCCGAAACAACCATAATTGCACTCTGTGGATTATAATGTAATTTGAAGAAAGCTTTTACATCTTCCATGGTAGCCTCCTCAATATGGCTTAACTCTTTTCCGATAGTCGCCCAGCGATAAGGGTGTACCTGATAAGCTAATGGCCGCAATTTTAGCCATGCATCGCCATAAGGTTGATTCAAATAACGCTGTTTAAACTCTTCGCTCACGACATTTCGTTGCACCTCAAGGCTCTGTGCTGAAAAAGCCAGACTTAACATCCGATCCGACTCAAGCCACAATGCTGTTTCGAGATTTGAAGAAGGCAAGGTGATGTAGTAATTTGTGATGTCGTTGCTAGTGAATGCATTATTTTCACCACCTACTTTTTGCAATTCGGTATCGAAGTTCGGAATATTGATACTTCCACCAAACATCAGGTGTTCAAATAAATGTGCAAATCCGGTCTGTTCCGGAGACTCATCTCTTGCGCCCACATCATACAAGATATTGACACAAGCCATGGCCGTATTATGATCCTCGTGTACCAATACACGCAGGCCGTTTTCTAACGTAAATTTTTGATAAGAAACCATCTGATTTTTCTTCGATGTTTTTAAATCCAGTTTATACCTTTTCGTAGTAAAGCTAAGGTTTTGGCTTCTTCTGAGCCTTCTTCAGGACGATAATCGTACACCCAATTGGCCTGGGCAGGTAGACTCATCAGTATCGACTCAATTCGACCATTCGTTTCAAGTCCAAATTTAGTCCCCGAGTCCCATACCAGGTTAAATTCGACGTAGCGTCCGCGGCGGATTAATTGCCAATTTTTTTGTTGATCAGTAAAGTCTTTATGTCGATTTTTCTCGACCAAAGCGGTGTAGGTTGGTGCAAACGTACGGCCAAGATCACACGAAAAAGCAAAAATATCTTCCATGCTCATCCCTGTTTTTTCCGTATTCAACTTATCGTAAAATACACCTCCTATTCCCCGTGTTTCCTCGCGGTGTCTGATATAAAAATAATCATCCGCCCAATTTTTAAACTTTTCATAGAATGTAGCATCATGCCGATCACATACATCTTTCAGCTGCTGATGAAAATAGCTGGCATCTTCTTCATTGACATAATGGGGCGTTAAATCGATTCCACCACCAAACCAACGAATCTGATCGTTTAGCTCAAAATAGCGGATATTCATGTGTATAATAGGGACTAAGGGATTATTTGGATGAATGACGATGGATACTCCTGTCGCAAAAAAATCATCTTCTTCTACAGCAAATGATTTTTTAATCGCTTCTGGTAATTTGCCATAGACAGACGAAAAGTTAACACCTCCTTTTTCCAAAATTTGACCATTCTGAATGATCCTGGTACGACCTCCGCCGCCACCTTCACGTTCCCACAATTCTTCTTCAAAGCGCGCCGATCCATCTAATTTCTCCAACGCCTGACATATTTCGTCCTGAATTTCTTTATAAGCTAAAGCAATCGCTTCTTTTGTTATCATCTACTCTATTGCTACTTTATTATGTTAATTTTTCGCTCAATGCTTGAATAATTTTAGATGCAGGAAGGTGTTCATACAAAATTTGGTGCACGGCATCGCATATAGGTAATTCCACTGCATATTTCTTTGCATATTCCTGAATACATGCCGAAGCGTAATACCCTTCTGCCACCATATTCATTTCCAATTGGGCAGATTGTACGCTGTACCCCTTTCCAATCATATTTCCAAAGGTTCTATTTCGGCTGAATTGGGAATAGGCTGTTACCAAAAGATCCCCTAAGTAAGCCGAAGTATTCACATCCCTGGAAGTATCACCGTCCACTTTACCTACAAAACGACGCATTTCGCGAATTGCATTGGATACCAACACCGCTTGAAAATTATCACCGTAACCTAAGCCATGGCAAATACCACCAGCTAACGCATATATATTTTTCAATACTGCACCAAATTCTATCCCTAGGACATCTTCCGACAGAATCGTCTTAATGACCCTTGACGATAGAAATGAAGCGACCAATGCTGCACTATCCAGGTTTTTACAGCCGAAAGTTAAATAAGACAATTTGCCTAAGGCAACTTCCTCCGCATGACATGGGCCACCAACCACACAGATCTGTTCAATATCTACCTCATATCGTTGCTCCAAAAACTCACCGATGATCAAATTATCTTTGGGAATAATCCCCTTAATGGCCGAAACAACAATTTTATTTCTAAAATCTTCCTTCGTAACATTCGCCAGTGCATCCTTCAAATAAGCCGCAGGCGTATTTAAAATGACAATGTCCGAATTAGTAATTATATTTTTTGCATCGGTATCAATCGTCGTAATACTAAGATCAACCGAAACACTACTCAGGTAAGTCGGGTTGTGTTTGAATTTTTGAATATATTCTGCATCTTCTTCCTTTCTTACCCACCAAAAAATATGCTTGTCTTGGTCATTTTCACATAGCATCTTGATCATAGCAGTAGCCCAACTTCCGCTACCAATTATACCAATCTTTTTCCCCTGCATGTCTTTAATTTGTTTTCGATAGCAAATATACTTATTTACTCATTAGATATACGATTCACGCGGTGAGATATGATACTTTCGTTACTTTCTAAGCAAATAAACGTTGCCAAAACCCTATTTCCAGACCAACATAATAGTCTTTATCTTCGAATTTTACGGGGTAAATAGCAATAAAATCATGCTGCTCTGGATTACCTCTTCCTGAAATTAGATCAAATTCATGACGATGAAAAGGACAGATTACTTTTCCACGTTCACACCAGCCATTTTTCAGTGGTGCTCCAGCATGTGGGCATTTTCGGGAGAAAGCATAGAGTTTGTCTTCAAACCACGTTATACAAATAATTTTCCCACCGAATTTATGTTCGCTGATGCCCTGATTTTTCAGAAAATCGGCATGTTCAATTTTGTACCAATGAACCATTCGACAAGATAGCTAAAAATTACAGTGAATTTTCTATCTTTGTGCAATTTCAAAAATTTGCACTATATATGGCTTTACAATGCGGTATCGTAGGTTTACCAAACGTTGGTAAATCAACATTATTTAACTGTTTGTCGAACGCGAAAGCGCAAGCGGCTAACTTTCCATTTTGTACAATTGAACCAAATGTTGGGGTAATTACCGTACCGGATGCCCGTCTCAATAAATTAGCTGAATTAGTCAACCCACAACGCGTTGTTCCAAATACAATCGAGATCGTCGACATCGCAGGTCTTGTAAAAGGAGCTTCGAAAGGTGAAGGCTTAGGCAACCAATTCTTAGGAAATATTCGTACAACCAATGCTATTATTCACGTTTTAAGATGTTTTGACGACGGAAACGTTATCCACGTTGATGGTTCGGTAGATCCGATCAGAGATAAAGAAATCATTGACACCGAATTACAGCTTAAGGATTTGGACACTGTTGTAAAACGTATCCAAAAGGTTGAAAAAATGGCTAAAACAGGCGGTGACAAAGAGGCAAAAAGAACATTTGACATCCTATCGATCGTTAAAGACCATCTTGAGGCTGGAAAATCTGCACGGACTGCAGCAATTGATGCCGAAGATTTTGAGTTTATTCAGGATTTAGCATTATTGACCGCCAAACCTGTACTTTATGTATGTAATGTAGATGAGGGCTCTGTCAACACCGGAAACGCTTATGTCGAACGTGTTAAGGAAGCTGTAAAGGACGAAAAAGCCGAAGTATTGATTATTTCTGCACAGATCGAATCCGAAATTGCACAACTGGAAAGCTACGAAGAACGTAAAATGTTTTTAGATGACCTTGGCTTAGCGGAATCTGGCGTTCACAAGCTGATCCGCGCTGCGTATTCGCTTTTAAATCTGGCGACTTACTTTACCGCTGGCGTACAGGAAGTTCGTGCCTGGACGATTGAGAATGGATTTACAGCCCCTCAGGCTGCAGGTGTCATCCACACAGATTTCGAAAAAGGATTTATCCGCGCTGAAGTAATTAAGTATGATGATTTCGTCACGCTTGGCTCTGAAAATGCAGTAAAAGAAGCTGGAAAATTATCAGTGGAAGGAAAAACATATATTGTCCAAGATGGCGATATCATGCACTTCCGTTTTAACGTATAACCATCCCGCCTGTTCAAACAGGTAAACATAAAAAAGAGGCGAACACTTTTGAAGTGTTCGCCTCTTTTTTATGTTTTATCATCGCCCTTTTTATTGTCAAAACTATGCCCCACCTAGCGGACGGGCTATTATCAAATTCGCCTTGTAAGCACAGTGAGTCCACCATGAGTCCACGTTGAGTCCACCTTTTTATTGTACAGTCACTGTGCGCTCACCGTAGTCGAACCCCGCTCACAGGGCGAAGTAAGTACCGCATTGTTGTCAAGTAGACCCCTAGAAGCCTCCACTAAAAACACTTTTACATTAAGCTAGGGATACAAGGCTTGCTATTTAACAAAATAGCGATGCTCAATCACCTCTACTTTTTTGATATCCTTATCTTCTAATACTTTCTTAACATCACAATGGCCGGTTACGCCACGATAGATCAAAGCTCCACCAAGGGTTAGTCCAGACAATCCAGTAAGTGGGGATTTAAACAGTTTTTTAACACCCAAGCCCAATATGAATCCGCCGGCAATCACCGACAAAACACGCTCAGAGGTGCCAATATTTTCTTCGATACAATCGTCTTCGATCTTCGTTTTTATCTTATCAAATGCAAAGTTTAGTAGGTTACTCATAATTATCTCTATTTTATTTATCGTACATGTTATAAACAAATGGTGCCCTAAAAAAGTTTAGGAATAGAATAATAGTTTTTTATGTTGTTTCTCCGACGACATCTCTTATATTCGTATTTAACAAATTAGAAATACATGCAAATCAAAAAATATTCTGGTGAATTAGTACCCTTTAATGGTGAATCGCTACGCCATTCGCTTTCTCGTTCCGGTGCCAATGCCGACCAGGTTAATCAGGTCTACGATAAGGTACTCAACGAAATATATGATGGCATTTCAACAAGAGAGCTCTATCAGCTGGCCTTTGATACTTTAAAAACAGTACGAAATTCCTTCGCCGCACGCTATAGCCTTAAGAAAGCCCTGCGTGAACTCGGCCCTGAAGGCTTCTACTTCGAAAAATACATTGCTCACCTATTGCGATCCATCGGTTATGAAAGCACCACGGGACAGACCGTACAGGGGCATGCTGTTTCGCATGAATTGGACGTTGTAGCCTATAAGGACGGCAAACTGATTACCGCGGAGTGCAAATTTCGAAACGATATTGACGCTAAAATATCCGTAACAACACCGATGTATTATCTTTCAAGATTCAAAGATATCAGCAATATCAATTATCAGTTTTTTGGAAAGCAGCTGCAGTTTCAAGAAGGCTGGCTGATTACCAATGCTTACTTCACTTCCGACTCGATTGATTTTGCTAAATATTATGATATCAACTTGCTCTCTTGGGATTACCCTAAAGAAAATAGCATTAAAAAAAGAGTAGATAAAGCCGTTTTCTATCCAGTCACTTGTCTAACAACTCTTTCAGACCTTGAGGAACAACAACTGCTCAAAAATCAGCTTATTTTAGTGAAAGATATCGTCAGTAATCCCGAAAAATTGGATCTTCTAAACTTAACAAAAGAACGGAAAGAAAAGGTTTTAAATGAGGCTCGCGAACTCATAAACTATCAAGTGGAAGAAGAGTATTAATAACATACTAAAAAAAGCATTATGTATATCTGTCCAAACAGGTATACATAATGCTTTTTTAGCAACCGATAGTACTCTTACAGCTTGGTTGGATGATAGATCTTGCCATATTTTGCAAGCGCGCTTAAATCTATTTTTTCCCAAAATATGCCATAAATAGCCGCTCCGGAACCTGACATAGAAGCGTAAATCGCTCCTTTTTGATATAAAGTTTCTTTAATTTCTTTCAACAATGGGTAATTCTCGAAAATACCATCCTCAAAATCATTTCGAATATGAAACTTCCATTCTTGGATAGGCAAACGAATCGCTTCTTCCAAATTAACTTCGGGTACTTTAGGTTGTACACCAGCATAGGCTTCAGCTGTAGAAATATGAATATTGGGCATAATGACTGCAATATGGTAGCCATCCAAATTTAGAGTTAAGTCTTTAAAATCAGTCCCAATGCCTGTTGCAAAAACAGGATTATTTGCAATAAAAAAAGGACAATCGGCTCCTAGCTTTGCGGCATACCCCGCTAGTTGCTCTTCTGTAAGATTCAATTGAAAGAGCGTATTGAGCCCTTTCAAAACAAAAGACGCGTCGGCAGAACCGCCGCCTAAACCTGCTCCGATCGGAATTTGTTTGATCAAATCAATTGAAACAGGCGGAATGCCATAATCTTTTTCCAACAATTCAAAAGCTCTTATACAAAGGTTATCACGGAGATTTCCTGGGATACGTTCCCCCTGAATATTTAGTGTTGTCTCCGTAGCAGTCGTATCCAATAATTCGATAATATCGTAAATTGGAAGTGGATAAAAAACACTGTTCAGCTCATGATAACCATCCGTACGCTTGGCAATTACTTGCAGTCCAATGTTTAGTTTAGCGTTTGCAAAAAGTATCATGTGAAATGCTCTAAATCGTATATTTTTAAATTAATAACTTACCAATGAAAAGATATTATCACTGAACCTAGATAATCTTCCTTTCGCCTTTAGGAAGTCTAAAGAGATGATAAAACTATAAGCGACGATCTCGCCACCAAGTCTTTCAATAAGTTTACTGGCAGCAACGACGGTACCCCCTGTTGCTAAAAGGTCGTCGTGAACCAATATGCGGCTTCCTTTTTGAAAAGCATCTTCATGGATTTCAATCGTTGCTTGGCCGTATTCCAGTGCATAAGATTCAGACACGGTCTTAAAAGGTAATTTACCTTGTTTTCGAATTGGAATAAAAGGCAAGCCCAGCCTATTGGCAAGTAAAAATCCAAATAGAAAACCCCGGCTCTCAATTCCAGCAATAGCATCTATCTCTATTCCTTGCAATTGATCAATAATCGCATCAACCATTTCGCTACACAATGCCGCATCTTTCAACAAAGGGGTAATATCTTTAAAGACAATACCAGGTTTAGGAAAATCCACAATATCCCGGATTTCCAGTTTCAATTTATCTTGAATCATTCTCAAATATTAAATAAGGCGCAATCTTCGCAATCGCAAGATCTGAAAGTGTTCCTATTTTTGTCAAATCTTCTATATTGACATAACTTCCATGTTGATCCCGATAATTGACGATTAGTTTCGCATCTTTAGGGCTAAGATACGGATGTTTAGCCAATGAATTTGCATCAACTTTATTAATATTGATTTTTTTGATTCCATCTAAATTAGCTACAACAATATAGTCTTTAATTAGATCATACGTTTCAGCCGTAACTCCATAAACCTCCTTTAACTGTTCTATACGATAGAAACCACCAAGAACATCTTTATATTTCAAAATGCG
The DNA here is from genome assembly GCF_014170215.1 of Sphingobacterium sp. UME9. NCBI lineage: Bacteria > Pseudomonadati > Bacteroidota > Sphingobacteriia > Sphingobacteriales > Sphingobacteriaceae > Sphingobacterium > Sphingobacterium sp. UME9. The sequence continues at coordinate 737,471 of NZ_LZZP01000003.1, read as the reverse complement.
TTTGGATAGAATTGAGCCTATCCCTTTAAGACTGATTAGTGCCGTGGTATCACAGGTATTAATATCGATAAGTTCAGCTTTATTTCTCTCAAATTTATCATAAAGCAAAGGCGCTCTGTCTTGTTGTTTTGTTCGTTCCGAATCGGGAATTGTTTTTATTTGGATGTAAGGTTCTAATCTCTTGTAAAGTCGATCATTAATGGAGTAGATTTTCTTCAGATCGGTTTTTACCTTAAATCGTCCCCCTTTTTTTTCATAATTTTTCAGTACCGCAATCTGTTTATCAGAAAGTCCTAACTTATGCCAATCAGCGTGAGGTAAATTATTTGGATCAAAATAAAATAGCTTTTCATCATCTAAATCTGTAGTCGGCGAGATGGACACAACACTTTCGTTTTTATTGACATAGGGGCTACTAAACTCCTGTTTGTTGGGTGTACTGGAAATCTCTATAGAATCGTGAAAGGACTGTTCAAAAAGTTTGGCCTGATTTGGAATAGGATCTCTCGTATTACGTTTAATCAGCGTATAAATCGTCGCAAACAAAACGATAATCACCAAAATAATGAAAAATCCATTTTGTTCTGTTTTACTAAATTTAAAATAAGCCAATAGCCTTTTCATAAGCCGCTAACAATTGGGTTGTTTAAATTTAATAAATTATAAGGAAAATAAAAAGGGAATTATTAAAAAACAATTCCCTTTTTATTAATTATTATCTACAAAGAGATTTATAACTTTGACTTATCAACTTTTTCGACTTGACTACCGTCTTTTAAGGTTTTGGAAATCGCATCAAATGGTCTAGAAACGACCTCGTCCCCTTTTTTCAGTCCTGAGGTAACAATGATATTTTTATCATCCTGAATACCTGTCTTAACCAAAATCTGCTTAACTATTTTATCTTTTAGGACAAATACATATTCATCAACTTTCTTATTTGTATTTGTAGAGTCTTTATCATCAGAGCGCACGGTTACCGATTGAATCGGTACAACCAGTCCTTTATCGTGTTTTGTAAATATCTGAACTGTTGCTGAAAGTCCCGGTTTAAATGGCGATGCTACATTCTCTTTCATCAAGTCTTGATACGATTCTGCGCTGATGCGAACTTTTACATTAAAATTTGTCACCTGATCTGTCGATGATGTCGCCGTAGTTGTCGTTGCGATGTTTTTAGACGAGCTAGCGATTTCGGTCACAACACCTTTAAACTTTCTGTCCTTAAAAGCATCGACTTCAATCTCAGCTTGATTCCCTACTCTTACATTGTTAATATCATTTTCATTTACATCGACATTAACCTCCATCGAACTCATATTGGCAATACGCATAATTTCTGTACCCGCCATCTGCGCTGTTCCAACCACACGCTCACCCTTTTCAATAGACAAGAGAGAAATGATGCCATCTGATGGCGCATAAATTGTCGTCCGATTTAAATTGTCCTGTGCTTCTTTTACTGAGGCTTGTGATTGGTCAATACCATATTTTGTAGAACGTACGGTCTCTCTTTGTGCTTGGATAGAAGCCTGTGCTGCATGATATTCTGCCGAACTTTTATCCATTTCTGAGGCAGAAATAACACGTTTTTCAAAAAGCTCCTGATTCCGTTTATAGGTAGCAGCTACATTTTTGAAGTTTTCTTCCTGTTGTTTTAATTGCTGTTGTGCAGCGGCTAAATTGGCTCGCTGAGAATTCATTGCTGCAACAGAGCGATCATAACCAGACTGCAAGATATCGGGTTTGATCCGACAGAGTACTTGTCCTTTTTTAACAAAATCACCCTCTTTAATATTAAGCTCTACAACCTCTCCAGACACCTCCGAACTCAGTTTGACCTCCACTTCAGGCTGAATCTTCCCACTTGCAGAAACTAATTCATCAACATCAGTCTCTTTTACTACATCCACCGCGACTTTGGTAATCTCTCCTTTGCCAAACCAGCCTGCTTTAAAACCTATAAAACCAAGGACTACCAAGAGCACAACTATTATTAATATAATTTTTCCAATGCTACGTTTTTTCTTTGCCATTTCTTTTGTTAAATCAAATAGGTTAATTGTTATCGAATTGAATTGGATTTCCGAGGTAATAATCGATGATCTTTGATCTGAATATTACATTATATTTTGCTTGAATAAGGTCAAATTCGGCCTTATTTCGTTCCGTTTGAGCAGTAAACAGCTCCAATGAATTCGCCATACCAATATCGTAACGCTCTTTTGTCGCCTTAAATGCTGTTTCAGCACTTTCAAATGCTACGGTAGCCGAGCTATAGCGTTGTTTGGCCGCATTCACGTCCAATACAGCCTGATTAACGGCCTTGTTTAAGTTATTTTTTGCCAATTGCTCGGAGGCTTCAGCCTGTTTCAAACCGATCTTTGCCTTTGCCACATTTACTTTATTCTGATTTCTTGAAAAAATTGGAATAGCAAGAGATAAACCGGTAAAAAAAGACTTATTATCCGATATCTGCTGGCCAAAAGGCACCCTAAAAAGGGTCGCAGGATCCAATGGATCTGTTTGCCTTGTTGTTGCAGACGAGTAATTCGTTCCATAATTCACATTCAAATTGAGTGTGGGATAATAGCCCCCCTTTGCAATATCGATTTGTTTCAATGCGACCTCTTTATCCAATGCAGATTTGTGAATATCAGGCTGCAATGTGAGCGCTTTCTGGTAAACATCCACCGCATTTTTATCCACTGCATGAACCAATATAGATTCCAAGCTTGGGCGCTCCAAGGAAATAGGCGTTTCAGGAGGCATTTCCATCAACTGCTTCAAGGTCAACAAAGACATTTCGTATGAATTTTTTAAATTAACTTTGTTCAATTCATTTGTAGCAACCTGATTTTTTGATTTGGCAAGATCGGCAATCGTTTTATTACCAACTGCAAACTGGATGGAGTCCAATGAAAATTGCTGTTTCGACAAAGCGATCTGGTCTTCACTCGCAACCATCATCTCATGATTGGTAATAGCTTCCAAATAATTAACCAACACATTGAGCACAAGGTCATTCTTGATCTTATCCACCTGAGTCGCCGTAGACTCCAGTTGCAATTTATTCGCTTTGATCTGATTGATCTGTTGAAAGCCCTGAAATAAATTGACACTCGATCCAACCGAGCCACTGGTTCCTTTTGTCCAGGTGTTATTGACGATTCGTCCGGAAGTTAAATCGAAGCCAAAGCCATAACGAAAATTTTGATCCACGCTAGCACTCAGGTTTGGCAATAAATTACTTTTTGCCTGAAACAAGTCCTGCTCGGCAAGATCTTTGTTCAGCGCCGCTTGTTTTATTTGTACGTTCCGTTCCAATGTTATACGAATGGCTTCTGCCACCCCCACAACCTGTTGGGCTTGAACCAAATCATTAGTTCCTAAAAATAACCCAGTAAATACTACTGCAGAATAATAAAATCTTTTCATGTCCATATGTAGAACCATACATTTTTTTTTAGATTTGAACTTCATTTATCGGTTATGTATTTTGTCAAATCTCCATTTTTCCTTAGATGGCTATATCCCAAATCAATATGGAATATGCCACGTCATGAAAAAAAAGTCTATCTTACTTTTGACGATGGTCCAATTCCTGAAATTACACCTTTTATACTCGATATCCTAAAAAAATATCAGGCAAAGGCAACATTTTTTTGTGTTGGTGAAAATATTAAAAAAAATCCACATTTGTTTCAACGAATTTTAGATGAAGGGCATCAGGTGGGCAACCATACCTACAACCACCTCAAAGGCTGGGAAACAAATGATGAGCAGTATTTGGCAAATGTTGCGAAATGCCAGGAACTGACCCAAACCGATCTTTTTCGTCCGCCTTATGCCCGAGCAACAAAATCCCAACTCCGTCAACTCTATAAAAAATACCGAGTGATCATGTGGGATATTATGTCGGGTGATTTTGATCCGAATTTAAGTCCCCAGAAATGCCTGGAAAACGTTCTGCCCAACATTAAAAATGGCTCTGTTATTATTTTTCATGATAATATCAAAGCCATTCCTCGTGTCGAATATGTTCTACCTAAAACAATAGAGTTTTTATTAAAAAATCACTATCAGCTTTCGAGAATAGATTAAGGTTTACTTCTAGCAAACGTTACCTCAGATTCGTAATATTTGCCTACACTAGCACTGAAATACCCCAGTGCATTGTTGCTTAAATTTGAAATCGGATTAGACGGTGAAGCCGAACCGGGATTAATCATTTGAAAACTATTCCAGTAATTGTACGCCCCTACATCGATACATTGACGTAGGATACGCACGCGATCACCTACTTTCAAATCTCTATCGCGGTCGACAATATCATGCTGCACCTCTAAGCCATTGTTATACTTATCGTTAAAGACATCAATAAAACGTAGTTTACCCCCATTGACTGACATTTTATACTTATAATAGTTGCCTTTTTCCGGTGGATCGATAAATACGAGAGTCGGGTAGTAAATCGTGTCAGTAAAAATAATTCGCTCTGAAAGCCCTATAGAATCCACATCCACATAGCTGGGAACCGTTGATACCCCTTGGATCTCCCTTCCATCAGCGGTCTTTACCTGTAACTGGTAAGTGACCTTCTCCTGTAACCGTAATGTCTTATTGGTATACACCCCATCAGCCCCTGCTTGAAACGTATAAGTGCGATTATTTTGCATATTCTTAACGCTCACCTCCGCATCTGTTATCGGAGAAAATAGAGAGTCTTTTATGCTCACAACCTTCTGTATACTAATCTCATGTTGTTGATCCGAAACCATCAAATCTGCGGTAATAACCAATTGACCTGTATTTTCGGGCAGTTCCAAATCTATTTTGTCCTCGCAGCCCCCTAAAGTAAATAATGCAACAGCTATAACTCCTAATATCTTCTTCATTCTTTGCTAAAATTTAAAATTCCAAGTAATCGATGGTATCGTCCCAAATAATGCTATCCGATAAATCTCGGTGACGTTGGATTGTCCTTCTTTTTCTCTAAAGTCGATCAAATAAGCATTTTTTCGATTATAGGCATTATAGAGACCAAACGACAAGCTCGAGTAGCTATTCTTTGTCCGCTTAATATCATAAGTTGCTGCCAAATCCAGGCGGTGATAAGCAGGCATCCGCTGCCCATTTCTTTTATCGTAATAGAAGATCGTACGATCATCAACAAAATATTTCCCCGCAGGCATCGTTACAGCGTCTCCTGTATAGTAGACGAAATTGGCACTTAAATTCCACTTCGGATTTAATTGATACTGCGCCACGATGGCTATATTATGCGTTTTATCCTGCCGTGCACGAAACCACTGACCATCATTGATTTGTTCAAATTGGCGCTCACTTTTGGATAAGGTATAACTCAGCCAGCCGCTAAATCGTCCCAGTCTCTTTTTCAGAAACCATTCAATGCCGTAAGCTCTACCTTTTCCAAACAGCAATTCTCCTTCCAGCAATTCATTTGCCTGTAGATCGGCGCCATTCCTATAGTCAATCTGGTTCTTTAAATCTCGATAATAACCTTCGACGGAAAATTCATATCTGTTGGATGCAAAATTTCGAAAGTAACCCAGCGAATACTGATTGGATAGCTGGGGCTTAATCGTATTATTGCTCAGCACATATTGATCTGTAGGAAGACTACTGGTTGTATTGCTCAATTGATGCAGGTACTGAACATTGGTATTAAAAGAAGCCTTTAACGTCGTTAAATCATTGATAGCGTAGTTTAAGGAAACGCGAGGTTCCAGATAGAAGTACTTTTTACCCAACTTGCCATTTCCCACATAGGTAGAATCTATGGCCTCACCTGCAGGATCGAAAGTATAAAATGTCCCTGGCCCTAATGTTGCGTAAGCAGATGCCCTCAATCCATAGTTTAATTTTAAACGATCATTAATAGACCAGTCATCGGTCAGATAAGCAGCAACATCAGCACCCTTGCGATGTTGGATTTGCAATGAATTCACCTTCGAATCTTCTCCCGCTTCGATACTTGCCGGTCGGATTTCCTGCAAGGCTGCCTGTAATCCAAATTTTAGATTGTGACGGTCCGAAAGATTGTATTGAAAATCTTGTTTAAAATTATAATTAAAGATGTCTGAACGGATTTTAAAGTTGTTATCATCCTCAATCTTAACCTGATAATTGAATTTGCTAAAAATAAGCGTAGTATTGCTAAACAACCTATTGCTCCACACATGGTTCCAGCGCATCGTTCCAGTCGCATTTCCCCAATTGAAATCAAACAAATCATGATAAGCCATCGCATCCTTGCCGAAATATCCAGACAAGTAAAGTGTATTCTTATCATTGATACGATAATTTAATTTTGCATTGAGGTCATAAAAAAAGAGCGCGCTCTTCTTAATATTCTCATCACTTGAAAGCTTTAAGAAAAGATCGGCATAGGTACGTCTACCGGAGATCATAAATGAGCTCTTGCCTTTTTGAATCGGCCCTTCCAATTTAAGACGCGAAGCAATAAGACCCAAGCCACCTTCTACATTGAAATGCTGGTTGTTTCCATCCAAGGTGGTAATTTCCATCACCGATGATATTTTGCCTCCATATTGGGCTGGAACACCTCCCTTATAGAAATTCACGTCTTTGATCGCATCGGAATTAAAGGTCGAGAAAAAACCGAACAAATGGGAACTGTTATAGACAGGAGCCTCATCCAGCAAAATCAGATTTTGGTCGCCACCGCCGCCACGCACATAAAAATTGCTGCTTCCTTCCCCCCCGCTGGTTACTCCCGGAAATAGCTGAATGGTCTTGAGAATATCCTTTTCTCCAAATAGTACGGGGACTTTTTCGATTTCCTTAGGGCTAAATTGTGTCAGCCCAGGGGTTAGATCCTTTATTGATTTGCGCCTATTTCCGGTTACGGTAACCTCAGCGAGCTGATTTTCCTCAGGTACCAACTGAATAATATAAGTGGAGTCCTTGTCAAGGTGGACAGAGAATGCTTTCGTTCGATAGCCTACAGATGATACTTCCATCCCTTTGCCGGCATCACGGACAGACAAACTAAAAAAACCATATTTATTTGAAGCGGTGGATTTTTTCTCTGTATCGTTTCGTATGACGGCGCCAATGATATTCTCACCGCTGATACTGTCCCTAACAAACCCAGAAATAGATTTAGACTGTTGACTATACGCTTGCTGCGCGCAGAACAAAATGGAAGAAAAACAAAATACAACCTTTATAGGTTTAAACATAATCAAGTGAAGTCAAAAATTTTGCTGAAAATAATAAAAAAGCCTTACAATTTGTAAGGCTTAATAATAAGTTTATAATTTGTTAGTTAAGGTCTCTGTTTAACAAAAATAGCATTTTATTCATTTATGCCAAATATTTATCCATTTTTCTTTTCACTTTTCTTCGCTTGATCAAAATATCCCTTAAAAAAAGCCATTTGATAAACAATTGACCGAGACCAGTACTCCCAATTGTGTCCACCTTCACTTGTAACAAAGGTATGATTTATATTATGGTACATTAATTTATCGTGCAGTGCAACATTCACGGTGTAGAAAAAATCTTCCTTACCGCAATCAATGATTAGGCGAAGTTTATTATTGACTAATTTGGGAACCATATTAATAACAACACGATTATCCCATTCTTGCGGTACATCAGCATAATTCCCAATGCGATCTTTAATTTCCCAGTTTAAGGGAAAAGGTCTAAAATCTACCCCACCAGCTGTACTTCCTGCAGCGCCATAGCTATCCTGATGTTTTATGGCCAGCGACAGCGCACCATGCCCACCCATACTTAATCCCGTAATTGCCCTTCCGCTCCGATCTTTGATCGTCGAATAATGCTGATCCATATAATCAATCAGCTCTTTGGACACAAAAGTTTCATATTGGTAGTTTTTATCATTCGCGACATCCCAGTACCAGCTTCCAAAACCACCATCGGGACAAACGACCATATAACCGTACTGATCCGCCAATGCGCTCACACTTGAATTTTTAACCCAATTGCTATAATTACCGGAATAACCATGCAACAGGTAAAGGACCGGATAACTGATTTTGTTCGAGTAATTTTGAGGAAGAATTACGACAGTCTTAATTGCTTTACCCATGGATGGGCTCTGAATGGACAGAGTATCCACTTTGGCAGCAAAGGCGTTCGTGAAAGTACATAAAAATAAAACGAAGGCAATTAACATAAGCCTAATTCCTCTTGAACAAAATAGGCAGTTTTTGATAGGCTCGGTTTGATGAAAATTATGCACCGAATAACTGAAAATAGGTCTAGTGTTTATCATAAATTTATTGATTTCTTTCAAAAAAATAAAGATAGGATTTTAAACCAAATGGACGCTCGCTAATTGTATAAAATCCATTTCCCTTGCTATCGAAAGCTATCGCTTCCCCCTGCGGCTCCACCTGATAAGGCAGAATAGCTGGCTTTTGTTGGAATACCTGTTTCCAGGATTCACTTCGGTTCCTCTGCCAATAGAAAATATGGGTAATATTCTTTACAAGCAACTGTGTACCGGTCGGATCTATAGCGGCAGCAGTAGCAAAAGTAAATGGCAGCTCCGCTACGCTATTTAAGGTAAAATACTGCTGTTTAGAATTTGTAAATACCGCTGCGGAATAAACAGTCGATCGAAATTCACGTTTAGATATTACATACAACATTTTGTCTATTGGATCAATCATAATCGATTCGGCATCCAAACGTTGCTGGCCCGGAAATTTAAGAAAGATAGCCCGAATTGACTTCTTCGGAATAAGCCCAGCATCATCAGCCTGAGGCTCAGGAAATACATACAGGCATGTCCAGGTTCTTTTCCCGGCGTTGTTTCCAATGTCCGCAAGGACGAGAAAATAAGTGTCCCCAATTTTCACCCGATCGATATCCTCACAGTCGACTACCGATACACCCTCAAGTGAAAATTTTTTCAGTAGTTTGGCCTGATGATCGATTAAATAAATCGTTGCACCATCACCACTATCATTATGCACCCAAAAATTGCCCTCCAGATAAGCCGGTGTAATGCCAGACACCTCTTCCAGTTGTGGATCCGTCAATTCCCCGAGAGCAATTTGCGTTTTAAAATAATCCTTCCTATTTTGGCCGTAAACCTGCAGACTTAACAGAGAAAATACAAGCAGCAGGCAAAGGTTCACTCGTGCAATATTCATGTTTAAAGATACGTTTTTATTGATATTTACATTCTAATTATGAAGAAGCCTTCCACATACAGTTCATTACTCCTTTTTTTAACACTCTTATTCCCCTCTCACAGCTTACTTGCCCAGAGCTCTTCATTTCGCGTAAAAGTAAAATCAGGTCTTCGGCAAACACCACCCTATCTTGTCAAGTACTACAACAGCAAAGATTGGGAGAAATTCTATGCTGAAATCTTGCAATTTGATTATGACCCCAAATTTGAATACGACATCAAGATCCTCAAACGTCAAAACGGTTCACGTTCGACATACACCTTAGCCAAAACACTTACAAAATCACTATCGGAAAATACAGCAGTGGCCACATGGGAAGTTGGAGAAAACTACGTGAATGCCCAGAGCCTTGGCAAACTGAAATGTCTGCAGGTAAAATCTGATAAAAGGAATAAATGGGAATACCTCACTTCAACAATTCAAGGTTTCGATTACCAGGAGGGTTACCGTTACCGCATTCGGGTAAAACAAACGAAACAAAAAGATACAGACTCCGTCAGTTATAGTTTAATTGAAGTCCTGTCGAAAGAACGTGCAAACGAACTGCCCAGTGTGGCCGCATTTCTTGCTCGTTTTAAATGGAATCTGCTTCAGTTAAATGGAAAGGATGTCAGCTCCAGCAAAGCAAGTATCGGGTTCGATGCCAGAAATAGCACGATTACCGGCACAACGGGATGCAACAATTTTTGGGGAAATTTCGCCATTAAAGACGGCAAAATAAGCTTTCTGCACTTGGCAAGCACCATGCGCGCCTGCAATGGCATAAATATCGAAAATGACTTTTTTCAAATTTTTGAACAAAAACAAATTCAATTTGACATAGCCGAACAAACCTTAAATTTATATAACGACAGAAAACTAGTGATGATTTTTGGGTTGGAGCGAGAATAAAAAAACACCCAAAGTCTGGGAGACTCTGGGTATCTTAGCCATATTATTAACCTATTTTATGAAAAGTATTTATGCCATTTGGAAATGACATAAACAAATGTGTGAAATAAATCGGAAACAATCGAAAGCATAATAAGATTTTAACAAAATTTTAACATTTCAAAAAACAATGAGACAAATGGGCATATAAATGATCCATTTAGACATATCCCAATCAAATCTATCCCGTACCTTACAAGTTTAAACCGACATAATGATTAAAACATTTTTAACATCAACAACCTTACTTTTAACTGCGACACTTTTTGCCCAGAAGAATCCTGTTATCACGGGAAACTACGCTGATCCTGAAGGTATTATCTATGGCAATAAATACTGGATATTCCCAACCTATTCAGCGCCTTATGAAGAGCAGATATTCTTTGACGCGTTTTCATCTTCCGATTTGGCCACCTGGACAAAACATAGCCGTATCTTGGAGAACAGCAACGTTAAATGGGCGAAAAAAGCCATGTGGGCACCTGCGGTATTGGAAAATAAGGGCAAATATTATCTGTTTTTCGGAGCCAATGATGTGCATCAGGGAGAGATCGGAGGCATTGGGGTCGCTGTGGCTGACAAGCCAGAAGGCCCTTATACCGACCTATTGGGCAAACCATTAATCAACGATATTATCAATGGCGCTCAGCCGATAGATCAGTTTGTTTTCAAAGATAAAGACGGCACTTTCTACATGTATTACGGTGGTTGGAAGCACTGCAATATGGTCAAACTCAAACCAGATTTCACAGGCTTGCTCCCTTTTGATGACGGTACCTTTTACAAGGAAATCACCCCTAAGGATTACGTCGAAGGACCATTTATGTTTATAAAAGATGGAAAATATTATTTCATGTGGTCGGAAGGCGGTTGGACAGGCCCCGACTACAAAGTCGCTTATGCCATCGCCGACTCACCCTTTGGCCCTTTTGAACGCATCGGAACAATATTGGAACGGGATCCTGAAGTCGCTGTTGGCGCCGGGCATCATTCCGTCATCAAAGTCCCCAACAAGGACAAATATTTTATTGTCTATCACCGTAGACCGCTTGGCAAAGATGGAGCCAATGAGCGGGTAACCTGTATCGAAGAAATGAAATTTGACAAAAATGGACATATCATACCTGTTAAGATGACCTTTACGGGTGTCAAATATCCATTAAAATAGCAGAATTACTTCTTTTCGCAAACAACAAAAAAGCCCAGATCAATTGAACTGGGCTTCTTTTTATATGAAAACGATTACCGCTTAAATACTAGATATTACATTATTCAATGTTTCAGACGGACGCATTGCCTTAGCTGCCAATCCATCATTCGGGAAATAGTAACCACCGATGTTTTGTGCATGCCCCTGAGCCGCGATCAATTCTTCATTGATTTTCGCTTCATTTTCTGTTAACACGTTTGCAACGGTCGCAAATTTCTCAGCTAATTCAGCATCTTTTGCTTGTGCTGCCAAAGCCTGCGCCCAGTATAATGTCAAGTAGAAATGCGATCCACGGTTATCAATCTGACCAACTCTACGTGCTGGAGATTTGTCGTTCGCCAAGAATTTCTCCGTTGCTTCATCCAATGTCTCCGCCAATACCAGCGCTTTTGGATTATTTTGTGTTTGAGACAAGTGTTCCAAAGAAGCACCAAGCGCCAAGAATTCACCTAATGAATCCCAACGCAAGTAACCTTCTTGAAGGAATTGTTCGACGTGTTTCGGAGCCGAACCACCAGCACCTGTTTCAAATAAACCACCACCATTCATCAATGGAACGATCGACAACATTTTAGCTGATGTACCCACTTCTAAGATCGGGAATAAATCCGTCAAATAATCACGCAATACGTTACCAGTCACTGAAATAGTATCTTCGCCCTTACGAATACGTTCCAAAGAGAATTTCGTCGCATCAATCGGAGATAAAATACGAATATCCAAACCAGTTGTATCAAAGTTTGGTAAGTATTTTTCTACTTTTTTGATGATTTCTCTATCATGTGCACGGTTTTCATCCAACCAGAATACAGCTGGTGTCTCAGATAAACGAGCACGATTTACAGCCAATTTCACCCAGTCTTGAATTGGAGCATCTTTCGTTTGACACATACGGAAGATATCTCCTGTCTCCACTTTTTGCTCCATGAAAACATTTCCTTCCGCATCCACCACGCGGATAACGCCGTTTCCTGCAGCTTGAAAAGTTTTATCATGGGATCCGTATTCCTCAGCTTTTTGCGCCATCAAACCTACATTTGGCACAGAACCCATTGTTTTTGGATCTAAGGCACCATGCTCCTTACAGTCTTCAATTGTCGCTTCGTAAACGCCAGCGTAACAACGATCAGGAACCATAGCAATCGTATCTTCTTCTTGACCGTCTTTATTCCACATCTTACCACCGATACGGATCATTGCTGGCATAGAAGCGTCAATAATTACATCAGAAGGTACGTGGAAATTTGTAATGCCTTTATCCGAATTTACCATCGCTAAAGCAGGACCATTTGCGATAGCAGCGTCGATAGCAGCTTTCACTTCAGCCTCTTTTGCATGACCTGCGATTTTAGCATAAACCTCGCCTAAACCGTTATTTTTATTGATACCCAGTTCTTTGAACAAATCGCCATATTGCGCAAAAACATCTGCAAAATAAGTTTCAACAACAGCACCAAATATAATCGGATCAGAAACTTTCATCATTGTTGCCTTTAAATGTGCAGACAACAATACCCCTGCGGCTTTCGCTTCAGCGATAGCATCAGCTACAAAAGCTTTCAATGCAGTTAAGCTCAACGTTGAAGAATCAATAACTTCACCCGCTTTCAATGCAGAAAGTCCTTTTAATTCTGTTACTGCACCTTGCTCATCAACAAACTCAATTTTGAATTGGCCTTCATTTTCAACGGTTACCGACTGCTCTGAACCGTAGAAATCACCTGAAGTCATGGATGACACCTTTGTTTTGGAATCTTTCGCCCAAGCACCCATTTTATGTGGATTTGCTTTTGCATAATTCTTAACCGCTTTAGGTGCACGGCGATCTGAGTTTCCTTCACGTAATACAGGATTTACAGCAGAACCCAATACCTTTGCATACTTAGCTTTGGCTGACTTTTCTTCATCTGTGGTCGCTTCATCAGGATAGTTCGGAACAGCGTATCCTGCTTGCTGTAATTCAGCGATAGCACCTTTTAATTGCGGAATTGATGCGGAGATATTCGGTAATTTAATGATGTTTGCTTCAGGAGTGGTTGCCAACTGACCCAACTCAGCCAATGCATCAGCAATTTTTTGATCTTCTTTTAAAAATTCTGGAAAGCTAGCAAGAATACGGCCTGCTAAAGAGATATCTCTCAATTCAACATCGATACCAGCTGTAGCTGTAATCGCTTGAACGATAGGCAAAAACGAATAAGTCGCTAATAAAGGAGCTTCATCTGTTTTTGTCCAAACAATTTTTGATTTGTTTGACATAGTAATCTATTAGAAATATGTTTAATTTTTAATGCTATGTGAAATCATTGAAAAATCTGAATTTCTCAAAAATTCGCCTAAAGATAAGAATTAATGCCATAATTAACGAGGAATTCCACCCCTTTTGACAATAAAATTGTGAAAATAAATATATTTTGGCAATATAGAATAAGTCGCTTCACCTCCACCCAAAAGTATCCCTCTTGACATTTCAGTGACGGGATACTACAGGCGAAATCCTATTTTAGCTCAAATTAAAAAACACAACTGACAATGAAAACATTCAAATTGAACAATGGAGTTGAAATTCCGGCAATTGGATTTGGAACTTGGCAAATTCCCGAGGGCGAAGAAGCTTATCAGGTAGTTAAAGAAGCTCTTGCCGCTGGATACACACATATTGACACCGCAGCTATATATGGAAACGAAAAGAGTGTTGGAAAGGCTATAAAAGACAGTGGTATAGATCGTAATTCACTGTTTATTACAACAAAACTCTGGAATACCGAACGTGGATACGATAAGACTATTGCTGCATTTGAACAATCACTCAGCGATCTACAATTGGACTATCTCGATCTTTACCTGATTCACTGGCCAGCCAATGAAACACAATTTGTAAACTGGGCTGACATCAACGCGGACACCTGGCGAGCTTTTGAGCATCTTTATCAACAGGGAAAAATAAAAGCGATTGGTGTGAGTAATTTCCCAAAAGACTACCTCGCCAAATTATTGGAGTCAGCGACAATCATACCTGCCGTGAACCAAATTGAATTTCATCCGGGTTATCTTCAGAAAGATACCGTGGCGCTCTGCCAATCCAATGACATCCTTGTTCAGGCTTGGTCACCGCTGGGTTCGGGCAGAATATTGCGGGATGAAACACTCGTTGCACTGGCTAAGGAAAAGAATACAAGTGTTGGACAACTCTGTATCAAATTTGCCTTATCTCAAGGCATCTTGCCGTTGCCAAAATCAACCAATCCCGATAATATAAAAAGAAATTTAGCTATCGACGATTTTGAGCTGACAGTAAGCGATATCAAAACTATCCTCGATTTACCTGAAATGGGGTTTTCCGGATCGGACCCTAAAAAAGTCGCTTTTTAAGAGCGGTAATACAAAATTTATGGAGTCGCTCTAAGGCTGCTCCATAAATCATATATTGCAGAGCTTCCAGCACAAAAGAAACTGATTGTCCCTTTTTCCTAAACAGTTTATAACAATTTTTTGCTATTATAGCGGTTAAGTTGCCTACGCTATTCCTTACTTTTTTATTGAAAAAATGAATGAAATAGAACTTATAGATCAATCGGAACTTCCTGCGCAGGGAGAAGACTACTACTATCACCCCTTATGGACGACTTGTATCCTGCTGTATAGAGGCTCTATTCAGGTCAATAGCAATGGTACGCCCACCGACCTCCAGGCTGGCAATATCCTCTTTATCGGATACAATAAGTACTACAGCTTTACGGCAATTAGTACCGATGCTATATTTAAAATACTTCATTATGACCGGAATTTTTCCAACCGAATACGATTGTCGATCAGTCGATACGATGCGTATCGGTTAATCAATGCCAATCGTTCCACACCTTTTACTCCCGCCCCCAACGATTTTGAAGCTATCTGGACATTGTTATGCACTTTGCATAGCAACCGTAAAAAACCGATCGATCCGAAGAAGGATTTCCTCCAAAAAGCCAATATCAATATTTTTATGGCGATTATTTACCTTTTGGCCGATGTGATCTATACCGCCGGCGAAAGCTCCGGAAAGACACACAACAAAAGAAAAGAAGAAATTACCGTTCATTTTTTACAGCTTATAGCCGATCATTACAAAGAACAGCGCGATCTAGCATTCTACGCCGACCGCCTCAACATCTCCATCAAATACCTGTCGATCAGCGTCAAGGAGATTACAAAAGAATCGCCCTCTGAAATTATTAGTAACTGGCTAGTCACAGAAGCTAGAGCGCAACTCACCATTTCTACCAAAACAATCAATCAAATCTCACAGGAATTTAATTTTTCAGATCAATATGCTTTTAGCAAGTTTTTCAAAAAACATGTCGGGATAACACCCAAGCTATTTCGTGAACAGCAAGCCAATCTTGTTACCAATTGAACATCATAAAGCAGGAATCAAACATTTCTTGTCCCCCCAAGGCATACTAACTTTGTATCACATATATAAACAAAGTTAAATACCATGAATACGAAGTCAAGAGCCCGAAAAATAGGTTTTTACTTGACGTTATGCTTCTTTACATTCTTTTGCAATCAAACATACGGTCAAGACAGCATAAACAGCCAGAAAATAACAATTGAAAAACTGTTCGAACTTGCTATCCATAACCACCCAAATCTTATCGTTTCGGCATCAGCTGTAAGTATCGCCCAACAAAAAACTGAAGTTGCAAAATTAAGAAGGCTTCCCGAAATCAGCGCTTCGGCATCTGCCTTTTACCTCGGCGATGCTGCGTTGATCGACAAAGACTTATCAGGATCGGAAAAGGTGCCTCTACCCCATTTCGGCAATAATTATGCTTTGGAGGCGAAAGAACTTATCTGGAAAGGAGGTGTGGTAAAAAATAGCATCAAGGCCTCTTCCTTGGGTGAGGAGCTGGCTGAATTAGATCATAAGAATGAAGAACAGAACATTAAAATTTTGGTTTTAGGCTATTACCTTGATCTATTTAAACTGAAAAATCAAGAAGCTGTCTATAATCAAAATATTGAGCTTGCCCACAAAAGGCTAGACCTGACGGAAAAATTATATAAACAGGGCATGATCACTAAAAATGATGTCATCCGAAACCAATTACAAATATCCGAATTGGAACTAGCGAAAGAGGTCATTCAAAACAATCGGAAGATCCTGAATGACGAGCTTATAGTCGCGTTAGGACTACAGGAGGGCACAGTAATTGAGCCGGATGATAAACTATTAGATAGCAGCTTTCAGCTGGCAGACCTCGCGAGCTTGAAACAAGATGCTTATGTATACAGCCCGGGCCTTCAACTTGCGGCCAAAGAGACCGAGCTTTTGCTGACAGAAAAGGCTATTACAAAATCAGAACGATCCCCTGCCCTAAGCATATTCGCGGGAAACAATCTTGTGAAACCCATCACCAATGTGATGCCGGTGATCGACAAATACATGAATACCTGGAATACGGGTATCTCGCTAAGCTATACGATTTCATCAGTCTACACAACAGGAAAAAAGCTTAAACTAAATGATCTACAAATTGAAAAAAACGAGAAATACGCAAGCGCTCTGAAACAAAAAACCAGCGTAGCTGTTAATACTGCATACATTAAATACAATGAGGCCTACTCACAACGTAAGACTTTGGAGTACAATAAAGCGCTTGCAGATGAGAACTATCGTATTATTGAGAAAAAGTATTTGAACCAATTGGCGTTGATCGTCGATATCATGGATGCATCAAACTCAAAACTTGAAGCGGAATTGAAATACACAAATGCAGAAATCAATATCGTGTATGCATATTACAAACTTTTAAAAGAGACTGGAAAGATCTAGTACATTTTCCTTTTGCCTAATTTAATCAGTTTTATATATGTAAGGCCTCGTTAAGAAATTAATGGGGCTTTTTTATCTGCAATATTTTAACTCATTATTATGGCAAATTCATTTTTTAAAACGATCCGGACATCCATCAAGCACTGGTATATCCCATTGATTATCGGTATTCTATTAATTCTTTTGGGTTTCTATACCATTTCCACACCTGTTGCTGCATTTCTCACATTAGCAATTCTATTTTCATGGTCATTTATTATTTCCGGTATTTTGGAAATCATTTTTGCCGTGCAGAATAAAGATGAAGTGGATGGTTGGGGCTGGTACCTCACCGGGGGCATCCTCTATACCCTATTCGGTATATTGCTGATTGCCAATCCGCTGTTATCAGCAAGCACCTTGGCATTTATCGTGGGTTTTTATGCACTTTTTAAATCCTTCCAACTGCTGTCCTTTTCCTTTGATCTCAAAAATTACGGTAGTAAATCTTGGGGTTGGAATTTGTTATTTGCCATTTTAGGCATTATTTTCAGCTTTATCTTGCTTTGGAATCCACTATTTGCCGGTTTCTCACTGGTAATCTGGACAGGAATGGCTATCAGTACGGTTGGTTTCGCAGCCTGTGTATTTGCATTTCAGCTGAAAAGTCTCAAAGATATCCCGAAAAAGCTACCAGACGATTGGAAAGAGCGTTATCAGAAGCTTAAAGAAGAATTTGATCAACATCGTAAATAGAAAAAGGGCAATTAAGCCCTTTTTTTATCAATATTAATTCGGTGGTCAAGGTTATTTACTTATTTCAACAATCTTAAAAGGCACTTTATGAAGTGGATAATCTTGCTTATCCGTTTTTACACGACTTATTTTCATGATCACATCAAAGCCTTCATAAATTTCACCAAAAACGGTAAAATCATGATCGAGTCTTGGCTGTCCTCCGCGAGCTAAGTACTCCTTACGTTGTGCTGCAGTATATTTTATGCCTTTCTTTAATTCCAGACTATCAAGTTCAGCTGCCGTGATTTTCTTTCCAACCACGAAATAGATCTGATTCAAAAAAGATGCTTTCGCGGGATTTCCATCCCGTCCTGCCCCCAGAGCACCCATTTTATGAAAAGCCCGGTCATCGAACTCTGCTGCCAATCGTGGTTTTTTATGAAGGGGATCTGCTGCCTCACGTTTTTCAATATCAATATCATGCTCTCCGCCCTGCACAACAAAATTTTCAATAATGCGATTAAACAATGCTCCCTGATACACAGTATCCCGAATGGATCGCAACATCAAATCGCGATGATTGGGCGTATAGTCATAAAGTACAACTTTAAAATCGCCAAAATCAGTCTTGAAAAGCAGATGTTTTGATTGTGCATAACAATTCCCCAATACAATAAAAAGAAAGCATAGGATGGTCAGAATTTTCCTCATAGTACGAATTAATCAGTTTCTTAGATTTCATATAAAAATACATTAAATTTCGATTTATAAAAGACATTCCCCTGCAGTTTTCCAAATGCGCTTGAAGGACATCTGCATAAGATCCTTTCGAAAGTTGCCCTTCACTAAAAAATTACATATAAAGTGTCTAGTTAAAACTTGCAAATAAGCATAAATTTATCTTAGTTTGGATTAAAACTATTCAAGACTATGCAGTATACAGCAAATCCAGACCGATATCAAGATATGATCTATAATCGTTGTGGTCAATCCGGTCTTCTATTGCCTGCCATCTCATTGGGAATGTGGCATAATTTCGGTGACGACACGCCCCATCAAACCAAAGTTGATATTTGCACAACCGCGTTTGACTTGGGAATTACCCATTTTGACCTCGCAAACAATTACGGTCCACCTGCTGGGAGCGCCGAAAAGGCCTTCGGACAAATATTAAAAGAACAATTTTACGGTTTACGCGATGAAATGATTATTTCATCAAAAGCAGGATATCACATGTGGAATGGGCCTTATGGAGAATGGGGAAGCCGTAAATATCTGATATCAAGTTGTGAGCAATCACTCAAGCGCCTGGGTATCGATTACGTAGATATTTTCTATTCACATCGTTTCGACCCCAATACCCCCTTGGAGGAGACCATGTTGGCACTGGATCAGCTAGTCCGCAGCGGAAAAGCACTTTATGTCGGTATTTCATCCTATAACTCGCAACGCACAAAAGAGGCCTATGCGATCCTGAAATCATTGGGTACACCTTTTATTATTCATCAGCCCAGCTATTCCATGTTAAACAGATGGGTGGAAACCGATGGCTTGCTTGACACCTTGGATGAGATAGGCATTGGTTCTATCGTATTCTCTCCCTTGGCACAGGGCATGCTCACTGATAAATATTTACAGCATATCCCGGAGAATAGTCGCGCTTCGCAGTCCAAATCACTTCAGACGAAATTTCTAAACGAAGAAAATCAAAAGAACATCCAGGCTTTACATGCAATTGCACAGCGTAGAGGACAGTCGCTCGCACAGATGGCGATTGCCTGGGTATTACGTAAGAAGCAGGTTACATCGGCGCTCATTGGTGCGTCAAGACCACAACAGGTTGTTGATTGCGTTGGTGCACTGAAAAATCTGTCGTTTAGTCCGGAGGAAATTCACGAAATTGATCTTTATGCAAAAGATGGGCATATTAATATCTGGGCTAAATCGGCTGAGATCGATTAAGATCAATGCCACAGAAGTTTTCATCCGGGGAACCGCTTTGCGCCCGGTTTGAATTCCATAAAACAAAAAAGAGCCCGGCTGTATCCGGGCTCTTTCCGTTGATTAACCCATTTTTTTCAATATCTTTTCAAAGGTGTTGATATTCCGGCTTGTCATCTTATCTTTAAGATTCTTTTTTCCTAATACCTTTCCAAAACTGGAATCTAAAGTATTTCCCTTGGGCACACGCCAATAAAAGACTGTATTGACAATTTCGGCCTTCTCCCCTGGCACCTGCGTCGAATTGCTGAATTCATCCATCAGTATTGTTTCGACACCTTCTGTCCCTACAAAAGCATATACATGGAAGTCCGTATGCATTTCAAACGGAATGTTTGCCTGCAGCAATTCCACCTCTTCCTGCGACCGGATGAATAAAAAAGCTTCATAAGAAAAATATGCCGACATGGACTCCTCCAATAGCCGCTTGAGCGGGTCGGCCGCTTTGTCCGACGAAAAAACAATATTTCCAGAAGCCAGTACCGAAGTGACATCAGTTACACCGGCATCCTTAAAAACTTGACAGACATCTACCATCTTCATGTTGGTTCCCTTCACATTGACGCCGCGTAGAAAAGCACAGTATTTCATGTTATTAAATTAATCGATTAATTCGTCCATCGGATTCCAAAACAACTTCCTAAAATCCTTGATCCGTAAATTATTCACAACAAGCCCCTCAGCTTCAAGCCGTTCTTGAAATCCAGGCACCGCAAGTGTACCGCTACTTGATATAACACGATGAGCAGGAACATCTTTCGGGCATCCTCCCATCGCTTTCCCGACGTGCCTTGAGTGGTTAGGAAAACCCAAAGCTTTTGCTATGGCTCCATAAGTCGTTACTCGACCTTTGGGAATGAGTTTAGCCACTTCATAAACCTGTTTTTTGAAAATTTCGTCCATACTATATTATGATTTCATTTTTCGGAAAATATCCCGTCTATTATTTTCTAGAACCAAATAAAGATACAAAAAACACCGCTTGAATAAGCTAATATATCATGGTTATCGATAATATACTTTACCCTTGTGAATGTCCTAAAAAATAAAAACAGACCTTTTTGTGACAAAAATGACATTTAAAAACGGGTTTGTTTCACTATTTTTACCTTTAATAAATAATTAACCAAAAGATTAAAAAAGAAAATCATATCCAGTACTTTTCCGATAAGGAATTACTATCTCAATTGCGTAATGGGGATAAAATGGCATTTTCGTCAATCTACGACAAATATGCAGCAATATTGGCAGCAAAGCTTCACAAATTGATTAAGATCCATACTATAGTTGAGGAGCTCCATCAGGAAGCGTTTTTAAGATTATGGAAAATCCGACATGAACTGGATGAAAACACAAACATTAAAGCTTATCTATTCACCACCTGTAGAAATTTAACAATAGATTTTTACAGGAAAGCATCAAAGGATAAAGAGCTAGAAAGACAACTTATCAAACATCTAGACGTCTCCTATGACCCAATTGGACAACTTCTTTCCCAAAAAGAAAGTAAAGCACTTGCCGAGAGTTTAATAGGTCTATTGCCTCCACAGCGACAAAAAGTATTTCGAATGGTCAAGCTAGATGGCTATTCCTATGAAGAAACTTCTATTCATTTTGGTGTTTCCACAAGCACCATAAAAGATCATATGGCCAAATCATCCGAGTTTCTTAAAAACTACATTGCACAAAATCCACACATTACATTTGCAATAGCAGTATATATCGTCTTTAAATAAACTATATTTTTTTTTCACTGAGCCGATACTTTTTCTTTTCTCTTCGTCTATTAGACTAGAAAAGAAACTTATTTGCAGCAGCCATATATGAATAAATTGTTTAAGCAGTATCTAAAAGGTATTTGTAAAGCAAAGGACATGAAACTCCTATTGCATTATTTTGGAAATGAAACCTATTCCGCACAGTTAGAAAAACTTATTCAGGAGGAGTTTTTAAAAAAAGAAAGTCAACCCTTACCCGATTTCCTTACCATCATGCTTAGGAAGAACCGGCATATATTGTTGGAAAAAATAAGTCTACAGACAAAATCACAAAACAGCAGTAACCTACTCTGGGTTTCTATCGCCGCGGCATTAATTGCTATATGTTCCTCAGCATTACAGTCCCATTATCGTCATGATATTTCGATGCCGACTAACATCGAAATACCATCTGATCAGAATGCTATATCAAAAAATAAAACGAAAATTTGCGAGCCCCCACTCCCATCTCCATATTTTTTAGACGAAAAAAACTGGAATACAACTTATAATCCCCAAACAAGTTCGTTATTAATTTCCCTCGATAAAATCATTCACTTATTTAACTAACAATAAATTTCAATGAAAACAGAAGTATTGGTAAATTTTGCAACCAACGCAAAAAAACAATATGAAGCTCCAAAAATTGAGTTCATATTATTACAAACAGAAAACGGGATCGCCGCAGGTTCTACTAAAACATTCAACTCAGGAGGTCTAAAGGACGAATGGGAAACACAAGAATATCAAAATGATCTCTCTTGGTAAATAAAACTCTTGTACAAACCGTAAAACAAATCATGAAAAAGAAATCAATAAATAAAAATAGCATATTATTGGCTACATTAAGCGCCTGTCTATTCTTATTTTCCACCATCGCCTCTTGTAGCAAAGAGCCTAATACCAAAATCGACACAGAGAACGGAGATCTTGCCAATATTAATGTAATTTTCAAGGCTTCAATTTACGAAAATGAAGGCACCTTGGGCACCAAATCAAGCATAGGTAAATCGAACAGCACCCCGAAATCACTACCAATTCAAACAAATACAATTGAGCTAAATAATGACTTCTTACTAGTTGCGGAACTTGCCCCAGCTGAAAATAGTTCAAGTCCGGCAAAAGTTGTAGTTGCAAGTAACAAAAAAGCTGTTGTTGAAAATAATAATGTCGATGCTGACATACGTTATAAAATCGTAGTCTATAACGAAACAGGAAAATATATTCTTGAAAAGGATTATGTGCATGGAAAGGAAAGTTTGGCTGACGCATTTCAGCTTCCTTCTGGTAAGACATATTCATTTATCGCCTACTCGGTTAATAGTACCACCGAGCTACCTTCCATAAATTTTTCCGACATTGCTAACAAAACATTGTCCACTTCTAACATATCTGTTGCTGGTGAACAAGATTTTATGTATTTCCGAAAAGACATGTCTGTTTCTGCGACTTCACAAAACAATCTCGAAATTATACTTAAACACTTATTCAGTCAGATTACAACCAGTATAGATGCTACGCAAACCAAATATGATATCACTCATGTCAGCTCGTCGATTGCTATTTCTCATCAGCCCAATGCGGCAATTAATTTATCTACTGGCGCAGTGTCGCGTTCGGGGTCAGGGACAGATATTAGCTTAACATTTCCTACAACAGGAGGAATGCTATTAACAAGCTTATCAAACATTATTAATGCGGAAGCCAGTAATAATGTGGCATTAAAAATTGCTTCAATTACCATCGGGCCCCTGACTCAAACAAATGTTATTCCGTTTAGCAGTCTGAATATCACACCTGGTGTAAAATACGATATGAAACTTAAGATTGTCCCTACAGACGAATATCTAACACATCGTGGTGTCCCTGCTGTCAGGATAAATGGAAATATATGGATGCAACATAATCTCGGGGCCGATATCAGCATCGACCCTGCACAGACTCCACAGACAGTCTCACTTTTCGGCGACTATTATCAATGGGGACAAAATACTGTTGTCGCTGGTAAAACAGAATCCTACCCCAACTCAAATTGGAGTAGTATTACAGATTTACCAGTTAACTCATGGAATCTTGGTACTGAGAACAATCCGATAAAGGCAAGTGGAGACCCATGCCCAAGCGGCTATAGAGTACCCACAAAGACAGAAATGGAGAAATTAATCAATAGTACCGTTGCAAGCGAAAAAGGAACCTGGTTACCCGATGAAAACAACTTTACAGCAGCAAAAATTTTAACAAGTAAACGTCGTAGAGATGTGGTGATTTACTTCCCTATACAAGGAGGGTACGGATATGGAACTGGCGGCGCAAATGGTATAACTCCTACCAACCTCATTTTTAGAGGAGTTATTGGACTATATTGGCTCAGCACAGCGGACGCTTCAAGTAGGGTTTCACACGTCTATTTTACAAACACAGGTATAAGTCCGATGTTTGGCGGTTCGAACTATGACCAACAGGCAACTAGCGAAAACATCAGATGCATTGCTCAGTAAAGAAAAATAAATGATGCGAATAATGTAGTTGCTGGCTAAATAGTATATTCCGTCGAATTCAGATTAACAGGTAAAGTCTTCTAATAATAGAAGACTTTACCTGTTAATCCAATTATTCAAAACATCACCTTAACACACTTAATATCAACACACATACAAAACAGCTCTACGTAAGAAAAATGTATTTGAAATTTGAAATTTCAACATTATCATATATGTCTTTCGGGGTTCAGATAACTATATTTCGATTCATTCGACCGTTGTGTGGTCAACAGGATAATCAACCGGTTACTTTATCAGCAGCATAGCTTTTCAAGATCGCGCGCTCTCTTTTATATGAGGTTCTGGGGATGATAATTCACTATATAATCCGACATTATTCCCCGGCCAAGAATTGGATTCAATGTTACAGATTCAACGCACATTAAAGGGAAATCAATTACTATTGCTATTTGTGGCAATGTCTTACTCATTAACAGCACAAAAAAACTTAGTCAATTGAGTGATAGAATATTTGAGCTTAAACAGATATTGTTTTAATTAATTATCCGAATTTTTCGCACTTTTGCAACAAGTACAAAGAAAAAAGACCATATTAGATGAAGTACCTTTTTAATTTACCAGACTTTCCAGATTCAAGCTTCGTCATGCAGATCACATTCTGGACGGGTAAGCAAATATTGTTCAAAAACGATGCTCTTGTCGAGCAATCCGGAGAAAAAGGTAAGCCTTTTTTAATACCTGATGGTAATGGAACGGTTGTAAAAGCCTATCCAAAGCCATCCCTTCCCGACTTTGCCCCCATATTGATAATCAATGGTGAAAAACACAGAGTAGTTGCAAAACTCCCTTGGTATCAGCTTGTCTTAGCACTTCTTCCACTTTTACTTTTATATGGCGGAGCTTTGGGTGGCGGCGCTGGAGCAATTGCAGCGATGCTTAATATGCAGGTATTTAGAAGTGAAGACAGCGCAGCTGTTAAATACTTCAAAGTGATCGGCGTCACTTTAGCCGCTTTTGCAGTCTATTTCTTACTGGTTACAGCTATATACAGTGCGATAGCATAAAACAGTATTGTCCCGAAACTTTTAATAAAGAGAAATACCTGAGCGAATAGCTCAGGTTTCTACTCACCGTTTTCTTATTAACAGTAAAGAGACTGGAAAACAGACTATTTACGACATTTCTTATCATTAATACCGTTGACATAAGTGTCTTTTTATGACCTTTTTACGGATAATTATAATCTGAAAACTTTCAAAATATCCTAAGTTACGAAAAGCTCCTGTAAGCAAAAGTTTTTTAATTAATTCCCTTGTTTAATGTTTACTTTTTTCGTTTTCAAGTGACTGCGGGGAAAAAGATCCTTCCAAGTGTCTATACAATCTATCCCAACTTGGACTATTATCAGCATTCAGCTTTGTATATTTTCCACTTTTTGTCTCAATGCTTATTTTAATATCTATTCCATCGTATGGTTGGCGCGATTCCCCTTCTTTAGCATCAGCAAATCTCTCTAATTCAATTTTATTCAATAGTAAGTTCCATTTTTCCTCCGTATTGCTGTATGATTTTAGGGCACTGTGGGCTGTATCAATTGCTGAAAACAGACAATATACACTATCTCTTGTTATCCTCATCGTATAACCGTTTGAAGGTACTGCGGTAAATCCGCCAATAGCAGAAATTGAAACCGCTGTAATTTCCTTTTTAGTATTATCCGTTATTGTCTGCTGCGATTTGTACAAACAGCCCTGTACTAGAAGTACCTGCGCAAACAGAAACGATAGATTTAAAATCAATTTTCCACCCATATTTTATCCTTTCACCCCTAAGAAATAATTAACTGCATAGCGAAAGGCTTATGCAGCAAAAACAACCCCATTACCGCTTTCCTAATTTACAAAAGTTGATAGAATATTACATATCTCTGAATCACTTTGTTCTCACATTAATCAACTGCGCTTAGTGGGCAGCTAAGGCTAAAAAACGGTGAATTTCGATCTGTCAGCCCGAGAAAAAGAAGTTTTTTCTACTATTCACGTTTACCAGTAATATAGGCATACATCGCAGTTGCATGTCCATGCCCTAATTCAAAATCACCCTTTAACCAATTGACTATTTCTGTCGCTTTGACTCCCTTCCTTAGCTTTCCTTCTTCTGTAAACCCTTTTTCAACAGCAAGTTTTTCAAAATCAGAGCGGGATTAGTAATTCATCACCGAACTTTCTAGTTTTAAATAATCCACTTTTTTGGGAACGGTCTTATTTTATAGGAATCGATTTTAACGGTGTATTTAGACTTGGCTATTGGTTTAAATTGTAGAGGTTGCTGAATTACTTTAGTTGCCGTTTTTCTTTGAGTTGCTTATCCAAAAATTCATACACCTCCTCGAAATACTTATCCAGGGTTACCCCATCTTGTACATGGATGTTTTTAATTAGCTTTTGAAGATTCATTTGTTTTAGGTCGCACATCGGATCGATCAGAAGAATAATGCGAGTTAAAGTACTCAAATCAAACTCGTTGTTGGTTGTGTTGAAATTTGAAGGCTCTTCAAATACAGGATTTTTCTTTTCTTTTGCCGCCATAATATCGAGCGATTGATTAGTTGTTAACTGTAATTTTATATGTGACGCTAAAATTACAGCACAAATACAGTACAAAAAATAGTATACGCCTGTAATTTATTGACATAATCATTCGAATGATTACCCTATTTATAACTATTCGGCTACTATACCTAGGTCTAAACAATATTTCACCCGGTTTATTCAATTCAAGTAGCGTGCTGGGGCGCTTTTGGCAAATATCATCGGTTAATTTTTCGCCAAACTGACGTAAATGAAAATGATTTGGAAAACTATTGTTATAAATCCGATAACACAGCATCTTTTCTTATAGCTAGCTTTGCCTCTGAAAATATGTACACAATTGCGCTAATATAACAGACGGGCAGCATCCATCATAGATGCTGAATAAAGAATAAATCACATGTTTGACGAGGTACGCTATGAGCGACTTAAAGCCGAAACGCATCCAACGATTAAGCAATTTATCCATTTAATTGAAAGCCATTGCCATGAACAGCGTGTGACTAAGTTTTATGCGAATAAACTTAAGGTCTCCGAGCAGAAACTCGCCTACCTCATTTTCCTAAATTTTAATATTTCACCAGTGGATATATTGCGATTTTTTTTGGTAAAAGAAATTTTGGATAAATTAGCTACCACTGACTTGCGTCTAAAAGAGTTAACCTATACGTTTGGTTTTAAATCACAGTCAAACTTTACAAAGTTTATTAGGACTTACACTGGTCTCACACCCAGTAGATATCGAGCATTAAAATGCGTTAAAGAGATATTGTTATTTCTAATTATCTCAGTTTTCGAAAGTCACTTGGCGTTAAACTGGTCTGTTGTTTAAAAAAACGGGTAAAATAAGCCGAATCTGCAAATCCTAGTTCAAAGGCAATTTCTTTCACGGACAGATCACTCTGATCCAAAAGTTTTTTTGCTTCTTCGATAATTTGATCATAAATCAACTGAGCAGCAGTACGTGAAAGCGCTTTCTTACAATTATTATTTAAATGATTATACGAAATGTTCATTTCCTTGGCATAGAAAAAAGCCTTTTTTTGAACTTTGAAATTTTCCTTTACCAATCTCCTGAACTCTTCTAAAATCTTATTTTTGCCTTGTTCATCAATTGCTAAATACTTAGAAGCCTCACGGTCAACCATTTCACCTATTATTCTTAAGTGCAATTTGAGAATATTCATATTGCTATCTTCATTGTTTAATTCATTGCGTATAGCCAAAAACTCATTATGGATACGCTGAAATCCAATGTCACATAGTTTAATAACAGGTTGATAATTAAAGAAGGTGTACATAAGCTTAAATTTGCTGGCTAAGGCATTAAAAAGCATCCGGTCAATGACGATACTGTAAAGTATGGAAGATCTATTTAATTGTATCTCCTGCTTTTGACCCGGAAAAACCAGATGAATCTGATGGGCATCCATTGGATATTTAGTTGAATCTATGGTATGATAACCGTTTCCTTTGACACTTAAGATCATGGTAAAGTAGTCAAAATGATCAACTTTTGGCCATTTTTCAATTATATGATTATTCAATTCATTAAAAACAATTGACATATCTAGCCCCTTTGAACTTCGATCAAATGAAGTAAAATTTTCATTCATGATTTATCTATTTTATCCCTTTCCCTTAAAATTTCCGACCCAATTTACACACCCCAGGAGCTATTCTAATGCATCGGAAAAGTCAAATTTATCATATACTTTTAATGTTTTCCAATAGGCAAAAAAGAGGATTTATTGGGAGTTTTATAGATTTCTTAAATAAAAGAATACACTTTTATAACATTGTTTATCAATACATTAAATCTATTTACCATTAAAATGCTGTATAAAAATTTACCCGTATTAAACACTATTTATGTTATAATTTATGCAACGTTTTTCATGATATTGATAACACTTTTTCGTGTTGTCTCCAATGTCCTCCATTGAAAATAACAGGAATCTTAAGACTCCATGCTACAAGTTTATTTGACAACTTTGAGCAACAATTTTGTTTTTAATTTGAATTGTACAGGAGATTGTTCAAATAGTACAAGCAATTCAATTAAAAGTCCTCGTATTAAAGTCTATATCCTTACTAGTTTTGCCAAAGTTAATTTGATAGGTTCTAATTACATTTCCTAATGTATATACCTTATCCTCCATCAGTTAACAGTTTAAGTAATACAATATATAAATGATATGGAAAACAAAACAAAAAGGAAACTAGCGTACCTAGCCCCCAAAATCTTTGTTGAACAAGTTGAAATGGAACAGGGCATTGCCGCTGGATCAGCGGACATCAACACTGGAAAGGACAGCCAGACCCCACGAGAAAGAGAATGGGATAGCAATTGGTCAAATGGTAAGGACTTCGATATTTAATCGTTAAAGAAAAATTATGAAATTAAGTTATTATAAATTAAAATGATCTGTAACGGCCTGTTTAATTACCCTAGTTGCAGCGTCATGTTCTTCGCAGAAAGAGAAAAGTGAGCTTCCATCAGGTGATTTTAATGTTACTATCCGCTCGGTCAAATTCACCGATGATGATAATGTGGTTACTGTTAATACAAACAAAACATCAGAAGGATCAGATAAGCTATCGGCAACTGCCAATGCAACAAACCAGCGTGCTCAAGCCTCATCCGGTATTCAAAGTACAAATGAATTTGACTTCAGTACCGATTTAGTGACAAATGCCCTTGCCAATGATCAGGTCAAATCCATTAAAGCATCAACTACTGGAAATGGAAAACTTAGGGCAGCAGACGTCCCACTGGGAGGTAACAAAAAGTTTAGGTTGATTTTTATGCAGGACGGTAATTCAACACCTGTATACAATGGAATTTTAAGTGCCGGAGAGGATCCACAGCTCAAGGTAGCCGCCAACAAAAAATACTTTTGGTATGCGATCTCCATTAATGATCCGAACACGGCCCCTAATATAGATGGCTCTGGAAATATCGCAGCATCAGCGTTAACGAACAAAGATTTTATGTTTGCTTCGGGTGAAATTACAACCAAAGAGGATGCCAACTACCTGGATATTATCTTTTTGAGACAAATGGCTGCTATCAATGTCACATTTAATACGCGTGGTATATTTGGTGGCATCACCGACAACTCTACTTTTTCGATAGGTTCAGGGACGGGATCCTCTTTTACAAATATCATTCAAACGGGTACCTTTAACGTTTTCAAGGGTAGTTTTTCCAATTTTCAGGATACAGATCCTATTAAAGGATCTGAAATGACAATTGTGGATAGCAGATGGGGAAATGCAGAAAAGACTGCTCTTTTCTATTCAGCCAATACCTCGACATCTATTCCCGCAAACAACTTGCGTGTTCGGTTAAATGCATTGGGTATAAACCTGGACGACGGAACAGTGCGAAATTTTTCTTCAAATACAATTGTTCCCATCGCCAATGGCAGTGCGCTAACTTTGACAAAGGGAACTTTGTCTAAGACAAACGTTAGGCTGATCGAATCTGGAATTAATGTAGGCGGTGTCATATGGGCACGCACGAATCTAATTTACGATGCAAACAAGCTTTACGGCGCGTCATATACTAGAGGCAGCTCTGATGCCTATCGTTTTAGAACGAACAATGAATATGCGAAACCAAATCCGAATATTGAGTTCTGGAATTTTGGAACAACGACACCAACCGGAACCGGATACGCTACAGTGGATCCCTGTTCACGGGTCTATCCGGAAAGCACATGGCGTCTCCCGCAGGAGCTTAACAATCCGAAAGAAATGACCAATCTGGCTAATAATACAAATCGGACCAATTCCATAAAGGCAGTTGCAGACGGTTATAGACACAGTCGCATTTGGCCCGGGTCGCAAGCGACTAATCCTGCCTATCCGGATAATAATCTTATCCTCTCCTATTACGGCTATCGGGCAACAAATGGAACGGTTCAACAACAACCCGCTGGCAATAATGGAACAGGCTGGCTGTTATATCAAAGTAATGAATATGCCCAAAGTGGAAACAATTCAACCTTGCTCCATGGCAAAGTAAGTAATGGTACATTTGGAGCGAATTCAATAGAAACAGTTTCTTATGGCAATGGTACCACAATTCGCTGTGTGAGAAGTTTCGTCAACAATTAATCTGGTATATTTAACATGTAAGATCCCCGGTATATTTGAATAATATGCTGGGGATATTTTTGAACATGATTTTTTCTCTGGTCTTTCTTATAAAAAACGCCCCTCTTAAAGAAGAGAGACAATACCTTGTTCTAATTCAACTGTGAAACTTGAAATTTTTGGTGTTAAATACTCTTTTTTTAATTGTTGTTCCTTATCCATAAGTTATTAATCTAAATATTTGTGTTTAATTATTAGTTACGCAGCTAAATATGTGGTCTTTAGCACCCTCAAAAGGCCCGCGTCTTCCGTATATAAAAATGCAAATTTCCATTTTATAGGGTCAAAACTAGCCCTGATCTTCCGTGAAGGACTGAGCATCGTCAGTCTTTAAGATTCCTATATATTCTCCTGAGCCTGCTGCAATACCTTGTTCTAATTCAACTGTGAAACTTGAAATTGTTGGTACTAAATACACTTTTCTGTCTTGATTTTCCTGATTCATAAAATTTTATTACTTATAAATTATTTATTGGTTTATTGTACGCAAAAATAAATATGTAATCTTTCAAGAAATAGGACTATAATTTAAAAAGCCTACACAATTATCTCTTTTACCTGTACAATCCCACAGGTATACAAGCACAGGTTCTTCATAGCGGGACGATTATTGTATCTAAATTTTTCAAGTACAGCTTCGAGCGAAAACTTCCGCCGCAATTCTGAAATGATTTTTATAATAAAAGGAATGAATTTGAATATAATCAGTAGATAAACTGAAATAATTTTACGGGTATTAACGTAACTAAATTTCCGACAAATCATAAAAACACAGAACACAAACAACCAATCGATTACAAACAACACAGGTTGAAAATTATCCAAAAAGACGGATCAGATACTATTATAACATCTTTTAGCAGTAAAGTTCATATGATTAGCCAGTACCAACTATTATTTCAAGAAGCTCCCATAACGGAGGATATTACAGGACAGCTTCCTGAAGACATCCTATATCCGCTAAATTCTGCTCAGCGTGTAATACAATACACATTCAAAAACGCTAGGCTAATCGGGCAGCAGCTTGGATTTGAAGATTTATTTTTTATAGAAAATTTTCAGCTTGACAGCGATTTGCCTTTTACCATTAAATATGAACTATTTGCGCAACGTATCTTCTTAACTTTCGCCATGCACAATGACATCATGTTCTCGGGCTCCGAAGGTAAAATGGCAACAAAAAAAGATCTTTCATTTCATTTTGCTATGGAAAAGGATGGCATTTATGAAGTTGAATGTGTCGCAGGTACAACGGTCCTGGTCGTCATATCTTTCGTGCCCGAATGGCTGTTAAAGGTCACCAAAGATTTCGGTAAGCTGAACCAGCTTATCCAACAGCTTTTGGATTCAGACTTACCTTATGACGTCCTCCCTGCAGGATCAATTGATGCACATATATTTGACTTTCTATTGAAAGTGCGCGAGTTTGATTTCAATAGCATATTTGCCCGGGAAAGTTTTTTCAGCACTTACCTCATTATGGGGTTCGGCTATCATGAGCAGCAGCTGATTAACTCTGGAAATATCAAAATATATGAATTTAAAAAGTATATCGATGACAATTACGCTGATCCAGATTTATCGTTGCGCCAAATCATTGCCGGCATAAACCTACCGGAACACACCATTAGGCGAAAATTTAAGAAAAGCTATCATGTTACGCCCTATTCCTATTGTCAATGGGTTAGGATGGTACACGCCAAAGACCTTATCCAGCAAAAACTGTTACCCATTAAAGAAGTCTGGCAAATGGTAGGTTTCAAAGACGAAAGTACATTTCGAAAAGCGTATCGAAAATTCCTCCCAGAGGCAAAAATCTAGTCCCAACCCTAGATTGGAAAATATTGACAACTTTCCATAATATGAAGCAAAAGTTGTCAATATTTGCCTTTCCTTAGCCATTCCCGAAAATTAACTTTGATTTATTAAAGGAAGATCAGCTACAAATGCTGCCTGATCAATTGATAAGACCGAACACTTATTATTACTCCTTTAGGGAAATTCACGACTTAAATTGATCATTTTGAAATGAAACAGATTCCAAATCCTAATTATTTAAAGAAATACCTTAACTCGAGCCCCCTTTATCCCTTTATCAATCAATATCAATTGCTGAACAAATTTAAATCGCTCTACCTTAAGCCGGGTCAGAAATGTGAGCTACCAAGCGCTTCGCTTGTATTTCTTGCCGAAGGTTTATTAAAACAATACCATAGAAATAACTCAAATGGAAACAATATACGTTTCATCCAATTTATTATGCCGGATACAATATGGTTATTTGAGCACAATCCCTGGTTCCCCATTGTAAAAGCATTGGAACCCACATGCCTTTTATACTTGCCAATTAATGAGCTGAACCCTTTTATGGCCGACAACAGTTCTTTTCAAATGGCGTTCAATGATGAGCTTAACATGGTATACCAAAGCGGATTCTTTTTATCAACATTCCTGCAGGAACTTAAATCTGCCGAAGAGCGGCTTTGTCTGTTAAATGAAGCATACGGTCAAAATCTTGTACATCTCAGCTGCAGGGAACTCGCCATTTATGCGGGAGTAAGTGAAGCAAATGCCTATCATTTTTTCAAACAATTGATTAACCGAAATTATTGATGAGTGGCATTTGTAGGATTAGCATTCTAATATAAAATGCTATAAATATAGAAATAAGCGTTTTAAGATTGCTCTTAAAACGCCTTGAAGTTAACGTGGTTATTGTACCATAAAAGTGTTCCCAACTTTTATCAACCAAGTCAGGCTAAATTAAAGGTTTTAAAGAAATAAGAGTTATAAATTATATCTCAAAGATTTCAAAATTTATAACGAAATATGTTCGCTACAAATAAACTGAGTTTTATTGGTCACGAAGCTAAATGTATGTGGACAACAGGTGGCCTACGAAGAAAAACGGAATAATCACGATTTTCAAAACATTTGGAATGATTTCGAATACCTCTTTTCAAACATTTTTTCGGAAAATTACAATTGTTATGAAATTGATAGCAATAGTAATGAATTTGATAAACAATATGAAGGGATAGAAATCTATTTTTGATCATTAGATTTCCCCATTTATCTATACAGAAAAACAAGTATTTTATCAGAAAAACCACCTGAAATATCTTAGATAATAACTTATTACGGATATCAAGTATGATTCTGCTAAAGTCTGAATTTCATATTTTAAAATCACAAAATTAAAACAGCTATGGAGAAGTTAAAAACTGAGGTAAAATTGGCAGATGACCAAGTTTCATATAGACAGATAGTAGGCGTAGATGAATTCAACAAAACATTGAACTGTACGTATTTTTTAGTCGTCCTTTTTTGTGAAGGAAGCGGTACGCATTTCATTAATGATATTCCCCATTCTATTGGTAAGAACCAGCTACATTTCCTATTTCCCGGTCAGAAACATCGCTGGACTACTGGACCGGAAACAGTCGCTCATAAAATTGTGGTTGGCAACAAAGTATTGGAAATGCTGTCTGGAATAAATGAATTTAAATTTATAACCAACAACTATGATCCGATTTTTCAATTATCTGCTCCGGTCTTTGAAATCATCAATAGTGAAATAGAAAACATTGAACGCGATCTCCTGTTTAAAGATGAGGAAACCAGAAGACAGGTGATTCATTTGCGCATGGATATTCTATCAGCAATTCTAAAAAAGGAAGCGGAGAATCTGATTGAAAAAAAAGTGGATATGGATACCAAACCACTTCTCAAAAAGTTCTGGAATCTCGTTCAGAAGAATTTTCTTATTGAAAAACAACCTAGCTGGTACGCAGGTCAGTTGATCGTTTCTCCCAATTATCTGAATATTTTATGTCAACGTCATTTAAACACAACCGCAACGGAAGTCATTCACAACCGTCTAACACAGGAAGCAAAAGATCAATTGAGGTATTCCGAAAAAACAATTAAAGAAATAACCTACAGCTTGGGATTCTATTCAGTCTCGGCATTTTCGAGATTTTTTAAAAATAGGACTGGATTTACACCTACAGAGTACCGGAATTAAAATAGCTGAAACTGTATTCTGCTGATATCGCTACATTTTTTGAAATAAAATGATTTCAATAATGAATGATCGTATTAAACACTACTTCTGATCTTATTCAGTCAGAAATGCTTTTAGTCCTGTTAAAACGTTTGATAATTTATATAACCAGCTTAGCCAAATCTGAGTATATTCCTTCCGCTAAGAATCAGGAAGAAAGGTTTCATATGATTCGAATATTCAACTTGCTCGTTGAAGCTAATTTTAAAATTGAGCATTCCGTAAGCTTCTATGTAGATCGATTATACAAACCTCCTAAGACCTTATCCAACCTATTTGCAATATACAATCAAAGTACCCCATCACAAATTATTCAAAAAAATGTGTTGATTCAAACAAAATTTCAATACTCAGTAACTTAGAGGGGATTGGCAATATTTCTTATATTATCAATAAATAAAATTAATAATCAATTTCCAAATTTAGATTATCATAAACAATCACGATTGCACTATAATTTTATGAAGGATTTATATTTTCATTATATTTACTTTTGAGTTAGATAAAACAAACTAATGCACAACACTTTAATTGATTACATAAATTCAAGAGTCTCAAGATCTTTACTACCCAATGAAATTGAGATTTTGAAAAATAACTTTGTTCCTCATAAACTCAAAAAGCGAGAGTTCTTTTTGCAGGAAAATGAAACTAGTAATTATATGGGATTTCTTATCAAAGGCTCCATGAAAAAATACAGTATAGACTCTAAAGGTACCGAGCACATCCTGAGCCTTTATATTGAAGGTTGGTGGGTAGGTGATCGTGAGAGTTTTACAAAACTCAGTCCTTCTTCCTTCAATATTGAGGCTTGCGAAGATACTGATTTACTTGTCTTAACCAAAAAAGCTGCAGACGAAGTATTCTCACTTCCTATCATGAATGAACTCACACGTCAATTGGATGAAAATTATTCTTTTGCAAGCCAAAAAAGAATCAATGCCGCCATAAGTATGACAGCTGAAGAACAATATAATATGCTTATTGACAGCTACCCTGAATTTTCACAGCGATTTCCACAGCACATGATTGCATCATATTTAGGAATCACCCAGGAAACGCTGAGCAGAATCCGATCCCGGGCTGTAAAAAAATAATCAGGCTTGATTGACAATAGGAATTACTTTTGTCCCGATTAATTCAATAGCTCTAAAAATATCATCTTTGCTGAGTCCCGGATTATCCATCTGAAATGTAAATCTTGATATACCACCTAATGCTTCGCTATGTCGTAAAATCTTTTCTGCCACTTCTTCAGGATCTCCAATAACATAAGCGCCTGTATGATCAGCTTGAGCTTCGAACATATCCCGTGTAGGAGTAGACCACCCTCTCTCCTTACCTATTTTGCCCATCATTTCCTGATATCCCGGAAAATAGAGATTCTTTGCTCTAGATGTTGTATCGGCGACGAAGCCTAGAGAATGTAACCCTACTTTAAGTTTATCTCGAGAATGCCCTGCTTTTTCTCCAGCTTCATAATATAAATCTATCAGTGGACGGAAACGATGAGTTTCTCCTCCGATAACTGCCACCATTAATGGTAGCCCCAGTATACCTGCACGTATAAATGATTCTGGCGTTCCTCCAACCCCTATCCAAATAGGTAACTGGCTCTGCACTGGTCTTGGATAAATAGCTTGATCCTTTAATTCAGGACGAAATTTCCCCTTCCATGTTACTGTTTCTTTTTCTCGGATTTCAAGAAGTAATTTAATTTTCTCCTCGAAAAGTGCATCATAATCCTGGGTATTGAATCCGAACAAAGGAAAAGCATCAATAAATGAGCCTCTTCCTGCAACAATCTCAGCTCGACCCTTGGAAATAATATCAAGAGTAGCATATTCCTGAAAAACCCTCACAGGGTCGGCTGCACTAAGCACTGTAACCGCACTTGTCAAGCGGATATTTTTTGTTCTAGCTGCCGCTGCTGCTAATATTACTGCTGGAGATTCATCCAAAAACTCCTTTCGGTGATGTTCACCTAACCCAAAGACATGCAGTCCTACTTGGTCTGCAAATTCTATCTTTGATAATAAGGTTTCCATCGCTTGTATATTTTCTTCCGGGCGCAATCCATCATTATAAGCGCCGGTAGCAATGAAACTATCTATCCCAATTTCCATAATTAATAATTTAATCTGTGTATTTTCCGTCTATTAAAAAGCTATTCAAATTTCCGCTTTTTTGTTAATCAGAACATTGATCTATATCAAAAAAAAGAATTCGATTACCTACCATATAATGTTAAAAACAAACAAAGGTTTTCGCTCAGTTTTATCTACCCTTATTATTTTTAAAGTATTTTATTATAAATTTGAGAGCCTAACACTTAGACAGAACAACCGTAAATCTATTTGGGGAAGCTAACCATATAAAAATGAAGTATAACAATACAATAGATCCTATCGAAGCAGGCAAACAGCTGATAGTCAAACAAAAGGGAAGACAGGGAGCATTGGTGGGTATTTTTATCGGTCATGCCATGATCTTATTAGGAGCTGTATTTATAGCACGGGCCATATTTGGTTTTTTAGAGCAGGATATGATAAATTCAGATGAACCTCCCTTAGCAATTTTTGGAATGGCTGCCGGGCTACCATTTATAATACTAGGCCTGTTTGTGCATATTGGAGCCAGCCGTAGATTTACAGGGAAACTATTTTCATCTCCCGGTATTGGATCCGGCACTGTTCTTTTCACAGGGTTTGCGGTTGGTGCGTGGTGGGGCGCACTATCCTTGCCAGCGCAGGGTGCATTATGGATTATCCCATCGATCCTGACTGTTATTGCCGGATTACTTTTAATAAATGGTATATTATTTAGAATACGTAAATCAGCAAGGCATAGTATGCTGGCCAATATAATAAAAGATGGAAAAATAACTATTGCGGTTATTACAGATATTCCAGAAATTGACGCTAGCTCCGGGGGGCTTATCGGAACAATTACGGTAAAATTCACCGACATGGCTGGTGTAGACCGCTGGGTACAAAAAATCGGGCAATGGAAGCGTGCCGATCTGCCAAAGACAGGAGATAAAGCAACTATACTTTATGATCCTGGATGTCCGGAAAATGTTTCCAGAATCTGGATAGGGCCTCCAGGATCAACATCAATAACAGATTTTACGCTTTGGCACTCATAAGAAATGTATCTTATTATTAGCTGAATTTAGGAAACTTATTAGACTTTTGAATCTTAACACTTTAATTACAATAGCTCAAATCCTGTTTCTAATTTAATGGAGAACTTAAAATAAAATAAGCAACAAATACTCCTGATCAATAAGAATAAAATGATAATGTTTTGTATAATTATGCAAATCTTGCCATAAGATAAGTGTATTTATTTATCCTTTTGATTACTTTGTATAGTACCAAAAGTCACAAAAAATGAACACAAAATTTGAAGCAGGAATTAATATTGCCATAAAAATTCCTAAAAGCAAATATGAAAAGACAGTCGTCTTTTATAGGGATGTTTTAAAGTTGAATGTGGAGGAAAAGCCGATTGACAACCCAACTGTATCCCGGACATGTGAAGTGAAATTCGGTCATAATATTATATGGCTAGACTGTGTCGACAATTATACACATTCTGAAACTTGGTTACAGCTTACGGTTCCTGACGTAGAAGAGGCTACAGCATATTTACTATCCAATGGGGTGGAAACCTGTGATGAAATTGAAGAGCTACCTGAAAATATGCATTGGATTACTGACCCAGCAGGGACAGTATTCAACTTACAACAAGCGCAAAAAAAATCAACGAAATCCACTGGGTAGCGTATTTTACAGATTTAATTGCTAGGGAATTGCAAGCTACAAAATAATGAATTAATTCATAGTAATAACTTACATATTAGGATTTACACGGAGCTTTTTAGAAACTAAAATTTGATCCTTTCAGAAAGTAGTAATTCGTATTAATAAGCGAAATTTGTATTACAAAATTAATGCAAATGGAAATATTAAAATTAAGTACCGAATGGACGAAGTCAGAACTATTCTCCGCTAAGATCGTTGGATTGTTCAGTCTTATCGTCCTTTTTAGCGCAATTGGGTTTGCTCTATGGGGAAAGACAGTAACAGCTAAAGCTTATGTGATTCCATTGATCGTTTCAGGTCTTTTTCTTGTAGCTGTAGGGATTGGCCTATATGCTGCAAATAAACCCCGTTTGGAATTATTTCAAAGAGAATACAACACAAATGCGAATAGCTTTGTTCAAAAAGAGATTGAACGTACCACAAAATCACAAAGTGATTTTAAAACGGTGTTCAAAGTATTGCCTCTAATTATAATTATAGCTGCAATTTTATTTATGTTTTTGCCATCAGCTTCAGCTACCTGGAGGGCAATAGCGGTTACGCTGATTGTCACTGCCGCTTTTCTACTGATCGTAGATAGCAATACTTCAGCAAGGAATGATTCTTATCGCGAACAGTTGATAAAATATACAATATCGTGGAAACAATAATACCCCAAAAAGATAATTCATTTGTTTACTCATGTACCTCAAAAGATCAATGGGGCTATGAACAATTTATATCCGAACATATCCTAGCCTTTCAATTATCAGGGGAGACTCATATTTTTCATCAGCAAGGAATTTTTGTACTGAAGAAAGGAAGAATGCTCTTGGCGCGTCGCAATCAATTTGCCAAATCGCTAAAAATTACTGCGACTGATAACGAATACAAGGCTGTTTCGATTATCCTGAAAACAGAAGATTTAAAAAAATATGCGGCAATCAACAATATTGTCTGTGATAAAAAGTATTCGGGTAAGAATAACATGGTATTAAAACCTGACAGTTATCTGAAAAGTTATTTTCAATCCTTAATTCCTTATTTGGAACAACCTGAAGTCGGCAATAGCAAAATGATTTTTTCCAAAATTACCGAGGCGATAGAACTGTTGTTAAATGTAAATCCTGACTTTAAAAATTTACTATTTGATTTTACTGAGCCACACAAAATCGATCTCGAAGATTTTATGCAGCATAATTATCACTACAATGTTCCCATAGAAAATTTTGCAAAACTTACAGGAAGAAGTATTGCGGCATTCAAGCGGGATTTTATTAAAGTATTTAATCTCTCTCCTGCTAAATGGCTGAAAGAAATGCGGCTGAAAGAGGCATATCGCCTTATTCATCAAGACAATAAAAGACCCCCGGATATCTATTTGGATTTAGGATTCGAAAACCTCTCCCACTTTTATACAGCGTTTAAAAATAAATACGGTGTTACTCCAACTGAAAGTTTAAAAATCAAAAAATAATACCGATGAACTACGAACAAAAAATTTTGGAAGCGGAGGACCGCATAGCCATTCGTGAATTAGTAGATAATTATGCCTTCTGCGCTGATACCAGAGATGCACAAGGTCAAATGGCTTTATTTATAGAAGACACCAATTTTGAAGTTTTTTACGACCCAAAATCAGGTATACCATCACAGGTCATCAATAGCAGAGCAGATCTGTTTCCTGTATTTGACAATCTCAATACATACATGAACACCATGCACTTTAATGGACAGAATTCCGTAAAACTAAGTGGTAATAATGCGACCGGTGTAGTGTACTGCATAGCCCATCATTTAACGATTGAAGATGGCAAACAAAAGTTGATGGTTGCAGCCATCAAATACCATGATACTTATATAAAGCAAAATGAAAATTGGCTTTTTGCAGAACGAAAGTTATTCGTGGATTGGATCGAAAACAGATAAAATGAAGTAAACCTTTAATTTTAATTATTCAAAGACGGGAACTAAAGGAAACGAAAGAAGAAAACCAACAAAATCCGAACAAAATTAGTTTGTTCGGATTTTATTGATAATAGTCTCAATTAACCCTTTGGTACAAATGTATTTCTTAAGACGTTCATATACGCTTCATCAGTTCCTCCATTGCGAATATCGATAAGGGGCTGAAGATCCGAACCAATCACGTAACGCAAAATAGCCGTATCATCTGTAGCTGCTTTGAAAATTTCTGCAGCGACATCTTTGGTGCTTGAACTACCGCCGCTATAAATACTTTTGAATACTTCATCCATATCTTGCAAATACGCGCTGTAATCTGTTAAGGATCCATCACTCGCAAAATTTGCTTTTGTAGTTTGCTCAAAGTTGGTAGCAATGTTTCCCGGTTCAATGATTTTAACCTTAATATTCTGTGAAGCCAATTCGAATGAAAGTGATTCAAAGAAGCCTTCTAAGGCAAATTTGGATGCTGCATAGGTTGAAACCAAAGGAACTGTTACGCGTCCAACGCCAGAGGTAATGGTAATAATACAGCCACTTTTTTGTTTACGGAAATATGGTAACAGTGCACGCGTAACTTCTAATGTACCGAAAAAATTAACTGCAAACTGACGTTGAATCTGTTCAGCTGTCGTGGCCTCAAATAATCCATGCTGCCCAAAGCCGGCATTATTTAGTAGAGCATCTATGGTCCCGAATTTAATAATGGCTTTGTCAATTATATTCTGAATATCTTTTGTATTCTCTACATCCAGAGGTAAAACCAATACATGATCTGTATTTTGTAAAATATTCTGCTTTTCAGGGTTTCGCATTGTCGCAACCACATTCCATCCCTCATTAGCGAAATATAAAGCAGTAGCTTGTCCAATTCCAGAAGAAGCCCCTGTGATAAAAATTGTTTTATTCATGCTATCTTTTTCTATTCTCATTAAATAGTTTATGCATTAATTCATACATTGTTTCCCGCAACTCGAAATTCACAAATTGTGAATCGGTTAAATATCATTTTCAGAAAAATAACGCTATGATTATTTTAATACATAAAGTATGAATGCTACCGATTCAACTGGAAGACCGATTGATTAATTATCTTTTAGAATTCCCTTTTGTGCTTAAAGTTGAAACAAGCTCCTCATATGTCGTGCAAACGTTAGATCATCCATTGACGTACGATCTTTGATCCAGCCTTTTGCATCCTCACCAACACTATAACGGAATTGATCTGAGCCATCTATTGCTGCTCTAAAAATCTCGTCCGCAACTTGTGTTGCAGAAGACACATTTTCTCCCATTTGACCGAGCTTTATCAAAGCAGCTTCACTAAATTCGTTATAATCTGTCAATTCAGGATTCACAGCAAAAGCCTGTGCCGATGTCTTGTGAAAGGGAGTTGCTACACCACCAGGTTCAACAAGTTTTATGCTGATGTTTTGCGAAGCTAATTCGTAAGATAAAGCTTCTGAAAAACCTTCCAATGCAAATTTTGAAGAGACATACATTGAAATCAATGGAATGCCAATTCGACCACCGGCTGAGCTCACGTTGATGATTGCCCCCCTCTTTTGTAGTCTGAATTGTGGTAAAATAGAACGAATCACGTTCATTGTACCGAAAACATTTACTTTAAACTGTTTTTCTATTTGTTCGGGTGTCAACGCTTCAAAAATTCCATATTGGCCAAAAGCAGCATTATTTACCAACAGATCCAAGCTTCCAAATTTCTGCAAACCTGCTTCTAAGCTGTGTTGGATTGAAGGAATATCTTCCAGATCCAAACGAGTTACCAATACATTCTCCAGTTGATTCAACTCATCTTCTGCCTCTGGATTACGCATTGTAGCAATTACATTCCAGTTATTTTTGGCAAAAAGAAGGGCTGTGGCTCTCCCGATTCCTGTGGAAGAGCCCGTAATTAAAACGGTCTTGTTCATATGTGAAATTTATTTTATAATGTCGATGGACTTACACCAAAGCGGTTTTTGAAAGCATAAGAAAAATGCGATAAAGTTTCAAAACCAACCTCCAGGTAAACCTCTTTTGATTTCATTTTTTTGTTCTCAAGTAAAAAGTAGGCTTCATCCAAGCGCTTTTGTTGCAGCCATTTATTGGGTGAGGTTTGAAAAATTTTTTCGAAATCTCGTTTAAAAGTCGCCAAACTCCGACCTGTTAAAAAAGCAAATTGGGATAAAGGTACATTGAACCGAAAATGTGTATTCATAAAAGCCTCCAAATTGATTTTTCCCGGAATGCCAAAATGAAAAAGCACATCTCTCAGAGAATTATCCTGAAGCAGCAGAAGGTGAATCATCTCTAATTTCTTCACAATCGCAAATTCTTCAGTTATGTTTTTTCCGAACCAATGTTCCAAACCTTGGAAGTAATCGGCAATCATCGCATCTTTCTTTAGCTTAAACAGGCTCTCTTTGATATTTTTATCAGCTATAAAGTGATTTTCATCCGCAAATTTTTTAAGCAAGTTTTCATCTAGAATTACCGAAACGGCCTTAAAACCCTCCTCCTTGTAAGGATACTTTACAAATCGAATCAATGCATTTTTTCGATACAGTATCACATCCCCTTTACGATAAACATATTTGGTATTTCCGTCATAAGCTTCCATTTCACCGGAAATAATAAACGAAATACCATGTTCTTTGATGAATTGTTCCCCAGCCTTGCTACTCTTCGTGTAACAAGCTCGCTGTATTCCGTAGATGTCTTCTTGCTGTGTCATACAATTCACCCTATTATTTTTTACTTATACAAAATTACGACCAATACCGTTAATTCAGTTTCTTTAAAAGCTCAATTTCAGTGTCCCAAAAAGCTCATATATCAAATCCCTGAATCACATTTATATTCGTGCTAACAGAACATAATTTTTAAGAATAGTGAATTTCGATTCAACACTAAGTTATTAGAGAATGTCTGAACTCCAAATTGTGAAAAAGCATCTTGCTGACTGATTAAGTTGAGCTAATTAGAAACAAATATTTGATCGTTACAGCAAGTAAACTAACTGATTCGTTTTCGAAATTTGTAATATAAAAGTTAGAAAAAATGAGAACGATTAAAGAGATCTATATCAATGGAGAGTTTGTAGCTCCCAAAGGCACACAGATTTTTGACCTTATTAACCCCACTTCTAATATCAAAGAAGCAGAAGTTGTACTAGGAAACGAAGAGGATGTCCAACTTGCCGTCGAGGCTGCTAAAGAAGCCTTAAAAGCTTTTTCTCAAACATCAAAAAAAGAAAGAATTCAATATCTAAAACAATTACATGATGCAGTGGAGGCCCGAATTCCGGAACTTGTCGATGTAATGGTCAGAGAATATGGTGGTACTTACCAGTTTGCTTCCATGATCAATACCTATTCGTTGGATGACTTCAAAGCTATGACGGAAGTATTGAACGATTTTGAATTTCAACAAAATGTCGGAAAATCAAAAGTAAATTTACAGCCTGTTGGAGTTGTGGGAATAATTATCCCCTGGAATATGAGCAATGGTTTTATTTGTACCAAAATTGCTTCGGCAATTGCCGCCGGATGTACCGTAGTGATTAAGCCTAGCGAAATGAGTGCTCAACAAACGCAGGTTATGGCAGAATGCATCCACGCAGCCGGACTTCCCAAAGGCGTAGTAAATATTGTTAACGGTTTAGGAAATATCGTCGGTGCGGAAATAACAAGAAACCCAGGCATCTCCAAAATCTCCTTTACCGGTTCGACGAATGTAGGACGGATTATCGCCAAAGGAGCAGTTGATACCATGAAGCGAGTCACTTTGGAACTGGGCGGAAAATCGCCCAATATTATTCTGGATGATGCCAATCTTCAAGAGGCAATTCCAATGGCTGTGATTGCTGCATTCCTGAACAGCGGACAGGCATGTGCTGCGGCTACAAGATTAATCGTTCCAGCGACAAAATTAGAAGAAATCAATACTTTAGTAAAAACTACTGTAGCCAACTTTAAAGTTGGAAATCCTGCTGATCATGATACAGCAATCGGACCAATGGTAAGCAAGATTCAATTCGAAAAAGTACAGGATTACATTAAAATCGGTCAAGAAGAAGGTGCAACTTTACTTATAGGGGGCATGGGTAAACCTCAGGGCTT
Source organism: Sphingobacterium sp. UME9 (assembly GCF_014170215.1). Classification (NCBI taxonomy): domain Bacteria; kingdom Pseudomonadati; phylum Bacteroidota; class Sphingobacteriia; order Sphingobacteriales; family Sphingobacteriaceae; genus Sphingobacterium; species Sphingobacterium sp. UME9. The sequence goes on along the minus strand of NZ_LZZP01000003.1, from coordinate 692,594 downwards.
GGAAGCTGGAAATTTCACTAGAGCTACTGTTTTTACCAATGTAAAAAATCATATGAGGATTGCCCAGGAAGAGATTTTCGGTCCAGTCTTATCTATTATTCCTTATGATAATGAGGAAGAGGCTATTGAGATAGCGAATGACACCATTTATGGATTAGCAGCCTATATTTCCTCTTCTGACACAGATAGAGCAAACAGAGTTGCGGCAAGAATTGATGCAGGAAGGATTTGTATCAACGGGCTTTCCCATGATTCAAAAGCACCATTTGGTGGCTTTAAGCAATCAGGTATCGGTCGTGAATATGGTTTATTTGGTTTAGAAGAATACTTAGAACCTAAAGCGATTTTGGGATGATAAATGTCGAATCAAAGATTTAAGTACTCAAGTCGTTAACCTAAGCATATCTTAACATTAAGTACTTAATAATATTTTTTGTGGCACCATTTTTAAAATTCTAAAAGTGCAATGAATGTGCCACAAAAAATATGAGTATTTTTGAAAATTTTAGTAATTCCCATAAACAAAAAAGTCCTGCAAATCATTGATTTGCAAGACTTCTATATTTTTTAGCGCTTTTTAAAAACTTTAAATTTGCACCTGGCGGAGAGTGAGGGATTCGAACCCCCGAACCTGTGACAGTTAACGGTTTTCAAGACCGCCGCATTCGACCACTCTGCCAACTCTCCGCGACAAAAGTACGAATTTCCACTCTCCTACCAAATTTTATTTTATATATTGTGCTTATTGAGCTTTTATAAACTGAATATCAGCACTAAATTTTACATCGTCGCTCACCATTACCCCTCCTGTTTCCAATGCCGCATTCCAATTAAGGCCAAATTCTGAACGTTTGATTTTGCCCTCTACAATAAAACCAGCTTTGGTATTTCCCCAAGGATCTTTTTGGATACCTGCAAATTCTAAATCAAAAACGACCGGTCTAGTGACATCACGAATAGTCAAATTTCCCTTAATTTGTTCATTTTCTAAACTCGTTGCCTCAAAAGTAATGGTGGGATATTTTTCCACATCAAAAAAGTCTGGACTTTTTAGATGTCCATCCCGTTGTTCATTACGCGTATTGATAGATGCCGTATTGATAACCACTTTGGCAAGCGCATTTTTAAAATCTTCGCCATCGGCGTCAACATCTATTTTAAAACTGTCAAAGTTTCCTTTAACGTTCGTAATCATCATGTGTTTTACTTTGAATTCTATCTCGCTATGTGCAGCGTCTAGTTCCCATTTTCCTTGTGCCATAATTTTATGTTTTTTCTATTTGTTTAATAACACAAAGGTAACAGCAGTTTTATTCATTTTGTTTGACCTAGATCAATAAAATAATCTTGTTGAAAAGCAATCAGTTATTGAAAAACCACAAAAAAAAGTTGGCGATATTTTGGAAATATAACACAAATGTCTACTTTTGCATTACCGAAAGCGACGCGCCAATAGCTCAGCTGGATAGAGCATCGGTTTTCTAAACCGACGGTCTCAGGTTCGAATCCTGATTGGCGTACTTAAAAGCCTCTTTGTTCAACGCAAAGGGGCTTTTCTTTTTATACACTATATGGTTTCAAAAGTTAAGATTCATTAAAATCTCGTCGATATGGCAGTCGAGCTTGAAGATGAAAATAAGCTAAGGTTTCTCATTTTTAAATTGACCATATAGAAGAAAAACAACGAAGGCAAGTATGACAATTAAAACAACATTCATATGGTTATATTTAGGTTAATAATAACCTAAATATATAAAAATAGATAAGGCCGAGCAAATGCTTCGACCTTATCAAAAGTAATTTCTAATTATCTGGCGCTGATTGACCCCTGGACCATCTAAATGAACTGAAACTATGATGGTGACTTACATGGTATTTATGGATTAAACCTATTTCTTAACAAACTCGCGCACGCGCTCATCTTTAATTACACCCGACCAGTTCAAACCATAACCAAAATCGTAAGCATGTCCAGCTTGATCAACATATACCTCCATATCAAAGGGCACATCCTCTGCTTGCTTCTCTACCGTAGCCATATTCGCTGGCATTTGAACCGGTAATAGACCAGATGGTTCATACTTTCCAAACATAACATCCAATACAGCCTGTGTCGATACGCCAAAATTCAAGACAATACCAGATACCTCCTTTTCAAACTCGGCAAATACCATCGGCTTGTTGGCAGTTACAGCAACCAGAACTGGTTTATCTTTCATCATATCCTTCGTATCCAATATCGTCTGAAGGTCCATCACATTAGCAGCAGTCACCATTTTATTCTTATAAGATCTATTCTTAATCGATGGATCGATTACTGGATCACCCGCAGCAATACTCTCCGCTCTTGCGTTTGAGGCGGTATAAGTGCCATATTGCAAGGAAATGGGAACATAGCCATTTCCACCATTCTTGCGATCCCTTTCGCTATACCCACCTTCTGCACTGATTGGGCTCTGTACAAACACGATTGCAAGATCAGCTTCATTGGGGTTATCGGTTACATCGGCATATTTTCGCAAGAGATCAATGTTGACGGGGTATTCCAATCGCGCCTGTGTATAGTTTCCCCACCAATCTTTCATTGCTGCCCTATACATCTTCGGAACATAAACTTTCTTCCGTCCACGAATAGGCAATTGCTGATCACTATTCTTTAGTAAAACAACGGACTTTACCTGTGCCTCGTAGCCCTCCTTCATATAGAGCGGATTTCCGACAGTGACACGACTTTCCTCGACATCCAAATATGGATTTTCAAAGAGTCCTATCCGGAAAATATTCAACAGAAGCCTTCTAGCGGAAGCCTCAAATCGTTGTCTCATAAATTTCTGTCCGTGCTCTTTCACACCCAATTCATAGGCCGTCAAAACAGGAGCCTTATCGTTATTGCCTCCAAATTGATCTACACCTGCCATTAATGCTTTATAATGACGCTCTGCCACCGACAGCTGTTCTACCCCCCAGGGTTTACCTGCAAATCCATCTGGCTTAGGCGCTTCATCTCCCGTAATCAACCAGTCCGAACAGATCACACCATCATAACCGTAGGTGCCGCGCAACAAGTCGGTAAGCAAATATTTGCTATAACCATTTCCCACATTTTCACCATTCTTCTTGTCCTGACCAAAAGAAATCGTATAATAGGGCATAACGGCGGCAGCTTTGCTCGTCTTTCCTGTCAACTGAAAAGCTCCATTGACAAATGGAATAATATGTTGCTTCAGATTATCACCTGGATATACCGCAAACTTTCCAATAGCCCAATGGCCGTCCCGACCACCTTCCTCAGGCCCTCCACTGGGCCAATGTTTCACCATAGCATTGACACTCTTATACCCCCAACCTAAGGCAATTTCGTCTTTCCCGCTCGATGTCTGGAAGCCATCGATATAAGCTCTAGCCATGGCTGTGGTCAACTCGGGGCTCTCTCCGAAAGTCATACCAATGCGGTACCAACGCGGCTCAGTACCCAAATCTATCTGTGGCGATAATGCCGTCGTGATGCCCAATGATCGATATTCCGAAGCCGCCACTTGCCCAAAACGTTTAACGATAGCCGGATCGAATGTCGCCGCCATCGCAAGTCCATCCGGCCACATCGAAATTTGTCCCCCTGCCCCTGCATTGAACTCCGCACTGACAACAGCATTATGACGTGGATCGGAACTATTATTCGCCGGAATACCCCATTCCAACCCTTCCACAAAACCCTGCAACTCATTATTCCAGCGGGCAGCGGTTTCCGGATCTTTTACTGCCGTTAACAGGACATGCCTAAGCCCATCCTTCTCCAGAAATTCGCGCTGCTGATCGGTTAGAGCCCAAGGTGAAACTAGACCTTCCTGATAATTTTTCCCTTTATAGGTGCCTGCCATAAATCCAAGGGCCGGTGCTGGTAAAGCTTGATGTCTGCTGTACAACATAAGCCCAGCAATCTGATCAATAGATAATTTTGAGGCGAGATCTTTGGCCCGTTCCTCTGGTGTCAAACGCCAGTCTTCATAACGATCTAATTTCCCATTTCGATTGAGATCCTTAAATTTATTTCCAGCAATGCTTAGGATCTTCACTCCCGAAGTTGTCGAATACCCCAATACAGGGCCGTATTTATTCTCAATCTTTTGGTAAACCTGGGCTTGTGCCGAAAACGTTAAAAATAGACTGAAAGATGAAGCGAATAGTAGTTTCCTTGCGTTCATATAATCTGTTATTTTAATAAATGAGTTCGTAGTCAAAACGTTCGCCTTATCGGCAATAAAAACATTTGGCTTTATACGTTATAATCAGTTACTTATATTGCTTCGTTATGAAGCAATACAATTGTACAACCTTTTTGTTCAAATATAAAATCAACGAAATAACACAAAAAGCTAACTATCAATATATTGATTTAACAAAAAAGCGCCCAATGTAATTTTTGACACAAGGTATTGTTCGACTTTTATCGGCCAACTTGCCTCCCATTGAGATATTTTTTTGTAATATTAAGCCAAAGACAGAAAGTACATGGATTTCAGAACACAGATTATTAACGCATCGGCAGAGAGTTATGAAAAATTTCTACCTCACATTTCTGTAGACACCGTCGTCTTTGGCTTCGACCAAGGTTCTTTGAGAATCCTTTTACTAAAAATGAACTACAATAAAGAGTGGTTTCTTCCTGGAGGTTATGTAGGGAAAGAGGAAGATACTGACGAGGCGGTCAAACGCGTACTTTATGAACGCTCGGGTGTAAAGGATATCTTCTTGGAAGAATTCGCTGTATTTGGAAGCCCGCAGCGCAGCCAGCAATCCTTTGCGGATTACCCCGACACACTGTGGAACAAACAGCGTTTTATTTCAATTGGTTACTACGCGCTGGTAAATTACAAACATGTTGTTCCTCAACCTGATTCCTTAAGTGAGACCTGCCAGTGGATCGATTTTAAGGACATCACTGAAATCAATATCACCATGGATCACCGCAAAATCATCAGCAAGGCTCTTCGGACTCTTCGCGAGCGGCTTTCTTACAAACCAATAGGATACAATTTACTACCAGACAAGTTTACACTGCCCGACTTGCAAGGGCTTTACGAAACAGTACTCGGTAAAAAACTTAATCGAGGCAATTTTTATCGTAAAATGAAAAACATGGGTATCCTTCAAAAACTTGACGAACAGCGGAAAGGTGGAGCCCATAAAGCTCCCGACCTCTATAAGTTCAATGTGGAAACCTATAATAATATCTTACAGGAAGGCTTAAATACCTGGTAGTACAATCACCGATACTTTGATACCAAATTTATAATAGACTACAGCATAGTCACCACTAACACAGGCCAACATTCTACTATCGGCTAAACTATCCCGCAAGAAACTGAAAGTCGCAGTACTGAAGTCCAGCCTTTACAATTGATCTATACAATATATTTATTGACAATATTTTCCAAATCTTCCAAATCAAAAGGTTTAGATAAAAAATCATCCGCTCCAGCACGATCTGCTAGGGATTGAATATCGTTGTTTGCCGAAACGTAAATTACAGGAATATGGCTAAAGCGCTTATCTGATTTAAGCAATCTAGTCGCTTCAACACCACCTATGTTTGGAATCCAGTTATCCATTAAGATAAGGTTGGGCTCTGCAGATTCCACCTTTTGGATAATATCATGTGAAGTTTCCGAAACTTCAACATGGAACCCTAAATCTGTCAAAACAACCGTTATAACCTCCAAAATAATGGTATCGTCCTCAAATATCAATACCGTTTTTGCTTTACTCATATAAAATAGTTTATGTATACCTTCATTGTTTTACATCAGACACAAAAGATTCACGCCTGCCTGCAAACTCCTATAAGGTATAAAGTTTTTTCCAAATTTTTTGATCCCCTACAGGTGTAAAGTTATGCTGAATACCTGAAAATCGTATGGTTTCTTTACTACCTAATGCCAAATATCCTAAATTTTCTAGACTCGCGTCGAATAATTTAAAGACACGCTCCTGCAAGTCTTTATTAAAATAGATCAAAACATTGCGACAAAGGATTAATTGAAAGCTATTAAATGAAGTGTCTGATACCAGATTATGGGTAGATAAAATCATTTTTTGCCTTAGGTCGGCATTGAATTTCGCCCATTCATAATTTGCTGTATAATATTTCGAAAAATCCTGTTTTCCTCCAGACTCTATATAATTTTCAGAGAAAGATTTTATCTGGCTCAATGGATATACACCATTCCGGGCAATATCAAGTACCCGTGGATTAATATCCGTTGCATATATCAATGACTTGTGATACAGATTCGCCTCTTTGAGCAAAATGGACATCGAGTAAGCTTCCTCTCCTGTGGAGCAGCCTGCAATCCACACACGGATCAACGGGTATGTACCCAATTGTGGTAGAATTTCCTCCCGTAGCTGACGAAAGAATAAAGGATCCCGAAACATCTCAGTTAAGTTAACGGTAATCTCTTCTACAAAGTGCTGCAAAAATGCAGGATTGTCCTTTAATACAAAGCGAAGTTCAGCAAAGCTTGCCAAACGGTCATTCGTCATGATCCGATTAATCCTCCTCTTCATCGAGGCACGGCTATACTGCAAAAAATCATACCCGTAGTCTCGATAGATATCTTCAAGCAAAATATCTATTTCATGGTCTTTTATGATACTATAGCCCAACATTTAGATTAACTGTTCAATTTCACCCATCAATTTATCGACATCAATCGGCTTCGAGACATACGACTGGGCTCCAGCTTCCAAGCATTTCTCCCGGTCTCCACTCATCGCTTGCGCTGTCACGGCAATAACCGGAATTTTACCCATCAAACTCGAATTACGAATTAGCTGAATCGCCTCATAGCCATCGATTTCAGGCATCATCATATCCATCAATATCAACGCCACACCTTTATTCGCCTCCAAGATCTCCATAGCCTCGCTCGCACTCGTGCTGCTCAACACCTGATATCCCTTAGCTTTCAACGTCAAACGCAATGCAAAAATATTGCGTTGATCGTCGTCCACAATTAATATTACCTTATTCTGATCCATATATCAGTTGTCCTCAATTTTCATATAACCACACACGCAATAAAGACAAGAGTTGGTCAATATCCACCGGCTTCGAGATATAATCCGAAGCCCCTGCCTGAATACACTTTTCACGATCCCCGATCATCGACTTTGCCGTAACAGCGATAATTGGTAATCTTGCATAGTCCGCATGTTGTCTGATATTCTTAATCGTCTCATAACCATCCATCTCAGGCATCATCATATCCATCAATACAATATCTATAGGTTCTCCGGACATCAATACCTCCAACGCTTCTTTACCATCCATCGCGGGAATTACCTTCACTTGAAATTTCTCCAATGCTTTGGTCATCGAGAAGATATTCCTAACGTCATCATCAGCGACAAGAACCTTCTTGCCCTTCAATACGTCGGTCAGAGCTCCAAGCCCATTGTTCTTCCTCCTAGCGTCGTCTGAATTATTAACCTCAATCAAATGAAGAAACAAGCCTACCTCATCCAGAATCCGTTGATAAGAATGAGCCGTCTTTACAACAACTGAGTCTGCATATTTTTTAATTTTCAACTCTTCAGCCTTGGACAGATTCTTGCCTGTAAAGATAATGATCGGCAGATTCTCCAGTCCTTCATGTTGTTTGATTGCTTCCAACGTATGGTAGCCCATTTCATCAGGTACTCCCATGTCCAAAATCACACAATCCACATCCGCCGTACGTAAAGCTGTAATGCTATCCTCTACATTATCTTTTACTTCAAGTGATATATTAAAACTACTTAAGAAATAGGACAATGCACTTGCATGCTTTGGATTTTCCTCAACAATAAGTACCTTCTTCGGTGAACGACTTAATGCCGATTCAATTCTTTGGAATACCGAAGTCATTTGTTCTAAGGCAACAGGCTTATTAATAAAATCGATCGCTCCTTTTAATAAACTTTCTTTCTTCACCTCAAGCGAAGACATAATATGAACCGGAATATGCCGTGTAGCCTTATCGCCCTTCAACTGATCCATGACAGCCCACCCATCCATAATTGGCAATTGAATATCGAGCAAAACAGCAACTGGGTGATATTTCTGGGCTGCAGGGAGTGCATGGTCACCACGAACAACAACTACACCTTTATAGTTTTGCGTATGTGTATATTTCAAGAGTGCCTTGGCAAAATTAACATCATCCTCCACAATCAAAATCACCTTATCCCCCTCCACAACCGTATCCCGATCATCTGGAATCTCCTCGGGGATCCTAATCGTGACCGGATTATAGGTATCTTCTTTAACAATCTCAATGACCTCCTCTACTTCCGAAGATATCTCCTCAACCAATTGCTGCTCCTTGGTCAATAGCTCTTTGACTTCAACTTTCGACTTCGGAATAATAAACAAAAACGTACTGCCTTTGCCAACTTCGCTTTCCAACCGGATTTCTCCACCCAGTAAGCGCGCGATCTCGCGGCTAATGGAAAGCCCCAATCCAGTACCACCAAACTTCCTTCTGGTTGAGCCATCAGCTTGTTGAAAAGCTTCAAAAATAATTTTCTGCTTTTCAAGTGGTATACCAATACCCGAATCGACTACAGCGAACACCAATCGATCACTATCGCTCGGGTCTTCATAGATTTCCAGACGTACTTCGCCTTCTTTGGTAAATTTAATCGCATTTGAAATCAAATTACGGAGTACCTGATCTATGCGAAGCCGATCTCCCTGAAATCTCCGGCTGACCTTATCGCTGATATTCGTTTTTAGCATCAAGCCTTTTTCCTGTACAATCGGCAAAAACAAACTATTCAAATCCGACAAAATATCATTCAGATCCAAAGACGCATAATCCAAGGTCATCTTACCCGATTCAATTTTGGAAAGATCCAGAATTTCATCGATCAACGTCAACAAACTCGTTCCCGAACTTTGAATGACTTTAGCGGACTCGACCTGATCTGAATTTAAGTTTTCCTCTACATTCTCCGATAGCAAACGCGATAGAAGTAATATCGAATTGAGCGGTGTACGGAGTTCGTGGGACATATTAGCCAAAAATTCGGATTTATATTTAGTACTCAACGCCAACTCTTCGGCTTTCTGTTGAATTTCCTGATTCCGTTCGGCAATCATTAAATTTTTATCTTCAAGCAATCGCGAGCGTTCCTCTAATTCTTGATTCGACTGCATCAGTTCCTCGTGTTGCACCTTGAGCTCTTCCTCTGACGACTGCAAACGCAATGTCTGCGCCTCTAATTCGGTATTCAGGCTTTCAAGTTCGGCATGCTGCGTCAACAGCTCTTCAGACTGTACCTGGGTCTCTTCCAACAGTGCTTGAATCTTCGCCCTTCCCTTTGCTGAGAGCAGGGCGATACCAATCTGTCGGGCACATTCCGTCAAAAATGTCTGCTCTAATACTGTAAAAGGCTCCATCTGGCCAATTTCCAATACGCCCAGCACCTGATCATCAACCAGCATCGGTAAAAAAAGGATATGCTGCACACCGATCTTTCCATTGGCAAAACTGACTACATAATCCTTTGCATTTAGATTATGCAGTGCCTTGGGTTCACGATCCAAAAATACCTGCCCGATATAACCTTCTCCCGGCAGAAAATACTTTTGAGTCTGCATATCCAGGCCATATCCCCCTGATAGTTGCAGCTTCTCATCATTAAAAATATAAATTGCTCCACTGACTGAGTTCGTATAGCCGACAAGACTTTTAATGGAATCCGTAGCAATAATATCTTCACTCTTATTTCCCATCAATCCCGTATAGAGTTTAGCATAACCTGCATGAAGCCAGTCATTATCCGTTAGCTGATCAAATGATTTCTTTAATGATTTGGACATTCTGTTGACCGATTTGGCGATTGCGCCCAAATCATCATCTTCAATCTCCTCAGCCTTCACATCATAATCCCCCAATGCAATACGATTAGTAATCTTCTGAACCAAATTTAGTCGTCTAGAAATACCTTCATCCTTCTCACGTAGTGATTTTTCAAGCGCTGAACGTTTCAAGAAGTCTGCACGTAATCTAAAATAAAAATAGGATGTAATTATAAGAGAAAGCAGCGCACTGATGATAATAAACAAGGTTGTGATAAACGAAGAATTGTCCAGATCAGCCGACTTCTTGTCAATATTATCGTCCTCATAATGAATAATAGCCTTGATAATTGCCCGACACTTATCCATAGCCATCTTACTTTCATCCAAATGTGCTAAACTGACAACTCCACCCTTTCTTTTAATATCAACAGACTCCTTTAAAATAGCTAAACGCCATTGTGCAGCAGTCAATAGGCTATCAACCCGTACTTTTTGTACCGGGTCCGTTTTGGTCAGTGCTTCAACTTCCTGCAATTCTCCAGGAAGGCTTTTAAGTGCCATATTGAAAGGTTCCAGGTAACTTTCCTTGCCTGTCAGAAGAAAACCTCTATTACCCGTCTCTGCCCCTTGCAATGAGCTAAGCAGACTATTCGACGTACTGATAATTTTGCGTGTAACAGCAAGTTCCTGACGGTGTCTATTCTGTTCCTGAATACCTAGATAGGATGCCGTAGAACTGATTAGCAGAATAATCAAAGAAAAGCCTATACCAATCGTTAAATTACTGATTGTCTTATTATTTGGCATCTACAGGTAAATTTAATGGTAAAGTAAAATAGAAGGTGGCCCCTTGCTCACCTGAACTTTCTACAGCGATCGTACCCTGGTGGCTACGGATAATTTCGGCACAGATATATAAACCTATGCCCAGTCCCTGAAAGTCAAATGATGTTTCCTCCACGCGGTAAAATTTCTCAAAAACATCGGCTTGCTTCTCCACAGGTATCCCTATGCCAAAATCAATCACGCTGATTTTCACAGCATCCTCAACGAGAGTGCAATCAACGATGACCTTTTCTGTTCCCGCAGCATATTTATATGCATTTGTTAGAAAATTAACCAAAACCTGCTCGAGACGAATCTCATCGCCATAAATCAGCAAATCGCCAATATCTCCCTGGCGATAAAGTACCATATTGCTCTGATCGTGCGTTTGAATAATCGAATCAATGGCGCTCTTGATCATATGCTCGAGTGAAAACACCTTCTTATTGATCAATAGCTTGCCGTTATCAATCTTTGATAGATCGAGGAGATCACTAATTAAACTATTGAGTTTATCAACCTGCCCCTGAACGCGGTTCACATACTTTGCTTCAGCACTCTCTTCCTCAAGCTTAAGCTTGCGGTCCAGCAATTGCATATAGGCCTTAATGCTCGTCAAAGGGGTTTTCAGTTCGTGACTGGCGATACTCAAAAATTCATCTTTCTCTTTTTCCGCCCGCTTTTGGGCGTCAATATCGGTAAAGGTTCCTACCCAGTTGCTTTCGCTATTTTCTAAGATTGGCCATACGCGCAACAAGTGGTACGAATATTCACCACAAACGCTCTTTTTCAAGCGAACTTCCATCTCCAGTGGTTTCCCCGACTGAAGACTCGCATGGAGCTCCGCTGCAATAGACCGATCACCCGGATAGGTCTGCGGAAAAATAGCGGCATCATCCGAAAACTGAAACCAACGACCATTGACAAAATCAATGTTCCCCCTGTTATCACAGGTAAATGCAATTTGAGGCAAGGACTCTAAAAGAGTATGCAGATAATCCACTTTGGACCGGAGCTCTTTCTGTGCCTGCTTACGCCGTTCTACCTCAAGTTCCAACGTTTGTTGAACGTCTTTCAGGGCCTGGGTTTGCTCATATAAACGATAAAATGTCTTGACCTTCAACAGGAGAATATCTGGATCAACCGGTTTGGTCACATAATCCAATCCACCCGAATCATATCCCTTTGTGATAAAGCGCTTGTCGGTATTCACCGCCGACAAAAATATAATCGGTGTCTCCTTCGTTTTGCTAAATCCGGCAATATTTTCAGCAACTTCAAAGCCATCCATATCCGGCATCTGCACATCCAATATAATGAGTGCGTAATTATATTTTAAGATCTTTTTTAATGCTTCTTCGCCAGATTGAGCGGTATCAACTTTAAAATTTTTGGATTCCAGCAATTTTTGTAAAGAGTAAATATTATCCGGATTATCATCGACAATTAATATCATAGTGTATTAAAACTTAGCATCAAGGTTAACAAATCTAAAAAAATTAACTGAATACCCCCAATATAAATAAGCAATCGCAGCGCCAAATTGAAAACGCGACAAATAAGTAAAACTTTAGCGTACGAAAGCCTGTTTTAATGAGATATGATACGTTTCACATCAAAAGGTATTTATTGCGTTCCGGGCAAGTTTTATCTCGATCCATGGCAGCCTGTAGATCTGGCCGTTATCTCCCATGGACATGCAGATCATGCCCATGTAGGAATGAAGAAATACCTCTGCCATCATTTTACGGTCAATATCCTACGAAGCCGCATAGGTCCAGACATTCAGGTTCAGGGTCTAGCCTACAACGAAGCAATATGCATCAATGGCGTCCGGGTATCACTCCACCCCGCGGGGCATATTATTGGTTCTGCCCAGATACGCCTGGAGTATAAAGGTAAAGTTGTCGTTTTTACGGGAGATTACAAGATTCAGGACGATGGCTTGTCCACGCCCTTTGAACCCATAAAGTGCCATGAACTTATTACAGAAAGTACATTTGGCCTCCCAATTTACCGTTGGGAATCTGTCGCAGCGCAAAATGAACGCCTACAAACTTGGATTAAAACCAACCAAAGCAACAAAAAAACGTCCGTTTTTATCGGGTATTCACTTGGAAAATCCCAACGTATCCTCAATGCTGTTCATGAAATGGGCCCTGTTTATGTCCATTACAGCATTGCCAAATTAAATGAAGCCTACAGTTTGGCGGGAATAAAATTGCCGGACTATCACATCGCCGACTTAAAATCGGACCTCAAACAACTAGACAATCAGATTGTTCTGCTTCCACCAGCCTTGCTGGAAAGCCAACTGCTCCAAAAAATACCACATGTAGCTTATGCGATCTGCTCGGGTTGGATGCAGATCCGGGGGGCGCGACGGTGGCGTAGTGCCGACGCTGGCTTTGCGATCAGTGACCACGCGGACTGGACAGGCCTGCTACAGGCTGTCCGTGGCAGTGCCGCAGAAAAAGTCTATGTCACTCATGGACAAACGGCGACATTCGCCAAATACCTCAATGAAATCGGCGTTGAGGCCGAAGAAGTGACTACACACTATGGTGATGAAGAGGATCCGCAAACCCAGACAACTTAGATAGCCTATGAAAGAATTTGCCACATTGATCAATGCGCTTGATAGCAGCAATAAGACCAATTTGAAAAAAGAGGCTATATTGGACTTTTTCAGAACGGCTACAGAAAAAGACAAAATCTGGTTCCTGGCCCTGATGACCGGTAAAAGGCCCAAACGCAGCATCGCAATAAAGGACCTCAAAACATGGACTTTAGAAATTACAGGGATCCCAGAGTGGCTATTTATCGAATCTTATGCCGCTGTCGGCGATCTCGCCGAGACCCTGTCCCTGCTGCTACCACCGCCCGCAATGCTGATCGAAAAAAGTCTGGGTGAATGGATGGACGAGATCATCGCACTCCAGGATGCCACCATAATGGAAAAGAAAGCTTTTGTGCTCCGTTCCTGGAATACATTAAACACTGTGGAGCGCTTTATTTTCAATAAGCTTCTCGGCGGCAGCTTCCGGCTCGGTGTTTCCGCCAAGGGACTAATCAACACCATCGCACATTATGCGAATACCGAAGCAAGCGCCGTGGCGCATAGTATTATGGGGCAATGGAATCCACATGAGGTTGAATTCGACAAACTAGTCAAAGGTGCTTACAGCAATACCAACCGCTCCAAACCTTATCCCTTCTGCCTTGCTTATCCTTTAGAAAAAACACCCGAAGAACTTGGCCCGATAACGGAATGGCAAGCGGAATACAAATGGGACGGTATACGTGGCCAACTTATCAAGCGCGAAGACGAGATACATATTTGGTCTCGCGGCGAGGAACTCGTAACCGCACAGTTCCCCGAAATTACCGAAGCTCTCAATCAGTGGAAAGGAAATTTTGTGCTCGATGGTGAGATCCTCGCTGTCAAAGATGGCCGTGTGTTGAACTTCTCCGAGCTACAAAAACGGATCAACCGAAAGACCATCCCCAAATCACTACGCGAAGAAGTCCCTATTTCTGTCTATCTATATGATATCCTGGAACTGAACGGCATCGATCTGCGCAATGAGCCCCTGACCTATAGACGTGCGCAGCTGGAGCAATGCTATGCAGCAAACCCTCCAGGTGCATTACAGCTGTCACCTTTGATACATGCGGCAGACTGGTCCCCGCTCCAGCATATCCAGGCAACATCCCGTACGCTAAACAGCGAGGGATTGATGCTGAAAAAGAAAGACTCGCCCTATTATACAGGACGCAAAAAGGGTGGCTGGTGGAAATGGAAAGTCAACCCCATGAGCATTGATGCCGTACTCATTTATGCACAGAAAGGAAGTGGCCGTCGCAGTGCACATTATACCGATTATACTTTTGCAGTACGGGACGGTGATCAGCTTGTAACAATTGCCAAAGCCTATTCGGGGCTTACAGATCAAGAAATTCTGGAGGTGAGCCGCTTTGTAAAACAAAATTCACTGGAAAAATTCGGCCCTGTAAGAACGGTCAAACCGGAGCTTGTTTTTGAGATTGCCTTTGAAGGCATAGGATACAGCAAACGGCACAAATCGGGTATTGCACTGCGTTTTCCAAGGATATTGCGCTGGCGAAAAGACAAAACAGCAGCAGAGATCGACGATCTTGAAGATATTAAGAAATTGATACAATAAAGAATAGAAACAATAGATATTGAACACAACGTTAGCACATAGTGAAGGGTTTCGAATTGTCAACGGCTATTTCGAAACCCAAGGAAAAACCCCCTTTAGCTTTCAGACCAAGGCCTGGGAAAAGTATGCCCAGGGATATAGCGGACTGGTTATTGCCCCTACGGGTTTCGGAAAAACCTTTTCCCTTTTTATGGCGGTACTGATGGACTTCCTCAATCATCCGGAACAATACCATAAGGGGCTAAAGCTGCTTTGGATTACCCCTCTACGCTCCCTGGCCAAAGATCTTGCCCGGGCCATGCAAACAGCAATAGACGAAATTGGACTCGACTGGATCGTACAGGTCCGTAATGGTGATACCGACCCAAAGATCAAAGCGCAGCAAACCCGCTCCATGCCCGACGTTTTGCTCGTTACTCCAGAAAGCCTGCACCTACTGCTTGCTCAAAAACAACGCGACAAATATTTTAAGAATCTGCGATGTGTGACGGTAGATGAGTGGCATGAACTTATGGGCAACAAACGGGGCGTGATGGTCGAGCTGGCACTTTCCTTCCTGAAATCGTATACGAAAAACCTGCGCGTCTGGGGTATCACAGCGACCATCGGTAACCTTGATGAAGCCATGGAAGTTTTGCTTCCACAGGCCACCAAACGTATCCAGATCGTTGCCAAGGAGAAAAAGAAAATTGCCATCAAACCGATATTCCCCAGCACAGTGGAACTCCTTCCTTGGGCAGGGCACCTCGGTGGAAACCTCGTCGATCAGGTCGTCCCGATTATACTAGCAAGCAAAAGCACGATCGTCTTTACCAACACGCGTAGTCAAAGTGAAATGTGGTACCAATTGCTACTGGAGGCCCACCCCGATTTTGCCGGACAAATCGCCTTACACCACAGCTCCATTGACGCCCATATCCGCGAATGGATCGAAGACAATCTCAGCAGTGGCAAACTTAAAGCAGTTGTATCGACCTCCTCCTTGGACTTAGGGGTAGATTTCAAACCCGTTGATACAGTCATACAGGTTGGCTCTAGTAAAGGTGTAGCCCGATTTATGCAACGCGCTGGAAGAAGCGGACATAGCCCTTTCGAAACCTCTACGATTTATTTTGTCCCCACGCACTCCCTGGAGCTCATCGAAGTCGCCGCCCTTAAAGAGGCCGTAAAAACGCAGACGATTGAAAACCGGGACCCCATGGTTCAAACTTTCGATGTGCTTGTTCAATTCATGGTAACCATCGCCTTGGGCGGGGGATTTCGTTCGGAAGAACTGCATGCAATCGTCGCCAATACCCATGCCTTTCGCTACATGGATACGGAAGAATGGCAATGGTGTATGTATTTTATTACCGCGGGTGGAAAAATAGGCAAACGCTACGAAGAATTTCACAAGGTTATTCAAGATGAAGAAGGCAAATGGATCATCAAAAACCGTCGTCTTGCACTGCTCCACAGACTCAATATTGGTGCCATTGTCGGTGATGCCATGATGCGCGTGAAGTTTCTCTCCGGTGGTTACATCGGCATGATCGAAGAATATTTTATCAGTAAACTCAAAAAAGGTGAACGCTTTATTCTTGCGGGGCGAATACTCGAACTTGTGATGGTCAAGGAAATGACCGTATTCGTAAGAAACTCGTCGGGTAAAGCCATTACTCCAAGCTGGCTCGGGGGCAGACTTCCCTTATCATCCAATTTAAGCCATTTCCTTCGTAAAAAATTGGCTGCAGCAACAGGAGCTCCTTCCAGTGAAAAAGAGCTTCATTTCCTAGCACCATTGATCGAAAAACAGGCCGAACTTTCGGCCGTGCCTAGCGAAACGGAATTTCTTGTCGAACATATCAAAACAAGAGAAGGACATCATCTCTTTTTCTACCCTTTGGAGGGTAGACTGATCCATGAGGTCATGGCAGCACTTATCGCCTACCGCATCAGCAAGTTGTATCCCATCAGTTTTTCCATGGCCATGAATGACTATGGCTTCGAACTCTATTCCGACAAAGAGATCCAGCTCAGCCAACCGCAGCTCGAACAGCTCTTGAGCCGGACTAATTTGATGGATGATGTGATCAGCAGTATAAACGCTGCAGAGATGGCCAGTCGCAAATTTAGGGATATCGCCGTCATTTCGGGACTGGTTGTCCAGAACTACCCAGGCACACAGCAAAACAACAAATCATTGCAGGCCTCCTCAGGGATTATTTTCCGTGTACTAATGGAACACGATCCCACCAACCTTTTGCTTAAACAAGCTTTTTCCGAAGTGTTCAACCAGCAACTGGAAGAACATCGATTAATAAAAGCATTCGAAAGGATCAATCATAGTAAAATACGCTATACCTTTGTCGAAGAGTATACGCCATTGAGCTTTCCGATAAAAGTGGATAGCCTCCGGCAATCCCTGTCGAGCGAAGCCTTGATTGAACGGATTCAACGCATGGAAAAGACCAATGCTCAAAAAAAGAAGCGCAGAAAATGAAAATCGGAGAACAAACAATTACCTTCAATAAACAGGAATTAACCCTTAACACACAGCGATCTATATACTGGAAAGACCAAAAAACATTGATCTTGTCCGACCTGCATCTGGGTAAAGCAGCGCATTTCAGGAAGCATGGCATTTCCATCCCCATGGATATAGCCATAACCGACCTCAATCGACTAGAATCCCTCATAGCGTACTATCAAGCCAAACAAGTCATCGTTGTTGGCGATCTTATTCACGCAGGCATCAATCAGGAAGTACTTTTGTTGGAATCATTCAGACAACGACACCCGGAGCTCCAGCTTCATCTTGTGAAGGGCAATCACGACCGCTTATCACAACAAATGACCAACCGTTTCGGTATAGTGCATCACAAGGAAATTTTCGAAACACAACAGATTCAGTTTAAACACCATCCCGCTGATGCAGCAGATTCATCTTCTTTTCGGATTAGTGGGCATATCCATCCAGGTATCAGCCTCGTTATTCCACCGAAACGACAGGTTCGCTTACCTTGTTTTCTCGTATCTGATCATCAGATTATCCTTCCCGCTTTTAGTACTTTTACGGGATTGGACAGTAAAGACCTGTCTTCCCTATATCAAAGCTATGCTATTTCGGACGATCACATCTTCCCGATCAGAAAAAACTAATCCAAGGTACAGTTTATATTACATCTTGAGCTCTCCAGGTGAGATACCGTAATACTTTTTAAAAGCACTGCTAAAATTATTTTGGTGGCCATAACCTGTCAACAGGGCCACCTCATAGACCGTCATTTTATCTTCGAGCAGATAACTTTTAGCTTTTTCCATACGCACCCGTGTGAGGTAGTCGTGAATGGTCACTGAAAAATATTCCTTAAAGTCTTTACGTAGTTTACTTTCACTTGTCAGCACCTCTGCTGCAAGTTCTTTTTGCGTCGGCGGATTGGCAATACGCTGTTCAAGAATCTGTCGCGCCATCTCCAGCCTTTGCACATCCTCCTCATGAAAGAGCGAATCACTGCTTTCCGTTTTCTCATTGTATTGCTCAAACTGATACATCAGCAGCTCAACAACACGCGACTCGGTATGTAATCGACGGATCTCCCCTTTCTTTTTAGATTCAATCAGCTCAGTTATGGTATGCTGCATCTCGTAGGTTGCCATCAGATCCTCCTCCGAAAATGACACATACTCTCCCTTTTCGATCTCATGCACAAATTGCTGATGCAATAACGAATCGCGTTTGATCAGATTGAGGTAATACTCTTTGGAAATAACAGCTATAAAATACGTGTATTCAATACCGGGTTCCACTTCATGAATGGATTTGACAGAAGGAATGTAGCGTATATTATGCCGGCTCATGCCATACGGCAATTTGCTATCTGTCGGCTTAAAGAAAATAAACTGGCTGGTTATGGTCTCGCCCTCGATCTCCGTAAGCACCTGCACTGGCCGATCAAACTGCATTTTCGAATGCAGGATAAACAATCCTGAAGTCGATAGCTGAAAATTCTCCATATGGACAGGATCTTTGGATATGGATATCCTATTTTCCACCAAAGGTTTGTTGGGAACATAGCCATCCGGAATTTCTTCTTCAAAAAGCCAATCTGCCAACTCTACTATTTTACTTTTCACCAACATGATTACAAATCCTAAATAAGCCTGAAGCAGTTAAAATTAACGAAATAAGATGGTATTCTAAAATTATTTATAATCTTTCTAAATAACATGATTAATCCAAGTCAATATCCATTTCCTCCAACTGAACATAAGGTTTCAATGTTCTTGGATTCATAATGACATTGGACTCGACCGAAAAGATGGTATAGATCTCCTTTTGGGCCAATACTTCCACCGGGGTACCATGAAAGAGCTTTCGGCCATTTTTGAGCATCAGAATACGATCGGCATACATGGCGGCAAAATTGACGTCGTGCACAATCAGCACCACCATAAATCCTTTTCGGGCAAGTGCCCGTGCAATGGCCAGTACTTTCTGCTGATAGTGCAGATCCAATGCCGAAATCGGTTCATCCAATAACAACAAGGCATCCGGATTATCCCATATCTGCGCCAGGATTCGTGCAAGATGAACACGCTGCTGTTCACCACCAGAAAGGCTCAAAAAATCCCGTTCAGCAAAAGCTGATACCCCACAAAGTTCCATGGTTTCGGCCACGATTTTATAATCCTGTTGCTTGGGCGTATTCTTATAATGCGGATACCGCCCCATCAGCACAATTTCTTCCACATTAAAACTCAATGTCATCTGCTGCTGTTGGCTCAGTAAAGCCCTGCATTTGGCCAAAGCCGCAGGCTCGTATGCCGACAGCGCCTTGCCATTGAGATGAACAGCTCCCGAATCAGGCTTCTTTTCACCACAAAGCACCCCCATCAGCGTCGATTTACCAGCGCCATTGGCGCCTAGGATTGCCAGAATTTCCCCTTTGCGCACCTGAAAGGTAATATCCTTCAGGAGCTTTCGTCCGTTCACTTCGTAGTTGATCTTCTCTACACGTAGCATAATGCGATTATTTTTTAAGCCTCTGCCAAAAGACTATTTATCTTTGATTAAAATATACAAGAATACCGGTGTACCCAGTAAAGCTGTAATCACGCCGATGGGCAATTCGATGGGTGCCACGGCGACCCGGGCAATCACGTCTGCCAATGTCAACACCAGTGCCCCTAATAGTAATGAACCAGGAAGCACAAATCGGTGATCTGCCCCACCCATCAGGCGAACTGTATGTGGAACAATCAATCCCACAAAACCAATAATACCCGATACCGCAACGGATGCTCCCACAGCAAGCGTGGATAAGACAACCACCCAGCGTTTGACGCGATCGGTACGCATACCCAAAAGATCCGCCTGCAACTCCCCGAGGGAAAAGGCATTCAGCGACTTTCCAAAAAAAGGCAAGATCAGCACCGGGATCAAAATAAATGGCGCCAAAGCCCTTAGGTTATCCCAAGTAGCCCCGCCAAGACTTCCCAACATCCAAAATGTGATGGTACGCAACTGTTGCTCCGTCGACATATAAGTCATCAAACCCGTCAGCGCACCGGCAAAGGCATTGATGGCAATGCCCGCCAACAACATCGTCGTCACATTTGGACGGCCATTTTTACTGGCAATACGGTAAACCAAAAAAGCGGTTAAACCAGCGCCCACAAAAGCACCAAAAGCCAATATATAATATCCAATCCATGCCGCTAAAGAGGTGAAAAGAAAAGTCTCAAAGGCAATAATCAGTACCGCAAAAAGGGAAGCTCCAGAAGAAATCCCGATCAATCCGGGCTCCGCTAAGGGGTTTCGGAAGATACCCTGGATCGCAGCACCCGATATACCAAGTGCTGCACCCACCAAAAGTCCGAGCAAAAGACGCGGCATACGAATCTCAAAAAGAACATCTCCTTGCATATTGTGCACAGCTTCGGCACTCCCCAAGTGCAATTTTTGCGTCAACATCGTTAAGATATCAGCGGACGGAATATGGTAGGCCCCCATCCCCAAGGCAACAATACTTACAACACCCAAAACCAGGCCCAAAGCCAATAGGATAAATTTCTGTTTCTTTTGCACTGGCTTTATTTTGAATCCATCACTTTTCCAAATCCACGGTGCAATTCTAAGATTGCGTCTGGCAGCCGGTTACTGAAATTTACCAGTAGTGAGGCATTCATCACCAAGATACGGTCGTTTTTACCCGCATTCGTAATACGCATGCCCGGCAATTTGAGGATAGCATCCTCTCCGCCAAGACTACTCGCGCCAAAATCAAATAGCAACACAATATCTGGATTGGCCTGCACCAGCGCTTCCGTCGTATAGGGTTTGAAATCCGAAAATTCTTGAACCGCATTTTTACCACCAGCCAGATTAATCATCGCATCCAGGCTACTGCCCTTACCTGCCACACTCATGGTACCCGTACCACGCGCATATAAAAACAATACTTTGGGCGCCGCTTTACCCTGATTTTCCTTCTTTACTAATTCCATGGTATGATCCAAGCTTACTTTCGTGCGGGAAACCAGATTTTTACCGGCAGCAGATTCACCGACGGCATCTGCGACCTCCTGGATGTAACGAAGTGCACCCGGAACAGAATAGTTTGGTTTAATGGAGACAAACTTCACACCAGCTGCACGAATCTGCTGAATGACCGATTTGGATACATCGCCTTCATTCGCAATGACGATGCTTGGTTTAAAAGATAACAGACCTTCGGCCGAAACCGACCGATTTTTGCTTACCCTCGGCAAGGCCGCCGCTGCTTTGGGCGATATACTTGTCACATCGGTAGCGACCATGCGCTCGCCTACTCCCAGTCCGTAGATCGTTTCGGTCAACGAACTGTTTAACGTAATGATTCTCTGCTGTGCCGTCGCCCATCCACCGATTTGCATCACAAAACACAGTATAACAACATAAAATCTACTCATTGTAATTCTTTATCTCCATGATGGCGATAGCGGATTTCCAGGAATGGTTTTCGCATCTCGCCGTTCAACTTGAGTACAAAACAAATCAATAATCAGTCTAAATACAAATTATATCGAATCTTTTAGAATAGCACTCCACAACGTAAAATGAACTATAAAGCACTACTAAACAACAATATACCCCATAAAATAAACTACTTTTCAGTCCACAAAAAACGGATTAAATAGAATTTATGACATTTTGCATAGAGAAAAATTCAGACGGATTACCGTTTTTTGTAACATTATTTAGAATTAGTAAAAATAAAAATAGTGTTTAGAAGCATCTCATCTATTCGAACAAGCACCCTGATCGCCTTATGTGCCTGCCAGGTTTATACCCTGCAAGCACAGGAAAAATGGAAAATCTCCGGTGTATTGAAAAACGAATCCAATAAAGGCGTAGCCAATGCGACCGTATATCTTTATCCGGACAAATATGCTTTTAAAACAGATACTGCGGGGAGATTTCAATTCAGTCAGCTCTATGCGGGGCGCTACGAATTACAGGTACAGGCCATGGGTTATCAGCAGTACCGCCAAGTTATCGATTTGGAAGACAAAAATCAGCAGTTGAACATTGTGTTAAAAGCTGAAGAACGACAGATGGATGTAGTTGATGTGCAGGGTAAAGCGCAGGCTGTAGACAATCTCGTTAAGGCCGAAAATGCAGCTATGCCCGTAAAAGTCATCACCAAACGTGAAATTGAGCTTATGGGCAGCCGCCGTCTGGATGAAGTTTTAAAAGAACAGACGGGTATCGCCATCGTCAACGATATTGCCGGGGGCTCCAGAGCCGTCGGTGTACAGATCCAGGGATTCAGCAGCAACTACGTGATGGTACTTGTAGACGGGCAACCTATGCTGGGACGCAACAGTGGCAACTTTGACCTGTCCCGTATCTCGGTGACCAACATCGAACGTATCGAAATCATCAAAGGCGCATCCTCCTGCTTATACGGCAGTGACGCATTGGGTGGTGCGATCAATATCATTACACGCCATGGTGCAATCACACCACAGGCACAGGCATCGCTTCTTTATGGCAGCCTCAATACCGTTGATGCAACACTGGAAGCAGAAACACCTTTTGCTAATCAACGCGGGAGCGCCGTCTTTTCGGGCAATTACTACCGTACGGATGGTTTTAATACCGACAAGCAGTATCTGGAATCCAAGAGCACCACTTTTCCACCCTATACCAACTATAGTTTCCAGGGGCGAGTACGTTATCGTACAAGCAAAAATGGCACTTTGGGCGTTACAGGGCGTTATGCAGCCCGAGAATCTGAAATGATCAATGCATGGTCAGAGTCGGCCACACTACAGGATAAACAAAAAGATCAGGACATCAACCTTTCGGCGAGTTACGACCATAATTTCGAGTCGGGACTGCGCAGTATGACGCGTTACTATTTCTCGCGTTTCCATTCCCAGATTGCCGCACAATGGTTGCAACAAGGTATTGTTGCAAGTGCCGAGCAATTCGGTCAGAATGTACACCGCATTGAACAGCAGTTTGCGTATAGCCCCGCACAACAGGTTAAACTTACCGGTGGTATAGGCGGCAGTCTTGAACTGATGGACAACCAGGATCTGGATGCCAAACGATCTTTAAACAGCGCATTCGCCTATTTGCAGACCGAATGGAAACCTGTCGACCGCTTATTGACGACGCTGGGTCTACGCTACGATCAGACCAATGTCTACAATGGCCATCTGAGTCCAAGTTTGGGTCTACAATACCATGTCAGTCCTAAGCTTTTGATCAAAGGAGGTATCGGAGCAGGATTTAAGGCGCCCGACTATAAGATGCGCTATCAGGTCTTTTTCAATCCAGCAGCCAACTATTTGGTCGTCGGTTCAGAGCGCGTAGCCGATGTGATTGCAGCCATGGATCAAGCCGGAGAACTGAGTTATAAAAACAGCTATATGCTCAATTTGGTGGCGGGTAACCTCAAAGCCGAAACCAGCATTTCAAACAATATTGGGCTTACCTGGAGTCCCTCCAATAGATTTCAGGCCGATTTCTCGGTCTTCTACCATCGGATCAACAATCAGATCAACACAGTTAGTGTGGGTAACGGGACCAAAGTAGCACAGATCTATAGCTACCGCAACCTGCCCAAAGCCATGAATAAAGGTTTTGAAGTTTCATTAACCTATCAGGCGACCAAAGATCTGCAATTGTCGATGGGCTATCAATACCTGATTGCCAAAGACTTGAGTGTTTTGGATAGTATTGCCAAGGGAAGTTATCCCTATAACCAGATCAACGATCCCGCTACTGGCGAATATCGCCAGAGCAAAAAATCAGATTATTGGGGTATTGAAGACCGTTCGAGACACATGTTCAATGCTAAAGCCCAATATGAATATAAACCCTGGGGCGTCAATGTCAATGCGCGGGTCAATTTCAGAAGTGCCACACCTTTTCAGGAATACAATGGCAACCAGTTTATCGACAAATACGACATCTTTATCCCCTATCACACACTGGTGAATATGACTGTGGAAAAGAGTCTGATGAACCGCAGATTGACACTGCGTCTAATCGGTGACAATTTATTCAATTTTACAAGCCGTTATTTACTCGGGCAACCTGGACGTGTTATTATGGGCGGCGTGAGCTACCGTTGGATAAAAGAATAATAAGGACTAATGAACAAGAATTTAGCACACAAAGTACAAGATAAAAGATGAGAACGATTCGCATGATTATTGGAGAATGTAGCATCTGGCTTTCCTTTCACAAGATTGGCCGTTGTATTTTTTCAGCACTATTGTTATTGACAGTGGTATCCTGTGGGAAAGACAAAGACTATACGATCGGATTAGAAGATGGCAAAAGTACCTTGATCAAAGATCTTGCTGGCGATACCGATGCAGCCATGGGAGAAGGTACTGAAGGAAAAGAGCAAAGACCATTTTTTATATTTCTTTTTCGTTTTAAAGACCAAAAGCAAATATGGGTTAAGACCAAAGCCGATTCTGCGCAGTGGCTTAAAACAAAAGATTGGGATATTGCCTTTACAGGTCCTTACAATTCGGAGATCTATGTGAACAATTCCCAGCATGAATACAATCCAGGTTATGGCGGCCAGGCAAATAATACCGCTGTGGTTTTATTGCGACAAGCCTATCAGAGTGTCACTGTAGCCCCTTCGGATGAAGAGTTTAATAAAAGTGAAGTAAACAAAATTGGCTGGGCAGCAACAGATGGTTCGGATGGCTGGTTTCGTTATAGTTTGAGCACCCATATTATGCAGGCGCTCCCCAATCGTACCTATGCGATTCGCTTACCCGATGGCAAATATGCCAAATTACAACTGATCAATGCCTATAAGGGAAATCCCGCGGCGGTAACCAACCTCAATTGGCCTGCCCCATACTATACATTTAAATATTATGTACAGCAGGATGGCAGCAAAGATTTAAATACAAACACATTATAATAAGGAAAAATTACACAATTAAATTAAAGATGAATAGATTATTTACAACAGCAGCACTACTATGTGCATTGAGTTTAGGTTTTACTTCTTGTAGCAAGGATGATGATAAAATAGAAGAGAATAAATTGAGCGACGCAACTGCTGTTTCTGCAACTGCAACAATAGCAGTTCCTTCTGGCGTAAAAACTTTTTATGACTTTAAAACGAATACTGTTCAGGAAGAAGCTAAGAGTATGATCAATCTTTCTGGAATGTATGGATCTACATTACAAAACACTTCTCCAGAAAATTATAAGATGGGTTACTTTGATCAGGCTAACACTAGTATAGAAAAGCTGACACTAGCATCTGTATTAGCTGCCAACATCACTTTGACTGATAAACTAGGCATTGACGCATCCAGTGCTGGAATTCCCGCAACAGGCCCAACATGGATTATCTATGATTATCCAAGTAATCATGCAGTGTACCCTACTGCCAATCGTTATATAGTTATGTACAAAGGTGAGAAATTAAGCAATTTGTCGGATGAACTTTATCTGATTCAGGCTGGAGGTATTACTGCCGCTGGCGGAAATGCAACCTATAACATCAATTTTAAAAAATTTATTAAACAGTAGTAAACTGAAGTATAAGTTTGAGAAGGTCTATTGAGAAGGCCTAAAGAAACATACTAGCAAATCAGCTGGTTAAAATTCCAGCTGATTTTGTTAACCAAAAATCAAAAACCGAAAAAAATATATTAAATACCAATTTTCATACACACTTTATCAGCAAAAGATTTTATCTTTACTATTATTTAGAATCAATTTAAATAAAAATAACATACTAACAACCCTACTACATGTATAGAAAAGGGACAAGGTATCAACTAACACAAAAAAACTAGTAACAATGAAAATAAAGAAACGCAGCAACCTATTAAAATTCATACCGGTATTGGCATTTTTAATTGTGTTGGGGTCCTGTAGCAAAAGCGAGCCCACAGTAGTAGAGCCTGAACCAGATCCTGTTGCACCAGAAGCTATGTTCAACCGCTTGATTACTGTTAAGAATTTTGGCGAAGACTTACCTGCTGGAAGTGCACCAACCACGGCGCAATCACCAATATATTACAGCTTGGAACAGAACAAAGCTGTGACACCGGATTATAAACTAACCGCACGATGGGACATCTCTTGCTCAGAAATATACCGCAGTTTTATCAATTGCAACAATACAGCAAACGGATTTGGTAAAGGTGGTCCAGGGAAAGGCGGTATCCTAATTGTCAAGAAAAAGTTCGAAGATGTAATCGATATCCCTTCAGATGCCGAGTTCCGCAAAGGTGAAAAAGCATATGGTACGGATGATTCAGGAGCTTTTGGTGAAGGCTTGGGTTGGTATTTATATGATTTTGATGGCGTAATCAAAGGTGGTGGAGCGGAAAACAAAAAACACGTTTGCTATCCAATTGAAAGCAATACACTGATCGTCCGTACAGCCCAGGGAAACTATGCCAAGATCAAGATACAAAGTATCTATAAAGACCTCTTGGACCCAAAGGATTGGTTTAAAGATTCACCAACACCATTCTTTACATTCCAATATGTACTTGCCAAAGCTGGTAGTACCAAATTTGTCATTGCTAACTAAAAAAAATAAGTATAGCTTACTTTTATTAGACACTAAACTAACATGAAAAGATTATACAGCATTTTAAGCTTCCTTTTTTTAGGATTGCTGCTAACCCGCTGCACCAAAACGGAAGAATTAGCCTTACTTCCCGCAGATAAGATACTCGAATATAAGGTCACCAACCTCCCTAATGATGAGGTTATCTATGGCGCCATAGACAATGAAAAAAATGTCATTACGGTATATCTCCCTTATTATTATGGGTTGCTCGTCATCGACCCTACTATTAAAGTCGCGAATGGTGCCAGTTTAACAGAAGAAATTTTGCCTGTTAAAACAGATGAAAAGAGCCAGACGTATACCGTAAAATCTGCTACAGGTACCACAAGAACCTATAGCTTAAAAATTGAATTACAAAGTACGCCATCTTTTGAAGCGACTTTTGCATCGACATCTTCTATTTCGCTTACAAAAGGTCCTGGCGCTGGTTTCCCGGCGATTAATGGAACCTTTATGCATACCAATCCTTCATTGGTGAGTATTGCACTGATTAATCAGGAGACCAAACAAAGGTATCAAATGGCTACGCCGAATAGCCTGAAAGTATCGGGGATTGGATACCAATTAAGCTATACGGGCACCGAACGGGAAAACCGCATTCCATCCGATATTAAAGCAGGTACCTATGATGTAGAGGTAACCAACATCAACCATACCATTACATTAGCCAATCCGCTCAAAATTACATATCGTCAACCTGACGTAATTGTTAGCTTATTGGGTCTAAATCTCGCAAAAAATAAAGATTGGACCATAAAAGCTGGCCTAGATAAGGTTATTCTAGATCCTACGGCCGTTATCATGACACTCAATGGAAAAGATTATCCATTGACTATTAAATCTTATAACCGTACCGAAATGACAGTTTCATTACCAGCGACTCTTCCAATCGGAACCTTTGATAATTTGCAGATCAAATTCCAATTTAAAGACTGGGCCGATGTTGTAAAGACACAGTTGTCTCCAAGTACAATAACGGAATCATAAACAAGCATCCACAGTATGCCATGGTGGCATCAAAATTAAATAAATTAAAACAAGAGGAGATCTCAACATGAACTCAAACATCAAAACTATCTTAAAATCAGCGATGGCCGTGACTGTGCTATCGGCAGCAGTATGGGCAGCAGCCCCAACAACAGAATCAGCAACAGCTCCTTTAGCGCTGAACCAAGCTAAAGCAAATAGTAACTACACTGTTGTAGGTCAATGGTGGAGCCCAGCAGCTGCAGCAACTTGGCCTGCAGTATATGTCGACCTTGCTACAGGTGCACAAAGCTTGAGTAGCTCTGGTCAAGTTGCATTCTTTAGCCATGTAAATGGTTCGATCAAGGCTAATGGATCTTATTCGATCAGAACGGTAGCAAAAGACATCGCTTCCGTTACAGCATCAGATTGGGCAACAGCGACTTCAGTATCATCACAGGGTAGTGGCGAATGGTATGAATATGATTTAGATAGCCATGCAAACCAAGCAATCCAACCTTTGACAGTGTTGGTCGGAAATTCTTCCGGAGCTTCGTATGCTGTTAAGTTAATTAATTTTACAAATGTTGGCCAACAAGTAGTGGCAGGTCAATTACAAGTAAAAGCAGATACCAATATCGAAGTTAAGGCATTATAGTCCTTCCTATTTAATGAATGAAAGATTCCGCAACCTGGTGGATGGGTTGCGGATCTTTTTAGCCTAATCAACATCCGCATAACGATTTTTTTAACCAAAAAAATTATGCAACACTCATTTTTGAAAAAACAAATACATATCCTTCAATTTCTAGCGATTTTTATGCTAGCACTAACATGCTGGTCCTGTAAAACGGAATACCCCAGCCTGCCCTACAATGACATTGAATCTTTTAGCATTCAGGATGCTGATGGCAAAATCTTGTCAGCCAGCATTGTGAATGACCAGATTATCTTATATTGGCCTCCATTGGTGGAGCAGCCCGAAAACATTACACCTACGATTAAAGTTTCGGAATTAGCGACTATTACGCCTGCATCGGGTACACCGATAAAACTCCAATCCGAAAAACCCATCACCTATACTGTTCGGGCACAGGACGGATCCAGCAAAAACTATACATTGACCTTCCAATACAATCAGCCCATAGTACAAGCTACATTTAACAGTTTATCGTCTGGTCAATACTATATCACTGATCCGAATACTTTTACTTTTATTGGAGAAAACATTATACCCAACGAGACACAAACTAAAGGCTATTTAATAGATAAAGATGGAAAAGAAACATTACTTTCGTTTAGCAAAAATATAGTACCCACTAATTTTGCTGTCACTTTTACGGCTCCAGATGACTTCAAAGCAGGTACTGGCTATAAGGTCAAATTGGTGTCAGGCCGTTATTCCATCGTAAGCGATTCATTTGAGGCTGTCTTACCTAGCATCCTCAATCTATTAATAAAGAGTAATCTCTTATATAGCGTTAAAAAAGGAGAAAACTTTGTGGCTCCTTTGCAAAGTAAAGTCCTTTACGAGCGTTATTTTAAAAGCGATTTTGACCATTTCATCGCGGTGGACAATCTGAATAAAGAATATACTATAAACAATGCGGTATTTGATGTGAACGCAATGACGGTTACCATCCCTATACCGTCCAATGTAGCGGGTAGTGGAATCAACAAGCTAAAAATGGTAGACAAATCAGGAAAAGTATTATTAGAGGATACTTATTATATCACGCTAAACTAATACGCTTTACCAACTCATTTTAATCGTGTTTGTCACTAATCAAACAAAACAGTTTATCGTGATCGCATTAGTAGCTATCATTGTATACAGCTGCAGCAAAAGTAAGTCTACGCCAGAAGAGCCGACGATTGTCCCTCAACCTGAAGAAACCTTACGTCAACAATATAGTAAATCGGTAACGCAATGGCCAGCTGCCACTTGGTACAACAATATCAAGATACGTGAACTGGCCGCTTTACCCGAAAACCCATCGAAAGATAAGGCCGAGCTAATAGCACTTGGCAAAGCCTTATTTTTCGACCCCCGCACCGGTAATGGCATGAAGACTTGCGCTTCATGTCATAATCCGGACACCTACTGGATCGACCAAAAAACAACGGCAGATGGTATCGCACTGCATCACCGCAATACACCTTCCATGGAAAATGCCTGGTACCTGGAAGGCAAACTCTTCCACGATGGCCGCGCAAAGACTTATCGAGAGCAGATTGCCGAAGCCATCAACTCCCCGATCGAAATGGGCGGCAATACAGCTGCTTTACCCGCTAAGCTGCAAGCTATACCAGGCTACCTCGGTTTATATGAGGCGGCTTATTCGAGCCAGACGATGAGCGTCGAAGGATTGCTAGATGCCATAGCAGCGTATTCAAGATCAATTAGCAGTGGTGAAACCGCCTTTGACCGTTTTATCAAAGGAGATTACCAGGCATTAAACGACGTACAGCTTGAAGGCCTCCATCTGTTTCGCACAAAAGGGAAATGCATCAACTGCCATAATGGTGCCTTCTTTACAGATCTCGATTTTCATAACCTGGGCTATGCTGTTACCAGCAAAGGTGCCTTGGACAATGGTCGCTTTGAGGCGACAGGACTGGAAACAGACAAAGGTAAATTTCGCACGCCGGGTCTGCGCAATGTGATCCATACTGCACCCTACCTGCACAATGGTAGTATTTCGAGCTTAAGTGAACTGATCAACCTACTGAGTCAGGGCATGCCCCAAAAGACAGAACAACAGATCAATGGCACCTTATCGCCGCATATTCAAAATGTCCGATTAAGCAGTAAAGAACAGGAAAATATCTTGGCTTTTTTGGAGAGTTTATCCAGTGTACCAAACAAAACAGAACGACCTGTATTGCCCTAAAATAAAAAATCCCAAAGGGGATACCTTTGGGACATTTTGAGTGCTCCACAGTAGCGGAGGCATCAAAAATTAAATAAATTGGCACAAAATTAGGCTTTTATATTAAATAAAAAAGTAAAAAAGTATTAAATTTCAGATAATTATCCATTTTGTAGCGAATCAACTACAAGGATGAGGAACAAAATGCGCATTATATAATGAGTCGAATCCGCCAAATAGTTGGTCTATTAGTTGCAATAACTGCTATAACAGCTTGTCAGAACGGCAGTAAAACAACAACTCTGCCCGATGAATTTATTAGTCCAAAAACAGGAACAAAAAAAGAATTGACTCTCGACTCAATCTACCTGTATGCCAAACAGCTATACCGCTGGCAGGAATCTCTCCCTTCATATAACACGTTTGATCCGCGGACGAAATATGCACAAATAGAACCCGAGCAAACGGCTTATGAGCGGGCACTTTTTGCCCTCAGCCAATACGCTTTGCACAAGAAAGATAGACCCTACGAATTGTCGACCATAGCCAATAAACCCAAATATTCATATTTGGAGCGTCGTCGTAACGACAAGAAAAGTAGTGGTCACATGGCCAGCATAGAAACACCTTACAGGTATGCTACACACCTTTCCTACTGGTCTGCGGGAAACAAACGGATTGCTTATGTTTATATCCCCTCTTTTCCCCAGCTCCAGACAGTGAAGGCCGAACTGGATCAACTTGCAGCCGAACTGGCGCAAAAACAAGTTACACATCTCATCCTCGATCTACGTCATAACGGTGGCGGTTATGTGGAGACCGCAGAATATTTAACCAACCTCATTAGTCCAGCCAAACTGGATAAAAAAGTTATGTTCAGCGAGCAATTTCATCCGAATGTACAGAAAGGCAAAGCAAAACTACTCCTTAAACAACCCTATCTGGATGCAAATGGCAAAGTGGTCCAATACAAAGGACGCCCTGCCACCCTCGCCGATGTGGACTATAGTGAAAAAGCCAATACGCATTACTTTATCAAAAAGGGACATTTCAATTCACTACAGCAGCTGTCATGCATTGTATCTGAACGCACGGCTTCGGCAAGTGAATTACTGATCAGCAGCTTCAAACCTTATATTCCGATACGCCTCATCGGTCAGCGGACATTTGGCAAACCCGTAGGTTTTTTTTCAGTCCACATTGGAGATTTCGATGTATACCTGGCCTCATTTCTCATCCGGAATGCCAATGGCTGGTGTGATTATTTTGATGGCATACCCGTCGACCTGGCCTTAGCTCCGATAGAAACCTCCCGCCATCCCGGGGATCCACAGGAAGCCTGGCTTGCAGCAGCGCTAAAAGACATTACAAAAGACGAAAATCTCACAGCAATTTCGTCGGTTACTTATTTTTCGATGCCAGCAGACGAAAGTTTGCTACTTAAAACAAATTTTAGGTTAAAGTAAGAAATTTATTGCAGCTGGATTTTGTCATACTTATGTTTAAATTAAAACCATTTTTCATAGATGATAAAGCAGAAAACAGCATAAATTTGTGGAAATAAATACGAATCTTTGTATAGAATCGTTATAAATAAAAATAAGAACATGTTAAGTCAACATATCAAAGAGCAAACGCACGCAGCTCACCAAAACGTAGAAGGAACGATCGTGCGCCAATTGAAAAATATTCGTTCAGAAGCAGATTACGCAGAAGTATTAAAAGGCTTTTATGCTTATTTCCGCGCCGTAGAAGATAGCATCGCTCCTTTTGTAACCGCAGAAGTATTGCCCGATTTGGCCGAACGCCGCAACTCATCTTACATCAAAAGCGATATCGAAGCTTTGGGTGGTAACGTAGATAACCTGCCAGAAGCAAATGCTCCAGCTGTAGCAAATATACAAGAAGCACTTGCATCATTATATGTTTTGGAAGGTTCAATCATGGGTGGTCCGTATATCGTGCAGATGCTCAACAAATATGGCCTTACCAAAGGAACTTCTTTCTTCGAAGGTTATGGCGAAAATAGCCGTGAGATGTGGGCTGGATTTACAGCGGTATTAAACAAATATTCAGAAGATCCGGCGACTTATGATCGCGCAGTAGAGATTGCAAACCAAACTTTTTATAACTTTGGCGAAGTATTCACTCCTATTGCCAGTGCGAACTAAAATTGGAGTGTTCGTGTTTAATCCCATAAATGGAGCAAAAAGACAACAAATCTAAATGGCTTAAGCGTGCCGGAATTGGAGCATTTCTCTTCTTTCTGGCTAAAGGACTCGTATGGCTCGCTGTATTCTTTTTCGCAGCGAAGTCCTGCAGCATATCTATTTAACACAAAAAAGAAGCATTCCTCTATCGCACAAAAAGTGCATCAGAGGAGTGCTTCTTTTTTAGCCCAGGCTAGCCTGTGTTTTTTTACCTCGAGCGCCAATGTATTCGGGTTGTGTTCGTACTGTGTTCGGACCACCTTCGGAGCTCAACAATCTGGTGATCATTATTGACCAAATTCCAACCAGTTAATTCCTGTTCAGGGTCTGTACGATAGCTGTACAGCACCTGTACAATATCTGTATCGCATCCGAATAAGGTACGAAGCAGGTACGAAGCAGGTACGAATCTGCTCCATACCGCCTGCCCTCTTACCTTATACTTTTGTAACCACTGTCCGATAAAGCTCCATCCCCTCATGGCTGATAACCTGACAAGCTATTTCTTCGCTACTGATCGAGAAAGAGAAGAACCCGTATTGATCTTTCGCAAAACGACTATACGGCAGATCGGTTTTTACAGGCGTTACCTCTGATCCTGCTCCGGAGATAAACTGATGAAACTTCTTGCCTTCTACTTTTAAGTGCTGCAGCGAATGTTCATGTCCTGAAAGGTAGATATCTACTCCTCGCTTTTCAAAGATAGACTCCAAGACTTTTCGAACCGCCAGGGTGTCGTAATTCGTCGTACGCGGCCCCGCCGTATACAAGGGATGATGACCGACGACAATTTTCCAATGGGCGTCCGAATTTTCCAGTAGCTGATCTAGCCAGGCCAGCTGTTTCTCGGGTTGCTGTCCCGCAACATGTGGCCCATACTCGCTGTTACTGTAAAATTCAGGAATCATCGGATTAGTATCGATAAAGGCCATCAGTACTTTTTTTCCATCCTTAAGCGCAAATGTCTTGCTGTAATAACGCGCAGGCATCTTCCAACGTCTGCTGATCGTACTATAACGCACCTGTGCATCGGGATCTGATTTATAATCGTGGTTTCCCAAAATGGGATACCAGTCCCATTGCAGCGAAAATGCGGTATAGATATTTTCAAACGAATAATGCCACAGGGGATCATGTTCACTGACCACTCCGGAAGGGTAAAAATTATCACCGGTAGAAATGATAAAGTCATTGGGATGCTGATCGGCCCATTGACCCATCTGCCCCGCTACAGCCAACTGATGGTCGGCACCATTGCGGCCCCAGTCGCCTACAGCTATAAAATGAAGATCATAGGCATCTCTGGGTTTCAAAAGCTGTTGTATATCTTCGCTTTCAAGTTGCGTAGGTTTTGTCAGACCGAAACTACTGAGCGTAATTCCGCCCAGGCCGGCTGTAATCGCCGTGCCCAGTGAATTTTTCATAAAAGTTCTGCGTTTCATCAATAGATTTTAATAACCAGGATTCTGTTCCCAGTGGGTGTTTACGTTTAATACAGTTGTTGGTACAGGGAAAATACGACGGAACTTCTCGCTCATGCCGGCAGGATACAGCGATCGGAATCCCCAGTTATCTTCAAATTTTCCGTAACGGATCAGGTCATTTCTACGCCAGGACTCATCAGCGAACTCACGTGCCCGCTCATCCAACACATCCTGTAGACTTGGGGTAGCCGTGAGCACAGGTGCATTGACATAGGCTCGGATCTGATTAACCAAAGATTGTGCGGTCTGACCATTGGTCGCGGTAGCCCCACGGAGTATAGCCTCCGCTTTCATCAACAGGATATCGGCATAGCGAAATACCGGTACATCATTGCTCTGATTACGCTGATTGGCTGATGTAACGGCTACGTCCATATAAAACTTAATGGATCTGTACCCCATTGAGCGTCCCTTTTGGTCGTTACCTACATTCAGCGTGGCCGCACCATCCGAACGCAAAGTAATTTCTTTAGTGGTCTCCAGTTGCCAATCAAACTGCGCATCTGCATCCGCAGCATTATAATCCTGATCTATGCCGCGTTTGGAAGTTCTGATTAGAAAAGGACGAGTCTTATCTTCTGAATAATTTGACCAATAATATTGCTTACCGCCGATGTATGAGGCATTCCTTTCGTCGCCTGCCAGATTAAATTTCTCCAAATAGCTTGGTAATACACGAAAAGTCCCCCCAACACTTTGAGGCAATGTTGCAAACTGATTTTGGGCACTTCGATGTATCCAGAAGCGCGAATAAGTCATACCCTGCTGTTTTTCACGATCATAGGGTATGGCAAATATAAAATCCTTTACCTGATAACCATTATCGGGGCGAAACTTGGCCATAAACTTGTGGCTTGTCAGGTTAAACTGTCCTGAGGAAATAATCTGGTCGCACATCGCAACCACATCATTTAATTTTTCATTTTGTGCACTTGGATTGTAATTGGCTACGTCCGTAGCCGTATAAACAGCCCAGTTGAGGTACAACTTAGCCAGCAATGCTTCGGCCATATATTTCGTTGCTTTTCCATAGGTTGCTATAGAAACTGTGGTAGGTAACAAATCCTTCACAGCAAGCAATTCGGCCTCAATAAAACGGCAAATTTCAGCACGGCTTGAACGTGCGGGAACGGCATCAACAGGCCCTGTGATCAACGGGGCACCGCCAAAATTATCCATCAGTATAAAATAATAATAAGCACGGATTGCGCGGGCTGGTGCCGTCAGCTTTTCTTTATCTTCCCCGAATAATGCAATGGCATTATTGGCCAAGGTGATTCCAGTGGAAGCATCGTTCCAGATACTTGGTAAGAGGCCATTGTCTGCATTCCAATTGTGCAGATGGAATTCGCGGTATCGACCGCCATCAAACCAGTCTGTCCCCATGGAAACACTCACTGCTTCATCCGCCGAGAGTGTTTGGGCCATCCAATGATCGCGCCCCATTGCGCCTCGATAAGCTGCATATACATCGGCAAGAATCGCCTCGGCGGCACGTTCCGAATCCGGAAATTCCGTCAGCTGTGATTTTATATCAACATCCAGATCGGTACAAGATCCCAGTGAAAAACTCAATGCTGATAAGGTTAATAAACGAATTAATAGTGTTGGTTTCATATAAATTATTTCTTGTTCTATAGGCCATGTGGCATGCACCATTTATGTCAACAGGATTGTTTCGATAAGAAGTTTTCCATCCCACAGGTCTGTCTTATAAATTAAAGTTAAGGCCAAACATAAACGTTCGCGTCCGTGGGTAGGTCTGACGGTTATCAATTCCCGGTGTTAGGCCTCCCAAGCCCACCTCGGGATCAATACCTTTATATTTCGTCAGCACAAATACGTTGTTCATCGTTGCATATACTCTTAGGTTTTTAATCGGTATATTTTTCATCGGTATCGTATAGGCCAACGTAACATAAGCCAAGCGTAGATAGCTTCCATTCTCCAGGTAACGATCCGATAGGTAATGTGCATTGATATCCGTCATGCGCTCGGTTTCCACAACGCTGGCAAGCACGTTTTTTTGCCCTGCATTACCAACAACGTTTGAATGGCGCGCTCGGGTAGCGTTCATAATTTTCTGTCCAAAAGCACCTTGGAACATTCCATTTAAAGAAAAATTCTTATATGAAAAGCTATTGTTCCAACCCAGTGTCAACTTGGGCTGTGGACTTCCCGTCACAGCCTGATCTTTCTTCTGTGGCGTTGTGGTTGTTTCGCCTGTACGCTCGCCCGTTTTCTCATCTCTGGTATAGAATACCGACACCCCTTCATCGTTGTAGCCTGCCCATTCCCAGGTATAAAACTGACCTATAGGTGCTCCCGGTGTCAGCCTCTGCTGAAATACATTGGTCTGCCCAGCCCCACCCAGATCCGACAATTCGATATAACCCTGCGTAAACTGCTCGTTGGCAATGCTCACCACCTTATTGCTATTGTGCGACAGCACCAATCCGGTATTCCATTTGAAATCCTCTTTATCAATGGCCTTTGCATTCAGACTCAGTTCAATCCCCTTATTCTCTATTTCACCAACATTGGCAGTCAGCGTTGGATAAATATATTTCGATTTGCTTACCTGATAATCATAAATCAGGTCACTCGTTTTCTTTTTATAGACCTCCAAAGACCCTGTCAGGCGATTTTTTAGAAATCCGAAATCCAGGCCTAGATTAATCATACTGGTCGTTTCCCATTTGAGGTTCGGATTGCTATTGCGCAGCACCATCAAAGTACGTAATGGGCTTACCTGGCCATCGGCATTTACATAATCGAAAAACTTGGATGAGGCACCACGTACAGACTGCGCTGTAAATGCGTCAAAGCCCAATGAGTTGCCACTCACCCCGAAACCTGCACGCAGCTTTAAGTCATCAAAAATTCCGGTTTCACGGATGAATGATTCCTCCGAAAGGCGCCACGCCGCAGACACCGAAGGAAATGTCGCCCAACGATTGTTGGTTCCGAAAGCCGAGGAACCGTCGCGTCTTACCGTCGCCTGTAGGAGATACTTGTTATTATAGGCATAATTCACACGACCATAAACAGATATCATACGCAAGGTGGAAAGATAATAGTTCCCAAAGCCCAACAAATCAACTACATTGGCCATACCCGGATTATAATAACTCAAATCGTCACTGTAATAATCGGAAGTCGTCAATTGAAAGCCATCGTTATTGTTGTTCTCCTCCCATGAATAACCTGCCAGTGCAGCTACCTTATGTTTTCCGGCGAATGTCCTTTCATAACTCAGGTTCATTTCCATCACTTTCCGTTCATCTTCTACCGCGGCACGGATAGATTTGCCATTCTGACCACGTGCTGCCATCGAAAACATGGAGTAGTACTGAGCATTGTTAAACTGCCTATTTTGCAGCGAAAGATCAATATTATAGGTTAACCCGGGCAAGATCTCATAGCCCAGTTTTGCATGCGCCTGGAGCACCTTAGTTTTAGAAAAATTTGTATTCTCTTCAATTAAGGAAAGTGGATTGGCATATTGCGAACGGTCGGCTTTTTCAAACCAGGAACCATCGGTATTTCGGACCGGCGATACAGGCAGGTAATAATACATCGCATCATAAACGCTGAGTCCCTGATCCAAAGCAAGCACATCATTCTGCTTGGTGATACTTGCGTTGATATTGAAAGAAGCCGTCAGCCGATCATTCAGCGCCTTGGTCTGCAAAAACGCTCGAGCAATCTGCCGCCCCATATCAGTCCCTTTGATAACCCCATTGTTTTTGATGGTATTGAGACTGATGCTATACTGTGTTTTTTCTGCACCTCCAAGAATGGATATATTATGGTTGTTCGATATCCCTGTCCGCTCCACAGCTCTTTGCCAATCGGTATCTGCCCCCAAGTCGTCCGTTGGTTCCATCGAAAATCCATTATCATTGACATAAGACCGGTATTGCGCCGCATTCATCATCTCATAATGCTTAGCCACTTTATCGATCGCCAGATAGCCGTTGTAATTGATATTGGTCTGCCCTGATTTTCCACGCTTCGTTGTAACGATAATAACGCCATTGGCCGCTTTTGAACCATAAATTGCGGTCGCTGAGGCATCGCGAAGCACGTCAATAGACGCAATATCATCGGGCGCTACCAAAGCCAGCGATGCGCCCGGAACCCCATCGATCACATAGTAGGGTTCCATCGCTTCACCACTACGTAACGTTGACGCTCCCCGGAGACTAACGGAAGGCGTAGCATTGGGATTACTGTTGTTGCTCGAAATCGTCAGGCCGGCAACTTTCCCCTGCAGCATCTGTGCTGGCGAAGTAAATACGCCGACGTTCGCATCTTCTGCTTTGATGGTGCTGATGGAACTCGTCAGGTCCTTTCTGGATACACGGCCATAGCCAATGACGACCTCATCCAGTTTAACGGCACTCTGCTGAAGCTTCACACTCAACGACAAAGGCTTTCTTGCTTCAACGACATAACCCGATAACGTATCGGACTGAAATCCTACCGCCGAAAACACAAATCGATACCCTGCATGTTCTACTAAATTCTGAAAATGGAATAGCCCCTGGCTATTTGTACTGGTGGTCACACTTGGACCTCCATTATCCTGAATGGCCTTAACGCTGACTCCAGGGAGAAACTCGCCCTTTTCATTTTGTACAGCTCCTTTCACTTGTTGCTGCTGCGCATGTACATGGGTAAGTCCAGCGGAAAGCAACGCAAAAATAAGCAGGTTCTTTTTTTGTGGATTTTTCTTGTTGAGCATATCTGTTAGTTGTTTAGATGTTCAGTAATTGTATTTTCCTGTTTGTATAGCGTATAACTTCCATCCGCATTGGCGACAAAGCGCAATTCATTGATCAAGCAGATTGTTGTCAAGATATCCTTCAATGAATCGTGATGTACATCAATCTCACCTGTATAATGGATGGCGGCAATACCCTTGTCACCCAAATGGATCTGTTTTTCAAATGCTGTTTCTAACGCCTTTAACACAGCAGGCATCGGTGTATTTTTCAGATTTAACAAATCCGGGGCAGACAGATCAGGCATGTTCAATGGCTGTTTTTTATTGACGGCTTCAATTCTTGTTGCACCTCGTGAATCAACCGTCAGCTTTTGGCCCGGGTCAGCTAAAAAAATCTGTTTGAAACCGTTTGTAAGCGAGGATACAAGCACCTTACCTGTATGTAATGCCACAGTCACAGCCTGACGCTTCAATTTGGTATTAATGGTAAAGGATGTACCAAGCGCCGTTGTTTTAGTCCCGCTGGCAAACACCGAAAATGGGCGTTTCGGATCCGATGCTACATCAAAGTAGGCTTTACCGCTAAGTTCAATATCACGGGCATTGACAACAAAATTTTTCACATAGCGAATATGGCTTTGTGCGAACAACCGCACATGGGATCCATCGGGTAGATCCAGCGTTATACTATAGGGATTTTTATTTTCTATTGAAGTCCAGACTGTATCTTGATGCGCTATAACTGGTTTAGCAGCGGACCGCTGAGCATCTGGCTGTACAACTGAATCTTTTGTCCACCAGGTAACGAAATGGAAGGAAAAGAAAAAGAGAACTGCAGCTGCGGCACTGTATCGCAGTAGCTTTACCAACCGATACCGATGTAATGCCTTTCGATCCTGCGCTTTTTCCTGATTTTGAATGGCAGTCTGTATAAACGTTTTCATCGTTTCAGTAGGCACAGGCTCCTCCATTGCTGTGCTATCAAATTTCTCCCAATCTTCGTCCTTGAAAAGTTCGTTCACGAGGAAGGGCATTTTCCAGATCTTCTTTTTGATCTGATGCTGCTTTTTATCATGCTTCATACTCCTATTACGCAGGCCAGCACGACATCCCTTAGTTCTTAACAATTATTTAATAAAGGGCGCCGATACTTAACATAAAGGACTTATAGCATAATGGAATAGAGATGTTGTTTGAGTTGAAGAAGTGCTTTACTGATATGCTGTTCCACGGTTTTTGTGGAAATTGAAAATTGAGCAGCAATCTCTTTATGGGAAAGACCTTCTTTACGGCTCAGTTCAAAGACCTTCCGACGCATCGCCGGCATATTCTGGATATCTTTTTCCATCATACGCAAAAGGTCTTTATTTTCAATTGCCCGGATCAGACTATCGGTAAAAGGTGTCACCGCTGTCTGCCCTTCATATTTGAAACGTGTAGCCTCCTTGCGCAGCAGATCGATCATGACTTGCCGCGCCATACCGAAAAGCTGCAACAGAATACTGAGCTGCTCGTCGAGCTTCTCCCTTTGGTTCCAGAGTTTGATAAAGGTCAGCTGCGTTACCTCCTCTGCAATATAATCCGATTGCGTACGCTTGAGTACAAAACCGTAAATCTGTCGATGGTACTTTTCGTATACGAGATTGAAGCTTTTCTGATTGGAAGATTTGATAGGCTGAATGTGTTCCATTGCGCTGTCAAAAATAAAAGCACAAGGTTTCCTCTGTATTAAGTTAAGATCAATATTAAATTAAACAAATTGAATATACAACCTCTTCAATTAGCAGAATTCACTTCTGATTGTACAAATTTTATTATAAAACAAGCAGAAAACTCCCTATAATTGCAGTCGGGAATATTTCATTTCATAGT
The DNA here is from genome assembly GCF_014170215.1 of Sphingobacterium sp. UME9. Classification (NCBI taxonomy): domain Bacteria; kingdom Pseudomonadati; phylum Bacteroidota; class Sphingobacteriia; order Sphingobacteriales; family Sphingobacteriaceae; genus Sphingobacterium; species Sphingobacterium sp. UME9. The sequence continues at coordinate 651,491 of NZ_LZZP01000003.1, read as the reverse complement.
GAAATCCCCAATCAGACATGACCATAACCGGTAAAACGTTACGCTATCAGCAACATGTCTTATCAATAATTATATGAAATAACGATACGATGAAAAGGAATATCTTTTTTATTTTAATATGCTTTGTATTACTAGCTAACCTGGCCATCTGCCAAGAAAAAGACGTCGATTTTAGCAAAGCTTATATTGCCCAAAACGACGGCAAGACAACTGTTGAAATCAATGAGGCACAGGAACTCATCTATATTATCTTTGCGATAACTGACTTTGGTAAGGAAAATCCAAACATGACCAAGCAGAATACGGCGTATTTTGAAGAGGTCAAAGCGCATTTTACCCCATTTTCCAATCTGCCTATCGTAAAGAAATTTGACCAGCAGCTGCGAGAGAATCTAACCAACTATTTCCTCTTAGCGGCCAATGTATATGGCTTTAAGTTCAAAAATGACCAATTAGTACCTACAAACATCTATATTTTTCCAGCAAGAGGAGTTGGAAATTATCAGGTGAAATCTAATCCTATCCCCGCTTACAAAAACGACCTGGAAGAATTCGCCAGACAGAGTGGATACCGGACATTCTACAAAGAGCATCAAGGCTATTACGACAGCCTTCGTACAGCATATCAGGAGTATGCTTCCATTGCCGAGCAAAAAGAATGGTTAGAAAAGAAATTCGATTATACAATCAATAGCTATCGTGTATTGACTTCCCCCCTGATTGCCGGAATGAATGCGACCCACACCTTCAAGTACAAAGGTTTCAAAGAAATTTTGCTTTTTTTACCCACCCTCCGCGAAGACGAATCCTGGAGCCCCAAATTCAAAAAAGCACTCAATACACGCATTATTTTTACGGAGATAGACCACAACTACGTAGGTCCATTGAGCGAAAAAAACAAAAGACAGATTGATACAATATTCAATAATAGGGACTTATGGGTCGATATAGAAAACAAAAGTACAGTTCATTATCCAAGTCCGGTAAAAGTATTTGATGAGTATCTAACCTGGGGACTTTTCATCTTATATTGTTACGATAAGTTTGGAGATGATCATGATCTTTTTGGCCAAATTGTTGAAAACGTCAACGATATGATGGTCAATAAAAAAGGATTTCCCAAAGCAGATGAATTTAACGCCGAATTGTTCCGCCTGTATAAAGACAATAACCCGAAAGATATTCAGAGCTTATACAAGCCACTGTTGGACTGGTGTGAGAAAGAAAATTAGTGCCATCCCGATAATATTTAGTAAATTAAAGCTGAGAAGGAAATAAGCCGCTAGAAATGTGAATGTATACGACCATAAGGAATTAGCATAGCACAAGGGGATGATCGTCGAAATATATTTAAACACAATACGTACGGAGAAACAATTATGAACATTAGATTTATCGGTTCTGGCAGTTATATTCCACCCCATAAAATAACCAACGCAGACTTCGCCGACCATCTTTTTTTGGATGAAAATAGGCTGCCGTTCAAGGAGCCTGCTTCTGTCATTGAAAAATTTAAGGCTATCACTGGTATTGAGGAACGTCGCTACGCCGATCCTGACCAAGTGGCTTCAGACCTTGCTTTCCTAGCTGGTCAACTTGCCATTGAAGACGCCGGTATAGCTGCGGAAACATTGGACTATATTATTGTTGCACATAATTATGGCGATGTGCAAGCTGGCAAAATCCAATCGGATACTGTACCAAGTTTAGCAAGCAGGGTGAAGAAAAAGCTCGGGATCAGCAATCCTAAATGTGTGGCTTATGATCTACTATTTGGTTGTCCGGGTTGGAACGAAGGCGTGTTGCACGCCAACGCTTTCATAAAATCAGGTATGGCAAAGCGCTGTATGGTCATTGGCGCAGAAACGCTTTCCCGTGTTGTAGATCCTTTTGACAGAGATTCGATGATCTATGCGGATGGCGCTGGCGCTGTAATCATCGAAGCCACCACGTCAGAGCAAGGGCTCCTGTCGCATGAAAGCGCAACTTATGCGCTTGAGGAAGCGAACTATATCAATTTCGGAAGCTCCTATCAACAAGAGCAGGACCCTGATATACGGTATATTAAAATGAAAGGACGCAAAATCTATGAGTTTGCACTCAGTAAAGTTCCTTTAGCCATGCAGGCTTGCCTCCAAAAAGCGCATATCGATATCACGGCAATCAAAAAAATACTGATCCACCAAGCCAACGAGAAGATGGACGAAGCCATTCTGATGAGATTCTATGCACTATACGATACAGTACCCCCGCCCGATATTATGCCAATGACCATACATACATTAGGAAATAGCAGCGTGGCAACCATTCCTACCCTCTATGATCTCATTGCTCGTGGTCAGATAGACAATCAATCCCTACACGAAGGCGATATCATCCTATTTGCGTCTGTTGGCGCTGGCATGAATATCAATGCTTTTACCTATCGGGTCTAATGTAATTTTGCGACTATATCGTGCCGCTATTAAGCTAATACAGAGCCTAGATGGGATTTATTTTATAAAAAATAACAAAACACTGTATATATCAATATTTTATACTTAAATTTGTATTATAATCGGCTCCGCCTTTGCTTATCTGAAATCGTCAAGTTATACTTACAACTCAGTTTTCGCATTTTCAGAAGCTTTTTTGTTAGCAAAACGGAGGTAAAGACCTTTTTGGACTTGAGTCAATTCAAGATCATCAAAATCAGATCCTATTTCTTGCAAAAAATCGATTAGCTATTGTTGATATTCATTTGTCACAATAATGTAGTACAGATTACTTTAATATAATTTATAAAACAATGCAAGAAGGAACTATTAAATTCTTCAACCAAACAAAAGGTTTTGGTTTTATCACGCCTGCTGGTGGTGGAGACGACATTTTCGTACACGTATCTGGTTTAATCAACGAAGTACGCGAAAATGACAGTGTAACATTTGATGTAGAAAACGGTAAAAAAGGCGTTAATGCAGTTAACGTACGTATCGCATAATTAAGTAAACACACAAGAGGATAATTTATTTATCTTCTTGCGAAGTGTAACGGGCAGCCGTTACACTTTTTTTTATCCATTCCATACCGAAGTAACGCCAAAAACCAGACGATCTATCGGTCCGGCATATGGAAGACTTTTACAATCCAGCCAACATCACTTCTTCCTGTCGCAGAAAATATGGACTGCTATCTTTGAATCTCCCGCGCTTCCTGGAATACTTTCTGATGATATCAGCAACAACATCATCGGTGAGTTCATGTCCCTCTAACGTCGGAAAACCCTCCCAGCGTACAATGCCATCCGGATCTACTAAAATACAGTGTGGGATTCCCTGTACTTCGAGCTGTTTCTTCAACTTCGCTTTCGTATCGATCGCTGAGAAATAATCTATTTTAATCTCCTTCGCCTTTTTAATGACCTCTGCTTTTTCATCCGAAAGACCGATGATCACGAGTTTATCACCATACTTCTTATGCCATTCATTGAGTTCGGGAATTACTTTTCGGCAGGGTCCACACCAAGTAGCCCAAAAATCAATAAGGATAAACTTACCCTTTGTATCAGGTACATCTGTGAGCCACTGCTCCACCTCAAGTTTTGGCGCCTTTTGATTCAAAATTGATTTTGCCCACAATTTCTTATTGTTGTTGCTTTCCTGCGTATGACCGATTACATGGATCAGGCAAAGCGCAAATAATAAGAAAGCTTTTAGGATAACTTTTACATTCATAAAACAGCTTGTTTAGTTCCCCTAATTTATGGATTTTTTTCCACAATCATTTCATCCTTTCATCCCACACATCGTCTTTTCAAAGACACCTTAGCGGCCTTTATAAGGCAAAATAACACCTGTACTTTTAATTGATATAAAACATACAATACGCTGTATATAAATAATTAGTATATTTATTAAAAACACAACAACTCCAATTTATTTGCTGTACGGCTCATGATTTTCCGAATCGAGCCAGCCTGACATCCCTATAAAATAACAGCGCACCATCGACATTTCCACGGCAAAAACCAGATCCTAATCCATCCTCACAAAAGCTAAATTGAGGCGCTTAGCATACAAAAACAACGAAGTGGGCCGGCCCTCTATCCCATTCGTCAAGATAATGCACAAGTTGACCGCATTATACTGTAGCAAAGTGTAGGATAGCCCTATTTACAAACACTGCTTTCGGAAATCAAGACACTCCTGTAAAGCCTATTGAGTACCTACGTATACGGCTGACAAACTGGCACAACACCCAATAAAGTAAAAACATAAAACTATGCACATAAGACATTTAACAATATAAATATAAACAGATAATTAAACATCATAATCTTTATAACGCATCAACTTCACCCATCGGATACCATCCATCTGTAGTTCGCCCTGCGATGGCAATATGAACTTTTGCCTGGCCCCTCATTTTTCCACTTCTGTATAACCCAGCAGACCGCTAGACTTTTTGGAGCCTTTCTCCAGGCATCCTGCATACCGAAACCAACAATCCCCTATGGATAATAGTCATACATATGAGACCAGTTATCGTCAAAACTGCCCAAATTACCCAAACAATCAATACGCCTGCCCACCGGTCTTTTTGAAAGGGTATATTGTTAGGTTTTACGATCGGTCAATAAGATGATTATAGGAGTTTCCATAAAGTTTTCGGTATACGCATAGACCAGGTTCTCGCGCGTAGCCTTGGATAGCTTATCTTCTTGTTCTCCGAAGTAAACTATTTTTAGTATTTCTATTTTTGATAAGTTAAGATGAATGCCCTTTATAATCAGATGGCGAATAATCCGTGATGTTTTTAAAGAATGTAGAAAATGCCGATAGAGATTCAAACCCCAAATGAAATGCAATCTGCTTTATACTTTTATCTGAAAATTTTAAGAGCCCCTTGGCCTCTTGTATTATTCGCTGATAAATTACGTTGGAAGCAGTAATATGGAGGTGTTTTCTGCACAGAATATTCAGATAATTACTCGTTACATGTAATCTCTCCGCATACCAAGTCACTCGTTTATGGGCAGCGAAATTTACATTGACAAGATCCCAAAAAGAGTCAATAATTACATTTGAAGTTCCAAGAAGATTTTCCTTTAAATAATCTCCAGCTTCCTTTTTTATCAAAGAAACTAGAATATCGATTCTTAAGCGCACTATTTCGTTCCACTTTCCATCCGATTCTTGCGCCAAGAGATCGCGTTGGATATTTTTCATTTCATTGAATATCACCTCAAATAAAGCTGTACTGAGTTTAAAAACGGGGTGCAAATTGTGACGGATGAAATAAATCTCACTAAGACTGGAGAAAGTTTCGAATACTTTCTTTCCCACGACAATTTTCTGCGCATTCGTTTCCGGACCGGTAATCCAGTGGTGATGCTGCCCTGGAAATAAAAAATGAAGCTGGTTCCCCTTGATCGGATATTCCGCAGCGTCAATGTAATGCGTACCACTTCCTTCAGAAAATAGCACCATTAAAAAGTACGTGCATTTTGTCGTCTTATTATAATCCTCAGCACCAATTATTTCTTTGTAAAATACCCCCTCTTCCGTTAGCGTAATTGGCAGTTTTTCTGTTTTCATTAAAGGTAAAATTAAAGTAAGTCTAAGTGTTTGCAATCGGCTAAAACACCACTATTATGTAGTCGCACTAGACTATTTTAGGTAGTCTCGCTAGGATTATTTCTGCAATTTAAATACCAATTATATTGCTCCTAGCGTACAGGTATCTCCTCTTTCTCCCGAAAAGCACCTAAAAAATTCGCTATTATATCACTATTTTCTCATTTTCCTTTTATAGCTACAACCGGTCATCTCAATAAACTGATCCTGACTAAATGAATCAATATTTTGCACAGACTGTAAAATTGAAGGTATAAAAATAGGGGTAAATTCCAATTTTTCAACAGCAGAAACATTAGCTGCAAAATAGTAACAATAATGATCAATACTGAATTAACGGTTGATTAACGATAACAGTTTCGATCTATAGTATAGAAATGACTTTTTCAAAATAAAAACTGTAAGCCACTCATTTACTGTACCAACCAAAGATTCTCCATCCGATATTTTTTAGATCGCAAGACAAGACATTGGCTGCATTAAAATAAATACTGAACTTAAGATGAAAGTCAAGATGTTCAATTTTAGGCTTTATTCAGTTATAATTTTATAAAGTGATTTAATAATTATATAAAACGTTTTTTACATCAAATCAGTATCAGGCTCTTAGGGCCATCCTATCATAGCCATAATTTCTTTCTATTCGGTATTTAGCGATAGAAAAAGCAACATCGAAACCGATATTACCATCATAAATATTGACCTGGGATATTGTCTACATACTAAAGGGGGAATTACATACTAAAGGGGGAATTACATACAAAAGGCCAAGAAATTATCTTGGCCTAATGCAACATATTATTTGGGGTGTTTTCGTAGCCCTATATAGCAAAAATACTGCCGAAATTACAAAAACACACCCATTAGCTTATTTTTTCTAAAGACTTTATGCTGCAGAAAAATAAAAAACGACTAAAATCACTTGTTCCGCGGCAACTGGGCAAGTACAGCTTTCATTTCAGGAGAATTTATAGCTCCCTGGAATAACAGATTGTCCTTTATCCTAAAATCCAAGTTAGGTATTCCCTTCCAGCCTGTAGCCACAGGATCCACAAATAGAGGCGGATAAGGAAATACTTATTCGGTATGGTTTACAACAGCAAACCGAAGTGTTCCTTGAGCGCTGTACGTGCAGCATGATATCCGCACATGCCATGCACCCCACCACCCGGAGGAGTCGATGATGAACAGAGATAAATCGTGTCGACCGAGGTTCGGTACGGATTTAGGGCCAAAATGGGCCTACTGTACAGCTGCGAAATATCCATAATACCGCCATTGATATCACCACCGATGTAATTTGGGTTGTACTCTTCGAGCTCCATGGGAGAAAAGGTATGCTTGGCCAAAATGGTTTCTTTAAAACCCGGCGCAAAGCGCTCAATCTGATTTTCGATCGCTTCGGTATAATCGACCTTACTCCCATTAGGAACATGGCAGTACGCCCATCCCGTATGCTTGCCTTCGGGAGCACGACTGGGATCGAACGCACTCTGTTGCGCAAACAGTACAAAAGGCTTACCCACTTGCTTTCCAAGATGGCTCAACCGCTCGCTTTCGGCAATTTCGGCGTAGGTATTTCCCAAATGTACTGTAGCGGCCTGCTGACAGCGCAGATCTTTAAAAGGCGTCTTTTCTGATAATGCCCAATCGACTTTAAATACCCCCATTCCCTGCCTAAAGCCTTCGAGGCGTCTGCGGTAGCCGCTAGCAAGACCTATACCTTTGAGCTGCAACAACTGCCGGGGCGTGATATCACAGATTAGGACTTTATGGGATGGTAGATCGCGAACATCCTCTACCCAAAAGCCCGTTTGGATCTCCCCACCCAACGATTGATAGTAGCCTAAAAGCGCATTGGCAATGGATTGCGAGCCGCCAATCGGTATCTGCCAACCATATTTGTTGCCTACCGCCGCGAGCACAATGGCAATTGCAGAAGTTGTCCAGTTATTTAGGGGCTGAATTCCATGAGCCGCCATCCCCGCCCATAAAGCCTGTGCCTGCACGGAAGTAAAGCGCTTTGCGGTCCAGCTTGCCGGCTGAAGTGCATCCAGTCCAAACGAGGCTAAAGACAAAGGATGCTTCGGAAAGGATAATGGCCCCATAATATCGGCCGCAAGGCGCACCCAATGTGTCACGACCTTTTCCACCAGCTTACGATACCTTTCACCATCCGTCCCCAAACCCTTTACCGTTTCGGCAAGACTATGGTAAAGAATTCCCGTTTCCCCTTCGTCCAATGGGTGTGCCGCTGCATACTCAGGCTTAACAAAAGATAGCCCAAATGCTTCCAAAGGTAAACTCCTGAAAAATGGCGATGCCATAGCCATGGGATGAATCGCCGAACAGACATCATGTTTGAAACCCGGAATTGTAAGTTCCTTGGTTCGCATTCCCCCACCGATTGTATCGGCACCCTCAACCAGCAGCGTGCTCAGCCCCTGCTGCTGAAAGGTAATCGCTGCAGCCAGTCCATTTGGTCCCGAACCAATAATAATTGCATCAAATTTTCGCATAAGCTAGTTTTTAATCACTCCTAGTCGCAGCCTGTATTGGGTTGTTCCTTTTTTGAGCGCTTTGACGAAGTAGAATCGGACAACGATTTGCTATTATCCTTTTTTTTACCTGCAGATCCGCAGGAGACTGTAAATGTCGTTAAAACAAACGCTAAAAGTCCAAGATTGATTATTTTTTTCATATGTTATCCATTTAATTTACGATAATGTTGACACCATGTATCCTTATGGCTTTTTCAGCTATTGATTCCCTTACTATAACCTATGCCCTTGGATACAAACTTTTACATGCATTGAAAGGATTTATTTTCCGGGCCGCACCCATCTTTAGAACTCATATACAATCCTATCAAACAACTTTATAAGAAATATCATTTATATAATATGTTCATCCAAAAAATAGGCGCGATACCGTTGTTTTAGCTCCTTTCGCTGTGTACTATCGAGCTTGATTTTCGGATCGGTCTGTGATACGACCGTAGAAACAACCTTATGCACGCCTTTACCTTTTTCAATAAATAATACCGTCGGCGAAGAAATCCGTTTAATGGAATCAATCCCCACAGCTGTATAAGGATTTAGGACATCGTGAAATTTGGCCAATATAGCTTCATAACCCGGGCTCCCGGCCTTGGTCGTGATCACTTTACCGTCCTTATCTTTCTCCTTAAGATCCCGGATATCGTGAATATTGAGGTAATAAATAGCCGCCTTTTCCTCCTGGGCAAATTCCAGCAGCGGCGTTATGGCATTCCGAAACCAGGGACAGCTGGGCCATCCAAAAAGGACAATACCATTTTCCAGCTCCAACACATCCTGTTCGGTCGCATAGACGATCCGCGGATTGTCTGGAATTTGTACCGGCACTTTGTTCGTTTTATTCAGGCTTTCAAGTTCCTGCTTAAAGCGAACTCCTTCTTGCTTTTTAAATGAAACCTGACTATTTTTTACGGCTTCCTTCGTATCCTGCCTAGATTGGCAGTTGGTCACATTGAGCAACACCACCACCGCTAATAACATGCTAGCCAATAATTTTAAATCTTTCATATCATGTATGCATTTAAGTGTAATCCTCTTGTTAATTCACCGATTGCTTGTAGCTTTTAATATGTTCACCGATATCCCAGACCTGCGCTTTTGGCACCCATTCATTGATGAGGCTGCTTGCAATGGCCGAGCGATAACCCGAAGCGCAGTGCACCACGATAGGTTTATCCACGGGTAGCTCGGCAATATGCGCCTTCAATTCGGCCAGCGGAATGTTATGTGCCCCTTTGAATACTGGTCCAGTCTTAGCTTCCTCGGCCGTACGTACATCGACTATAAAATATTGCTCTTGCGCCCTGTCAAATGCAGCCTGATCAAAAGCTGTCGAAGGCTGTCCCGCGAAATCCCCATACAACACGACACCTTTAACAAACTGTTCATAGCCAATTTTAGCCAGCTTTTCGAGCTGCACCTGACCGTGTTCTTTCGTATCGACAACAAGATAAAAGCCGTCTTTCGGTTCAATAAAAGTCCCAACCCAAGATTCTGACTTGCTACGTTCGGGAATATTAATGGCCTCCGGAAAATGTGACGCCTTAAATTCTGAAGCGGGGCGGGTATCGAGGACAGTGCTCAGCGCCTGGGGCACCGCCGCTGCCGAAACCACTGAAATACCCGACAAAGAAGCCAATAATGGCTTTGCTCCCCGACGATTCAATGCTACATTATAAGGGAAGTAAATCGGTACAGGCGGACGGTCTGCCAGAATCTGCTGGACAAACGCTTCTTCCGATTTTTGCTGAAAGGCCAAATTATGGGTTCTTTCAGCGCCAATGGTACTTTGCTTAGCACCCTTTATTGCATTTCCGCACAGTGACCCAGCGCCATGAGCTGGATACAAAAGCACCTGATCGCCTAACGTTGCATAGATATCATGGACGGTGTGGTAGAGCTGCCGCGCCAGTTTTTCGCGCTGCGTAGCCTGTTCTCCCGAATACTCGCGCAGATCGGGCCTTCCAACCCCACCAATCAATACCGCATCCCCCGAAAAGATCGCCACATCGCGACCATTTTCTTTTAGCAAAACAGATATGCTATCTGGTGAATGACCGGCTGTATTGATGGCATGCAAAACAATATGGTCCGAAATCTTTAAGGTATCGCCATCGTCAAAAGTATGGTGGGGATAGGTCGCACGCACAAGCTTGCTGACATAAACGGGAACTTTCAGATCCTGATGAATCTCCAGATGGGAACTCACAAAATCAGCGTGGGGATGTGTTTCGACAACCGCAATGATTTTCGCTCCCTGCTCCTTTGCATAAGCATAATAAGGCCTCGGATCGCGGGCAGGGTCCACAAGTACAATTTTCCTATCGGCCAAAATCGCATAGGAAAACTGTGCCAGGCCTTCATCTTCGAACTGTCTGATGCTGTAGCCATTCGCAAAATTATTGGTATTTCCAAAACAGGATACGCCCTGACCTGCCGAAGCAAGGGTAAAAAGTACAGCTGAACGGTGGATAAATGATCTTCTATTCATAACATTCTTTTTTTAGACAATTAGTAAGTAAAGAGTGTATTTTTCATATACCATTCCTTACCGGTGAGATAGGATTCTTTAATGCGATTGAGGGTAATTTCGAGGTTATTGCCACTGGCATCCAGCCCCTTGAGTTTGATCTGTTCGGCTGTTGGTCGTTCGTAAGCCCATTTCAGCACATGCAGGCTATCGCCCTGCGCTTTTCCATATAGGGCTTTCAGTCCCACATCTAGTTTTTCATCTAGTTTCTTACGTTGTTCCTTACTGAATTTCTGATTTTTATCGATCAGATACAATGCGTGTTCTGTCGAGTCTATTTCATAGTAGAGGTAGTTCTTCCCTCCGGCCCGGCCTGTAAACTCGTAAGTTTTGAGCACATCATTTAAAGCCGGGGTACCATTGCCAAGATCGATCGAATTGGCTTTATTGACTTTGTAGACCAAGGTCGAATAACGTTCGAAAAAGGCCTCATGCCAGCGTACCGAATCGGCAGGTGAATAAGCCTGAGACTTTCCATTCAGCAGAAAACTCGAAACCTCATAATGTCCTGCAGCTTTTGCCAGCCCAGGAAGTACAGGTTCTTTTAGACGCCCTTCATCATAGAATCGCTCATAGCGATAAAAGCCGTAAACGAAAATAAACAGGACCACAATGGTCGCCTTTAGGCCAAAGTAAAATGGCTTATTCCACTTCCTGACAAACTTGGGCACATAGTAATAGGTGCTTACTGGTTCGCGCAGGATAAAAAGCTTCCAGATCGCAGGCAGATACTGCAGCAATAGAAAAAGGGAAAGCAATACAAAATATGAACTGTATACATGAACTGCGCCATCGTAGGCAATATTGGCGTGGGCAATGTTAAAGAGGACTCCAGCATTGATAATGGCTCCTATGACGACCGTGGGTCGAAAGAAGAGCAGGCTTCCCGCCGCTATCTCCAAAAAGCCTAAAAAGATCTCATATTTATAGGATACACCGACGATTTGCCAATACAACTTAAAGGGGGCATATTCACCGATATCGGTATTCAGATTGGCAAGGGATGGAAATGGCATCTGCATGGGAAAGAACTTGATAAATCCGAAAGCGATCAGCCCCAGTGCAATGCGGTAGCGTACCAATACCCGCAACCAATAGTACAGCGCATCATAGCGCTGCACCTTACTATTTCGGGCCAATATCGTCCAGATGGAAGCACCAAGCACCGCTATCAGGCCATTGAGCCACCAAGACGTATACGATGCGAAACCCCATTTGCCACTTTCGCTGTCTATTTCTATCCAACCCGTGCGCGACCCACCGGCGATCGTTGCCATCCAATCATATAATGATTCGGGTTTAAAAACTTTTTCGTACCATTCCCAATCCAGGGGTACCACCATCAGGATAAAGAAAATAAAAGTAAATCTAAATCCTACTTTCTCCCAGTACTTCCAACCCTGCTCCTGCTGGCTGGTAGGAATACTTTCCAAATATTGAATCGTTGCCATAAACTTAGTCTAAATTTGAATCGTTAATAAATACGGATCGGTTTTCTGCGGCCTTCCTGCAACAGATATTTCTTGTTCACTTTCTCCAGCCGCACATGCAATGAGTCGCCCAGCTGGTTGACTCCATTAAGTAAAACTGTCCGTTTGTCGGGTCTTTTGACAATAAAGGCAAAAGTGTGGCCTTTACTTACTTTTCCGGTAAGTTTGATTGTGGTTGTGCTCTTATCACTTCCCTGCTTGCTCGTATAGCCAAAGAATTCACGCCCACCATTGCCCAGGTATTCGTAGTTACGCTCGCGATTGAAGGCGATACGCGGTTTGAGGCTATCGACCTTTACAGAACGGTTTCCACGGATGCTGAGCGTATTCCATTTTTCAAAAACCACATCCTTCCATCGCAATGTATCGGTTAGCGAATATGGAATAGTATCTCCTTTCCAGACGAAGTCTTTTACATCGTATACGCCCGCTGCTCCTTCCAATCCCTTTTCATCGGGGAATGGGTAATCGGAATTCTTCCAGCTCAGGTAAGCCTGTACGCTAAATACGGCGATCAGCAGCAGAAACAAGGCCTGCAGATAAGGGCGACCCCCCGCAACTCTTCGGCCATAGACAGGCCAAAACCCATCGGGAATAGTTACTGCCTTTTTAATTAAAAGCTGATAAAAACGGGGCCAGTCGTACGAGAAGATAACGACCGCAAGCAATAGTAAAAACGAACTATAGACCTGTTCACCGATCTCGTATACATAATTAACGATCACGACATTGAGCAATACGGCAATAAGTAATCCCGAACCGATGATTGCTGTACGGCGGTTCAGTAAAAAGAGTCCACCCACAATCTCTAGCGCACCAATTACCGGTAAATATCCCGCGGTTGCAATGCCGTTGGTCAGGTAATAGAGCTTCCAGAGCAGGAAATCACCGTATTCGGTATGCAACTCGCTAATGGTCGGCTCGGGAAGTTGTATAGGGATAATTTTGACAAGACCTATAAAAGTAATGGCCAATGCTAAACGATAACGCAACAGCACGCGGAGCCAGTAAAATACACGATCGTCATCGGCCTTAAAAGTCTGCCTGATTTTACGGCCAAAGGCCCAAAATAGCAAGAGTGCGAGCGCCAGGGCAATTGCCCAGTTGTAGTATCCGCGCACATCGCTACCGACGAAAGGGCTTTCGGCGATAAAAGAAGTGCGGTAAGTCGCCAATCCAAACCAGTTCTCCAATGAAAACAAGTCAGCAAATGAACTCCCCGTAAAAAGATTGGGGTCATACGGGATGCTGAGTATCAAAAAAAAGATCAGGCCGATGTATAAAATAGCTGAGCGATAGCGCTTAAAAAAATGAGAGTCTGCAAATGTTGTCATTTCAATCCGATTAAATAAAAAACAAATGATTCATCCGATCAATCCAAACCTGGATTTTGTTGTAGATTCGGGTCTATCGAAACCTGAGCGTACGGTATCGGCAGCAGTAACCTATTCACGGAGGAAATATTGAGCACCTGTTGCGCGCGTCCTGTCCGCAGCAGATCATACCAGCGATGATTTTCCAGGGCAAATTCAACGCGATTTTCATCTTCCACGGCCTGCAGGAGCGCTGCCGCTCCGAGACTTTGCAAGGGTTTGATGTTGGCGCGTGAGCGTATGGCATTTAAGTCGGCCAAAGCAGCTGTCACATCGCCAGAGCCATTCCGTTGCGCCAATGCTTCGGCGCGGATTAGGTAAAGCTCGGCCGTACGGATCAAAAAGACGGGGTCTGTTCGGTCTGTTCGGTAATACAGATTGCCGATCAGGATATTCGGATCTGTGGACGAAGAGGTCTTGGATACCAATGCCGTCCGATCCCCACCAACAGCTGGATCTACCAGCAGGTCATAGATGGCCTGAGAAGGTCTGATCCAAGCGGTCCCCCCATTATTGCCCGACAACCATTGACTGGCCTGACCACTAGTATTGTTGATATCAAAGACCAATTCGAAGACCGATTCTTTGGTATTGGAGGTATTGTTGGCATAAAACGAGCGGTATGGGCTCACCAAACTATAATTGGTATTATCATCAATAATATACGAGGCATATTTTATGGCTTCAGACCAGTTTTTCTGATACAGGTAGAATCTTGCCAGCAGCGCCCGCGCGGTCTTTTTGGTAGCGCGTATACGGTTGGTTTCATTGGGCAACAGCTGTTCGGCCTTTTGCAGATCCTGCAGCACCTGTGCGTAGGTGTCAGTCAGGGAGCTCCTTTGGACCTGGGGCAGACTGCTGGCCGAAGTCGTTGGCTGCAGCACGATCTGTACACCACCCCAGGTTCTGGCCAGATCAAAATAGGCCAGTGCACGCACAAAATAGGCTTCTCCCACAAGCTGGTTGCGATAGGCTTCGGTAAAAGTGGTCGTCAGCGCCAGATTGGGTACTTTGGTAATCACATGGTTGGTCCTGTTGATGGTGGCATAGACCTGGTTCCATGCCGTAGCAAGCACAGCGAGGTCAGATTTTACCGTATGATTGGTCAAGGTCTGATGGACAGTTTGGCTACCGCGATACACGATATTGTCTGCCGAAAAGAATCCCAGTAGCTGAAAGCTATAGCCATAATAATCGTTGGACCGAAGTGCTGAGTAAATACCGCGCACGGCTGTTGCGGCAGAACTCCCGTCAACGATAGTCACTTCATCAGACACTGAATTCTTGGGCTCGACCTCCAAAAAAGAGCTGCAGCTACTTAGTTGAAAGGCAAGAAGCGGAAAAAGGAAATATATAATTTTTTTCATGAGCTTTACGGATTAAGGTTAACGTTTATAGGGTGACATTGAGCCCAAGCTGAAACGTGCGCGGCTGTGGTGGAGTTCCGAAGGATCCTATCCCCTGTGCATTTGGGTTGCTGGTCACATTCGATTCAGGATCACCAGTGTATTTGCTCCACACAAAGAGATTAGACCCTACAAAATAGATACGTGCAGCAGTCAATTTTGCCCGCTCGACCAGCTCTTTCGGCAATTTATAACCAAAAGACAGCTGTCTGAGCTTTAAAAACGAGGCATCTTCCAGATAGCGGCTATTGGCATCGATGGTATAGTTGAGTCCTTCCGATGTCAGTCGAGGCACATCGGTGATATCACCGGGCTGTTGCCATCTGTTTAGCACATTTTGAAATACGCCACCGCTGCTCGGGTTACGCTCCCGAAAGTAGCGGTTGAGGTTAACGGCATAGTTGCCATATTGGAAACTAAAGTCTACACCCAAATCAAAGTTTTTATAGGTAAAGGTATTGCCTATACCTCCATAAAACTTGGGATAAGCATTCCGAAAAACTTTACGTGCCGAAGTAGGCAAAGAACCATCGCTCAGCTGTCCGTCAAACACGGCTTTTCCGGTCTGTGGATCGACCGACAGCTGTTCGTAAAGCCAGAATGAGTTGAGCGAATAACCTTCTTTCAGGATAACCCAATCGCGGGTATACTGGGTAATCTGCGTGGGCAGTTTCTCTATTTTATTCTTATTTCCCGAGATGTTGAAGCTTGTATTCCAAGCAAAGTCTTTTGTTTTCACGTTGAGTGAGTTGATCAACACTTCATAGCCTTTATTGCTGATCTCGCCCACATTGGCCCAGTATTTTGAAAAACCAGAACTGCCAACAATAGGTCGCTCGAGCAGAAGATCGGAGGTATATTTATGATAAAGATCTACGGTAATGGACAGGCGGTTTTTAAATAGCGCCACATCCAGCCCAAGGTCTGCCTGCGCTGTTTTCTCCCAGCGCAGATTTTCGTTGCCCAACTGGAAAGGACCTGTACTTGGCAACACCTTGCCATAGCTGTCGGCATATTTTTCATTGCCCGACCAAAGACCTCTAGCGGCGAAATTGCTGATTCCAGCCTGATTGCCCGTCAATCCATAGGAAGCCCTAATTTTCAGGTCGTTTAACCAGGTTTGATCTGCCAGAAAGGCTTCTTGGCTAATCCGCCAGCCTGCCGAAAAAGCCGGAAAATAGCCCCATCGGTTGTTGGCACCGAACTTGGACGAGCCATCTGCCCGCAGGGTTGCCTCCGCAAAATAACGGTCTGCATAGCTATAGCCTACTCTTCCAAAAAAGGATGCAATCGTATATTTAGTCCAATTGTCGGATGCAATGATATTGGCTGCCGATGAGATCTGTTTAAAGGAATCATTCGCAAAACCATTCCCCTCCAGGTATTTGTAATCAAGTACGTTGCTCTGCAAGGTATTTCCCACAATAGCATTCAGGCTATGCTTGCCGAAGGTATTCTGGTACGTCAGGGTTTGTTCGTTGATCCAGGTTGCATTTCTCGATATTCCCGAGGTCGCCTGATTGTTATTCGCAATGCCGATACTGGTTTTACTGTTCCAGTACTGTGATTCATCGTATAGGTTATAGTCGGCACTAAAACTGGATTTGAATTTCAGTCCTTTCACTAGATCAATTTCCGCAAAGGCACTTCCAACATAACGCAGACTTGTAGTATTGACATCGTAGTTGTCCACCAGTGTATAGGTATTATCGGTACCATTGAGTGATCCATCGGTATTGAATATAGGGACATTCGTTGCCGAAGAAACGGCGGAATTGAAAAGACTTACCTGAGGGCCATCACCTGTACGCGCCTGATTGCGGTAGGTTCTGGAAAAATTATTTGTCAGGCCAATCTTGACACGATTACTGATCTGATGGTCGAAATTAAATTTGAGATTGGTACGGGAGAAATCAATGACCTTTATAAAAGCTTCCTGTCCTGTGTAGCCTGCGCCGATATAGAACCTCGATTTGTCACCGCCCCCCTGTATACCGATGTTATAATCCTGCAGCTTCCCATGGCGCAACAGGAAACCAAGGCGATCATAGGTAGGCTGATCTTCAGGATTTCCTTTCCCGCCTTCCGAAACTGGACGATAAGGCCTGTTGGCGAAAGTCTGTTTCAATGCCGGATTGTCCAATCCGGAGTTTATCCACCACTCGTTGGCGAGGGTTGCCGTTTCGGGACCTGTAGCCAATTTTGGCAACAAGGATTTATTGGCTTCGGCCCAGCCCCCCTGCAGGTTGAGGTCAATTTTGGTACGGCTACCGTAACTTCCTTTTTTTGTGGTAATGATGATCACACCATTGGCACCCCGGGAACCATAGATTGCGGTTGCTGAAGCATCCTTCAGCACTTCAATCGATTCGATATCTGCTGGGTTGATATCCGTGAGCGGTGAACTGGTCCGTCCACCAAGCCCGATATTTTGGAGCGAAGTATTATTTAAGAATACGCCATCAATAATATATAAGGGATCGCTACTGGAGTTGATCGATGTCGTTCCGCGAACCCGCAGGAAGATGCTTTCTCCGGGAACTCCTGAATTGGTGGAAACCTGCACACCGGAAAGCTTGCCCTGCAACTGGGCATCAAAACTTGCCACCGGAATTTTGTTGACTTCGGCAGCGTCAATCTTGGCAACTGCGCCCGTTAGATTTCTTCGCTTTTGTACACCGTAGCCTACGACGACCACTTCATCGAGATCAGAAACGCTAGGTTGAAGCAAGATCTGAATCTGCGCCTCCCGTGCGGTTATCTTTCGACCTTTGTATCCCAAAAATGAAGTTGAGAATGTCAACGGAAGTCGTTGCCCCGTGACAAACTGAAATCTTCCCGACGCATCGGTCTTTACTTGATGAGTAACACCTTCGAGCTTTATGGTAACGCCTTCAATAGGTCGATTGGTAATCGAATCCAATACAACACCTTTTAAGGTTGCGTTTATAAGTGGCTCAGATTGCTGCGAAAATGCAGGCAATAGCAAACCATGTGACAAAAAAATCGTCACGGCGTACTTCCATACGCTATTTTTCATAGGTAAAATTTTAACAGTGAATATTTACAAGTGCCAACGCCAATTGATTACTTGTCAGAAAAGCTGCTTTTATGGAAAGAAATACTTTCCCCTAGACTTAGCTACACATTCGCCTATTGAAATCAGAACAAAAGGATTTACAGTTGCGCAGATTTGCGCTCGATTGGGAAGGGTTAAAATAAAAGTTGTAGTTCATAAATAACATATTAAGTTAAAAATTATGATGATTACTCATGGAAGAGGTTGCCTTATTCAAGCTTGTCTCCTAGGTTGATGAAACAAATATAGTAAACATAAAATAAAATCTATAATATTAGTAGACTTTATTTTTAACTATATTTTCTTCCATAAAAAAATCGCAAGTAAATCGGCTCAGAAAAGTTGGTGGAAATATGTACATTTGAGTGCAGTCAATTACCTTTAGATCATGCAGCTATTTCCTCCAGAAATTTTATCGCCCTACATCAAGCACTATCTTTTTTTGGAAAGTGGCGGTGATCAGCACAAAAAACTGCGGTTATTTTCCGATGGCAACACTGGAATGGTATTTCTTCTCAATGAAGGCCAGCTGTCCATCAACAAAAGTCAGCAGCTTCCCGCTTCATTTTTGTATGGTCAGATCAGCCATTTCCAGGATCTCGCACTGCTGACACAGACTTCATTTGTTATTATTGTCTTCCAACCCGATGGGCTCTATAAGTTACTCGGTATCGCTGCCCACGCACTAAAAGATCAAATTATTGTTACGCAAGATTTATTTGGACAGTCCGTTATCAGGCTATATGACAGCCTGATGCACACGAAGTCCTCAACTGAAAAAGTACATGCATTAAATGCCTTCTTTTATGCATATGCAGTCCGGCAGAAGTATCCAAATCAGGGACCACTACCTGCAATTCTGCAACATATCACAGCGCAAAAGGGAATGGTTACTGTAGGACAAATCGTCCAATACAGCGGTTACACCGAACGGCATATGGAAAGAATATTTGCGGAACAGGTTGGAATGAGCCCCAAAAAATTTGGCAATATTGTTCAATTCCATTCCTTTTTGAAGTTACTTCGCAACAAAGCAGCTGAAACGAACTTAACGACAATCAGCCACGAAAGTGGGTATTTTGATCAGTCTCACCTCATCAGGGCATTTAAAAAATATACCGGTATCACACCTTCGGAATATTTAAATAATACAAATCGGCTAGCGATCAACTTTATGGAATTTAAAAGCAAATCGGACCGCATGTCGGGTTTATACAATTTCAGCTAAGGCCCCGCGTGTAGCTTTGTCTATAGATCAATTAAAGAAATATGGACAACTTAAAAATTGCTACGGCACAATTTGAGCACAAAAGTGCGAACAAGGCTTATAACCTAGCCATTATCGAACGACTTGCGCAAGAGGCCGCCGCACAGGGTGCTGAGGTAATTGCATTTCACGAATGCTCCATAACAGGGTATACCTTTGCCCGAAATTTAAATAAGCAGCAAATGCTTGCGATCGCCGAACTTGTTCCCGACGGCGAAAGTACACAAAAGCTGATTTCAATAGCCGCTAAGTACAACATCACTATCCTCGCGGGCCTGTTTGAAAAGGATGAGGACGACAACCTATACAAACCTTATATCTGTGTAGACAAAAATGGCCTAATTGCAAAGCATCGCAAGCTTCACCCCTTTATAAACCCCCATTTGCAAGCAGGGCAAGGCTATACTATTTTTGAAATTAACAGTTGGAAATGTGGCATTTTAATCTGTTATGATAATAATGTCATCGAAAATGTACGCGCAACAAAATTATTGGGTGCCGACATCATCTTTATGCCCCATGTAACCATGTGTACCCCTTCTTCCCGACCTGGCGCAGGTTTTGTAGATCCGCAGCTTTGGCAAAACCGCGAAAACGATCCAACCAGCTTGCGCTTAGAATTTGACGGAATGAAAGGACGCAGCTGGCTGATGAAATGGCTGCCAGCCCGGGCCTATGACAATGCGCTCTATGTTGTTTTTTCAAACCCCATCGGCATGGATGACGATCAGTTAAAAAATGGATGTTCCATGATCCTAGATCCTTTCGGGGATATTCTGACTGAATGCCGTACATTTGAAGATAGTTTTACAATAGCCACCATTACGCCCGAAAAACTGATTCAAGCCGGTGGATATCGTTACATAAACGCTCGAAGGCCAGATCTCTATGGTGACATTATCGGCCAACAGCATGAGTCCCAACAAAAAGTGGTCTGGTTGAATACCGACAATCGTTAGTTCCGCTAAACCGAATGGCTACTTTAAGACCTTTTCACATGGTCTTAAAGTAGTTTATCCAATAATGTTATCGATCAACCTCCAGATGTTTGCCAGACGACAGCACGTCCAACTACCTTAAGAAAAAGCACTTGTCTTTTCTCATAATACAAACGCCAAAAAGCCATTAGAGACCGACAAAAAAAGACATAATGGGCTATAAAAATAGGTGTCTCTTACTGCAAAAGAAGACTTTCTGTACTTCTTAAAGATGCCGACAAACTTCATATCGCCAATAAATCGGAGAAGGAAAATACCACTGACCATATACATCCCATAGCGAATATACTTTGCGTCTACCGGAACATCCAAAACTCCGATGGCACATAGATTTACAAACGCAAAAATCAATAATCCGATAGCAACCAGCAAAGTGCCTACCCGGGTGGGATTAAATATCCTTCTGCCATTCAGATCGGTCGGAACGGCAACATTCATTCCCCAATGTCCACCGAGCAGCCAGAAAAAATGCAACAAAGCCAAAAAAATAAAAATAGTGGCGATAACGATTGAAAGTACAAACTCCATAAGGTAAATATAACGTATTTTAACTTGCCTATTTCAGGTTTCTCCTGAAACAGGCAAGCTATGCAGCAGCAGAAATGCGAATTATTAAATAAACAATTCATAGCATATCTTGGAAAAAGTCAGTAGGACAAAAAAAGTAAAAATAAAATAACCTCAGAGTGTATGACCTCTGAGGTTATTTCCTATTGTACTAAGCAAAAGTTTAAAAACAGGTTTCTCTATTTCACATAACTCCAGCTGAAATCTTTCCCATGGACACCCACTTCGAGATGCCCGGGCGCAGTCCCCTCAAAAGCTCCATGCCACCAATTGCCCGATACCGCTCCTGCTGTAATAAACTGTACCCCTTTAACTTTAATCTCTTCATACAAATGCATATGCCCCTGCAGGACCAGCTTTAGGCTGTGGTCTTTAAAAAGATCAAACACCTGCTTTTGGTTTGTAAAAGTATCTGCAGCTGTATAACGCCCCTCCAACACCGGATAATAAACCGATAAAAAAGGGACATGGGAGATAATCACCAAAGGCTGATCTTTGCCTGTTTTTTCGACAAGATCTTTTAGCCAAGCCAGCTGCTTGTCACCAATAACATAGTGGTTATCTTTGGTTTCCACACTATTCAACACGATAAACCTCCAGCCTTTATGGTCAAAACTGTAATAGGTCTGACCAAACGCCTTTTCAAAGAGCGCAAAATCATTAGTGCCGTCGCGCAAATCGCGCGGCAAACGATCGTGATTGCCTATAGCCATGTGGTAAGGCTTTTTAGTGCGGTCAAAAAGTCCCTTCAACGACTTGATTCGTTGCTCGCCAGCCGATAGATCAGCCGATTTCAGATTGTCAATATCCACATTATCGCCACCGCTTAGCAGCAGTTCCACCTGAGGTGACAGCGATTTTAACCGTAGCTCTACTTGCCCAAGTGTAGAATTGCTATGCACATGCAGATCTGTTAAAAATGCAAACTTAAATTCCTGTGCACTGATCCTCCCAAGGCTACATAATGTGAGGAACAGAAAACATAAAACCCTTGTCATTGAATTTTTCATTACCATCCAAATATTTGTTTAAGATTATCATTTAAAAGTATTTCCCCTTGCGGTATGGGGCGATAGTAGAATTTAGGTACCTCAAATGTTCCTGTATTTTCGATCGTTTCGACTGTACCATTATTCCCTTCCGATAGGAATACGCCTACATCCTGCCCAAAACGGCCAACACGATAATACTGCAATTCTCTCCCCAGACTGTTTTTCTCTTTCACCGCCGGAATAGACGATGAGGAAGCTAACAGTACGATATCCGGAATACCATCGCCGGTCATATCATGCTGCCCCAATCCGGAGAAGTAAATGCCCTCACGCTTGTTTTTCAACAATTCACCCACATTCCAACGCATCAGATCCGTGAAACGGAATCCCTCAAAAGCCAGCTCAACGCGACGCTCGCGTCTGATCTCCAGCACGAGATTACGCTGGTTGCTTTCGACATTGGAGTAACGTGTCGCCATAACGGGATCGATACCTACGCCTAAAACCATATCCGGCATACCCGCACGTCTACGCAACAGATTGATACTACGATCAAGATCGGCTTGCGTCAGCTGTCCCAGCTCGGCCTTTGCTTCGGCAAAATTCAATAAAACCTCCGCATAGCGATATAAAGGAATATCAAGATTATTGCGCGCTTCCAGACTGAGCGTATTCTGAAATCCTTTAATCTGATGGTAGCCCGAGAAATTTTTGGCCAATTGCTGCACATACAGTCCCGCCCCTTGCGCATAGGTATGCGAATAAATCAACTGCCATCCCGGATAAGCATACGTTTGTGCCAGACGTGGATCGCGGTTTTCGAACTCTTTGACGAAGGTGTTTTTTTCATAACCTGGCTGGGCCGCATAAAATGAACCATCTTTCATCAGGTAGGCCTGCACAAGATCACGCAAAGGATAGTACTCATAATTACCAAACATACCCGGCCACGAATCTGCGTTGAGTACATTGTTGGCATAAAAACGTCCAAGTACGATCTCTTTGTTGTTTTCAAGATTTTCACTAAAAAATAAAGTGCCGTAGTCCTGATTGGGCTTACCGGTATTGTATATACTGAAACCACCCTCGCGCATCTGCTGATCACTCAACGCTTGTGCTTTGTTCAGAAATTCAGTCGCCGTGGTTTTCAATTCCAGTTCGTTGTGGTATTTCCGGTAGGTTCCTTCATATAGGGCAAAGCGGCCATATTCCTGCAGCACCACCCACTTGTTGACCGTACCCGATTTTATTCGGGGCTGTACGTTTTGTGCGGCAAACTCAAAATCTTCCATGATTTTCTGCACCACCGTTGCTCGTGGGTCGCGCTTGGCAAAAAGATAATCCGTATCTCCAACCTCCAGGGCTTTATCCACCCAGGGCACATCTGAGAAACGCTGCACTTTCTCTACGTAAAACCGAGCGCGAAAATAACGGCCTAGCCCCTCATAATGTGCCTTTTCACTCTCACTGATCTTAGCCTTGCCCATATGCTGTAGAAAGAAATTTATTTTACGGAGCTGATCCCAGTTCCAGCCTCCTGAGATCGTCGCCGCAGAGGCATTACCGGCCATAATGGTTTTGATCTCCGTATTGCCTGTTGTACTTGCATTGTCTGTAGTAGCATCCGATTGATAGATCCCTATTCCTGAAAAATTGTACAATCCATTGATATACAACTCCAGGTCGGTCGCTGTATTGAAGAAATTTTCGTTATTGATCGCAGTCTCTGGAACACGATCCAAGTAGTTGTCGTTACAGCTTCCAAGCAGAGAAAGACCTGAACATACAACGGCTAATTTTATATATTTATTTATCATGATAAGCAATTAAAAGGTGACTTGAATACCTGCAGAAAAACTTCTTTGAAATGGATAAGTAAGCCCATTACCTACACGGTCCGAACCTGCAGTTGGATTGGTATACGTATTTTCGTTCAGTGTCTCCGGATCAAAATAGCGCTTCACAGCAGACCATTCGATGATATTTTCACCACTTAGATAAACACGTAGGTTACTGATCTTGGCGCGTGAAGTAATAGATTTGGGTAAGGTATACCCTATCGTCAGGTTTTTCAGACGTAGATAGGCCGCATTCAGCAAATAATTGGTCTGTGGAATGGCCAGTCCTTGGGCCTGGTCAATCCGGGTACCCAAGTTACGGTCGGCAAGCCATGACTGTAAGATGGGGTAAGCCGCATTGAGGTTTTGATCGGCCAGTCCCAAATTCAAATAAGCTTGCGAATGTTTCGCACGGTCAATGTCCGAATCACTTCCTGGACGGTAGAAATCAAGCAAGTGCCCATAAAAGTTACCATAAGGCTGTTGATATGTCCCCCAATACAGGTAGTCCAACGGGTAATAATCGCGTTTACCAATGCCCTGAAAAAATGCCCTAAGATCGAAACCTTTCCAATCTGCAGACAGGTCTATACCAAATTGGTAACGTGGTGTGGAGTTACCAATGATCTTGAGGTCTTTGGTATCGCCAAGTGTATATCCTTTTTCAATCTTACCATTACCATCCTGATCCACATAGGTAGGCCATCCCGGTACAATCGACAAGGCCCCCCAGGGAATGATCGAAGTCTGGTCCAACTTGGCAATCTCTGCCTCGTCTTTGAAAAGTCCGTTGCTTTGCAAACCCCAGATCTCCCCCATTTGCATGCCTTCATAATATTGCAGAATGCTTTTATTGGGGTTGTCAAAACGTGTAATTTTGGACTGTGAGTCCGACAGCAATAATTTGGCATTGAAGCGTAATGGTGCGTTAGCCAACTCGAAACGATCCTGAAAATTGACAGTCAATTCCCAGCCATTGGTCTTTAGATCGGCAGCATTCTCAAGTGGCTCACTTGCGCCCAAAATATTGGGAAGATCTCTGCCCAGTGTCAACATCCCCAAGGTACGTCTGGAGTAATAATCAAAACTTGCCGAAAGTTTATTTTTGAGTACAGCAACGTCCAAACCAAAGTTTATGGTATTGACCTTCTCCCATGTATAATTGGGAGAAACCAAAGGCGGAACACCAATATAGATTCCCCGTTCACTTCCGAACAAATAATCGGCATCCTTTTTTTCCATCGAAGGGAGGTAGCCGTAGTTCGACACCGACTGATTACCCAATTGACCGTAAGATACCCTCAGCTTCAATAAATCGAGTCCAGCGACAGAAGACATAAACTTTTCACGGTCTATACGCCAGGCAGCTGAGCCCGAAGGGAAAAAGCCAAAACGCTTACTTTTCGGAAATCGGGACGAGCCATCGTAGCGACCATTGAATTCAACAATATATTTATCATCATAAGTATAGTTCAACCGATAAAATGCACCACGTAAGGCATAAGTATCAATAGCTTCACCCATTTTCATTGTTCCTGTTGCAAACTGAATGGTTGGAAAGGATTCTGAAATAAGTCCGGCGCGTTCTGCAGTGATCACTTCATACCGATAATCCTCCTGGTTAAAACCCAGTACCGCATTGACCTGATGTTTATTAAAAGATTGCAAGTAAGTACCATAGATATTATAAACGTTATAATAGGAAAAACCAGCTTCACGATAAGCCCCTGTTGTCCCCTCTTTACGGACATCTTCCGGACCATAACCGATCTCGTATTGCTTGGTGTACCAATTGCGGTTCAACGAATTACGTTGGAAAGTATAATCTGCATTTACTTTGAATTTATTACCAAAAAAGCGGAGCTCAGTATTGAAGGTGGATTGTACATCCAGACGTTTACGATCACTTTTACCGCCATCAACCATTTGTGCGGCAATGATACCTGCGGAAGAATTGGCCCATGTTCCATCCGGGTTCTTATCAAAAGAAGTTGGAAAAATATTGTAGATATCGGGCAAACTCATCTGAGAAGGCGTAAGCCTACGTGTACTTCCGATCACTGTATTGTTACCAAAGGAAATAAAATCAGAAAGCCTATAGTTTACTTTAGAACGCAGGTTATAGCGGTCAAAATAATCCTCTGCTAGCTTAACAGGCGAATTTTGTCGGTTGTAGCTACCACTGATATAGTATTGTACTTTTTCATTTGAGCCCGAGATTGACAGGTCGTGTGTATTTGTTGCATTCCAGTCGGATAAGAAATAACGTGTCCAGTCCCTGTTACCCATATATTCCCAGACCTTGGAATCTGAGGGGTTGATACGCACACCGGCAATGGAAGGATTGTCAGATCGCTCTTTTGCATATTGGTAAAACTGGTCCGAATAGTTGACATTATCCCAGGGTGTATTATCGGTTGACGTCTCCAATAGCCTCGAAAACACATAAGGATCCGTTATTTTATCGGGCATTACTGTCGGGGTATTCCACGTAAAGTTATTTGAATAGCTAACTTTCACATCGCCTTTCCCTGTTTTTGTCGTGATGATCAGAACCCCAAAGGAGGCACGGGCCCCGTAGATCGCCGCAGCCGACGCATCTTTAATCACCGTAAATGATTCAATATCCTGTGGCGCAATCCGAATTAATTCGGCTGCCGAAATAGGCACATTATCTACCAAAATTAATGGATCGCCGCCATTGATCGATGTAATTCCACGGATATTGATTTTAGGTTCCGCTCCCGGTGCTCCGGAGTTGAACTGTATATTCAAGTTGGGTGAAATCCCTTGAAGCCCCTGCGCAGCATTGGAAATAGGGCGGCTTTCGAGCACATCGCCACTAATCTGATCTACAGCACCAGACAGGTTGGTCTTTTTCTGTGTACCGTACCCCACAACGACCACCTCGTCCATTTGATTTGAAGCTGCGTCTGTGAGTTGAAAGACCACGCTCGATCTTTTACCGGAGGTAACAATATACTTGCACTCCTCTTTTGGCAGTAGTCCTGTATAAGTCACCAAAATACAATAGTTGCTATCCACCGGCAAATTATTGAACATGGCTTTCCCCTGCTGATCGGCCTGACCGGATCGTTTCAGGTTGCTATTCTTGTTTTTTATGGTCACCGTTGCATTGGCCAAACCTTTTGACTTCGCATCCTGCACGATGACAACAAGTTCCCCGCTTTGTTGGGCAAAACCCTTTTGGCCAAAAGCAATTGCTAGTAGCAGTAATAAAGCCCCCTTGGCTGGCCTTTTACCTGTTGAAAATTGTTGCATAGTTTTCATTAATAATTGAGCATAGTTTTCCCAGGCCTCCCTAAAAAGGGAGGCTCAATAGTGTTTTTTTATGGATTTTTATTGACTGTTTTTTACGATCGTATAGGTATTTGTTTCGGTATTAAACTTGAGTTCGAGCTCATTTGCAATACAGATCGTTTGCAGAATTTGCGCGACCTCATTTTCTGTTGTATATGTACCATAGAATGATAGTCCTGACACATCATCCGGAGAAAAGAGAATCGTTGTGCGGTAGAAAGACGCCAAGGCAGGAAGCACTTCCGCCAAAGGCTTGTGGTGAAATTCCAATGTCGTTGGTACGATCTCTTCCACTGGCTTTTCCAGTTTCAAAACAGGTTCTTTTCTTGGTTGTACAACTTTTTCCGCCCAAGTTTGCCCTGGAGTCAAATAGGCAAGGAGCTTTTCTTCCCCATTTTCGCCACGCTCCTTAATGGAAACCCTTCCTGTGATCAGGCGCACACTAGGCTTCCTATTTTTGGCCTCCTGCACAACCCAAAAAGAAGTTCCTAAAGCCGTTGTCAGGATATTGCTCGATAGAACTGTAAATGGGCGTGATTTATTGTGTGACACCTCAAAAAAAGCCTTTCCTTGCAATTGAATCGCGCGCTGCTTTTCTGGAAAGGGTTGCATCAAGGAGATTGAAGAATTTGCCAAAAGACGGACTTTACTGCCATCTTCCAATACAATCGTGCTATCCTGTACAACAGCATAGGTTATCATTTTGTACTTATCGACCGTTTTTTCGACCTTAACGGACTGCTTGTGTTTGGCATCCCCGCTACTATTCCGGTCGAGTAGATACCATCCAAATGAAAAACAAAAAAGAACAACTGCGGCAACCTTACCCCATACCAGCCAAGGTGGATGTGCAATTTTAGTAGGTGTTTCGGTGGCTAGCAAACGGAGGTCTATCTTTTCTTTCATCCGCGTTTGAACCCCTTCCATATCAGCTTTGTACCCTTCTAAAACATCAAGTTCCTGCAACCAACGCATTAAATGTGCCCGTTCGCCATCCTTTATCTGTCCTGATGAATACTTTTGGATCAATTCTTCCAATTCCCTTTTTCTGTCTTGCATACACCCTATAGTTGCTCTAATTGGGCGATCGTACCATCGTAAAAGCGTTAAGTTTATGTAAAGTTTATTTTAAAAAATTTAATCAAGAACACCTTGGGTAAGGATTAAAAGAAGAGTAGAAAAGATAAGGACACGAAGACTGTCGGATTCAGCTGTTGCCGTTGCATGTGCTGGCGCACAAGATTCAACGCTTTACTTAATTGGTTTTTTACAGTTTGAAGCGATATGCCAAGTTGTTCCGCAATTTCATGATTACTGAGACTGCGTTGGTATTTCAAATTAAAAACAACGCGCATACGGTCGGGCATTTCTACTACAGACTGTTCAATCGCAATCAGTACGTCTGTGTAATTCTCTTCATAGTCCACGATAGGAAAAATATCATGCAGTCCATCTTGTACCATTAAGCTATACTGTTCAATATGTTTTTCATGCACACCTTTCTTTCTGAAATACTGGAATAACTTATGGTATAGGGCCGAAATAAGATAGGCTCGCAATCCGCTATGAATATTGATCATGGCCCTTCTTTGCCACAGGTCTACAAATAGATCCTGAACAAGATCCATGGCCACATCCACATCACCTAACTTCTTAACTGCAATACGGAAAAGTGTGCTCCAATGATGCTCATAAATCTCATCAAAAGCACTATAATCTGCATTTACCAGACGTTCTAATAGGATAGCGTCTATCGTTTTCACAAGCATACTCTCTAGATCAATAATTCTTCGTCAGCTGTAAAGATCAAGCTTTAATACAACTACAATATTAAGGACAGGTAAAGAATACATTAACAACAAAAGCCTGTTATTTATGCATCTCCCCGACTTGGAAAGCTCCACCGAGCTATTATATAGCTCATTAAAGTGAATATATTACATATAATGTTTAAAAATGACAGTTCGTGTAGAAATCAGGCCATCGCTTCGATATAATGTGAATGTGCAAAAAGTAAAGACTCAATAAATGCAGTTTAATGTACATTTATTGAGTCTTTACTTATAAATTAACAGTTAAACAACCTATTGAGCCGATCAGAACATATAAAAGATACTTAACTGCGCCACGCTATTCTTAAAATCAGATTTTAGTGTCGTAGAATTAAACTTACCTACATCCATAAAACCCTGGTAGTATCTCGCTCCCAGGCCCAAACCTTTAGCTGGACCTTTCGTAAATTCATAGCCCAAACCTGCAACAGCGCCCGCATCAATTTTATCCGCAAAATCTACAAAGCCTGTGTTTTTCGCGTCTTTCATCAATAGATTGGCCTGCGCCCCAAATTCCGCATAAAGACCGATAGCCGATCGATATTTTACGAGGATCGGAACGGACATATAGGATAACTTCAGGTCCTTATGCGTTCCGAATACATTGTCTGTGATTTTTGCACCCTGCATTGAATACAAAAATTCCTCTTGAACAGACCACTTGTCTGTAAGCTTAAAATTGACAAGAAGTCCCCCGTTGAATCCTGCGAGTCCTTCAGTATCGAAGTTCGCACCTGTAAAGTTACTGTAGTTTCCCCCAGCCTTTAAACCGAAAGAAAGCCTTTGAAAAATTCCGCCCAAACCTTGAGCAAAGGATACCTGTGCCATTGCCAAGACCAATCCAATTAATAATAGTTTTTTCATCACGAATAATTTCATTTAAAATTTATGTGACAAATGTAGATGCATTTAAAGGGGCTGGAAAGCTCTATAAGAAGGCTAAATTGTCCAAAAAGTCGTTTTTTCAATATAAAACCATACATTTGAATAACAATACTTGACTATTATGGAAATGACGTTGCCATTTACGCACAATAAAAACTTGAAACAGCATAACCATAATGAGGATTTCATTTTATTGGAGACACCCACGATTGAACGACTTAATTTTCCGGTGAAATTGGATGTCACCATAAGTATTATTTGCTTTGAAGGTCATTTGAAAGGGCATTCAAATATGCGCTACTTTGAAACGGGTGCCCCCTCTCTTATTGTACTCCTCGCGGGGCATACTGTAACCATAGAAAATGTGAGTGCCGATTTTTCTGCACTTTTTATAGTCATGTCAAAGACATTTACCTCAAGTCTTAATATCGAAGAGCATCTACCCGTTTTTCTTTCTTTGCATAATCAACCTTTTATTGCATTAAAAGATGCAGAACTAACGAGTTTGGCTGATTATTTTAAAACAGTGCAAAAAGTGCTGGAAACAGATAATCCTTATACCACAAAAATTCTTCAACACCTAACAAAAGCCTATTTTTACGGGTTTGGTTACAATGCCCATAACATCGAACGTCATACACAACAGGAAAAAAAGCCCCGATTGGAAGAACTGGTTGAAAACTTCCTAAATCAGGTACAGGACAATTTCAAACAAGAGCGGGGCATAGAATTCTACGCAGATAAGCTATGTGTAACTCCAAAGTACTTATCCAAGGTGATCAAAGAACACAATGGTCTGTCTGCCAAGCAATGGATTGATGACTATGTTGTGTGGGAAGCTAAAGCGCTGTTGAAGTCTACGCCTATGACTATACAGCAGATCAGTAATGAGCTTAACTTCCCTTCACAATCTTTTTTCGGCAGATACTTTAAGCGATCAGCCGGATTGTCGCCGCTCGCGTATAGAAAAATGTAGAAATTTTCCGAGGTAGTAAGCACACTTGTGCAAACCCATCAAAAATTGACTAAAAGGAATGCGACAGACTCAAATTGAGACGAGTTCCATTGCCTTTCACATAATTCATATTATTTGACTGCCATTGCGAGATCACCGTATAATAATCCTTATTGAATATATTTTCGATTCCCAGGCGTATTAGCGATCGTGTGTTGATCTGATATTTACTGGAGAAATTGAAGGTTGTGAATGATCGGATAGGTCCTGTTCCATAGCTGTACAATCCATTAACAGGTTCAAAACGATTTCGGCCCGAAGTAGCGATCATTTGCGTTGTAAGCGACCATTTTTTCATTGGATTTACGGTAATAGAGCCTGTTATCTTAGGCGGATTGATGCGATCCCCACCAAGATATACACGACTTCCGTCCGTTAATTCCCTTTTCCCTTCAGTATATGAATAGCTCGCACCAAAATCGAGGATCGGATGTACGCGATAGTTTGCAGACAGCTCAAAACCGTAAATTTTCTCCGGAGAACGCGCAATCTGCGGATTTCCATCGACGAAAACATAAGATGCACCCAATGTCGAAGTACTATAGTACGTTGCCGCTTCATAGGAGAATCGCCCAATATCACCTGAAAATCCGAACTCATAATTATTGGCTTTAACAGCCTTAATGGACGTACTACTGACTGTATTTTCCTTTGCTGCACGCAATACAAGTCCCAGATCGGCGACACTGAAACTTTGAGAAAAACTCACAAATGGCTTAAAGAACTGTATTTTGGTGTAACGCAGTCCTGCATTGAGCATCAATGCCGTAAAGTTCAGGTCCCCACCATTGACTGCTACTCCACCGCCTACGTAATTTCCATTGACCGCATTTAAAATTCCTATCGTTGTAAAGTTCGGCACCTGAATATGTACATTTTCCAATCGGCTACCTGCTTTCAAGATAAGATCTTTGCCGATGTTTGTCTTCAACTGAAAGTAAGGGGCTAGATTACGCATATCCATATTCGGGATAACCGTGCGCCCATCTGTAAGCGTTGTGTTGGTTTTATCGGACAATAAATCCAAGCCGTAGGTAATTTCACTGGATACCACATCAGACCACTTAAAAGGACTATTGAAATTTAGGCGTAAACCTAGCTTTTTACTCCTGGTACCGGGCTGACCGTCTCCTTCAAAAAAATTGCTATAGTTGATCAAGGTCTCATAATCCTGAAAATAAATATTCGCATCGAAATCTGTTCGCCCAATTAATTCCTGTGCAGTGTATTTTAAACTGGCATTATGGTTATATGGCGTACCTTCCGGCTCTCCCGGTCTTTTTCCCAGGATACCCGTTGTCGGCGAATTAAAATCGCCATATTTCCCAGCTTTGGCAATGTAATCAGTATACTGTGTGCTTTTAAAGAAGTTGTACATCAGTTCCAGACGATTTTTAGCATCGATACGATAACCTATCTTGGCAAAAGCATTCCAATTTTTAAGATCATTCATGCCATATTCGGGCGACAATACCACACCGTCAGCGTCCTTGTAAAGACCCGTTTGTTCGTACCTTCCGCTTACGACATAATCCCAATGCCCCTGAGTTCCGTTAAAAAGCTGGCTAACATTAAAGCCTCCCGTTTGCCCCGGTTTCACCAAAGAAAAATTACTACCTATTTCGGTGGTTCCACCAAACCTTCGGTCTACATTTGCATGTTTAGTGATATAATTGATGAGTCCACCATCGGCACCATTACCGTAGATGGCCGTTGCGCCTTTGATTACCTCAACCCGCTCGATTACACTTGGATCGAGCGAACGGATATCACGGGCTCCATCTCTCAGCGGTGTAGATTGGGGAATGCCGTCAATCATAATAAGCACGCGTCTACCCCGAAGTGTCTGTCCCAAATTTTGCGTACGATTGGTCGAAAAACCAAGCCCAGGTACGGTATTCGCCAAGATATCACTTAAATTATTGCTGATACTGCGTTGTGATTCCAGTTGCTTTTGCGAAAGCACTGTTACTGAAGACGGTACCTCATCCAAGGATTCAATACGCCTGGAAGCAGATACAATCACCTCATTGATCCGGTTATTCGACCGAAGTACAGGTGCAATATCGAGGCTATCATTGGGTTGAATAGTGAGTACTGTATCGAGCATCTGATAACCGATTGCAGTAAACTGAAATCGGTGTGTTCCCGCAGATAATGACGAAGAAAACTTACCGAATGAATCGGTCTGCAGTTTTTTTGTAAGATCTATTTTCACCGTTACATGTGAAATTGCTTCTCCCTCCGCAGTACGGACAGTTCCCGACAGATGACCGTCCTGCGCATACAAGGTAGTTGTTGATAATAGGATCAGTGCTAGCGAAGAAATTATTTTATTGTTATTTGAAGGAAGGCTATTCTTGCTATCGGTTAGATCGAATGAAATAGATTTTCGGTTGTTTTTCATGATGCACAAATATATTATTATTTATAACAATTCTAAATAATTAATATAAAAGTTATGCCACTATTTTACCGAAGCCAAATACTTCTTTTAAATCGTTATCACGTCCCCATTTTGTCTCCCGTTGTATTCAACAGGAGACAACGATCCTTCCTCAAAAAAGTCAGTTTATAGCTGCATAAGCCACTCTAAATAGCAATCCATATGCCTTATAAATATAACAAGACGGCCAAAATCTACCGAGTAACATTCATGTACGTTTCAATAAACAAAGCCGTCTGACTTCGCTCAAACGGCTTTGTGCTGCACGATATTCAGCATGGAGAAAAAAGTCAACATAGCGCGGGTTTCTCCTACCAGTCGATAGCCTTTCTCGTCAATTAGGAATTATTTCGGATATGCACATCGCGCTGCGGAAATGGTATTTCAATCCCGGCCTTATCCAAAGCTTCCTTACAGTCAATGATCAGCTGCTCCTGCATGGTCCAAAAGTTTTCATTGGAGGTCGTGACTCGTACAGAAAGATTGATCGCACTGTCGCCAAGTTCTGTCACCACCACCTGTGGCGCGGGCTCTTTAAAGGCAAATTCATTGTTTCTAACGATGTTGAGGAGTATTTCTTTTGCCTGTTTCAGATCAGCATCGTAGGCAACGCCAATGTCAAACCATGTGCGGCGTGTTCCAAGTTTTGTATAATTGGTGATGCTACTATTTGACAATACCCCATTTGGAACAACCACCTGTTGATTTTGCGGTGTATTTAACTTGGTATTGAAGATATCAATTTCTGTCACCGTACCCGCGATATTTGTAGTGGAAGTTATGTAATCGCCCACGCGGAAAGGCTTGAGGAGTAAAATCAGTATACCGCCGGCAAAATTGGACAAGGATCCCTGCAGGGCCAGACCTATGGCCAGACCTGCTGCACCGATAATGGCCACAAATGCCGAGGTCTGCACCCCCAATTGTGTAACGACAACGATAAATAATAAGATATTTAAAATCCAACTGATGAGATTGCTTAAAAATCGCTGCAAGGAAACATCCATTTGTCGCCGCTCAAATGCCTTGTCTATCATCCGTTTGATTAAGCGGATAATCCAGGATCCGATCAGATAAATAAGTAAAGCAGAAATTACGGCAGTAATAACACGGGGCGCCCAGGCGATGGCAGAGGAAATAAAATTATTCCAATGCTGCTGGACATCGTTCAATTCTAAATTGTTCATAGCAGTATTTATTTTATTAAAAATGTAAGGTTTAGAAACAAAAAGAGTGTTATGTTGCTTTTATTCTAATTTAAAGCACATTAAATTACATTTTCTCTAATTTAAACAACTAAACAGTAGAATTGTTCGTAGGAAAATCAAACAATATGGTCTTGTATCATTCCGTATATGGAATCTGTGACAAGAAAAATAAACAAGAAAGACGCCGCAGTTGGCTAGATAAAATCATAAATCCCATTTTTCCAGCCCAATATTTTGGTGGAATCTGCATCAAGCCAGTTTTTCAGCAGTGTTGCGTATACTTTTCGAAAATCTTCCGTGTACTGAAGATCCCCTTCATTGAGCTGGGTCAGGTCGGGCAAGGCATTGAGCAGCCCCTGTTTTTTCAAGCCTCCGGATAGAAAGAAAAGTTGGTTGGCCGTACCATGGTCAGTGCCATTGCTGACATTCTGGGCCACCCTGCGACCAAACTCCGAAAAGGTCATCAGCATGACATGCTGAAAAAGCCCATTTTTCTTGAGGTCGTCCACAAAAGCCTCCACGGCATCGTTGATGGTGTGGAATAAGCTCTCCTGCCGCTGCTGCTGATTGATATGCGTATCAAAACTACCAATCTGCAGATAATATACCTGTGTATTGATATCTGATTTAATCAACGAGGATATCGTCTTCAGATCCTTTCCAAGCACCGAATCGGGGTACGCTGCCGCGGTCTTCCTGGCTTTACTCTGTTCAAAAATATAGTCGGCATTGTTGATTGTATCACCCAGGGTCTGATACAGATAGGCTACTGTTTCTTCTTCATGCTGATGCTTATGTTCCTGATAGAGTGTATTAAAGTACTCTTCACGGCTGGTCTGATAAAGCTTCTTGGGGTCTTTAAACGCAAACGCTTTTTTCTGTTTTCCCTTGAGGGCAAGGCTCAGCATATCATTCACTTCGAGCGCCTGCGTGGGATGACCGCAGTCGTAACAGGCCTGATCGAGGTAGCGGCCTATCCAGCCGCTCTCCAGGTATTCGTCGCTTCGGCTCGCACTATGCCATATATCCATGCTGCGGAAATGCGATTTATTGGGCTCGGGATAACCGACGTTGTTGAGTACAGCCAGTTCGCCACGATCATAAAGTGTCTTGAAAAAAGGTAAAGCCGGATGAATACCTGCTTCATCTGTGAGGGTTAGTGCATTATCGACCGCAATCGTCTGCCTTTCCCTAAAATAGATATCATTGCGCATCGGAACAATAGTATTCAGCCCATCATTGCCGCCACTAAGCTGCAAGATGACCAACACCTTATGTCCCCTTTCCAGCGCTTCAGGCAAGGACATGGCTTTTAAGAAATTGGGCAGCAGCAGGGATGCTGTTGCAAGTGAACCTGCTTTGAGAAATTGGCGTCTTTTGATGATCATGGCTTCCTATTTACGATTAACAGAGTTGATATTCGGGGATACTCATTACTTCAATAATAGTCCTACGGCGGCTTCCGCCAGCGTAGCTATCGCGCAGTGTCTTACCAAAGGAAGGTTGCTGCGGCAGCAAGAGCTCAAAGGGATCCCGATCTGCAAATGCAGCCTCAACCCCAGCCCAGTCAATGGATATTTTGGGATTTTTGTAGGCCTTAGCCAGGGCCCGCGACTGCTTCAGCCCCATATCGAGGTCGTCGTCATTCTGCGCATCAAGGTCCAGCGGCCGCAGGCCGGTCCATATCTGTGGTATCTGCATCCGGAGCAACAAGGTAGAGCTGTCGATCCAGGCTTTTCCAGATGGCCATCCCGCCACATTCGGCGGATACAAGAGCATCTGCCCCAGCAACTTTTGATAAACAATAAGGTTTTCGGGATTCGCGATCTCCATGGGCAGCATGCGCATGATACCGGCCATGAGTTCCACCGGTGACTTTATTCTATTGCCTACATTTTTGGAGTCGTAAAACCAGGCGGCCGTAAATACTCGGTCTAGCAACCGCCTGACATCATATCCTGAATTGAAGAAATCTTTACTCAGCGTGTCGACGATTTTCTGATCCACTTGTTCGTTGACCAGAAAACGGTAGAGTTTATCGGTGATAAATCGGGCCGTAGCGGGCTGCTCCAGGATAATGTCCAAAATAGCATTGCCGTCGAAATTTCCGGTTCTCCCCAAAAATGTTTTGCTGCCGGAGTCATGAAACTTTTTACGTTCCAGGAACTGGGCATCCTTGTCATACGACCAGCCCGTAAATGCGCGCGCAGCCTCCCTGACATCCGATTCAGTATAGTTGCCACGTCCCATCGTAAAGAGCTCCATCACTTCCCGGGCAAAGTTTTCATTGGGATGGCCTTTTTTATTCTGCTGGTTGTTGAGGAAATTGAGCATAGCCGGAGCTTTGGAAACGGCAAACAGCAGATCCCGAAAATTTCCAAGCGCATTTTTTCTGATTTCGTTGAGGATATGGGCGCTAAAATTGGAGTTGATAACCCGGCTTGCAAAATGGCCGTGCCAAAAAAAGGCCATCTTCTCCCGGAGTTGATCTTCGCTATGCACCATTTCATTCAGGAAATTAAGGTTGATTTCAATATTACGCTTTCGATTAAGCTGCTGAACCTGCTTTTTGTCTGTGGCATTCAACTTGGAAAGCGCAGTATAGTCGATGTCGGTCTGCTCCGTATTGAAACTGATGGGATGAAATTCATGTTGCTGAGCATATTGCTTCCAGAGGACTGCGGTAGACTGCTGTTCAAAAGCCGGAATCTGCTGTAGGCTCATCCCAAATCCAGCGCGATTTGCCAGGTGCATATTTTTTTTAAAATCGGACATCATCAGTTTCCATTTATACCTAAATAACGAATTATTTATAAATGTTTGCCTAGGGTAGATTCGATTTAACAAACATTAAGCTAAATTAACAAAGTGACTACCAGCCCGATACTTTTCAAACTCCGATTTTTTTCATTAAATTTAATCATATATAGGCACGCAGAGCCCCTTGTTGACGTTGCATACCTGTTTCACAAGCTACAATCATCAGTTGACAAACCTTTAAAACGAAATATAAGATGGCAAAATTAATCAACGTTTGGATTTCAGTATTCATTCTGCTCGTTTTTGTGCAATGCCTAGGAATTCAAAATGAGCCATCCGAAAACTTCGACTGGTTATTGGGAAAATGGCAACGTACCAATGAAGCCAAAGATAAACGGACTTTTGAATATTGGCAGAAAATCAAAGACACTGAATATGCCGGTTTTGCTTTTACCCTGCAAAACCTGGATACCATCCATCAGGAAAAAATGCAATTACTAAAATCCGACGGCGACTGGAATTTATTGGTTAAAACTCCCGAGGAGAAAGATTTTATCGCATTTGAGATAACTATGCTAAAAGACGGCCTGTTCGAGTGTAATAATGATTCGCTGCCCTTTCCTAAAAAAATCAC
The DNA here is from genome assembly GCF_014170215.1 of Sphingobacterium sp. UME9. Taxonomy (NCBI): domain Bacteria; kingdom Pseudomonadati; phylum Bacteroidota; class Sphingobacteriia; order Sphingobacteriales; family Sphingobacteriaceae; genus Sphingobacterium; species Sphingobacterium sp. UME9. The sequence goes on along the minus strand of NZ_LZZP01000003.1, from coordinate 613,677 downwards.
CTACTGGCGTGAAGGTGAAAAGCTGAAGGCCAATGTCGCTGGCGACAGTCTCCAGATTCCCTTCGAATTTACCAAGATTTCAAAATAACAGGAAAGCCTCCCTTTTTATGAACAAAGCCGCCTAGGACTATCTAGGCGGCTTTACATTGTGTTGAACACAGTTGTGGATAGAAAATAATCCGATGTCATTTTACTCAATCAGGAAGCTGGCGCCGCCGCTTTCATCTTCTTTCGAACGACCAAAGCAACAACCCAAACGAGGAGTAATAGGCCCAAAATAGCACCACTTTTCCCATTTATAGCCGGAAAAAAATTGTTGAGCGAATGAAATGCACTAACTGCAATCAGCGAGCCAGTCGTATCAGCAACTTTACCTATTCCCCAACTTCCCAATATCAAAACCCCAAAAAAGAAGAATTGTACAGGTGTGAAATCAAAATTCAGATGCCATAAAAACCATAACAAAGACAGTAAGAGTATGCTGTAAAGTGGCTTCAATACTTTAAATTCTTGGTAGAGAAAGCCACGCCAGCCGATTTCCTCCAGTAGACCATAGATGAGTACCGAGGAAACAGCTAAATAGGGAATTTTACCTTGTGTCAAATACGATACTGTACTTATTAGAACGACAGGAAATACCCAATAGAGGATAATTGGCAAAATCATACTTTTGTAGTTTCCCCTGAGTGACAGCGCAGGTTTTATTTTGAAAACCAAAAACACAAAGACTGCTCCTAAAGCCGGTCCAGCGCCTGTAAGAATAGATTTTAAATACGGGTTTTCAAGCGTGCTTAGTAATTCCGTTTTGTTGGTTAAATACCGGCACACTATCGCGATGATATAATAAATGACGACTGCCCAATAATTGACTTTTCTTTTCATAATGTTGATATAGCTTTTTTGCAATGCCCAAAAATAGCTGCATTAAAACCAAAAATACTTGACGAAAGTTAAGAAATCTTTTTCCGTATTCTGCTGAGGCTCTCAGGTGCAATACCCAAATAAGATGCGATAATTTTCAACGGTGTCCGCTGAAAAATCTTCGGCCGCTCTTTTAATAATTTAAGATATCTTTCGGTAGGTGATAATGTCAGTAGATTGATTTGTTCGGACTGCTTTGCCGTAAACATGATATCCGAAATCGCTTTGCCAATAAGCAGCGATCGGTCCGATTTTCCGTAAAGTCCCTGAAGATTCTGATAGCTTACTGACCAGAGTTCAGTGTCTTCTATGCATTCGGTTTTGATGACCGTTGGTTTCTGTGACACAAAAGAAAGGTAATCGCTGAAAATCTGGTTTTCATAATACAGATTGATACATATATCTTTATGCTGATAGGGTACAAAATGACCTACAGAACCTGAAACCAGTATATTAATAAACCGCTCCGTCCGGTCATAATCTTTAACAACTTCATTTTTAGTAAAAGTACGGCATTCCACAACTTTTGAAAATTCAACCCAAAATTTAATATCAACAGGGTAATAGGCATCAAATATCTCCTTGATGTTTTCGGGACTTGGAATTTTCATATTCAATATCGGCGATCAGTCGGCTTATTGTGTTCAAACACCTAAGATAAGGATATAGCCAAACTAATCATAGTTTACCGCAGAAAAAAAGACGTAATCCTGGATTAGCTCATCGGTCGAGCCATTTCTTAAATTCCGCCACTTTGTTTTTGCTGATCAGGATAGGCGCTGTACTTTGCGGTTTTGTTTGAATACGAAGCTGATTGCGACCGTATATCCATATACTTTCAATAGCATTGACATTGATAATATACTGCCGGTTGGCCCTGTAGAAGATCAGATTGTCCAACTCTTTTATTAAGTCGTCCAGGCTGCTGTTGACGGTATACTCCTTCCCTTCAAAGGTAAGCACTGTAACAATGTTTTCATTCAAAACAATATAGGCAATGTCCGCTGTATCAATCCTTATAATCTCGTCTTTCACGTAGGTTATCAGTCGTTTTCTGTTTTTTTCCTCTAGGGAAACTATAGGTACTTCAGGCTTTTGTCTTAGCTCCAGCTGTTTATTCAGTATGGTAAGGCTGTTAACCTCAGCATTTAGTCCTCCTATCTTCAAATCGATGGCAAGCTCATATTTACGGTAAAGCAATCGGATCAAAATGTAGCAGCCTGCGGTAATGAGCACGATCAACACGATTGCACCTGTCAAAAACTGGCGGTAAAGATTTTGCAGCTGTTTTTGCATCACGTCGATATTGGTATGGCTAGCCAACATCCAGTCCGTTCCTTTGACCGGATATACACTGACAATTTCGGAACTACGGTTCATCTTCTCGGGAAATGCACGTATACCCGAGCTTCGCTGCCCCGATTCCAATACCTGCTGAAAACGCTGTTCACGTGCAATATTCGAAAAAGTAGAATTCCCGGCATCAATTTTCTTACCGACAAATGCCGGATCAGGGTGACATAATTCTATTCCCGATCTGTTGTACATGCATACAAATTCACTTTGCACATCGGTATTTAATATGCTCTGCTGCAAATTGGCGATCACTTTCTCCGGCGGCAGACCGACCTCAAGCTGCTGTTCCAACAGCATACCCAATTCACGGATCTCCCGCTGTCCCGACTGTATTTTCTGCTCGTTAAGCGTTTCTTTGGCCTGCGTATAGAAATAATGTAGGGTGGCCATGGTTGCCAGCGAGCATAGCAGCGCAATCACCGCAAAAGTGAGGATATATAATTTCGTTTTGTTCACCTTAAAAAATCAATAGGACTAAAATAGTGCTTTTAGGGCATTCATTCAAGCTAGATTATTCCCTTTTAGGGGCTATTTTTCCCCTTTCATCAACATGTCTATCATCTTATCGATTCACCAACGCTATGTTTGTGTAGATAAATCTTAATGGAACAATGAAAAAAATCAGATTCGTATTATTGTCTATCGCGGTCATTATAGCACTTATGCAACTCATCAGACCCAAACAGCCGAGCAATACCCCCAGCAGCGACCTTCCTGGCATTCCGCAGGAGGTAAATGCAATCCTCCGGAGCTCCTGCTTCGATTGCCATTCAAGCCAGACGAACCTACGCTGGTATGATCAACTGACACCGGTCAATTATCTCGTCAATGACCATATCACACGCGGCCGAAAGGCGCTGGATTTTTCAAACTGGGGCCAGCTCCCGCCAGCTGTACAAAATACCAAGCTCTTTTATTCACTCAATAAAATCCTATGGGGCCAGATGCCATTGCCCTCCTATTTGCTGGCACATCCACAGGCGGCACTGTCCGAAAAAGAGATCCATACCCTAAAGGATTTTGTGCGCAGCCGTAAGGCAGCCATTACGGCAGATACAATGAAAACAGACAAAATCAAACAGCAGTTTGCCGATTTCGTACAACAGAAAATGGGGCAGTCCAATCAAACCATACTGCCCGCACCAAATGGCATTCGCTATATTTCCGACTACCGCAATTGGACTATCATTAGTATAACCGACCGTTTCGACAATGGCACGCTACGCATGATCTACGGCAATGACATCGCTATTAAGGCTATCCAAGCACATAGGACAAATCCCTGGCCCGATGGCACCATTCTCGCCAAGGCCGCGTGGAAGCAAGTCGCAAATGCAGATGGAAGCCTGTCGACGGGCGATTTTGTACAGGTCGAGTTTATGATCAAAGGCGCAAAGCAGTACGCTGCAACAGCTGGCTGGGGCTGGGCACGCTGGCGCGGTAACGATCTGAAACCCTATGGTGGCACAGCCCTATTTACAGCAGAATGCATTGCCTGTCACCAACCTGTCAAAGCAAATGACCTGGTCTTTACCAGACCCTTAGATCTAAAAAAATTAACTACTCGAAATCACTAAGTCATGAAAAACACAAGCTATATCGTAGCAGCCCTGCTACTGACATTACTGGTGGCCTGCGCGCAACAGAACCCGGTCACACATGCAGCATTGGGGCTCAATGAGAGCGCCGCCATCCACGAGCTGGCCGATCTACCCGAAAATCCGCTATTGCTCCACGGCATTACGAGCCGCATTCAACCCAAAGATGGGACCTTGTCCACGCTCTACGGCAATACCATCGCGTACGACCATGCCCATACGAAGGGAGCTGGCAACTACCCTGCCGGAGCAGTACTGTATTATATCACCTGGCAATCGGAAGCCGACAAACAATGGTTTGGTGCCAATGTTCCAGCGCTGATCAAGACAGTTGAGCAGATCAAGTTTACCAATGAGAACAAGGTACAGTATGCGCTATATAGGGGCAATAAACGCGAATCCGAAGACCCATCCAGCGAAATGCGAATCAACCTGATCAAAAACATGAAAATTGCCACTTTCGTGGAATAAAAGAGACGCAGAACACGGCTACAGCTACTCAAAATAACGCGTAAAAAATCCTATCATAAATAAAGCCGCCCGGGTAGTCCCAGGCGGCTTTGTATGGTGTGAAACAGAATTATGGAAAAATAATCCAATATTCAAAATGACAGCAAATAATCCGTTGTTCAAAAGAACAGCAAATAGCCTATTTTTTCGAATAACCTTCCATGATGTTCTTTGTTTTCAGACTTTGGTATTTTACCGTTTCTGGAGCATCTGATTTTATTATTTGCTCACAAGCATCGTATATGGCGCGGCGCTGATACGAAAGTGGGAACCAGCTCAGCGCTTCGAGCGCTGTTACACGTATATCCGCCGAGTTACTTTTATCCAGAACGGTCTCAATCAGCACCGGCACCATGCGGTGATAACGGTACAGACGCATGGTACGGATATCATTGAGGCGCTCCTTTTCCTTTTCTTCCTTGTCCAAGATCTTTTTGGTCAGGGTTTGGGTTGTTTTCTCACCAGAAAGAACGATCTGGTCCAGTTTGTCCGCCAAAAGCTTCGCATTGCTCAAGCCAGGATTTTGTCGAATCTGCCGATCGATTTCCTGTTTGACCAGCGCTGGCTCCATAAAACTAAGGGAGGTACGCAGGCGGTAGCCCACCCGTTCGGAGTGTGGGTCGCTCAGATACAGCTGGATCATATCTTTGACAAAATCATTTCCGCCAAACTCCGCCAGATCATACACTGCCGAACGGCGGATAAACTCATACGAATCGGACTTGGCAGCATGCAATACCTCAAAATAATCCGGATTTTCCAGTTGACGCAATTGTATAAAAGCCTGCGTACGTACGGTTTCAAATGCCGATTTAAAGTAATACTCTTTCAATAAAGGGCTTACTTCTTTTTCAGGCAATATACGCGAAAGATAGACCAGGGCCAGCGCCTGCAGATCGGCATCATTTTCCTTCAGCAGCGTGCGCCAGTAGCCTGCATTCCGATCGTGTGAACCGATCGCTGTATTGATTTTCAGCCGCTGATCAGCCTTACCTACAAAATGAAAGGTTGGGTCACCCAGAATATGCGTTTCCAGATACGCCATATGTTTCATCCAATTTCCTACACGAACACCATGCTGCAGCAAACCCATGAGTTCGCCCGGCCACAAATCCTGTAGCACCCCTACCGAATTGGCCACCGCCGCAATATTGTCATTGTCTGAAAAAGGATAATAGCCCGCTAGATAATTGGGCAGATGAAAGGAGCCCGTCAGGCAGGAGTTGAGGTAAACCAAAGGCGCTTTGATATGCGCGTCTTTGATATCGTGGATCTGCATATCCATATCGTCATTGAACAGAGAATCTGCCGCTATACTTTTGGGGTCAAAGGCATCGAGCATCCACTTCTCGTTTACACCAAGGGATTCCATAAACGATTTTTTGACCGCTTCCACATCCCTGCCATCCTCTTTTGCAGATCGTAGCTTGGAGCGGAGGTAACGTGCCACATTCTCCATGGAAGGCTGCGGATTGGAGGCCAATGGATAACCATTTAACAGCTGCAGCGTGGCTGTACCATGTCCGGTCATATATGCAAAATCCACCCCCTCTCGCTTCAGTTCATTCAATATATTGAACTTAATGAAGTTGTCGGAGCGAAAATTGATAAACTTGACTGAATTTCCCGGAAGAAACAAAGCGGGCATCTGTGATCTGAGTGCCAACGCATCACCGATTGTCGCGTTGACCGAATTGGAATTATAGCCATGACCGGTTGAAGCGATCATATCATTTAAGGGGGTTGCTTGTGCTTTCTGCTGAACGACCTTTTTTAAATATGCCTTGATTTTCGCAATAGGATCTTCGCCATTTTCCACGGGCGGCTTGATCCGCGCCGAATAGATATCCATCTGTATATATTGCGGCGAAGCAGCACTTAGGCTATAATAAAAATAATTGGACCTCGACTTGGCCGTATCCTGTTTGATAAAGTCAAATTGCAGGTCAAAATCATCGTAGTACCGGTCGGATGGCACCGATGACTTATCCCAGCGGATATTTTGCGACATCTTAAAGGCCGAAGTCAAAAACTGTGCATCCCGTAGCATAGGAACCGGAATATCACCGATCAGCACTGTACCCTCCAGGGGCTGCTTTTTTACATACAGACTCTTCAATAACGTCCGGATCTCGTCCGGTTTGGCCCATTGACTCGAAATAATATAAGTCCCTAATCCATCTTTTTCCACTGCGGCACGATAAGCATCAATCTCAGGCTTTGCCTGATCGTAGGTATGCTGATCCACAATGATCGCAAAGCTGGTTGGACTTTTTACAGTAGGTTCCTGTATGGATTGCGCATGGAGCTGCTTCACAGCCAATAGACTCAATGCGAGGGATAAACCGGTAAACGTAGTATGCTTCATATTAAGATGTATTAAAATACGCATAAAGATGCATACAAATGTACATTAACTTTATTTAAAACGATTAAAAATAATATATTTTATACTGAAATATTTTATTTAACACGTATTAATCGGATTTAACTGAAATAATATTTTAAAATTCACTTATTTATAATAAATCTAAATACATATATTTGCAACATGCTAGTATCAACAAGCAAAAACAATTAGTCATTAATCGCTAAACGAATATCTATGAAACATCTTATCATCACCCTTGCGCTATCGTGGGGTACCCTGGCTGTGTTTGGACAAAAACAAGAACGCAGTCCACTCGCAAAAGATCTACAGATAAAAATTGCATTACAGGCAGCCCCGGCAGACCAACGCGAAGGCGCCAAAGTATTGGGTTATAACGAAAAAGGCGAGTTTATCACATTACAGGAAGGCACCGCCACCAATAACCTGATCTGTCTTGCACCAGACTACAAATCTTCCGTTTTATATGCCTATGCCTATCCAAAAAGTTTGGATCCTTTTATGGCCCGCGGCCGCGAACTGATCGCCGAAGGCAAACGCAAACAACGTGATGAAATCCGCGAAGCCGAACACAAAGCGGGCAAATTACCCATCCCGCAGACACCAACCATACTATACGGCTATTGGGGACCATTGGCCAAACTGAACAACACAACCGGAGAAATCGAAGGTGCACAGCGACGTTATGTGATCTATGTTCCTTATGCAAAAGCAGCCGATATCGGCTTGTCAAGCAAACCGGGTTTACCTGGAATTCCCTGGTTAATGGACGAGGGGTCTTACAAAGCACACATCATGATTAACCCCGAAAATATGGGACATAGCCATGGAAAATAACGAACCAGCGTTGATACGGCAAAGATCTATCCTATTCTTTGCCCTATTGACCTTATCAGCAACTACGTTCGCCGCTACATCCACCAACACAAAACCGTTGACTGAACGCTCTTTTCAGGACGGCGATATCCGTGGCATAATCACAGAGAAAAGCACCGGCAAGGTACTCAAAGGAGCTACTGTACAAATCAGGGAACTGGGTCTGTACGCCAAAACCGATGAAAGCGGCCATTTTACGTTCGACCGCACTCCAAGCGGACAATACACTCTTGTTGTCAGCTACCTCGGAATGCTGACCGTGGAGCACACCGTGACTGCCAGCAAACAGCCTATTGCGATAGCATTGGCCGAAAACTCCATTGCCCTGGCAGACGTTGTGGTCGTTGGTCAGGAAAACCGAAAAGAAGGTGCCACCTCGACCATCATCAACCGTAAGGCCATTGAACATATGCAGGCGACCAACCTGGGTGAAGTCCTACAGTTGCTACCCGGTGGAATGACAACGAATCCGAGTTTCACCAATGTCAATAAAACCGGCATACGGAATGTGGGCAATAGCAACCAGATCAACCGTTCTTCGGATTATATGAGCTCCCTGGGTACTTCGCTAATCATCAACGGGGCACCAACATCCAACAATGCTAATTTGCAGTCTATGGGTTCTGCGGCGATATCAACGGGTACTTCGGGATCAAGCGGTTCGGCTGGCAGTTTTTCCACTTCCCAGGGTTTGGGTGCCGATATGCGGCAGTACACGGCCGATAATGTCGAATCCGTTGAAGTCATCCGCGGCATTGCCGGGGTCGAATATGGCGACATGACCTCGGGCGCCATTATCGTGCAGACAAAAGCCGGAAAAGAAGACCTGCAGATCAAAGGACGGATAAACCCGAAGCTTACCCAATTCTGGGCAGGCCAGGGTTTTGATCTCGGAAAAAACAAGGGAACTTTATTTGTCGACCTCGACTACACCCGGGCCAACGACAAGCAGACATCGGCCTATGCCGCCTATAACCGCGTAACCGGTTCAGCGCAGTACAGCAAAACCTTTGGTCAGGAAAAACCATTGTATACCAATACCTATTTCTCCTTTGGTAGCAACCTGGATAACGTCAAAATTGATCCCGATGCCAATGCTGTTCCGCAGCTCAACAAGTCGCAGGAATACAGTTACCGCTTTTCGACCAATGGAAAATGGAAGGTCAATAAGGCCCTGGCCCGACAGTTAAACTATACCGTGTCATTGAATTATTCGCTTCAGAAATCATACATGGAAAATGCTGGAACTGCTGGTATTTCAGCTGTGGGAAGCTCGTATACCGATGGTACATTTGAAGCCCCCTATCTACCTGCCAGCTATATCAATAAAGCCTGGGTAGAGGGAAAACCGATCAATTTATTTGCCAAGATATCGGATGAGTTTTATGCCAAAACAGGCCTTTTTACACACCGCGTCCTTGTCGGTACAGATTACCGAATGGATGCCAACAGTGGAAAGGGAAAGACCTTTGACCCCAACTTCCCCTACCGCACCAATAACCTGAACGGTTACCGCGCGCGGGCATACAAAGATATACCCGCACTGAATCAGCTCGGTGCCTATGCCGAGGACCGTATGACGGCCCGATTTGGAAAACGCGAACTGGCTATACAGGCCGGTGTGCGTATGGATCAGCTACAGCCTTTCAGTGGCGACGGCAAAACCGCCGTGTCGCCACGAATCAATGTGAGCTACGACCTCCTGCCTGCCTTTACCCTACGCGGAGGCTATGGCATCACCACCAAGGCACCTACCTTGAACATGCTGTATCCCGAAAACGTCTATTTCGATGTTTTCAGTTTAAACTATTACAAGCAGGATCCCAACGAAGCGCTAGCGCTCCTGACCACACGTGTCTATGAAACAGGCAACGATCAGCTCAAGCTGGCCAAATCCTATAAAAAAGAATTGGGTATCGACTGGAAAGTCGGCAAAGGACAGCGTTTGAGCATTACCGCTTATCACGATAAGATCGACAATGCCTACGACTACATGACCACCTTGAATAGCTTGCAGTACGCACTTATTCCGACGTATACCGTGCAGCAGGAAGTAGCGGGCGGAAAACCGATTTTGAGTGATGTTGTGACCAATACGCCTTACGTATTTACCTATACCACCCCTACCAACGGCAGGCAGATCATCAACAAGGGGGCTGAATTTGATTTTGATATGGGCCGCTTCGACGCTATCCGCACCTCTTTTCAGCTGACAGGGGCCTATCAGTCGACCAAATCAACGACCACCATACCTTATATCCTTGCACAGGAGGTGCCCAACAAAACGATGACACGCGTCGGTGTATTTGCGCCACGCGGGACCGACAGCGAGCGACTCATGACCACTTTAAGGGCCATACACCATATTCCCGAACTACGGTTTATCCTGACCCTGACGGCACAGACCATCTGGATCGATAAGGAGCGTAATGTCGACTACTCCAGCCTGCCGATCGGTTATATCCCTGTAGGATCTGATAAACCCATGGACATCGTCTATTTTTCAGAGGCAGAGCGCCAGCAGATCACCTCGGCCGACCGCGATATTTACCTCAGTCTCAGCGACGCAACCTTCCGCACCGAAAGCTGGAAACCACTTTGGCTGTTCAACATGAAATTGACCAAGGAGTTTGCCAAAAATATGGGCTTCTCGTTCTATGCCAACAACTTCATCAACAACAGACCGTTGGTACGGAGTACACGCAATCCCGAACAGTTCACAAAACGAAATATTGATATCTTTTTTGGAACCGAACTGTCTATTAAATTCTAAAAAAATGAAGAAAATCAATTGTTATCTCTACCTGGTTGCGTTGCTCTGTTTATTGAGCGGCTGCCGCAAAGATTTTGCGACGGTCAATACGCTTTCCTATACCCTGGCTGTCCACTACCCCAGCAATTATATTGAATCTTTTGCCGCGAATGCTACAGTAACCCTTAAAAACACATTTACAGGTCAGCAGTCCCAATTGACCACCAATGCAAAGGGCGAAGTCGATCTGCAGGATATTATACCTGGTATCTACACCGTAACGGTAAGCCGGGAGGTGACCGAAGAGGAAAGCATCAGCATCAGTGGACGCCTGGGCAAAGCATTTTTGAATGCCTCCATCCCCTCCCTGCGTATTCAGGAATCCGGAAAGACAGACATTCAGCTGAGCGGCGGTGCTATCGGTGGATTTGTCATTAAGGAATTTTACTATACCGGTAGCCGCACCCCGAATAATTCGTCTTATTTATACGATGGTTTTGTAGAAATCTACAACAACTCGACCGACACCCTATACGCCGGCGGAATCTCCTTCGGAGCGACAAAAGCAGGTTCAACGCTAGCCACCAAATTTATCGACGACCAGCAAAACGTATACCTTGCTTCTCTATGGACCATTCCGGGTATTGCAGGTGTAGATCACCCTGTAGCACCGGGCAAATCCATTGTCATTGCTGTCGACGGAATTAATCATAAGACAGATCCAAAAGGCAATCCCAATGCACCCACAGATTTAGGGGCTGGAATAGCCGATTTTGAGACCTATTTTAATCCGCCCGGAAATTCCAATGATACCGACTCGCCAGACGTACCCAACGTAACGCTGATCTATAGCTCATCGTTGACTGTTTTTGACTGGCTACCTGGCGTCAACGGTTCTGGACTCGTTATCCTTTCGCCCGACAACTATGCCAGCTACGAAACTGTTACCGAACCCGGAGCAACTGCTTCAACACGTTATGTGAAAGTTGCCGCAGACAAAGTTATCGACGGCGTGGATTGCGTTGCCAACAGCACCATTACACTCGACAAAAAGCGTTTACCGCTCACCATTGATGCTGGAGTAGCCTTTGTTGGCGGCGGAGCCGGTACCGGAAAATCGGTTATCCGGAAAGTAAGAGAAGAAATCAATGGCATCAAAGTATTGATGGACACCAACAATTCCTCCAGTGACTTTACGATAAACGATACCCCTAGTCCCAAAAGTTATTCCAAATAAGCAGGCGCATCATGAACATAAAATATATTTTTTCCCTGGCATTTACAGCCTCTTTCATGCAGCTGCAAGCACAGGAAAATCCGAATATCAGCTACTCCAAAGAAAAGGAAAGCCTGTTAAAACTCAAAAGCAGCGCTTTACTGGGGGAGCTTGACCTACCGGCTGTGGGAAACACCACCTTAGGCTATTTCTATGAAGGCGGAGATTTTAGACATCCATTTACAGGCAAATCGAAACAGGGACTCAATTTTTCGACAGAGAAATTTCAGCGTTCCGGCGACTGGACGCTCTATGGTCGCTTTGACTTTACCACATTGAAAGAGAAGGAGCTGGCCTACGCATCCCTTGTGAATCCATTTACCGACAATCCCTATCAGCTAGTCGACTCACTAAAGGGCGACTGGAATAAGCAGTTTTATACAATGGGCCTCAAAGTAGCGAGCCCCAGCTTTGCCGATGGCCGCATGCGTGCCGGCCTCGACCTCTCCTATCAGGTCGCTACGGGAGCGCGACAAATGGACCCACGTTCTCTAGATACGGAAAATAAAATCCAGCTAGCACCGAATATTTCCTACAAAATCAGCAAGCAGCATCAGCTTGGGCTCGCAGCCATTTATAATTATCAGAAAAATGATCTGAATCTGGTACGTGCCAACGGAAGTCAACAATACAACGTCTATAAACTTCTGGGCTTAGCCGAATACCTCGGGGCATCACCTTTCATTATGACGGCAGATATGGACCGTAGCTATCTTGCGCATGCGTATGGCAGCGAACTCAGCTTTCGTTATACCGCCGATCAGTTCAGCTGGTTGCTGTCCGGAAGCTACCTTCGTCATGAGGAAAAGGCCACCGACGGCAGCACCTATCCGATGAAGGCTGGCAAACATCAATACGATCAGTACACGGTATTATCGGCCATTGATTTAAAACGTGGCGATTACAACCATCACTTCGATTTAAACCTGCTGTATTGTGATATTTCCAATACCAAATACCAACAATTGCAGCGGACAGACGACCGCAGTTATGAAACTATTTTTGAAGGCAGCTTGAATACAGCACTACGCAGCCAGGCTACTTTGGGGTATATATTGGCCAAAGAAACCAGCGCCTATCGCTCCGACTGGTTTGCCAAGGCCACCGTAAGTTATTCCGGCTGGGACAATCGCTATGCCCTACCGCAGGGAAAAGAAATCGTCGACCGCATGGATATTGGCATCCGCTTTAACAAAGCCCTGTCGCGCTGGGTCTTTGATGTGGCATCCAACTACAATTTTGGCGTAAAAAACGAATGGAGTTACACAGATAAAAGCTATTCCAGCAATTTTGTTGCAAACACGATTGCGCTGCCTATATACCAGTATTTAACACGCGATCGGGTAGTCAATGCCCTGAGCATACAATACCGGCTTGCCAACTTCGGAAAGAAAAGCAATCAACTTTATCTGAAGGGATCGGGCAGCCTGGAAACAGCGCTGTCTACACCTGGTGGATATGGTGACAACGGAAAATCCCGTTACTCGGCTAGTTTATCCTTAGGCCTACTGACGTTCTAATGGAGATCTTCAGCAAGATTACCTAAAAAACCTTCTTATTGCGGAGCCCAAGTCTTGCGCTCCGCAGTTTTAATGTATTCACCTAGACGATTGAAGAACTTAAATTATTTGAGCAGTCAATTGAAGGAATTAAATTATTTGGGACAGTAAATTGAATAAAAAAAAAACATATTTATGTCAAAAATCCCTCTATTTATCTTAAAAAAAACTTCAATTTTCAATAAAAATTAGTAATATCGCTTAATAAAATTAATTAACACGGACCTCGTGTTGTTTTTATTAAGATAATCAGTTGAATTTCAAAAAAAAGCAGCAATCTTCATAAAAATCCATCTACAGAGAATACATAATTTGGATATCAACATAATTAAAAGATATGCTGACCAGATAAACAAAGAAAAACAACATCATTATAAAATAATCCTGAGCATATAATACAATCAATTAAATTCCATACGGAATTCTGCAATTAATATGGGAAAAATCACAAATATGGCCTTAGCTGAATGGATGTCCATTCGGATCTTAGAAATTCTTGACAAGACTTCAATGACATTAGCCGGCTTGGCTAATTTTAGCGAGATCCCTGAAAGCCGACTTCAGAGCTACTGCAACAAAAATTCGACGATCTCTGTGGAAGCTGTAGCACAGCTCTGCGATTCGCTGTCAATTCCGATGGCCCATTTTTTTGATGAATCAATGCCATTAAGGATAGCTACGGGTGCCCACAGTAATTTCGGCCGATTTAGGACCAAATTCTTTCCCCTAGGCAAAAAGTTGTTTACAGACGAAGTCACGGACAAAAATCAACTCCAAACGACGCGAAAACTAGATCATCGTTATCAGCGGGAATCTGTCATGCGTCTGATTTTCGACTCGGATTATTTTCAGGATCCCCGCACTATTGAACAGATTATCACTGCTGTTGAAAAAGCCTATCAGATTACTTTTAAGGCTGAACGTATTACTTCACTACTCCGCAAATATGTGGCAGAAGGTTATCTGGAGCGGAAAGTCCTACCCCGTGGCTTTAGCCGTTCACGACAGTATACCTACTGCAGAACTTCAAACCAACGACAGATTGCCGCGAAAGAGGAAATCGCTGTAATCGAACGAACACACGTTTTGATCAGATAATTTTAAGCCTGCCCAATATCCAGGGCCGCAGAAATTTGCTAAATCTCACATTAGGGACCTTCGGTCGCTGATAGAAAAGATGCCTTGAAACCTCTTATGGCCAAGAGATTAAGAACAACCCCTTCGTCACGTCGTAATGTCCGGATGGTAATGGTGCATAGTTTATCCTGAAGATCTGCCGAAATGTATTTCAGGTCAGCAATATGCCGGCTAAGGTAGTTAATCAGTTCAGTGCGTTTGGTGAGCACCTGAGCCGAAACAGAAAAGGTCAGTAAGTAATATTTCATATTCCGTATAAGTTTTTTAATAATTGCGCATTCCGAAATTAAAGCTAGATTTTTCCTATTATCTGCCCTATGTTCGCTAAACTGTCGTAAATATAAAAACTTCTGACCATTATATAACAATAGTCAGAAGTTAAAAAGTGTTATTATGGCTATTAATGTCCATCCTGCAGTACCATATCGCTTCGTGACCGGATATCTCCATCGAAGTAAATTAGGTTTCCAATCCTTTAGCAGTTTGGATTTTATGAATGCGCCGATCTGCGGAATGCCACGGTTAATTTTACCAAGGCCAATACGGACAACGAATGGGCTTTTGACGGCGATGAAACAAAAAGTAAACTGGGTGCTGAGGGTTTCTTTTTGCCGAAATTGAACGATAAAGGAAAGGTTCAACCCTATTTCACTGCACCAAAAGTACCGAATCAAACATTCAGCAGACTTTTCTTCTACCTGGATTAGGGTCGTAAAAAAAGGAAGCAGGGTTGTCCTGCTTCCTTTCCCTTAACCCAATTTCCGCCAAAAATTGAGAAAACCGTCGCATGCCGTATACTCCAGATCAAAATTACAGGGAATCTCTTCCCAACCGCTCCAATAGGAAACCACACGGGTACCAATAGGCAGTAGCGCAAGCCGATTCCGCAAACACTCGGTATATGCATGATAAAGTTTGGGATCAGGCTGTATCGCGTAATCAATTGGACTTGATGTATCTATATTTTCATAAAAGGAGTTATAGAAATAGAACGCGTCATAGTCGGAAAAACAGATCTCGTCAATATTGGCATGAATAAACGCTACATTCTGCACCTGATGTTTCTCGGCCAACCCGTTGGAAAGCTCCACCAGTGATTCGCGCTGTTCCACACCATAAAACATTCCATTGGTACACGAAGCTCCTACAAGGCAGAATTTTCCTGCTCCGGCACCAATATCCAGCACTTTGTCCATCGGAGATTCAACCAGGTACTCTGCGGCCATTTTTGCGACGTGAACAGGTGTCCAGTGACGTTCAGCCAATTTTTTTATTTTGGGCGGGTATATATCATTAAATAAACTGTCATCAACATCAATATTCGATCGAAGAGCTTTAAAAATCATTCGTTTTCACCTATTTAATCTTTCGTACTACATGTACAAACCACTGAAAATAAAACCCCTACATCATTGTCATGCGAACAACAACATGAGGGGCAAAAAATAAAGTCTAGTAATGCGCTAAGGTAAGGGTTTAAAAATAGAAAGACAAAAGAGTTGAGCATTAATCCAACGAGATAAACTTTCTAATGCTCATCATATAACCCAAATGCAGGCCTTCATGAAAGTTATTCCATTCGAAGGCATCGTAAATCGAAGTGAGATGGAAGCCCGTGCCGGTTGTGCGTTGCTGATAGGTCACAAACTTTTTGTTGTTAAAATCACGGATGGTCGGTTCAATCTGATCGAGGAGCAATCTTTTCAGCAGATCAGCTTCCTGCTGCGATACCGCTGCTGAAGGCCTTGTTCCGGACTGGTAGCTGTTGAAGATTTCCTCAGGGATGTGTCCTTCTACCTCAGATCCGATATAGATTAATTTATGTTGTGTGGCAATGATATGACCGATATTCCAGATCAGGTTATTGCTGAAACCATGAGGAATGCGATTGAGCTGTTCCAAAGAATAGTTTTCAAAGAATTTAAGGTAAGCCATCCGGCTCGTTTTCCATGCGCGAAAGAGTGATTCCATGTCCTGTTAACTGTCTGTGTTTTGTGAACAAAAATAAGCTGAATCTTTAAACTGTCAAAGCTTATTTACGGCAATCGAATGCTATACAGCAATTTCTTACGAGAGCACCCATAGACGCTGATTCTTTTTTTATTGAACTTTTTGATTTGAGTATTGTTCATTTTAAAAGTACCATGGTTCAATTCTTAAAGAAGAACATATGAAAGCACAAATCGGACTCGTTATCACAGCAGTTGCCGGAGCGGCTCTGCTCGTATACAGACGTTGGAAACAGCGTTCGGTACAGGAATCAACAGAACAAACAGATCGCAAAGAGACGGGCAACCTAACGAGCCCACCTTCTTGGTACCGTCCGCTTAAAATGCCCAACATCGACAGCACGGATATTGTATCCTTGCAATATGCCCACGTCACGGTATCGCCCGACAGAAATGATGCGGCGCGAGGAATCGACAGAAACATTTCGTATTACCATAAAGGCAACAGACATCAATAAGGTAGTGATACGAAAACAGTTGCAGATTGGCGATCTCTATAGTTGAAAAAGTGCCTAAGGATAGCATACTGCGCTGGAAAGCGATAGTAAACTATGCACTGTTATCTGTGGTTCAGTCAGATCAAAAATACGCGCCCTGCTATCTTTTGCACTGATTATTTCCTCAGCAGGGATTTATACGGGTTTTTAATTTAGACATGCCAAAATTCGCTTCAATCTCAGAATTATAGATTATTTTGGGGACACCTTAATTAATATGGGAGTTTAAAATATATGAGAAAAAATGCTTCCGGCATCGACAATTCAAAGCAACGTATTGAAAACAAGAACAATGATTTAGATCTTTATCTAAAAGCATTGAATTCTGCCTATTCGGGTATTATAATTACAGACAATCTGCAGTATGATAATCCCATCATTTATTGCAATAAAGCTTTCGAAACCATCAGTGGTTATGCCCATGACGAAATTATTGGCCACAACTGCCGATTTTTACAGGCTCAGGACCGTTCGCAAGCCGAACGTAGTATGATCAAAGAATCTATTGAGCGCGGCGAAGAATGTAAGATTGAAATTCGAAATTATCGTAAGGATGGAACGCTTTTTTGGAACGAACTTTTTATTTCACCAGTGAAGAATGATAAAGGTCAGGTAACTCATTTTATTGGTGTTCAAAATGATATCAGCGATCGAAAAAAAGCGGAGCATGATCTTCGGGAAGAGAAGTCCCATGTGGAGCTCAAAATACAGCAAAGAACCAAAGAACTGCAAGATAAAGAAAGCTTTCTGTCCAGTATTATTGAAACAGTACGAGAAAGTCTCTTGGTGCTCGATGCCAATTACATCGTCCTGAGCGCCAATAGACATTTTTTAAACTCGTTTAAAGTCACCACAGAAGAAACGGTAGGAAATTTATTATTTGACCTCGGTAATCAGCAGTGGGATATTTCTTCTTTAAAAGAGATGCTCACTCGGATACTGCCCACCAATAACCCGGTTATCGATTATGAGGTAGATCATATCTTTCCTCATATTGGTCGAAAAGTCATGCTGCTAAATGCTTATCGTATTGAATTCGAGGGCCAGTACAAAGACCGGATCCTGATCGCCATCGAAGATATTACGGAAAAGAAGGAGCAGAATCGGCGTAAAGATGATTTCCTGTCCATTGCGAGCCACGAACTTAAGACTCCGCTTACAACAATTAAGGGTCTCTTCCAGATCTTGCAGCGATTGAGTGCCGAAAACACCGATCCGAAATATGTCTCAACTTTAGATAAAATCACAGCTTATATCGATCGCTTGAATCTGTTGATTTCAAAACTCTTAGATACGTCTAAGATTCAATCTGGCAATCTTGAATTGCACATGGACCCTTTTGAGATCGATAAGACTATTCAAGATGCCGTTGAAAGCATGCGATTGGCGGCACCTGATTCTGACATCCACCTTACAGGAAATACAGGTAGTATCGTCGAGGGCGACGAGCTCCAGATTATCCAAGTGCTGAACAATCTGCTCTCCAATGCAATTAAATATTCACCCGAGTCGAAAAAAGTTGAAGTTAGTATCCACAAGGTAGCCAACTTTGTTAAAATCTCCGTCCGGGATTATGGCATGGGCATAAACTATCAGGATAGACTAAAAATTTTCGAGCGATTTTTTCGCGTCAGCCATATACAGAAAAAGTTCCCCGGTTTAGGCATTGGGCTCTATGTTTCGCATGAGATTATCTTACACCACAAAGGAACACTGTGGGTCGAAAGCGAGCCGGGAGAAGGATCCACATTTAATTTTACATTACCCATTGTAAACAACAAATAAAAAATATGCAGCCTAAAAAGATAATGATCTGTGATGACGACCGAGGAATACTCGAGATGCTGGAGCTTTTTTTAGAACTAGAAGGATATAATGTCATATGCGAAATAAATAGCACACACCTGACAAAGCAATTAATTTCGCATAAGCCAGACCTCTTGCTGCTAGACCTCTGGATGCCCATAATTTCTGGTGACCAGCTGATTAAAATTATCCGCAGTACACCCGAAATTAAAGAAACTCCTATAATTGTCCTTTCAGCAAGCGTCGATGGGCCTGAAATAGCAGGGAACTTAGGAGCAAATGGCTTTATCGCCAAACCCTTTGATTTAACAGATATCACAGATAAAATTAATAGCATACTGAAAAACTAGCCGGCAAGTACACGCTCACTAGGCACACATAAAAGCACTTTTTAAAGAAAAAGTGCTTTTATGCAGCTGATGTGATCATCCTTAGACAAACGCTTACGCTTGGCCCAATTTATCCACGAGAAGTAATAGATCGTCCAGTTCAAATGGTTTGGCCAAAAAAGCGTCGGCTCCACATTCAGATGCAATCTGCTTTCCACGCGAACTCGAGGACATCATGATCACCGGAATATTTTGATGTTTTTCCGAACTTCGGAGTTCCCGAAGGATATCGCCACCTGACAGCCATGGCATTTCAATATCCAATAGTATAATATCAGGGTCAATTTCTTCGACAGATGCGATAAGTTCTCTGCTTTTTGACACTAAATAAACTTCACTAAATTCATTCTTTAGAGCCAGCTCCAAAACGTTAAGGATGGCGGCATCATCATCACAAACAACAATTTTCTTTTTCATTTTTTGATTGTTTAAAAACACTGCAATGATTGAAAAATATGGTCTTGTGGGAGATTTAAAATATAGACCTAAGCTGGGCAGATAGTTGGTTACCAAACCGTTTATATAATCTTTCTTTGAGATTTTACAAGATAGACAATTTATTGGATAAAAGACCACTATGCCGCCTTCTAAAAAATCTACTCTCGGTCGTTTAAGATACTAAATGCATACGATCGGGTTCTGGTACATCTTTGAAGACGACTGAAAATGAAGTACCGACATCTAATTCGCTTTCTACGTGAATAGCTGCGTTGAGCTTACTCGCAATTTGTTTAACAATGGACAGGCCAACTCCCGAACCCTCAAAGCCTTCTGTATTGGACATTCGGCTAAAGATTTCAAAAATTTTGTCACCATCCTTCAAATCAATTCCGATTCCATTATCCTTGATATCATACCGAACCTTATTTCCTTGCCGCATGCTCTTAACGGACACTTGCGGGTTTTGCCTTTTGCTGCTGTATTTTATGGCATTGCCAACAAGGTTCAGAAATAATTGATAGATCAATGTTCTCTCCCCCAATATAGGCAGTGTTTCGCCCATTATAAATTCTAAATGCGGGACCTTGTATTGCTGTTTGCAATTTTCAACGATATTGACAATCTTGGACTGTGGATTAATTGGTTCGAACACAAAGTCTACATGATTTACCTTTGACATTTGGTAGACTTTATCCATCATATCCCGCATCAGCTGCGTCCCCTCCAAGATATTTTTCATTGACTTTGCAAGCAGTTCGCCAGAGATGTCTTTTTTGTGGAGCAACATTTGCGCAGTGAGTTGTATTGTCGTCAGCGGATTTTTAAGATCATGGGTCAGCGTATAGCCAAAAGTATCAAGCGCATTATTAGAGCGTACCAGTTTCTTGTTCAATTCATCAATCTCTCCCCCACGCTGTGCTACCGCTTGCTGAATAATATGTGTAATATTTTCAATAAAAGCGAGTTCAGAAGATTGCCATTTTTCGGCTTTGCCTTTTGTAATTTTTTTCCAGGCCTCGAAAGAAGAACGTGGCGAAGGAAAGGTAATCTTTCTATCTTCGTCAACCTGCATCACTTTTTCCGGCTTCCCTGCCCAGGTCTCTTCTATCAGGCGTTCTTTCCTAAAAACATATAAGTACCAGTTATTTGCGGGCAGAATACTGATGCGTAGTACACCGGGATACATTTCAACATCTTCGGAAGGACCATCGCACTTAAATCTATCAGTCGCAAAAAACTCCGCAGTAGCTATTTTTTTATCAATTTCTCGGAGCATTTTTTTATCAGGCACCTCACCCACCATCATGATCGCGCGATCACGTTTAATGATTAGCCCCTGCCCATTCATTACCTCCATAATACGCACGGCATACTTTTCCAACACGTCATACAAGTCGCGCTTGACCAACAAATCACTTTTTAGATCATGCTTCAGCTGCGATAGATTTTTCTGAACTTTTACCTGTTTCTTCTGAAAATCTGCCAGATAATTGTTTACAGCGTATTGTGTAAGAAAGGTACATAGATGGCGCTGTGAAAGATCTACATGCATTGGCTCTCGATTCTGACAGGCTACAAGCCCCCAGAGCTCATCGTCCACGATAATGCTAAAACTTGCACTCGCCTTTACGCCTGCATTTTTAAGGTATTGCAAATGCATGGGTGAAAGCGCCCGAAGGCTGCAGCGTGTAAGATCGAGATCATCGGCACTCCGCCCCATCAGCGGAATCGCTTCCTCATCGACATCTGCCGTATGGCGGGCATGAAAAATACGGTAAAGTTCGCGTGCCTGTGCAGGAATATCGAATTCCGGATAACGGTAATTCATCAACGATTCCAGATCAGCACTCTTGCTCTCTGCAATAACTTGTCCACTATTATCTTCCAAAAAGCGATACACCATCACTCGATCATAGTGAATAATGTCCTTAATCAATTCAGTCAATGCCTGCCAGCAAGAGTTGCCGCTGCTTCGGTCATCTAAATGCTTCGCATAATAATATAATTTGGTCGTTTTGACAGCAAGAGGATTGCAGGCCTCTATTTCAAGATAAATTTTTCCATCATACCTATAGAGACTTAAAAAATAATCGTTTTGAAGGATAGTCACACGATCGGCATACCTGGCAAACATGCTGTCGGAAACAGCTTGGTTAATGTTCTCTCCACGAAGTTCAAATGAAGGAACTATCCGATGAAGAACATCATCTACTGTCATGCCCAGCATTGCGGAGTATTCTTCACCTGCAATAGCTGCACAGTTTTCGCTTACCCCGATACACTTATCGTCTTCAAAGATAAATAAATACCCAAAAGACTGTATATTTCCACACAGGTGAATTTTTTCCTCATGACAATTGATTTCACGCATAAAGCTACTGATATATTGAATAAAAATATGGTAAAATCAACAGTCCTGTCCTCCATCAACGCTATCATACGATTACTAAATTACTAAAATAATCTGACCTATCGAAACTTGCATCTTTCACTTTAAAACCTGAGTAAAAACGAACTGTATATTTCCTTAGCGCGTTCCGCTTACCACATTCAGCTGGCAATAGTCATTGCCTGTAATTTTCCACTTTAGCCCCCAATTATGCAGGTCAAGGATAATTTTCAAAAGTTCCCTACCTTTTTCTGTTGGGATATAGCGAATCTGAGGCGGTATTGTATTTTCAATATCTTCGGTAATGACAAGCGCTTCTTCTTTCAGCTCCTTTAAACGTTTGCTCAGTACCTGATCGGAAAGTGTTGGAAACATTTTTTTTAACGTGCTAAATTGCGATACGTCCTCTGCAATACAATATAAAATCTGCATTTTCCAACGCAATGATATTTGCAGCAATACTTCATTCACATCGCATGCCTGTGCCAAAGTTTGCAGATTTTCCGTGTTGGTCGATTGTTCTTTTCGGGGTGTTGCCATTTTAAATCATCAATTTCTAGCCACTCACTTCAGGATGAGTTATTGTACCAACAAAAGCTTGCCTATACCTTTGTCAGGTATTAAAAAACAGTATAAAATTATAAAAAAATGAAACAACTGAGAACTTTATTCCTGCTACTCCTGCTATTAGGCGGTATGTTATCCTGTTACGCTCAAAACCAAGAGCGCCGGCCGACCTATGTGCTGGTGCATGGTGCCTGGCATGGCGGCTGGTGCTGGCAGGCCGTTACACAGAGGCTAATTGATGCACACAACAAGGTCTACGCCCCTACGCTGACAGGACTTGGCGAGCGCAAACATCTGATCGATCCGTCGGTCGATATCGATACCCATATCCAGGACATTGTCAACCTGATCGAGATGGAAGATTTGCATGATGTGTATCTCGTAGGGCACAGCTATGCCGGTGCTGTGATTGCCGGAGTGGCCGATCGCATTCCGTCACGATTGCACAAATTGATTTTTCTCGACGCTATGATTATTGAAGATGGACAGAGCCCCATTTCGTTGCAACCCAAGACTGTGCAAGAAGTTCAGCTCAAAAACATTCAGCGGAAAGAAAATTTCGCTCCTTTTGATGTTGCTTTGTTTGGTGTTACAGCGCCTAGCATGGTCTCCTGGGTCAAGGATAGGCTCAGCCCCCAGCCCTTTGGCACATTCGCGCAACAGCTGCACCTAAAAAATCCATATGGAAATGGATTACCCTTAGTCTATATCGCATGCACGAATCCGCAACTGCCCATTATGAAGGAGATGAGTGAGAAGGTGCGAAGCGACCACAAGCTCAACTGGCACTATCGAGAGATTGCAACAGGACACGATGCCATGCTCACAGAACCGAAAAAATTGGCCGATATGCTTATGGCGCTCGTCGATTGAATTTTGATTGATTGCCAAGAAAATAGACTTGGCAATCAATCTAACTAAGCAAGCGCTGCTAAAGCCTTTTGGCCTTCAATATAAAAGGTTGGATGCTCCATCATCTTCGTTAAGCATAAGGATCAGTGCCTATACCGCTCGAAGAATTCATAAGTGCGCAACAGCTGATCGAGGCGTTGGCCAACATCTCCAGAGCGTGTGATCTCATGATCGGCACGTGGATGTCGGACGTATTCCGTATCGCGGCCCAAATATTTGAGCTGCTTGTACAGAAAATCACTCTGCACAGGACCTGTACGATTGTCCTGCTCCCCATGAAAAATGAGTAATGGTGTTTTTATCTTCTCGGCATAAGTGGTAGGCGATTGCGCCAAAAGGATATCCCGCATCCCCTTTTCCCATGGAAATCCATCAAAATAGCGTTTCAACATGGGCCACACATTGGCACTACCAAAAAAGACATAGAGATCGTACACCCCTCGCTGACTGGATGCAGCACGGAACCTAGACTCATGCGCCAATATCCAAGTGGTTAGATATGCCCCATAAGATCCGCCGGTGATAAACAGCTGCGTGCTGTCGACGACACCGGTCGCGAGCGACAGATCCACTGCCTTAAGCACATCACGTGATGGCCCTGGCCCCCAGTCTTTAAAATTAGCTTTTAAAAAACTTTCTCCATAACCACTCGAACCGCGTGGATTCGAAAACAATACCGCATAGCCACGTGCGCGAAAGTACTGGTACTCGTGCCACATACTGGCATCCGCAGGACCGAACATCGAAGCTGGCCCACCATGAATCTCTACCAGAAGCGGATAACGTTTGTCCGCCTGGTAATTTGCAGGCTTCAAGAACCAATAGTCGACCTCCAGCCCCTTTTCATTTCGAAAACTGCTTTTCTGTGCAATACCAATATTTTTTCCCGATAGCCATCCTGAATTAATCGCACTAATAACGGTACTATTTTTAAAATTGGCGTCCGCACGGTACAACTCTGATGGATTTGCGAAAGTGGTTTTTGTGTAGAAAGCTTTCTGACCATTTACCCAATATTCACCGATCCCCTCTTCCACCGAACTCAGAGTGCGTATATTGCCGTTTTTTACATCCGCGCGATTTACTGTACGCCCCCCTCTATCCGACGCAATAAAGTAGACTGATTTTTCATCCGCTGAAAATTGTACATTACTTAGGCTACGGTCTACAGCCAGGCTATTACCTTTCCAGTTTTGGGTATCATAGATAAACAATTCACCGACTGTCAACGAATTCTGTCGGCTTCTATTCACGGCAACCCATTTTCCTGAACCCGATACCGCGGCCACCTGAAAGCGATGTATGCTATCCCCTAAAATTACTTGTCTTTTCTTATTAGGCAGATCAAATAAGATCAGATCAGTCGATACTACACGGTCCGGATGAAGGCCATTTTCGGTCTCTACGCTTAAAAGCACCTTGCTATTCCCTAAAAATTCCGCTCCTGTATGGCTTCGAAAGCCCTGGGTTAAAGGGACAGGCGGAGTTTTAGCGGCGAGATCCATGATATACCAATGCGTAAAGCGGATTTCGCCCGTTGTTGAATTTTCTGTCTGAAACTGCAGCTTGTTGGTCACTTTAGCGATCCCCTGCTGTTCATCATGTTTGAGATAGGCAATTATTTCCGCTAGCCCGCCGTCACGGTCTTCTTGTGCAGACTCCGCTAATAAAGACGCATTATGGCTTTCGGCGGGTATTTCCGTTGACCATGCCGGTACTTGGCCAGCAGGATTGAAATCTTTACTTTTTACCAGCTCGCCAAGCGTAAAGCTACTTGATATAAGTACTTTTGAACCATCTGGACTGAATCGTACATTACCCAGCCCCTGTTCGATCTTGGTTAACTGTTGAGGCTGTTGACCGTCTGATGGAAATAAAAAAAGCTGCGAACGTTTGTCGCTTCCCTTGCCAAGAGCCCATCTGCGTCCATCCGGACTGTATAAGATTTGCGTAAATTGCGGATCAACCTTTGCTGTCGATGCCGGCCTGTTTACATACCAGAGCGTTTCATAGCGAAAACCGGCATGCTTGGTCGTATCGGCAACAATGCCGCGCACGGCATAAGCCACTTCACTTCCGTCTGGTTTCACCTGCAGGTCAACGATATTTTTTATTCGAACCAGATCACTCGCCACGATCAAACTATCCGTAGCCGATACCCCGGCAAAAGCTGGAGAAATACTCCCCAGCAGCAGCAGACAAATTAGGGGGTGCTTCCAGCGGTTGTATTGACTAGCTTTCATTGAGTTTTTCGATTAGTTTTTGTGCAGAAATACGGGCTTTGCGCTGAATAAAATCAGCGTCGGTATTGTCGCCAATTTCGTAGACCAATGCTTCGGCATGATACGTTTTATACAAATAACTATACGCCGTGAAGGTCGGGCCGCCTAAATACAGGGGCTTCACAAGCGGTTCATACCCTGGAATAGCATCTTTGACTGCAGCTATCCAGGTGGGAATAAATCCCGGAAACCGACTTGGCAAGGCAGGATCCACCGTGTAGTAAATATCGCTTCCCGTAGAATGGAAATCGATGGCAAAATAAAGCTCGCGGCCCTGCTGTTCTATTTCCCGTTTAAAATAATCGCGCAGCGCCACAGTCTCGGGCTGGTTAAATTCGTCCCAGTCACGGTTGAGGTCAACACCATTGGCATTGGCACGCCAATGCCCTAGATCCACACCATCGGGATTAACGATGGGGGTCAGGTAAATACGATATTTCTCACGAAACCGCTTTGCATCTTCGCTGTTGCCCAAAAGGTATTCGACAAAGCTGGCATAGGCATAATGCCCTGTAATTTCGGGTGGATGCTGTCGCCCGAGTATTGCAATAGCCTTTTTGCTTTGTGGATTGCCCGCTACATATACATTTATTGGTTTGCCAAGGGCCGTTTTCCCCACTTCCTGTTTTTGTATTTGAACAGCAGGATTTACCTGTTCAATCCAGCTATATACTGCCTTCGACGGAATATTTGCCTGTGCCGAGATCCATGTTCTCTTACTGGAGATCGGCAAGTCAAAAGAAGCTCCGCTGAGCTTATTCCAGTTCGTCCCGTCTGTGCTCACTTTCGGATCATAGCGATGACGTACGCCGGAAGGATAATCAAGCTGGATTTTTATCGTCGTATCGCGGGCGGACCAGACTTGAAAACCATACCAGGGACTAGGATTGATCGGCGTGCGTTCCGGTGCGACCTGCAAGTGATACACGCCTTCACTGGATTTTGTGAGTCCATTTAGCCGGGCACCAGCATAGTCATTGCTAAAAAAGACCCGTTGATCCACGGTAAAAGTACCGCGTTCCTGTTTGAGGATAGCTTGGGATTTGGTCGATTCATAGCTAATCGGCTCCTGCCCTTTAAAATCCTTTTTCAGTCCGCCAATCTCGGTTTTCCCCTGATTAAACAAACTGTCCAAAACCTTTCCCAATTCTTCACCACGGACATTCTTGGCAATGATTATCCCCTTGTCATCCACCAAAAAATTGGCGGGAATTGCACGAACAGCGTAGGTAGCGGCAATTTCGCTATTCCAGTAGTTTAATTCAGAGACATGCTGCCAGGTCAGCTGATCGTCGGCAATACCTTTGAGCCAAGCTTCTTTTTTCTTGTCCAGTGAAATGGCATAGATTTTAAAACCCTGGGATTTATATTTTTGGTAATTGGCCACAATATTCGGATTCTCCTTTCGGCAAGGAGGACACCATGAAGCCCAAAAATCAATCAATGTATATTTCCCCAAATGATCGTAGAGCGCCTGCGGATTACCATCAGGGTCATTGGCGACAATGGCCGGGGCTTTTTTGCCTATGCCTACCTGCCGTGTGACGGCAATAATTTTTCGGAGATCCCGTATATAACGTGATTGCTGTTGAGAACCCGAGAGCAGGGCGATATGCGCTTCCAGTTCTTCCGGAGACAGGCGATAGGACCATTCCCTGTAAAGCAGGTAGCTTGAAACGATATTATCCGGATATTTTTGGATGAAGGATCGTATATCGGGCTTGCGCTGCGCCCGATACTCGTCAAAGAGTTCCTGGCTTTTTGACCCAGATAAGGATACCGACTGTCTGTTGTCATCTTTCGCATCGATCGTCACCTTAATATCCCCTACATCCAGGAAAACATAGCTCGGAACCCCATCCCGCTCTGTAGAAATGCCATACAGATCAGGCAGCGGAAGTTGCTTTCGGAAAGCAAAGGCGCCCTTTTTCACCTGTGCAGAATCAATCACTGTAAATATTTTATTTTCAAAACGTTGCAGATAAACAACTGTAGCATTGCCATTCTTGACCGTTCCTTTGAGCGACAGGGTCTGCTGCTGTGCCTGTAAAGATCCTACACTGGCCAGCAGTAAAGGAATAAGGAGTTTACTTGTCTTAATCATGTTTGACTAGTTTAGTTAAAAAGTTTATTGGCCGCCAATTCGGTGTTAGGCGCCGGAAAAATATAGTTCTGTGCTGTTGTAGGAACCGAAGGTGTCTGTATATTCGCATCACCTTTTGCGGGCAGCTCTTTCAATTGACGGAGCAAATCGTGCCCCCGCAAGCCCTCGCCTAGCAATTCTATTCGTCGTTCTTTGGCAATGGCTTCCAAGATGGCCGTTTTGCTTGCCAGCGCGGCCACAGGAAATTCAAAACTCGCATCAGACCGTTGGTGCACAGCCTTTAAGAGTGCGCCTGCAATCGTTAGCTGTTCGGCCTGCGCAGCAGCTTCTGCATAATTTAACAAGACCTCAGCATAGCGAATAACCGGAATATAGTCTACGTAAGGAGAAGCCTTAGCATACTTTTTCAGGTACTGTTTATCCCCATTGGCCTGCAGGAGGCTACGTCTTTTGTCTGCCTGACGCCATTGCGTGTCGTTTAGAATGCCATTCGGATTAAGATAGTATTCTTTATTGACAAGATAGATATATCCTATCGCAGACTGCCCCGAAAGCGCATCTGTTGTGCTCGCTGGCATACTTAAAATGGACTCCGTTGTGGTAAAATTACCACCAAAAATCGTCGTAATATCTGACTGTAGCTCATTCGCAACGCCTTGCTGCGCCTTAAATGGTGCGATTTGCTGCGGGACGATCTTTTTTGCTTCCTCCAGTACCTTTGCATAATTATTGATCGTCAGGTAAACCCTGGTTTTGAATGCCCGGGCTGTATTTTTGTGCGCGCGCGTTGTATTGAGCTGCGCGGTAGAATAGCTTTCTGGCAAATCCTTTTCGGCATCGTCGAGATCGCTCAAGATCTGATTGTACACCTGTGCTACCGTACTTCGAGCCAGATCATTATTATTTCCGTCGACCTCGGCCTGCAGGCGTAATGGTAGCCCGGGCGACGCCCCCTGATCTTTGTTATAAGGTTGGGCAAATACCGTCACTAAGCTAAAATAAGCTACTGCACGCAGGAACTTGGCTTCTGCAATATAAGCTTTGGACAGTTCAGCACTGATCACTTCAGTGCCCGGGCTGAGGGCTTTAATCAGAATATTTGCTCCGTTGATTGTGGTATAGGCCGCGGACCAAAGGTTGTTGACATCATTTGATCCCGAACTGTAAGAATTGTTCCAGCTTTCATAGGCTGTATAGCTGTTGGCCGTCACATTGATAAAATCTTCGCCACGGGCATCCTGGTAAAGAAGATAACGCCCGCCATACAAACTGGCTCCTTTTAAATTTTTATAAATGCCATTGACCACCCCTTCGATCCGTGCAGGCGTATCAAACACGTTCTTATCCGATATTGAAGTCGTTGGTACAGGAAATAATCCGTCCTCTTTTTTGCAGGAGCTCAAGGTGGATACCAATAATAATGTGCTTACGAGGAAGATATTTCTTTTTGTGTTAATTTTCATGTTTGCAGTTTTTTAGAATGAGACATTTAAACCAGCGGTCCAGGTACGGCCCTGCCCGATCGAATTCTTTTCCACCCCGATGGAGGTATTTGAATTTCCGTTGGAAGAAGATTCCGGATCCGTACCCGAATATCCTGTGATCAAGAAAAGATTCGATGCCTGGCCATAGATCCGGATACTCGAAAGACCGATCTTGTTAAACAGATTTCCACGCAGTGTATAGCCCAATGTGAGCTGTTGCAAACGTAGGAAATCAGCTTTCTCGGCATTTTGGTCGATGGAAAATCCGGAAGAACCGTTTGAGATCACATCGTTATAGACCAGTCGCGGAACGTCAGTCTGTTGCCCTGGCGTAGTCCACCGATTGAGCACTTCGACCGAATTGTTGTAAAACCGCTGATCCAGTAATGTACCTCTTGTACCATTCATGACTCTGTTACCACCTGCAAAAGTGAAATTAACTGCAGCATCAAAGGCTTTATAACGGAATGAATTATTAAAGCCACCATAATAGGTTGGCAGCGCCGTCCCCAAGACCTGATAGTCAGCTACCGTGATCGGACTGGCAATGCGGCCGTCCAGATAAGTCCAATTACTCTGCCCGGAAGCTACCGCAGCACTGTATTGCACACGTTCGCCATTTTTATTGATAAATATCCGCTGGCCATTTTCAGGATTCACACCATCGGTTACAGCACCGTACAAGCTGCCCACCGCATAGCCCACACGGGTAATATTATTGGCTTCCGTGGTGGTATGCGTATAGCCAATGATATCGGCATTGCCGGCCGACAGCGATGTGACCTTATTGTTGACGTGCGTAAAATTGAGGGACGAGTTCCAGGTAAAGTCCCCTTTTCTAATCAGGTCTCCACTGACAGCGAATTCGATTCCGCGGTTATACATGCTGCCAACGTTTTTGAGGATACTGTTACCCGGGATACCTTTTGATGGCGACTGCGGCACATCCAGAATAAGTCCGTTCACATTGTTTCTAAAGTAATCGACATCGACATGCAGGCGCTTGTGGGCCAGGTCAAAGCTCAGGCCTAAATTGGTCTGTTCGGAAGTCTCCCAGCCCAGGTCCGGATCACCCGCCTGCGACATACTCCAGGTAGGTACCGTTCCATAGAGCGATGAGCTATAGAGATTGAGCGATTCATAAGCCGAAAGGTTTCCATTGCCGACTTTACCCCAGCTCCCCCGGAAGCGTAGATCGCCCAAGAGGTTTGCCAAACGACTATTCTTATAGAAATCCTCTTCAAAAACAGACCAGCCCAGCGACACCCCACCAAAATCACCATACTTGCTGTTGGCTCCCAAAGCCGAATTGCCATCCCTTCTAAAGTTGGCCGTCAGCAAATAGCGTTTATTGTAGTTGTAGGTGGCACGTACAAAAGTAGAGCGGTAGAAGCGCTCAGTAACACTGCCGCCAGCACCCGATAAGGTTGTCCAATTGCCCTGGAAGTTTTCAAAAAACGGATCAGATGCATTGTTTTGCGATGCATTCCAGCTATCGTTGTCGTACTTTTGGATATCGTAACCCACCAACAGCGTCAGGGCATGCTTTTCGGCAAACACCTGATCATAGTTTAGGCTATTGGTAAAGTTCCAGTTGTTGCGCAGACTACTTACATTGGTAACAGATCCACCATTTGAATAGCCCGATGAACCCAGATTGGGGCTCAAATACGTTTTGGTCGTGGACAGGTTACGGTCCAGCGCATAGGTCGTTGTAAATTTTAAGTTCTTCAACAGGTTGAGCGAAGCATGCACATTTCCCAGGATATGGTCGTTACCAGTCGTGTATTTGCTGTAGGCAAATAATGCCTCAGGATTATAGAGTGTGTTCGTAAACAAGTTGGCTCCGGGGCCCAATAAACCCGTACTACTTAAATTGTAGCTACCGTCCTCTTTATATGCTGAAACATTTGGCGGCAATACCAGCGCCAATCGAGCGCCACCGATCAACAGCAACTGGCTGCTGGGCAAAGAACCCGAATTTTTGGCGTCATTGAAGGTATTGTTATAGGTCAGGTTACTCCCAAGCGAAAACCAATCGTTGACTTTATGTTCTATATTAAACCGCAGGCCTTTGCGGTCGAAGCTGTTTTTCGCGAAAAAGCCTTCCTGGTCCGAGTAATTTCCCGAAAAATAATATTGTGTATTTGCATTGGCTCCGCTTACGGCGAGACTATGGTTGTGGCTATACCCTGTATTGTAGACATGATCGTACCAATTCGTTTCAACCAGCTTGCCATTCGCGTCGTACTGCGGGAAGAAAAGCGCACTCGCCACCTTATCATTACTGGCATTTCCTGACAAGATCTTGTTGTTCAATACCGCTTCATTTTTGATATCAATATACTGGCTGGCATTCAGCAATTTGGGCAGGCGTGCCGCCGATACCGCAGATCCCCAAACATCGTAGGTAACTTTTGCGCGGCCTTGTTTGCCTTTTTTAGTCGTTACGATCAATACCCCCCCTGCAGCCCTCGAACCATAGATTGAAGTAGAAGCCGCATCTTTCAAAACATCAATCGATTCGATATCCGAAGGATTGATATCCGCGAGCGGGTTATTGGCAACATTGGATGTACCGATATTGCCGGTATTGACAGGTATACCATCAATGACGATCAAGGGATACGAACTCAGGGATATCGAATTCAGGCCCCGCACCCGTATGACAGGTGGATTATTGAGCAATCCATTCGGTAAAGATATACTTACCCCCGAGGCTTTCCCTGCCAGGGCTTGATCAAAACTTTGTACGGGGATATCTTTGATCGCGTCTGCGGAGATCGTTGATGCTGCACCCGTAAAATCTTTCCGTTTTTGAGTCCCATAGCCCACGACGACAACTTCTTCCAGCGCACGGTCCTCGCGAACCAAGCGTACAGTGTCCCCCTGCTCTTCAATAAGGGCGATCTGCTCTTTATAGCCGACAGACGACACGACGACACGTGCAGGTAGCTTTTGTCCGGTAACAAAAGTAAAATTGCCCCTCCGGTCTGTGGTCACAGCATGTGTGACGCCATAAAGCTTGACCGTAGCACCTTCAATAGGCTGGCCATTTTCGGCATCAATCACCTGCCCGCGGAAGGATGCGTTTATAATCGTTTTTGGGGTTTCCTGCGCGTAAGTTAACAAGGGCTGTTCTGCCAGGCCCGCCAATAACAGGTACGCCGAATAGTGTAGTATTCTTCTCTTATTCATAGGTAGAATCGTTTAGTTAAAAAAATAGATGTACTGGCCATAAACGTGTTTATAGCAAAAGGATAGCGAGCAATACCCGAGTTATTGCCCTATTTATCACAAGAGTGGGAGAATTTTATTAGCTACACATTCGAGACGCAGAGAACGCCCAGTGAGATTTTGGGAAAGATGCTGTACTTACTGTGAAAAGATGGTTTAGATAATACTGTTTCATTTTTACTTTGTTTAGATAGTGATTAACTCGTCGCCAACGCCAATTGAAACTACGATTAAACAAATGTAAGCATAAAAACAAAATAATGTATACTAATTTAGTAGTTTTTTTTTAAGACGGCTGCAAGTTTACCCTAGCTCTCAAAGGGGAGCAAAAAAAACCGCCAAAAGTTTTTATTTTTTTGGCGGTTACTAATTTGCGGCTCTATGCTACCAATTGCGGGAAACCACTCCTGCTGCAATGAATCTATAGACCCTAAAACAATATGTTAGTGCTCCAGTTCTTTCAGGTATTCGATCATGGCATCGAGGCTCTGCAGTAGCTTTTCACCTTCAAATCCCACCTTTCGAAAACGGATGTTCCCTTTTTTGTCCAGAATCAATGTTGTCGGAATGGATGTGATATCCAGCTTACTACTGAGCTTTTTATCTTGGTTGTAATAAAATGGAAAGTCAAATGCGGGATTGGCCTTTGCCCATTTGTAGGCATCGTCCCAGCTGTTTCCACTGCCCGAATTGAGTATCACGAACTTCACCTGCGGATCATTTGCATATTTTTTGTACACCTGATGCAAATAGGGAAATGAAGCGATGCAGGGCTTACACCAGGTAGCCCAAAAATCAATGATGACAATCTTGTCCTGGAGATCGGCTTTGAGCAAAGCTTTTTTGTCCATATCAACAATGCTGATGTCTTCTGGAAATGGCGTATTGCCGATGATCTTTTGAAACTCCTGGTAATACCCTTGTTTCCATTGCTTGTCAAGCTTGCTAAAATAAGCCTGCCGTTCGGCAGCATTGTCCATTCCGTTTTTAAGGATCGCTTTGTCGAGAAGCTGCCTGATCGCTGGGTCAAAAGGGGAATACCGATAGGCTGCCTCCAATACGGGTATAGCGCTGTTCGGATCATTCCACTGCTGATACTGCATGGCCACTGCCCGGAGCAATGCCGCCGATTTGAGTGTAGGGATACTTTTTGCAAACCAGTCTCGGGCAGCTTCGGGCTGCTTTAACTGCGCAGCTATAAGTCCCTGATTGGCCATAATTTCTGCTTTTACCGCAGTAAGCTTATCCGCCTTGGCCGGATCATGGGCCATCAGATAGCCTGTTTCGGGGAAATAGCGTATTAGACTCACGGGATAGGCCGCAACACTGTCAAGTAAATATAAATTGAGTTTGGATGCCTCCTCCAGCATCAGCTTATGATCTAAGAGCAGCTGTACATACTGATTGTATGTGCGCCATTTGTAGGGATCCTGCTCCCAACGGGTAATCAGCGGCAGGTATTTCTTGGCCTGTACGCTGTCGCGGTGCTGCACATAGTAGGTAAAAAGATAGTCGTAGGCGCTGCCATAGGCCGCCTCATTATCGGCCGTCTTAAGCGAAAGAAGCTGCCCTATCTTGGCGACCACGGCGGTGGAATCCTGCTCGCGGAACAACTTATTGAGCCGATACCCTATGCCGATCTTCTTGTTGGGAAACTCGTTGATCACCACCTGGCGGATCGAATCCACTTTTTGGTTCTGCCCGAGTATCAGATAGCCCATCGTCACCTTGTTGAGGTTCCCTTCAAAGAGCGGATTGCTTCTGAATTTCTTTTCCACTACGGCCAAGCCCTTTTTCAACAGCCGCCCCTGCTGGGCCGGACCAGCGTTTTTCATCTGGAGCACAATCAGCCGGAGCTGTGCCTCATAATTGTCGGGATACAGGCTCAGCTCTTTTTTGAGGTAATACTCCTGTGTAGCCAGGATATGATCCGAGGTTTTATCCTGGACCGGCACGCTGTATGATTTTCCCAGGTAATTGCCGGCGATCAGTTTTCCCTGCTTATAGACGTAGATCTCATACTGACTACTATCGCTTGCCTGCTGTACAAATTTCTTGTCTTTGTCGGCAATCGTAAAGCAGGAAAAGTTGGCGTAGGCGGGCAGTTTAAAACGTACACGCCAGATTCCACCTTCTTGTTGCATGGCCATGCGGCTCGGAAACTCGTAAAAATTTGAATAGTTGAAATCCACGAAAAATGGCCCTTCCTTATGGGTAGCAGCAGATTTACCTGGGTCAAAGCTGATGGTCACGGTATCTCCGGCCGCTGCTTTTTGCGGCAAAATGCTCACTTGTGCCTGCAACAGCAGGTTTGCCTGTAGCAGGCAGAGCAGCAATGCGTATTTGAATAACTTAATCATTCTGTTGGAGGTTAGCATTTGTAATTAAAATAGCACTGGCGATCGGTATTTTGGTATCACTTTCACTAAAGTCTGTTTTGACCTTCGAAAGTACAGGGAGGACCCTGTTTGTGCGCACCAGGTCAAACCAACGGTGGCCCCATTCACCGAGCAGTTCCAGCTGGCGTTCTTTTTCGAGGGCCAGGGCAATGCCCGCCTTGTCCATTGTTTGTGGCAGCGCAGCAAGGCCTGCACGTTCACGGATCTGATTGATATCCTGTAGTGCCGCCTGCAACTTATTCTGGTTGAGCAGCGCTTCGGCACGGATCAGATACTGCTCGGCAAGGCGCAGCACGGTATTGTATTCGGTTACAGGTGTGCCCGTACGCAGCTTATACTTATACGGCATATAAAGCGTCTTATTACTTACGACATAAGGCTTTAACCACATCGCTTTACGTAAGTCATTTTCTTCGTAGGCCGCTACCGTGGTATCATACACCTGATAATAACTCCGTGCTGTAGCTACTGTCGGAACGATACTGAAACCTTCCCAGGTGTTGACTCCGGCAGTGGAAAGATTAACGGTCTGCAGCTGCCAGATTGCCTCTTTGCTCGTTTTCAAAAAGACGGTATTGAGGTCGCGCGACAGTTCGTACCGGTTATCCGCGATAACTTTGTCGGCCATCGCTTCGGCATTGGCCCAGTCGGCATGATACAGATATACCCGGGCCAATAGCGCGTCAACCGCTTTTTTGTTGGGGCGGGTACGCTCATTGCCCTGATAGGCATCCGCAATATCGACAGCAGCTTTCTGCAGATCATCCACCATGAAAGCATAGAGCTCTTCCCTGGAGGCCGGACCTTTTCGGTTGTTGGCTTCCAGATCCTTGGTATCCGTGATCAGGGGCACTTTATTGAAGAGGTTGCTCAGGTAAAAGTAATTGAATACCCTTGTAAAACGGGCCTCGGCCGATAGCTGTGCCTTTACCGTACTGCTGAGCGCCGAGGCTTCAACACCCTCGATAATCTTATTGCTGTGGTTGATATAGCTATAGGGTTGCGACCAGAGCCGATCAAGATAAGAGGTTGCCGGGCTCAGTTTATTGTATTTGTACTCATCGTAGCTTGTAAAGGCTGAGTTGTAATCGTCGGCCAAACTGGACAGTACAATGGTCATCAGTCCACTGGCAAACTGGTTATTGTAATTGTTCATACTGGTATAGAGTCCGCCCACGGTTGCTGTGGCTGTCTTTTCGTCACTGAAGGCCGACTCTGCTGCTACTTCTGTCTTGGGTGGGTCCACGGCCAGAAATTTATTGCAGGAGATGTTAAGCAGTGGTGTTGCAAAAAGGCTGTAGATAATATATTTGTTCATGGGATAAGTCTTTAGTTTTATGATCATTAAAAAGTGAGCTGAACCGCAAATGTATACGTGCGCATGGATGGTGTGGCACTGTTCCGTACCGAACCAAAGGGATTGACATCCGAAACATAAGTACGGTCAAAACCAGGCATCTCGGGATCCATACCTCTGAAGCTTGTCCAGGTAAAGAGGTTCTGTGCATTGAACTGTACCACAGCGCGGCTCATATTGATCTTCTGTGCCCATTTGGAGATATCGTAACTGAGCGATACATTTTTTAAGCGAATAAAAGAAGCATCGTCCCATACGGCCGTAGAATACCGGTAATAATTACGGTAAGCCAGGTTGGCTTCGTTGGCGCTGTTAGCCGTAGCGCGTGGCACATCGGTCACATCTCCGGGCTGCTGCCAACGGTTTAACACATATTCATCCAGGTTGCCCAATCCGCCAATGGTCGTTGCCTGTGGACCATATCCAATGGATGGTCCCTCCTGTTTGACAAACTGAAATAGAAATCCAAGGCTCACATCGCCATAACTCAGATTATTGCCGATACCACCATAGTACTTGGGCAGTAGTGATCCCAAGGTTACATAATCATTGAAATCACTGATTTTCCCATCGCCATCCACATCCCGAAATTGGGCGACCCCGGTTTGTGGATCCACTCCCGTAAACTGAAATCCGCGGACGATACGTGTGGACTCGCCAATGATGTATCGCCTCCCATCACTGCTACTCGCAAGCCCGGGATATTCCAGCAGGGTATTGGACGGGAAAGTAATATTGAAATTTGTTTTCCAGCTGAACTTTTCCTTTTGGATATTCACACTGCTCAGCTCTAACTCAAAGCCCTTATTTTCGATCAGTGCGGGGGTATTACCAAAATAAGAATTATAGCCCGTCTGCGGTGCTAGCACGATATTGATCAACTGATTATCCGATCTATTGTTGTAATAATTGGCCGTGAGGAAAATACGGTCCCTGAAAAATCCAAGGTCGAGCCCCAGTTCTTTCTTTTTGATTTCTTCCCATCCAAAATTGGGATTAAACACCCGTGTCGGATAAAGCCCCGTGATGCCCTGGTAGGCAAAGCCCGTTCCCCAGGTATCCAGGTACTGGTAATCACCGATCTGGTCATTTCCTGTCACCCCCCAGCTGGCACGTAGCTTACCGAAGCTCAAGATAGACTGATCCTGGAGAAATTCTTCACTGCTGAACACCCAGGCTGCACCGATCGACCCAAAATTACCGTACTTATTGTTGGGCCCAAAGCGGGAAGAGCCATCCCTTCGGTAGCTGAAATTCAACAGATATTTATCGGCATAGGCATAATTTATACGACCAAATGCAGACTGGTAACGGTAATCTGCATACTGATTGTTGCGGTTCACAAGGATACCTGCAGCACCGATATTGTTTAGCTGCGAATCACTCGGGTAACTGCTGCCATCGAAGTATTTCCCTTCGCTGACCCTTTGCTGCCAGGTACCACCCAAAAGCAGTTTAAAATCATGTTTACCAATTGTTTTGCTGTAGTTTAATTGCGGTTCAATGATATAGGACTGATAATCCGAATTCCCGTAAGAGGCCATGGAACCCGTGCTCGTCAATGGATTAAATCCCGCATTGGGCAGCAAGCGCGTCTGGTCCATGCTTTTGAGGTTATACCCTACATTGACTTTTGCGACCAGTTCGGGTAAGATCGCATATTCGGCAGAAAAGTTGGCCAGCAGGGATTTTGATTTCGAAACACTCGAGCGCTCCATATAGGCGGCGGGATTCTGCAAACTCTGTTGGAACCAATAATAGTCTCCCTTTTCATCATATAAAGGATAATTGGGCGCCAGGTTATAAAACTGGGCAATATCTGTCGGCACTGTATTGTTACGGTCCAGGTTGAGGTTGAAACTACTGTTGAGCTTAAATCGCTGATCTTTGGATTGCGTAGACAAGTTCAACAGCGCACCACCGCGCTGATAATTCTTATTGCCGGGCAAGGGATCCCCCTGACGATTGAAATTGGCACTGGCCAGGTATTGGGTATTTTCGTTTCCTCCGGAAAATGACAGCTGATAGGTCGAGAAAGGGGCCGATGCGCCATAAAACTCCTTCTGCCAGTCGCTGTAGGCGGACTGATCCCAGGTGAGCAGATCCGGCGCATTATCTGCTGTCGCCGTCCAGTTATCATT
The DNA here is from genome assembly GCF_014170215.1 of Sphingobacterium sp. UME9. Taxonomy (NCBI): domain Bacteria; kingdom Pseudomonadati; phylum Bacteroidota; class Sphingobacteriia; order Sphingobacteriales; family Sphingobacteriaceae; genus Sphingobacterium; species Sphingobacterium sp. UME9. Next base: position 575,289 of record NZ_LZZP01000003.1, on the reverse strand, counting down.
TTTAAAGCCTTCCTTCCGGATGTCCAAATATTGCTCGGTATTGAGCATCTTCAAGTTGCGAATGGCCTTACCGGAGCCCACATTGGCATTAAAGTCTATTTTAAGTCCACCCTTATTTCCTTTTTTTGTTGTGATCAGGATCACCCCATTCCCACCCCGGGAGCCATAAATGGCTGTCGCATCGGCATCTTTAAGCACATCGATGCGTTCAATATCCTTGGGATTGATCAGGCTGAGCGGGCTTTGGTTCCCATTGGCCGCGGTAAACTGATTCATGCTTTCGTCCGAAAATGGAATACCGTCGATAATATAGAGCGGGCTGCTGCCATTGCTCAAAGAATTGACACCACGTAGCTGCACCTGAAAGGAACTGCCCGGCAAGCCCGAATTGGATGCGATATTGAGTCCCGCAACGCGCCCCTGCAAGGCCGCCAGAGGATCCAGTACCGGTTGTGTTTCGATCTCCTTGCTGGTGACACTGGATACCGAACCCGTATTTTTGCGTATTGAAGACGTGCCGTAACCGATAACCACCACTTCATCCAGGTTGCCCGGATCTAGCTCAAGGCTTATTTCCATGAGGGCCTTGTCCGCTACCTTCACTTCCTTGCTGCGGTAGCCCACATAACTCAAAAGTAAGATATCATCCTGTTGCAGTCCGTTTAAACTAAAGCGCCCGCTGGCATCGGTGACCGTACTGGCTATCTTGTTTTTAACCCGAACACTGACCCCTTCAAGCGCTGCACCGGCCCCATTGCTGACGCGACCAGAGACGGTCATCTGCAGCGCCTTTGCTCCCCCCTTCCCCTGGAGCACGATGGTGTTTTTGACAATTTGATAGCGGATGCCCTTAGCCGAGAATGCCTGTTTAAGTAGTTCCGGGATATTGGCATTGTTTAAATTAACATCAATATCCAGATCGGGGTTAATTTCATGAGGATCATATACAAAGCGGTAATCGCTGCGTTGCTCAATGGCTTTGACGAGCTGTTTAAATTGAACATGGTCAGATGCCTTGTCTGCCTGCTGGCTAAAGGCATAGCCATTGACATGCATCAGCATCAATAGCAGTGTTTTTACGGATTGTTTCATAGGGTATTTAGATTGAAAATGCGTTTGTTTGGGTTTGGTTAGGGAACAAGGACGAGTCGATCCTTGTCAATGGTATAGTTTATGCCGGCGAACCGTAATATCTTGAGTACTTCTTCAAAGGACTCTTTTTTGCTGATTTTTCCGCTAAGGACTTTGTTTTTATAGACGGGCGACAGGCTATAGGTAAAATTGTACCAACGGGAAAGATCGGCCAAAATTTCGGGAAGCGGTGTCTGGTCAAATTCAAAGTAACCCTCTTTCCAATTGGCAGCATCCTGTTGTGTATTTTGCTGCTTTCGTTGGAAGGCACCGTTCAGCACATTCAGTTCGATCGACTGTCCCGGTAGCAGAATCTCCTGAAGACCCGCATTGCTGACCCGTATTTTACCTTCGTCGAGCTGCGTGGTTAAGAGCTGGCTATCGTTTGCGTATAACTTCACGTTGAAAGCGGTTCCCAAGGCTTCAATGCTGGTGTTGCCGACATGAACAATAAAAGGTTTGGCTTTATTTTTTGCTACTTTAAAATAGGCTTCACCCGTCAGGAATACCGAGCGTTCCTTGAGGTCGTATCCCGGTCCTATTTCCAGCTTGCTGTCTGCATTTAGCCACACGGTGGTACCATCGGGAAGTTCCATCTTGAATTCTTGCCCCTTTTTGGTCTTGACGGCCAGGTTATTCCCCTTCCCCTGCGCCATATAGGCGGGGCTAAACGGTTTCTTTTCGTCCAGGCTAACCACTTCATTGCCGATCAGCAGATCGGCCTGGAATTGACCGACACTAAAAGGCAGTGGCTGTGGCGATTGTTGGTACTGGGAAAAGAAGTACAGCGCTGCACCGGCCATCAAAAAGAATACAATACTGGCAGCCACCTTCAAATAGGCGCTGCGGTGGCGATTAGCCCTTAATTCGGGCCCAAAAATATGCTGTTGGAAATAGCGGTCTTCTGCAGCGAGATCCAGTTCCGGGATGTCTTTTTCGTTATTTTTCCGACTGAGCTGATTGTACCAGCTTTCGACAAGTGCAATTTCCTCGGCGCTGCACATCCCCTGCTGATACCTCTGCAGTAGTTGTTTCGATAATCGTTGTTTCATAGGTTCTATCCTGTTTACCGTTTAGAAGACAGGATAGTACCCCATTAGTGGTAGAAAAAAATGAAAATAGTTCGAATTTTTTTTCTCAAAAGCGTCAACGCATTGTAAATCTGCTTTTTGACAGTCTGTTCGGAGATCTCAAGTTCCGCGGCAATCTCCCGATAACTCCGCTGCTCGAAACGACTTTTTTTGAAGATCAAAGCCATTTTGCGGGGCAGCTTTTCAATCGCCTGATCGATCTGCTGAGCCAGTTCTTTCTCCCGCAGCAACTCGTCGGGCATAATTTCAGGAGTTGAGGCGGCATGCTCCAGGTAATGTTCATATTTCCGGCCCACATCCTGGCTGGCGATACGATTGATGACCAAATTACGGGCCGAACGAAAAAGATACGCCTGATAAGAATGTTCAATTTCAAGCCGCTCCATGCGGTCCCAGAGATTGGTAAAAATTTCCTGTACAATATCACGGGCTTCGTCACGATCGTCTAACATCCGAAACACATGCACATACAACTTCACCCAATTTTCTTCGTAAAGTTGGGTAAACAATTGTCGGACATGTGTTACACTCATCTGCTGGTTTAGTTATTGTTGATCAGTCAAAATTAGGCTTTATTTTTAGGAAAGTCAATTTATGATGGATTTCTAATAAAACCAGTAAAATAATGCAACAGACTATCTCTCTTAAAATTTAACTTTGCACGCATTGGAATTGATTATTATTTGTCAAGATCGTACAGGTATCGCCATGAGGTCACGTACTCCCAGAGCTGGCCCGGCAACCTGGTCTCCATTCTATTTTCCTTACGATTGAGCAATTCATCAAAATCTCTGGACATGACAAATACCCTGAGGTTAGCCTGGTCAATCAGGCTGAGGTAATGTGCTAATACCTGTTTTATTTCCGTTGCATTCTGGTCATCCGTAACAGCAATATCCCGATCCACTTCACGGTCAAATAAGGCGTCAGGTATGCCTTCGACCACCAGTTTAATCACTTTACCTTCGGTATGCCAAGTCAGGGCAATATTGATATGGATACCCGAGATATCCCCATCTTCAAACTTTTTTGGTAGGCCAAAATAACTTAGTTTGGCCGATGGAAATTGACTGGAAATTTTATTGAAAACTTCCGTAATGGCATTTACAGGCATGTATTTTTGGCGGAGAGCCATGCCTTGGTTACGATTGTTGGAATCTACATAAAATTCGAGGTTATCGAAGGTGGTATTTCCGATTTTGGCGGCTATACTTTCCGACAGCAACATATTCTCGATGCCAAAAGTTTTGAAATGCTGCAAAGAGTCATTTCTGCTCAATATAGCAGACTGATATACAACAGCCGTTTTATCGGAGAATTGCGTCAGCTCGTCGGCAAGTTGGATGGGATTAATCAAATCCATGGTCGCCATATCCTGTAGGTAAAGCGGCCTCATTTTGTTAAAGTCGAGTCCGGTAGCGTCCCATGGCAGCCTACTTTCCAACACTTTCCGGCGCTCCTGTTTTAGGGCAGCAGTCGCCTTTTCATAGGCGGCCTTTGAGATAGGAATATAGTTGAGCACAAATTTTTTATCTTCATCACCTGTTCCCTGATAATAAAAATTGATGCGAAGCGTATCTTTGCCGCTTTTTATGCCATAGATACTGTCCAATAGCCTATTGTTGAGCAACTTTATCCGCGTATTGGTAAAAGAAGTGAATTCCTGTTTTTGTATCCTCTTTTCATCTGGATAAGGGATGAGAATATCATTTCCTTTTACGGCCAGATAAGGGAAAGCTTTGATCAGCATTTCCATGTAGCTCAGCGTTATTCCACGCATCGGCTCGCGGTTGATCTTATTGGAGGATACCGCCACCCAATAAGCTCCCTGATCCTGTGCCTGACAAGCTGTCGAAGAAAGTAAAATACTGCATATTAATATTCCGATGTATCTCATGAAGGCGTGCATTATGTGATCCCGAAAATAGACAAATTATCTATTAAACAGCTTCTATCGGGAAAAAGTTCTAATTTGATCGGCAGAAGAAATAAGAACAAAACTTGCTAAAGAACAGAGTTGGTTAGTTAACCACAGATCGCCTTTTGTTACATTTTAATTTATTTTGCGATCTGCTTCACGCTAGCTAAACCGATCGCTGAACCTGCTAATTTTCGGCCCGGATACATTAAAGAGGGTCTATTTTCGTTCAATTGTACGGTGGTTGTCAAGGCCATCAACTGAACGAAGCAGACCCTGTTTCGTATTTTTTTTTGTAAATTATCTCACTATGAAAATAGTAGACATCACAAAAGACACTTTAATCAGTGCTCAGAAAGAAGGATTTACCGTATTAATCACCAAATTTAGTTCAGATCCGTTAAACCCAACCTGGATTGTCGATAAAGTTGAAAACGACAAAATAGAAGCTAGCAAAAAAGCACTGAGCGAAAGCTACCAGCTATGCTATTCCATTAAAGAAGCTATTCTGACGATTGATAATCGCCCTTTCATCGGAAAGTTACAGCTAAGCCATTCATAGCGTTTGGTCAAGGCATAATCCTCTGTACAATCAACAGCATGTATTGTTTCACAAAGCCGTTGAGCTAACGTGTAACAAAGCAGGATAACAATAAAAACATGCGTAAGAATTATTAAAGCATGATATTTTTTTAACCTAGCGGACCAAACTATCCTTAAGTTTGGTCCGCTTCCTATTTCTGCTTTTCCAACTCATTCAATCACTTAGTGGCCTGAGCCAACCTTAAATTCTAAAACTACGCTTACCTAACTTTCTCTACTAAAGCATAGCGATCATCAAGTTCAAATGGCTCTACCAGAAAAGCATCTGCTCCGCATTCGGCGGCAACTCTTTCCCCTCTAGCGCTTGCTGACATTAGCAGAAGAAAATAAAAAACTTTGTTTTTCAATAATTTATAACTACATTTGAATAATAATCAGGCTTCTGCCATTACTTCTTCTGACACTTTTGAGTTTACTCTTTCTTCTCAGTCTTCGTTTTTCCAGCTGCTATTTTGTTATCAACATATGAAGTTAATTGCCTTTTTTCAGATTGATAGTGTCAATACGAAAAATTACAAACTTCATTTTTTGTTGACAGATCGATTTATCCTTTACCAACGCGTATGGTTAAAGGAGAGGTATGCTGCAAAAGCGTTCTAATAAATACATAATTTAATACATATATACAATGCAACAAGGAACAGTAAAATTCTTTAATGACACCAAAGGTTTTGGTTTTATTACACCAACAGATGGCGGTCAAGATGTTTTCGTACACTCGTCAGGTTTAATCAATCATGTACGTGAAAACGATACTGTAACATTCGATCTAGAGAACGGTAAAAAGGGCATTAACGCAGTTAATGTGCGAATAGCATAATTAAGTAGGAAGTTTAAAAACTTCTTTAAGTTAAGTTCAGCAGATAACATAAATGTTATCTGTTTTTTTTTGTTAAAAAATTAGGCAAAAATGACGGCGTAAGCCCACTACTAGCCTACATTGCCATCAGCTCACTGATAGCATTACTTTTGTTCTGTTTCTCCTAACTAAAAATTGAGCGTTCCCCTGTTTTTTGTATCCGCTTTTTTCCTATATTTACGCGATAAATTTCAATAGAAATGACGAAAAAGAAGGCTATAGTTATTCAAGATAATGAAGATATCTTGAATATCATGGATGAGGTCTTAGTTGATGAGGGTTTTGATGTGATTCCATCGCTTACAACTGAACCAATAGAAGAGCTTGCAGATATTGATCCCGACATTCTTATTGTGGATGACCATATTAAAGGAAGTAAAAAAGGATCCGAAGTGATCAAGGAACTCAAAGCTGATCCAGATACCGAAGAACTTCCATCTGTCCTGACATCGACAGCCAACGATATTGCAAAAGTTGCTGCGGACTGTAAAGCCGACGACTTTATTGAAAAGCCATTTGATTTAGATCATATGGTCGATGTGGTTAAAAGAAATAGTTAAAACAGCATAAAAATATACGTAACGTACGGAGCGCTTCAAAAGGAACTAAAATTGAAACGCAAGTTAAAAAGGCGATGTTAATGATTCATGATTTTCTCAGCATGTCTGGGTTGAGCAGGCCGTCAACACTTTATTGAGCAATTCAGTCAGCTTCGTTAAGTCATCTTCCTTCAAGATTTTAGCAGCTTCTTTGGCCACTGTTTCCCTGAAATTCTCCGAATTATCGATGATAAATCTGCCTTTTTCCGTTACACTTAAATTGAAAATCCTGCGGTCGGCAGCAGACTGTTGCTGTTCGACCAGGTTATTCGCTATCAAAAATTTGAGCTGCTTGGAAACAGCAGGCGGACTTATGTTAAACGCCTGAGCAATCTGCTTGACGATACAATGATCGTGGCGGTAAATATATTCGATTATATTATAGTGGGTCGCTGTTACACCATTGATGTCGCCCCTATTCATATTTGCCAAGATGAAGCATTGTAAATTAGTAAACACTTCATAAAATTTCTGTTCAGTTTTGTTCATCGCCAATAAAATAGTTAACTTAGTTAATAATTACCAAAGTTAATGATTATGGAACATATTCACATCATACATGCCCGGCAAAATAATCTCAAGAATATTTCTCTCCAGATCACCAAGAAAAAGATTACTGTTTTTACAGGAGTCTCCGGGTCGGGCAAGTCGTCTTTGGTCTTTGAAACAATAGGTGCTGAAGCCCAAAGGCAGTTCAGCGAAACACAGGGCAGTTTTATCCGAAACCGGCTGCAGCACATCGGCGTTCCGGATGTGGACAAAATCGACAACTTGAATGTCCCTATTATTATCAATCAAAAAAGATTGGGCGGCAATGCACGCTCGACTGTAGGCACGGCCACCGATATCTATGCTTCTCTCCGCTTGCTTTTCTCGCGCATGGGGACACCCTTTGTAGGCTATTCAAATGCCTTTTCATTCAATAATCCTTTGGGCATGTGCAAGGCATGTGAAGGGCTGGGCATTGTGCAGACCATTGATGTAGATAGCCTTATTGACAAGCAAAAATCGTTGAACGAAGGGGCTATCCGATTTCCGACCTTTCAACCGGGCGGCTGGCGCCTGACACGCTACACCCAATCAGGCTATTTTGACAACGACAAAAAACTGAACGACTACACGCCGCAGGAATGGGAGCTCCTTTTGCATGCAGCCGAACACAAACCCAAACAGCCTGATCCGGAATGGGGCAAAACGGTACAGTATGAGGGTATTATCCCCCGCATTGAAAAAGCATTCCTCAAGAAGCAATCGAAGGAAATCTTGAGCCGAAAGGAGGCTTTAAATACAGTTATCATTACCAAAACTTGTCCTGTATGCGAGGGAAAACGGTTGAATGATACGATTCTATCCTGCAAAATAGCGGGCAAAAATATCGCCGACTGTACGGCCCTTTCGATCGATGAGCTGCTGGAATTCGTTGCTTCTTTACATTCCAGCACTTTTGATGTCATTCTCACCGAACTGAAACATAAGCTTCAACATATCGTCAACATCGGTTTGCAGTATCTGACCTTGGATAGACGTACAGACACCCTATCAGGCGGGGAAAGCCAACGCATCAAAATGGTCCGAAACCTGGGGAGCAGCCTCACGGATTTACTCTATATTTTTGACGAGCCCAGCATCGGACTTCATCCAATGGATTTACAAAATATCGCTGCAATTATTAAACAGCTGCGCGATAAAGGCAATACCGTTTTACTTGTTGAGCACGACCCCGATTTGATCCGCATCGCCGATCGGGTAATCGATATGGGCCCCAGGTCGGGAAAGAACGGTGGCGAGATTGTCTATGAAGGCACTGTCGCTGGACTGAAAACATCAACAGGAAAAACAGGGCTGTACTTTGCTAAACGGCCTCGAATTAATAATAAACCACGATCAGCAAGCGAATACCTCGAAATCAGACATGCCAGTCTGCATAATCTGAAAGACATCCAGGTGAGCATTCCCCAAAAGGTGATGACCGTGGTTACCGGCGTGGCGGGTTCGGGCAAGAGTACACTGATCAACAAAGTGCTGCCCAAATTTTATCCCGAAGCCACCATCATCGACCAGTCGTTATTTTCAACAGGTGCACGCTCCAATCTGCTGACCTACCTGGGCTTATCTGATGCAATACGCACCCTGTTTTCAAAAGCAAATCAGGTATCCGATAAATTTTTTAGCCGAAATAGCCTCGGCGCCTGTGAAAACTGCAAAGGTATCGGTATCGAAAAAATTGATCTGGCCTTTATGGATGATATTGAACAGACCTGCGAGGTCTGCGGTGGCTCTGGCTTTAAGCCAGCGGTCTTAAAATATCATTACCATGATAAAAATATTGTTGCGGTGATGGATATGACTGTCGAAGAAGCCTATGATTTTTTCCCGGACAAACTATACCGTCAGTCTTTTGATATGTTACTCCAACTCGGTCTGGGCTATTTGACTTTGGGGCAACGGTCAGACAGTTTTTCGGGTGGGGAAAGACAACGGCTCAAACTGACCAAAGAACTCAAGAACTCCAACAAGATTATCGTCCTTGATGAACCAAGCACAGGCTTACATCCAAACGATACCGAAAAGTTATTAAACTTTATCAATAATCTGGTGGACAACAACAATACGTTGATCGTTATCGAGCATAACCTCGATGTTATCGCCCAAGCTGACTGGATTATCGATATTGGGCCCGGAGCAGGCAAGTATGGCGGAAATGTGGTGTTTACAGGTACCGTTGCCGATTTACTCAAAGATACTGTCTCGCTAACGGCGGCCTGTTTACGGCAACATATCCATTCCGAAAAGTGATTTTATACGTAAAAGAAGCCGTAAGGTCCCACCTGTAGGATTGGAATAAAGAAAAAGTCCCAGGAAAACCGTTCATTTTCCTGGGACTTATAACACCTTATAACCCATCAGTTCAACTGGGATTTTCTAAACTCCAGGGGTTTCATTCCCGTCTGCTTTTTGAAAAGCCGGGTAAAATACGACGGATTTTCAAAGCCAAGTTCATAAGCAATTTCAGCAACACCTTTCTCCCCTAAGCGTAGTAAGTTCTTCGCTTCTGAAATCATAAAAATATGGATCAGCTCCATGGCCGTTTTGCCCGTTTCCTGCTTGAGCAGGTCACTGAGGTAGCGTGGCGACACAAAGAGCTGATCGGCCAGGAAGGCCACATTGGGCAGACCGCTTTTCGCCAGCAGGCCCTGATTTATATAACTCCGAAGCTGATCGTTAAACTTGGATGCTGTTTTGCCGATCACCTGCGCCCGATCGATAAACTGCCTTTTGTAATAGCGCTGTGCATATTTCAGGATGGAGGAAACATGGCTCAGCATAATTTCACGGCTGTATTCGTCCGGATTAGTATCGTATTCGTCCTGGATTTTTGCATAGAGCTCCAAAATTAGCTGCTCCTCTTTCGGGGAAAGATGCAATGCCTCGTTCACTTCATAATCGAAAAAACTGTATTTTTCAATTTCCTTGAAAAGTTCATGCCCATGGAGGTAGTCTTCGTGGATCATCAACATATAGCCCTTTTCTTCGAACTCCAGGTTTTTCATCTCGATAATCTGCCGGGGTTTCGCAAAGAAGAGACATCCGTTATCGTGATCGTAGCGCGTACGGCCGTACATCAAATTGCCGGACTTAATTTTCTTAAACGCGATCAAATAACAGTCACTGGTAAATTCCCTATCCCCCAGTTTACAGTCCGAAAGACAGCCGACCATACTGAAAAGCGGATGCTGCGGAGCTTCCCAACGATTGCCCAGATGTAGTTCTGTAAGGGTTCTATAATGTTGCATCGGTTTTCATTTTATCAAAGTTAAAAAATATTCTACCGGATTGGAGGTTTTTTAATGTCCGTGCGCTGCTATGCTGACCTCTTTCCAGCCTTGAATATCTTCGAGCCTTTTCGTATACACATCGTTAATAACCTGATAGGCAATTTTACCGAACAGAATGCGCTTGGGCGGATTTTCACTATCGATGATGTTTAACACAGGTGCTACCGTAGCTTCGGGGTTGCCCCAGGTATCGGGGTTATCACCAGTTGCCGCAAAGGCTGCACGCACGGGCTCGTAATCTGTAATATCCGAAGAAGTCTGAACCGCAGATGCTCCAGCCCAGTCTGTTGCAAAACCGTTGGGCTCAATCAAGGTCGTTTTGATGCCCAGGTGCGCCGTTTCCGAACCGATTGTTTCGATGAGCCCTTCTACTGCAAATTTTGACGCATTATATAAACCCAGTAACGGAATCGTGGTCAGTCCAAGAAAACTGGAAACCTGAATAATATGGCCACTCTTCTGCGCCCTCATGATCGGCAATACGGCCTGAGCCACCCACAATGATCCGAAAAAATTCGTTTCCATCTGATCACGGGCCTGTTGCTCGGATGTTTCTTCTGTGGTACCAAATAAGCCAAATCCGGCATTGTTGATCAGCACATCGATGCGACCAAAATGGTCTTTTACCTTCTCAACAGCTGAAAAAACCTCTTCGCGGCTATTAACATCCAACTTTACTTCTAAAATATTGTCGCCATAAGTAGCTTTCAGCTCTGCCAGTGCAGCGATATTTCTTGCCGAGGCGGCAACTTTATCACCGCGTTTAAGTAAGGTCTCAGCCCATAATTTTCCAAATCCTTTGGAAGCTCCTGTTATAAAAACTATTTTGCTCATCTTTATTCTTTTTGTTTATCCAAAATTACCGCTATTGGTACGGGGAGACTAACTCATTTGAGCTGAAGAATAGCACAGATTTACGGAGCTGTCATTTTGTAGCATTTGTACGCCTTTAGTTTGGTTCTACGCCGCGCTCTGTTATACACTTGAGCGGAGTTTAGCCCTCCTAGCTGGCAGATGCCTGTACCGGTTTTTTACCTGATACCAATAGCAGGATCAGGCCGACCATACAGGTGCAGATCAACATCCCTATGGTTCCGTAATGATACGCCTGCTGCCAGCCATCTTTTGCGTAGTAAAAAAATACGCCACCAATAATACTCACGCCCAGTGCCGAAGCGGTCTGCTGGAAGGTCGAATAGATGCCGGCTGCAGCACCGGCATAGGCCACGGGAACATGCTGTAAAGCTATATTCAGCAGTGAAGGAAGCACAAGTCCGTTTCCGAAGCCCCAGATAGCCATCAGGCCTATCACCAACAGCGGATCGGAACCAGGTTTCCAGCATACCATCTGCAGGTAAAAAGCGGTCAGCAGCAGCACAACCCCCACAAGCAGCACCTTTTTTCCATACCTGATGATGAGACGCGATGCCAACACCGATGAAATAATAAAAAGAATACCTGGGATGATAAAATAGAGCCCGGCGTCAAGCGCAGAAACACCGAGTCCGTTCTGTAGATATACCGCGCTAAGCAGCAAATAAGCCGTGTGCAGCATAAAGTGAAAAAGCACTGCAGCAAGCCCCATATTAAACTCTTTTATCTGGAAAAGCCTGACATCTATTAGCGGAACCCTACCCTTTGCCAGCTTTTTCTTCTGGTCATAAGTAAACCACAGGAACAGAACTGCTGAAAGTAGCAGTAGGCCGAAACTCCAAAGCGGCCAGCCCGATTCGCGCCCCTGGATGAGCGGATAAATCAACGCAAACAGTGCCAGGGTCAGGATTAAGATGCCCGTATAGTCAAATTTTGTATGCGCATGTCTTGGCGTTTCCGTTACATATCGGTGTGTTGCCCATAAGGTGACAGCTCCTATGGGGAGATTGATAAAAAACACCAGCCGCCAGCCTTCGATCATCCCGTGCAGATCCGAAAGGTATCCACCAAGCACCTGCCCGATCACGGCTGCAGTGCCCAGGGTTATTCCATACAGGCCAAATGCCTTGGCACGCTCCCTGGGATCCGTAAATAAGATCTGTATAAATGCAATCGTCTGGGGCACCATAAAGGAGGCGCTCAGCCCCTGAAAAAACCGGGTAAGGTTCAGTTGCAGAGCCGACTGTGACATTCCACAGAGGCAGGAAGCTATCGTAAATGCCGCCATGCCCCAAAAGAATACTTTCTTCCTCCCAAAATGATCCCCGGCCCTACCTCCTGTGATGAGGAAGGCTGCATAGCCCAACAGGTAACCCGCTATAACCAGCTGCATCTCCCCGTCAGTAGCATGCGTTCCTTTTTTAATGGTCGGAATCGCAATATTGATGATAAAGACATCGATCACGGAGAGTAGCGGTGCAGCGAGTACGATCAACAGTTCCAGCCATTTATTTTGTATTGTCTTCATGTTAGATCAGTTTTTCTATGATCCGTTTTGCCCCCTGTATCTCAGCCGAAGTCTTAAAAACCGACGCCGAAACAATAGATCCTTCCAGCATATAGTAGATGGTATCGACGAGTTCATCATCTGAAAGCAACTGCCGATGGCCCGATTGCTCAACCAATGTTCTGATAAAGCTCTTGCTCCGCGCTTTCACCCGCTGGATTTCCGAAGTGAAGCGCGGATCGTCCGTATAGGCTTCATCATTGGCTTTGATAAATGGGCAGCCCCCAAATAGCCTGTCCGCCTGCCGTTTTGTATGGTGATCAAAAAGAGCAAGCAATTTCCCTTTAGGATCGCTAACCTCGCCAACAGCAGCTTCCAACCGCTGCAACCACAGCTGATGTAGACGCTCGATATACGCTACCAGCAGATCCGTCTTGGTCTGAAAATGTTTATAAAGTGAGCCCTTTGCAACGTCGGCTTCCTCAATGATCTGATTAATCCCTGTGTTGCTGTAGCCCTGTGCGTAAAATAACCGTTCTGCCGTGTCCAGAATCTTATCTATAACGACCTGCCCTCTTTGTTTCATGAAACAAAGATATAAATAAATAGACAGACTTGTCTATTTATTTATATCTTCTTAAAAAAATCACGGCATTACCTCTGCTGCATCTGAAACATCTTTCCACTCTTTCCACTGTTAAAGTTTTTAGACATAAACTTTTTCTGTTTTGCTATATTCCAATTTGCCCAAGAATACCGTTTCCAAGATACCCAGGCCAAAAGTGCTATACCTGTTACTGCCCGGAGGATAAGGACCTAGATTGACCTCTCCTTCGGACCAAGTTCGTACCTGCTTCGGACAAGCAACAGATATTGAACAAGTGCTGTACAGTTGTTGAACAGACCCTGAACAGGAAATATCTGGTCAGCAATGGTTTAATACTGGTTGCCAAAGTGTCCATTTCCGAAGGTGGTCCGAAGCAGGTACGAACACAACCCAAATACAAGCCGAAAACAGTATAGCGCTGCAACCATCATCAAACATACACACCGTACGCCACGTCTCATTGAATTCGCGCAAGGGACCTATAAAATCATGCTGAATGATCGATACTCCGCAATATTCCAAGATGCCTCTTTGTAACTGAACGAGTCCGCTTCCTCATTTCGATGTATTGATGATATCCTTAAACAAGACTATCTGTTGTTTGTAAAATTGACTGCACTATACGGACTATCCAAGATAGCCTGTCCGAGCTCTTTAGCTATGTTTTTTATAAAGTGACAACCACTTTCCCAATAGTTCGTCCGGTTTCTATTTGCAAATGTGCCTGCGCCATTTCATCAAAATCTAACACATGCGAAACGTGTGGTTTTATTATACCTCGTTCCAAAAAAGAAGCTATAATAGCCATATCTTTTTTACTGGAATATACCGCCATAAAATAGCAGGCATGAAGTTGCTTTTCTTTGGCTTTCTGTTCATCCTCGTCTGTGTATCCTGAATTTAAGGCGACAATGGTTCCGAATGGCTTTAATACTTTTACGGATTTTTGAAAGTTAGCTCCTCCGATCGATTCAACTACAAAATCAAGATCGTGTAATACTTCTTCAAATGGCGTCATTCTGTAATCAAAACATTCATCAGCTCCTAAGCCCAAAACAAAATCCCTGTTTGAGGCAGATGCAGTGCCAATCACATAGGCGCCCAAATATTTGGCAATCTGTACAGCAAAGTGACCAACGCCACCTGAAGCGGCGTGAATTAATACCCGATCTGCTGATCTCAGTTTTCCATAACTATCAAAAGCTTGCCATGCCGTTAAGGCAGCCATCGTACTAGCCGCTGCTTCAATATGCGTGATGTTTTTGGGTTTCAGCGCTAAATGATCAGCTGGAGCTGCCACGTATTCGGCGTAAGCTTTTCCATGCCCCACAAAATTGACCATACCAAATACTTCTTCCCCTATTATAAATTCGGTAACAGCTGTTCCTACCGCCACAACTTCTCCCGAAATATCCCAACCTAAAATTAAAGGATCAAAATGTGCTAAATCTTCTGCCAAAGGAGCTTGTCGATTTCTTACTTTATAATCGACTGGATTAATACTTATGGCTTTTACTTTAACCAAAACCTCATTAGCCCTAATTAAAGGCTTTTCAATCTCTTTATAAAGGAGATTACCTGTATCTCCAAATTCTTTTAAAACTATCGCTTTCATTTATACTTACGTTGAATTACACAAAATTAACCCTATATAACATCGATTAACAGGTACATATCAAGTACATTTGGGTATATTTGCATGTATGGCAAGAGAGAATATTTCTAAATCGCTGGAGGTATATTATGAAAAAGTAAATTGTTGTCCAATTCGGGATAGACAGTTTAATTTTTTTGAATTTGTATATGTACTATCTGGGAATGGCGTACATGGCATCAATGGGAATGAACTTCGTTTTGAGCCCGGTGATCTTTTTCTCATCACGCCAAAGGACTACCATTCATTTGATCTTGACAGTATTTGTGAATTTATGGTTATCCGTTTCGGAGAATACTATGTGCGCGAATATCAATGGAAAAGTATTGATCATATCGAATGTCTGTTATACAATGCGTCGGATCTATCTGGATCTGTGTTGATCAACCAAGAAGATAAGAAAATGGTTAGCTCATTGGTTCAACACTTACACCAAACGCTCATCCAGGAATCTGTTTATACGGAAGATCTAGTTCGGCATTTAGTCAATGCTTTAATTGTCATTGCTGCACGAAATATAGCCATTATCAAGCCCAAAAATATAAGTCCACATGCAGACAATCGTATCTTGCAGCTATTAGATTATATTCAAGAACATATTCGTTATCCAGCACGTTTGACAATTGCTGTCATAGCGGAAAGATTCGATCTTTCTCCAACTTATTTGGGCAGTTATTTTCGTAAACAGTGCAATGAATCCCTTCAGCAATATATCTCCTCGTATCGCATCAGGCTTATCGAACATCGCTTACGTTTTAGCGATAAAAGAGTGCACGAAATAGCGGATGAATTTGGTTTTGCAGACGAAAGTCATATCAATAAGTTTTTCAAGCGACACCAAGGAATGAGTTTAAAACAATACCGCGATTCAGCTACAAAAGTCACTGATTGATACTTGCCCCAATGGAACAGATCGTGCTCCCGAGGGAAGAGATGTAATACGCTTGACGATTAAACCAAATTCTTCAGAGCAATAACTTCAATCCAATGGAAATATTCCGTCCCGGAAGGGGGGCAAGATATTTGAGTATGGAATTTTGCGGACGTGCTTCTACATTCAATAGATTATTTCCTGAAATAAAATAGACAAACTCATATCTTTTTATATTTACCTTATAACCTAATTGTCCTGTTAACAAAGAATAAGCTGGCATCGGCGGCTCAATATTGATGTTTTTACCCAAATAACGTTGTTTCAGATACCGATCAAAATTGACGTTTCCAAAAAACTTTTTATATTGAAGTGCAACCGACATTCCATACCTACTGGTCGGTAGGTTGGGCATAAAGTCACCTTCTGCCCATTTGCGCATGTTGTCATCCGAAGTATTTATATTTTTGACAAGATCAGCGAAAACATTTAACGCTACATGACAATCTGCGGCCCATGCATAGGTATAGCCTCCCTCTAGCTCCCAGCCCTGAATTTCGGTATCTGAAGCACGCCATTCCTTGACCAAAAATCCTCCAGAACGAGAAATGCCTGTATGGGCCAAATACAGGTAATCTTTAAAAAAACTGCGGTAATGCGTCGCCGACCATTTGAATCCACCATATTTTACCCCCGCGGATAACTCATAAGAATTTGAGCTTTCCTTGTTCAGTTGATCATCTCCATTTTCTTCTACCAGGATTGCAAAATGATCATTTCCGGCATAAAGTTCATTGATCCCTGGTGCGCGTTCTGCGTGTGAAAATGTAGCTTGTACATAGGCAATATCAAAAATTGAATACTTGATATCTCCCGAAAAATGGTTTAAGCTAAAATCTCGGGCTGAAAGATCACCTCCGGCCATTCCCCTGCTGCGCTGATAAGTGGGATCGCTCAATGTACGCCGCGCAACCCAGTCATGCCGATAACCTAAATGAGCGGTAATTGGATTAAGTTCTATTGTCTGCAAGGTAAAGATCCCTCCTTCCCGGCTCAGATTATTGGGGATATAACGCCGATCGCCCTCGCCCTTTAAGGCCACAAATGAAAAATCAATCCCACTCGTCCCAGACCAAAAAGGATTAAATTGTTGCGTTATCTCCGATCGAAGCGCATGACGCTCACTATCGAACTTATTGACACGGTACCTGCCCAAGAGCTCCCGGTCGTCCGAAACCTCACCGCGGTAATTAAATTTAATCGCCGAGATCAACTGTGTTTTTGGCTTAAAAGCAGATTCTACCTGCCAGGCATATGAGTAGGTACGCGTATTGATCGGCTCATATATCGGGGTCCAAACTGTAGTGTGACTATGGACAGGCTTGTTGCGCTGCGCAAAACCGGGAATACCATAATAGCTTTCAAGCGCGTAAAGCCCCAGACCTAGTTGAAAGTTGTCTCTGATATAGCTGGCACCTGCATTGACAGCATTTCTCTCGGCATGGCTATTGGGCATCACGCCACGCTTGACCGGTACATAATCGGTAATCCCATGAACGACTTCAGTGTAAAGTGGCGTGTTGGGATCCTGCCCAGCGACATATTTGTCATTTTGAGGGTTTAAGACCTTCGATCCATTGATAAATGAATAATCTTCAAAGGTATACAGATCGGCTTCCGATAAGCCCCACTTTGGATCGCCCATATGCTCGATCACGAACTGGCTCAAATAGGGATATAGCGTCAGATTTCGAATCGTCTCCCGATCGACATTTACCTGCGCCATTGCGGCGGTCAAATGATCGATCTTTGGATCATAAGCAATGGCTGCTTTTGTATTGCCCGGGATCTTGAGATTTCCGTGCCTGAGCCTCATTGCGCCTATATGTCCCACCCAGTACTTTCCAATGTTTGCATTGAAAGCCAGCGATTGGCTATTGCCATTATTCGTTCCTAACTCCGCATTGGCCTGACCTGCAATCTTCTTTGGCAGACGATTCATCGGAATGGTGTTGTCTTTAACATTCACCGCCCCACCAATGGCCTTTCCGCCGAATAGTACAGTCGCAGCACCCTTGTACAATTCTATTTCGCGTAGGTTGTCCATATCGAAATTGGGGTTTAGGTTTGGACTGATTCCCGATAAATCATTGATCGAAAGCCCATTGGATAGTACACTTACCCTGCTACCACTTAGACTCCGTATCATAGGCATACCAGAATTGGGGCCAAAAGAAGCATTTTGTATCCCAGCGATATGGCTCAATGTTTCGCCAAGCGTTTGTGCCTGTATACGATCCAGCTGCTTTCGATCCAGCCTCGTCTTTTGCCCATGGGCTGGTACAAAGCCAGTGGTCTCCGCGGTCGGAAGCGTATAGCTTCGCAATGTATCCACTGTTGGTTTACGCTGCGCATGTGCAGTTTTTGTGATCGCTAATAGCACGAGAGATGCTAAAAAAACTTGTTTCTGATACCGTATCATCATGTAGCTTATTCCTGTTTGAGCTGCAAAATTAAAAAAGATAATAGTAAATGCAATATAGTTGCATTAATAATTTGCAATTACTACCTTCGTCAAAAATTTACAGCAAATGAAATACATCAACACACCAATCGTCCTTGCGGCGGCACTGATTCTGATGCTCGGAGCTGCATCATCCTGTAAAAAGGAAACAGCGCCTACGCCCACTGAGATCTCGCTTTCGTTACCATCGCAGGTCAGCCTTCGCTACGGCGAAACACAGGAAATTAATCTGCCGAAAGACCTATCTGCAAAAGCAGGACTTACGTTCAGCTTTGACTTTTCCCAGATTGCAGATATCAATTTGGGCAACGGGATTAAACTCAGTGATAAATTGAACCAGGCCATCAAATTTGACAACGAAAAACAAAGCATACTGATTAACAGTTCCCTACTCTATCCAAACGGAGCTCAATCGAGCAGCGCACGGATTCCCGATGATTATAAAGTCACTGTCATAGCCAAAGAATCTCAGGACAAAGTAGTAGGGAAAGAAAGTTTTTCGATCAAGATAACCGCTGGATCTATTGCTATCAAAGGCCTAAAAAATGGTAACGAGTTACCCTATTCGTATGTACTGTATGGCGACCAATCTACTGATTTTGAAATAGATCCGCTCGGCCTGCCAACTGCTGGTGCTAGCTTTCAGTTGGTTAAAAAGGATGGACAAGAAAACATTGCTTCCATAACAGGTACGCATATCAAATTAGCAAAGGATGCTGGCGATCCGGAAAAAAAAGCTGAAAAGTCGTTCGAGTTGACTCCCGAGCTTAGAAAAGATGGTTTTCCTGTCGCCGCCACGACTTTCAGGGTCATTCTGATTCCACAAATTAAATTTTTGTTTGGACAATATTATCCCGATCTAAACTTGACCATAGACTTTAGTCTGATACATATCGGCCTCTCAAATGGTTATGTCTCTGCAGCGCCAACACTGTATCCTGAAAAATATAAATCTGCTTTTGAACTGGTTTCCATACAAAAAGATGGACTCGCATTTACAGATAGCGAAAAACTGTTTAGTGTAAATGCCCAAACAGGCGTCGTTTCCGTGAAAAAGAGCGACAGTTTGAAAGCTGGCAACTATAAGGTGACCATAAAGGCGGTGACAACGACGGGGCTAGAATTTACGGCGAGCCTCACTTTAGCCATGTCTGAAGGATAATCGTCATATCCTGGTTTCATCCCCAAGCCATACGAATGATAAAAGCGCACTACAGGAGTGCGCTTTTATCATTCATGCCATCACGTATCACTTTCGGCCCCTATTGTTCCATCATCAACCCTTTCTTACACCTGCATTTTTGATTAACATAACAAACATAAAATACTTTAAATCAATAATAAATATATAAACAACATTAAAACGATAGCTGAACGAAAGGCATCGGAAAACTGACCGATTACAGACCTGATTTGATTTCACCTGAAGTTTTTTTTGACCACAAAATTGCCTACATTTGACTGCTAACTGATAGCAAATACAGCAGCAATTAGCTCGGGATTTTATAGCATTCCATTAGCTGGATCGATAAAAAAACTCGGTTAAACTTCATTGATTATGGATCATAACATCAGCCTTGAAAATGATATTTTTAAGCATATTCCGCTGGAGCAGCACCTAGCGATTCAACAATACTTTAAATACAAAACCTACAAAAAAGCCGCTTTTATTATTAAACCGAATGATCTGGTAAAAGATCTGTATTGGATACAATCCGGATTGGTCAAACTCTCCTACGAAGATGAAAATTGCAGGGAGCATATCTTATCATTTGCCTTCGAAGATTGGTGGGAAACGGACTTTTCGGCATTTTATCATCAAACCCGGTCAAAGCTTTATTTACAATGCTTAGAGCCTACAGCCTTATATGCCTTATCTTATGCGGATTACCAGCGTATTGTGCAGCAGTATAGTCTGTCGAACTACTTTTTACAAAAATCAATCAATGGGCATATCGCCAATCAGCATAGAATACTGTCCTTGTTGACAGACAGCCCAAAATCCCGTTATGAACTTTTTATAAGCTCTTATCCTGCTTTGGTACAGCGCATGTCCAAAACGGTTCTTGCGCAGTATCTGGGCGTTTCAAGAGAAACGCTCAGCCGAATTTACAAATAGTGATTTCAGTCACAGGTTTATTTCTCGGTATCTCTCGAACTTTGTAGGCATTAAAAAACAGTGACTATGCAAAAGAGAACAATCAATCCCTGGAAGTGGCAAGAACAACGGAATTATGTACAAGCGGTAGAGGTAAAAGATGTAAGTGGAACCCTATATGTTTCAGGACAAACCGCAATTGACGAAAACGGCATCTCAAGTAATGCTGATATGCGTACGCAGCTATCGCTCGCCATCGCCAATGTGGAGCGTGTCATTTTAGAAGCAGGATATGAAATTCGCCATATCGTACGCTTGAACATCTACACGACATCTTCTACCGAATTATTTCAAAATTTTGATCTATTTCAAACATGGGCTCAAAAGAACCAGCTACAGCAAGCCTCCACTGTGATGGAAGTAAAACACCTTTTCGAAACACTTCTGGTTGAGCTAGAGGTTACTGCGGTCAAATAAAATCATTCACTCGACGCCTACAATTGGCTATTTGTTACGAGCAAATACCTGCTTTTGATCGTATTTTCATCGGGATTTCATCGGGTACTGACCGGATTTTCCCGATGAAATCCCGATGCCAAGCCGATGAGATCTACTGGAAACGCAGGAGCTGATCAGCAGAAGGACCGAAGAAGATCGGGATTTGACTAAAAAACGTCTCCCCGTTAAGGGAGACGTCTTCAATAAGCTGGCTAAGGTTTCCTATGGCCTGCCTTTTTATTCATACGCCCTAAGAGCCTGCTCGTCGCAAAGCTAACAACCGTGCCCAGCGCAGCCGTTAATACCGTCTGCAGCAAATCGCCCAGGGAGATACTGGCCCAGATGGAACAGATCGTGCCCCCGAGGGCAGAGATACGGATATCATTGATTTTCATCAGCATCACTCCTTTCCTTGGGCAACATGGGCAGCTCGGAATTATTTTCAGGTGGAGGCTTTTCCTCTTCCATAACTGTTTCCAAGATGCCCAGGCCTACAGCGATATATTTCAAGATGTTACCCGCCTTTCCGGGCCATTTAACGGGAGCCGCAAGAACCACCTGCAGCACCTTTCCTATTTTGTTTAAGATTTTTTTCATTTAGCGAATATTCAAATACACTTCTGCATCCTGATCCCAAAGACTGTACACCAGTGCCTTAAGTTTTGCCAAGGCCTTACCGCTGTAATCCCCTCTCCCTTCACCCGTTAGTACCGTTACCGGGGCAATGCATCCCTGCAGCTCTTTTAAAGCATTGTTGGCCGCATGGATCAGAATTGCTTCACGTCCCAGCACATTGGGGATACCGATCTGCTCACCATGCTTGGGGTAACGCCGTTTCTCCAGCTTGTACCGACCTACTGGAATACAGCTGATCCGCGGAATATTATTTCTGTCGGGTAGCTCGATGGTATGACAGATTTCTTCCCCCTGATACGTAATGGTACCGTTGGTTCCCTGTGCTCCATATTTACGTTGGAGCAGCAGGGTGTGTTGAATAGCCATATTAGCTAATGGATAGTTTGCCCAGATAGAAACTCGGAGAGGTCTTGACACCATCCTCATGACCGGTAAATACCCAGCCTTCCAGCGTGTCACCCGAGTAGCTGGCAGGTAGCTTGAAACTCAGGCTTGCTTCCTCGCGAGTCGCCGATTCCAGGATACTGAAGAAATTCTTGTTGCTGTTGTACATCAACAGAATAACCGAATCACCAGCGAAAGCGTTAAACTTGTTGAGCTCCGCCTCCCATGTCAACGTGATCTCCTGCGGAAAAGCTTCTGACCATTCGGCACCCATCAGATTGGCCAACGAGCCCTTGGATATAAGCACCTTCCCATAATCTATTTCCCATGCTGGGTAAGTGCCTTTGATGCCCCCATAGTTCATGAGATATTGCAGCGCCTTGTTGTATCCTGTTGCTTTGCCCTGCAATTTATCCGAATAGCCCAGGTTGAGTAAATCCTTGATGGGCGAAAGGAAAGCTACCGCCGTTGCGAATTTTGTACGCTGTGCGATCTGTCCTTCACTCGCTTTTTTGTTTGTAATCTTGGAGAGCGAGCGGACATAATCCACACCTCGCCAACTGCTTCCTATTACACTTCCCACTTTCCCAGAGTAGGCCCCGTGTATACCTTTTAAGAATCTTGCCATGTCTATACATGTTTGATTGATAAATAATTACGACTGTCATGAGCAGTCTTTATTTTGCTAGCGAGAGCTAAATTAAAGCGACTTTATTCAGTAGGCGAACAAATACAGGGAATGATATTATACGGCTGGCAGTGCTGTCATTACCTGTCAGCTTTAGCAAATAGGCGGATGCTCGGCTATCCTCTGAGTCGTTATGGGATTGCCTTCGGGAGGTATTCGGCACAGATTGCAGACAGCTTCGACACAGCCTCGGCTGCTGTTCGGGTATTGTTCGGGTACTGCTCGGCTGGGAGTCGAAGCCCAGTCGAAGAGTTGCCGAAGCTCTCCCGAAGGAGCGTCGAACATGTCCCCTAGCTGTGTCGGAGCAGAGCCGAAGGACAGCCACAAAGTTCCCGAACCACTGCCGAACTATACCGACGTGAAAGACCTTGTGTTTGCCGGCTCTCTGAAAATTAAAAAGGAGCCGAAAAGGCCCCTCTTTGACAACTCGCTATATCCGCCCCTTCCGCCTGCTTTCTTCCAGTTGCTGGTGTAAATCCGACAGGTAATAATAGTGCCGCTTGCCCAGCTTCCTCGGCCTGAGCTTTCCTTCACGGACCAGCCGGTAATACTTCGATTCTGAAATACCCAATTTATCGAGTACATGAGCGATATCGAGCATATGATCCAGTTCGTCGGCTGTATCCAATGTTTCAGCCGGAATCTTATTCATTTCTTCCGTTATATGCTTCAATATCGCTTGCAGTAAGGAGGTTATGACCTCCAAAAGGTCACATATGCGATTCATTAAATTTAACATAACCATGCAATTAGACATGCTGGTCGCCGAAACAAGCCGCTTTGCACAATGGGCATTGTGCAGAGGCTCCATCACCACAGCGTTAAACAATACATCCATTTTAAGCCAGATTAAATTCCTCTTCCAATTTGTTTTCATCTAGCGTATCTATTATTCCCCAAAAATTATTGATGTTGTTGCGTAGCTCACGCGAGGGCGTAACCAGAATTTTGAGTTTTTCCTCCGGCAACAATCTATGTAGTTTCTGTTTGATTTCAGCGTTAAGCTCCAACATGGTGGGCCGATTTACGGGCACGCGAAAAAAGAGCATATTAACATACACTTTTGCCCGTATTTTGACCAACCAGGGATTTTCCCGCAGCACTTTGGTCGTCACGTCTATCCGACAAAACTTGCCATCATGCAGATACACATCTGCCGTACGTTGTTCTTTACAGATGATTACCGCGTGCAGGCATTTTATCGTTTTACCTCCTATCGGTTCTTCACCCTCCCATTTGCGCAAGAGATATACCATCAGTGCCAGGCGATCCCGATTGCGTTGCCATAGGCTAAGCAGCACAGCCTGTGATTCCGCTTTTGTCAAAGACGAGAGATCCATCTTTGCTGTCTGGGCGTTATTCCAGGAGAGTTGCCGTGTGCTCTTTTCCAGCTGGTCAGTCGTATTTTCAAGGTCAGCTAGATTTTCACGCATTCCGGATCCGATCTCTAACAGAAGTGTTGATGCACGTCTATCGAGCCGAGTTTTAGACTCCGGTAGATGAACCGTCAGCAGGCCAAGAGATTGCCAATCCAGCAATCCCCATTTTGGAAACCGATGCACACACAGTATATATGCGGCCACTATCGGGAAGAAAAACCAAAAATCAGTCATCAGATACCATCTCGAAAGCAAGATTAATCCCGGCCTGTCAGGTAGCAATACCTCCAGCACAACTCCGTGAAGAGCCAGGATAACACAGGACGAGAAGACTATATAAATCATAAAATTCAGCTTGGTATTCCTACTGAAGCGCTGCCGGACCACCAAGGCCGTATGCATATAGCTGATCAGCATAGCGTAGATCAACAGCAGCAAAACCGTTCCGATCCATACCGCCATAAAGCGCTTGCTATGGATACGATCAGCCATCTTGCTACCTGCGGAGCCTAAATTTATGATCAAAGAAAAGATGAAGCAAAAAATAATATAAAGGGAATAAAAAAATATTCGCTCCCAGCGACCTGACACAATTTTTAATAAAGACGAAAACAACCTTTTACGTTGATTTAATTTATCCGATCGCATAACGCTTACAAATGGGTTAGGTAATTGGCTTCACAAAAAACACTTACCTCAAATTTACAAAATTTCTTTTAAATAACACTTATTTCCCTACGAAACATTCCGTCAAAATATACGGAATCCTGTCATTTCTGATCCAACCATTTGTTTTCCGTGGTTTTAGCCGATTTATTTGTGGTTTTACGTAATAGCAAAAATATGAAAAGAACATTTGACCAATCAGGTGTAAATGACCTGCAACACGTTGTATTGACCGCCACTTATGCTGATCGCCTTGCTATGATCAACTTTGTTACGAGTGACTTCGTCGGCTTTATGCTGGCCTATTTTGATCTCCGCCTCAGCCAGGTCCAATATCTGAATACGATGTCGCTCGCACTCAAAACAGAAATTAGCATCGGGATTGCCGATAGCTGGAACAACAATCTAGCGGTTGATTTCCAAAAAGAAAGCAGCTCAGTTGATGAGGACGAGGATACACCAAAGGACATCATCCTTTCACGATACAATTCATCCAGTGATTTACCTGTTGCGAACAGCTTGTTGCCGACAGGTTATTTTTCTATCCGCATTGTTTATCGGAATGCAGCACGTAGCTGATCCACGTTTCCCCGAAACAGACGTGGCATATTCCCCAAAATTAACAGCTATATGCGTACCGAATCATTCAGGTTGATAGAAGCAGAAATGGATTTTGTGAGCAAGAGTACGCTCACAAAATCCTTTCATCAGCGGCTACCCGATAGCCGAACCAGACTGCTTTGCAATCAACAAATTAGCATCTTTGAGGAGTATCTAGAGACAGGAAATCTGGAGAGCTATTGCTACCAACTGGAGGTGAGCAGTGCAACAACAATTCGCTTTGACATACGCAGCCCGCAGACACACCTGCTCTACCATCTCGCAGGGCGTGCTCCGATCCATTACAACCAGCCACAGGTCGATATCGAATTTATTTTCCGTCCCCAACATGGCGCATTTTTTTATGCTCCGGAGACAATAATTGCGCTAAAATTCGAACCTGGAAAGTATCATATTCAAGGATTTACACTCCCGCTAGATCTGCTGCACATCGGTGGTGTGCCTGGCTTTGAGTATCTAGCCAGCCTTATCGCTGCACACAAAGGCAAACTCGCACAGTACCGTGTCAGTCTTGACTTTGCGGCTATGGAGCAAACACGCCGGATATTCTCCGAACTTACGGAAGAGCTCAATAAAAAGCCCCTGATCCCTAAAAGCATTATCCTCCATACGATTCAGGATCTGCTTCTTTTGAGCAAAAATAAAATGCTCAAAGCACAGGGTCTCCTGAGTCATCAAGATCTTTTGGTCGAACAGGCGCGGGAACTGATCAGTAAGCGCATCGCTGAAACCGAGGAAATGACATGGATAAAAGATATCGCTGACAGTCTACATATACAAGAAGATCAGCTCAATAGATACCATATGCAACGCTATGGAGAAACCCTGTTGCAACACCGTAATCGAGAATTGCTAAAAAAGGCAAAACACTTACTTTGTCAGGATTTACGCGTACACCTTGTGTCAGACTTATGTGGCTTTGGCCAAATTTCAAGTTTCAGCCGGTTTTTCAAAAGTGAGAGCGGACTGTCTCCAAAAAAGTTCCAATATCAAATGCGCCCTCCAAAAGACAGCAGTTAGCAAGTAGATTCGCGGGTTTTGTCAAATCATCCAACGGACTGTGTCAAATTTTGCGCCCCTGCTGTATCTAACTTTGAATTATGAACCATACACCCCTAGGACTGGGTGAATTTATAAACTAGAAGGTATGATCAAGCAAGAGCATATACAGCGTACAGAACGAGTCAGGATGCATTCTCTAAACGAGAAACCATTCGCCACGGATTTGAGAACCCCGCATCGGCCATGGCCTTCACAGTTGGTGCAGCGAACGTATACTGGTCTGGCCAAGATAAAGCTTTTGCGTCAAGCAACCTGCTGCTGTGCCGGCCCAGTACGTGACCGGCATGGACGCCGGTTTACGACATTCCCGTGTGTCGGTACGAAATAGCAATTACTTAAAAGGACTGGCTCAGTACGGCGTTTCGGTCAGCCCGGCAGAATCTGTGAAACCGGATACATCTTGGGTGTATCTGATTAATGAACACGATTTGACTAATTAAAATTTTGCACTATGGCATGGTTTCAATTAAATGCAGGAGGTAATCCGACAAATCCGTCGCATTACAGTAGTGTGGCAACACCTTCCTGCAGTGGATCAACTAAGATTTGTGCTGTAAATGCTACTGACAACGGTAGTGGACAGCCAGACCTTACAGATTCATTAAAAAATGAAATGATTGTGGCGCTTCAAAATAATAGTACTTCCTCAAACGTAAGATTGAGAAGTACTCCATAAGGATGTAATGCACCATAGATTAAAGCGGGGGAGATAATCCCCCGCTTCTGTTAAAGGGTCTTAATGCCTTTATTTCTTTGACACCACCAGCACTTCCATCTCCCGCTCCCCTTCTACAAACTTCAACCCTTGCCCCTGCATCTGTTTATTGAGTTCTTCCAGATTAGTAAAATCGCCCAGCTTAATCCGTTCTTTTTTATTTACCTCATCATAGACTGGCGGAAATAAGCCACTATAGTCTACTAAAAATGTCAATACACCGGTCCCCTCCATGCCCTGTCGTCCATCATTCGGATCAACGGCAGCGCGAAGGCCTGTCTCATCCTCTTGGAGGAGCAGACAAGGAATTATCCGTTTTTCAAAGCGAACATCCAAACCCAAGAAAAGATTTAAATCATTGATTACGGCATGCGTCATTAATACACTATCCATCGGCATCGAACTTTTCCGCTCGTAGCAAATTCCATATTGCGTAAGCCATTTTTGAATCCCGCCTGTATTTTCGGGGTAATCCAAGACATCTTTATTTACGTTATCCCAGATGATACGATTGTTTCCCAAAAGGTACGTCGGCTTTTTGATCCGGCTCAACAGTGCCTTGTAGGTCCGTAAGATACCATTGTTGGAAAGTGTGATTTTCGTTGTACCCGCACTTGTCTTTGTTTCCTGAATCCCTTCCCATTGTGGCCAATCTTCGGAATAACCCTTGAGTACAACCGAAGCAATCCCATCGCTGGCATCGTTTTTCACATCAGAAAGCTGCATATAATCATCTTTCAGCGAAGCCTTCATATGATCTTTACCCAAAAGTTCGTTTACTCCATCTAACGTTATAAAATCACTAAAGGTGATAGCACGGATGATATCATTCTTTACGACAGCTACATGGGGAACTCCGGCATGCGGAAATAGCGCTTTGAGCTGTTTGTCATTTATAATTGTCGGTAGGATGGCGTCCTTTTCTTTTAGAAACTTGTTGTTCTGGTAAAATTTTTCGATGGTTGCCCTATCCTGCCAGGTCACCATATAAATTTGCACTTCAGCTCCAAGCTTTTTTTGTATGGCTTTTAGCTTCGGCATACTTTCGATACAGCTGACACAATAGGTATCAAAGAAATCATAGATTACAACCGCTGGGCTTTTACTCAGTTCCATCTTGCTGCCGACCAACTCAACTTTATTTAGCTTTGGCATTTTGTCATTTACCTTTAAGCCTCTACTCTGCCCAAATGCATTGTTTAAATGCAATAACACCATTATGGAAAACAAAACTACTTTCATTATATTTCTTTTCATTACTTCTTGATTTATATCATTTTAAAAACTCAACATTAACTATATAATACCCGTTTAATCACGGGCATTCTGCGTCATACCCGACTCTTGGATGGCTACTTGTGGAATCAATATTGCATACTTTTTACTACCAGGCTTCAGCGTATATGACTTTCCATCTAACATCCTTGTCAGTGTCTGCGCAGAGCTTGCCTCTTGATTGAGCCTTTTTAGATCTGCCCAGCGCAGACCTCTAAAAATTAGCTCTTTCCGCCGCTCTACAAGCACCTCTTTAAACAGCGCGGTGGCATTGGTACTTTCGGAAGGGTTTATACTGCCCTTCTTGTAGCGAACCGATCTGAATGTATTCAGGTCCTCGGTTGCCAGATCAAGCCGGCCGAGGCGTGCGGCTGCTTCTGTCCTTGTCAAATACATCTCGGCCGTTGTGAGGCCTACAAATATTCCAGATAGTGAATTATCGTACGAACCTTTGAACACCATACCATTGCCCGTCTGTCTGAAAAAAAGACTAAGTCGCAGATCATTTGTCGCATAGGTCTTAAAGAGCGCCGTATCCACAAGTGCATAGCTCTGTCCCAAGGCATAGCTGGAAGAACTCGTTGCCGGAAAAAGTACCTCAGCGTTGAATCTTGCAAACGGCAGGCTGGCAGTAGCATTGAGACTATTATAGTCCAGCAGTGTAGGCTGCAGGGCCAGCGCGGAATCTGCATATTGAAATGCGCGCTCATTATCTTGCATTTCCAAATAAAGTCTGGCCAAGCCAGCGTAGGCTGCTGCCCTGCCGGGCAAACCTTTATTTTCTGCCTGCAGAGGCAGATCACGTGCTGCAAGTGTATAATCTTTTATAACCTGCAGACAGGTTTCATAGAGCGAAGCCCTTACCGAGCGCTCATCCAGGTTCGGCGAAAGCTTTATCGGCAAGCCGAGGGCTTCGGGCGCAGTGTCCTTGTCGTAAGGCGGTGTAAACACCTGCATCAACTGCTGCATAGCAAATGCCCGAAAGAAATGCGCGCCCGCATTACATATCTTCCATCGATCACTTGAACGATCTGTGATTTCTGCCAATACCGATAAAACCTGATTCGCTTGGTAAATAGCTTTATAGGGG
Source organism: Sphingobacterium sp. UME9 (assembly GCF_014170215.1). Classification (NCBI taxonomy): domain Bacteria; kingdom Pseudomonadati; phylum Bacteroidota; class Sphingobacteriia; order Sphingobacteriales; family Sphingobacteriaceae; genus Sphingobacterium; species Sphingobacterium sp. UME9. The sequence continues at coordinate 546,104 of NZ_LZZP01000003.1, read as the reverse complement.
CCCTGCCACTGGTTAGTCGACACAATCGGTTCATCCGACCATATGTATACGTTACGTTCGTCAATATCAGAAATAGCCTTCCATGATGATGAAGTCAGGTAATAGTTGTCCGCAGCCACTTCACCATAACTTGGATACTTGGTATTCATGGTACTGTAATCATTGAGCAGCAGCTCACAGTCCTCCAATGTCTTGGGGATAACCATTTTGGCGTCGGGCTTTAAATCCAAATAGTTGTTACAGCTCGATAGCAGCAAAAATGAGGAAACCATCCATTTAAATAATCTCTTAAACATATTCCTTTAATTATATATACTACAATATGTTATGAACAAAAAAAATATTCGATACACGATTTTTTGTTTCTAAAACTTTAAGTTAACACCGAGTGAAACGGCCAAGGGGTCAGGGCTGCTCCTGCCAAATTCAGGATCTATTCCCAACTGATTAGCCCGCCATAGTGTAGCGATATTTGCCATATAGGCGTATACCGAAGCACTTTTATATTTAAGTCGCTGCAGCGATGGTAAATGATAGGTCAGCTGAATATCCCTCAATTTGATGATCCCTGCATTTTCTACGAGTGGCGAAGATGCTTCGTAAAAGTAATCTGCATAATAATTTGCAGGATACGTGAATACCGGTACATCAGTAAAAGCTTCATCTCCCGGTTTCTGCCATCTTTTTGCATAATCTGCATGACCTACCCGATCTGAGATCAGTCGGGTATTATTCACTGTACTCCGCATAAATACGTGCCCGAGCTGAAAAGCAATATTGAAAGAGCATTCCACCGAACCCCAGCTCAAATTATTACGCAAAGAGCCAAAGTAAACAGGCATGGATGTACCATGATTATCCAGGTCAAATACTGTCGTATTGTTAAAAATTTGGCTATAATCCTTCGAAATCTCACCATTTATATAGCCTCTGGCTTCCCCCGTTTCGGGGTCAAGACCGGCCCATTTGTAGGCATATACAGTATACAGGTCGGCCCCCTCGACTGGCGTCATCAAATTGCCAAATGCTCCACCGATATAATTTGAAGCGGTAGGATTAGCTATGTATGACTTGGCCACTTTCGTCCGGTTGTAGGCGAATACAAGATTAGAAGACCATTGCCAGTTGTTCTTTTTGATATTGACCGAATTTATGGATAGATCCAGTCCTTTGCCATGCAGATCGGCACTATTGACAACGAGGCTATTAAAACCGGAAGTTGGGTCTAAGCGGGAAGAGGCGATCAGATCTTTTGGCCTTTTATCATAATACTCCATTGCTCCGCTCAGACGATTATGGAAAAAAGCAAAGTCCAGCCCCAGGTTCAATGTGCCGACCCTTTCCCACCGTAGACTGGGATTAGGCGGGGATTGCATGGTAGCATAGGGTTGCCCAGTGATAAAGTGCGGTGTTGTCTGAATATTGATTATCGGATAAGCCGAGGTATTATTATTCACATTGCCATTATACCCATAGGTTGCTCGCAGTTTGAGGTAGTCAGTTGTTTTTAGACCTATAAATGATTCTTTTGACATCACCCATGCTAGGCCAACAGACCAAAAAGGCTGTCCTTTACTATTGGATTTCACCCCAAAGAGGTTTGAACCATCCTTCCTAAAACTCCCTGAGAGCACGTATTTATCCAAATACGTATAGGCGAGGTTGCTATAATAAGAGCGATACCTATTGGTCAATTTAGTAAGCACATTATAGTCCGGAATGGTCAACTCCCCTGCCATCCCATTCAGATAAGGATAATTGCGTGTATAATCCACGTTGACATAGGCATAAGTCTCCGGATTAAAACCATAATAGGCATTTGATGAAGCACGCTCAACATTTTGCCTAATTTCGACTCCGGCAATCATATTCAGCCGATGCCTATCTGCAAAGCTCCGATCAAATGAAAGCAATGCCCTACCCTGATGTGCCTGGCCCAGATGGTTGAATGGCTGATAGAAATCACCTATGGGCACCGCAAAGTTTACCTTTTCATTATCCCAAGAAGCATAATAATTGATCATCTCGCGCATGCTGATGCTGTTTTTACTTCTGTAGGTTTCTTCAAGACCATTATTATTCCGATAGCTGTAATAGAGCGAAGCCCGCAATCCAGTGATGATCTCATAATTTAGATTAAAGTCGAATACTACCTCTTTGTTCGTCCGCCGGTTATACGTTTCATTTAATTCTGCCAGCGGTCTATAATTCCAGTCCAGGAGCCGACCTCCGGCGACAGTATCCCGGAATATCGGATTCATACCTACGGTCTCAACTTGCAGGGGCTTACCGTTCTGATCTGCCAGTTGCATGTAGGGATAGTTGCCAAAGCCATTACCCAGGCTATTATATTCCAATGGCGCATCACTCTTTCTGTTTCTATTTTCAACGTACTGAATTGCCAATTGCATATCCATCTTTTTGAATGGACGATAAAGGTGACTGCTCCTGAGCGAAATGCGGTCATTGCCGTAAGTCACCACTCCACCTTTGTTTTTGTCGAAACCTATAGAAAATAAAGAGGCTACTTTAGCACTTCCCCCACTGAGTTGGACGTTGTATTGCTGCTTTACTGCATTTCGATATATGTATTTATCAAAATCATTCCGCATATCGCTGTTGCGCAGCCGATCGATCTGAGCAGTAGCTTCCTGTTCCGTAAGATTTCCTTGCTGCTGTTTTCGAAGGATCTGTACCACGGGGCTAAAATTATTCCAGATATCGTTAAACATCCAGTCATAGTAACCCTGATCGAAAAGAGTTTTTTCTACATCAATAAAATCCGAAGAATTCATCTGCGGTTGATAGTAGAGATCAGGTTTGGCAGCTATTGTCAGATTTGAATTCAAAGACAATTCAAAAGGACGTTCGAGCACACCTTTCTTAGAGGTGATTACGATAACGCCATTTCCAGACTGTGCTCCCCAGATTGAAGCGGCTGCAGCATCTTTGAGCACGGTGATGTTCTCAATATCATTGGGGTTGATATTATTAAAGTCACCCTGATAAGGCATCCCATCGAGCACGATCAAGGGCCAACGATTGGGGCCGATTGTGCTATTCCCACGGATGTAAATATTTGGATAATTGCCGCGCCCGGCTGCAAATGTCTTGACAGAGGTAATACTAGGTACAACATCCTCCAGCCTGCTTATAAAATCTGTGGAAACCTTGCGATTGAGTAGCTTGTTGTCCACAAACTCAAAACTCCCCGTTGCCCGTTCTTTGGGAATCTTTTGGTACCCTGTAGACATTACTTCCACCTCGTTCAATTGATTCTCTATCGGTATCAATTTTACTTGCAATGATACCCCAGCAACATAAGGCAGTTCTAATCGTCTGAATCCCATGTGGGAGAATGAAACTGTGCCTTTGGGATTGGAGACTTTTAATGAAAAGGAACCATCATTTTTGGACGAAGCCCTACCCTTTTCACCTTGCACATGAATGGACACCCCTTCGATGGGTTTGCCATCGATTGGTGATACGACAGTACCGCTGATAGATAACAACCCTTCCGCCCCGCTGTCCTTGCGGGGCGTCTGAGCTGATAAACTAAACATATGAAAACTGAACATCATAAGGAACAGGATTAGAATTGTCCTTATGCTAAACATTCCCTTTACGCCCTTTGGCATCGGCACAGGGGTACATGCCGACATCATCTGCCTCAAGCTATATACAATACAATCGAAGGGGTGCGTTTTACCCCATGTGTATCGCATTTTTTTTAAATTATTTTTTGCGGTATCCTTAATAGATGCCAGATATGCTACCTTATCCAATAAGGCAGCCATCAGATTTGATCTGTGTTTCATCTGCTTATCGTTAAGGTTTACTCAGCAATGCGTTCAAAAAGATCATGAATCCTTTTCGTGATCGAAAGCTCTTGTCTACTTACTTGTGTAGTCTCCGCATCTGAAATATCGATGTTATCGATTTCAACGGAATTGGTGTGCGCCATAAAATAGGCGACTAATAAACGAAAAAGATCAGCTGAAAAAACCTGCTTATGGCTGACTACATAGATTTCGTTCATATAGCTCGAATCCGTGTGATTTTTTAATAACAGATTGATTGTATTCTGAATTCCAATTAGGTCGTACTTTTCCCAGAACTCGGTAATCTTTTGGATTGGATCGTATCCTGTATCGTGGATTTCATAGAGTGCCAGCTCTAAAGCTAGCACATTTGAATATTTTTGGTTCATTTTATAGGTTCAATAAAGATGACTTCAGCCCTACTCCATATTTTGAAAAGAGCATAGCTTCCCCAATTGCAAATTTTTTGCATTAAAAAAGGGTCGTCAATAGCAGTATTATTTTACAAAAACTGCTTGTACAACAAGAAAAAATTAACAGATCCGCAAAGCGCCCTCAAATTGGTTACAAGTCATCATTAGGGGTCGTTATGGCGCTTCCTCTCGGAAAGAAATAAAAAACCCGACCTATTTAGTATAGAATAACAATACAAAATTATAGTATTTAATTTTGTTGTTTAAAAATAAAAGTGCTACATTTAAGGTGTTCGAAGTCTCGTAAGAGCAATTTTATTAATTACACAAAATTAAAGGGTGTAGTGTATCTGATACAGATCGGGAAAACCTAGTCTAAGGGCCTTTCTAGTGCTTACCTGTTCGGCAAAACTATTTTGCGAATGCCGCTAACCCCTATTTTGGTTTATACTGTTTTTAACCGATTATTCCGGAGCCCGAATAATCTTGCTTATTAGAATTGAATTGGGAGACCTAATGCTAACCTCACTGAGGTTAGCCTGGTGTTTTAAGAGGTTGTTGAATCGTTTTATCATAATCCATTTGGTTATTTATTAAAACGATTACACTCGGAGAAGTTCGGGAAGGTGAAATTGGATTAAAACCAATAGAGCGATACCCAAAGCTTCTGAACTGGCACCGTCAAGAGCCACCATAACCGAGATTATGGGTCCACAGAAGACTTGCATGAGCATCGCTCTATTGAACTAAATATATGCAAAGATAATAAAATCCAATAGAAAGCGAGCTCACGATCTACTCATGTGGAATTTGACGGTTTCGTTCATGAGTGACAATCGTAAGAGAAGCTCAATCGCCTCTCAATTATGTCGCTATAATAACTATTACAAATATAAGAAACATATACGAGAAATGGAAATATTAAAACCAATTATCGTATAAAAATATACAATAATCATGAACACACCATTAGGAGCGTATTTAGATGAGCTTAAAATAAATAAATCAAAATTATCAAACATCACTGGAATTACTACAGATAGGATCAATGCCTTATGTCATGAAGCTACGGCAATACCTTATACAGATGAAGTTTTTCCAATAATTTATGTTGCCAATTACCTTTCTGGCATACCCGAAGATAAATTTAATTCAACGATAGATCGAATATATCCAAGAAAAACAAAAAATCTTCTAATTAACAAACTAAAGGGCCTATCACCTGCTGCTCAGCTTTTTGGAAACTATACTTTCCAGAGAAAAGATGTTGAAATCGGGACCAATATACCCGCAGGGAAAATTTCTAAATATATGAATGACAGCAATAAGAAAGCCCCAATTGAAGAAGTTCTAAACTTTATTGATAGCCTAGGATTAGACCCCTTAGTAACTCTAAAGAAATATTATGGAGTAATTGACGCTAGATCAAAGACTTAAAGAATTTGAGGAAAAACTAAACAGAGGATAAAATGACAAAGAAAATATCTGAGGTAAGTATTAGGCAAATTGCTTTCGGAAATAGACAAATAGAGGGATTTTCAAGTGGTTTTTGGGAAACCGACGAAATAATAGTTGGAGATAATGAAATCGAAAGCTTTTTTTATGTCCTATTATTTCCTTCAGATAAAGACGTTTATTCTTCTGGTTGCGCAGTATCTGAATTTGAACTTTGTTTTGCTTTTACGGGGCAGTTATATCAATGGAAATTTAAGAAAAAAACTATTGTCAATTATTTGATAATTGACAATAGCATTATTGATAATATACCGTTTCTATCTTCTTCCGCCATTAATCTTTTGAAACAATTTCCAGTTATAAAGCTAACCAACGATGAATTCGATATAGTGCAATATGAATTCAATAAAATTCACCAAGAAATGAATACGCCTGATATGCTTAAAGGAATCATTTATGCACGTATAGCGAACATTTTCGGTGAGACATGCAGGTTTATCCAGAATAGGTATGATACAGAATGAAATTGAGCCAAAATTGAAAAGTCAAATGAAAAAAAAGCGTAATCCTGGATGGCAGCGGGATGAGCTAATACTCGCTTTAGATCTATATTTTCAGATTTAGAATAGAAAAGCGTATACGGAAAAAGTGTAAACACAAACTAGCAAATAAATGGAAAACCAACTGGCAAAACTTATGAGCGCATCCGTCTTAAATGGAAGAACGGAAAAGATTTTCAAATATGTTGAGGCCTATAATCAGATGGATGCGGAAAATATGATAGCAGATTTTTCTGATGATATTATTTTCCAGAATGTTATGAATGGTGAGAAAAGTATGGAATTGAAAGGAATTGCGGAGTTCAAGAAACTGGCTATCGAGGCGCTCTCCTATTTTAGTGAGAGAGAACAAGTCATTGAGTCAAAAACTCATAATTATAGTACTACCGATATCTCAATCACCTACAGAGCGATCGCGGCGATGGATTTTCCAAATGGATTGAAACAAGTTGATGAAATAAAATTACAGGGGAAGTCAATTTTTGAGTTTTCTGAGGACGGGAAGATAAGTAGGTTAACGGATATAGCTTAATAAATTTAAGGAATTTTAAGCAGGTCACCAGTTGAACGCACTTATTTCCGTCCTACCCCTTACCTCTCAATCTAGAAAAAAGGAATTGACTGAAATAAGGGTTTATCAAAAAGACTTGTGAAGAACACATACAAATTGTATTATGTATAAATATTATGTCAAAACCATGTATTAAGTCAATCTCATATATTATTCATCAAAAAATATAAATATTATCACTAATGACGAAAGAACAAAAGTACAGGGAAAACAAAATCACCGAAAATTTATGGAGCATGAGTAGCGACTTCTCCAAATTGTCATTAATGTGGCAGTATACATCCGAAGTTGAAAAGAAAGAAGAAAATTATATAAATCAAGAAACCGCACTTGAAGAGAACTTTATTTACAAAGCAAAAACTGTTTATAGACTAATAACTACTTATTTGGAAACTCTAAAACTTAATGAGTATTTAAATGATTTCAAAAAAGAATTTGCTACGCTATTTACAGATTCACCTGAAACATTGCTTGAAAGTGATTTATGTGAAGAAACCGGTGAAGAATATAATAAAATCGTAAGTAAGATATGGCTTTTTCTGGCGCCGTTTGAATTTAGTGAGAAGAGTTATATTGATAAACTACTTAAACAAACAGGTGTCAAGTATCTTGAGCACATTTTAAGAAATACACAAGTAATCATTAATAAAACAGGTTTAACTTTGAAAAGTGAACCGCAGATTTATAAAGCGGTTAAGTTTGTGGTGGAATCTGTTTTCCCTTCTTCTTTGAAGCCTACCTCTGGTTTCTTCAAGTCATTTAAAAATTATACTCCCGATATACTTATACCTGAAATTCATACAGCTGTCGAGTATAAATATGCTGACACGGAAGAAAAACTAAAGTCACAAGTAGATCAAGTTATTGCAGATACAAAAGGTTATACCGGAGATACAAATTATGAGATATTTTATGCGGTTTTCTATGTAACTGAAAACTTTTGGGGAATTGATAAATTTGAAACCGTTTGGAAAGAAATGCAGTTTCCAAAAAATTGGAAGGGAATATATGTAATAGGAAAAAAATAGTCTAGAGTCGAACTTTTCAAAAAAATTATGTTGTCATTAGGATTATTAATAAATCTAATATACGGAGGTTTTATTGCAATTTGTCTCTACGGGCTATACCTGGTTCTTTCAAGTCTCCTTGACAGATATCTTATCACCAAACGCGATCACACCGCAGCATTACGCGAGCAAAATGATATTTTTAAGAGATATTGTGAACTCTATTAAACCTAACGATTAAAATCATCCCACTCTCCCTAACATCAAAGGTATTCCAAAAGTCATGAATAATGAGAAACCATGGAATTACCTAGTGATCTAGGAAGAGACAAAGGATCGCCCCTGTCTACTATTATTAGTAAACAGGGTAATCTATCATTTCAACTCGTTAAATTAGCTCCATCGAAATAAAGACCTATTGTAAAATAGCAAAAAATGGAAGGGTAATCGGTTATAACAAAGTAACAAAAATGATAAAGATTATTAACCACAGTCAAATAAAAGACAGACTATGTATGATTTACAAAACATAATTTCTACTATAAATAATATTAAAAACTCGGGGAATATAAAGAAATACATTGACTTCGTTCGTTTTCCTTTCTATAGGAATTTGGAAATTAATACTATTGTTAATTTCAGTTTTCCTCTAACAGTTTTCATTGGCCAAAATGGATGTGGAAAAAGTTCTTGTCTACATGGAATATATGGCATACCAAAGGGATTAACTCCGTATGAGTTCTGGTTCGATACAAGCGTCGATCCAATAGAATACTATGACGATCACAAAAAGCGTCATTCCTTCTGGTATTCTTATAAAGACGAGTATGGGAATGTTCGAGAAGTTATTAAAGCCAGGATTCGCAGGAATGATGATCCTAATTATTGGGAGACAAGCAGGCCTTTAGTTTGGGCTGGAATGACACCACGTAAAGGAGATAGAGATCAACCTATTGATAAAAATGTGGTATATATAGACTTTAGGGCAGAACTAAGCGCATTTGATAAATATTTCTATTTTGGAAATTTAAAGGGTGCTTCGACCAGATCAAAACAAGAATTTATCAGGAAGAAGTCGAAGCAGGTTCAAAAGATAATCTCTGGCGAAAAATCGACTTTTTATACTAAGTCCGGTCCTATTAATAGTCCTCTGAGACGTATAAGTGGTGATGAATTAAAATGGATATCTTTTATCTTAGGAAAAAAATATTTGTCTGGACAATTTTTAGAACATTCTTTCTTTAGAAATTTCGGTTATACAGTAATCTTTCATACCGAGCATGCTAAATATTCCGAAGCTTTTGCAGGCAGTGGTGAGGTTGCAGTAGTAAAGCTTGTTATAAAAATTCTAGAAGCTGATCCATATTCTCTTATCTTATTAGACGAACCCGAAGTTTCGCTGCATCCAGGAGCACAGGAGCGATTAAAAGTTTTCCTACTTGAACAGATCAAAGAAAAAAAACATCAGATTGTAATGACAAGTCACTCACCATCCATAGTAAACGGTTTGCCAAGAGAAGCTATAAAGGTATTTTACCAAAATCCAAGCTCTGGTAGATTCCTTATAAAAGAGAATTTAACTGCAAATGAGGCATTCTATCATATTGAATTTCCCCTAAATCGTAAGATCACCGTCGTAGTGGAAGATATTCTTGCACAAGAAATATTGGAGGCTGTTTTGTATTCGTTGGGAGAGGAAGTTCAAAATATATTTAATATCAAATACAATCCCGGAGGAGAAAGCGTTATTAAAAGAGAATTTATCCCAGTGTATTGTAGAGCCGAAGACCAAAACACTATAGTATACTTTGACGGAGACCAAAAATATATTTCAAACCCTTATGATTGGAGAAAATTCGAGGTCGAGAACCTATCTGTTAGATTTTTAAGTGACAAAATAAAAGAGCAAACTGGCGAGACAATAAAATTTTCTGTAGATAGTTTTGGCAATTCAGGTAATGCATCCCAACAAATAGAGCTGTTAAAACGATACTTAGACTATTATCTTAACAAAGTGTTCTATTTACCTAAAAAAACACCTGAAGAAATTATTTGGAACGACGAACTAGCTGACAATACTGCCAGATTTATTCTAAATCATGACACCTATCAAGAATATTGTACTCATATGAATGCCGCTAATAGTTTTAAAGATAAATTCTCGATATACTCTAAATATACCTCTGGGAACAACAACTCCACAGATATTTTAAGCTTTCAAAAAACGTTTATTCAAAAATGGATAAATGAAAAAAATGATGATTACTTAAACATTTGTAAGATATTAGATTCTATTAAATAACCACAAAGGAGACTGTAACGTAAACTGTGTCAGAGGAATAATTCAAAAAGATTATTTATATTCAATTATTCAAACGACACGGTCATGAAAGAAAAAGACCCATTCGCATTTTCGTTAGTGTTTGTTTTTTAAAGGCACTCAAGAGGGCTTCACCGTTTTGAACGCTTCAAGGCAGAAGCCATGCGAGGTCTTACGAAGGTAAAAATTTGTCTCCCAATGATAGCCTCCTATCGCCGTTAATGAAGCATTTGTTGGAATCAATGATGGATGGAGAACTGGAAAACCATTTGAACGAAGAGAAAGCTTCAGGCAATAGCAACCGTGGAAATGGCAAGACAAAAAGACTGTCCGCGGCCTTAACACTGGGACATTTGAACTGGAAACAGGCCGTGATAGATCCGGCACGTTTGAGCCGAAAGTAGTACCTAAAAGACAATTAATCATCACTGAAAATCCTGAGGAACACGTATTTAGCATATGTCCAAAGGAATGAGCACACTGGCTATAAGTGAGTTTATTCACGAAATGTATGCTATGGAGATCTCTGCCACAGAAATATCGCGTATTACCGAAAGTGTACTTCCAGCTGTAAATGAATGGCGTAGTAGGCCTCTTAAAGCTGTTTATCCCTTTGTATTTCTGGACTGCATGCACATTAAAGTTCGCCAGAATGGAACTGTTGAATCAAGTGCTATTTATAATATACTGGGAGTTGGTAAAATGGACGATGCCAATGCATAACTGGGGCTTGACCATATCCCAACTTTATATTAGATTTGGGGATAGACTCAAATTAGAAAGAGGTTTTTAAGATGTTAATCCAATGACACAGTTTGAGTTACACTCCCTCACAAAAATCAAATCTCAGTTTCCTCCCCATCTCCTCAACCATTCGTACTCGTCTAATCCCACTCGGGAGAGGGTTGCGGCATATTTATTTGCTATACGTTGCGCATGCGAATCTTTTAAATCTAAAATCCAATCATAGCGTTCACTATATTTTTGTTTTGTATTATGATAAATAGGATAAAACGAAAAGCGTTTCGATCTGCCCTTCTTAACTGCAAACACGGCCCCCTCTTTATTTGCCTTAAATCGAATTGTTTTCAAATTATGGCTAGTGCCTATATTAATTTTTAACTTAGTAAAAGAATGAGCAGCATCAATATCACTTACTACAATATGGAAATTACCTTCACCGTCCACCCGATCTAAAGGAATAAATAAAAATCGCCTGCTATCTTCATTAATACGTACACTGTCACATTTTTGCTGAATACACAACCAATATTCATTGGAAATCCTGCCTTTCACCACAGACCCTAGAGATAATCTAGGCACATAGCTTGGATTAGAATAATTGCTTTTATGATGAGTAAGGATTGAAAATTGTTCATCGATATTTGCAGCAGAAGAATTAGTCGGTTTAAAGAATTTAATCACATCGGATTTATGCAAATCTCTCTGCATAGTTTCTATTTTCTTTGGAATCTCTTCGTTAGGATAAGCAGTGGTCCACGCCTCTCTCATCGAAGCTGTGAAGCCTTTAAGCAACCACGAATGTCTTAAGGGGTCTTGAATAGATAATCCCTTTTTTCCAAACATTATAGTATCGTCATGGATTACAGATGCTTTTAACCATTTACTTATAGTGTCAAAATCGCAGTGTTTCTCTAATTGGGAATAGTCAATTATGGAGTCGAAACTGTCTATGATGGAATCTTTGAGTAGCTCTGCGGCATCTTCAGGAACAGGTAACATAGCTCGATGTGCTAAAAAAGCCGGATCAAGGTCTTTGTTATAAATCTTCAGAATCTTATTGACATTTGACCGAATACAAGAAATAGCCTTTAGAGCAACGTTTGAAACTAACCCCGAAGTCATTCTTGTAAATTCAGTCAATATATAATCTGGAATATCTTCATATCTAAGTATCCACGTGTTCAGCTCAGGCGTATGGGCAAAAGTTCCTTCTAGAGATGGCTTGCCGGCAATTCTAATTCTACAACTCGCATTTCCTAATAAATTTTCAGAAATCCGTTGAATGCCTCGCCTTTCAAATTTATCAAACACCTCTTCTACAATACTTTGCAAACCTGTTTCACCTGTATAAATCAATATTAATTTAAGTTCATTTCTATCTTCGGCAATCAGCTTTTCTATTAGTTGCATTGTATATGCACCTCTCGGATCTCTTTCTGGCACATCATCTTCGTCATTATCTTCATCAGCGTTTTCGCTCTGTTCAAGATTGAGTTTCCAATCTAATATTGTGATATCTGATTTCAACGCAACATGAATAACATCATTAAATTCGTCTACTGTTTTTGGATTATTCAAGGCACACAACTTCTTTGCCTTGGCAAACGCTTTAACCAAAGCTTGAGAATCTAGAGCATGCTGATTACCCTCATGGTTTCCATATATCTCATCGTCAACGAAGAGAATGCTCTGGATAAATTCACTAGCAATTTCCTTTGACTTATTAAAAAACAGAGTACTCATTTTTAAGACTTATTATTTGATTCTATTTTAAATGTTACAGTACTTCCCTCTCTTGGGGCATCGACATATATCTTATAGTCTTCGGCGGAAAGAACCTCACGACTTATGTGGAGTCCCATACCTCTTCCTTGCGCTTTTTTTGTAAACCCAAGTTCAAAGATCCGTTCAACTTCATTGGAAGAAATTTGCGGGCCGTTATTTGAAATGTAAAAGCCAGTTTCATCCGCGTGAAGTCTGATTATTTTTTCTTTAATATTGGCTTGATTAAGCCAATGTATTGCATTATCTATAATATTAACAAACACTGGATAGAAAGTTGATCGATAGCCATGTAATTTTCTTTTTTGGAAACCTTTTGTATGAATAAGATTTATATCATGTCTAGTTAGCCTAGCACCAAAGAGATCAACCAAAAATATTTTGATCTCATTCGCCGAAATATCTTCTTTGTTCCTATACAGCCGTCTATTTAGAGGAGTAAATAATGTTAAATAACCATCAAGATGCTCAAAATTAACTCTCATATTATTATAGACACCATCTAATTTCTCATTCACATCAGCCCAAGCTTTCAAGTCCCTAAGGCCATGTCTTATCGAGTTAACAGTACTATTAAATTCGTGGTGTATCACACTTACAGCTAGTCCTAGCTGACTGAGTTCAATATCTGCTTGAACCCTTTCTCGCAACTCTTCCAATTCTTCTGAAATTGCATCTGTAATCTGATCACTAGTAATGATTTCCTCAGGATTATCTTTATCCCAATATATACCTTGAAGTTGCCTTATTATACCCTCTAATACAATTGATGCTTTATCTCTCTCTTTAGTAATCTCATCCTCTATCCGTTGCCTTTCGTTTACTAAATCAAAATCTGCCGAATTATTGATCTCCAATCGCGTAAACCCTTCTTTGACATCACGAATCTTGTTCTCAAGATCGATCATGAGTTCACGGGCTAAATGAGATACATTTTTAGTTACTTCAGCCAACGTATCCTTAGCCTCTTTCTGTTTTTGTCTTGTAGCCTTTTCCGCTTGCTTTGATATAAAATCTACAGCTTGTTCCAATCGTTTCCGCTTACTAATTTCGATTTGAAGCCGGTTAGAATAATCCTCAACAATATCATCTATTTTATCATAAGCATTCCGAAGAATGTTGTTTTGCAATTTATCAAATTCGGTAAGATAAGCCTCATAATCTTTTCGGGCATCTTTTGATATACTGAATCCTTTCGGCTGATTAATTTTAATTTTTTGGATATAGTTTCCTAAAACCTCTCTTGAATTCAATTCATGATCTATCAATGCTTGGCTTGCTTCTTCTGGATCGTCGATTTCAGCAAGGGATTGGAACTTATTTTCTATATTAACCAACAAATTACTTAGTTCAGATTCATAATTTTGCTTATCGAGATTGTCAAAAAATTGATTTAAAGAAGCAATAAACTTTTCCTTCCTCACCGATGCCTGTTTGTCCCTTCGTTCGAGTGCCCGATAATAAGCCTTTCTTTCTTCACGTTTTTTAACCCATACTTCCGATTTAGGACCTGCAGTATTTCCTTCTCTAAAAAAATCACCCGCCAACTGAATAAAGAAATTTTTCAGAATTTCCCGAAATTGACGATAAGCTTTGTTTTCGATAAACCCCTCCCGACCAGCCTTTTCCGTTAATTTATGGTTTAACTCTTTCGAAATATCTATTACGCCAAACATTCTTCTAAAGGAAAAGAAATAGTATGAAGCACTTTTCGTACGGTTCTTTTCTATATCTAACCAGTCATAATCTGAGTCGCCGTATGGTAATATCCGGATATTATCTTTGTAAAGATAAAGCCCTCCATGCTTATCACTCTTTGCCAACAAACGAGTATGTTCTTCTTTTTCAATGATCGATTGGTCAAGCCTTCCTTGGAGATAAGCCACGTTAATTTTAAAAGAGCCGCAATCTGTTTTTTTAAACTGATTACCTGACCAGGGAATTTTGTGATCAAATTCATAGGTTTGGTAGACCTTTATCTTTCCTGAAAATTGTCCATACCCATCGAAAGCACCTGTGAAATGGTGATCCGCCAGCAAAAAATCTTCAGAATTAAAAAAGCTATCTTTATTAAAAATATCAGAATAAGTCCCTCCTAAGCCACTATGATCTCTAAAGGCTGGGATAATGCTTGGATTCGGATGATCTGGGGTCATTGTATTGGTAAACCCCAATAGCATCTTTTCTATTTTAGTTGAAGTTGACTTATCTTTTTCTCCATCAATATCAGAATTGAGCGATTCATCTGTCGGGGATATGTAGAAATGTGTCCCAAAAGAGCTTTCACCTAAATCAAATTCACCCAGCAATTTCTCATTTAATTCCTTAGGAGAAACCTTGAATTCTTTAATTATCGAAACTAACGTATCAAAGTCATTAGATGATACCTTCCCGACATTTACCAAATGAGCAAGGGAGATCAATAACTCTTCCTTCATTGAGTCAACATCATCACTGGAAGGAAGACTTTCAAATTCTTTAATGGGAATAACAATATCTTCTAAATCGAGATTAGGTAACTCAAATATGTTCCAATTAATGAAGGCGGCAACTATGTAATTTTTTCTTTCTTTTGTACTCTTTGCTCTCGTCAGCAACAAAAGTTGCTTACCAATAGATGCAATGGCTAATCTTCCTATCCCTTTTTCTCCCATTACTGGACGAAAGGGTTTTGAAGAATCAATAGGAGGCATAGGGATTTTTCCCGCTAAAAATTTGCTATCGGTCCCTAATGTCAACCATCTGGATTCAAAATCATTTCTTGTCATCCCGATGCCGTTATCCCGTAAAACAAACAGTTTTTCTTTTCGGAAGTAATCTACATCAACGTTATCTGCATAAGCGTCGTGGGCGTTCTTGAATAACTCATTAATAGCTGTAGGAATACCTGCAATTTACTGGCGCCCAAGCAAGTCTAAAGCCCTTGCACTTGTTTTGAATTTAGCCATTTTTCGATACAATTGCGTTAGCCATTCTTCTAGCCATCTCTGGAGGCACGGCATTGCCAATTTGCTTAGCAATACTCACAAGCCCTCCTTTGAATTGATAGTTCTTAGGAAAGGTCTGTAATGTAGCACCTTCTTTCAAAGATAGTCCCCTATCCTCTTCAGGATGTCCGAATCGACCGCATGATGTTGCAATAAATCGAGTTGTAATCGTAGTAGAAGGCTTATCCCACCAAAGCCTTCCGTAAACACTTCGATAATAATGATCCTTACCTTCATATGCAGGTATCTGCAATTTAGGATCATCTTTCCATGCCATACGATCTCCCCCATCTTTAGGAGTAACTTTAATTCTCAATTTATTAAGAGAACTGAGAGCTGAGGTGTTATTCATTATGTTGGCAGGGTCTACATGACCATCCTGTAGTATAGGGAAGCCATTATGGGGGCCAATAAAAGCTCTTACAGTCATATCGTTACGGACTTCTGGCTTCGGAAAAACAATTGCATTAGTAACTCTAGATGCGATCAACACAAATCGATTTCTTTTTTGCGGAACCCCATAATGATCCGTTCTGATAATCTGATATTCATATTTGTAACCATGAAAAGTTAAGAAGTCAAGAAAACTTAAAAGAACATGATTATTTTTGCTATTCACTATCCCCGGAACATTCTCAACGACTACGTAACCTGGCATAAAATATTTGATGAAACGTTGGAAATCATAAATCAAATTATTAGAATAAGAAGACCTATGCTTAGCTTTATTGATCTTGCTCCAATACTGACAAGGACTGCAACCAATAAAAATCAAGCTATCATCAAACTTAGAAATTTTTATCTCTTTCTTTAATTCTTCAGGTTGATACTTAATAATATCTCTATTAATGAATTTGGAGTTTTTATGATTAGCGAGATAAGTCTCCCGAAACTGAGGCTCAATATCGATCCCTGCTAAAATTTCTATACCAGATTGAGAAAAACCACAGGACATCCCCCCCGCACCACAGAAGAAATCCACTGCTTGCAACCCTTTAACTTTTTTAGCCATCACTTACAAAAACATTCTATTTTTCCAAACATACAATTTACGCTAAATATCTATATTTTCTAATGAATAAAAAAATCATTATTACTTTAATTTAAACTTTATACAGCTTTGGGCAAGCCAACAGTCTTTTGTAAGCCAAGCAATCAGCAAGGTAATTAATAAATTACACAAAGAAGTAAGTACTCATGTTAGTTTTTAAGAATTAGCAATAGTAAGGAATTCTTTAAGTATACCACAGCTGTTTTTCTTGCAGGTGTCGACAATAGAGCGAATATTAGCGTAGTTCTGTGCTCGGATTAGACTTGAAACATACCCGATACTATCATTTTCATCTTCATATTTTATGATCTTTTTTTGGAGAGTGATCACATCGAGATTAGTACTTTGATTGGGCTCTAACTTTTAACGGTTTGGAATAGTCTTCAATCTTTACATTTATGGGAGCCGGAGCTGCCTGAATGACAATCTCCTGTTGCTACGCCCATAATCGTGAAGTCTCAGTATTTGTCTTATTTTGTTCATGCTGATCGTCGTGTTGGCCATAATAATCTTAAGGTTATTCTTCCCCAAAAATATGGTTACAGCTACAGCTTTATAACTAACAATGACAACTGATCAGTTTCGTCCGAAATCAGGTGGATAATATAAGCGAAACCTTCACCCAGGATCAGATATATATTTTAAATGATTTTTCTGCGATTGAGTTTCTCGAAACATTTTCTTCTTCAGTTTACGAAACTGATCTTTTTTAGGCATTTCAAGAATTTCCATACGTTGATTTTATTCTCTTTTTATTAGGATTGCCGACAAATAAGCTGCGGCTTGAAGAATTTTGATATTAGATTTAGCAAAAGTTCAACTAAATCATTTGCACGTTAACTATAAAAGCAATATTAATTAACCAAACATTTAGATATTAAAATTCAATACATGTAGTAAAAACATTATATTGCAAAAAAAAATTGAATATCGAACTAACCATGAATTATAGTGACATTTTAGACGATTCGCGAGGAAGAGCTGCGGAAGATCTACTTGCAACAAAAATTATTGACCTGATGGATAAATTACGTCTTGAAGCTTCTGAAAATGCTGCAAGGCGATGGATATGGGAGTTACTTCAAAATGCAAAGGACGTTGCTTATGAAAATCAGCCTGTTTCAGTAAGTGTAGAACTTAATAAAGATTCAGATAAACCAGAACTCAAGTTTAGCCATAATGGAAAATCATTTACCAGTGATAATATCACTTCCCTAATTCACCAAGTCTCTTCAAAGAAAAGAAATACTGAACCTAGTTCCCAAAAAAAGCCAACCGGCAAATTTGGCACAGGTTTTTTGAGCACGCATCTTTTATCTGAAAAAGTACAAGTCAAAGGGATAGTTAAAGAAGATGGATTACCATATAAGCAGTTTTCAATTGCTCTGGACAGAAGTGCAATTGATCCTGAAGAGGTCCTTGTTGCTGTTGGCAAATCCCTTGAAGACTTGGCACTTCTCTTAAATTCAAATGATATTGTATCGGATTTTGATTCGACAAAATTTAACACCAGTTTTTCTTATGAACTGGAGGAAGAGAAGATTGAATTAGCGGAAGTCGGTGTTAAGGACCTGCATACTTCGCTTCCATATACAATGGCGTTTTCTTCTGATATACAGAGTGTTTCTGTAAGTCATGAATTAATAAACTATCAGACGAAAAATAGAATATCTCTTGACTCAGGTATCGAACTTATAACAGTCGCGGAAACTGATATTGTTAGTTTTGATAGCAAAGAACATAACATTGTTGTTTTAAGTGGAGAAAAGGTAGCGATAGCTTTTGGTATTGAAAAAACTGAAAGTACATTTACAGTACTTCCTTATGAGAAAAATCTGCCTAAGTTATTTTGTGACTTTCCTCTTGTTGGCTCTGAGCATTTTCCCTTTCCTGTAATTGTTAACAGCCCCGAGTTTAATATAAATGAGCCGCGAAATGGTGTTTGGCTAACGCATAAAAACGATACAAGGGTAATTCAAAACGAAAGCATTTTAGAAGAGGCAGTCAACTTGTATGAAAAGGCCTTAAATTATGCATCTGCCAATAAGTGGCAACACTTATATGAAATAGTTAAAACCAGTTCAGCTGCGCAAAATGATTGGTTATCAAAAAGTTGGTTTGATGAGAATGTACTAAAGAATCTCAGAAATATTATTCTCACAACTCCAATTATTGATTATCATGAAGCTAAGATAGCTATCAATGATACTAATGATGAACCGCAAGTATTTTTCCCATTCGGAAATTCTACAGATGTCAGAAGAGGAATCTGGAATCTTTGCAAAGATTTTAAAATTATGCCTCCGTTGTCAGAAGTGGACCAATGGGAAAAGGTGATGTGGAAAACAAAACCGCAGATTACTTTACCGAGTCTTGCAAGATTTATTGAAGAAAGCATGACCCTTCAAACACTTTCTGCCAATGTTCAGAGAACTGCGGAAAAAACCATTGGATGGCTAAATGATTTTTACAAAATTATGTTTCTGGATGAATCTTTTGAAAATCAGGTAAGTTCAGACAGCTATGCTGTGATTTTATCGCAATCCGATGAGTTTAAAAAGCGATCCGAACTTCTTTATGACAGTGAAAATCCAATCCAGGAACAAGTCAAAGATGCTCTAAATTGTCTAGAAGTGAATATACGAGAAAAGCTATTATCTCGTTTCATCTATACTGGTCAAAACATAAAGTATTTTATTAAGACAGAACAAAATGTTATTGATGAAATTAATACATTGCTGACAGGAACTTCAGTAAAAAGTGATCTTAAATCTGCTACATCAGACTATATTACTTCGCTTTTTCCAATCAATGATAAGGAAAATGAAAGGCGCTTTAAGCTCTACGCTTTTTCTAAAATATTATATTCTGAAACTGTTCCGGAAAAGAAATTTATACATTTTAATGCTGATCTTTGGAAAGAAGCAGATAAAATTCAGGTAAGAAAGATTGTAAGCACGATAAGTGCCGAAGAGAACATTACCAATTTTAAGAATACATATAAGTTTAATGACAACAATCAGGCATTAGTATTTTTAAATGATTTTGTCGGCTTTTTAGTTGCGAACGACATGGAAGGGCTGCTAAACATTACTGCTAAACCCATATTGCCCAATCAATACGGGACATTTAAAACAAAAGATGCGGTAAACCTTGACGACGGAAATATATCTGATGTTCTTAAGCTTGTTGCCGAGAAAATCAATTTTAATCTTAAAGAGGAGCTGCTGGATAAATCAATTTATCTTCAATTACCTGAAGCACGGACGATTACTGCAACTGAAGCAGCAGCTAAAATTACTTCAAAAATAATGACAGAGGCAGCAACTCATCCACGTACTGAAGAAGTCAAAGAGGCATGTAGGCTATTATTGTTATATTTTATTGAGGAGCCACTTACTGCCCGGGTATTATTTAGAGAATTGTATGACTTCAAACATAAATTGTATGATGATGATGAAATTTCTTTAAACATGAAACAAGCCGAGGATGTTAAGCAGTTAATGGATGAACTGAATATCAGTACATTTGAAGAAATGAAGGATCTCATTGCAAAGGCAATGCTGCAGAATAATGAACAAAATAATGAGATAGAAACTAATGAAATCAAGCAAATTACAGAGGAGATTTTGGCAAGTCATGGTATCAGTACTCGCGAAGAGTATGAAACCTTTATGGGATCGGATGTTACATCCGAAATTTTCAGACATTACTCAGTTCCAACTTTTCTTATGCTAAATAGAGCAAATGAGCTTATTTCAAGGTCGAAAAATAATATAATCGCCTATTTGGAACAGAGGGACGACTATGACGTAGAATTTTGTGACCTTATTGCACCAACTGTTCTGGCTGGAATTACAAAAAAAGGTGTGGGCAATATAAATATTGTTTTTAGGCCGAGTGATAATAACGAGATCTTTTTCCACTATCCATCAGAAAAAACGACTCTGGACTTGGATAATGCGGAACTTTGGGTTGATAATGGATTAAGTGATCCTTTCCATCTAAAATTAGGCAGAATATTATTAAGTACTGGAATAAATAGAATACCGCTTCATGAAAACAATTGAGGAAGTTTACACACTATTAAGACAGAAGAGCCCAAGTGTTGATTCAAGTCCAATACTGTTACCATCCCGTCAATTAGCTCAGGTTATTGCAGGATTTTCAAATTCGGGTGGAGGCCATTTGCTTATTGGAGTAAATAGAGATGCTGTTGGCAGTGCGAAAGTATCAGGTCTAAGCACTGATTTTAATGTGAGTGCTATGACAAACAAAGCACTTGATTTACTTGTTCCCAAGCCACCTGTTACTTATGGTTTTCATCACCTTCAAGGCCAACAGGTATTTTTACTCACCATAACAGCTTCCGAAAATGAAATTTTATTACAGGGTAAAAAATTCATTCGTGATGGTAATAGGACAGTTGATTCAGATGAACAAATATTTAATTTTAATCCCGGTGGAGAAATTAAAATAAAGGAACTAGCCCAAAAACTACAAGTTTATTCAGGTAAGACGACCGATGCGAAATCTAGAGTTATTACACATTATCAAGCAGCATTGAAGATCCTCGACAATCTGGCTAAGCTGTTATATCCTGATGGCTTAAATAGTCCTACATCTTCCCATGAAGGCAAAATTCTGACAAGAATCTTGTATTCATCGATGGTGGACAATTTCGAGATTTATCTTTCTGACATACTCTATGCAATTTATCTTGCAAACCCTAATACTTTAAAATCGAGTGCTACAGTCACATTGGAACAAGTGCTAAATTGTTCCGATATAGAGGATTTTATACAATTTTATGCAAAGGATAAAATTTCAAAGATGAAACGAGGAAGTGTTAAAACTTTTATTAAAGACAATAAGTTAATAGCAGATTTAAACATTTTTACTAGGCAAAGAATTGAAGATGTAGAAACAGTTTTGCAGGTTAGACATCTATATGCACATAGCAACGGCTTAATAGATGAACATTTTTTAAAATTCTACCGAGGCCCATTAACAGTTGGAGACGAATATCTCCTGACGACCGGTGATATATTAGAAAAATTGGATTATCTATCGGAACTAATTGAGCTAACCGACAATGCTGTTATACATAAGCATAATATTTCAACATTATAATATTGGCATTGAAACACCTGAGACCTAATATGACATCTTTTATAGCTTGCTCTCATTTGCCCTAGCAAGCTTTATATTTTTTAATTTCTATCAATGGAGATAAGTCAAATCGCCAGACAACTCTTGATTAATTTGACTTTATAAAACTTAAGATCTAACTATAGATTATTTTGGGACACTTACAAACTTCTTTACCCCCATTATGTCATTCGTGTACGTGTGGGTTTGGGAACCATTTAGTAGGGGTAAGCTGCTACAAATGTACTTTTTGAAATCTCGATTCCAATAAATTTCATAACCTTAGGATTGAATAAAAATTACACATCTAATAAACTATCGTCGGGTAAACAGGCTCTTAGCCTAACTAACTATTCAGTTTTTAGATGTAAAAACGCATGGGAGCAGAACGCGTCAGACGGTATTTTATATCAATAATTCATCGGCTTTATTCCATGCGTTTTCTTATTTATTCAAATCTACGACAGTTCAATTTACAGTCTCAATAGTTAGTAAAGATGCTGTAAAAGAGCTTTTGCAATTAATTCCCCCATCAATGGAGGCACAGCATTTCCAATCTGTTTAAAAGCAGCAGTCCGATTTGCACCTTCCTTGACCCCTTCAAAATAAAAGTCATCAGGAAAAGACTGAAGACGAGCAGCCTCACGAACCGAAATAGAGCGGTTTTGATCAATATCAGGATGGATATAATAGTGTCCATCCTTTGCTATATGAGCTACGATGGTTTGTGCCGCATTCAGATCATCAGCAACGACTTTGAAACGATCTGTAAAAGAAGTTCGGTTACTATGAGTTTTCAAATGTTCTGCCAGATCGTTGTAATTTAAACGCTCTCGATCCATAAGCCATTTTTGAACAGCAATACGATAGATTTCCTTATCCTGCTCGTTATGTGGTCTAGCAATATGTTGTGTCAAAACATCAATACCATTACGGATATGGCTGTCTTTTAAATATTGATAATCATTCGAATCATAAGTAGTATATTTGTCAACTCCCTCACCAGCATTTAAAAAAGGAAGATCAGAAAAGATATCTGATACCACCCCATGAATACCGGACTGATAATTGTCTAGATCAGGTAAATTAGGGACAAAATCCTCTCTCCATCCGATGATAATCAGTCGACGACGTTGTTGAAGCACTCCAAAGTTTTCAGCTTTAACAGTAAAAATATGTATACTATATCCCTTTTTGTTGAAGAGACGCTCCATATTAGCTAGGTACGCGCCCTTCCCTGCCGATTTCAACCCTAAAACATTCTCGAAAACAAACATCTTAGGCTTATACCGTTCTAGGTAGTTTGCATATTGCACATACAAAAAATTACGTGGATCTTTTCGCATACCATGTTCAGAACGAGCTCTACCGACTAAAGAATAAGCCTGGCATGGTGGCCCTCCAATAATGAGATCAACTTCTTTATCCTGTGGTAGGTTACGCTCAATTCTATCGAAAATTACAGGATTGTTCTCTTCACCTATCCCCAAATGTATAACACTTTCTAGTATTTCATTTGGAATATCCGTATGATGATATAGAGTAGAGCGATCAATTTCTCCCTTTAAATACTTAATATAAGTATCAAGCTTACCATTGTCTTTTAAATAATGGTAAGCAGCACGTGTCTTCAAACTATAACATGCAGCTTTATCAATCTCGACGTGGGCAATAGGATTAAATCCTGCCCGAACAAAGCCCTCAGACAAACCACCTGCTCCCGCAAAAAGATCAATAAAATTTAATGTTTTAGCCAAAATATGCTTGTAATTTGCAACAAAAATATAAACAAATTGTTTGAATAACAAAAGTATCTGTATGTCACTGACTGTGAAATCATCTAAAAACTATGCGGTATGAATATCGCGCATTTTTGTCAAAAATACGGCTGCCTGAGAATTATCAAAGATAAAGCCTATGAACTCATTCTCTACTTTTACAAGAAGAAAAAAATCATTACTCCTAAGCTTTCTGTTTAAACAGGTTATCCTAAACTCGTCCTTTCTTCTCCCCTTACCATAGTATATGAATTTACAATGATTCTCAAAATTTGTATCAAACCACCTAATAAGAATATCACTGTGTACATTTTCGCCCTTTTTAAATGATTCTGTGAAAAGAAGCCTACCATCAGCTTTATTAATATATATACCGCTTTGATGGGAACCATTTTCGCCCGTATCGTTCGGCGTCAAATATTTACAGATATACTCTGGATTTTCTTTTATGCATTCTAATGCTTTAAAAACAATATCTCTCATATTTATATTTTTTTATAAAACCTGCACTTTCGCTTCTGTCTTAGATAATCTATGCTATTTTAAAGTCATTTATAATTCATCAGGTTCAACTAATAATTCTCCAATTTTTAAACTATTCCAATATTCTTCATAGATATTTATCATACGTGTAGTTACAGCCCTAAAATAATCGTAGGCCTCGTCATGAAATATCCTTTCCTTGATTTTCCGCCAATTCTCCCAATCAGCGTTTTTAATAAAAGATCTACTTCTCTCAGTCTCTTCAACCAAATCTCCCGGTGCCTGGTAATTTCCTCTGCTCCTGTTTTCTTCAAGAGATATCGCCCTTAAATTTCCATTTGTATTATTCCAAAGCCTAATGCTACGGTTACAATTTTCCTTTCTATACACCCATTCAGTGGGATAAATGTGATCCCAATCCCAAGGTACATTAGTATCTTCAAAGTCTTCTATTTGATTATACTCAGGAAAAGTCTCATTGACATAATGGCGTTGCGCTAATAAGATAAGGTGTTTATTATACTGGATCCGCTTGATAAATTTCCAGAAATACTCATTAACCTGCTCTTGACTATGATCTGTTTGCTTAATAGATGTCATATACTGATCTATTTTCTCTCCAGTGTGACCGGGTAAAAGCCCCCATGGATCTACATCGCTATGAATAAAAATGTCTTCTACTTTTGGATCGCTATAATAATCCCTCAGTAAATTTGGATGGATAAGCATATGAATACCAGAATGCCCATCCCACCAAATTAAATCATTAATAGGGAGACTCCAAAATGATTTATCTTCAATATATTCATTCCATAAGCGTGGGATATTATCAAATTCAAACCAAGCAAATGTATAAAGTTTCCCCATCATTCTTAACCTCATAAAATCATCAGATTCAGTTTTATGAATATATAACCAATATACCAAAAACAAGAACAGATCCTCGTGTTTGCTGATTAAGTTTTTGACAGTTATAGCTGGTATCCCTCCGTCAAAATGAACGTTATTAATACCACTGAGAATATCAATTGCTCTAGCAAAAAGATCCTTAAGAGTTTTATTTGCAATAAGATTATGGAGATTTGACTTAAAATCATCGTCTTTAATACGCCTTTGAAAATCCTTAACATTCATCCTCTTAACATATTTCCAACTATCTAGATCTGAAGCAACTATACGGGATGCCATTGACAGGACCTGAGTCGGTGCAATAAAACTAAATCCTATTTCATCAATCAAATCTTTGGCTTCAGGAAATATCGATTTGTAAATTGAATAAATTAAATCATCGCCGTTCAATGGGGTTCCGGCTGAATTAATGCGGACGAACAAAGTAGGGTGCTCTTCTTGCTGCTCTTCATGTAGAACATGGTCATCAATAACAACAGTATTAACTGTTGTTTTATTCAACTGCTTAACTGTCTCAAAAATTTCTTTCAAATCATTTTCCAGGTCTGTACGCAACAAATTTAGATATTCATCTTTTGTTGTAAAACCGCCATGCTTTGTCGAGAAAAAAAATGGGAGATTTTTCTCGACGGCTGCGACCACTTCATCCGTGTTTTTTGACTCTAAAAGAAATGAAAGCGGTATAGGAAATGACGAATCATAAGGAAAAACCGAGGTATTTTTAAACGCGGTATAAAGTCCGGCATTTGAAGGATCCTTACGAAATAACTCTAAAGCTTTACGTCTATCGGAAACAGTTAGCTTGTTTTCGTTATGTACTGACTGATATCCCCACGGATGAGATTGGGTAGTCAATCTGATAGAATATTTGCTTGAAATAGGCTTGTCAGCTGGTCTAATATCAATCCATACAACCGGAACTTCACCTTTTATCGACCACAGTTTTGCATTATCATTTTGATTATATGGATTGCTATAGCCCAAAAAGATGGCCGTACTTCTTTGCTGCCCATCCATCATGTGATATTTATCTCCCGTTTTAGATAATAAAAATGCCCCAATAGGATACCCTCTTAGCAAAGAATCCCATAAGTCTTCAATCTGTTTGGTTCTCCAGACAAACCCGCGTTGTATGAGCGGCAAGTCAACGACTGATTGCGCTGCATTTAATTGCCAATCTGCAATTTCCTTAAGTGTAAATGAATTTTTCATTTATGATTTTCTATAGATAACCAGTAACTGATATAAATCAACCATATTGGGGATAATATTGAATTCCCTTAAGCAACTTAAATATTCAATTTGGTATTTAACCCCAGTCCCGCTCTGTTGAGAGAGTATGGCCGCTTTCGATATGAGTTTACTAAAGTCATTACCATAATAGGCTTCTTCAACTTCCTGGAGAACTTTCCGGAATTCATTAATCTCCGCCGTTTTTTCATCAACCAGATTTAATCTTTCCGGATCTATTGCCCTTACTTTATTTTCCAATTCTTCCAAAAAGACTAAATGACGCTCAGGAAGTGTCATCGTTGTTTTCTTCTCAATTTCATGTTTAAGAATTTTTTCTTTAGCACTTTTGGACTTTTTGCTATCTATTGTTGACTTTATATTTTTATCCAAACGAAATCCCTGAATCAACTGGGATAAAGTATCTAAGTTTATTATATATGAGCCCAGAATCTTGTCCAATCTATCCTTTTCTTCATAGCTCAGATCTTTAAAGAACTGCTGCTTTAAATTTTTATAGTAGGAAAATCCCTTAATATGAAATGGCAAGTTTTCCTCAATCTTAGAAAAGTCAAAAGTTTGTTTGTCTTTGGAGTGATCTGCAACTATAATTTTATCCAACAAGCTATTATTTTCTTTAATAAATTTTTTCACTTCTTCGGAATGAGCAATCTTATTCCATAGTTCCTCTTTCTTTGTATTTTCGGAAATATCTGTACTGGTTTTGTATTTGTCAATCCAATCATACATACTTTTCATCAATTTTGAGAAAATCTGCTCCATATTACTGGATATATGTCCTTCTTTCCAAATTAACTCGAAATCCATTGTGTATTCTTGTTCGCGATCAGATAAATTACTCGCATAATTGTAAATAACAGAAATTGAATAAGGAATAACCGCCGCCCGTAATTGGCCTATGGCGCTTTTCCCAGAACCATGAAGTTTTTCTAAATCTCGGAATAGTATAACTCTTGATATCAGATTTTCATAAAATACTCTGTTAATCCCCTCTGCTCCTATATTTTTCACACTGTCTATAAAATCAACAAACACCGATTCTCCTCCTTTTTTGATTTTAAACGGTATCTTTCCCCAAGATGCATGGTATTTGGCAAGCTCTGTATTTTGAAACCTTCTACTTTTCGGATAATTTGTATTAAGCTGTGATGGTGTCCAGTTATTTTTTCGTTTCACTGCGCCTAGTTCACCCCTAGATTTTTCATAAAACCATTTTTGACCTGTAGGTGTGGATATCGTGTTTGAAAGCATCTTAATCTTCTGCAGTACCGGCTCATTTGAACGTAAATCGACTTTGTTTACTTTGTTTTGGGCATTGGAATAGTTACTGATATCAGCGACAAAATCGTCAAATTCCTTGTTATGAGACTCAATCATATTTATTTTAGCCATAACTTTAATCTTTGAAACATCATGTTTCTGCATGGCAGTAAAATAGATACTGGCTGTTGTCTGCCCTCCATTAACGATCTGAAAATCATCAAAACCTACAATTTTTGGCTTACCTTCAATTTCCTTAATTTCTACCTTGTTGCAAGTAATAGTAAGTCCATTATTAAATGCTACAAACTTATGAGGTTCGTCAATAATGGTCTTTTTCATTCCTGAGTTGACATTATCTTTGGCATTTTTAAAGTCAAGAAACGCTCTGATATTTCGTTCCAATAGTCTTGAACTATAATCGCTATATATTTTAAGTAAAAATGATCCGGGGAGCGCTGTCAGATAACTTTTGAAATCAGTTTCGTTGGCGACCTCAATAAAATCAATGGCCTCATTATCTGCTAGCTCTATCTTAATTGGTTCGCGGCCGTTAATAGAAGTATGTATACGATACAAGAAATTCAGGTCAACAAGACTGTATTTGATCTGTATACTTTTTTGGATCTTTTCATCGGCAAGATTAATCTGAAATTTAATAGGATCTGGAGGCGAAATCGTCATGTCCTCCCGTAAGTTGACACGGCCCTGAGCATCCTTCCGGACTGTTAGATCCAGTGTAATCAAAAATACCTCAACAGTATCTATATCACGGACATAATCTGCAATGCCCATGTTTGTAATAAATGATTTGGTCAGTTCATTCGAAACACTTTCAATTAATGGATTATCACCATTGAAGAAATGTCGAAGAAAAACTTTCTTAATGAAATTAGTCGACATTTTTAGGAGAGATGCGTAATCCTCTGATTTAGAAACTGTATTGATCTCATCATTTTCAAATGAATGCTGGTCAATCAGGAAAATCTGAAGTCTTTCCTTTGTGGTATTGAACATATATCCATTCATCTTACAGAGACTACGATCTATAATCTGCTCAAATTTCCCGATACTGACATCTTCATGGTCGATCCTTTTTGAATCAACTAAATATTCATTGATAATATGTTCTAGCAATGCTTCCTCTGTAATTCTACTCTGGGACATTACATCCAACATAATAGACCTTTTTAATTCTTGATGTGCTTCAAATTGCATAATTATATCTTAAAATCTTCGATCAGATTAAGATCGATATCATATTTTACCTTCTTTATTGCCAATGGCATATTGGCAGCGACCAGTCTTGGGAAATCACCATGAGATGCATCATATTCCTGATGACCAATAATATTAAACTTCAATTCGCCAATTGATTCAAATTGTGGCTGATCATAATAATTAATATTCAGTTGGAGCAGCTTGTTTAAGAACACCATATGATCTGCCCCCCTGTCTTTGAGTTTAACAACTATAGCTTCAATCATAAGAGCAATATCAAGCGGTACATTTTCATCCTCCTCTTCCGATAGTGAAAATGAAACGACGCCCAACCGTAACGATTTATCATATTCAAGCTGAAAAATACTAGAAATCGTCACTATGTTACTTGTAGCCAGTTTACTTTTTATCTCAAGATCAAAATCGGCAAATATAAAATCATGTGTTCTACCTGAAGGGCCCTCCCAACTTTCAAGGACTGTGACTGGATTTGGCCTACAGTCTAAGTAGCGATCCAGATAATATAGCTCACCGGCTAGTCCCAAGAGCTTTTTCAGATTGAGACTTTTTCTTTTTTCCTTATTAAAAAACTGGCTCCATACAATGTATAGTTCCACAATCTTATTGACGACGTCATTGACCGTCGTCAGTTCTGCAATTTGAGATAAGAGTGTATAGATAAACTCATTGAAAACCTTAAGAAAACTATCATCTCTTAAACTTATAATCAAATATTTCCTGTTTCTTTTTTCAACTATGAAAAGAAGATTCTCAAGACTGTAAGGTGGTTCATTTACCTTTACTCCATCTGGAAGATCGATATATAGTGACCGAAAACCATTTTTATCAAATCCTAGGGATACATTTTGGCTTTGTATAAATCCGAGTAGTTTAAATCCAATTGGTTCTTCAAAACTCTCCCAAAAATTTAGAATATCTTCCTTAATCACGCTCTTTCCTCCTGTTCTTCACCATTTTCATCTGCAATATCAGCATCGATATACTCCCGTTGCATCAAGTGGTATACCTGTGGTTCTACCTCCAAATCTGGGATGCCAACAGCGAAGGCTGCAATCGGTGTCGTTGTATCCAGTCCAAGCTTATTTTTACTCTCGTCTGTGGTAAAGACTCCTGCACTATCTATCAAATAAACAAGCACAACGCCCCTATACTTACCATAGGCTTCTCTAAATTTAAATTCGGGAATGGTCGCCTTTGTTTTATTAGCTTCAAAAATTTCATGTTGTTTCTCCGCTGACAAAGCCAAAGACATATCTTTGGGACTAATAACCATTGCATTTTTAATAGAGTAATACCCCTCATCCAATAATTGCTGATACAATTTTGAGTTCTTTTTTTCACTGCCTTTTTCAGGTCCAGAACGAATAATACTCTTAAATTTATAATTGCCGACCTCCACTACTTTTCCCTTTCCTCGCTGTTCTGAACCATTAACAAACACAATATCCCAAGTTTTTAAGAATCCATTCATTTTCCGCTGTTCATCAATAAAATTGAACAAACGTTCTTTATCAAAAGCCTTATTGATAATAAGTGAAGTGTCAATCAATTCCTTAACAATGTCGAAATTTGTTACAGTTAATTTTTTGCTGTTATTTTCGCCCGAACAATCTTGCAGCTGTGAAGAATACTTATCAAAAAAAGCAATATAGTTATCCCAGCTTATCTGATGATTTTCTTTTTCTAGATCATAACGATAGGTCTGCAACAATTTATCTGAAAAAGAATAATAAGCCAATTCTGAATTCCTCAATATATTAGGCCGTGTAATTTTTATAAATTGACCAGACGTTGCACGTATCCGATTTACGATCTTTTTCGGATAAGATGCCGGATCGGCCATATGCTGTTTAATATCGCGCTCCAGATCATCCAATATCAGTACGCACTCTTCAAATTTTTTGTATGAATGGCGATCAGTAAACAATCGACAACAGTCCAAATAACCCGGCCTATAGCCAAACCATCGCCCCATCTGCAGGATAGCATCCGCATAACCGGTCGAACGCGTAAAGTAACTTATACTCAAACCTTCAAGTGTAAATCCACGGGATAATCTATTCCCTCCAATAGCAATATAATTTTTACCGTCATCATTAGTGTAATTTAAATTATCGTCAGGGCAGTTTGTATTAATACTCAATACATCTATGCCATCTCGGGCTATTGAAGGGAGGATGCTGAAAATATCATTAAGTTCGTGCTTCTGTATATAGGGATCATAGTAATGATTTTCCATAACCCCATTTAGGTTGCCAACAATATCGGAATAGTAGAAATTCCATACCCTTTCAAAATCTAAATATATACCTTCTCCTTTATTATGCATTCCCAGATCCTTAAAAACCTGATCCAAGTAACCTTTTTTGTTATCATTTGAGATCAACGACTTCACTTTAATCTGCCAGTCCGAAAATCGGCTTATATGGATCAGCATGGTATTATGCGGTTGCATCTTATGAAGCTCTGGATAAATACCGGCCCTTATCTTTCGAATCGCAATCGTGAGAATAAAGCAAAGTATAGCATCCTTTAAGGAATGTGGAATTGAATTTATATTCTTATGGTCTGAAACTCTTGGTGATCTTGTATCCTTGCGATACGCACCGAAATCTCCATAAAGTTCTTTTAAATCTGTGGCTCTGTCAAATTCTTCTTTATCAACAAATAGCTTTACAGGTATATTTTGATCAAACCGCTCCGGAAAATGGTCTTCTGTATCGAATATTTCATTTATCAAGAACTCAAAATTATTTTGAATTGTAGGATCAAAGTCGAAAAAATATCGCGGACCGATATAGTTTGCCGGTGGGTCAAGCAGACGCACGAACTTTTCTGGAAAGAGGTTTGTGCTTAAAGGTATTTCATAGATTTCTCCGCGGTTGGCATATTTCCAGGTTCCTTCCAAATTTGCATCCTGGAGAATATTGGCAAATGGCGTTGCAGTATAGGCAACATACGTCTTTCTCTTGAACAATTCCAATATACCGCGAATAAGACCATTTATTGCTGTAGCATCAGAATCTAACCTGCGGTGACCTACACCATTCAATGTAGCATTATCCGCCTCATCATCCACAACAATTAAATTAAATGCTTTTACATCGATAGCTCCCTCGGAAATTTTATCTCTCAAAAACCTGTATATGTTTAGTAGTGTAGAGTTATTTTTCTTTGTAACTATTAAAGATAATTGATTACCAATATTAACCCCCCCATCAATTGTTGCAATATTAAAATCCTCATTTAAGGAAGTCAGTGTTTTAATACTCCTTACTCCAATACTATCATCACCTAATATAATATTAACGCCCTTATTATGTTCGCAAATACCAAGGTCCGTATTTAACCTAGCCTGTGTCTGAGTCCTTAGGTCTTCGGTGATTCCAGTCAGTACAATGACCATATTTATACCAATGTCATATGCAGCATTTATTACTGCATTAAAATTGGTGGTCTTTCCAGACTGAACGCTACCAACGACCATTCCTTTATAAAACTGATCAGATGGACTATTAGGATCGTGACATCTAGCAATTACATCAAGAGAAGAGCGGGCAATATTATCTACCGTCTCTAAGGAGAATTTTTTTTCCGATCTAAGATAATAGAGGAACCTCCCCCATCGCGTCATTGGTGCTGCATTTATAAATGCTCTATCCGTATTAAATTTTTCCGCAATAGAAGCTGACTTTAACCAAGTTCCATCCAAAGGATCAGGAATTTTCACGTCCTCATGGTCCTCATAATCATCCAACATAAAAACATATTTCCCTCTTATTATCCGCTGGAAATCAGCGAAAAATTCTTCATAACTCTGTGTCAGCTGTAAAATAGATTTAATACCTTCATACTGTATTTCGAATTCATTTTTTAACTGTTCTAAATTTCTTAAATACAATCTATTGCCCTGTTCAGTCTTTAACTGAACTATTCTCTTCTCGATAATTTTAGTAAAGTCCATAGCTAGTTTAGTAATTGCATAATGTCGTAATCTGATAGGCCTAACTTTTTGAAGTTTTCAATATCCTCTTTGCTTATTTTTTGTGTATTATTCTCCTGGATTTCCTCTATATGGCCATTGTCAATATTCACGTACTTGTTTAAATTTTTGATAATATTGTTGGTATATGTTTTTAACAGCTTTCGTAAAGTATGAGAGTGGACAGCCTCCGAAAGAATTTTATAGGCGTCGTTTTCTTCATTAAGCGTAAAAATCACACCTTTTTCATTGATGTCTTTATTCATAATATTCCTATACAAATCAAGATGGGCGACTTTTTTAGAAGTAGGTTGTTTCTGAAAGTATACGATTTTTGTTTGTTCAGCCAGATCACTGATAATCTCCCGGATCTGTTGACAATATATCTTTGGAATCTGCATGGTTGATTTGGCGACATTTATCTGAAATAAATCATCGTGGGTATTTTTTATATTAATCATAAGGCGCCCTAGTTTTAGATACTGTTGTCTACGATGCATCTTTGCCCAACCTCCATAATAGATCAGTCTATCACCACGGTATAGATAAATTCCTTCCATATCCGACAAGTTTCTTCCAGGCATCGTCCATTTTGACATGTCAGATTCTGACCGTAATTTTAAAACATTATAGGGTAAAATATATCCCTGTACGGTAAAACTGTCGTTTGGATAAAAACGATTAAACTGGAGCCTTGGCATTTCATCCGGAAACGGGTTAAATCCTTTTAATTCAAAATTACCGAGAAATATTCTGATTGTTCCTTTATCTAAAAAGC
Organism: Sphingobacterium sp. UME9; assembly: GCF_014170215.1. Classification (NCBI taxonomy): domain Bacteria; kingdom Pseudomonadati; phylum Bacteroidota; class Sphingobacteriia; order Sphingobacteriales; family Sphingobacteriaceae; genus Sphingobacterium; species Sphingobacterium sp. UME9. The sequence continues at coordinate 512,559 of NZ_LZZP01000003.1, read as the reverse complement.
GATGAAAGACAAGAGACAAGTGGTCCTTCACGGTAAAAATCAAAGAATGCTGAAATTCCTCTAAGCTGGTTTCTTTGAATAATTCTTCCCAAATAATAAGCGTACTTATTTTACTATCAGTATTTGAACCAATATTTGATCTAGTTTTTTTATGTTCGTAAGTGGTTAGATAGAAATTAATTTCTTCCGTATTTAACCGTTTGATATTCCAATCGTCTTCAAGGTTTTTCAAATCCCAGCAATAACCATAATATTGGCTTTGGTTTTGAGTTTTTGATATAACGGTAATCTTTCTTGCCTGAGAAAATGAAGCGGTTTTTAGCCCTAACCCGAAACGACCAAGATCATTCTGCGATCTTTGGTTTTCCATAGACTGGCTTGGCATACGAAGTGCTTCAAGAAGAATTTCATTAGACATTCCAGATCCATTGTCCGCAATAAACAAACATTGATTATTTTCGATTTCATCTGAAAATATGTTGATCTCGGAAGCATCGGCCGTAATTGAATTGTCAATTAGATCTGCCAATGCAGTCTCCAATTGATATCCTTGTTCGGCTATAGATTTAATAAAATAAATAGGCTTTGGGCGTAAAATTATTAATGACATAGTTTAGTAAGGGCTAGGTTAATTATTTATTTCGGCAAATCGGGTAACGTCCATCTGCTTTAAAAGGGCTATCAATACATCTACCACAATACTGTTTCCAGCTTGACGGTACAACTGGGTATCACTAACAACCTGTTTAAAGTCTTCATTAAAACCCATTAAGCGAAAACATTCGGTTGGTGTAAGCTTTCTAATTCTGCCAAAATGAGTAACATAATTATCTATCCCCGAACGGTGCATCTTGTGCATAGTTTGTAAAAGGGGCCTTGCAACTTTGAGATCTGTAGCGGTTTGTGTTTTGAAGTTTTTTGTACCTGAAGAAAGCACATATCGTTCGACTTTGTCCGACAGGTAGTATTTCTCTTCGACCTCATTGACATTGAATATGAACTCATCAAATTTTTTTCTTGCTATTGACAGCTCCACATCGGCACCTTCGAATACGAAGTCGCCATGCCAGTTGAACTGTTGATTCGCTTTCTGGCAAAGCATCACATCGCCATTAATCTGTGTGTAACGTTTCGACTTATTCTTTGAGCTCGTAACAAATTTTACTCCTTTTTCTTTTAGATAATATTTGGAATCAATAAAATCCTCCAAAAAATCCTGCATTGTTCTTTCAAGTCTTATAGGACGGGGAAAGCTAAAATCAACTGTTTTATCTCGAAATCCAACAACAAAAACACGCTCTCTATTTTGGGGTATTCCAAAATCCCTGCTGTTCAAAATCCCTGAAAACAACTTATATCCCAAGTCCTTAAAAACCTGATTAACAACTTGCCATGTCCGTCCATGATCATGATTCAAAAGTCCTTTTACATTTTCATATATGAATACTTTGGGCTGACACTCTTTAACCACTCGTGCATACTCATAAAATAACGTACCCCTAGTGTCTTCAAGCCCTAATCTTTTTCCAACGGCAGAAAAAGCTTGACACGGGCTACCTCCAACAAGTAGATCAATTTTATTCTGATATTTTGATGCATTGAATTTCGTAATGTCATTATGCCATGCACTATCTGAAATTTCGTAATTAGCATAGTAACTCTTTTTAACATGAGGATCAATATCGCCCGCAAAAACAATATCATGCGTAAGATTTAACCGCTTCAAAGCACATTCAATAGCTCCGATTCCACTAAATAGTGTACCGAGTCTTATGTTGGCTTTCGGACTAGAAAATTCTGCAAGTCTCCAGTCTAAATCATTACTAAATAAATCTCTATTAAATGTTGACAAAAGATTTTCTTTAGACTTCGAATAATTGAACTTATCCGGTTCTCTATCCGTCAATTTTGAGTTATGAATAACTAGCTCCCGTTGACCGTTCTCAAAAAAACTTTTCATTAATTAAATATAGCTAAGGTTATAAAAATGGCCCTTCACACCAAACATAATAACATTATTGTTTAATTCAAAATTTAAAAAATATTCACACAAACTACTGAAGTCTTAAAATTTCATCAAGTTGACTTATGTTAGACTGATATATAGACTTTTAAAACTTGCATTACGAAATAAGAAATTTATCGGCAAAATTCATTACGGGAACCCGTAATATAAGATAATAATATAAAACGTTGGATTAAGCCTTTTAAGTGTTACGTATTAATATTTGTAAGAGGTATACTAACAAACATCATTTTCTAGAATTTGAGTGTAATTAGAATTATACAGATAAGAAATCTTTATTCTATTCCTACATTATCCCTAACTTTGAATGATGGCAAATTACGATGAAGAAAACGAAAGAATTCATGTTCCTCGCTTTGAGGAAGCTTCGGGGTTCTACACCACCCCGAAGCGAAGTTACAATATGTCAAAAATCAGGAATCGTAACTCCAAACCCGAGCTCGTTCTTAGAAAAGCTTTATGGTCAAAAAATATCCGTTTCCGTCTTCATGATAAGTCCCTTCCAGGAACTCCGGATATTGTGATCAAAAAATATAAACTTGCGATATTCGTTGATGGTGAATTTTGGCATGGATTCGACTGGAAAAACAATAAAGAGCGCATAAAATCCAACCGCCTTTTCTGGATTCCCAAGATCGAGCGCAACATGCAGAAAGATATTCGCGTCAATAAAGCCCTGCGGGACATGGATCACGTCGTATTCAGATTCTGGACGCAAGACATCCTAAAAAACCTTCCAACAGTTATAAATCAAATAGAGCTATTCTTAGAAACAAGGAAACTCTGGAAATAATTAAGTGTACTCTAAATACATTCTTACTATACGCTTTTAAAGACCAGTACAGACGAATAGAGTCTTATACTATAATTAACCTTATTATAGTATAAGCAAACGCCAGCATCAATAAAATTGTACTTAAAATAGCTCTTCTCTTCATTCCCATGATAGCTACATCACTATAAAACTAAGAGTGTAGGATTTGAAATTATTAGTTTTTAGATTTCAAAAAACTGAAAAGATCGTCAGGAGTATCAAACTCATAAAAAGACTCTCCAGTAGAATAATCACAAAGATTTCCAGATCCATCCGATTCGAGAACTAAAGTTACTGACATATTCTTTCGAATCTCATATTGTTGCAGTGCTTTAACAAAAAAATTAATTGATAAACTCATGATTTTATAGATTTATATTGATTAATAAAATTTTAATAGTCTTACGAAGCCCTTTTGTACAAAATTGCATTAACATTAATACCTGTTTTAAATACGCATAAACACTTAAATATAGTCATTTTTGACTATATTTCCAAATAATTATACTTTTTTTTACATAATATTTTCAGAAATTAAAGATGTAGACGCGCTATAATTCGTTAGAAAATGAAACGGTAAACAGCCAGCAACCGAAGGGCGGTAGCATCTGCCCAAAGGGAGATAGGCCACAAAAGAGCGGGAGGAAAAAAGAGATAAGGACAGTTTTATATTCGTTGATTTGGAATTGCAAAGAAATTAATCAATGTTAGAAATAGCGTATGGTCTACATGAATAAATCCACTTAATCATTCAACTTTGACCAAAGAGATTTTCATGTTCAATTTTGCTAGAATCTCCTCAATCTCTGAAACCTTTTTTAACAGTGCTTGCTTGTCCCTAGTCGAAGTATCCTGTCGTTTTTCTCTCAACTTGGAAAGTTCAGCTGGGCTTATAGTTTCAAAGAGTTTATATAATTCTGTATTCATATAGCTAATAATGATTTTATAAAAAACTTTTTACCAATGATTTCAAAAGCTTTAATATTTGGATTATAGAGCCTTTCAATAGCCTAAATAATATAAAAATACAATTTAAGAAACCAATTTTCTCTAGAGTAGTTTACCTATTCAGTCGAAGATACGGATAAATCCACTTAAGCTATATTGTTCCTTAGAATTATGTTTTACGTATTGGTAGGATAGGTTAAAAAGCGTTTTTTATCCGGAGAAACCTTAGCTGATTTAATAGGCAATGAAAATATATTCCTAAAATAGAAAGCATAATAAAAAAGCCCCCCTTGTTAACCGTCAAGGGAGGCAATGTTAGCTAGATGTCCGCTTTGGCTAAATGTTAACCGGCTTTGGGCTTCGATCTAAATCAAAGGTCGTAAGATTAGTTGGAATTACAGTTGTTCATTTCTTCTAAAATGTTGCTCAAAAGTTTAATGCTATTCATAATTATCATTCCGGAACAGCATTTGTGGCATTCACACTAAATGACTGTCATGAAAAATTTAAATGAAAAGTTTACACACTTCAGGTATAAGGAACATCCTGGAGATTTATTCCGTGGTACAGTGATTGTACCACTACCCGATCCTTATAAAGACCAGGAGAATTTTTGGATTTGGTTTCAGCCTGTTTGATCGCAAAGGCGATCTGTTGTTCCGTAAACTTTGATTTTTTCATCGCTTTTCCTCCCCTTTAAAATTTAGTAATTCAAATTTGAATGCTCTACTTTTAAATGCTCCAGTTTTTTGGGATAGGTCACATTGCGTCAAGTATTGATTCATTGCTCCACATCATGCACTGACGGTTCGCGTATTTCGCAGCCATCTCAGATCTTCGCCATTCATTTCCTACTATGCAATTATATTTTAATTTTCAATTTTGCAGGGGTCTTTTTCTATTATTTCATCACCCATGCATGAAAAGTCGGAGGAACGAGATTTGATTTCCTGCAGCTTATTGTCATCGCGTCTTATAGCTGCTAAATGGTTCGTCAGTTTATGGTATTTAAGGGCCTTTGTATATTCGGCAATTGAAAATTTCACATAGGCTTCTTTTTCAAAATGAATTTCTCCGTCGTCGCATATTCTGAGGAATTGCCCAAAGTGTGCGACTCCGTTACGTCCCGCACGAGGTACATAATCTTTATAGTTTACAATATCATAAACAATAGAGCCAAAGTTAAACTTCATCTGCTCCCGTAGGGAACAGGAAACAGCGAGTGGTGGAGCAAAGTGATAGGCTCCTTTGAAATTGTATCCCTCAAACCTCAAACACTCCATAAAGAGCTGAGACAGGGCTGCTCCAAGTGAGTGACCGGTAGTATAAATAGGGAATTGCGATCGTTTAAGTTCTGGATGCATCTTCTGGCTCAATAAATCTATTTCACTAAATAAATCCTCTTCCTGAATCAAATTTATTAATGACCTTCTAAACCCGCCATGTCCCGCTGGCATTCCAGAGAGCGCATTACCAAACGAGGGGTTATTTTCATAATTCCAAAATGAAGCGTCTGTAATCCAATCGGCCACTATGTTTGGCTCTGTCCCTCGAAAGGCGATAATCATAAAATTTTTAGTACAAAACAACAACGCTTGGGCATCCGATTTCTTGTTATTCAAAAATTTATAGGATATTTTCCAGTCGGGATATCGTTTTCGTAGGATCTGCATATAATTATCGATCAACAAGGAATCTTCATAAACCAAATCAGAAAGCTGGCCCATAAATAGCGCTGTGTTCGGGTCATAGACCCGAAAATTCATGTTTAATCTATTTGGGTCAAGCTCACTGTCCATATATTTATTTTGGCCGAAGGAGCCGTAATGGACAATGCATAAAAACAGAATTACAAGTGTTCTTTTCATGGCAAAAAAAATGATTACATAGTCATTATTGATTTTATATTTGCTTATTAATTATCACCCTGTCCAGCCTCTTCCTGCTTTTCCTTTTGGAACAATGCAAAACCTATACCTACTGCCAACCAGGGTTTGCTTTGATAAACCCATTTCTTACTTAATGCCCCACCAGTAAAATCCATTCCGGTATAGATTCCAACCTGCATTCTTTCATATCCATAAACCACACCTAAGGAGGGGGTAAATGCAGCAGCAGTTATTGATTCCCTTTGTTTACCTTCAGTAGAAGCGCTATCTACTTGTACGGACGATATACCGACACCAAACAATAAATTAAGGTTTTGAGATTTCCTGCCTTTAAACGCCCATTGTATCCCTGCATTGGTACCTATATTGAAATTGCTGGAGAATTGAAATTCTCTGCCGTCACTATTTCCAAATCTCAATTTTACTGGTAAAGTAGTAATCCCCCATACGAAACTTGTTGACCTACCATTATAGCTTTCTGTCTTTCCATTAAGTACTGTTGTTTGTACTACAAAATGCTTATCGTTTGCTGATTTGTCAATATAGAGTAATTGAGATCCTTTTTTTGCAAAATCCTTTTCAGGTTGAGATTGCGCATTGGTGTCTTTAAAATGCCAAAATTTTATAATAATTTCAGAATTTTTTATTCCAATAATTGTAAATTTTGCACCGGCCTTAGCGATGTACCGAAAGGGTAATGTATCTTCTTTAATATAATCAAATTGTTGGACGACCATATCTACTTTGGTCCGATAAAAATTCCCGATTAAGATTCCAGAAGAGTTTTGTTCTTGTGCTGATGCTATTAAAGTATAGCAGAGAAGTAGCACTGTGATTGCGTATTTCATATGATTTATAATTAGGTTTCTAAACTTGAAATACTAATAACACATACACTTTTACAAGTTATTAAGGGTAAGTTTTACCTCTGGCTTATAAATTCAATATACACTTGTCAGGTTAATTAGCTGATATAAAAATAGAATAAAATTTATAAATTCAAATTATTTATAAATTTTATTCTATTGAGAAAATATTTAGAATTTGAATTTATACTTATTCAAAAAAAATAGCCCACCTCTTTTTAAGAGAGGTAGGCCCTTTTGTGGCATTCGCGCCAAACGACTGTGATGAAAAATTTGAGAGAACAAGACCAAGAGAATTTTTGGATTTGGTTTCATCCCTGTTATCAAACAAGTCAGGATTTAGCTGATTTAAATATTCCTTACAAGCAGGTAAAGAATGGATGGTTTGACTACGATGTAATGGAAATTTTCAATTCAATAAAAAAGCCACCCTTATTAATCTTTAAGGGAGGGGATTGAATTATATCGTTAACTTGATTGTTGGCCACTCGCTCGATCGGATTCTAATTTGGCATTAAGTTGGGTTTTATTTGCATTAACCAACGGAATTAAATCCGAATTAATCCAAGAGACCAAACCAGCCACATCTGTAGCTGTTGTATTTGAGAGATTCGTATTTGAGATATTGGCGACTGCAGATGACTTATTGAAAAAATAGTTATTGACCTCCTCTCTCCACACACCCCTTAGGTATCTGAATTTCAAAAAGATGAACTTAGCATATGGAAGACCAGCTAGTGCTCGCTTCGTATTCTCCGATAAATCATATTCGGCAGAAAAAGCAATATTCATCTGCCCGGTAGGTCTAAAATTTAGCAGGATAAACTCGAGTTCTGCTCCGTTTTTACTATTTGAAGGCGCGGTAATATTTAATACTCCAACAGTATCTACTCTAATAAAAAAGGGATTTCGCTCATTTGAAATATTATTAGGAGTAAATGAGCTGCTATTCACGATCTCATAATCAAAATAGTTGCGATTGCTTAAATTTGGTCTAAAGCTATCTTCAACCAATACATTTCCAGCAACAAATCTACTGGAAAAGGATGTATCAAATAAAGGCACTTTGCTTTTTGGGCTTTTAATTGTACACGCTGGAAGTCCGCCGTAACCGGAGACGGTATTAAAAGCGAAGCCGGTAGTACTTGTGAAATTCGTCTTATCAAAGACAATAGCGTCTCTAGCAACCGTTTGATTGCCAGATAAAGAATTTTGATTGACTTGTTGTGTTTCATCATTGAACGAATAAAGGGAAAATGGCTTACTCGTACCTATCCTGACATTGTAATTGACAATACCTATGTTGTGCTGTGTTCTTGCATTGAAAACATCATCAATCCATACATCAGCTGTACCTGTAAAATCATTAGATTCAAGAATCACATTGACTGGAGGAATGCGCTGTGTTGCCACCAATCCTGGATCACTTCCGATACCGACACCGTTGTTTTGAAAGCGGTTGTGTTGTATTGAAATATTCTCCACCTTATCGAAATCTGTCCGTAGATCATCAGCATCATATCTTACTGCCAGCGCCCGAGTTAGCGGATCTATTGAATTTCCAATTGTATTGTTAAATATCTCAAGATTGCTACTGTTGATGAGGTAAATATCTCGCGTCTGCTGTGATGCCGCTGGAATATCGTTTCCATTTCGTTGGATGAAGCTATTTTTTAACTTCGCATTATTAGCAAGGCCTGAAATTCCAATACTGTTATTATCGGTGATAGTACATAACGACATTTCTACATTATCACAATAATATAGACGTATCCCCACAGAGAACTTCTCTACACTCACATTTGTTATAATCAAATTGGAAGATTCGGAAAATAACAAGCCAGCATAGTTAATGTTGTTGGGCTTCGCAGGATCGAATCCACCATGTAATCGTATACCATCTATTTCAACCTCACTAACTGCTGTACCCACAAAAAGAGCAACCGTCTGACTACCAGTCTTTGTTATCAATGAAGTATCCCCTTGTATTTTTAAAGCTGATTTTAGATTGATTGATCCAAGTACCTTATACGTATTATTATCAATTGAAATGCAATTGATCTGAACGGTGTCAATACACTTTTGGATAAAAGTCGTGTTATCCAAATTCTGCGGTGCCGCTCCAAAATATCTGATATCGGCAGTACCTACGAAACGGTGTATTAGCTTAATTCCTGCAATTTCAATGAGGCTTCCACCATTATCCGAGCCCGGGTCAGGTGTAGTTGGAGCGAGATAATAGATAATCGGAGCCGGTGTGTCACCTTTTTCATAATAGCCTAACAACTCTACCCCGGCATAACAGCCGCTCTGTAATAGCGTAATTTCACAGGCAGATAGACCTCGCATATCTGCCATTGTGTTTTTAATTAAAAATTGATTTGTCATTTTCTTTTGTTTTTATGTGTATGACAAAAGTATGGTTGCTAAGACGGCGATCTGAGGAAAACAAGGTGTATGTAAGCGGTACGCGGTAGATACCGAAAAGTCTGGTGTTGTGTTGAAGTGGAAAACATGTCTTACAAAAAATGGGCTGTATCAAAATAGCTGATACAACCCATTCGTGAATTACTAGTTCATTAGTAATTAATGAGCAATAAATTATCTATTCATCGCTATAATAATTGAAATAACTTATATATTAATGATCCCCCTCCCGCAATTACAAATAAAAACCAATATTTTTTTAATGGGCTATAACCGTCCTGAGAGGAATATTTAAGCATTAAACCTAAGAAAACTAAGCAAATAGCTGCTATATAATTTAACATAATTCAGATTTTGATATTATTTCTAAAAATTTTAAATACCTGCAAAAAATAGTTAAAAATTTCGTCTTTTTCCATATCAATTAATAAGAGAAAATAATTCCAGTGCCTTTAATCGCATTGTCTTTGCCTGTGTACTCTAGATGTCCGCTTTGACTACATATTAACCGGCTTTGGGCTTCGATCTGCTTTAAAACTCGTAAGATTATTTGGAGTTATACTTGTTTATTTTTTTGAAAATGTTGTTCAAATCCCACTTCTATTAACGAAGGAGTAAATCCTTGCATAGGGAATTAAAGTTTGGTATCTATAATATATCAAATTTCCTAGTTCTATCTTTGTGACATACTAAGTCCTGAAACTGGCGTGAAATTCTTTGTAAAACCTCTTATATCAAAAGCTTTCGAAAGCGTGAAATTAAATGATGGAATTGAATGGCGACGATAAAAGGATTCCATTCCAAAACTTATACCTGCAGGCATATAAGTAGCAAAAAGTCTAAGCTGAAGATAAATATCCTTTTCTGATTTAAATTGATAGTTTATCGATCCAGATTTGCTTTGCCTTATTGAAATGAGGTTTGAATAGCTACTTAGACCTGTAGTCAAATGTGCCTTAATGTTAACATCCTTAGCATTTAAAATCCACATAAAGCCTAAATTCACGTTAGAAACAGCTTTTTGATATTCAATAGATGGAGGTAACCTTGTTGATCCATACATGTTGAATTGTTTTATTGTGTCCGGCTGGGAAGTTCGCCAATGTGCCACGGTATCAAGATTGTAAGAGTTTTTAATTTTCACATTTACAATCCAAAATCAATTCCGCCTGTTATAAAGAAATTACTATTATTATTGCTCCCAATTTTATTCATGAAATCCAATTGCAGTGACAAAGGGTCTAAAGTTTCACTTACAGTTTGGTTATAATTTCCTTTTGTAATACTATAGAGCGTGTCTCCTAATTCTGGTCTTGCTACCTGGGAGATGAATTCCTGAGAATGCGGAAAAATATTTCAAAGTCAGAGATCCTTTGGCATTAGACTATTTTCCCAAGCTGTTAGGGACAGGCAAATAATAGTAAAAGCCTAGATTCCGGTCTAGGCTTTTGTTCTTGTTATGGGTTTAATGTTAATGTTTTAGTCTTATATGTTACAGTTCCACATTCACTTGTGCATTTGGCAGTGATTGTAATTTTGATGTTTTTCTGATTTTGAAGTATTTCAGAAGTGTAGAATTCAAATTGGTTATATGAAAAACCTCCAGTAGGATTTATATATGGAGAGTTGAATTCCCATTCTATGGTGCCTCCGCCTTCTGTAAATGCTTCCAGCACATAAAGGTGTCCGCCATTAACATTATCAGGTCCTTGTATTCCAGTGACCATTCCTCCTCCTACATATACAGTTTTATCGAAAATCTTACCATTAGAAATAGATCTAATTTTTACTGTACCTGTAGCAGTTCCATTTCTTACTAATTTCCATTGGTTATTCCCTAAAGATGTCAAAGTTGCAATACCATTTGCATTTTGAAGTGAAATAGTGCCAGCTCTTTCGATTGTATATGTAGCCTCATTACATATTGCATCAGGGCCTATGAAGTTGGCAACGTCTATTACAGTGATATTCCTTGTAAAAATGGCTTGGAGTCGGTTTTGCCACCCCCTGTTTACTGCGTCATATTCTGACATGTAATAAGTTTTTAATTTTCCTGATTTTAGATATTCTTTATATAATGTAAGATCAACTTTTACATAAGGTGAATAAATACTGCCAATTGATGGAATCCATTCATTTCGACTAAGGTCAATACCGTTTGGCAAAGGATTAAAATCGAAGCCATTAGCATGCTCGTACAATATTGAGGCGTAACTTTTTTGAGGAACCATGCTAAAAATGCCACTTCCATAAGCTCCCTTTAATTTAAATCGCACAAAAACAGGTAATACAACATCAACACCTGTATTGTACACCGTATCCATAACATTTCCATTGTATGGTTTAATTTCAAAATCAGCAAAAAAATCAGCTACTTTTACAGGATTAGTTTGTGCAAAAGTCAGAAGGGTAATAAACAGATAAATTGCTGATAAAATTAATTTTCTCATTATTTCTTAAGGGTTAGGTAATCGGATGGTAACACTTTTAAATAATCCTTGTAAATGAAGACTTCCTCATCCTGAAGAAATTTAAGATCTTCTTTCCGTAAGCCTGAGTATTTGGCAAACACTGTAAAAGTTGAATCTTTAGGATAATCGTGGCCTGCAATTTTGATAGTTTCAACAGTTGGCTTTTCAGGCTCAGCAGCCTGCTCTTTCTTACACGCGCAAAAGCCTAGCCCTAGCAGCGCAATAAACATTAAATATCTTTTCACTTGGTAATATAATTAGCTGATAAGATAACTAAAATTAAAGGGGAGAATGTAGTTGATCGGGAAGTTCTACACAAAAGTGTATTGGGTTGATCCAATAGTAAAAGCCTAGATTGTTGGTCTAGGCTTTCTTTACTAGTTCAAAGAGTAACCTAACGATGCCCAAGATGCAGGTATCACAGAATTACCATAATTCACGTAATTATATAATACTTCTAATGCAATGCCTGGATAAAGTGTACCATGCACATTAGTGTAGAAAATATGTGTTAAGTTGTTATCAATTATATAACCAATATATTTTCCTAATGCATCATAAGGATTCATCCCAACAACATTAACAGTTCTGATTATAGTTAATGCAGTGCCATACATATTTTCAAAATCTGCTATTTGATCAGATGGAGAAGATATATAACTTATATTTGATTTTTCTAATATCTCAGCAAATGTATAGTGAGGGAATTCAAAATCTGGTTCCTCACCTGGACCTTCATCGTGGTCTAAATCTGGACCTGCCCCAGCTCCACCTCCGCCTGATCCTGGGACTTTCGAAATACAATTTCTGTAATCTCCTGATGCAGTTGTGGAAGAAGACTGTACATCATTAAAGAACGCTGTAATACATCCTTTGATTGATTGTGCTTTTGCACTGTTGGATTGCGCAAATAGGAATAGCGCAAACAAAATTAAAATTTTTCGCATAATTTGTTATTAGGTAATATATATTTAACTGAATATATAAAAAATTTTTCATTTTATTGTTTAATGTTAAAAAGTAATTCATTTCTCATCCGCGATAAGTGCAGCACCCCGAGTACTTAAAATGAAAAAAGCCTAGATTTTTGATCTAGGCTTTTAAAACTTAGAAATATTTACATATTCCCATTTAGAGTAATGTTTTTAATAGTATAGCTAGAAGTGCCACAAGAATTGGTTTCCCTAGCTCTAATCTTAACAATCATATTTGAACCTGATGTGTTTGGATTAATTACTTTAATTTTGAACTCAGCATCAGATACCGGAATTAATTCGACATCCCCGCCAAGCATGAGGTTATATTCAATCGTTGATCCAGGTGCGTTTCTAGAAACAATATAGTTGTACTCTCCGACAGTATTTATTTGGGAGGTGCCTGATATTGTTGGTGTTGGACTTCCAATTACAATATCTTTTTCAAAAGTCTTACCAGAAGAAGTCGATCTTAATTTAACTGGACCATTTGCAGTACCGATTCTAGTTACCTTCCACTGATTATTTCCTAGTGATGTTAATGTTGCAATTCCAGCCGCGTTTTCTAATGTTACTACATCAGGTCTTTCAATTGTATATGTGGCTTCATCACAAATTTGATTCGGTCCGATAAAGTTAGGAACTTGTATTACTGTGATATTCCTTGTAGAACTGGCTTGTAGTCGGTTTTGCCACCCCCTGTTTACTGCGTCATATTCTGACATGTAATAAGTTTTTAATTTTCCTGATTTTAGATATTCTTTATATAATGTAAGATCAACTTTTACATAAGGTGAATAAATACTGCCAATTGATGGAATCCATTCATTTCGACTAAGGTCAATACCGTTTGGCAAAGGATTAAAATCGAAGCCATTAGCATGCTCGTACAATATTGAGGCGTAACTTTTTTGAGGAACCATGCTAAAAATGCCACTTCCATAAGCTCCCTTTAATTTAAATCGCACAAAAACAGGTAATACAACATCAACACCTGTATTGTACACCGTATCCATAACATTTCCATTGTATGGTTTAATTTCAAAATCAGCAAAAAAATCAGCTACTTTTACAGGATTAGTTTGTGCAAAAGTCAGAAGGGTAATAAACAGATAAATTGCTGATAAAATTAATTTTCTCATTATTTCTTAAGGGTTAGGTAATCGGATGGTAACACTTTTAAATAATCCTTGTAAATGAAGACTTCCTCATCCTGAAGAAATTTAAGATCTTCTTTTGGTAAGCCTGAGTATTTGGCAAACACTGTAAAAGTTGAATCTTTAGGATAATCGTGGCCTGCAATTTTAATAGTCTCAACAGTTGGCTTTTCAGGATCAGAAACCTGCTCTTTCTTGCACGCGCCAAAGCCTAGCCCTAGCAGCGCAATAAATACTAAATATCTTTTCACTTGGCAATATAATTAGCTGATAAGATAACTAAAATTAAAGGTGAGAATGAAGTTGATGGGGAAGTTCTACACAAAAGTGTATTGGGTTGATATGGTGGTGAAGTATTAGGATTGTACCATACAATAAATAGTCATAACTAAGTAGTTATATTTGTAAAATGAAAAAAATAAATAAAGAGCAACTTGAAGTCGCTTGCCAAAACACAACGGATCATTTTAAAGACTTCTTTAAAAATTTAAATGATCTACCGTTTTCGAGAATGGATAAATATGTATCGTCATTAAATGGGTATTTTAATGAAGCTCCAAAGTTCAAAAAACTTCCACAAGAGGTTAGGGATTTTTTTTATGACGAATGCGATAAGTTAGGCTCAAACTAACCAATCTCCTCAAAGTAAAACCTAACAACCACCTCCTTTCCCTGGAGTAATCCATAACGCTTTGCAGACTTGTATTGTGTGCTGTCTCTATCCAGTGAACGGATAAAGCCCCCAATTACCTTTCGGAAACTCTCCTGACTCAATGAGCCTTTTATGGTATTACAGGACATGCATGCTGATGGTTATTTAAATTTAGGAAAGGTGTCTAATTAGAATGCTCACCGGCTTTGGTTAGGTAATTTGATTCCATTGCTGATTACACCGAATATTTGTATCTTAGGTTAAATACAAATACTACAATTATGTCATCGAAGATTTTCCTGCAATCTTTACAAAGTAAATTAAAAGGCGGCAACGCCCGTTCTATTCATTTAAATGCATTGCCAGGAAGGTTGGCCACACGGTTAGACCTGAAGCAGCTCGACCTCATTGAGGATGGTCTCGCCAAATCATTTTTGGATACTTTGTTGACCAAAGCGAACTTCGAATTTAAGATTTCATTTGATAATATAGACCTCAATGAAAAAGATGCGGAAACTCAAAAGAAACTGACCGTAATTTCTAAACGACTGAACTCCATCATCATTGAAAATGAAGATTATTTTAAAGAACATGGGATGAAGACCCTCGGATTCGGCTATCCTATACTTATAAAAAGATCTTCAAAAGACCCTTCGAAAATCATAAAAGCTCCATTATTTATTTGGCAACTAGAGGCCGTTAAATCTAAAAACAAAGTCAATGAATGGTCGTTTTTGCGAAATAAAGTGGTTCAAGCGAATGGAAAAATAGCGGATTCGGATATTCACCCGATTAGTATCAATGAGGTCCTCCTTTCTTTTATCAAAAGTGAAGATGACATCACACTCCCCAGTCTGACCAATGAGGCCTTAGAAGATGCGCTGATTGACAGCAATGAACTAGTGAACGCCTGTGCTGAAGCACTGGAAGCGCTCAATTCGAATAGTAAAGAGCAGATACTCGAAGTGCTAAGCAAAAACTTTGAAACAGCTATAAATGTATTACCCGAAGCATCCCAGATAGATGCTATCGCCAATAATAAAGCTTACATTCATTTTGGCGGTGTTTTTGGTTTATTCAGAGCGCAAAAAGAAAGTATTATCACCGACATATCCCGTTTATTGGATCGCTTCGATGCCTTTGAATTTGATGAGCTTAAAGTGGAAAGCTTATCGACAACACCTTTCAGTGCCGTAGATACAGACCCCAGCCAACAGGCAATAATAAGTGCTCTTGGAAATGAACCGAATCAAATAATACAAGGCCCCCCAGGTACGGGAAAAAGTCAATCATTAACTGCACTGATAACAAATGCACTTGCCAATGGGCTGAAATGTCTTGTCGTTTGCGAAAAGAAAACAGCTCTTGATGTTATTAAAGCAAATATCGAACGTACGAATCCTCAGATCGGCGCTTTAGTAGGTGTAATTGATGATGTAAACGATGCGCGTGAAGCGATCGTAGATTCTGTCAGAGATCGTCAGATCGGAGTTCCTTTTTACATCTCAGTAAGGCAAGCTCAAAACCAATATGATACGATAAAATCAAAACTCAAGGAATCAGCTGAACTTATCAACACACAGCATGCTGCCTTAGCTCAATCGGTCTACGGCGATAAGAGTTGGTCGCAGATCGTAGGACGGTATTTGGCTTTATTAAAAAACTTTAATCAAGTACCGCTCAAGAATATTATACCGAAACAAGATTTTAATTTTGCTCAGGATCACACAGAACTAGAAAGGACACTTGCTGTTTTAAAACATAGCCATAATTTATTTAAGCAATCGCATCAGGTCCATCCCATATTTAAACCATTGATAGACGATCTATTTTTAGATCAACAGGTTGGGCCATCACGTGTAAGAATTGAAGATTTTATTGCTTACGCTCATAAACAGCTACCAACAATTGAACAGCTTATTTCTGAACTTCAAGCAAGTGGAAAGCAATGGGCTGATGATTTTTTGAGTGGCATCCCCGCAATAATGCAGCAGGATTTTAAGCCCTATTTAGCTTTTTGTATTGGAGATTCAGTTAAAGAAGAGGTATTACCATCCACTTTTCCTCAGGAACAGCGAATCAACGAAATTGTCTTAGCATTACAAACAGTTCGGATTAAAGCGCAACAATTTTTCAAGCAATATGAAGATGCTTTGCAACAACATTATAGCAGCTATCATACATCGCTAAGCAATGCAATAATAACTTATCTTGCCTACGCTGAATCAAGCATTGCTCAATATGGCAATAACTTATTAAATAACAGTAGTGGTGCAAAATTTAAAACAAGTTTATTAAGTATATTCTCGGGAAAGCATAAACAGATAAAACAAACGAGAATTGAACTAAAGAATCGCATCGCGCAGGTAAGAGTAGCCCATGTTCAGAAAAATTATATTGACCATCAATATAACGATCATTTGGAAACGACTGATTTATCTATTTATCTAAATAATATCGAGGAACTCAGACAAAAGACAGCCGCTTGGAAAGAGCAATACCCGCATACGATAAGTAGCTATTTGTCTAATATTAATGATCATCATTTTCATGCTGAACTGAGTGAACTAAAAGGGCAAATAGCTCCCCTACTTCAAAAACTGGATAGTATTGAGCAAATGCTAATCGCTGATTACAATATCGTTCCAACGACTCCTGTTACTGATATCAACAGCTTGATTGAAGCAGTACCCTATCTAACTGAAAGAGTAACTTTTCAATTAAGGTATTACAATAATTTTCGTGACTATTACGCGGCACGCTCTGATGCCTATCGAAGTCTACAAAACTCGTTTGACGATATTGAAAGTAACCAATTAACAGGAAATATTACGGATGGTGTATTTTTACCCTATATAAATCTTCAAACCGCACAGGAACAATGTGATAAGATTAAGCATACCATCACAACGTTCAATGAACATATGAGTGATTTCCGTATCTATCATGAGTGGAAATCATTTTTCCTTTCAGTGGACAAAGCGCAACAAAAGCTTATTACCACAATCAGTCTACACCTTAAAGATCATTGGGCTGATGCATTCGAATGCTGGTATTTGTATTGGATACTCACGACAAATGAGCCACAAGAACTGCCAAAAAGCGATTACCAACTACAACAATATCAACAGCAAAAACAAGAGTTTAACCATGCGCAGCTGAATAGCATTATTGCCTTATGGACAGAAAAACAGGCTGATGCTGTAGGAAAGTTCAAAGCCAGAGGACAAAATATAAATAGTCTCTTTAATAAGAAAGGAGCTAAGGGAATGCGTCGCAATTCACTCCGCACCATTGTAAACAGAGAATTTGAACTATTTACAGATTTTTTTCCAGTATTATTGGTCAATCCTTCGGTCTGCAGTTCTATCTTGCCGCTACAGGAAGGAATTTTTGATGTGGTTATATTCGATGAGGCCAGTCAGCTGCGTCTCGAAGATACTTACGCGGCCCTGATCCGGGGAAAAGCTAAAATTGTTTCCGGTGATAAGCACCAGATGGCCCCCTCTTCTTACTTCGAGGGAAGTGGAGCGCTACTTGATCCGATTGATGATGAGATAGAAGATTCCGAAGATGAATTTTCAGATCGGACTGCGCTGCAAGCTGCTCAGCTTAATCTTGCGGATAGCGAATCGTTACTAGCTTATGCTGTAGACAAAGGGTTCGTCGAATCTTATTTAAAAGTCCATTACCGCTCGAAACACCCTTATCTTATCGACTTCTCCAATCATGCGTTTTACGGAAATAGGTTAATGCCTGTTCCGGCGAAGGAGCACTACACTCCTATCGAATACGTACAGATTGACGGATTGTATGAAGGACAAGTAAATAAGCAAGAGGCATTGAAAGTGGTCGAATTGTTACAACAGATCATGAAGGATGCTAAAGATAGTATTCCAAGCGTGGGTGTTGCTACTTTCAATATTTATCAACGCAACTTGATCCTTGAGGAACTGAGTGCAGTTCGCCAGAACGATTCTGTATTTGACAGCTTAATGGCGCAGGCGGGAGATTCATTCTTTGTTAAAAATCTCGAAAACATTCAGGGCGACGAACGGGATATTATCATTCTCTCAACGACATTTGGGCGAAAAGCCGACGGTTCGTTTAGTCAAAACTTTGGTCCGATTATACAGGGTAAAGGACATCGTATGTTGAATGTAATCATCACTCGAGCACGGTCAAAAGTATATGTTTGTACTTCTTTCCCGCAGGAGTATGTTGGTCAGTACCCAAATCTTATCCAACAGAAGGGCAATAAAGGCCGTGGTATTATGTACGCTTACTTTACCTATGCGAAAGCGGTAAGTGAGGGTAATGACGAATTGCGAAAGGGCATTTTACAGTTGTTGAGTCAGTATTGTACAGACAAACTGTATGAACCCGCGGAATTTAGCTTAGGGTCTGAGTCTCCATTTGAAGATGAAGTATTTGAACAACTTGCACAGCATATCGGTGCAGATCGCTTAGAACAGCAGCATTCCGTAGGCGGTTTCCGAATTGATATCGTTGTAAAATCAAAAATAAACCACAAACCACTAATCGCAATAGAGTGTGATGGCGCGAAATATCATAACAGTCCTGAAGCTTACGCCTGGGACAGCTTCCGCCAGGAGCAACTTGAAAGATATGGATTTATATTCCATAGGATATGGTCAATTAAATGGTGGGATGATGCCAATGGAGAATTGAGGCGACTACTTGATTTTATCCGTCAACAGGATGAGGAAGAGACAAATTTAGGGAACCATGTACATGTGGCAACGAGAATCAATATAAATGATAATTAGCAATGAATGGATGATCTAACTATACAAAAAAACAACGCATATTTGTGGACTCAGAATTTCAGCACATCATAAATGTAGTATAGTTACAGAAAACAATAGCTGATTTAATTAACAAGCTATTAAAAAAGCCTCCCTTATTTAACATTTAAGGGAGGCTTTTTAGCTACACGTCCGCTTGAGCCAAATGTTAGCCCGCTTTGGGCTTCGATCTAAATCAAAGGTCTTAAGATAAATTGGAATAACTTTGTTCATTTGTTCAAAAATGTTGTTCAAAAATTGACGGCTATCCATAATTTTCATTTTGGATCAGCGTTCGTCGCATTCGATTCAATGACAGTTGTAAATAATTTAGGAGAATAAATTCAAGAAAATTTTTAGATTTGGTTTCATCCTTGTTTTCAAACAAGTCAGGATATAACTAATTTAAATAGAGATAAGAAAGGAAAACTTTTATTTTCGTCAAAACCAGGCTAATTGTAAGATTAGCCTGATTCGCTAAAATTATAAGTGTTTATTTTTACTTACTCTAATTTTAAAATCATTATTTAGGGTGAGCAGATAGATGATACACCCGAAAAATGGAAGGAAAACGACTAAAAGCAATTTCCAGCTTTCCAGTTTTCGCTTTGAGGTTGCAATTCTATATATGGTCAGCAAATAGACGAATAGAATAAATACAAGTGAAGCAATTATTAGTATTTTCATATATTTTTAATTTAAAGCGCAAGCTGCTGCAGCGGCTACCGCCATACAGGCATGGCAACCAGGTGTAAAGTCGCACATCATATCACATGTCGGGTCAGCTTCACAAGCTGCTTTTGCAGCACCATACACTCGGACTACACATTCTTCATATGTCTCTTTAAGTAGCTTTGGAGCTGGGTTATTATAAATAAGTGCTGATGATTGAGGTTTATACAACTCATCGTTTGTGCTAAGGAAAAATTTGTTTTCATCATTCCATAGTGAAAACCCAATTACTTTACCCAATTTATCAAATTTAAACTCCTGAAAAATAGACCGTTTTGTTGACCCATAGAAATTCCAGAGGTAGCCTATAATTTTGTTATCAACTGTCACGGGGTAGGTCGCATATCCCACGCTGGTAACTTTTGTAGCGGTCATAACAGGTTCACTTTCGCATGACGCCTCAAGTAATGCCACAACGGAATTGTCGGGATCTGCAAAATGAAGAACATTATTTATATCCCTGATTCTCTCAATACTGTAATTCGCTCTATCTTCTATGATTTTTGAGGACAACGTATTGTGCAAACCAATTCTTTCAGTGTTAACACTAAGTTTGTTCTGTTGAAGAATATCCTTATGGGACTCGTTATGTGTTTCACATCCAGAAAAGATAATCAGGCATGAGACGAAAAAGGTAATAACTCGTGATGTTTTCATTTAATTTATTTTAGTGAATGATAAATATGGATACAATTATTTAATACGTTAACTAATTAAACAAAGGTTATTAAAATTAACATTATATGCTATTTGTCTGTCTGATCAAATCTAGACAAATAAAATATTTAAACTATGAATTACGTAGTTTTTATTCCTTTTTTATTTTTACTATAATCAAAAAATTAAAAAAAACTTTTTATTAACTCTAAGCATCAAACATCACGACAATCGGCAGAATGATAATACTGGAATGATATGGCTTAAAATATTGGAATATGTACTAAATTCTGCTTATGTTTAGAATATACACCATTAAAAAAAATGGGAATATTTCCAAAAGTAGCGTTTCCTTCGATCTGAGGAAAACAATGAGTATGTAAACCGTACGCGGGAGATACCGAGCATAAAAATCGAACATTTTAAAGGAGGAGCTATTATTCTCTATTTTGAAATAAAGAGAGAAGTTTAGAAAAAGATGTAACCAATTCCTAAATTTCTTAATTTAGGAAAATAATTAAACAATGAAGATCTCCATTTAAATAAATACCAAAAACGATGAAATACCTTATTTTACTTCCATTTCTATTAATTTTTAGCAATACTTTTTCACAGGAAAAAAATATCAAAAAAGAAAAGTGGCATTGGAATAACAACAAAATGAAACAGGATACAACAGCGGGATATTGTCAAGTTTTAAAAGTTGATAACATTCTTTATATATCGGGCGCGGTAACTACGGATCTTTCCCCTAAAGGAATTCAAGCTGTTTACAATGATTTAAAAGCATCTTTGGCCAGTTTTGGAGCAACATTTCAACATGTGGTAAAAGAGAATTTGTACACGACAGACATTGAAGCAATGAAGAAATATAATGATGTAAGGAAACAGTTTTACAATAATGACTTTCCTGCCGCTACCTGGATACAAGTACAAAGGTTATATATGTCAGACGCTAAATTAGAAGTTGAATTAATTGCACACTTACCTAACTGAATGTAACTCCCTTTCTGATAGTTTTGGACTTTTAAATAGTAAATAATCTCAATGCAGTTGAGTCAAGTGTTAATTCGACTCATAGAGATGGCAAAGCAGGTACTAAATGCAAATAATTTTTAATTGAAAGAAACTAATTAACAAACGAAATGAACATTGCTATGCTTAAAACTAAGTGCCTTATAATTTGGTTGATCCTTATCTCCCTATTGTCCTTCAATAAAGGATTTAGTCAGACCAAATATTTCCTTTTTGACGAAGATAGCAAAGAGTTTACAGCCTCATCCTTTAGGTTAAACACATATCCGCTATATAAGATTAAGCGTGAAGTACATCTTTTTAATGTAACGAGTAAGGTACAGACATTTATCGGTAATAAGGGTATATATAATGGACAACATGATTATAATATCATGCTATTTTCCATTCTACCTGATTTAGATGGTTCAGAAGATTGGTATGAAATCAACTCTGATACTGTACGTTCTTCGATGATTAACCTTAACGATCTGGAAGAGCTTCATAAAAAAAATACGTTATCGTACTTCAACACCACTGTAAAGCAAACAACAAAGTATTTCAATGATTATAAGCTAATTATAAAAAAAGGAGATACTTATTATGCACCAAAATACTGTTTGTTACAGTTTTATGCAGTCCGCAATCGTCCGCAAGCTTTTACGAATGTCTTAGGGACTATCAATACACAAGATTCGACCTATAGTGTACTTCAATTCGAAAAAATATTTAAAGGCGCTTATCCTAGTTTACAATTCCCTTTATATCGGATAGGTGAAGACCCGCTCTCCTTTTTAGATTGGTCCCGGGACAGAAGAGAATACCTATCCAAAAAAATCACCTTAGCACAGCATGGAACGGGATATCAGTTTTGGACCTATGTCGATTGGACACAACATGAGTATAATTATGATTTTGAGCGAGGAATTGATCGATTTGTATATGCTCCGGATAAGGGAATCATCGGGGGCTCATTTGACTTCTATTTTTATTACCACAGAAAAAAGCTACCCATAAAATACACGGATTTTCTAAATAATATCAAGGAGGAACAGGTGATGATCGCTGAATAATCTTAGGCCTAAAATAGTTCTTAAACTTGATCAACACTTAGTGAATAAGATCAGTATTATCAACGCCTGTAATAGCGCCGAAATATTTCACATCATAGGATAGTTCCTGACATGGCTTCCTTTTCATGATAAGCCAATAATTGAACATCGGCAGATTCCACTTTGCAATTCAATGAGATAAAATCACTCGAACATCTTTTCACCTTGAAAATAAAACCAAAATAGATACCTATTAATTATTACTTTTGACGACATTACTCCTACTGCACCATGATGAGCTATCTGCAAAAAGTTAAACCGGTCGATCAAAGATTCCACGAATGGGTGGATAACATCAACAAAACTGAAAGGATTGATAAATTTATAATTGCGTTCAATTTCGGGCTTTTCGAATCAGAAGAAGGTTTCACCATGTATCTCACTGGCTCCAAAGTTTTCGATAAAGATGATGACGATTGGGCTACCAATAGGAACTTTGAACCTAAACAGAAATATTTTTCATTCGGTAATGAGTTTTTAAAAGGTAAAGACTGGCAGGATATTTTAAAATATGCTGAATGTATAGTTCAAGCATATGTAAAATCCGAAGATTTCAAAACTTCAATTTTTGCCCAAACGATAGCAATAACGGTGGGATTTGATGATGGCGAGTTAACGATAATAAAATCTCAATAACTATGGATCTTATCAAAGTTGTTTGCGGGATTATATTCAAAGATGATCTTGTTCTGATTTGTCGACGGAAACCTGAAAAGTCTTTAGGTGGCTATTGGGAGTTCCCTGGCGGTAAGGTTGAGGATGGTGAATCTAATGAAGAATCGCTGCTTCGAGAATTGATCGAAGAGCTCAACTTGAAAGTCAAAATCAAACAGCACTTTTTCGATACGGTACATCAGTACGATAATGGCGCTATAGAATTGATCTCGTTCATTTGTGAGACCGAGAATATAGCTTCAGAATCTACCGATCATGATCAACTCGAGTGGGTAAAGGTTAGTGATCTATTAGACTGGAAACTCGCTCCGGCTGATATTCCTATTGCAGAAGAATTGATTGAAGAATTAAAGGCTAGAGATTGAAAAGGATGTTAGAAATAATCCAAGACACTAAATATAAAAACGCCCAAAATGATATTTAAAGATTTTTCAGAAAATGAGCTCTACTTGTTCATGAATGGCAAACTTATCTACAAAAGATGGTTTGATACGGGCGTATCAAAAGTGTTCGACGTAATGGCATATGACAAATACACACTCGCCAGCATAAAAGAGCTTACCAACGAATATGGATTATTGATAGTCAAGGCAAGAGTAAAGCTAATACCTACTGAAGATGGTGGCCGAAAAACAGGTATTATCTCAGGTTATCGACCCAATCACGTGTTTGAATATACGTCAGAAGGTAAACTACAGCGGACTTATATAGGTGATATAAATTTTGAGGGCGAGGATCTAATGCCTGGAGAAGAAAGAATTGCGACTATTCGTTTTCTCCTTGTAAAAGAGCTGGAGCAATATTTGACAAAAGGTCGTAAATGGTGGCTACATGAAGGACCTAAACTTATTGGTGAAGCAGAGATTTTATAGGAGAATTTTTGATTTTGGTTTTACCCCTGTTTTCAAATAAATTAGGGGTATAACCAACCTCTATATTTTTAAAGAATATCCTTCAATTCGACTAAATTAAAATTCGGATCATTCTTAAAAAATTCTCTGAACATGGCAGCATGACCTACACCCACCAAGATCACTGCTGTTTTAGTAGATTTTTTCAGTTGGCTTTGAATGTTTGCGAACATCAATAAATTACGTTTATACCAGTCTGAAACCAATATACTTCCGAAATAACCATTTGATACACCTACTTTATTTGCTAAAGAGATATAAAAACTTTTATTTTGAAAGTAAATATCCTCTTCATTGAGCCTTAAAAGTACATCGCGCATACTTTCTTTACCGATCCCTTCATTAAATCCCTTACTCAGTTCCCCTAACTTATTATCATACGCTGCTTTGAGCACTGGATTGGCATTTAGTTCTTTGCTCAAAAGATCGAATCTCATTTGTATCATCGTGTCTATGGGGAATACTTCCTTATTATTGGATTTTTTGCCAAGACGAAAGGCTAGTTGAAAAGTTTCGCCTTCAATATAAAGTTTTTGAAGTCTCTTATTTCCGATTGTATCTGTAAACTTATTAAAATCATTTGATAAGTATAGCTGGTAGATCTCATTTAACTTTTTTGCCTCTGCATGTGGACTTTCCACAAAAATTTGATCGGGTCTGCTCTTCTTGTTAATCGCATTGGTTAACTCCTCCAGCCCCATCTGATCTTTTTCACTTAGGATATTTCTAGCGGTAGTTTTTGCAGCGTCATTGCCCGGATTGTTAAAATGATAAGTACCAATCAGTATTATATCAACCTTGTCCTGGGAATACGAAAAAGAGATACTTGAAAGTATTATTAACAAAACAGCAGGTAACCTTTTTAAAATATTTATCATTGAAATACTCCTATTTAAATCCATTTAATAATCCGGCGAATATAGCTAAAAATGGATTTATCCAAAAATAAATTATATTGACTTTTTTCTTAAATTTATGCCATTAGTTGGCCTTTGCTTAACCTGTCACTAAATTGAAACTTTTCGCTTCAATTTCCGCCAATGACGCCAAGCCCCGTAACTTAAGCCATAGCTACGCGGACAGCTTTAAAAGCAATATTAAACGGACACTCTTCAGTAGATAAACAAAATAAATGAGAAAAACGCTTTTTATCCTTTTTGCAGGTTTGACAATTCAAGCAAACGCACAAAACTTATTCCCTGTAAAACTCGAAAATTGACCATTATGGTTTTTGCGGTCTTTGGTTACAGGAATATAACTGGCAAAATGAGCGAACAGTTTCGGAATAATTCAATCTGTGAAAATAGTCGATCTGTAATGGAAGGTAAAGATCGTCCCGAGTACACAGCCCAAGCATTGGCTGAAATAATTCCGTTCTTAAAAAAAATTTAACAAAGTAACTTTCTGAACCACGCTAAAGATTATCCTTCCGACATTTTTATTTGAGATCTTGAACGGAAATTTAAATTAAAGACTTCACTTACAATTAAAGAAAGTGAAACGATGTATCTGAATCCCACAACTAAATCTTACCTATTACTTCCTCAAAATCAGCTTTTATAAATTCCCAATATTTACCTTTTAAACACACAGGATCGAAGTCATTATCAGCGTTTTCAAAATTGATTAAGTTAATCAAGATCGTTTTCTCATCGTGAGAAAAAGGATATCGCTCTTCATGTAATGCAACCATTTGTGAAATCGAATACTTATCTAATAACTCGTGTAAATCCCAAAAATCTTTTTTACGTCCTCCTCGCTGAATCACATCGATCTTCATGGCAATAATTTCTTCGATTGAGGCTAAACGAATATTATCTTCTTCGATAAGTTCTTGAATGAACGGGTCTGCATAGAAAACGTCCAATTTAACGCTGTTGTTTTTATCATTTCCAATCGTATAAGACTTTCCCATAGCGGGAGCAATATTGGACAAGTGATCGACGTACGAAAAAGTATCTTTCAAGTAATTGTCAATTGACGCAAAGTCTAAACTACCATATGGAACATCCGAGAAAAGATCAATATCGACAGATTCTCTATGGCCTAAATGCAAGCTTAAAGCAGTTCCCCCAACCAATCGAAAAGTTGAAAAAACATCCGCTTTCATTAGGGTTAATAGTGTATCTCTTAATAGGTCATTAACAGTATTATAATATAGCATAATTATTTGCACTAATGTTTATGCAACAACATTGGAGCTGTTGTTGGTTCCGATAAAGCCTGCTGAACTTGCTCCTTGCCATAAAACCTTAGTATTTCATTTTTCTCTTCTTGATTTCCCCTTTCGAAAATACGATGAATTACGGCTTTAGCTTGTTTTCCCCAATCTATTTTATTGACATCAGTGTCCCAAAAAAGAACTTTTCGCAAAGTAGTCAAATCTGGTTTGTTTATATTTCCAATGTTTGTTTTAGCATTTTTTATCTCATAAAAAGTTTGTAACAACGCAAAAGTCCCTTCTTCAAATCCTAGTGCCTGGTCAACTTTCAATGATAAAGGTACTGGAATGCCGCGTTGACCTTTTATGATTGCATTGAATATTTGTCTTTGTGTATCTATAGAGCGGGCAAATGGACTTGGCTTAATCGCACGCCTCTTAAGCTCTCTTTCTAAGATAAGCCCTGGATGAATTCCTTTAAAACGTTCCATACTTTTTTCCATAACACAAATGTAATCAAAATTGATTACATACTTACAGCTACACATAAAAATTCTTTAATGATATGACTCAGAAGTTCATTTGTATATTAAGAAAAGTCCTGTTAAATCCATTGACGAAGTAATTAAAGTGATTGAAATGCTATATCTTTAAATACCCACATTAACTTTTGCGAGCTTAGCTATAGATCTAAAAGAAAACATTGGGACAACATATACGCAATTTGTGTTGTAAACAAGGATTACCCTAAGATAATAAAATCGTGCTTTGCAGTACGGAAAGGAGCTTATTACCGAAGGATCTCAATGGCAAATACTTTCTTTTTGGTCTGCCCATCGGTAATGGTAGCCACTACCCGACCATATTCTAGGGAGAATAAAATATCAATGGGGTTTTTGCGCTGAAACCTGGTTTTGGTACGCAGGTAATTGACAATATTTTTCTCGTAGAGCTTAAGCATACGCTTGTCCCAGTTCTCCTCCTTGATACGATTGAGAAAAATACGATAGCCTGATCCTGTTTCCAACAAGCTTTCGATCTTATCGGCATCCTGCGGCAACTGCAAGGCTCTTCCCTCCTTTGCCCCCAGTTGATGGGCATGCTGATCGACGGCTTCTTTATCATCATAAGGTGTGAGCAGAAAGCCTGTCTTTTCCTTAACATCGGGCCACTTAAAGCGCTGCAGCACAAAGTCGGCATAGCCCGACTCGAGGAGCTCGCGAAACGAACTTTTGGTGACTTGTTCAAAGGGATTGTACAGCATAGGACTAAGATAGGAGTTAATCCGTAAACTCTTTCTTGTTCTTTCGGATGTAGTCAACCTGAATTTTTTGCAAGTTTTCAACGTCATTAAGTTTGTAAAACTCCTCGTCAAACTTGTTTAACGGATTGTTCTCATAAGATTTACTAAAACCTTCTACCGTACCATCCTGATCTTCGGTTATTTTCGATTTCTCCTTTTCAAATGTGCTGTTTGCTCGCTCGGTCAGATCTGCAAATTTAGTAGCGCCAACTAATTTCAACGCTTCTGGCAGCGCAGCAGCAAATTGACCGCTTGAATTAAAATAAAACTGGTTATAACCACCATTATTTACTTCTGCTTCTAATCGGCTGATCATATAAATTGCTTGTCTAGATTTGTTCCAAGACAAGACGATTTCATATTCTTTATCATATGCCGCCGATAACTTACGAAAGAGATTATCATAGACGACTTCCAATAACATGTCATCCGAAGTCGTATCAATAATTTGCTCGGTTAATGGAGTCTGAATTGATGGCTTATTATTATTTTGCTTCGTACGTTCAGAACAGCCAAACAAATTTAAAATCATTATTATAATTCCAATGGTAATAATCGGTGTTCGCATTGATTTTATCATCTTTAAATCTTTTTATTACTCAAATATATACATTGATTTGCCATACTTTTGTGTTTTATGTATCTCGTCAAAGTATGGCTGCTACTGAGGCTATCTGAGACAAAGATTAATCATCACCGACCCATTAAGACTCCTTTCTTTGCCACATTAGGTGCGCTCTTCATAATAGATTGATAAGAAGATGTAAATGCAGATAAACTCTTATACCCGACCAGATAGGCTACTTCGGAAAGTGTATATTTTTTCTGATCGATCAACTCAATACTTTTTAAAATTCTTATAAGCTGATGATATTTTTGAACTGTGATACCTGTCTCCGATTTAAATATACGTTGAAGTGTCCTGGCCGACATAGCAACTTTATTTGCTAATAACTCGATATCTATACCGTATTTAAAATTACAATTAATCTCCTCACATATTGGGATCAATTTTTCATTGGATGAAATAGGTATTTGAAGATTCGTGTTTTCAGAACAAAAATTTGGCAAACTGTTTAATATGGCCTGCAAAAAATGGTATTGCTCTATATTATCTTGAAGATTTTTACTCCACTTGGCAGCATACAAAAGCATTTCCTTCAATACCACGGGTGCCGCAAAAACACGTACTGATTTAAAAAATTCGAATTCCCCATTCTACTTTCCGTCAGGCCACACTTGATGTTGTCGCTTTGCATATACTTATTGGCATATTCCATAAAAAAACAATAGATAATTTTGTATGCTCATTTAAAATTACAGTAAATATGAATAGAATATTTCTTGCATTCACATTTTTGTTAATACTTGTATTAACGGACAGATCTTTGGCAATGCAAAAACAAGCAAACATCCTTATACTAATTCATTCAGATGAAGGTGGTACCTACGAAATTGCAAAAGAGGTTGCGAAAGGAATTGAAAACAATGGTAACACAAAAGCAATTATCAAAAGAGTCAAATTTATTGATAATCCAAAACTCAACCATATCCCGGTCGCAAACGTTTCGGAACTTTCGTCATATGATGGAATTGCATTTGGTTCTCCTGTATATTTTGGGAACATAAGTACGGCAATGAGTGAGTTTTTTGCTCAGACAACAACACTATGGTCCAAGCATGAATTAGAAGGGATGCCAGCCATGGTCTTTATGTCTGCAGGAAGTGGTGCAGGACGAGAGTTAGCTATGCAATCCTTTATGAATATGCTTGCGGTCCATGGAATGGTCCTGGTTCCAAATGGTATAAGGGGAAATGAAAAGCTTGACAAAAGTATTCCGCAAGGTAATACTGTTCTGGGTACGACGAGCCTTGCTTCATTAAAAAATGTAGCTCGTCCTTCGGATGGCGAGCGACTCTTAGCTTCCGAACAAGGAAAATATTTTAGCAAAGTAGCCATTGCTTTGAAAGGTACATTTGGAAAAAAATCTGTCAAGACTCCTGAAGTGGCGACAAAGGACATTAACCAGATTTTAAAAGAAAAACATATAACTTTACCCAAAGTACCGGCTCCTGCTGGAAATTACCTGCCTTACGTAAGAAGCGGCAACCTGGTTTTTATTAATCAATATGCATTAAAAGACGGGAAATTGATTAATCCTGGAAAAATTGGCGTAGAAGTGACAGAGGAACAGGTAAAGGAAGCAACAAGAATAACAATGCTCAATATAATAGCGGTATTGAGTGACGCAGTAGATGGTGATTTAAATAAAGTCAAAAAATGCGTGCAATTAGTGGGAATTTTCAATGCCTCAGAACAGTTTTCAGACCACGCAAAGTTAATGAATGCAGCTTCTGATTTAACAGTTGAAATATTTGGAGATCAGGGAAAACATGCAAGAGCCACACTTGGAGCGTCATCTATTCCTGGAAATTCTTCTGTAGAAATACAAGCAATATTTGAAATAGAATAAACATTAGGAATCCAATTAAAACAACTAAGTCTGCGCTGTATCACTCCCCAATCGTGACAATCCGTCCCGGTCAAATTGCTCGTAACGATGCTTTCCATTGGGGCCGGAATGGCAGACGAACTCAGAAGGCCTATAAAAATAAAAAAAACCTTGAGGAGGGGGATCTCAAGGTTTTTTACTACCTGTTATTAACTAATTTATGAAAGTATAGGTATAACAATGGTTGATTTGCTTTCGTTTGATCTTTTATAAAAAGGTTGAATTCGTATTCCCTGCCTTACAATTATTTTATTTAAATGAGAGCTTATTCAAAATGGTATCGTCTAAGACCAGCTTAACCTATAAAAAAGGAAAAGGCCACTTAGACAGTATCCAAGTGGCCTTAAAATCTTATATTGTAATCTGTTTTATTTTCGTTTAGCCTTCTCTGCCTCGATCTGCTTTACAAACTCTACAGTGACGTCCGCTAATTCGGCTATCTCCGATATCGAAAATTTATTCGAAGACAAAAGATTTTTTATTACTTCCGCCTTTCCTTCGGCTTTTCCGATAACTTCTCCCTCTGCTTTTCCCTCTGCTTTTCCCTCAGCCATTGCTTTTTCGCGCGCTCGTTTCAATTGCTCCTCCTGACTACTTCGGATACTCTCGGCATCCCATTTATTCCTTAAACTTACGTTGTACATCTCTCGTTCCTCCGGTTTTAGTTTGCTATACTCTGCTAACTGAAATAACTTCTCAAAAATAGGCTTACGCAAATAAGTGGAAAGTCCATTTAGCGAAGACATATTTTTGAGTACATAAAGCCAACGATCTAAATCATTAACTAACTCTGCCTCAGCTTTAACAAAGTTAACCAATTCCACATATATAAAGCCTAGATCGTCATAAAATATTTTACCATGATCTCGATAACATAAACAAATATCGTGCAGAAAATACTGCTCATCCCCCGCCTCAGGCATTGCAAATCCATCCATCAGTACAATGATATAAACTTCACTAATTGCATAATTCCAAGCCCTTCGGTTGCCTTTGGGTGCCTGATCCGCTATCAATTTACTGCTGTAATAAAGCATGCGCTTTTTCAAATTATCCTGCGCCGTGCGCTGCACTTCAATAATAAAACGTTCGCCATTGTCTGCCGTGCAGGTCAGATCAAAAATAACGGTACCGATATCCTCTGTATCCCCAACATGCTCATTTTTGTTATAATACAGGTCGGCAATAATCTTGCGGCCTCTAAACAGTTCGTTTAAGAAAGCGATCAGAAGATCTTTATTGGTATCTGATCCGAAAACTTTTTTAAATCCATAATCTGTTGTAATATCGATATATTTCGATTGTTTCAACTCACTCATAATACATTGTTTTTAAATTGGTTAACAATACAAATATAAGTAAATAAACATTTCAATACTAATATTTTTAGCATTAAAATATTAGTATGTATATGAATTAAAACAACTTCCCCAATGAAGATCATTTCCGTCCTACTCACTCCTCGGATCCGGTTTTAGCGGCATCTTGGCACAGCGGATCACCTCAATGGAAGGGCAACCTTATTCCAGGATAACTTTGCCTTCAACCAAATAGACTCCTGCCCCACGGAGTGGATATTTGACTAGGCTCTGGGGGAAATGGACGTGAAAAAATTTTATTTCAAAGGTAACGGTAATCCCAAAAGGGAGAAAAGCCATCAATTCGTAAACGCGTACTTTAATGGGCTGATCAAATCCATTCTTGAAAAATCCGCCAATATTGATAATTGGTAGATGAATTTACCAAAATAAGTTGTTCGTATATACGCTTATCCTGGTATTTTTGCTTAACTGTTATTTTCAAATCGAATAGACCAATTAACTATATTTAAGTTTCCCTACTCATTCCTTGGGTACCACATTAAAGGTGTCTTGGCACGACGGATCACCCGAGACATAGGATAAAAAAGATCTAATATTTCC
Source organism: Sphingobacterium sp. UME9 (assembly GCF_014170215.1). Taxonomy (NCBI): domain Bacteria; kingdom Pseudomonadati; phylum Bacteroidota; class Sphingobacteriia; order Sphingobacteriales; family Sphingobacteriaceae; genus Sphingobacterium; species Sphingobacterium sp. UME9. The sequence goes on along the minus strand of NZ_LZZP01000003.1, from coordinate 480,527 downwards.
CTAAGAAGCTATAACGTTATTGACAAGAGTACTTAAGCACCCTTGTCAATCGTTAAGGGAGCCTTTTTGGTTAGACGTCCCCTCTAGTTAAATCACATTAAATTCCAGCTTCTTTATCGGTAAAAATCTGGGCTCCTGCTTTCTTTTCAATTAACTGTAGTGGATATAGTTCAGGATTATATACACCATTAAGAACTTCATTCAAAGCGTTTCTTTTGGATTTACCAAAGGTAACAATCAGAATATTTTCAGCTTTATTGATAATAGGTTCAGTCAAAGTAATTCTGAACATTGCCTGTGGCTTTAAATAGTAGGCATCAACCCATTTTTCTTTTTCTTGTAAGATCTTTTCTCCTGGAAATAGAGAAGCTGTGTGGCCATCATCACCCATTCCTAAAAGGATGAAATCAAAAATACCGTCAGCTCCCAAAACATTTCTGATTTGGGCTTCGTATTCTTTAGCATAATTTTCAGGCTCAATTCCCTCTTTATACATGGGGAAAATCTGATTTTTATTGACCGGAACCTTATTCAAAAGTACTTCCAAAGTCATCTTAAAATTACTTTTCTCATCTTCAAGAGAAACCCATCTTTCATCTACCCAAAAAAAATGGATTTTCTCCCAAATTATTTTATCTGCATATTCGGGAGTAGCTAATAAACTAAAAATAGCTTTCGGTGAAGAGCCACCACTCAACGCGACCACAAATTTATCATGCTTCTGGATCGCTTTTTTCGAAAGCTCAACAAATGTATCTGCCGCTTCTTTATATAAAGCATCCAGATTGTTAAATATCGTAATATTCATTCTCTTTTCATTAGATTTTAAACCCACTGATGCCCCTGCCGCTCGACCAGTGCATCACTGTCATCAGGTCCCCAGTTTCCTGAAGCATAATTTGGAAAAGATGGGTCTTTGGTTTTTTCCCAGGTTTCCTGAATCGTTTTTATCACATCCCAAGCTTCTTCTACCTGATCAGAGCGCATAAACAGTGTAAGGTCTCCCACAAGTGCTTCCAATAAAAGAGTTTCATAAGCTTCGGGCGTATCGGTCTGACAGGCAAAATTATCGAAAATCATCTCCACAGGTTTAAGCTCTAAAGACAAACCTGGTTTTTTAGACATAAACTGCAATCTGATGTCCATTTGTGGCTGGATATTAATAACCAATCGGTTTGCCGACAGAAGCGAGGTGCTTTCTGAAAACGTAGAATTTGGAAGTGGCTTAAACTGAATCGTTATATAAGAATGCTTTTCTTTCATCTTCTTACCGGTACGAACATAAAAAGGAACATCCTCCCATCTTTCATTATCCAGATAAAACTTGATAGCGACAAATGTTTCCGTATTGGAATCATGAGCAATTCCCTCTTCCTGGCGATAGCCATTTACTTTTAGCCCGTTTACTTTGCCTCGTCCGTACTGTCCTCTTACGGCATAATGATCTACTTTTTCGGGAGAAATCCTACGGATGGATTTTAAAACATCAACTTTACGATCCCTGATCTCACCCGATTCAAGTGAAGCCGGAGGTTCCATAGCAACCATGCAAAGAATTTGCAAAAGATGGTTCTGAATCATATCGCGCAAAGCTCCTGTCTGCTCATAAAAACTGGCTCTTGTTTCCACACCTACTTCTTCGGCAACCGTAATCTGTACCGATTCTATATGTCTGTGATTCCAAAGAGGTTCAAAAATTGAATTTCCGAACCTGAACGCCAAAATATTCTGAACGGTTTCTTTACCTAAATAATGATCAATGCGATAAATCTGTTCTTCCTGGAAAGTTTGTGAAAGAAGATTATTTAGCTCAATGGCAGATTCTTTATTGTGACCAAAAGGTTTTTCGATAATAATTCGATCTGTTGCAGGATCAGAGGCTATTGACGTATTTTTAAGATGATTTGAAATTACCGATACAAAGTTTGGTGCAATCGACAAATAGAAAAGTCTGTTGCCTCTCATTCCGTACACCTTGTCAAAATTTTCCAGTTTCTGATATAAATTCCGATAAGAGATTTCTTCATCAAGCTGATGCTGAAAATAGCTGATGTGCGCCTGAAAACCAGCCCAATCTTCCTTGATTACAGTTTTCCGGGAAAAACTCTCCAGATTTTCTTTAATATAAGCCCTGAATTTTTCATCCGTATTTTCGGCTCTTCCTAAAGCTAAAATATTAAACCCTTTTGGCATTCTGCCATCGATATATAAATTGTAGAAGGCAGGAAAAAGCTTTCTTTTCGCCAAATCCCCTGTTGCACCAAAAATAACGATCGTTGTTGGATGCAGGATTGTATTGTCACTCATTGTTAGATTCAGTTATTTGGGTTTTGCCATGACGTATGAAAGACTCCTTCTCTGTCAGTTCTTTGGTAAGTGTGTGCACCAAAATAATCACGCTGAGCCTGAAGCAGGTTTACAGGTAAAGATGCTGTGGTATAAGCTTCGAAATACCCTAGAGCCGACTGAATTCCTAAGCTTGGAATTCCGTTTGATACAGCAAAAGCAGCTGTTTTTCTTAATGAAGAAATTTTATCTTTTACAATTTCTGAAATTTCCTGATCCAATAAAATATTAGATAAGTTCTCGTATTTTGAATAAGCCAGATAAAATTTTTCCAATAAAACCGAACGGATGATACATCCACCCCTCCAGATTTTAACAACATCTTTTAACGGAATTTCAAACTGATATTCTTCAGAGGCTTTTACCAATAATGCCAAACCTTGCGCATAACTGATTAAAGTAGATAAATACAAAGCATCCCCCACCTCTTTGATGAACAATTCTGTATTTTCAGGAGTTTGTACTTCTTCTTTAGCATATAATTGCGAAGCTTTCACGCGCTCATCTTTGTAAGCGGATAAAATTCTTGATGTTACTGCAATATCGATGGTTGGAATAGACACCCCAACTTCCATAGCCTCCTGGGAGGTCCATTTTCCGGTTCCTTTTGCTCCTGCTTTATCTAAAATCTTGTCGACAAGAAAACCGTCTGTTACATCATCTTTTTGCTGGAAAATATCTCGTGTTATTTCAATAAGGAAAGAATTCATCTCGCCTTCATTCCATCTTTTGAAAACTTCATACAATTGGTTATTGGTAAGATTAGCTCCTTTTCTCAGTAAATCGTATGCTTCACTGATTAATTGCATGATGGCATATTCAATACCATTGTGAACCATTTTAACGTAATTCCCTGCAGCTCCTTTTCCCATATAAGCGGTGCAGGGCTCCCCCTTTACTTTTGCCGAAATAACTTCCAGCATAGGCTTCACCAAATTGAAAACTTCCAAATCTCCACCCGGCATAATACTCGGTCCTCTTCTCGCCCCCTGCTCTCCTCCAGAAACTCCCATTCCCATAAAATGAAGGTTTTTAGAAGCTAAATCGGCTATACGTCTCTCGGTATCTTTGAAATAAGAATTTCCCGCATCAACGACAACATCTTTTGGACTCAGAAGCGGTGTTATGCTTTCAAGAACAGCATCAACCGGTTTGCCTGCAGGAACCATCAAAATAACTTTTCGCGGACTGTCTAAACTCAACACAAATTCCTCTAGAGAAACAGTTCCAACAACCTTTGTACCTGAAGCAACTCCTTTACGAAGTTCGATTACCTTTTCTTCATCTAAATCGAATCCTACGACAGAAAAACCATTATCGGCAATATTGTAAAGCAGATTTCTTCCCATTACACCCAGACCAATGACCCCGTAATTATACTTTTCCATTCTTACTTAAAGTTTAGTTTATGCATCAAATTTACTGAAATGCATGCCAGCAAAAAAATTATCTAAAATTTTCTTTCAATTGTGACATTAGTTATCGTCGACTGGAAAATGTCATTAGTTAATAATACCTTGATAATGGTATCGTTCAAAACATAAACTAATTCAGGTCCAAACTCTCTAATTTTTAATAGTTACAATTGACTATATGTAAACACATGCTAAAGGTTTGCATGCATTCTTTAACATGCAGTTTTGCCCTTGTAATACAACATTTTGAATAGATGTTACTTTAAAAATCAAAAATGATTTATTCTGCTTATAGTTGTCCCAAAAAATCCACGATATAAAGTTTTTGGACAAAATAAATATATTTGTTATAAATCAGTATACCACTCAAAGCGCTGCAGCACAAAGTCGGCATAGCCTGACTCGACGAGCTCGCGAAACGAACTTTTGGTGACTTGTTCAAAGGGATTGTACAGCATAGGACTAGAATAGGATTTAATCAGTAAACTCTTTCTTGTTCTTTCGGATGTAGTCAACCTGAATTTTTTGCAAGTTTTCAACGTCATTAAGTTTGTAAAATTCCTCGTCAAATTTGTTTAACGGATTGTTCTCATAAGATTTACTAAAACCTTCTACCGTACCATCCTGATCTTCGGTTATTTTCGATTTCTCCTTTTCAAATGTGCTGTTTGCCCGCTCGGTCAGATCAGCAAATTTAGTAGCGCCAACTAATTTCAACGCTTCTGGCAGCGCAGCAGCAAATTGACCGCTTGAATTAAAATAAAACTGGTTATAACCACCATTATTTACTTCTGCTTCTAATCGGCTGATCATATAAATTGCTTGTCTAGATTTGTTCCAAGACAAGACGATTTCATATTCTTTATCATATGCCGCCGATAACTTACGAAAGAGGTTATCATAGACGACTTCCAATAACATGTCATCCGAAGTCGTATCAATAATTTGCTCGGTTAATGGAGTCTGGTTTGATGGCTTACTATTATTTTGCTTCGTAGGTTCAGAACAGCCAAACAAATTTAAAATCATTATTATAATTCCAATGGTAATAATCGGTGTTCGCATTGATTTTATCATCTTTAAATCTTTTTATTACTCAAATATATACATTGATTTGCCATACTTTTGTGTTTTATGTATTTCACAAAAGTATGGCTGCTACTGAGGCTCGGTCTTTTTTTGTTTTTATCAAACCAAGCTCTTAAAAGAATTGTCCATCTATTGTCGATCGTTACGTATCAGTTCAGATTGATTGATTTAATTGTATGGTCAGGTTTTTAGGCCTGGCCATTTTAAACGTATTTTCCGGTCCTATATGGATCTGTCTATAATTTAGTTAAGGGGCTAATCGAACGATTAGTCCTTTTTTTGAAAAATAATGAACCATTCTATCAGAATTATGTTCTTCACCAGGTTAAGTTAGTTTGTTTTAGTAGTTATAAAGGTCGGGGATTCATGTCACCGGCCTTTTTTATTTTTTGTAAACTATTATTCAATTTTAGTTGTACTTACTTTGGATATTTAATGAATAGATTGCAGGCTTGATAGTATCGCATTTATCAGGCCTGCATTTTTGAAAATTCTTTCCTAACAAGGGATCAAAATATATCGGCTGGATCGTTCCAGCCTTTTTTATAAGGTAGGTATTTCCCCGGACTTGATCATCTCCTCAAAAACATCAGCTTGATCTCTGGTGAGCCAAGAGTTGTATTGAAATGTACTCGCCAGCCTTCTGTAAAAGACGATTGCGTTAAAGTAGGTTTGAAAGCCTAAGATAAATTTGCGAGGAATAATTACTAAAATAGCTTTGCAAGTATACTTTCAAAGGTCACCAAAATATTTTCGCCATATTTTTGCTGTGCTTTTGCACCTAAGAAGTTTTTTTTCAATGCTGTTTTTTCGGAAACGATTATCTGCATTTTATAGGATATTGCAAAATATGCATACAACTTAAAATTTGACTCTTCCACTGGGGTTGCATAACCGGTAACACCTATACCAAAATCAGCATTGAACAAGTGTGATGCCTGCAGTGCCATATCTTCTGCGATCTGAGACGACACACAATCACATTCTCTGGCCTCATCCTCATCTATTCCTAATAAATTTACCTTCTCTTCAAGCGTGTAAGCTGTAATCCCACCTTTAAAATTAGCTGCAGCATTTTCGATCTGGGACAGCATAAACTGAAGCTGTCCAGCTGTTACACTTTCGGCCGTTGCGACAGTCTTACGATCAAGTAGCTTGCCAATACGTTGAATTACGTCCTTATCGAGTTCCATCTTATACTTATTAATTTAAAACTATAGCCTTAGCAGACCTTTTATCTACACGGAATCTTAAATCCGTTATTGACCCATTTATTGTAGCAGTTTATTTTCAAAGGCAAACCGCACTAGATCAGCTGTATTTTTTGTTTTTGTTTTATCAATCAGCTGCTGCCGGTGCCCCTCAACTGTTCGTTTACTCAGGAATATCTGATCTGCTATTTCAGCATTTGTAAAACCACGTGAGATCAGTTCCAAAACCATTAATTCCCTTTCAGAAATATCGTAGCGATGAAAAATAGCTTCTTTATCGATATAAATGGGTCTATTTAGTTGAAAATGATCGAGAAATGATAGACCTATTTCCATTGAAATATATCTTTTACCCTGTAATATGTTGAATATACCTTGAACAAGTTCGTCATAATCCGAATTTTTTGATAAAAAGCCAACTGCCCCCGCCCTAAATGCTTCAGCAACGGTATTATTATCCTCGATCATTGATAAAACAGCAACGTCAATTTCTGGATATTTGGCCTTCACTTTATGGATTAATGTAATGCCGCCCATCTCTTCCATTTTGAGATCTGTAATTATAAGATCAGGTGTCTCGCCTTTACTTAAGAATTCTAGCGCCTCAACTCCATCTCCCGCCTCCCCAACAATGGAGAGTTGCTCATGTGACTCCAATATTAGCCTAAAGCCGTTCCTTACCAATGTGTGATCGTCAACAAGTAATATTTTATACATCGTAGTAGAGAAAATCGTGTGTTATATGTATTTCAGAACAATTAGCCTGCCATTTTTACATAACCAGAAAGTTTTAAATCTATATTTTAAAATTTGTAATAATTACTTATGAACCCAGGTATAATTACCTTCCATGAAATATATAGTGCAATTTTATCGTATAAACATTTCCTTATATTTTTTATAAAAAGTTTCCATCGCACTTAAAATTTGATTATGAACTTTCGATGTATTTAGAACCTTATTGCTGAAACTTAATATTCCCAGTTAAAGTACTTCATCAGACTATTACAGTGATTTCAGGTAGTAAATGACTTATATTGCGTAGTTTATCAGTTAACGAAACCGATCCCAAGAAGGTTCACTTTATATATTTATTAAAAGATGAAAAAAAACCAAATTACGCAGGATCGGTATCAGGGTATACTTATCGTTGCATTCGCAATTGTTGCACAACAGGGGCCCGAGGATCTTCCGAACGATGTGCCAGACAATCCTGAAGAGGAATTATCAGAAAATGAACCCGATGAAACTCCAGAAATGCCCGATCAGGATGATTTAGGCATCGACGAAGAACTAGGAAACGAAGAAGAAAATGAATTTCCTGAAATTGACGAACAGGAAGCCAACGACGGAGAGTTAGATAACAATGGAAGTATTTAAAACCAAACTGTCTTTTCGCTGAGTTTCACTTTAAGGGATATAAGATTAATTCGTTTCCTGATAAAATGGATAAGACTTTACCGGAAAGTGGATACCAGCCCGGCGAGATGCCCTAGTTTTATGGCGAAAAACTCAAACAGCTTGGGATCGAAATTTTGAATAAAAAAATTGCCGGCGATTGTTACGTTGACAGAAAATTAATTACTGCAGATAGTCCGTTAGCGGCCGATAAATTCGGAAAAATCTGCGCAAATGAACTTCTTGCCTATGAAAAATCAGAACTGGAACATGAATAGGTAGCGTAAGCCATGTGGATCATTGCAAAATCTTGCGAACGTTTTCAAAATTTGAACGATTATTTTTAAGAACTAATGAATATTTCAATCTATGTCCAAAACTAAAATATATAAAGATATACCGGTTATTTTAACAACGGAAACAGAACAGTTATTTGATTTTGAATTAGGTAAAAGTGGTCAGGTAGGCCAATATGCCAAAATATCGTCTGAAGGATACGAGCTAATTATAGGAGAGGATCTCAGTTACCTGGACGGAGATATGCCCGAGAAATGGAGGCAACCTGCTGTTCAGAAACTACTTGCTTTAGTAAGGGATGATAACAAAACAATCGGTGATTTAAATTAATTCTTTTTTAAATACAAGCCCCCCTTATTAACCGATAAGGGAGGTTTTTTGACTAGATGATCATTACGGTCCAAAACTATTGTAAAAAAATGACACTGGCATTTCTCGTAAACTACAATGGTACAAAAATGGAGCTATTAGCGTTAGTAATTGCCCGATTGACTTACACCTGCCGCAAGCGAAAGAAAAGGCAAGTGTAGATCATTGTTGAATACCCCACCACCCGATAGATTAAACTGCGCGCTGCTAAAGCCATTGGATCCCGAAATACTAATTGATCCATTTGGCATCTCGTTGCCGGATATCAGAATTGACTCTTCCTGTCCGGTAACACCGCTCTGCCGCCAATAGCCGATTCCACCATACATACCTCCGGTCAATGAATCCAGGTAAATCTTGTTGTTCTTGACCTGTACATTTTTAAGATACTGGTACGAGGAAGGTTCAATATAGATATACAGTAAAATGCCCGAAGTATGGAATTCATTGTTGAGGATAGCCAAGTTCTGCCCGTTCCGAGCTTTAATAGCACCACCGCTTCCATTCGCCGGCCAGCCTTTGATCACATTGTTCTGTATTGTCAAGCCGTTAAAACTATGTGCATAAATACCATGATCGGTATTAGCATCTTCATTATTGAAAGATACATTGCGTAAAATAGTATTTCCACTGATCAGGCTATTGCTTTGAGAATTATCATTTATCGCCGTGATAAAGTAACCCGTTGTGCCAGCATTGCCAAAGGTATTGTTGATGACCTTTGAATTTGTACTGCCCGACCCGTTCCACACCCCTCTTCCACTGTTTCCCTGCCTCCTGGAGAATACACAGTTTGAAACGGTGGCTTTATCCGTGCCGATCAGGCGAATGTAAGCATCATGCAGATCATTCGATTTGTTGCTGCCTGCTTTCTTAATACCATAGTCAAAAATACACCATTTAAAAGTGACGTCAGACGCATTATTGATGTAAAAAGTAAGATTCCAAAATGTAATGCCCGAGAATGTACAGCCAGCAACATTGGCCGCACTGTAGGTCTGCCGAAGCAGCTGACTGTCCGATGACCGGGCATCGAATATGGGGTTTGTATTTCCGCTTTTCATAAGCGCAATACCGGGCTTCATCAACAGGGCACCATCAATAAGATAAGTGCCGGCTTCTACCCACACGGTATCGCCGGCACTTGCCTGCGCGATTACAGCATTGATTTCTGCCAGTGTCATTCCGGCAGAAACCAGGCCAGAGCCGGACAGACTGCTTTTTGCTACCGAACTACCGTATAAGGAGAGATGGGTTGCTGTTGTGGAATCGAGTCCTTCCAATGGGCTGGAACAAGAATTTAGCAGCAGACCGAGTACCGCAAAATTGAAAATGATCTTTTTCATCTGGTTATAATTTGGTTGTGAATATCCTTTCTTTCCTTTTATTGACGTGTTGTATACCTTATGACTGGCCAACAAGTGTTACCTTGAAAACATAAACAGGTATCTCTCCGCCTGTCGCTGAAGGGACAGGAAGATGTAATGCTTTAGCGTCCTGTTTCCATTTGATTTTCTGCTTGCTTCCCAATAGCGTAATTTTAGCTATTTGCGCCTGACCTGCTGCCAGACTTTTTACCGCGGCAAAGTCGGTCTTTGCACTTCGTACAAACACATAGACAAAGCCATCCTTTGTCGTAAAACGTATGTCGGACACAATATCTTTTGAGGTTGCATCATTTTCTGCGTCTTTGATCGTTTGTTGCCCCGCGATCTCGGCTTCCTCCTCATGTAATTGGTTTCCTTCGCTTTGTATTTTCCATTCGCCTGACCCGTATATTGCCTCTGCATTGCGGCTCATCCAATCTCCAATACTCCGTAATCGGTCCATACTTTCCACAGGAAAGGTACCATCCCCTTTCGGGCCGATATTCAGCAGTAGATTTCCACCTCTACTAACCACTTCTACAAGATTTCTAACCAATATTTCGGGACTTTTCCAGACTGTATCATGCTTATTAAAACCCCAATTGCGACTCATTGTGATGCAGGCCTCCCATTTGCCCTTTGCTTTATTCATTAGGGATTGCTCAACGACTTCGTAGTCGCCCAGGTGATTGCCGATACGACTATTGATGATGCAATTGGGCTGTAAATCGGTAATGAACTGTTGGATTTCTGTACTTTGTTCTTTAGTAAAGAGTTCGGGCGTATCAAACCATATTATACCAATGGGACCATACTGTGTCAATAATTCGTGTAATTGTGGTTTTACTTTTCGCTCGATATATTTTGATAAATCTTTGGCGTCTTCATTTGGATAATCCCAGAAGTTGCTTCGTCCGGCCTTGCTAGGCCAATTGGTAGGGACATCCGGATCTGCCCAGTCCCGCCCTAAAGAATAGTAAAAGCAAAGTTTTAAATCATAACGTTTGCAGGCATCAGCCAGGTCCCGCATTGGGTCCCGCTGCCAGGGAGTCTGTTGGACAACATTATAATCGCTGCTGGGGGAGTTAAACATGGCAAATCCATCGTGATGTTTTGCTGTAATGACAATGTATTTCATGCCGGCCCCCTTGGCGGCCTGTGCCCAGCTGTCGGCATCAAATGCAGTAGGGTTAAAATCTTTGGCGATCTGCGCATACTGTTGCAGTGGTATCCTTTCATATAACATAAAATGTTCACCGCCCCGTGTTGGCCTGCCATTCCAGTCACCGGCAGTCTGAGAATATAGGCCCCAGTGGATAAATAGTCCAAATCTGGATGCTGACCACCAGGCCATCTTATCTGAGGTGCCCATAGGCTGTTGCTGGGCGGACGACCATAGTGAACAGCCCAACAAGAAGCACGACAATAGTATTGTTTTAATCTTCATACTAGGCCCCATTTAGTTTCCTGTAGCGTAGCAACGCTTCTAAAAAGTAGTAATCTGCATAGATGAGCGGAACATCAATTTCACTTTTATGTGGCATGCTTCCTGTCGAGTGCTTAAGGATGAAGCCGCCATTGGTCCCTTTTTCAGCCAGGTATTCGCTGGAGGAGAGCGATTTCAACGTGTTTTCGGCAAAGTCATAATAGCGTTTGGCATCTGTTCCGGTCGTATAGGTGGACAATTCCAGCAAGGCTGCGCTGACCAGTGCCGCTGCCGACGCATCCCGTGGTATATAGTTCAGCTTTCGGTTTGCATAATCCACATCCGGTCGGTATCCTTCCTGGTCAGCATTAAAATCCCAATAGGGAACATTATCCTTTGGCAGATTGGGATGATTCATATAAAAATCTGCCGCTTTCCTGGCTGCACCCAGATATTTACTGTCCTTGGTCTCGCGGTAGAGCAGCGTATAGCCATAGATTGCCCAGCCCTGCCCTCTAGACCAGGTTGAATTGTCGGCATAGCCCTGATTGGTCTGCTGATGCAGGACTGCTCCCGTATTGGGATCATAGTCTACCACATGGTAGGTGCTGTAATCGGGCCTGAAATGATTCTTCAGGGTATGGTCGGCATGACTGATGGCGGCATTTTTGTATTTGGGGTCTCCAGTTAATGTTGATGCAAAAAATAACAGCTCCAGGTTCATCATATTATCGATGATCACCGGATATTTCCATACCGTTTTTCCGTCCCAGGAAGCTTTTTCATTCCAGGATTTGATCAGTCCAACTTTCGGATCAAAGCGCTTCAGGGCAGACTCTGCTGAATGTACGACGAGCTGTTGGTATTTTTTGATCTTTGTAGAATCGTCCTCCAGCCGTAAAGCATTGCCATACGAACAGTACATCACAAAACCAATGTCATGATGTTGAGTAAGATCCTTCGCCTTTTCCAGTTTTTCGGTCCATGCTGTGGCCTGAGCTTTGACCTGGGGATCTTTTGTATACTCGTAAATATACCAAAGCGCGCCCGGGAAAAAGCCGCCTGTCCAATCCCATTCATCAGTTCCCACCACATGGCCTGTTGTATCCAGCGTCCGAGGAAAGTTGCTGTTATCAAGGAGCAGATCATATTGCGCTCTGGCTCGCGTAAAGTCGGCAGCCACAAAATCGGAACTGTTCTGCTTGGTGCGCTGCTGCGCACAGGAAAAGAAGGTTGTCAAAAGAAATAAGAATATCATTTTAAGTCCAAAAGGATAATGTGTCTGATTCATAAGATTTTATTTACTGCTCTGTTGATTCTTGTATATTATATTTTCGGGCAATGTCGGATTATTTTTTCCGCATGCACCGGTTTCATTCCGTCACTTCCAGTTCGACTATTTTGACTACTGGATATTCTCCGTACACATTGCTATTATTGCCAACGAAAGTAATTTCATAAGTCCCGGGAGCTGTGAAAGTGTAAGCATAGGTATCCATACGAGTGCTCATATTTTTGAGCGCTACCCCTTTGTCCGGTGTCACACTGGTCAGGTCCAGCGGTTTTGAGATAGCCCACACCTGATTGGAGCCTATTGTTGCTCCGCCACCTTGAAAGCGTAGTCCCGCACTGCTTAATAACCAGGAGACAGGAGAGTTTTCCAGACCGATTGAGGTCCAGGCTGCACCTTGCAGATTTGCTATCGGCAAGGTAATACCCTCTGTTGTTTCCGTATTTAGGCTGAACTGATTGATCCACCAACGGGGCTGTGTCGATCCGGTATTCCCCGTGTATTTAAAAGCAAAATAAACCATGGCATTCGCATTCAGATTAAAACCCGATGCACTTAATTTCGACAGATCAACTTGTCCCGAGGATACGTAGGTAGCGTCATTGGCCTGGATGCCAGATAACGTAAATGCGGCGGTAATATCCACCCAGTCGCTCTCCTTGATCGCATCAGGCTGATAAACTCCTGCAAATTGCTGCGATACCAGTAGGCGGAGAGAATTCGGCTGTTGCACATCCGAACCATAACGGCGGTTGCTCGAAAACTCCAGTGTCACAGCCTGTGGAATGGCTTTGGTACGCTCCCGGTAAACGTACTTATGGCCTTCTTCACCAGAGAAGAACGTCAGCTGGTCGGGATTGCCACTGATATGGAACAACACTTGCTCACCAACTTTATAGCTATTTTTATCGGTATGGACTTCTAAGTTCAAAGGGATGGCCTCTTTTTTCTCGCATGATTGTAGGATCGGCAGTACGAGAAGCGATGCTATATAAATATATCTTTTCATAATTTTCACATTATTAGCTGGTGTTACCATGCGGGATTTTGCGTCATCAAGTTATTCAGGGATAGTTCGTTGATCGGAATAGGGAAATACGTATCGCGATCACTGACATTATTGAACGCCAATGCCATGTACCGATAATCGGCCGGCGCCAACTGGTTATACTGTTGGGCAACGAGTTTCATTTCGGCAATGAAAGTACCATAACGTACGAGATCAAATTTCCGCAACCCTTCGTAGCATAATTCCCGAAAGCGTTCCTCCCGTATAGCTATTCGCATTTCGCTTTCATTGGTTAGCTCATTATTCCGGTTTGAAGCATTTGCACGGCCACGTACTTCCTGAAGTGCATTTTTGGCACGAACTGTGGGGCCATTCACTTCATTTTCGGCTTCAGCAAACATCAACAGAACATCAGCATAACGTAATAGCGGAAAATTAATTGGCGTATAATTCCTGTTTTTAGGCTTTAAGGTCTCGTAATCTCTTCTAAATTTGGCGACATGCCTACGCTCAATTTCCGCTGCCGTATAGAATACGGAGTCTGTGATCAAGTTGTTGGCATGGTTGTACCGATAACTGGCGATATTCCAGTCCCGGCGTTTGTCTGTGGGTTCGTAAGATTCAAAGAGCTTGCGCGTGGCAGCCAACAGACCATAGCTAAAGCCTTTGGCCTCATCGCTGGTCTGTATGCCACTTTGATTGCCAATGCGCCCAGCCTCAAAATCACCACTACGATTGCCGTAGAATTCTACCTCCCAGATGGATTCGCTGATATTATACCGGTCTGCCGCCATATCTGTAAAGATCTTTTTGTAATCTGCGACAAGGCTATGTTTATAATCTCCCCCTTGTGGAAAGACCAGTTTGCTTGACCATTCCAATGCTTTTTGATACTTGGATGCGTCATTGAGCGGAGCTCCGGCCATTTTTAGGTATACCCGGGCCAAGATGCCCCGGACGGCAGATTTTGTAACGCGGCCAGCATGACCATACGCCTGAATATCCTTGACCATGGAATCCGCTGCTTCCATCTCCTGCACAATAAAATTATAAACTTCCGTCTGTGGCGTACGTGCGATATTGACATCACTTACCGAACTTGTAGGCACTGTTTTCAAAGGAACGTCCCCCCAGTTGCTGACCAGAATAAAATAGTAATAGGCCCGCAAAAACCTGACTTCACCTATCACAGCCTGTTTATCAGAAGCAGCCATCTGTACGGCCTCAATTTTACTCAGAAAAAAATTGGCCCGTTCAATACCCTCATATAGAAATCGCCAGATATCATTGATTTTTGGATTAGAAGCATCGTAACTATAGATTTCTGGTCCAGCGAGATAAGATGAGCGAAAATAGGCCCCCTCATCACCCAGGGTCAGGTAGCTCGAATAGGTGGATCCGTAAAAGTCTTCCCTGCCGAGAATATCGTATACGCCAACAAGTCCGGTCATCACCTCCTTTTCATTCTGATAATAATTTTCCTTGACCACATCAAAGGGCTGCTTGTCCAAAAATTTAGAACATCCTGAAAAAATTGAAGTCGACACTACTAAACACAAGAAGATTAAATGTTTATATTTTTTTGTTAATGCTATTTTCATAAGATTACAGATTAAGGTTGATACCAAATACAAAGGTTTTGGGTCTTGGGTAAGACGAATAGTCAAAGCCGGGCGTCAGCGCCGAGTAGTACACAGCAACCTCGGGATCATATCCTGAGTAATTGGTAAGTGTCCATATATTCTGTACGGAGGCATAGATACGCAGGCTTTTGATTTTCCACTTGTCTAACAGCCCCTTATCAAAAGTATAACCTATAGATCCTGTTTTTAGGCGCAGGTATGAGCCATCTTCGATAATCCGGGTCGAATAGACATTAGGCCCCTGACCTCCCACACGAGGCATGGTAGAAGAAGTGTTTTCCGGTGTCCATCGGTCCGCATAGCTCGCAAATTGATTGAGATGTGCTTTACTGCCATTTTCAAACAACAGCCTATTGGCATTGACAATATCGTTTCCGTAGGACCACTGGAAAAATAAGTGGAGATCAAAATTCTTGTATTTAAAGGTATTCGCAAATCCCCCCTGGTGAATGGGATATCCACGTCCGATCACTGTTCTGTCAAGATTATCCACCACCAGATCCCCATTGAGATCCTTATACTTCACGTCGCCGGGGCGAATCGAGCTACGTGTATTTCCATTGGTCGCCACCGTCTGTTTTAAGAGGTAACTGCCATTGGGCTGTTGGTCAAAGTCTTCATATTGATAGACACCATCCCAGAGGTATCCATACATCTGTCCGAGCGGCTGATTGATTTTGGCAATATATAAGGGAGTAGTTCTGTAATCCTGATCCCAGGCCAGTGCCGTGGTTAGGCTTTCCTGGTTTTCGGTAAGTTCAACCACTTTATTTCGGTTAAAGGAAATGTTGAAGGAACTATTCCAGCTAAAATTGGCTTTTTGGATGATATCTCCCGATAAGGTCAATTCAATCCCCTTGTTGCTAGTTTCACCTATATTTTTAAAGGCATTGCTATAGCCCGTGGTGGAGGGTAATGCTGCATAGAGCAGGAGATCGTAGGTGCGCTTGTGGTAATAATCCGCCGTCAGCATCAACCTGTTTTTAAAAAGCCCCAGATCGATGCCGGCATTGCGCTGCGCCGTGCTTTCCCAGCGCAGATCCGGTGTTCCGATACCAAGGTACATCCCTTGTAAAAGCTCATTTCCCCAGGAGTAGTAACCGTTGGTGCTGACACTGGTATTTTCAAAGTACACAGGCGAAAAGGAAGCATATTCACTCACCCTGTTATTTCCTGTAATTCCATAACCCAGTCTCAGTTTCGCATCCGAGAAAAGTTGCTGATTTTTCATAAAGGGTTCATTGATCAGTCGCCAGGCAAATGCAGCAGAGGGAAAGTACCCATATCTGTTATTGCCAACGAACTTGGATGAGCCATCTGCCCGAAACGATGCGGTTAGGAGGTAGCGGCTTTTGTAATTATAGTTTACACGGCCCAGATACGAGAGCATGGACCATTCCGATTGCAGAGAGGTGACAGGTTGGGGCACCCCTTCACTCAGGCCTGCCAGCCCCTTGATCTCGTTGGGCAGATGAATGGCTGAAAAGCCATACCTATGGTACTTGTTGCCCTGAAAAGTGATCCCAACAACCGCATTCAGGGAATGGTCTTTAAATTTTTTGTTGTAGGTCAACAGGTTTTCGTTGAGCCAAGTGTTGCTCTGCGTGTAGAGAATCGAACCGTTTACGCCATTTGTGCTTCCGGCAAAACCATATCGGGTGCGTGAATTGTTGTATGTGTCCAGCCGTGTATCCGAATTGTTAATACCGCCATTAATCCGCAGTTTTAGTGCCGGCGAGAACGCATATTCTGCATAACCGTTCACAATAAGCCGATTATTGTAGTTTTTGCGGAGCTCATTCTGAGCAGAAAGTATGGGGTTGAACCGATAGTCGTTGGTGGGATTAGCGAGATCGTCTGTTGGATCATTCAAAAGGTCTTCATCGGCAAAAGCAATGGGCCGGTAGCCCCATACGCTGTACATCAGGTAGTTCATGGCGGAGAATGCCGATTCAGGAGCCGCGGGATTGCTGCCATCAGTAAGTGTGCCGGTATACATGGCATTGATACCGACTTTTAGTTTCTGAAAACTCTGATCGAGCGTGATCTTCCCTTGTTTGCGGTCAAATCCCGAATTAATGATAATACCCTGCTGACCAAAGATATTACCTGAAACGGAATATTTTGTGTTGCTGTTGCCGCCCATGACCGAGAGGCTGTGGTTGTGCATCACTCCGTCCCTAAAAATATGCTGCTGCCAGTCGTTGCTCGGTACAGACCTATAGTCTTCTAATGTCTTTCCTTCGTTAAAATAAGTGAGCTGCGAGCCGACAGGATCGCGTTCCGCCTGCAAACGGACAAATTCATAGCCATTCATCAGATCCATGCTATTGATAATCTGCTGCGATCCTATATAGCCACTATAACTGATCTGTGGAGCTCCTGCTTCGCCCTTTTTTGTCGTGATCAAAATAACACCGTTTGCACCACGTGCACCGTATATCGCAGTGGCAGATGCATCTTTCAGCACTTCGATCGAAGCGATTTCATCCGGATTAAGGACATTACTGTTCGCATTTTCTATTGGAAAACCATCGATGACATACAGGGGTGAATTATCCTGTGTCAGGGAATTGGCCCCGCGGATCACAATGTTCATCTCACTGCCCGGTTTCCCGCTTTCTGATGTGACCTGTACACCGGCTACACGACCGGCCAATGCTTCCAGTGCAGAACCAACGGGAGCCTTCTTGATATCCTGCATATTGACTGATCCCACCGAACCTGTAAGGTCTTTTCGTTGCACTTCACCGTACCCGATTACAACAACTTCATCTAAGGATTTATTGGTCTGGACGAGTTTTATCTTCAGCACTTTAGCATCTTTTACAGCAACTTCTTGTTCATCATAACCGATAAATCTAAAGATAAGTACAGCTGAAGTGTCCGAGACCTGAAAGGAGAAGCGGCCATTAAGGTCCGTGGTTCCTTTTGTACTGGAGCTCTTTTGCAAAATACTTACACCGGGCAATGGCTTTCCGGTAACTATATCGGTTACTATTCCGCTGATCTGCTGCTTTTGTGCATAGAGCTGCGGAACTTGGAACAGGCAGGTCGCTCCCAATACGATTGTTTTTATATGCGGTATCATATTTTACATTTAATAAATTGATTACACTTTATGATTGGTTTTCGGGCAATCCGACATGAGGTAGTATTTGCCCGTAGCTTTTTTCTGTAGTAGAAATAAGCTTGACAAATATTTGAATCTTTATGGAAAATGCGGGGGTAAAAAATCGGAAATATAGGGGTAAAATCTCTTAGCGTAAGCTATTTTCCCTATATTGAGTAGGATTTACACCAAATTTCTTTTTAAACTCTTTACTGAAATACTTTCGATCGTTGAATCCTACGGCATAGGCAACAGATGCGACCTGATCAGACTGTATCAGGAGATTGGCAGCGACACTCAGACGGATATCTTTAATCAATTCGGCAACACTGAGGCCTGTCAAGCTTTTCACTTTCTTCAACAGCGCACTTTGGCTCTGTCCCATATTTTCTGCTAAAGTCGCAACTGAAAACTCAGCTTCGGCGATATGTGCTTCGACCACCGTTCTTAACTTATCCAAATAAGCCGCAGCAGCATTGCTTATGTTTTCATCACGTTTCGATAACAGCAAATAGCGTCGGTTACGTTCCTTAACCAATTCTAATGCTGATATGGTGTTGAAAATCTGAAGATCTAAAACCTGTAAGTTGAATGGTTTAGTTACATAATTGATGATGCCACTTTGATAACCAATGATACTATCCTGCTCCTCTCCTTTGGCTGTCAGCATAATTACGGGGATGTGAGCTGTATCCGGATCGGCTTTGATGGATTTCACCAGCGTGTAGCCATCCATCTGGGGCATCGCGATATCTGTTATAATCATATCAGGCATACTATCGGCAATTGCCGCAAGCGCCTCCTTTCCATTGGCAGCAGCACTTACGTTGTAGCATGTCTGCAGATGGTTGAGCAGAAAAGAACGGAGTTCGTCATTATCTTCCACGATCAGCAGCTGATAATCACGGGCCGAGTCCGGAATGCAGGCCGCGGTACTTTCAGCCGTACTTGTCTCCGAAATAATTTCCGTCGGTATCCCCTGCTGTTGCCGGATACATGCCGGCAACAATATAGTGAATACGGTGCCATCCTGTTGGCCTAGCTGCAGCGGATTGTCAAGATAGAGATTTCCTTGATGCAGTTCTACGAGCTCTTTGGCGAAAGACAAGCCGATTCCCCAGCCTTCCTTCCCTTTTCCTGCATCAGCTTGGTAAAAGGTATCGAATATGCGCTCCCTGTCTTCCCTTTTTATACCCTGACCATTATCCATCACATGGATAAACAGATCTGCGTTACGCTGACGGATGACAAGTTGAACCGTTGGAGTATGCTCGCGCCGAAATTTAAAGGCATTGGAAAGCAGGTTGAGCAATACTTTTTCCAGCTGCTGAGGATCAGCCATAAAATAACCTTCAAATTGATTGTCCAAGACATAGCCTATCCCCGATTCTTCTGCTATCACAACAAAGGATTGATGTATATTCTCAAAATAACTTGTTGCGTCTATAACAACTTTATTCAAGATCAATTTTTGGGCATCCATTTTATTGAAAGACAATAGTTCTTGCGTCAAATGTAGCAGCCGCTTAATATTACGTCTCACCTGTTGTAACTGCGCATCCACCTGATTGTCGAGCCTTTTATCCAGCAATATTTTCTCTATTGGGGCATGGATTAAGGTCAGCGGGGTGCGGATTTCATGACTGATCTTGGTGAAGAAATCAAGCTTTGACTGCATCAGTGCAGCTTGATCCTGATGTAGTTTTTCCTCATAATATAACTTTGTTTTAAGCTGCTTTTTGTCCAGGTTATAGCGGTAGAAAAAATAGACAATACCCATCAGTAGCAGTGTATACCCGGTATAGGCCCAGATAGATTTATAAAAAGGCGGAGCAATGTTGAACACCACAGATTTGCTCACGCTACTCCATATTCCGTCATTATTGGCCGTCTTTAACTGAAGTGTATATCGTCCGGGGATCAGATTGGTATAAGTTATGGAAGGCTGATCGGTCAGATTCCATTCTTTTTCGAGTTCTTCAATTTTATAGGCATAGCTGTTTTTTTGCGGATTGATAAGGTTGTCTGAACTAAAGTCGATCGTAAACGTATTTTGGTCATGTTTCAGTGCAATTTCCTCCGCCCTGTCCGGATTTAGATAGCCCAACACTTTGTCGACTCTCGTCCTGGTCAGACCGTTGATAGAGAAGCCCGAGATCAACAATTTGGGCACCCCCTCATTTGACTGGTGATGAGACACATCGAGACTGATCAAGCCTTTGTGCGAACCGACGAGCAGCTGCCCATCCCGGCAAAAAATGGCATTTGGTAAGAATTCATTTGTTGGGAAACCATCCTGAATATCCATATAGCGTTTTGCTCCCGTCAGCTTATTGTAAAACACGAGTCCATTATTTGTGGAGATAATAATTTCGTTGGCATTGTTTTCGGCAATCCCCAACACATGGTAATAGCTATGCGTTGGAAATAACTCCACCCTGTTTACCACTCCTGTTTTCGGATTATAGTTGTAAAGTCCCTTTTCTTGCGTCCCAATCCATATCTGCGAAGTCCTATCTTCAAAAAGTGTGTTGATATAATGATCTTTCAGAAGATCCTCAGAGCGATAGATTCCTTGTTGTTCAATACTATTGCGGAGCTGACCAAGCCCCTGGGCCGTTCCAATAAATAGACTACCGTTTCGGCTGGCTAAAATGTGCTTGATATAATTGTTGGCGGTATTTTTTGTAAAAGTGCTGGTAGGTTGAATAGTTGTCGTAAACTGACTATTGATCATTTGTAAGCCTTTGTTGCCGGTCCCGATCCAAATATTCCCTAGGCGATCCCGGTTAATGCTGCTGATGTAATTCTGGAGCAGCGTAATGCCATTTTCACCGGTAATATTGTAATAGCGAATATCTGTGGTATTTTGACGGCTAATGCGAGCCAGACCTGCGCCGAACGTACCTACGTAAATATATTTATCATCTGTGAGCAGACATTTGATTGTATTGGACCGAAGCTCTATTTTCCGATAGACATCACTTCCCTTTTTGCGAACGTTCAGTCCGTCCCGTTCTGTTCCCACCCAAGTATTTTCATCATCGTCAACGGCAATGGCGCTGACCAAATTTCCGCTCAGATGTTTGGAATTGCCGTCTGCCAGATCTACCTTAAAGGGATATACCGATGGATGATGATAGTTTATTCCGCCAAAATTTGTCCCCATCCAAACAATACCCTGTCGATCAATATAAATCGTCTTGATGGAATTATCATTGATACTGAAAGGATTGATGGCACTCGATTTTATCTGCTGTATCTGACTCCCGTCGGGCTGTAGCAAATTGGCCCCTTCCATTGTCCCCACCCAAATATTTTTGGCTTTATCTATCGCTATCGCTCGCACATAGTCGCTTGATAGTCCTGTTTTGCCTGTATAATGCGCAGTCTGCTGAAATAAGATGTCCAATTCAAAAAGACCATGTCCATCCGTGGCAATCCATATTTTATCTGTAGCCACTCGCTTAATATCCTTCACGGATATCGCTGAGCTATTTGTATGACTCAGTTTAATTGGTTCAATTGTTTTTTGATCCCGCCAAAGATACAATCCCCTGTTTGTCCCGATCAAGATATTTTTTCCCAGCTGTAATAAGGAGTAGATTTCCAGTCCGGGGAGAATATTCACGTTTTCTATCTTTGGATGATCGGCATTTTTAATGCACATCAGACCATTGTTTGTACCGAGCAAGACGCTCGATTCAATAAAATAAATTGCTAAAACGGCAAAATGGTTGCTATTTTTAGGTTTGACATGCTCAAAGCTAATTCGCTGAAAACGGTCTTGTTTAGGCTGATAAATATTTAGGCCCTGCTGTGTTCCGATCCAAAGGGTCTTTTGGCGCGGATGTTCAACAATGGTGTAAATATAGTTGTTCGTGGAAATGGTGTTAACATCGTTATTATCCGAACGGTACTGTTTAATGCGGTTACCATCGTATCTATTAAGTCCGTCCCTGGTACCTATCCATAGAAAACCTGCATTGTCACGGCATATACTCAATACGGTGCTATTCGAGAGCCCTTTATCATAAGTTAAACTACCGAAATGATACTGGGCTTGGGCATGTTGTGCAAATAAACAGCAGATTAGCGTTAAATAAATAATGCATTGGACATATCTTTTTGTCATTTAGATCCTTCAACTGGTAGTAGAGACAAGTATACGATTTTCTCTGCAATGAATGAAAAATTACGTGCCATTAGTTGGTCCACAAATAAAAGATTTATCGCGTATATTTTGGGGCTTGCGTACCCTTTCGGTCCCAGCATCTTAGGCGTCGTTCCGGTCGCAATAGTCGCATGTAAACCCGAAATTGAACCGCAGCCGATCACGATAAAGATAAATGACAGCACAGGTCCGCCGATCAGAGGCCCAGCAACAGGGATCAAATCGGTCAACGCTGGCGTCTGTATGGTTGGATGCACAAAGATGATGCCTATGACTACGATCAGGATCGTACCGATCTTGAGATAGGTGGAAACTAGAAAAATACCTTAAAGAATTGGATACAAATCAACAAGGTATACTTAATGCTTTCCTTACGATTGCAAATTCTTTAGAAGAACCTGGATAGATACCTTAAAAAGAACACTTATTATCACTATTTTTCATATTTTGTCTTTAACTTCAATTTAAACAAGAAATTATGACCAAGTTCCTATTCGTTCTCATTTTCACCTTTTTGGCAATCAGCAATAATTATGGCCAAAACATTCGGTTAAAATTTAAAGTCTATGCAGATACCTTACCAGCATATAGTTACGTATTAATTAATAATGATGTCTTTAAAACGGAAGTTAAAAGTGGAACTGGCGAGTTTGTAATAAACAAGATTCTTGATAAAGGTAATTTCAATTTTGCGCAACTAGCCCTGTCAGACAGTGTATTCACAAACCGAGAGGATTTCTCCAGTTTTTTCCGTAGACACCAGATTTTCCCACCAAACTTCTTTTATTCTTTTATTATGGATTCCAATGATCTAACGATGGATATAAATATAAACACACATCAATTAAAAGTATATGGAAGCGATTTGAACAAACAATTTACTGAATTTGAAGCCACAGCAAAAACGCTCGATTTAACTAATATTCCAGCTTTAGAGGAACAGATTAGGGGTGATAACAATAGAATGACCGAATTCCTGAAAATTTTTACAAAATATTCGGCAAATAAGCTCAGCGAAGAGCATCTCACATTTCTATTGGAATATCCTAGCTTATCTTTTTACAATTCTAGTACTGTCTTCCAACATAAAGATTCGATTTATCAGCTCATTCAGCTGCTGAAGAAAGAAAACTCTCCATATTTTGACAGTGAACGGGTTTTAAAAAAATATCAGGATATGGTTACATTATATAAACCAAAAGAAAATGTACCTGTCCCCAATTTTACCATAATAAACTCGCGTGGAGAAAAAAAATATATCAGGGAACTTTACAATAGTACTGAATACCTAGTTATTGATTTTTGGGGTACATGGTGCGGCCCCTGTATAGCTCAGCACCCTGAGCTACAGCGCATCGTGAATGAGTATAAGGATAATGGAAAATTTAAATTTTTAGGCATAGCTGTTAATGACAAATTTACAACATGGAAGCAGTATTTGGAAACACACCAATATACCTATGAAAACTACATTTTTGAGAACAGAGATTACCCCAACCTTCAAAAGGAATTGGGTATATATTCATTTCCACGCTATGTCATCGTTAATACAAAGGAAAACAGGGTTGTCCGATCCAATTTTAAAATTGATCAACTTCGTGACATATTAAATACTTTTTAACTATACTATGGTACCTGCCTGACGAACTATAGGTCAGTTGGTTTCTTGAAGTTGTGCACGTGAAGGTCTTTTATATTTTTGTGGTCTATTGATGATATTTGCTTTTATATCTTCATGCTTTTCTAAGTTTTCATTAACACAAATATCGATTGTGGTACTAAAATGTATTCCCTACAACTGATAAAATAAGACATTCTCTTTTTCCGGCCCCTCACTGCGCGATGCTCGAAGGCTCTGCTCAAGAGAGTTCTTGCCGATTAAAGAGAATACAAAAAAAATGGTGCTGCTCTCGTCGATTTCCTTTTCGCTATACCAGGCTACTCTTTTCTCTACTAGTCAACTTCATTGATGTTGCTCACTTTTACAGCA
The DNA here is from genome assembly GCF_014170215.1 of Sphingobacterium sp. UME9. Classification (NCBI taxonomy): domain Bacteria; kingdom Pseudomonadati; phylum Bacteroidota; class Sphingobacteriia; order Sphingobacteriales; family Sphingobacteriaceae; genus Sphingobacterium; species Sphingobacterium sp. UME9. The sequence goes on along the minus strand of NZ_LZZP01000003.1, from coordinate 456,390 downwards.
GGCATCGTCTTGAAAATGTCCTGCATGTATTTTCTATGATTGGCCCCAGCTAGGACTACGACTCTTTTCGCCCCTACCACCTTAGCCCTGTTGACAACATTATGGCACATGCCCTCATTTCTCATAATCCACCAATGTATTTTTGACAACATTTCTTCTTTGGGAAATCCATTCATATTATATAGAACAGGCAAGTAAAAATCTCCCGAGGCGGAAATCTCCGCGGCCTCATCCGTGTTCAACCATTCCGTTACCCTATTTGAAGACTTTTCGATATGAGCATATTTTTCAAACCCCTTGTTAATAGCAATCAAAGCTGATTTTAACTGATTTTTAGAGGAATCGGCCATATCTTTCCTGAACAAGACAAATTTCGCGTCAAATGCTCCCCACGATGCTTGCCAATTCAGATCATAGTCCTGGCAATCCATAGCCATCAGTTCCTCGATGCCTAGCTCCTGCATCATCGGGAAGGCGATATAGGCATACTCAGAAGTTTTTAGCCTTTTCATACTTCGTCCAGTGGTATCTACCCCAGGACTAAGCAATTTTTCGATATAATGTTCTATTTCAGCATTAGGTTGATGCCGCAGGAAATTATAAACTTGCCAAAATTGATAATGCCCATTTGCCACATCCTGATCAAGATAATAGGCATGCGCTAAATCGGCTTTTACACGATAATCATTGGGTTGCTGATTGGATCGTTTCTTCAAGCTGTCAATAGTATGCTGCAGTAATACCTCTTTTATAGGTCGATTGCTCCTAAGTTTGTTTAGCCGGTTTATATTCGGTTGTTTGCACCAATAATCCATCAGCAACCGCTCGTCTTCGCTACTCAGGAACTCGCCAAAAAAGGCATCGGGCTTAAATTTTCTAATTTTATGATGGATGCTGGAAAAATCCTGGGTAGGATATTTACTATAATCATGGGAAACACCAATTAATAAAACCTCAATATCCTGTGCTTTTGCGTTGATCGAGATTAAGAAAAATAAATAAAAGATATACTTCATATTTTGTGCCTTCTTGTTTCGTTATTGGATGTTTCCTTATTCAGCTACACACTTGGCATTACGGTTTACAAATTAGCTTACAAGCACTTATGCCATCTACAGGATTAAAAATACAAATAAATACGTATAGTTTAACCGCATCGGCCTATAATCCTCTTTTACCCGCTAACCAGTAGCCGTGTAAAAAAACATGGCCATTGGTTTTTTGTTTAATGATTTTTCTAAGCGGCTGAGCCGATTTTGCGTTACCTGTCAACACGAAATTAGCTTCTTGCCAATCCGGGGTATTGACCATTGGTAGCTTGCTTATACACTCGATTAATCGTGGTTTTTGCTACGAAATGGCAGAGCGATGTTTACCTCCGCTCGGTAAACATCGCTAGCAAATTATCAAGTCCGCCTTCAGCGTGCAATATTTCAGTGTTTTGCAACGTATCTTTTGTTACTGCTGCCGCCCTTGCCTGCATTTGTTTTTCGTAATTTGAAATTGCAGTCTGAATATCCGGAAAATGGTCGCATGTCAGATTCTCGGCCAATTCAAAAGCATCCTGCATCGCCTGGTTTACACCCTCACCGGCATATGGCGGCATACGATGAGCTGCATCACCAAGCATGGTCAAGTTTGATAATGTTGTCCAAGTCTGGTCTAACGGAAAGTGGTATTGTGGTCGCGGCATAAACCAAATTTCATTACTTGCAAAAAGTTCCTGCCATTTTTCGCTCCAGGAGGAGAACGCGACTTTAAACCATTCAAAAACCTGTTGCTTGTTATTAAAGTCAATTCCGCTTTCCTGCCCCCAATTTTCGGGAACTTTACAACCGGTATAAAACGATAAACTGCCCTCTCCTTTTGCACTTAAAATAATGGATTGTCCGTTTCCAAGCGCAAAGACTTTTCCGCCTTTTGTTATTTTCCAAAGTTTCGGTGTGTTTTTTTCGGCCTCGTAGATATTCCCTTCAACAATTGTAACGCCAGAATAAATCGGCTTAATATCGGTTAGGTAAGGGCGAATTTTTGAGTTTGCACCGTCGGCTGCAATGACAAGGTCAGCGTAAAAAGATTTTCCGTTTTTGAAATGCAGAAGCCAGCCATGATCCTGTTTTACCATTGAAATAAACTGACTGTCCCAAACAATGGTATCTTCATGCAATGCGTTTATTAAAATATCACGCAAAGGGGCACGATCAATTTCAGGGCGATCTTCCTGATCCTTATCTTGAAGCTCGTGCTCATCCATTTTGATGATGGCCTGCTCGTCCAACACCCTTAAACGTCCCGCGTCGGGTCGAAAGCTAGCTTTAAATTCATTCATCAAATTTGCTCTTCGAAGAGCTTCCAAACCACTTTCTTCGTGCAGATCCAGTGTGGCTCCCTGCTGGCGAACTTCTTTATTGCTATCACGTTCATATACGGTTACATTTACTCCTTTTAATTGTAAGAGTTTGGCTAATGTGAGTCCGCCAGGACCACCGCCAACAACGGCAACTTTCTTGTCTTGTAATTTCATATCCAGTAAAATTTATTTTTTTGACTGAACAAAATTACGTGGGCCTGAGCGTTGAAAATTGTATAAAACGCTCATTTTGGTTCTTCAACAGTTCTTTTGGTGAAACACCAGCAAGTTTCTTGACTTCTTTAATAAAATGGGATTGATCGGCAAAATTTTGTTGTGGAAACAATTTGCCTTCTTTGATATGCTGAAAGGAAGCACGGAAGCGGATAATATTGCAATATGCTTTTGCCGTAAGTCCGAACTGCTGATCGAAATAACGGTTGATCTGTTGCCGACTCCAAAACGATTGCGCGGCAAGTTCTTTAATTGTAATCGCCCCGTTTGATGCATAAATGAGGTCGAACAGTGTCCGTTTCCTGTTGTCAACTTCAAGCGGCAAAAGCGACTGTATTTTTTTTGTCGCTTTCGCGCAGAACAAATCAAAGTTATTCAGGTCGTCGGCACTAAAGTTCCAAAAATTAGGAGGCAAGAGAGTTGCCCTGTCCACCAAGTTGGCGATGCTGGTCTGAAAAACAGATTGGACTGCAAGCGGGTTAAAACTGATGGCGTAAGTCTGTCGCAAAGGCGCAATGGTCGCCTGCCCCGGCTGAGTTTGGATACCCAAAAGCGTCACGTGGAAAGGCTCTGTTGCAGATTGCGTGAAAAATAGATCAACTCTTCCGTCTGGCAATACAACAACCTCTCTATTACAATCCGATTGGTTTTGTAAAAGCCAAAAGCTTTCAACAAAATCCGCTAACGGCTTGTCAGATTTTATTGCCTGGTATTTTAATTCATTTTCCATTGTTTTAGTCCGTTTATAAGCCATGACCTCCCCCTCAAAATTTACTAAGGCACATCCGGTTAAAAGTTCCACACCTCCAATCAAAATTAAGGATTATTATATAATCAAATATGAAATAGATCAAACACTAAGCCTATTCGGATGAGGGTAGCAGCAATCCTCGCTTTTCAATGACAAATGCTTTAAGCTCTGCCATTTTTCCATCTTCGAATCGCCAAATGTCGCAATAATCGAAATGATCATATTTCCCTTCCTTATTTCTCAACCGGATTTCTCCGGTCACCATAACAAAATCACCTTCCTCGATAGATTTTTCAACATTAAAAACTGGCGGTTCCTGATAGAACTCTTTCATATAAGCGCGAACTTCTTCTTTCCCATGGAGAATACGCTCCCCTACAAAAAACCATTTCGTCTCTGCAGTACAATAAGCTAAGAAGCTTTCATAATCTCCTTTTGCAATAAATTCATTGGCTGTGTGTAAAATCGTTATATTTTTCATTTTCAGCAATTTGTTTTGAATCATTAATTTTTGTCGGTCCACACGCTTTAAATGTTATAGTGGATCAGTATGATAACGCCGCTACGTTCATAAAACCACCCAGGGCAACAAGTTGTTTTAAACGATGAAATTAGATATATTTAATGCTACGACGAACTACGGAGATCAGGATTTAAGTAACTACTTCTCTTTCCTAAAAACAAATATCGAGCAAATCGCTGCCAGTAAAAGGCACCCGCCGAACACCTGGAATGCGCTTTCCAGACCGATATTGATAATCAGGCTCAGCAAAAGGCTCCCAAGGCCATAACCCGAGAAAAGAAAGAATGCAAAGAGCCCTGTCGCCGCTCCTTTTTGCGCACTGAATGTGGTGACAATAGCAGCAAACAAAGGATGCGAGAGGTCAAATCCGAGTGAAAGTAAAGCCACTAAAACACAGGATGCTGCAAGATTTAGATTTTGGCTGAGCAGCAATACGGTAAGTGCTCCCAAAAATAAACCTAAAGGTATTATTCTCTGTCTTCCATAGTGGTCCGCAAGCTTTCCGAGTAATGGACCTAGTAATAGGCCCGGAATACCATACCCCAACAAGGCTAGCCCAATCTGTAATTCGCCGAGGCCATAGTTTCTATAAAAAAAATAAGCCAGCCAGGCAAAAATACCACCATGGAACATACCGTTAAACAAAACATAGAAATAGGTAAACCTAGCTCTTCCGCTTGACAGGATATTGCAGAAGACGAGGAAAATGTTCTCCTTAACTCCATGGACCGTCTCATTTACTTTAAATATGTCCTTTTTATAAATAACAATCAGCAGCAAGATAAGCAGCGCAATGCTCGCAACGCCAATAAAAAGCCATTGCCAACCGACTAGTGATGTGATCAAAGCGCCTGCGCTGGATCCGAAAGCTGTGCCACCTGCCATGTTACCAAAGAATATCCCAAGCGCGTGCCCCCGTTTTTCGTACGGGTACCGATCGCTGATCCAGCTAATGGTTGTGGGGGCAATACCGGCGGCACCGATGCCGGTCAGCAAACGAAGGAAAATCATCTGGTTAATTCCATGGGCGTAAGCGGTCAGTAATGTCAATACGGAAAAGATGATTAGGCACAGCGTAATTATCCGGAACCTGCCAAAGCGATCACTTAGAGGCGCATATACCAATGTAAACAATCCATAGCCGAGTAGGTAAGATGGTTCAATAAAACTCACATGCCGGGTAGTCGTACCAAACTGTTCGGATAGCAGTGGAAGCAATGGCGCGACCATGAATCCCTGAAAAAAAACAATGAAAGTTGCCAATGAAAGAATATAAACCGGAAACATAGATACGTCTGTGGCCGTTCTGTCATTTGTAATTAATTTGTACATTTCTATTATTTGTTAAATGATACAAATTTCAAGAATGTTAGCCGCAGAAGACTTATACGGATTGAGGCGATAATTGGACTTTTTATCGATTTAAATAGTAAGTGGACTTTTCATAAGCTGCAAAGCGTCTTGACGGTATGCTGTAGGAGTTAGACCCGTCATCTTTTTAAAAAACCGGTTAAAATAATTTGCTTCATTAAATTGTAATAGATCAGCTATTTCTGACACCTGCAGATCGGTGTGTGTTAAAAGACTTTTTGCTTCCAGCACTAGCTTTTCATTAATATGAAACAACGCCGTGTGCCCGGTATATTTTTTTACTAAAAAATTCAAATGGCTAGCTGTGAGATTCAGTTCATCTGCGATTTTTCGAACCGTTGGCCTTCCTTCTTTTCGTATATCGGGGGCGTCAATAGCATAAGCATCGAGCACTTTTCTAAACTTGACCATCAGGGATGCCTGTTTTAACTGAAAAGGAGTTTTTACCTCCTTATCTTTATAATACAGACGACGGATTTGGATAAGCAACGCCTTTAATAAAGTTTGCATCATTTCAAAATTATCCTCCTGTCCCGATTTCATTTCAAGAAGCAGCGTTTCGGCTGTATGCGATACCTTGTCCATATCTTGCTGCGAAAGCCTCAGAAGTGAATTGGCCCCACGCATAAAAAATGGGTAATCTTTTTCAAATTTAGGTTTTAGAGGGTCTATTCCAGCAAATTCGGACGTAAAACAAATGAGATAGCCATAAATCGTTTCCTCACGCTGCCAGCTTTCCATTTTACCGGGATATGCGAAGTAAATACTGTTAGCTGACGTATAGATGGTTTCGTCAGGAAGCAGGAATCTGGGGCCCTGTGTCTTGCAGATTAAAATACGAAAAAAATTACCTCGGAAAAGCGGCATGAAAAGCAATTTGCCTTTTGCCTGGTCTTCAATCCGCATGACGTTAAATAAATCATTCACAGCTGTGCCAATCCTAAAAGTATCGAAAAATTGACTAATGGTATCGAGCCATGGAATTAAAGCCTGTGTCTTTTTGTTTTTCATGCATTAAAGAAATCTATCAAATTTAGCCAATAGCGCGCTATAAAATAAAAAAGTTATCAACTTTGACTTAGCGACAAGTTTAAACCTCGTTAACCCGACTAGCCATTATTAACTAAATCATATACAAGTCTTTCATACCTAGTTATTGCTGTCATTTATCAACCATTTTCTCAAAAGCTCCAGCAATGTTTCTTTAACAAAAGGCTTCACAGCAAAATCATCCATTCCACACGAAATGCACCTTTCCTTTTCGTCCTTAATATTACTGGCTGTCAATGCTATAATTGGCGTATGTATCCTCCCCTCTTCATTTCTTCTAATCAATCCAGTTAACTCATAGCCATTCATTTCAGGCATCTGTATATCCATGAAGACCAAATCAGGCCTATTCTCCTTGAACAATTCAAATCCCATTACCCCATCGACCGCCTCTATGATTTCCACATTGGGAAGAACATTCTGTACAATGGTTCTAGTAAGCAACATATTAAATTTGTTGTCTTCAATAATTAAAATCTTGTATTTTCTTTCCAAAAAGGCCGTTTCTTTTTCGGCATATTTGATCGTTTCTTCATCCTGCTGTAATGCAGCAACTAATGTTGAATACAGTTGATCTACTTTAACTGGTTTATTAATACAATGAATAATATGGCTGCTTTCAGCAATACGGGCTGGGTTGGTCTCAAGGACGGATAACATTAAAACTACGGGCTGTCCAACTCCTTTGTAGAGTAACTTTTCCCTAATTTTTTTTATCGTATCGATACCGTTCATTATAGGTAGATCATTATCAATAATAATCGCATCATACCGCTCACCTTTGGCCAACATTTGAAGAACTTCAAATCCGTTATCGGCCAACGAGACATTGACTTTCTTCATATGCAACATCAATGCAATATTAGCTCGATCGGCATCTTGTCGGGCAACTATCATAATCTTTAAGGATTCTAAAAGTTTCCATTCATACACATCACCTTTTTGCGACCTTAATGTTATTTCAAAATAAAATTGGCTCCCTTTCCCATATTCGCTTTCCAATTTCAGTTTACTATCCATCATTTTTAACAATTGATTTGAAATACTAAGTCCAAGCCCTGTTCCGCCAAATCTCTTGCTTATTGAAGCATCTTCTTGAGAAAATGCTTCAAATATTTTTTGCTGTTTATCTGGTTTAATACCTATTCCGCTGTCCGTTACACTGAAGCGCAGCGTGGTGGAGTTTTCGTCCGAGGATAGTACATCGACATGTAGTGCAACACTTCCCTTGTCCGTAAATTTTATTGCATTACTTAGAAGATTCATGAGCACCTGTTTGAGTCGAAGTGAGTCAACCCAAACATAATGCGGTAGCGATTCTGGTAAATTTACCCGAAAATCCAATTTTTTGGCCTTCCACTGAAAGTCAATCAAACTTGTAACCTGAGCAAACATCTCATACAAATCATTTTTTTCAATCGAAAGCTCCAATTTGCCAGCTTCAATTTTAGAAAAATCAAGTATATCGTTTATGATGCTCAAAAGAAGATTAGCAGACTGATCGATAATAGAAACATATTCTTTTTGTGTATCGTCTAGTTTTGTTCGACTCATCAAATCCGTAAAACCTATAATTCCGTTAAGAGGTGTACGAATTTCATGACTCATATTGGCGAGAAACTCTGACTTCGCCACGCTACCCTGGTCAGCAAGCTTTTTAGCTTTCTCTAATTCTTCTCTTTGAAGAACAATCTTCGTAATGTCTGTGGCAATGCCAAGATAACCTATAATCTGACCATAAATATCGCGCATTGCAGTGACTGCTAGAGATACGTAAAGTCGCGTAAAATCTTTTTTTATATAAGTCCATTCTCTTTGCTCGGATCCGTAGCGCTCCGCCATCTCGACAAACACCCTAAATTCACTAATCGGATACCCAAATTTACTTTCAAGTTCCTTCGCTCGATCTTTAACTTCCCTACTGCTATGAAATAATGTCGGCGTAATTTTACCGATCACTTCATCACCTTTATACCCTAATAAATTTTCTGCGCCCCGGTTGAAAAGGGTTATCAACCCTTCTGCGTCAGTTGCAATGATAGCGACTGCAGTAGTGGCATTCAATACATCTTCGAGCATTTTCTTAGAACGAATCGATTCCGCCTCAGAGCGTTTACGTTTATCGATATCCTGAAAAGTGCCATATAGTCGAACGCACTTCCCTTTTTCAAAAGTTGCTTTCCCTAGTGCTCTAACCCACAAGCTTGTACCCTGATAGGTATCAATTTCTAATTCAAGGTCCCATGAAGCTCCTGTAGCGATTGCACTATTGATAGCCTGAACAATTTTAATCCTATGTTGAGGATCTTTGTAAAACTCAATTGCTGTTTCAATAGACGGGCGATAATCCTTTGGAACCCCATGAATAATCTTCGTCATTTCAGACCAATCGATATAATCATCAACTAAATCATACTCCCAGCTCCCCACTCTGGCCACCTGACTGGTCATGTCTAGTGTAGACTTCACATATTCCAATTTACTAGTTAACTGGAGGTGCTGGTTTTTCTCTTGAAGTAAGCCAAGAACTTCTGTGCACAATAATGAAAGAAGAGTCTGTTGATTATCAGAAAGCTTGTTTGAGCTACTATCCATAACGCTTAAAAAACCAACTATTTTTCCTTCGTGATTGATGAGCGGTGCTTCATAATAATACAGTATTCCAAAATTCTGGAAAATCACTGAATTGCGCTGCGAAGGAAGTTCATTGCTAAGGTCTGGAAATTCTAGCGTGCCGTTGTCATCAAACACATAGTCCAAAAATACTTTATCGATACTTATATTTCCATCGACATCATGAAAATAGGTCTGCACAAAATTTTGACTATTGTCAAATAAAGTCAACACTGCCATTTCCGTATTACAAATCAATTTTGCTTTAAGGAGCACTCCAAAAAGATCTTTCTTAATCATGTCAGCGACCAGCTTATAATCATTATCCAAGATGAGATGGTCACTGTTATCGTTTTTGGGGTACTTTTGATTATGCATAAGGTTGTAATATGCTATAGAAATTTAAAGTTTATAACAAAACAACAATTTTATTTGAATAGTTTTTTAATAAAAAAAGAATTAATTCAAATTAAAATATTTTTGAAAAACTAGGCCGACGCGGAATCACAATAACAAAATAGGCCATTGTGACCATTGAGAAAACTATTCCTAAAAGTATATATTGCATTAATGCCGTCGTTTTAAAATTTCAATACAATCTCCATCGGAAGGAATAAATATTTTTTAACTCAAGGTAGATCGTAGGACTTCGATGCAGCGGGAAACAAGTTATACTGGCCCGGACACTTAGCACTTATCTTACAATACCGCTGGCCAATAACTTTGCGATCAATTTAGTTACTGAACCACAGCCTAACATAGAAATGATTAACAGTGTGGCCGGTATGGCAGACGAACTCAGAAGGCCTATGATGCTGATTGTGTCAGCACAAAAAAGGCCGGAATAAACCAGCCCTGATATATATAGTTATGATCCCAATAATGGGATAGTCGGTTTCAAAAAATGCTGGCGTGACAAGTGCAAATCAAGCCAGCAAAAGCAATAGTCTCATTTTTCGTATAAAGGACAACCGAAATATAATACTCGTTTGAAAAAAATAAAAAAAACCTTGAGGAGGGGGATCTCAAGGTTTTTACTACCTGTTATTAACCTAATTTATGAAAAGTACCATTATAACAATGGTTAGTTCGCTTTCGTTTTATCTTTTAGAAAAAAGTTGAATTTTCTGAGGTTCAATTTTTTTACGACGTCGAATACAAGGATCACCATATTTCCCCCACCTTCCTTACGTGCTACTTTTCACAAATATTTTTTAGTCGAAACAGCATGGGTTTTGATATTGTTATCTCTTAAAGATTTATAAAATGTGGAAAGTTTGATATTCGAAGCTTTTCAATAGCATGAATTACAAACAATAAAAAATATTACTATGTCCTTATTTTCAAACGATTTGAGCAAAGAGCCCGTATTTGACGGCATTGGTTATGAACCTTCTTTTTTTTCAAGAAAGACGATGGTTACGACCAAGACAAATTACAGCAAAAAAAAGTACAGTGATATCAACAAGGACACCAGGAAAAAGATTCTTGTGCTTTGCACAGAAGAACGGTATATGACAATGAAAAATGGAAAGAAATTTTCAACGGGCAATCATCCGGTCGAAACACTGGTTCCCATTCTTCATTTCGAACGGGCTGGATTTGAGGTTGACTTCTACACGCCAACAGGTGCTCCTGTAAAATTTGAGATGTGGGCTATGCCGTATGAAGATGAAAACATCGGTAAAATCCTCGACAAGTATAATACTCAATTTTCAAACCCGCATAACCTGAGAGATTTTATAGCTGACACGAATAAAGGATATGTTGATTACGTTGCCGTTTTTATCCCAGGCGGGCATGGCGCAATGCTCGGACTACCTGAAAATAATGATGTCAAAGAACTTATCAAATGGGTAGTAGCGGAAGATAAATATCTATTGGCAATCTGTCACGGCCCCGCAGCGCTCTTAAGCGTAGCAGATTGCGGAGACGCTGAGTTTCCTTTTAAAGGATATAAGATTAATTCGTTTCCTGATGAAATGGATAAGACTTTGCCAGAAAATGGATACCAGCCGGGAGAGATGCCATGGTTTTATGGCGAAAAACTCAAACAACTTGGGATTGAAATTTTAAATAAAAAAATTGCCGGCGATTGTCATGTTGACAGAAAACTGATTACTGCTGATAGCCCATTAGCGGCCGATAAATTCGGGAAAATCTGCGCAGATGAACTTCTTGCCTATGAAAAATCAAAAGTGGAAAATGAATAGGTAGCGGAAGCCATGCGGATCAAAAAAGGCTCCCTTATTAACCGATAAGGGAACCTTTTTGGCTAGATGTCTGCTTGAGCCAAATATTAACTACATTTGGGTTTTGCTCTAATTTAACGTTAGGTATATTTTTGAATTTCAGCTTATTCTTTCGTTAATAAAAGGGCTATCTCCTATTTTGCAAGCACACGGCCTTTATGGACAATTTTACTCTTGACACAAATTACCTCTGATCCAGGCACTCGGTAATCATCTTCGAAACCTTTCAATTATTATAGTGAAGTGTATTTACTTAAACTGCTTGAAGATGAAAATTTATACCTCAAAAGACGGCTTAGAATATCGTGATCGCATATAAAAAAAGCCTCCATTGGAGACTCTTTCATCTTATTATCTGGTTTTTATTTTACCAATTGTCATTCGACTTACTCGTATTTATACTATTTGTAATCGCTCTAATATAATTATTGATAAACTTTTCCAATTCCTGCTTCGCTGCTTCTCGTCTAACTTTACCATCGGTATTGAAAAGGGCTGTTTTTACCCAAAGATTACTTTTTTTGACTAATGGATATTCAATTCCATTGTAGTTTTCAAGGTATTTATAATTTGGAGCAAACCTCAGCCGTCCATCCTTAAAATCCATGGTAATCTTATAAAAAAAATCAAGAGCATTACCTCTACCCCAAGCCGTTGCTTTTTGTTCCATCGCATCAATAACAATCTGCTCATCTTCGATCTTGGTCGCAACTTTCTCTGGGTTATTGTAATGCGAGTTTACAAATTTCAGCACTGCTTTGTACAAATCACTTTGCGATTTTCCTGCAAAATTCAGAACGATATAATTCTTCGATTCGTCTGCAGCATCTACAAAGTCATTCGGAGTCAATTTCATCGATTGCGCATTTGCAAATGTTGTTGCAACCAAAAACAGTAAAACAACCGAAAGGCTCTTTATCATTATTAAGTGTGTTATCTAAATAGAACTTATTACATCAATATACGCTGCTAAGGCAACAGATATTGTGCCAAAATTATATATTCGAATATTTAAATAAGTAAATCCCCAACGCTTATTGGATTTTTATAAACTCAAAAGGAATTTTCCCCTCTCATTCTCGAGAATCTGAAACAGAATTATTTAACTAGCAACCACGGACTTGACTGAACAACTGGACACGATCTTTTTACCTAAATCAAACTCCGGAGGTCGTTATCTTCAATCAAACGTTTCTGATCTGCCAAAACAAGAAATCGGTTATAGATATTTTCAAAATGTTCAGCAGGGAAATCTATTTTCATACTTTTTAACCGATCTTTTAATGCTGCACGTCCACTCCTTGCGGATAAAAACAATTCAGGTAACTTTCCTCCTATGATTTGGGGATCAATAATTTCGTAGTTTCTACGGTCTTTCAGCACGCCATCTTGGTGGATGCCAGAAGAATGCGCAAAAGCATTTTTCCCAACAATGGCCTTATTGGCCTGTACAGGATTTGACATCGCCCGTTCTACCATACTACTTAGTTCTACAATATATTTTGGATCAATTCCAGTCGCAATCCCTAGATTTTCCTTTACAATAAGTGTCAAAATAATTTCTTCTAAGGCAGCATTTCCCGCACGTTCTCCCACACCATTAATCGTTCCTTCAACCTGAAGTGCACCCGCCATTAGCCCAGCTATGCTATTCGCTGTAGCCATACCTAAATCATTATGACAGTGGACAGAAAGGATTGCGTTCTCTTTTTCCCTTCTATTTTGATTCACATAGGCTATCTTTTCAAAGTACTCAAAGGGTGTACAAAAACCGTTGGTATCAGGAAGATTCACAACTTTCGCCCCCGCTTCGACCACCGTATTGGTCATTTGAACCAAGAAATCATTGTCTGCGCGGCCAGCATCTTCGGCAAAAAATTGTACTTCATCACATTTATCCGACGCATAAGACACCATTTCATAAGCTTTCGCCAAGATTACCTCACGAGTGGTATTAAACTTATGTTTAATATGAATGTCCGATGCTCCAATTCCGAGCTGAATCCTTGCCACCTTTGCCTTAACCAAGGCCGAAGAGGCTTGTTCAATATCTTTCCTATTGGCCCTAGCTAATGCACAGACTGTTGCCTTTTTCACCAGTTTACAAACCTCTGTTACAGCTTTAAAATCTCCAGGAGAACTTATTGGAAACCCCGCCTCTATCACATCTACCCCCATTGCATCGAGTTTTTCAGCAATTTCTAATTTATCATTAAGTGTCAGCTGGCAGCCCGGTCCCTGTTCTCCATCACGTAAAGTAGTATCGAAAATCTTAACTTGTTTCATATTCAACTTATTTTTATAGTTCAAAAGTACTTGAACTACAGAATTTAATATATTTGAAAATAAAACAATTGTTATTCAATAATGCCAAAATCCAACATTCCCTTCGTTCAATGTGCCAAGAACTTCCGCGATGGCACAATTGAATTACGTAACTATGGACAGTTCAATACAGAAATGCACGCTCATGAACAAGTACAGGTACTTAGCCCAACAAATGGTACCCTCTTTATCTATACAGAAAAAGCCAGTTTCTGTGTACCAAGTACTTTCTATGTATATATCCCAGCACATGTCCCACACAAACTCATTTCCCGTTCCCAGCAACTGTCACTAAAAACCATTTTTGTGGATATGAACAATATGCATGAAGAAGTTAAGGTGTATCCATCAAATGAATTGTTGAATCATTTTTTGATTTTTGGCCAGCAACATTGGAAGCTGAAAGACCACGACACGCTTACAACATCTACTTTGGAGGCCTTCAAGTCTATGCTCCCCATACTATTGGCTAAACCGATCCTATTGCAAATCACGCCGGCAAAAAGTGAATTGATGATCCAGGTATGCACGTATATCCTTCAACATCTCGACAATAAATTGTCAATCGCTGAGATTAGCGCTAATTTTTTTCTTTCGGAGCGAACACTTTTCAGACAGTTTAAGGAAGAAATGCAGATCACCATATTCCAGTTCATAAAACAGCATCGACTTCTAAAGGCGCTTCAATTATTGGAAAATAAGGATATGCATATCGCTGAAATTGTCTATCAAATTGGGTATGAAAGCGTACCTAACTTTTCCAATCTATTCAAAGAATATTTTGGACTGTCACCTCAGCAGTATAGAGCGAGACTATAATAATAAATACTATATAATTATTAACTCTATTCTCGTCAAGACCGAACTAGTATGACCTGGAGATATGAATGAAGATAGATCCTACATTTTTCGATAGTTTTTAGTATTTTGTATCGTAATTTGTTAACCCTATCTAAATATGAAGAATCCTTTAGGCATCAAGGATATCGCCAAGATGCTCAAAATTTCGGTATCGACAGTTTCGCGGGCTTTTCGCGATACCCACGATGTCAATCCCGAAACCCGAAAAAAGGTGCTGGCACTCGCCAAGAAATTAAACTTTAAGCCTAATAAAAATGCTTCCGCCTTAGCTTCCGGTTCAACAAAAAATATAGGTGTGGTCATTCCCTTTATCACCAATTATTATTTTTCGATGGTGATTTCAGGTATTCAGGAAGAAGCTTATGAACGCGATTATAATGTGATTCTCTATGTCACCAACGATCATGTCGCACGGGAACAGAACCTATTGGAAAACCTATCAACGAGCAGTCTAGATGGACTTCTTATTTCGATCTCTTCCGATTCATCCACAAACGATCATTTTGAACAATTGATGGCCAAGGGAATGCCAATCGTATTCTTTGACCGTGTACCTAAAGATATAAATGCCTCCAAAGTTGTCCAAGATGATTTTGCAGGAGCGTTACAGGCGACCGAATACCTAATCCGACAAGGCTATACGCGCATTGCTCATATTGCCGGACCCGAAAATCTGCAATTCACACAGCAACGGCTAAATGGTTATTTGCAAGCACTGGAGCAGCACAATATGGCTATCGATCAGCGTCTTATTGTATATTCAGGTTTTTCACAGGCTCACGGCGCCACTGATGCGTTGAAGTTACTTGCCCTCCCTGATCGTCCAGATGCGATCTTCGCTGCGAATGACCGCAAAGCCGTTGGTGCCATTCAGACAATCAAGCAGCAGGGGCTCCGTGTAGGCCAGGACATTGGCGTCATCGGATTTACCAATGACCCTATTGCTACTGTGGTAGAACCCAATTTAAGTACGATTGAAGAACCTGCCATGGAGATCGGCAAAAGGAGTTGTGCGCTACTCATCCGTCATATAAAAAATCGGGATTTTGAAATTCAGGATATGATATTGCCTGGAAAATTAATCGAACGGGATTCTACCAAACGATCCTCTTAGTCGTCTTTATTTACTGTACCGTAATTCACCAGCAACAAAACTGTGATGAATGACCACATCTTCATCAAAAAGTACAATATCTGCTTCCATTCCTGTAGCTATTGCTCCAATCTTATGATCCAACCCAAGTAGTCTTGCGGGGTTGATCGTCATCATCTGTACGGCTTCTACCAAACTGACGCCTCCCTTGTTGACCATGGTGCGGACAAGGCGATCTGCCGTAGCCACACTACCTGCAAAAGAAGAACGATCGGTCAGCTTGGCTACTCCTTCCTCAACGATTACTTCAGTTCCGTTACGCAAGCTTCCCAACACACTTTTACCCTCGGGCATACCAGCTGCACGCATCGCGTCAGTAATCAGGATCATTTTATCCGCGCCTTTCACTTTATGAATTAGCCTCAGAAAAGGCTCGGGCAAATGGACACCATCTGCTATAATCTCCACATCGATCTGGTCCAATAGAAAACAGCTCTCAATAACTCCGGCATAACGATGCGCGTGAATGCGCTTCATACCGGACATACCAGAGTAGAAATGGGTTGCCAGGCGATATCCAACTTCGACCGCAGGTAATATCTCCTCATACACTGCATCGGTGTGTGCCAGAGCCAATAAGATACCATGACTGCGCACAGCCCGTCCAAAGTCTAGTGCTCCGGGCAGCTCAGGAGCCGCACTCCATCGACTGATGAGATGGTGATAACGTTCAAGTATAGGCATGTATTCTTTTGGATCCGGATTACGGATATACTTGGGATCCTGCGCCCCCCGTTGATTCATCGCAAAATAGGGGCCTTCGAGATGCAAACCCAAAAATCGGCTCCCTTCGACATTCTGCTCCCTGGCTGCTTCATAGACGGAGAAAAGTTCCAATAGCTCCTCGCTTTCACTGGTCAAGGTGGTCGGCAGCATGGCAGTGGTACCATGGCGTAGATGCGTTTCGGCAACAGTTAAAAATGCAGACACACTGTTATCCATAAAATCAGCGCCGCCACCGCCATGGACATGTATATCGATAAAACCTGGTGCAAGATACAGCCCCTCGGCATCCATCCATTGGGCAGCTGACCAACCTTCTTCGACAGCTTCTTTTGCCAAATAGCCTTCGCTAATATGCACAATTTTCCCCTCGGCAATCCATACTGTCCCATCCGCGAGCACGCGGTAAGGTGTTATAATATTGGTATTTGTTATAATCCACATATCAATTCGTTGATTTTTTTGTTTGTCCTGTCCATGTCTGAATCCGATACCCTTTAAAGGCATAAAATAACAGGTATAAAAAACATGGCGTCAATATCCAATAGGCTGA
This sequence comes from Sphingobacterium sp. UME9, assembly GCF_014170215.1. NCBI lineage: Bacteria > Pseudomonadati > Bacteroidota > Sphingobacteriia > Sphingobacteriales > Sphingobacteriaceae > Sphingobacterium > Sphingobacterium sp. UME9. Next base: position 439,631 of record NZ_LZZP01000003.1, on the reverse strand, counting down.
TTTAGGATCGATCGTATCGGCCAGTACCCCATAGAGGAGCGGAAGTAAAGCATTGCCACATAGTCCCATAATTAATAGTGCTGATCCTTGTTTGGCCAATGGACCGAGCCCTTCAAGCGCCAATGGCCATATGCCTGCCCAGATAAGTGCATTAGGAAACCCAATTAATACAATAAACCAGATAGAAATATCCAGATCCATATTAAACAGGAAAACATGTCCATGAGTCGACACGACTAAGATAGACAAAATCAGACCAACAACTGTACTGAAACGCAACATACTGCGTTGACTGAACACTTTGGGAATCAAGACAATTCCCGACATGTAGCCTAGTATTGTAGCCGTTAGCGTATAGGAAGGTAGTGCTTTGGCTTCCAGTAGGGAGAGGCCCATCGCCCCTGCATAATTGATGATCGTATCTATCGCGATAACCTGTGTACCTACATGGAGGAATATTGCCACAGCCCCCAGAATAAGGTGTGGGTATTGAAAAATACTTTTCTTGATTTCCCTACTGTCATTCCCTACTCCATCTTGTTGTTGATCCAATTCGGGAAGAATAGAAAACTTAACAAACAGCCCAATCAATAGTAAGATAATTCCGACCACCGTATAGGGGCCAACCACGCGTAAGATCAATTCATCCAAAGCCAATGTACGAGCCGTTTCTGTCATCTGTGGAAGCTGCTTAAATAGCTCATTGTCCTGAGGGCGCAAAATAATATAGGAAAATAGTAAGGGTGCCAGTATACCTGCTCCCTTATTACAAATGCCCATCATACTAATCCGTTGCGCTGCTCGTTCCTTTTCACCGATCAGGGTAATGTATAGATTGGCGACTGTCTGTAACAGGGCTAATCCACTTCCCAACGTAAATAGACCAATCAAAAAGATCGGATAGGCCCTATTATAGGCCGCAGGAACAAATAAAAATGCCCCCAATGCCATAATCCAAAAGCCTACCATAATTCCATTTTTATATCCTATTTTTTTGAGCAAATACGAGGAAGGCATCGACATCAGTAAATAAGAGATATAAAATGCAAAAGCGACAAGGTATGATTGAAAATTGCTCAGTTCACAGGCTATTTTAAAATATGGAATGAGAATGGCATTAATCCAGGATACAAATCCAAAGATAAAAAACATTGTTCCAATAATGCCTATCGATACCCAGGTAGTTTTCCTATCGCGTGCTGGTGCTGTCATAAGATACCGTCATTTTAAAAGCGATGCAGATCCCGCATCCAAGTAGCAGGTGCAGTCGTCATGCTGCTGCAGGATACTCGCTGGATTCAAATTGGAAACAGGTTGCGTGAGGCAATTTTTCACAGCAAGTGCTTTACGTTCATCCGGCACAGCGCAGATTATTTTCCGAGCTGATAGAATCTGTTGTATGGACATACTGATAGCTTGCAACGGCACTTCGGCGAGTGAGCCAAACCACCCTTCTCCCAACTGCTGCCGACGACACTGCTCGTCCAGATTGACAATTAGATAAGCATCTTTTACATCAAAATCAGCGGGAGGATCATTAAAAGCCAAATGACCGTTCTCTCCGATCCCCACAAAGGCAACATCGATGGGATGTGCTTTAATCTTGTGGTGCAGACGTTCACATTCTGCAGCTGGATCCGCTTCACCATTAATCAGTACAACTTCCTTCAGTGTCGCCACCTGGGTGATAAAACGCTCGGTTAAGTATTTCCGAAAGCTGGCTTTATGGCTAATTGGCATGCCAATATATTCATCGAGGTGGAACATGCGCACCTTGCTCCAGTCGATATTGCCAGTAGCCACCAGCGTTTCTAGTGTTTCGAACTGGCTCTGTCCGGTTGCTAAAATAATGTTGGCTTCTCCCCTCGCCGCAATAGCAGCATTAATAGCTTCAATTCCTGCAGCTCCTGCATGTTGTCCCAGCTCTAACCGGGTGTTAAAAGTTTTAATGTTCACGTCTATTGATTTAATTATAATATTCTCGTTCTGTTTGTTTATGATAATACAGTGCTCTTTTCACCTGCCAGCTCAATATCATGTACCTGATTATTTTTCCAATGACCAGCAGTAAAATCAGGCACCTCGATTGGCTGGGAACCATTGGCGACCGACCATTCACTTAAAGGGCCAATGACACTCCAACTGGCGGCATCATAGACATCCATGTCCATCGGTAAACCATTGCGCAGACAATCGATCAGGCGCCAGTCCATCATAAAATCCATGCCACCATGACCTCCGATCTGCTTAGCCAGTTCTCCGATCTTTTTTACAATACCCGGTGTATATTGCTGTTCCAGTTTGGTCATCTCTTCAGCAGACAAGAAATCGGCATGGCCAATAGCGATTTTGCCGGGCAGAGGATATTTCTGCGCAAAGGCCTTGGTACCACTAATCAGATGGAGGCGTGAATAAGGCCTTGGCGAACTCACATCATGCTGTAACATTATCGTACTGCCGTTATTGGTGAGGATATTGGAAATATTCATATTGCCCCGGAAGGGTTTGTCTATATAAGATTCAAATTGCTTATCAGTCGCAGCCATTTCTTTGGCTTTCTGCCCGAGCATAAAATCTTTTGAAGACATCGAACTCATATACTCCATCTTATTACCGCGGTTGACCTTCAGAATCTGGCAGATCGGTCCCAGACCGTGAGTGGGATAAAGATTTCCGTTGCGCGTCGCATTTTCCTTTAAGCGCCAAAAATCAAAACGTTTTTCGGCATCAAAAAAACTCTCCAGAATGTCGTGGATATAAGCCCCTTCGCAGTGGACAATATCTCCAAAAAAACCTTGTCTAGCTAGATTTAAGGTCAGCAGTTCAAAGTAATCGTAGCAACAATTTTCCAGCATGACACAATGTTTTTTGGTCTTCTCGGAGGTTTGTACCAGTCGCCAGCAGTCTTCCACCGTTGTCGCTGCAGGAATCTCCAAAGCGACATGCTTCCCTTGTTCCATGGCATATATCGCCATCTCGGCATGCAACTTCCAATGGGTTGCAATATAGATCAGATCATAATCCTCCTGTTCACACATCTTTTTCCAGTGCTCGGCATTTTCTGTAAATAGCTCCGCGCGGTGACCCGCTGATTTCATCCTTGCCTTTGCTTCAATCGCCTTTTCAGCCCGTACATCACAGATGCCGTTGATCGCAACACCTTCAATCTGGCTCATCCGTTCCACTGCAGCAGATCCCCTATTGCCGACACCGATAAAACCGACCCTTACGGTTGGTATTTTGGGGGCCGCGTAGCCCGACATATTAAATGTAGCTGTATATTTCTTTGACGCTTCCAGCCGGATATGATCCAGATTTGTCTTTGCTGAAGCCTTATTTTCCTGTCCACAGCCAGCCATCAATCCAATTCCGGCTAGCCCGGACAGTTTTAAAAATGATCTTCGATTTGTTCCCATAATATTTAATTGATAAGGAGTGTTCCTTGGTTCTTTAATTGCTTCTTATAGTGCTGCACTTTGTTTTTTAATTGCTCTTTGTTGGCTATTTTGCAAGGCTTACCGTCCAACTGGTAGAGTCCATCGATCATGACTCGCTGCTCATTAAGCGCGAGCAGCATTGGAATATCGCCCCAATGGAGAATACCGGGAATATGGATCGCCATATTGTACCTATCCAGCGCTCCCGTTGCGCCCGGCAGATAACTGATGGGGAGCTCGCGTAGCAGTAATTCCTGTTCTGGGGGATTCAGCACATTGCTGATCAATGCTGCTATGGCCGTCTCACGGTCCGCAACCAAGGTCTGCTTGCTGGACTTATATTCTTGCTGCAGATAAGCATTGATAAGCCCAATTTCAGACGCCCAAATCCCCATCATGCTACGACCCATCCAGAGCAGTGAGCGCGAAAGTGTATGAAAGCGCGGTAACGCTCCATCGATTTTATCAGCAGTAGTTGAAGAGCGCTCTCCGAGCCCAAAGAGATCTATGAGCACCACCCCCTCACCTTTGTTGCGAAGGGCCTCAATTTCCTGCATAGCGACCTGTTGCTTACCCATCGAGGGGAAATAGACATGTAGTGTATTTGAGTCGGTAAGAGGCGGACTAATCAATAACGGAATCAGCTGTCGCCTCGATGTCTCCAACATAACCCGTTGCCAGCCCTGCTGCGACTCCAACGTCTGAACACGCAGCAAACTATCGGTACCGCCTGTATAAAGTAATGCCCGCAGTTGTTTTTTATAGTCCATTTTATCCAGTGTGGATGTCGCAATCCGTGATTCAGTCCGACTAAATTCACGGCTGATAAAATCCGGTATACTGAGGATCAGCTCTTGCTTAACCCCATGTTTCAGTAATGCGAGCTCATTTGTATCCAAGAGAAGCACATTGTCCAACTGCAACCCTTTCTCACGCATCACTCCAAATGCCCCATCAAACCATTTTATCATACTTATATTCATTTCTGTGGTATAGCTATGTGGTTCATCAAAAAGCTCATAATCGATCCGTTCTGGTACCCCTTGCCGCGCAAAAGCTTCCTTGGCAATACGAAAAGACTTGAGCATCTGATGGGCGTTGAAAGCAGCGTTACCATCTTTAAGTGCCGAAATAATCTTAATAGCCTTAGGAGCCATTGTCTGTAACAGTTGTCCTTCTTCAAAATGCAGGAGCCCATTGGGATGGAGTTCGCAGACACAATTGCTGTTCATGATATACGCGCGGAAAGTTCCGACGCTGACTACAGGAACGGCCGCTTTGATCCGCGGATCCATAGCCGCGAGCCACATCGTCTGATTGCCACCACCACTGGCTCCGGTAGCCCCAATCCTTTCGGGATCTACCTCAGGTAAACTACAGAGCAGGTCAATGGCACGACTGTTTTCAAGTAGCTGTATACCCATCAGAGGTGTCCCCAGATCGAGCAGTGCCGACCCAAGATTAGCTCCATGATACTCATGCTCATGCTCACGTCCGCGCTCGCCCGACCCCATGGCATCAATACAAAGACATACATAGCCGTTGGATGCCAACATATGGGCCGTACGCTGAACAATTTCACTTCGCCGCCCCGGTGGCCAATGCCCGTGGCTATTGAGTATCGCCGGAAATGGTCCGTTGCCTTTTGGCACATATAAACTTGCAGGAACATATAGCCCTGGCAAGCTCTGAAAGATCAGGCTGTGAACGGTATAGTTGTCCTGCTCAATTGACGAAATTAGCTGCATGTCCAGTGACGGAATAGCATATCCGTCCAGTTTCAGGTTTTTTCTGACCAACTGGATAATATCTTGCGGATTTGCAGCTTTCTCGCAATCCAAAGCCCCGATAAGCTGTTCTGCTTGATCTTCCACCATAACCTTTATCGGGTCTATCTCAGCAGGTATGGCCAATACGCTGGGCAACGCCGCTCGTCGTTGTTGTTGTTGTGCTTGAATGCTCGAATTTAATCCCATAAGTATACCGAAAGAAACTAAACAGATCTTGAAGTCTATCATTGTAATTTACCCAATTTAGTCCACATCCCACCAGAGTTTGGTTGCCGCATTGTCTGTACCGCCAAGCAGTGCACGTCCTTTGCTCAGTTCAACCTGATTGTCTGTCGCCTCGGTAAGTGGATAAGGCAATCTTTTAATAAATGTCCCAATAGGCAGGTCTGGGTTGTCGGAGTGGATCAATGAATACATTTTTGGGAATCCTGTACGCCTATATTCTGCCCAAGCCTCCATACCATTGGGATAGATCGCTAACCACTTCTGTACGCCGATCTGTTCACGCTGTTCGGCCACGGTTGTTGCCCATTTGACGGGGATACTGGCTACAGCTGGCGAATTATGATAATCGCCGGGAGCGACAGGCTCATGGTTTGATGCGATATAATTACTGATCTGCGTCGCATCTGTAACGCCCCATTGTTCCATACTCGTTTTGATGCCTTCCTCGTACAGTTGCTTAGCCTCACCGCCCATATTCCAGCCATTCAATGCCCCTTCGGCTCGTAAGAAGAAAGATTCTGCAGCACACATCACATGGAAATTCTGGGTAAAATTTCCTTCAATAGCCACGCCATTGTAACGTACCCAATAGGTGCCAACATTGGAATTGGAGCCTGACTGATTACGTACGTTCCCTAGATCCGTGGCCGTAGCACCATTTCGCACGCTATTGAATGTTTTTCCAATATAACTGGGTTGAAAATAAATGCCTAAACGTGGATCGGCATAACCTTTTAGGTATGAAGCAATAGTGGAACTCATTGAAAATTCGTTCCATACGGCAACTTGCGCCAATCCATTGGTATCATTTCCAGAAAGGGATTTGAGCATACTGGCATTGTGCGTATTGCTAGACATCAGACCGGCAGCAACAGCTGCTTCTGCTTCGACTTTTGCTTGATTTGCATCTACCTTAGCGATACGCAAGGCCAACCGCAAGCGGAGCGAATTAGCAAATCTGATCCAGTTTTCGGTGTTTCCATCGAAGATCAGGTCGTATCCCTGAAAGATTTTCGTTCCGGCTGGCAAGGCCTTCAGATTGGCTACCGCTGTAGTCAATTTTTCAAAGAAATCTGCATAGATCTTATCCATGGAGTCATAAGGAATAACATCGTTGGCCTCGGCAGCACCAAAATAAGGGATCGGTCCAAATTGATCTGTTAGCCGATGAAAGGCATATACCCACATGATATTGGCCAATGCGGCCTCACCTGATTTGGATTCTGTATTTTCGAGAATGCTTTTGAGCTGTGGTGCGGTATCAACATAAATAACTGTCCAAAACCGGCGCTGCCAATCTGGAGTAAGCAGATAACGGTCCGTACTAAAGGAATTCGTAGTAAGTGCAAAGTATTGGGCATATAGATCCGGCCCCAGGTTTTGCACTGTTTGATAAAAAGATCTATTCATTGCAGCCGAAGACTGTGCCTTGGCAAACATAAAGGGCAATTCACGCTGTGTGATCACCGTGATATTGTTGGGATCGGTATTGATATCCTGAAAGTCCTTGGTACAGGACAACAAGCTTAGTACTAATAGCGAAGTAAATAGGGTACTTTTATTCATTGTTCAAGGATTTAAAAAGTTAACTTAACATTCAGTCCAAAGGAACGGACAGCAGGCGGCAATCCCACTTCAATTCCCTGAAAATTACCTGCTCCCAATGCCGCCTCAGGATCTATGGGGTTGTCTGTCTTGCCTATTCCCGGAATATCCAATTTGGATTTCCCTCGATAAAAGAAAAATAGGTTACGGCCTGTCAGCATAAGCTGTGCACTTTTGATCGCAGCGGTATTTTTTAAGTTAAATTTATAACTGACAGATAGTTCACGTAAGCGGACATTGGTCATATCATAGGTAAAGAATTCTCCCCAGGCATCGCGTCCGTTCTGCGATACACGGGTCCAAAGCTGCTGAGCTGTGATAGCCTTTGTATTAGCTGCGCCGCTCACGTCCACCGCATCCAGCACAAGCCCCCCTTCCCGGTAATCTGCGGTATAATCCGCTACTCCGAAAGCCGCTAGATAAGCTGAGGTACCCGATACGATCTCACCACCAATACGTGTATCAATCAAGGCATTGACCGTAAAATTCTTATAGCGGACCGAATTTGACCAACCCAATAAGGCCTTAGGGTTAAAATTCCCCAATTTTTGATTCGCTTCTACCACTGGCAACCCGCTGTCGTCAACCACATATTTCCCTGTCGCCGCATCCGTTTTCCATTTATAACCGTAAAGATCACCGTATTTCTCTCCTTCATTGACGACAACTGAGGCATATTTGGTATTTTCGGTAATCGTTGCTCGTTTTGTCCGCTCGTGCAGTTCAATCACTTTATTGGTATTGGCTGCAAAATTGAAAGTGGTATGCCATTCTAGGTATTCTTTTTTTATAGGCGACGCAGTTAATTGGACCTCAATTCCCTTATTTGCTATATTTCCCGCATTGATGTATTGCCTGCTAAAACCGCTTGCCATTGGCAATCCAAGAAACAAAAGCTGATTAACTGTATTACTTTTGTACATCGTCAGATCAAAACCTAATCTGTTGGCAAAGAATTTCATATCCAGTCCCGCTTCATAGGATTTGGTCAGCTCAGGTTTCAATTCTGGGATTGCCTTTATTGGTGAACGAGAGATAAATCCTTTTCCCGCACCTAGCCCAAAAGAATACAATTGTTGAAGCAGATAGGGATTCGCATCGTTACCGACCTGTGTATAGGAAGCCCTTAGTTTACCATAACTGATCCAGCTTGGCAACTTGAGCCATTCATTGAAAATAGTAGATACACCGATTGAGGGATAGAAATAACTGTGTGGAGATTTTAAGGTTGAGGTCCAGTCGTTGCGTGCCGTCATATCGAGAAAGGTATGATCAAAAAAGGCCAGCTGTGCACTTCCATAGACCGAATTTAGACGTCGTTGGTAACCATTGATCAGTAGAAATTCTGGCGTGGTAGCCATCGTTAGGCTAAACTCATTCGGTACGGACAGGCCATTGGCCATATTCTGAAAGCTACTGTACTCCCGATTTAAGGAACTTGCACCAACATTATAGCTAATTTTGACCGCCTCGTTAAGTATATTATTTCCATTGAACAACAAATCAAAGTTGCGTTCCTGATAGCGCGCATGGGTTTCATAATATTTACCTCCAGGACGGACATCGCCAAGAGAAACAGTACCTGCGTAGAAGGCCCCTGTTGTCTTATCGATGTATTTATCATAACTGAACCTTCCCATTACATTTAGCCAATCCGTCAATTGATAGGTTGCCGAACCCAATGCGGTAATGCGATCGCGCACTTCATTGACCGAGGTGCGGTTGGTACTCCAATACGGATTGTCGTATACAGCAGAACCGGACCAGTACTTCCGCTGCGGCTCACCGGTAACCGGATCAATATCCTCAAAGTCTTTAAGTTCAGACTCATCCATATCCCGCGGCATCACGTACACTTCCACGGGGATTCCCATATCGCCTAAACGCGGACGATTGTCGATCTGCTGGTTAACGTAATTGAGTTTTACATCTGTTTTTAGTTTTGGGATCAGTTCCGTATTTACGCGAAGATTCAAGTTATTACGTTTCAAGTCGTTGCCAGGAATAATGCCTCCGATTTTATTGTTTGTATAAGAAACATAACCCTGCACTTTTTCCGTCCCTCCATAGGTGCTAATGCTATTGTTGAAGGAGGCCGCATTTTCAAAGAAATCGCGGACATTATTTTTATAGGTTTGCCCTTGTGGTCCCCAGCTCTCACCGACATTCGTACCACTGACACCTCCATTTCCCCGCCCGTAGGTATTCTGGAATTTACTGAGCAAGTTGACCTGATCCAAGGATGCACTACCATTGTAATCAATATTATACCGACCAGCCTTACCTTGTTTAGTTGTAATCAATATGGCACCATTTGCGGCCCTGCTACCGTATAGCGCAGCAGCCGAAGGGCCTTTGAGCACATTGATGGATTCTATATCGTCCGGATTGATATTCGCAGCACCATCGCTCGTCCCATAATTGTAGGTTGTTCCGGTAGCTTGTTGTGCACTAGAATTATCATAAGGTATACCATCCACCACGATTAACGCATTGTTATTACCGGAGATGGACTTGTTGCCCCGCAAAACCACTTTGGCGGAGGCACCGGGTCCCGTAGCCGCTGTAGTCACGACAGCACCAGCGACTTTACCCGTCAGACTACTCATTACGTTGCCACTGTTGTCGCGGGCATCATTGACTGCACTTCCATCCAGCTGTTGTGTCGCATAGGTCAGCCCCCTGGTCTGACGTTTGATACCCAACGCGGTAACCACCACCTCATCAATCTGTTGACTTTCTTCCTTAAGAGCTATCTGGAGATTACCTGTTGAAGGAACAGCAATTTCGAGTGTCTTAAAACCCAGCAACGAAACTTTGAGCCTATCCCCTGCATTCGCTCTGATATTAAAATTTCCCTGATTGTCTGTCCGTGCTGCAACATGCATACTCAGATTAGTGATCGTTACACCTTCCAATGCGGCATGATCGGTAGCATTGGTGACACGTCCCTGTATTGTTGTAGTCTGTGCCGTAGCGAGACCTGTCCAAAGGAAAAGACAGCTCAGCATCATGCCTACTGAAAATGTTGGATTACTGTGGATACGAACTATCATAATTTATCCATTTAGGGTTAAGATTTTTAGTTTATTCAATTGCGTTATACTCCAAAGAAAAACCTAAAAGCCTAAAAATCCAACACTTTCACCGGATAAAGTAGCGGTAACGTTATCGAAAATCACAGTCCCTGTAGCACCCAACATGGCACTTAATTAGGAACACATTTCCCATCAAAAAACTTACAATATAATTTTAGGAAGTTTGAAATTTCCGCTTAACGATCAACCAATTCCTTTACAGATTCTCCATTTTGGTCGATAAATTTAGCCTCAATTTTAAACAACTGATACCATTTTCGGAACGTGCCTATAAAGACAAGCAGCATCAACAACATGGCCAAAATCGCTAAGAACGCAAATAGCAGCTGTCCCACCAACAACGCGACCGATCTCCTTGGACGCAATGGTAGCAAGACTTTGCCCTTTGTGCCGTACGGAAGCAAACAGGACAACCATATCATGAACACCACCGCCCAAGACACAGCCGATCAAAATCCAGAGTGCCCCTGGAAGATAACCAAACTGTGCCGCTAGCACCGGGCCGACCAATGGTCCTGCCGCTGCTATTGCGGCAAAATGATGCCCAAACAAGACCTTACGATCCGTCTTAACGTAATCATGCCCATCAGCAAACTCGACCGCTGGAGTCGCTACCGCATCATTGAGCCGTAGCACTTTCTGCGCCATAAAAATTCCGTAAAAGCGGTATGCGAGCGCAAATATCAAAATCGACGCAAAAACCAGTGTGAGGGCATTCATATTAGCTAAATCCATCATATATCTAAGTCTAATGCTAGCACCATATATTATTTTTGCTCCAATACTTGTCCTACTTTCAACAGTTGCTTTTTTAATAGCCCGTAGTCGACATGCTGCACAATATGATCATTATCAATCGCTAGGACTGCAGCGGCACCAGCACTCTGCCCCAACACCATAAATACGGGTTCCATACGAATGGAACCAAAGGCAATATGTGAGCTGGATACGCAGACAGGGACTAGCAAATTTGTACATTCATCGATCTTCGGGATGATTGATCCATAGGAAATGGCATAAGGCTTGGGTACCTGAACGCCAATATCGCCTTCATTTTGAACATACCCTTCTTTGGTCACATAGCGTTGTACATTGTGGGAGTCCAACGTATACGAACCCATGCCGATCGGATCTTCTACCCTGCACTTTCCTAGAATATTATGCTCAGTCGTCACATACTGCCCTATCATCCGTCTTGCTTCGCGGATATACAGCTGAAAAGGCCAGTTATCGTTATCCTTAAATTCGTCTTTTGCCAACCCCCATTCGGCCATCCTTGTCCTTATTGCGAAGGGAACAGTGGGATCATTTGCCATAAAGTAATATAGACCCTGCTGGTAATGATGATGGGCCTCGATAATGGATTTTCGCTCGGCATAACTCGCTTCGGGATAGTTATAGTTCATCCCGATAAAATCGGTACTGAATGGACCATGGTTGTTGGCATCGGTTTTATGGTTGGGCACCAGATCAAATTTTTGAAAGGCTTCGTCCCAACCGGCACGAAATAAACGTTGTAGTAAAACGTAATGTTGTGGATCGTAATCGAGAGGTTGGGCGAAGGGCTTCCGATTGCGGACATCATTGGTCAGGCACATGCGGAAGCAATAGGCCTGCAGCTTCTGATCTGCTGTGCCATATTGCCCGGGATCTTCCGCAGAAACGCCGAATACCAGTCCACTGTTGGTGTCTCCCTCGCGTTTATAGGGGCTGATCTTCGCGATAAAGTGATGCCGGTGCTGAAAGACTCCGGTCTGCACACCGCCCCACCGCTCCCCATAAGTCTTATTGGCCTCCCGCCCGATCGTATAGCTTACTTTGGCCAGCGCCATCAGATCGCCTTCATAGGTGGCATCAATAAATATCTTCGCCTCGTACACTGTTCCGTCCAAGGTCTTAATCGATTTGATGGCTGTACCTTCTTTTTTAATGGCACTTTCCTGCCGATCTAAATAGGCCTCGCGCACCACATCAATCTGATAGTCCCGCACCCATGTATCAAAAATACCCTCGGCGACATGGGGTTCGAAGATCCACATCGTCCCATGCTCACTATCCATTGCCACAGTGCCCTGCCCTCGATTGCCAAATGAAGCCCTCGATTGCCAATTCCAGCTCGATTCCTGTGAATAATGATCGTATACGTCCTGATAGAATTTTTTGGCAAAGCCACCGATAACGGCTTTATTGCCCGTGTCTGTAAAGCCGAGCCCTCCAGAACTCAGGCCTCCTAAATGTCGATCGGGCGATAAGATGGCAACAGACTTGCCGGCCTGCTTTACCTCCAATGCAGCTGTAATCGCTGCCGGGGTACCGCCGTAAATCACGACATCTACCTTTTTGGCTACGTGCTGTGCTTCGACCTGCATAAAAGCGAAAACAAGTGCTAATTTTAAACCTATTTTTATCTTTTTCATACGTTTAATTTTGATCGGTGACCGGAACCCACAATAGCGCATTTGCCGCCATAACGCCTTTTTCGGATGACATAATCTCCACATAAGGTTTGTTACTTCCTTTCTCAAATTCGTATTCACCGAGCGCTACCCAGGTACTGGTTGTCTGTCCCAGAATATGGACTTCCTTGAAATTTATATCTTTTTCGATCCTTGTCTTTCCGGTATGGATAATGAACTTTCCAGATTCCGTGCTTTCGGCCGTTTTCGGAAAATAGCTGTAAAGCTTATATTTCCCCGCGGTAAAATCCTTTCCAGGAGCAAAACGTGCTACAGCAGAAAGATCATTATCCACTTCCTGATAACTCATACCATAACCTTTTTTTGACGATTTATGCCAAGCTCCCTTCAACATAACCTGATCCTTATCATCAACATGAATGATATAATCGGCCTTACGGCCATCCGCTTTCGGGTTGTCTCGCAGTATTTTCTCCACGCGTTTAATATCAACATCCTGAATAGCTATTTTGTTATCGATCGCTTCGCAGGCAGCCACAGCACCGGATTGCCCCAATACCATAAATACGGGCTCCATGCGAATGGAGCCAAAGGCAATGTGACTTGCCGACAGGCATACGGGAACAACAAGATTGTCGATTTCCTCTTTTTTGGGCACAATAGCCCTATAGGAAATCGGGAAGGGAGAAAATCCGCCAACCTCAACGTTACCTTCATTTTTGACCATGCCATTGACGATCACACGGTCACAATTGTGCGAGTCCATGGTGTATGCAGCATAGCCTACGCCATCGGATACTAGCTCACGACCCTGACAGTGGTCTTGGGTCATAACGACATCTGCGATCATCCTGCGGGCCTCCCGAATATATAATTGTGGAGACCAATGGCTATTGTCGGGATATTCGTCTTTGGGGTATCCCCATTTTTTGAATTCGCTTCGTATCGCCTCCGGTACCGAAATATCGTTGGCAACAAAATATAAGAGACCCTTGGTGTAATCTTCGTGGGCCTTGATAATCTCCTTCCGCTCGAAATAATCGGCTTCGGGATAACGCCAGTTCATGCCGATCATATCTGTTGAAAATCCATTCCTATTATTGATATCGGTCTTTCCATTGGGCATAAGGCTCCAAATAAATACGTCCTGGATACTCTTCCAAGGCTGTATTTCTTTTTGGCGCTTTAAGAGTTCATAATTGGTTGCGTCGTAATTATCTGGTTTGGTGATTTCTATTCTGTTTTCAGGGACATTGGTCAATGTGATCCGATAATTATAAGCTTGAACCTTAGCATCACCCGTTCCATTTTGTTTTAAAGGCTCCGTATTGATCCCCCATAAAATACCACTCTGAGGATCACCTTTTATCTTATAGGGATCTACACCATCGGGAAACTGATGGCCATCAAGCAATTGAACACCATTAATCGTCTCTCCATAGGTACTATTTGACTCTCGCCCAACATGATAGGACACGCCAGCTTTGGCCATGAGGTCACCCTCGTAGCTGCAGTCCATAAATATTTTGGCGGCTACAGTTATTTTTTTGCCATCCCTGTGCTCACTTGGAAGCAGTGAAATGGTTTTAATCGATCGATTGTCAGTCTTAACGGCTACCAAACGATGTCCCATTAACATTGGTGTATTAGCATGTACCATATAGTCCTTAAAAATAGATTCGGCTACCTTGGGTTCAAAAATCCATTGTTCAAAATTGCCATAGTGCTTGCCCATTTTGCGATAAAAATCAAGAGCGAGCCCTGTGACGACATATTTGTTTCCGATATCCGTTTGCCCTAATCCACCGGAGCTGAGCCCTCCTACCCGTGTACCAGGATCGATCAGTAAGACGGATTTTCCGGCCTGTGAAGCGGTGTAGGCGGCTATTACGCCGGCTGAGGTGGCACCATAAATACATAGATCTACCTGTCTGTCGGTTTGCCCTATGACTAAATGCCAAAACATCGTCAAAAGTCCAATGATCATTACGCGTGTTTTTTTCATCATCTTAGGATTTAATAGCCTGGATTTTGTTCCAGGTTTTTATTCGTTACAATTTCAATATTCGGGATCGGCCAAAGATAATTCTTGCTGGGATCGAACTTTCGGAGCTCGATAACCCGCATGTCTTTCTGATTAGCGACATTTTTATAATTCACGTAATTATCCCCATCGATCGTCGGCGCATTAGTCAGCAAGCCTTTTGGAATGCGGCCATAGAGCGTCGAATTCATAAATTTATCGGCCAGTTTCCACCGTCTCAAATCGACTAAGCGAAAGCCTTCATTGGCTAATTCGTAAAGTCTTTCTTTCCGTATGATCTCGCGCAGCTCAGCTTGCGTTTTATTACTCGCGATTGCCGGCATATCGACAGTAGGGCGCTGCCTGATGCTGTTGATTGCGTCATAGACGGTTTTGTCGATCGTATTGTTTTCGACCATCGCCTCGGCGTAAATCAACAACACTTCGGCATAGCGGCTCTGAATAATATTTAACTCCGATTCCATCGTAAAATCTTTGTCCTTTATATCGACATATTTTTTCCAACAATAACCAGAAAAGGTCGCATAAGCATTGATCGCATCCTGATTTTGGATACGTACTGCCGTGGATGTATTGTATGTATAGTTCCAGCAGGTTATACTATCCTTATGGGTCTCAAACTGAAAACCAAAAAACGTGCTACCGGGAAGTGCGATGGTATACCCCAGACGCGGATCTCGATTGGCGAATGGTTTTTTAGGATCAAATCTGGAAGATTTGTCAATGGCAAATCCATCGGTGCAGAGATAGCTATCAACAATGGATTGCGATGGGATTTTGTTGGAAGTCCCTTGCGCGTTGCGCAACAGAAATCCGCGCGTAGCACTGTGGGTCTTTGTTTTTTGTAATCGCAGATATTGAAAAGCAAAAATAATCTCCTTGGAAGCCTGCCCATCGTACGTAAATAATTGGCCGAAATCGGCGTGTAAGGCATATACATTTAGGTCCATGACTTCTTTAGCCGAACGGGCTGCTTCATCCCAAAGTCCGTTATTAAGTGCTGCCCGAGCACGTATGGCCAATGCTGCCCCTTTGGTCGCACGCCCAACATCTGCCGAACCATAGCTTACCGGTAAAATAGCGGCAGCTTCATCGAGTTCTTTGAGGATGAAGCTAGCAATTTCAGCCTTAGACGTTTTCGGAACATTGGCATCGGCAAGGCTTATGCCGCTCGTAACCAAAGGTACTCCTCCAAAGTAATCGATCAGATATTGGTAAACATAAGCCCGGATAAACTGTGTCTCGCCTTTATAACGCTGTTGGAGTTTGGCATCCATCTTTCCATCCAACTTCTGGATATTGTCCAGGATGAAATTACATTTGCCAATGACCTTATAAGAATTGGTCCAGATATTCCGGATGTAGCCATTGTTGCTGTCGTGATCTCCCCTTCCCACAGCTTGTAAATCAGAGGTATTACGGTCCCACCCAATATCGGTGGCATCATCAAGGGTAAGGTTAATGGGCATGTCGTCCGTGGGATGAAATGCCAGGGCACTGTACAAACCATTGACAACCAATGTCAGCTCATCCTGATTTTTGAAATAATTTTCGTCCGAAGGGCCATCCAAGGGCGATCTGTCCAAGTATTTTTCGCATGCCCCCACCAAAAGGAGAACTGCAATCGATAGCATATATAACGCGAGTTTATTTAGAGTTTTCATACAAGCCAAGTTTATAATGTAATATCCAATCCAAAAGAATACACCTTTACCTGTGGGTAAAAGTTACCATAGCCTACTGGTGCTTCGACGTCATAACCGTCCCAAAATTTATCTACGCTGAATAAGTTTGAACCATTAACAAATACCCGAAGTTTATTCAGCCCGATGGACTTTAGTAGCTCAGCCTGAAAGGTATAGCCAAGCTGCAAATTTTTCAGGCGAAGATAGGCGGCATTTTTCATCCAAAATTGGGAAGACTGCTGGTTGTTATTCTGTCCGAAAGCCAATCGGGGATATTTCGCTGTAGTATTATCGGGTGTCCATCTATCTTTATTATCCTCACGAATCGTTCCACCGATTGCCCCGGTCGTCGTAAAGGGCTGAATACCGGCCCCGTATAGGTAGCCATCTGCTTTGCCTACACCTTGCAAAAGAAAACTGAGGTCGAATCCCTTGAAACTAAAATTGGAGTTGAGCGAATAGGTATATCGTGGAATGGTACTACCAATGATAACCTTATCGGACTCATTAATCACTCCGTCGTCATTCTGATCACGGTATTTGAGATCACCTGGTGCTAAGGTACCAAACTGTGTGGCATGAGCTTTTACCTCCTCCACTGTTTGGAAATAGCCATCGGAAACATAGCCAAAGATCGAATTAATGGGATAGCCTTCCCGATTGACCGTTAGACCAGTCTGATTGATTCCGCGCATATCCAACACTTTGTTTTTGACATCAGAGAGGTTGAGTGTAAAATTATATTTAAAGTCTTTGGCCGGATCGCTTCGATAGCCCATGGAAAGCTCCCAACCTTTATTCTCGACGACGCCTGCATTTTGATAAGGCTTATTTAAACCAATGATGAGCGGGATATCCAGCTGTAATAATATATCACTGGTTCTTCTATTGTAAAAATCTGCTGTAATAGTCCATCGCTTAAATAGGGTAAGATCAATACCGATATTTTTCTCCTCGGTAGACTCCCATGTAATATCAGGATTAGACATATCATTTAGCGCTGCCGTATTGACGATGCCATTGCCTAATGTGTACGAACCTAGGTTTAAAGATGCCACGGCTGGATAGGTCCCGATATTCTGATTTCCCAGTTTACCCCATGATGCCCTGATTTTCCCCTCAGTAAGCCATCCCTTGGATGCGGTTAGGAACTGCTCCTCGGAAAAACGCCATCCGGCGGATGCCGATGGAAAAAAACCATAGCGATTACCTTTGGCAAACCTAGACGAACCATCGTAGCGTGCATTGAGTTCTAAAAGATAACGATCTTTGAAAATGTAATTGATCCTTGAAAATAAAGATTGTAATGCCCACTCGGAAGCACTTCCTGTCGCTGACTGATTTAATGCCGAACCCGCATTGAGCACTTCATAGTCAGGGAGAACGTAGGTGTCCCTAAAACCCTGGGAGTAATCAATCTTGTAGTCTTCCCGCGAACCACCAACCAATGCTTTCAACTGATGTGGACCAAAATCTTTGTTTAACGTAAGGGTCGCCCGCATATTATTAAAAAGTTCTTGGCTATTGTACTGTGTAAGTGCTGTACGCACAGGGACCGAGAAGCTCGGCGTACCATCTGGAAAATAGGACTGCACTGCTTTCCGGAAATTCTTATTTACCTGTGTCGCATATTTAGGTGCATAATTGACCTCAGCGGTCAGCCATTCTTTGGGTCTATAGATCAATGATGCATTGATACTTCCAAATGGACTTTTGTTGGTAGCAACACCGCCATCAGCGGCGGCGGAGACGGGATTATTACCATTCCAGCCCAGTCCCCATGTACCATTGGAGTTTCTGAAGGATTGATTGGCAGGAATACTGCTCATCCACTGAAAAAGTTCTTCGATGCTCGCTGCTGGTGAGGTTACGATCGGATTGACGTATTGAAAGTCAAATTTAACGGCGAGCTGATCTGAGAATTTAACATCTACGTTGTTGCGGATGGTATAGCGCTTAAACGAGCTATTTAGTGTCAAACCCTTCTGGTCGAAATAACCGACCGAAGTCAGCATTTTTAATTTGTTTGTGCCAGCATTGACCGTCAGAAAATGGCTTTGCTGAAATCCATTCCCCTGCAAGGATTCCTTTTGCCAATCGGTATTGGGATACTCGTCCGAACTGCCATTGCCCTGACTACGATAGGCGGCAATGATATCCTCCGGATATAATGGACTCGCACCAACATTGGTATACGCTTCATTCGTCAGCAGCATATGGTCCAGGGCATTGACGATTTTGGGCATATTGGTCGCCGACTGCCAGCCGAAATAATTATTGTAGGCAATAGCGACTTTATCAGAACTTCCCCTTTTGGTCGTGACCAAGATGACACCATTGGCAGCTCTCGAACCGTAGATCGATGCGGAGGCGGCATCTTTTAATATGGAAATATTCTCTATTAAATTGGGGTCGATATTATTGATAGAACCTTCGATCCCATCAATCAACACTAAAGGTGCTGCGTTGCCAAGTGTACCGATACCGCGGATACGGATATCCGCACCGTCCGCTCCCGGCTTGCCAGAACGCTGTGTGACGGTTACTCCCGAGGCCATGCCTTGAAGGGCCGAAGAGGTTTGCCCTGCGGGCCTATTGTTCAGATCTTCTCCCGATACGGCGGAAACAGCACCCGTCAAATTGACCTTTTTCTGAACACCGTAACCGACGACAACAACTTCGTCTATTATTCCAGTGTGTGATTTCAGACGTATAAGCACTGTATTTTTGCTGTTAGCCGTTGCCACAAAATGCTTAACAGAATCTGTATCGTAGCCGAGATGGTGGGCATAGATCGTATAATTTTCGCCAGCAACAAGTGGAGTTAAAACAAATAATCCGTTGTTATCGGCCACAAAATGGATTTTTTTACTGCTCTTATCGTGGACAAGATCAATAGTTGCGCCGGGTAATGTATTACCTTCGTTGTCAACTATTTTACCATTTACTTTCAGGTTTGATTGCGCAAATCCTACAGAAAAGTATGGAAATAGCAATCCCACGAGCATTAATTTGATTAGAATATGCTTCATAATTGTTTACAGTTGGTTATTCTGATTTATATATTGGTTTATTTTTCTGCGTTGGGTTGATTCTCTCCTACTGTACGTCCTCCTTTCTTCCCGAATTACTGATGTTAACAATATCATTGTTCACTTGGAATGTACAACCGTTCAATTGACAGAAGCTGTTCAAAAAATTGGCTAGCGATTCTTTGCTATTTAAACTTCCTGTAAATGAACTGTTGAGCAAATCAGGATTATCACATATAATCGAAACATCATACAGGCTTTCGATTACTCTTAAGAGTAGAACGTTTTTGGTTTGGTTAAATTTGACAGACTGATTGGTCCATTCGACATTGGCAGTTAGATGTGGAATGAGTTTTCTTAACTCCTTATCCACACGATCAGGCTGAGATTTTGTCAATTCAGGCTCCGAAAACTTAATCATCTGCTGCAGTTTTAAGTTGACCAATACTTCCTCTTTTGGTTGGAGGTATATTAAATTTCGACTTTCCGCTGTAACTGATCCGACCGAGATTTTGCCCTCCATTAGTCTTATCAGTACATGATCGGCATCCTTGGGATCTACGCTAAATATTGTCCCTAAGGCAGTGGTCAAATATCCTCTGTAATTGACTTGAAAAGGTGCATTTTTGTTTTTGTGCACCTTGTAAATAACCCGACCTTGCACCTGATGTACATCGCGGTGGCCTCTGCCAGTATATTCGAATCCAATTTTTGCATGTGGATAGAGGATAACGGTCGTGCTATCAGGAAGCTGAGCATTGATTGTATAAGCATTTTTATTTTCATACCAGGTAACCTGTTCTTTTGTTGAGGTCGAGAAATTTTTCAAAAAGAGAACCGACAATACGCAAATTAGCACGGCGGCACAGGAAGCCCAGGCCCACGGGCTTATTCTCTGAATTAGCATAGGTTTTGGCGGATCTACGGCATAAATATGATCGAGCACTTTCTGATGAACCATGCTTAAATCTGGTAACGGAATTTGTTGTAATGCTTGTCCTTCATCCTGATCTAGCATCTCAGTGATCCATAACTCTAGAATTGCAGTATCCATCTCGGCCATTTCGTCAAAAAATGACTCATAATACTGCGCATCCAAGCGGTTGTGGATATACGCCAACAATTGATCTTTAAAGGATTGCTCTTTCAAAATTTACTATAATTAGTTCAATACATTGCTGTATTTGTTACTCTATACGTTTGACAAAGAGAATCACACTATTACTTTTTTTATTTTTTTTATAGCTTAAATAAAAAGGCCGCAAAAAGACTGATTATATACTCATCTCGGTAGTTTTCTTGAATATATTTTTTGATATCTTTGAGTGCACTCACCAATTGATTACTCACAGTAGATACTGAGATACCCAGTAAATCGGCTATTTCTTTATAACTTTTGTCTTCAAATTTATTGAGGATCAGAATCTCCTTTCGTTTGGGGCTCAAGGAGTCGATTGCATTGGTCAACATCTGTTGCTTATCTTTGAAAAACAGTTTTTCTTCGGTATGATAATACAATTCTATAGCTGAAGCCCATATTTCCAATTGAAGAGCCTTGTCTCTCTGTACTTTTCGAAAAAAATCCATGGCCAAATTATCCGCAATATGATTGAGAAATGAGACAAATCCCTTATTAGGGTCAATCTTTTCACGTTGGAGCCATATTTTGGTAAATACTTCTTGTAAGATTTCTTCTACAATAGTTTGATTTTTCACCAATTTGATCAATCTAACATAGATCTTTGGCGAATAATGGAAATAAATTTCATTAAACGAATTTAGGTCTCCATTTTTAAGTTTTTCCAGTGTAGCAGCTTCTTTAGGAGATTTCATTTGGCAAATTCTGATAATTGGTACGAACGACGAACTTAATATAGTGATAAATTTACTAAATCAAAATCATTGGTACCCACAATAAAATTTTATATTTCCTACGAATTGACCTCCCTCCGCAAAACAGGACATTTTAAAAGTAGAGAATTCGGGCCATATCTTCCCTAGTTTCCTTAATTAAAAATTGATTTACCATATCTTTCGTTTTTATGAGTAAAGCAAAAATATGAATGTAGAACTCGCTATCTATGGAAAACAATATCTATCTAAGCGATATGAAGGAGATATCGAAAAGTCTGTTAAAGGATGATGTTTTCTTTAATTGAGATGAGGCAACCGGTAAAAGACATTTTTAGTTAGTAGCAGGATTCTTTCCCTACCTGTAACGCATAAAAATCGAACATTTTAAAGGAGGAGCTATTATTCTCTATTTTGAAATAAAGATAGAAGTTTCTGAAAAGGTGTAATCAATTCCTAAATTTCTTAATTTAGGAAAATAACTAAACAATGAAGATCTCCATTTAAATAAAGACCAAAAGCTATGAAATACCTTATTTTACTTCCATTTCTATTAATTTTTAGCAATACTTTTTCACAGGAAAAAAATATCAAAAAAGAAAAGTGGCATTGGAACAACAACAAAATAAAACAGGATACAACAGCGGGATATTGTCAAGTTTTAAAAGTTGATAACATTCTTTATATATCGGGCGCCGTAACGACGGATCTTTCCCCTAAAGGAATTCAAGCAGTTTACACTGATTTAAAAGCGTCTTTGGCCAGTTTTGGAGCAACATTTCAACATGTGGTAAAAGAGAATTTGTACACGACAGACATTGAAGCAATGAAGAAATATAATGATGTAAGGAAAAAGTTTTACAATCATGACTTTCCTGCCGCTACCTGGATACAGGTACAAAGATTGTATATGTCAGATGCTAAATTAGAAGTCGAATTGATTGCACACTTACCTAAATAAAAATAGAGAAACTGTAAATTTGCATCTGACCTCTTCCCGAAAAACCGAAACATTTAAATATAGTTTTTGAATTTGGAAGGCTATGAAAAACAGTAAACTTTCAGAAGTTCAGATCATCAAGATTTTATCTGAACAAAATCAGGCCCTCAGCCCTCAACAAATCCCAAAATGTCTCAAGGCTGGCATTCCAATACTTTACAGATTGCTTCCAATATGCTAAGACCTTACGCCAATTGAAATGGTTCTTAAGCTATTTAATGCAGTAAATTACAGTGTTTATACCACGAATACCTTTATTGATGCTTAAAACTTTATACCTACTTATCTTTCCCCTAATATTGCACGAAATAAGAAATAAAATCACTCATACAGAATTAAACAAATGAAAAATTTATTGATCAAATCGGTTGCAATGATTGCCTTAGCCGCCACCTCTTGTTCTGCTCCATCTTACTTTGGGAAAAGTTATGCTCCAACCCAGCATGTGGATGTTTTTTTTGATGTAAATGACATTAAAAAAGGATACGAAGTAATGGGAACAACGGATATAGGCAAAGGTTTTGGCTCCATAGAGGCCGCGCAGCAAAAGGTAATAACACTCGGCCAATCCAAAGGTGCGGATGCTGTGGTCATGAAACTCACCGAGGAAGTAACGGGATCATCAAAATCAGATTTTGGAAATCTGCAGAATGGCAAAAAGAATAATACTTATACAGGCGGTTCAATCACAAATAATATCAAGGTTAAAAAAATTGTAGCCACATTTGTCAAATATAAATAAATCGCATCCCTGTAATTTTATGCTCATCCTGCTAATACAGCTGTCAGGTCTTCAATTAATTTTCTAGTTACTCAATTAATATCCGAGCGCGCAACAATTTAACAAATACATGATTTCCTAATGTATCAATTTCCGGTCCTTGTACTTCGGGCCGGAAACTATTATATTAATATCACCATTGCACGACATCTAGCCACCTGTCCGATATCGCTTATCCGTTTTGATGTAACCAATAGTACCGTTCATGCCTATAATCTTATTGTCAATAGATAAAACTTTCAATCATCATCCATTTCAACTAATTTTGTTTAAAAATAAGAACAGCAATAAGTTATTCAAGGTTTAAATGTCATTAGCAATCAGGATAAAGTGGAAGGAGTTTTTGGTTATTTTTCTGATTTATGGAATATGG
The DNA here is from genome assembly GCF_014170215.1 of Sphingobacterium sp. UME9. Classification (NCBI taxonomy): domain Bacteria; kingdom Pseudomonadati; phylum Bacteroidota; class Sphingobacteriia; order Sphingobacteriales; family Sphingobacteriaceae; genus Sphingobacterium; species Sphingobacterium sp. UME9. Next base: position 416,293 of record NZ_LZZP01000003.1, on the reverse strand, counting down.
AGTATCGCCGTATTTCTCTTTCTGGTACAACTTCAGGGCTTTGATAAAACAGTTGGTCAATTTGAAGGTGAAATTAATCTCTATGTAAGTTTTACTCATACAATCCTAAAAGGCACAGTAGTTTTCTACGTGCTTATATATCATTTTGCTATACCCGCGATTATGGATCGACGCTGGGGAAAAGTATCAGTCCAGGTGATCGCCTTCTTCACCGTGCTAACTATTTATGAATATTACTGGACATTTTTCGTGCACAGAAGCGATCGAGAAAATACCGGCAACCTAAGTCCGGATTCATTTTTTATCACAACAACAATACTAAATATTGCCTCTACCGTTATATCCTATTTTGTGGCCGTAGCTATTTGTTCAAACGTGATTCGCAGGAGTAAAGAACAGTTGGAGCGTGAAAAATTAAAAGCGGAATTGGCGGCAATAAAATATCAGATCAATCCTCACTTCCTTTTTAATTCATTGAGCTTAATTTACACAAAAACGTATAAGAGCAATCCTGAAGCGTCACAGGCAGTCCATCTGCTATCAGAAATAATGAGTTACGCATTGGAGGATTGGGGTGAACAGGGAATTGTACCGTTAGCTTTAGAAGCTGAGCAAATAAAAAAAGTTATTCAGATGAACCAAATCCGGTTCAATAACAACATAAAAATCAGCTACAGCGAAGATATTCAACTTAAGAACGCTAAAATCCCCACCTTAACTTTAGTCACGCTGGTTGAAAACGCATTTAAACATGGTGAACTTCATGATGCAAAAAATCAGGTCTCAATTGAAATTAAGGCCCGAAACTCCAAAATAAACTTCTTGGTAAGTAATAAAAAAAGAAATGGTCCAAAAGAATTATCAAAAGGTATCGGCGTAAATAATGTGCAACAACGCCTGAATCTGATGTATGGCAGCACACACACATTTACAATTAAGGAAGACGAAAATTATTACATAACCGAAATAGTTATAAATATCTAACATATGATAAATTGTATCGTAGTTGACGACGAACCACACAATATCGAACTGCTGACACTACATATTGAACAGATTCCCTATTTAAATTTAGTGGGTACTGCAGCCGATCCAATAGCTGCATTACAGTTACTTAACAACACGGAGGTCAATCTGTTGTTTTTGGATATTCAAATGCCGGGAATAACCGGATTGGAATTTTTGAAGATGTTGAATGAAAGATATAAGGTAATTCTCACGACCGCATACAGAGAATATGCCCTTGAAGGATTTGACCTGAATGTTGTGGACTACCTATTAAAACCCATATTTTTTCCACGTTTTCTACTAGCGGTGGAAAGGGCGCAACAACAGCTTTCAATCGACGCTAAACAAGAGGAAGAATTTATATTTGTCAAAACAGAATATAAAGGGAAGCTGGTCAAAATTAAGCTTAACGAAATCGTATACATTGAAGCAAAAGCAAAATATGTATGTTTTTACACCGCTGATAATAAAAGCATTATGGTCCAGCTCAACATAAGTGCTTTAAACAATATATTACTACCTGATCGCTTTGTGCGAATCCATAAGTCTTTTATCATTGCTATTCCATTTATTGTAATGATCAATGGAAATATGGTTCAATTAGAACATTATAAAAATGCCATCCCTATCGGACAGACCTATCGAGATTCGTTCATGAGCCGAATGACAAAAAAAGTTCTTAATAATATGGTAAAAGATCCGCTCAACTCAGCTATTTCAAAAGACTAACTTGAACACAATAAAATGGACACGTAGTTAAGCTGCAATATTTTTTTATTGATCTTTCTAGCAAACTCCTCTGGTGACAAGTATCTTAATGCAGAATGTTGTCTTAGGTTCTCATCCTATTTTTGCCGTAAGAAATTGTTTTACATCTTCACCTATATTCGCATCCCATTCTTTTAATGCAGTAGTAAAAAAGCTAGAAACAATATGGAAATATCCAATTTAACACACTAGATTCACATACTAGGTTAATTATTATATTTTAAAAATAAACAAACAAACCTATCAGTCAAAATTAATTACATGATTAATGTTAAGTAATGATAGGAAATTAATAACAATAAAACTTATTAAATAACAACAAAATTCAATTTATTTAAATTATTTTGATATTTTATTAAAAATTATTACATTTACTTTTAATAGCAAAACAACACATAAAATCTATTCAGTAACGCTGGAGGGATATACGCTCTACAACTTTGCGGCAATGATGTTGTTATTAACCATTTTATAATAAATAGATTAGGATATTTTTAAGACCGATAATGGTTTTATTAATCTTCTTAGAAGCCATATATAATCAAGAAATAACAAGACTCTACACCATTTCTTAAAAGAGTTTAAACTATATTATGATATGTCATCATCAGAAAAAATTACCTCAGAAGCAACCAAGGTGTCAGCCAAAGAGATTGTTTTTCCTAAGGGAGGCGGAGCTATAAAAGGCCTCGGGGATTCCTTTAAGACCAACCTGTTCTCTGGTGCGGGCACTTATGCAATCCCTGTACCTATTACCCCAGCGAGAGGCTTTGAGCCCCAACTTAGCTTGAGCTACAGTTCGGGTTCGGGTAATGGTGTTTTTGGGATGGGATTTTCCTTGTCTTTATCGAAGATTTCAGTAAGTACCAATAAGGGGATTCCCAGATATGATGGTACGGACTCCTATGAACTGGATGGAGAACCTTTATTAGTACAACAAAGCAGTCAGCTGGTACCAAACCCACGTAATGACCATTATCAGGGTCATAATTATCAGGTGACACTTTATCTATCACAGATAGAAAACACCTTTTCACAGATCGAACACTGGCAGGGAGAGGAAAAAGATAGCAACCTCTCGTTCTGGAAATTGATCACCGCGGAAAATACCGCCAGTTATTATGGCACGAAGAACCGAATTACCAACCCAGATGATCCTTCACAGATATTCGAGTGGCTTATTGACGAATCAACGGACAATAAGGGCAACTTGATTTTGTACAGCTATGTAGCCGAGAATGCACTTAATGTCCCTGACCAGCCGTACGAAGTGAACCGTAACAACAAAGCTAACCGTTATATCGACCGTATCAGCTACGGCAATTACAGGGATGCAGACAAAGATATCCAGTTTGCGTTCCAAGTTGTGTTTAATTACGGTCAGCTTGATGGGCAGGAATCTCAGGCCGGTTGGTCATGCAGGCCCGACCCATTCTCCCTTTATAATAGCGGTTTTGAGATACGAACATACCGCCTATGCGAGAGTATACATATGGTACACTATTTTCCTGAAGAACTGGGTGACCCTTTGATTGTAAAGGAGCTGTCATTTAACTATGAACATATCCAGCAATATACTCCCGTATTGTTCCATGGCATGTCTATGCTGACCAAAGCTACCCTCAAAGGCTTTAGAAAGGAACTGACAGAACCACAGATCTTACCGCCTCTGGAGTTTAATTATTCCACTTTCAACCCGCCACTAACGCCGACGTTTAAAACATTGGATATGGGTGAAAACAGCATTCCGGGTTATCTGAATCCGACCCATTTCCTACCCGTTGATCTGAATGGTGATGGCTTACCGGGTTTTTTAATCAGTGATGATGAGATGAGCCTATATCTGGCGCCTCTCGGTGAAGGGAAATATACAATGCCACAGGCCAATGCCAGTTTTCCACTCAATAGAAATATACAACAGGGAAACTCTATATTGACAGATCTGGACGGGAACGGGCAGTTGGAACTGGTGATCAGTAATGAAGTCATTTCTGGTTTTTACGCCAGGGCACAGGATAATGGTTGGGACAACTTTGTTCCTTTTGAAAGCTACCCAACATGCATTTCAAGCTCAGAAATGGAGCTGACAGACCTTTCAGCAACAGGTAAAAATGATTTGGTGCTACCTGGAACGAATCAGATCCAATACTATCCTTCGGAAGGAAAAAAAGGCTACGGCCCCGCCCGCGACACACCCAATGATAACAATTTTCCGCCAGTTAAACCTAACTATACAAAGGAGCTAGTCACTTTTGCCAATATATTCGGTGACGGGCTTTCCCACCGGGTCAAAATCAGCAGCGGAAAAGTAGAATGCTGGCCCTGTCTTGGGTACGGACAGTTTGGAAAAAAGATAATACTTGGCAATGCTCCAATATTTGATAAAAATTTTGATACCAAAAGGCTTTTCTTAACAGATATTGATGGATCAGGTACCACTGATCTGGTCTATGTCTATCCTGATCGCGTAGAATTATTTATCAACCAGTCGGGAAACTCATTTTCAGCACCTCTCATTGTTTATCTCCCCGAATTATTTGATATCACTGATCAAATCAGCTTTGCCGATATACTCGGAAATGGCACAAACTGTCTGGTTTTCACTAAAATGAACACTACACCAAAACATTATTATTATAATTTTTCAGGCGGATCTGCAACCAATGGAGAAGAACAGAAATCCGTACTAAAACCTTACCTGCTCTATAAAATTGACAACAACATGGGTATGGTAAATTATATCAAATATTGTAGTTCCACAAAATTTCTTCTGGAAGATAAACAGAAAGGAAAACCATGGGTCACCAGTTTACCATTTCCAATACAAGTTGTAGAAGAATTGATCCAATATGAAGCTTTATCCAAATCCAGGTATGTGACCCGTTATCAATATCATGATGGATACTACGATACTGATCAAAAAAAATTCAAAGGTTTTGGTTTTATTGAATCCTGGGACACGGAAAGTTATGAAGAATTCCAGTCGGGCTATCACAATCCGGACTATACCGTAGCCGAACTGAACAGAGAATTATTTATTCCACCGGTTTATACAAAGACCTGGTACCTGAACGGTGCAACAGGCCTAGTGTATGAGCTATTATTGACAAAATATCAGAACGAATATTACAGCCAGGATACAGAAGCCCGTTCCCTTCCCAATAGTGTATTATCTCCGGATATCTATAGCAGCTCCGAAAAAACTTTTTCAGAGGCTTATAAAGCGATGGCTTCAAAAGTACTGCGTACAGAAATATATGCACTGGATGAAACGGCAGCTTCTGCAGCACCTTATTCAGTTGAAGAATCAAATTACTCTGTGGTATTGATCCAGCCCGCAACGGAAAACCAGGAAGCCGCATTTTTGGTAAATTCTCGTGAAAGCATTACCTATCAATATGAGCGTGACCATACAGACCCGAGGGTGCAGCAGCATTTTGTATTGCAAACGGATCCGCTTAATGGTCAACCGTTAAAATCCTGTACCATATACCTCCCCAGAAGACAAGCACATACACCACATTATCCAGAACAGTACCTCTGTAAGGCCATTATAGAAACATTTAACTATTACAATACACCGGCTTCTGAATTCAATATTCGTTTGCGGGCAATTGAATATCAGAGACAGGCTTTTGAGCTATTAAATATCAATACCTCTCCTTCCGGATATTTTTCATTTGAGATGATTGATCTTGCTGTCCAATCTGGACTTCAGAATATCGTTCCTTATCTTGCGGCACCATCAACAGGCTTACAGGCACAACAGTATAGCAGGGTGATTTCCTATTTCTGTGACTCCGATACGGGCATGGCATTGCCGTTTGGGATAGTGTCTCCGCAAATATTGCTGCATCATATCTCAACGGCAGAATTTACCAATGATAACATTACGGCTATGTTTGGCCAACGTCTCACACGAGATACAATTGAACAGTTTGGCGGTTACATATACGACGAGGTGAGCGGCTACTGGGAAAACCCGGGGCTTACCCAGCACTACGCTGGAGCGGAAGGTTTTTACATGACCTGCGGTACAAGTTCCGATCTGGGCATCAAAAATACAATAAGCTACGACAACTATTATCTAGTGCCCCTCAGCGCTGCAATGTATGTTTCCATTCTTCCACCCATAACAAATGTGATAACCGCTGTTATGGATTATCAGGCTATGGCCCCAAGACAACTGGTCGATATGAACGGTACAGTACATCAAGCGCTATTTGATGCGCTGGGCCAGGTCGTAGTCACCTCCATATTCGGCACAGAAAACAATTTACAAACGGGAGGTATGCGCTTGTATGAATACAATGGCAACCCCGCTGAATATCAACCAAGAACAGTCGCACCGGACGGCAAACCGGTTGATTTCAATTCCATCATTAAGGATCTCAAAAATAAAGAATACTACCTCCAAGGTGCCTCTGCTTATTTCTATTACGACCTGAATGCTTACATGAAGCAGCAGCAACCGGTCAACTCAATTCATTTGCAGCGAAATCATTATGCAATGGAAAACGATCTTTTTTCCTGTCAAACCGCTATTGCCTACAATGATGGCATGGGCCGTTCCCTGGCTGCAAAAACAGAAGTAGAGTCTACCACACTTAACAGCCGATGGCTAGTTTCAGGACGCAGTGTATATAACAATAAAGGTAAAGTCTGCGAAAACTATCTTTCTTATTTCAGCGACACTCCTTTTTATCAAACACAGGAAGAAATCACCCGCCTTTATCAGGTTCCTCCACCCACCATTACACATTACGACCCGCTTTCACGGGTGATAAGGATAGACACGCCCAAGGGATTTTTCTCAAAAATTGAATTCAGTCCATGGGAACGATTCGATTTTGATGAGGATGACACAGTAAAAGATGCTGTGTATTATAAAAACTTTATGGCTGCTTACCCTGAACAGCCAACCCGAGCCCAAGCCGAAGAGAAAAAAGCCCTGGAGATGGCAGCCGACTTCTATGGCACCTATACTACATCAGTAATGGACAATATGGGAAATGTAATCAGGACGGTACAATTGCTCAATGAGCAGAACAACATGCGTTCCCTGGTTACCTTTTTCTCCTTCGATATTCAGGGAAGAAAGACCGTAGAAACAGATCCACGTTTATACGCAGACAACATTAACCAGGGTAAAACATATTATAATTTCAAATACCAGTACGGCATGGGTGCTGAACAGCCCATGGTTACCGACAGTGCAGATGCCGGCCTGCTCAAACACTTCAGCACGATTTTCGGGAAGCTGGTATGGTCATTAAGTGCAAGGGAGTATTGCCAGGTGCTTCTTTATGATGGTTTACAAAGAAAAACACAGGTACTGGTCAAAAAAGTTCCCGGAACTGGCCCTATTACTGGTTTTGATGATTTTAACCTAGTAGAACAATTCATCTATGGCGAGACTGAAGGTGCGGCCGCAGGTCATAACCTGCGTGGACAACTTTATATTCTCAAAGACCTCTCAGGCATTCTGATCAACTCCTCCTACAGTATGCTTGGCAACGTATTGCAAAGCAGCAGGCAAATGACCTCTATGTATAAATCGGCTGTGAACTGGCACGATACCGTTCCGCTGGAAACCAACAGCTGTGTAAAAACATATGTATACAATTCACTTAACCTGCTGCTGAGTGAAACCATAAAGGATCATGATCAAGAATGGAATACAACTATCAATACATATAATCTAGAAGGTTTGCTCAACTCTATTTCAGTGAACACAAATGGTGTCAAAACGCCGATCATTAAAAATATCAACTACGATGCCAACCGACAACGCACAAAAGTATTGTATGGCAACAATGTAATAACAACCTATAGGTATGAACCCTCCACATTGAATCTGTTACAAATCTTTACCAACTCAGGATCAAATCAAGTGCAAAATATTAACTATACTTATGATCCCGTTGGCAATGTAACCTGCGCCTTCGATACTTCAATTGAAACGATATTTAATAATAACCAGAAAATAGACCCAGTTTTTGATCATCAGTACGACTCGCTGTACCGTCTGATACAGGCTTCCGGAAGACAACACAAGGGAATCAATGCCAATACCAACATGCCCGCTTTCAGCCAATCGCCTATCAATGATGGGCAGGCTATAGAGAACTATACAGAATTGTATAGCTACGACGATTCAGGAAACCTGATAAAAAAACAACATGTCACATTATCCTCCGCCTGGACAACTGAAACAGGGGTATTACAAAATTGTAACCGCTTGCAAGGACTGGAATACGATGCATCTGGCAATCAGCGGCAATTGACTATAAATAATGGAACTGTTTTAAACTATAACTGTTGCGAAAATTTGGTTTCGGCAAAAATTATAGCGCGCGCTGATTTCAGTGACGATGCCGACTATTATGTATACGATAAACAAGAACAACGTACAAGAAAGGTATATGAACAATATCTGAACAGTAATTCGGTAAATTATACGGATACCATATATTTTGATAATTATGAACACCAGCGCAAAGGTGTTCAGACTACAGATGGCACCAGAACAATTGCGATCGACCGGCAGACACTACGCATTATGGATAAAGACACATGCGTTGCGATAATTTATCATTGGAAAAAAGGAGGGCCAGACAGTACAGCAGCCATTCCTGCCTCCGATCAGCTACGGTACCAAATGGACAATAGCCTTGGTTCTGTTAGCGTGGAACTGGATGAAACAGGGATGTTGGTCACTTATGAGGAATATTTTCCATATGGGGGCACTTCGTTTATCGCCGGGCCTAACCAAGTTGACGTTGCTCTTAAAATCTATCGATATTCAGGCAAGGAACGCGACAACAGCACAGGGCTTTACTATTTTGGTATGCGATATTATTTACCGTGGTTTGGCAGGTGGCTTAAACCAGATCCGGCCGGTACCGTAGATGGACTGAATTTATACACTTTTGTTGCCGGCAATCCTGTCTCCAATACCGATAAGACAGGGCTTATGCTGCGTACCATAGCAACTAAAGTCAACCCCTTCAAAATGAGGGATGTTCCCAAAAGGTATTACCATATCGTGGTAGGCTCGGGCAAAGCAGATAAAATGGAATTACCAACAGTCATTAAATACCCCAGTAAAATATTTGACAACAAGGTTGATTCCACGGTAATACACACCGATTATTATAGCACGACGACCTCGCCTGCCACACCTACTTATACTGTAAAAAACAGCTCGGCCCCTGTTGATCATCACTATATCGTGGAACCTTTTGACGTTACCAAATTACATGACCCAAAAACAATGTCCATGTTTAAGAGTATTGAAAAACAGACAGGTACTCCACTGGAAGGTATTATCTGGAGCTTCCCCCGTTCTGCAGAAGCGACTAAAGCAAAAGACCTCGCCCTAATAAGAAATCTGGTAGAATCCTATCGTAGTTCACCGATCGATGTCCCACTATACATTTCAACGACTGAAGCACATCCAACACTTCCACCTTTGGTATTGGCCGCCGAATTTGAAAAAGCAGGAATATCTACTAAAATTAAAACACTTCAACCCAATAAAAAAGGAGAAAGAACAACCTTCAGTAACGACGGCACCAAGTCTTTGAAAATTTCTTATTCAAAGATTGTTACCACCATTGCTTCGAAAAAAACATCTCAACCACTATAAAACAACCATTATGAAAAGAACAGTCAAAAAAAATATATCCAAGGATTTTTCACTGGAAAATCTTTATAAAAAAGACCCCTCTTTTGATATTCTGAATTTCGATTTTCATGATCCCGAAAAAGTTTCGGAATTAAAAGCCTTTCTAACAGCTCCGCCAAAATCAAAAAAAACAAGATTGCTGAAAGCAATGTCTGAACCGACCTCTTCTATATCAGAAGTGGATACCAGCATAGAAAAAATGAAGACGATGCAGAGAACGCTTAGGATTACAGCAGACAACTCAATCGCAGAAAAACTGATGGAAATGGGATACGACTCGGCCAACAAGATTGCTGCTATACCGCAACGCAAATTCGTCAGACTCTTTGCGCCACACATCGACAGTGAAGAAAAGGCAACCGAGATCCATCAAACAGCCGTGCACATTGCCGAAGTAACCATGCAGTTATATGGAAACATTAAAGATACCGTGGCCTCCCCTCATTACAATGCAGCTAACTTCAAAACTACCGATAGCGATGTAGATAATTATTTTAAAAGTATTCCCAATTACCAGGAACTTTTTGGGTCACTCAATTACCTGGAGGGCGATGAATGTTTTTCTATTTTCAGCCCGGCAGCATATTTTCTGGATATTATGCGTATCACGGATGAATATATTTCAGAACCAAATATCAATCCGGTTCGTACTATAGCACCACACTATACCCTTCAGGAAAGGAGACCAGATCTTTTTGAACTGGAATTAAACTCCGAAAATACCAATACCGTGATCCCCTACCTGGAATTAGTAAACGGGATTTTGAAGAAAAATGTTGAACACAATGAAAACATCAAAAATGCCTATCAGGCTCTTTCTATAGGTAGCTATCCTTTCCAGCTTCCTTTTAACTTGCCGCTGGCGAAAATAAGGAGCTACCTTAACAGACTGGAAATACCTTTATACCAACTCTTTCAAAGTATCCTTACAAAAGATAATAAAGCCACCAACATCAGTCCTTTTGATACGGCGCTTGAACAGCTTAATATCTCCTACCAGCAATTCAAGCTCATTTCCGAAGAAAACTACAGTGTTGATGCGCTCACGGCCTACTATGGGTATAATATTTTTTACCAGCCGTCATCCTTCGAAGCCAGTGGAAAGCTATTGTTCCTAAAAGACCTAAATACAGTAACGGGTGTAGGTACACTGTTTAAATCCGAAATAAAAGTAAACGATCAGATCAATGTTGCCAATGAAATTAAAACCGTTACAGCCATTTCTTCAGATACGCAATTAACAGTAAACAGCAACTGGCTGCAAACTTCGGGTTCTGTTTATACAGTGAAGCCACTTTCTTCCCAAACCACGGATGGGTCAGGGAAAATAAGTTTTGATCCTGACAACATTAAAATTACAGGTAATGGCACCGCCTTTATCAAACAAATAAACATAGGTGATACCATCACTGCAGCCAAAAATGATCGCACGGTGGTGGCCGTGATTTCGGATACAGAACTAACAGTAGATAATCCATGGCCCATGTTTGGAGATGAGGCTTCCTATAAGATTACGCCACAGACAACACCTCCTTTTACTGGGCAGGGTGCAGTTGTGGTGGTGAAAGGAAACGCTTCGGTGACGGGTATGGGCAGCCACTTTGATACCGAATTCAAGATAAATGATTCAATAGATATACAAGGTGTTACAAAAAAAGTCATTGCTATACAATCTGCAACTTCGTTAACCGTTGATACCCACTGGGACCTAGATGTTGGTATGGTTAGCACCGTAATTCCGCAACGAGCTTTGAAAAAAATTGCCGCTTACCTACCTTCCAAGGGAACCGGAACGCTCGAATTCACCACAGACGAAAAGACAGTTAAAGGAACCGGTACCCGTTTCAAAACAGAACTAGCCATAGGCGATCAGATCAAAACTGCTAAAAACATCAGAACAGTGACGACTATTTCGTCAGATACTGAACTGACCGTTTCCGCTAACTGGGAGATCATGGGCAGCGGTGCTTCCTTTGAAGTACTTCCTGCACAGGGTTTGGATATTGTTGAAAATTTTATTGCCCATACCAGTCTTAATCGTACTGAGCTAGACAATCTACTGACACAAGATCTCTCATCTGAAGAATTGAAAGCCGATGTTGCTAACGACTTTTTTATCAATAAAACAGGGGAAAAGCTTCCATACCTTCAAACCTATTTTGCAAACGACCCCGACAATCCGGTACAGCGTATCAACGGGATAAGCCTGAAAAGACTTGACCGCCTACACCGCTTCATCCGTTTGAAACAAATCACCGGCTGGAGCTTTAAAGATCTGAACTGGCTTTTCGCAACCGCCACTCCAGCCGTATCCTCCACCATTGATCAAAACCTCATTTTATATCTTTCCCAGGTCAAAAGCCTACAACAATCCCTTTCTAACAGTACCGTTCCTGCGCTTACCGCATTTTGGTCGGAAATGAAAACCAGCGGCAAAGTGAATGATAATGCTCCTCAGGATATTTTTGACCAGGTATTCAACAACCCATTGCTACTGGACGGTAAAAACCCATACAAAGACGATGTTCTCTTTAATCCATTTAAGAATCCGGCAGAGCCATGGAAAGTCACGACTATTGATGGTATCAACGGAACCATCAGGGATAGACTGTCGGCTGCATTGAACCTCGATGCTGATAGCATCGTTTTACTCGGAAATTATATCTGCACACTGACAGGGGCTGATGCCACTACACTCTCACTGAACCTATCCAATCTTTCCTGGATGTACCGCATTAGCCAATGGAGCAGCTTGCTCGAGTTAAGCCTTGAGGAACTGCTGATCTTATTAAATCTGCAATATTATCCAACCCTGCCGTATCTGCAACCTCCGGTGAACAGTATCCCGCTAACGACCGGAATTTATTCCATTTTAAACAATGCTGTACAGAAGATTGCGGATGCCAACCTTGATGTTTACCAGTTGAACTATATCTTAAAAGGTGAAACTGGCCCTCACTACGAACCACCTTACCAGAGCTCCGAAATTACATCTTTTATTAATGAACTGGCTGTTTCCGCCATTCCTACACAGTTAAAAGCCGCTGATTTCGCTTTTGAAAGCACCGACAAAGAAGCCGCTGATTTTGTTTTCAGCACCATGCAGGAACAGTACATTACAACTTCCGGGATTTTCAGGATGTATGAGTTTAACTATGATAATGCAGCCGTTTATTTCCCTGTAACGAGCAAGGATCAGCAATTCCTTTCGGGATTTTACACCGATATCTTCAGCACAAGCTATGCCGATATTACTGCCGAAGAATCGAAAAAGGTATTTGACGAACTCGTCAGCAAATCGCTGCTAATCCCAAAAGGCAATTCTCAAATGGCTCTGCTGGCCGAAAAATATCAGGATGAAACAGATTTGTCTTTTCTTAAAGCTATTTTCGGCCCCGATACTGCAGACTTCAAAGTCAGCGAAGTTGGATTACTCCTTTTGCAGGCTAAAAGCGCCATAACACATACACTCAAAGTGTGGCGGGACACAGAAAAGAAACAGCAGGAACTGCTGAATAATAATCTAGCAGCCTTTATCAGTAGTAGCCAGGAAAGCATAAAAGCCCTCAAGAAATACGTTTCGGCCAAGAGCCATCTCCCGGAATATTTAGTTGCCTTTTTAACACCAACCGCTGCTGCTAAACCAGAAACAGAGGCTTTCGTTAAAATGCTTTCACGAAATTCCTTGCTAACCGATAATTTATCGCTCAACGAAAAAGAAATAGACTACATCACCGACAAAGATGGCTCCCTGCATTTTAACATAGATAACATTGATAACCCAACTATTAATGATGTATTGTCTTTGATTGCATATCGTAAACTGGTAACGGGCCTTGGAGATGTAAAGGACGAACTGATCACTTATTTCAAGCTACCAAAGGATGCCGGCTGCCCTGGTGAAAAAATAAAAAAACTCAGTTCCATTACCGGATGGGATGCGGATCAGATCTGTATGCTCAACAAGCTTTTCTGGCCAGAGATTTCTGATCAAAAAAGCGATTTTGATACTGTTGCCGGTATTATCCGGTTACAGGCCGCTTTCAGTACCTCAAAAAAACTTGGCACAGACATTTCCACACTTCTTACATACTCGAGCATTGGACATCTAGACCTTGATCCTAAGGGTTTATTTAACGATACCAACTGGACGGTTTACCAGAAAATGGCTGATAAAACCATGAGCCTCGCTGCAGGTGTATTTGATGAAATCGCTTTTACAGAAGTGAATGGTAATGTCCAGGGTATATTGAATACTCAAACCAGGGATGCCTTACTTCCATTCTCCATCTGGATGATGAATGCCCGTAATCCCTATATCTCAAAACCTGCTGACCTGTACAATTATTTGCTGATTGATGTAGAAATGAGCAGTTGCGCTCTGACATCAAAAATAGCACAAGGCATTTCTTCTGTTCAGCTTTACATGCAGCGCTGCCGCATGATGCTGGAACCCGGTGTTAACCTGATCGACGTTCCAAAAATATGGTGGGATTGGATGTCAAATTACAGAATTTGGGAAGTAAACAGAAAAATATTCCTATACCCTGAAAACTATATTGAACCCAGCCTCAGAAAAAAAATAACACCTCCGTTTAAAGATTTTTCGGACGATCTCCTTCAAAATGATTTAAATAAGGATACAGTTCAGGAACCCTATGAAAAATATCTCCAGCAAGTCAACATGCTTGGAAACCTTATACATGTGGCCAGCTACAATACTACCCGTCTGGATGCCAATACTGGTGAGAAAAAAGAAACATTGTTCCTATTTGGCAGGACCAACACCCAGCCTTACTCCTATTATATGCGTAAGCTCGATGATTTTGAGGACTGGGGCGCCTGGCTCAAGATCGACATTGCCATCAATTCGTCCAACATCACACCTGTATATGGTTTCGATAGGATTTTCATTTTCTGGAGCGAAAAGAATCTGACCCAAAGCAGTGTGGTAGATGGCCAGAAATCAAGCACCGAGACCGTAGAAATGGTAGATCTGAAGTATTCATTCTACGACGGAAAAAAATGGGTACACCCACAAACATTATACAGCAATATACCTATCAATGCTTTTCCAACCAATTACCCATCCATTGAAAATGATGATATTGCCAGATTACTTAATGACCAGAATGCCCCGTGGAATATTCCTTATGTACTTTCGGTTGATAAGGGTTTTGTAGGAAAAGGGAAAATCAGCACCTCAGAAGGCATGCAGGTGATCACTGGCACAAAAACACAATTTCTGCGCGAAATCAGAAAGGGTGATACCATTTTATGTATGGGAGAAAAACGGGTCATCAGAAGCATTATCAATAACACTAATATGCTGGTAGCTGAACCATGGCCATTTAATGCAGACGGATGCAGTTACAAAATTATTCCACGCAATGATTCAGCCCAGACACCACCATTTTCCGGAACAGGTAAATTAACCGTTACCGCAGATCTTCAAAATGTATCTGGTAACGGTACTAAATTCACGGAAGAACTTGCTTATCGGGATAATATCGTTATTGGAGATCAAACACGCATGGTATTGAATGTCATTTCTGATACCGACCTTATTGTAGACAGTGTCTGGCAGAAAGATGCTGTAGATGCTAATTTTACTATTGTGCTCAACAGGCATTCAGACGAGCAATTGATGGTTATGCTAGGCTCCGATCTGTCAACTTCCTATAACGGTCTGGTGGAACAACCCAAAAACCAGGATAATCCGACCAAGAACATATTCATAAAGGAAAGAAATGCACTTAATCAAGCTCTATTTTCTTCCCTTAATCTAGCTAAACGTGTAAAAGGTAGTATTAGTGGTAGTGTAACCCTGGGTCCGACTCATGTCCTCGACAGCAACCTGCTTAATAGCAGCACAATTTTGATAGTAGCTGATTACAAGTATAGTTCGGCAACAAACCCTCAACCCTACCGAGCCAATCTAGACCGGAAAATGGGAAACCTTTCGGTTATTAATGACAATAATTTATTACGCAACAACTATTGGGGAAATAATATCTCCGGAACGACTAACAATTCGGGTAGCATCAATGCAACAAATCCGCTTAACCTGCTTTCTTTTATAGATGGGGAAAAGTCATCGCTCATCAATGTAGGAAACCAACCTGGCTGGTTTATCTACGACAATGGAGATGAAGCTTTCCTAGTGGTTGCCAGTGACCAGATAAACAAGTTATCTGATATGGCTCTGGTAAATGTTATGCCCAACTACAGGATAGTAAGTACACTTGCTTATGCTGCAAAGCCTGGCCCATTCAAAGATTTAAAATTTAAATTTACCCGCCTCACCACCAATACCACTTCCCTATTTATGCAAAAACTTTTTGCTGGCGGTATTGATCACCTCCTGAGCTTGCAATCCCAGGAAATACCAGAACTGCCTTTTAACAGATTCTATACATCTCTGAACGATACAGCTCCTGAAAATGTAATCCCGCCCGAATCTTCTTTAATGGATTTTGATGGTGCCTATGGCATTTATTTTTGGGAGATCTTTTTCCATGGGCCGTTCCTTGTGGCTGACAAATTGAATGGGAACAAGCGGTACGAAGATGCCAAACAATGGCTAGAATATATCTTTAATCCCACTATAGATGAAGATAATAGTAATGATCCGAGTCCTGAAAAACGGTATTGGAGGTTCCGTCCTTTCCGTACCATGAGTCGGGAAACCTTACACGAACTGCTGACTAATCCAGCACAAATCAGGCGTTATAATTTTGACCCTTTTGATCCAGATGCTATCGCCAGATACAGACCTGTAGCCTATGCCAAGGCTACAGTTATGAAATATATTAACAACATTTTAGACTGGGGTGATTTCCTGTTTACGCAAGACACTTCCGAATCAGTAAACCAGGCCACCAACCTGTATGTCCTGGCCTCTGACATCCTGGGTAAACGTCCTCAATCTGAGGGTAAAATCCCAAATCCTGAGTCGAAAACGTTCAATGACATTAAAAAAGAATATGGGAATGATATCCCTCAATTCCTGATTGAGCTAGAGAACACCCCCGAAGTATTTTCTCTTAAAAAGCCAGTCACCACTTTTGCTGATGTTCCTTTCAATAAGATCAACTCCTATTTCAATATTCCGGAAAATTCCGACTTTATAGGCTACTGGGACAGGGTTGAAGACCGCTTGTTTAAAATAAGACATTGCCAGAACATTGATGGCGTATTCCGTCAACTGCCATTGTTTGCGTCTCCAATCGACCCAAGGGCATTTATCCGTGCCTATGCATCTGGTAGTAGTAGTATCGGCCTGGCCTCTTCTTTCAGTGCGCCAGTACCTTTTTACCGTTTCAACTACCTCATTGAAAAAGCTCGTAACCTCACCGCACAAGTAACTTCTCTTGGATCGGCACTTCTTTCTGCACTTGAAAAGAAAGATATAGAGACGCTGAACCTGATCGGTCGTCAACAAGAAAAAGTGGTTCTGCAAATGACTTCCAATATCAAAGAAATGCAAATCAAAGCTATTAATGAACAGATTGCTTCTCAAATGGCCAGTTTGAACAGCGCAGACTATCGTTACAAACATTACGACAAGCTGGTTACTGACGGTATTTCCAAGCGGGAACAAGTGAGTATGGATGCCGCATTAGCTGCTATGATTCTCAATACACTTGGAGGGATCACTAAAACTGCTGCTTCGATTGGCTATGCAGTTCCGCAAGTAGGTTCGCCTTTTGCAATGACTTATGGCGGACAGCAGATTGGAAATGCTTTAAATGCTGCTTCTGGTGCCTTTGAGATTGGTTCCATCATTTCGAACTATGTTTCCCAGCAATCACTGACCATGGCTGGATATGATCGCAGAAGTGAAGAATGGACCCTGCAGCGCGACATTGCAGGTTACGATAAAACACAGATCGAAGCTTTGATGAAGCAAAGCAATATCCAGAAACAGATTGCAGAACAAGATTTGGCTATTCACAAACAAACTATAGTCAACAATGAAAGTCTAGAAGCCTTTTATAAAAGCAAATTTACCAATAAGGAACTTTACCAATGGATGATCAGCCGTATTTCGGCAGTTTATTTCCAAGCCTACAACTTAGCTTTTACCATGGCAAAGGCCGCTGAATGCGCCTACCAGTTCCAGTCTAATAGCAGTCGTTCATTTATCAATTACGGCTATTGGGACGATATACACAAAGGCTTGCTGGCCGGTGAAGGGCTTATGCTGGCACTCGATCAGATGGAAAGTGACGATATTCTCGATACTAGTCTCCGCAGGCTTGAAATAGAAAAAACCATTTCACTTCTCCAGCTCAATCCAAAAGCATTGCTGGACCTAAGATCAAAAGGAGAATGTATACTTGAACTCAATGAAAAACTCTTCGATTATGATTTCCCTGGTCACTACAGCCGAAAAATCAAAACAATTTCGGTATCAATACCAGCCGTTGTCGGTCCTTATCAGAACATCCATGCAACGCTTACACAATTGAGCAACCAACTGATAATCAAAGCAGACAAACAAGGTCTCGATGCTGTAAATTATTTACTGGGGGGTGCCATTACCAAAATACCCGATAATAGTACACTTCGATCCAACTGGTGGATAAACCAGCAAATTGCTATATCAAAAGGGATGAACGATTCAGGTCTTTTCCAGCTCAGCTTTGAAGATCCACGCTACCTCCCATTTGAAGGAACGGGAGCGGTATCCACATGGAAGCTCTCCATGCCAATGGCCAATAATCGGATCAACTTTGACGCCATTTCAGATGTGCTGATTCATTTAAAATACTCAGCCAAAGATGGAGGCGATAGATTCAGGAACGATGTAATGAACCTCAAAGCATTTAAGCCTTATACCGGTGTGGGCTACTGGAATTTCAATCAGGCATTTTCTGGGGCATGGTATATGTTTATAAATGATCACTCGACTCCAGGTACACAAACACTGAATTACGACCTAATCAATTTTGTTCCTCCACATATCCTAAAAACAAAGCTAATTGGTTTTTACTTTAAAGTCGATTCCACCATTGCTGCCGAGGGGACATACATTACATTTAAGCTATCTGACAGCCTCAGTATCCCAGTAAAAATAGGACCTGGAAATGATTGTAATTATACTTTTAAGGCGGATAAGAAGCCTGAGCCTGATATAAGTAAACTACTCGGCAAACGTTCCATAGCCGTTGACCTCAGCAAAACACCATCTGATTTAAAGAAAGACAATTTCCTTGATTCAGCGGTATTCCGAAACATAGAAATCATTTTCTATTATACCGGAGAGACTGGAAATTAATATTCAACAAAAAACAAATATTATCCCAATGAAAACAAGACATTATTTAAACCTATTTAAACCATCGTGATGATTTAAATATCCCCCGATCTCATCTATTTCAATTTTTGAAAAAAAATCAATCAACAAAAATAATAACTCTTAAAAAAATACATTATGCCAACTACACAATGTTTAAAAAATATCGAGTCAGAACCGGCTCCATACAATAGGCCTTGCTCAGACGCGTATTGTGCTAAAACCAGTACCCAGCGTGGCAAGCACTGCAGCGCGAAAGGTAAACCCATGGACGCACCAGTATCTGCCTGGGATGAAAGTATCCCTCCTATTGGCGGCGACGATTATTCTTGCTATTGCTGCTGCTCCTGCTACGCGTTGAATACGCCTATTGAAGCGACCAAAGGAGAATTTGTACTCATACAGGACATTCAGCCTGGAGATTCTATTTTAACAACAGGCCTTGATCTTCAATGGAAACCAGGGATTGTGAAAAACAGGTCTGGCGACATCAATACCTCAATGGTTCCAGGCCTCTACTTAGTCAAATACCTGATGCCAGGAGAAGAAAACGCAAGAGAACTTCTGGTTACACCGGATCACCTTTTCTTAATGTATACCAGCAAATCCCTGAAAAAAGTACAGCACCTGATCCCTGGAAACAAGTTGATGACTGCTGATGGAAAAGCGGCCAATGTTGTATTTGTAGCTCATGGCGACTACGAAACCTCTATCCAAAGCATCAATATGAAGGAAAAATTTGATGGAAAGGACCTGACCGGCCACCTTATAAATGCCAATGGAATTGTTTCTACAGATTATGCAGTACAAAGCCATTACGAAACCGATAATATTGACGATAAACTGGTCTTCAAATTCTCGAATGATAAAGAAGTACATGATGTAGGGACAGAAGAATATATCGATAAATTTGAAAGCCCTGAACTGGAATCTTTTCTTTCTAATCCGGAAGAATGGCCAAAAGGCTTTAATCCTAAACGCAAAAAACTTATCAATATCCCTGCTACTGCACATGGCTTCGTAACAAATAGTCAAGCTGCCGACATCCGAAAGACTTCTGAATTTAACGATTACAGTAACGGGGTACCTAGAGATACGATCAATAAGTTGTTTAGAATCTTCTCCTCAAATAACCATAACATAAACTTTATTCTTGACTGGAACAATGAAGAGGTAAATGCTTATTCATGGGTACAGGGTGAACAGAGTTATCTTGTTATTACCGGCGGACTGGCGCGTATAAAAGAACTATTTATGGACGGTCTGTCGCTCATTATAGCTGACATGCTAACCAGATTAACCCAAAAGATATGCGTTGCAGAAGCCGACTATGCTTCCTTTGATATCCTGAGTTCTGTATTCCCGAGCACTCTGTATTCAAAACTTGCATCAAACGGAATCAGACAGATCACCGCACGATTATTTGATAAAATTAATAAAAATCATGCCACAGGAAATCCTTCGGATGTGTGTGACCTCCCATCTATCGATTGCCGTAAAGATGCTTTCTGGAACGGGATAAGCTTCTTTGATATGCCAAAATGTGGTGTACCAATAGCCCAATTCTTCCACTTGAAAACAGCATATGCAAGCTTTGACCTCAAATCTATAAATGTGGTATTTGATAATTCAGTTAATATTCCAACCGCTGAAGCACTTATTAATTACAACATAGAGCCTGGGATTAGGGTAACTTCGGCTAAAGTGAGTGAGCGCGAACCAGGCACTGTAACACTCCTAGTTGAGGGGATTAAACCAGCTAGCAAATACATTTTATCTATAACCAATGTGACTTCAATTGACAATCAGCCGCTTGCTGAAGGGGCATATACAATCATAGCAACAGCTTAACCAGATTATCCATTTTTAGATTAAAACATCATGGTTGATATTATAAAAGACATAGAAACCACCGGGTCCTGGAACGACATGCGCAGTGCACTCGGAAATCTGCTCGGACTTGACCATCCTGTAAGTTCGGCCGTGCTTGCAAGGGCAAGAGAGGACGATAAGTTTGCGAGTCACTTATTCATCAGCAGGTTCGACCTTGATCTGCTGAACCTCTTTTTGAACGACAAGAGGAACATAGAATATGAGCTGTATCAGATACCTGAAAATCATAGCAATATGCAGTTGGCAAAAAAAGCCACTAAAGCGTTACTGGAATGGGGAAAAACAGGTTTTCACACTGTTTCAAAAGAAATTTATGAACAACGCTTGAATAGCTGCAACACCTGTGAATTCATAAGAAACCCGCCCCACCAGCTGGCTTACAAGGTTAAACTGAAAAGCGAAAGTGACCCAAGAATCTGCGGTGCATGTGGTTGTGGCATATCTAGAAAAGCCCGGCTGGCTACAGAAACCTGTCCGGTACAGGACCCATCAAAGAAAGGCTTCAATCTGTGGAACGAGCCTGTCAGATCTTAACTCTTTTTTAATAAGCAGAGTTTAGATTGAATTGATGTTTTGGAATGGGACGGATAAAATATATCCAGCCCATTCTTTATTTGTAGAAGTTAAACATTCTTCGATCAATATAAAAATATGGACAGATCCATTAAAGGTCTTGAAGGTGCCGGAGAACGGCATGCGTTAAAAAATATCCTTCCTAGCTTTAATGGCAAAAACGTACTGGACCTGGGATGCGGCTTTGGCTGGCATTGCAGCTATGCCAAAAAAAATGGAGCCAAAGCGGTAACAGGTGTCGATCTTTCCGAAAAGATGCTCAATAACCTTGCGTCCTCTAAAGAGTTCGTTTAAGAAAGCGATCAGGAGATCTTTATTGGTATCTGATCCGAAAACTTTTTTAAAACCATAATCTTGTTGTAATATCGATATATTTCGATTGTTTCAATTCACTCATAATAAATTGTTCTTAAACTGGTTAACAATACAAATATGTGTAAACAAATATTTTAATACTAATATTTTTAGTATTAAAATGTTATTCTGTATATGAATTAAAACAAGGTCCCCGATGAAGAAAAACATTTCCCTCCTATTCACTCCTCGGATCGGGTTTTAGCGGCATCTTGCCACAGCGGATCACCTCAATAGAAGACAACCTATTCTAGGATCTTTGCCTTCCAAAGGCGGAAGAATAGACTTGCGACTCTCGGTCTCAAAGAGGGCCATACCTGCTGCGAAAGGCTTATGCTTGTGCATTGATAAGCTTAAAAATTAGATATTGGCTCATTGTTTTGATTATCTATGTCCTAGTTTTTTAAAGCTCGATTTAAGGGAGAAAAAAAATGATTTATGCTACTAATAAAAATCCTTTATTGTTAATCAATAAGGGAGGCAATTTTAGCTAGATGTCCGCTTAAGCTAAATGTTAACGGCTTTGGGCTTCGATCTAATCGAAAGGTCGTAAGATTAGCTGAAATTACATCTATTCATTTCCTTGAAATATTGTTTAAAAGGCGCGAAAGGGTTTTAAGAAAGCGTTAGTTCTCATTGGGATTTTAACGATACTTAATGACAATTGGGCCAATAAATTATAATTTCATCCACAAAATAACACATATATAAGACATTTGTCATACATTTGTGCCAAATGAATAGGGAAAAGCTAATTTATAGTGCAGTAAAAGTTTTAAATGAAGACTTTCACGCTCCTTTAGAGCGAGTGGCCGAGGTTGCACAAATCAGTAAGCGAACTTTGTATCGGTATTTTAAGGATAGAGATTCACTTATAACTGCCTGCTATGTCGATATGCTTGAAACCTGGTATATCGCCATGGTTTCTGCTTTTAACAGCGATACTGATCCGGTCAAACAATTGGAAGCAATGCTATACGCAGCTATCGACAACGGTGTAAAATATATTTTCTTACACGCCCTTGAGGAGAGGCAGGTTGATGTCGCGGCGATGGACAAAGAAAAAGTTATTGCCTATGAACAAGCAAAAGAAAAGTGGTTTGGTATAGTTCCCCAGCTGCAGGTGAAACATATTATAGACAATCGTTTGTCATCAGCCTGGATCAGACATCTCTTTGCCAGTGTGGCAAGAGCAAGTGTGAAGGCATTAAATTCTGGCGACGTCGCTCCAAATGATCTTAAAAAATTTGCCTGGCTATCATTTAGCCGCAGTATAGGAATCGTGGAGTCTTAAATATATAATCAACTATGATACAATCTTTTTTGCTAATAGGGCAATCAAATATGGCCGGCCGCGGAATTCCGGATTCAGTGCCGCCTATCATCAACGAATCAATAAAGATGCTTCGCAATGGACGCTGGCAGATAATGGCCGAACCCATACACAATGACAGGCCTATGGCTGGTGTGGGGCTCGCATCATCATTTGCTGCCTCCTGGCATGCGGATCACATTGGCGAGGAGATCGGCCTTATCCCCTGTGCTGATGGCGGTACCAGCTTAAATGACTGGCAGGTTGGTGGTGCACTCTTTGACCACGCTATTTTTCAGGCTAAACTTGCTCAACGTAGCAGCCAGTTGACAGGAATATTGTGGCATCAGGGAGAAAATGATTCTTCCGCCGAACTGGCCGCAAAATACGGTGAAAAGTTTGATATTATAGTCAATGAGCTACGGAAGCAATTAGGGGCTCCTGAAGTTCCCCTGATTATCGGCGCGATAGGCGATTTTTTGCCTTATGGTCTATTTGGAGCACATTTCAATGATTACCATTTGGTCAATAGCGCCTTACAAAAATATGCAGCATCGCACAACAATTGTAACTTCGTTTCGGCAAAAGGGTTAACTGCAAACGAAGACCAAATTCATTTCAACGCGTCGTCGCTTAGAAAGTTCGGACTACGATACTATCAGGCATTTTTAAATGCAGCAGATGTAACCGAAGCTTTACCTGATGAAGATGGATTATTAGGGAAGATTTATGGACGTGAACTGTCCCCCAACGAAAAGAAGTTTATTTTAGATGTCAACTTTGCATCTGGGAAAATCTCATTAAGTGAATTCCAGAATCAACTGAAATTGATCGATAAATAATTCAAGATTCATGTTAATCCAAATGGCATAAAAAATAAAGTAAGAATATAAAAACCTTAACAATCAGTTATGGGTGGTATGTACCTTATTCAGCTACACATTTGGCATTACGGATTACAAATTATCGTCCAGGCACTTATGCCATCTACAGGACTAAAAACACAAATAAATACGTACAGTTTAACCGCATCGACCTATAATCCTTTTTTACCCGCTAACCAGTAGCCGTGTAAAAAAACATTGCCATTGGTTTTTTCTTTAATGATTTTTCTAAGCAGCTGAGCCGATTTTGCGTTACCTGTCAACACGAAATTAGCTTCTTGCCAATCCGGGGTATTGATCATTGGCAGCTTGCTGCCCCATTCCTCCATGCTGAACGAAAAGTTTTTGGGAAATATCAGGCAATTTTCCAGACCCAATAATTTTGGAACGTTTTTGTTCTCTTCATCCAATTCAAAAAGGAACACAAACTGATGGTTGTTTTTCTTTAACATTGGAAGAAAAGAACAAGCAAGTGCTAACGAGGTTTCATCTCCAAAAATTACAAACCTTTGAGTCCTTTTATCATAATACCTGCTTTCTCCTCTCGGCTTATACATCACAATGTTGTCGCCCACTTTTAAATCCGACATATAATGACTTCCGCAACCTTTACCATTCAAATAAACGATGAATTCAAACAAGCCCTTTTCAGTATCTGCATAAGAAACGGTATATCTCCGCGCCTCTGTAGCATTAATTCTAAAGTCGATGAACGAACCTACCGCGAATTGTACATTTTTTAAATCCCCTTTAAAACAAATCTTCTTGACAGATTTTGATAAAGAGACGACTTCGACAACCTCGGTCAAAGGTAGCTTGGGCGTTAAGAATTCTAAGGTATCAAATAACCATTTTGGTGCACTTGGCATAGTATTATATTTTGTTCAAAGCAAAGTACAGCAGAATCAATCGTATAAAATAGAACGGAAAAGAGTAGGTATTGGATTAATCGTGGTTTTTGCTACGAAATGTCAAAGCGGTAATTCCTGCAACTTTTACAAATAGTCGTGAAAAATAGGGATAGTCATCGTAACCTAATTCGGCTGCAACCTCTTTTACCGATTTATCGGAATGATATAGCAGGCGCTTTGCCTCTAAAATAATACGTTGTTGTATATGATGTGAAACAGAAAAACCCGTTACATTCTTTACACATTCATTTAGATAAGCAACGGAGATGTTTAATGCTGCGGCATAGTCCGCGGGGCGTTTCATGTGCACAAAATTTTGCTCGAGTAATTCTGAAAATGCCTTCTGAATTATTTCAAAACGCGACAATTTTTCTGCTGGTTTTGACTGCTTGAGGAACTGCGACATAAATAGGGCGACCAATGTATTGCAACTGTCTTTCAGCTGCAAATGATATAACTTATCTTCTTTTCTGTCATACAGGTTTCTACATAAAAGAAAACACGCTTGGATAATCGCTAAATCTGTGCGTGAGCATAACGATAATGGCTCGATAGGTGTATTGCGCTGCAATAGTTTTAGGTAATCCGCATTTAAGTTTTCATTGGATATTGTTAAAATAAATCCACTTATATTTTCGACTTTCAAGGCTCTGTGAACCTGATTTGGCGATTGATATAGTATAGTTGGCTTATCTATCAAATATTTTTTAAAGTCTATTTCGGTATGCGAGATACCACTTTCCTGCAATACGAAAAGGTGATAGTCGTGTCGATGTGCATGATTAAACTCTTTACTCCCGGGAATTTCTGATGCTATACGAACAACAGCTATTCCATTACCAAAATTGCTGTCCCAGCTCCTGACAGGAATGGATGCGCTGTGTTTTTGCATAGATTTTAAACTATTGTTAAATACAAATGTAAAAAATAAATGCCCTATAAACGGTTCAACCGATCTATTTATTCAGAATAAAAAGCATTGCGATAGCGACTCAAAGGTGGTATTCATCTTGTTATATCGGCGAGATATTAAACGATGTTATGATCTAAAGACGTTTATTCCTAAAGTATTCACAGAGTTGGACGAAAAGTTAATGAGAAGTATAGACTTGGAACAGTAAAAACAACCATGATTAATCTTATAATGATTTATTATTCGTGACTGTTCATTTATTATTCGTAGCAGATAAGCAATCCCTATTTATTAGTTTCGTGAATTATTTATTTTTAACACTATTGTATGCAAAATTCTTATTTCACTAAAATTTTCACGGTCCTTTTTCTGATACTTTTTCAATTTTCAGTGCTATCGGCTCAGGAGAAAATAAAGGTTATTTTATTCGGAACCTATCATTTCAATAATCCAGGAAACGATATGATTAAAGTGCAGGATAGAAATATCCTATCCCCAGAAAATCAAAAGGACCTGGATAATGTCGTGGAAAAAATCTATTCATCTGATTATAAACCTGAACAAATATTTGTTGAAAGCAATTTTAATGAAAAGAAACAGTTAGATGCAAATTACAAGTCTTATTTAAAGAATCAATATAACGCATTCACCGATACAATAAAAAACGAACGGATGAGAAGGTTTTTTAAGGAAGGTGAAACGGTTCAATTGGGATTTCGATTGGCAAAAAAATTGAAACATCAGGAATTGTATCCAATTGATACACTGATCGAAATGAGATTTGATATCTTGATGAAAGAGGCTAATTCCAATCCTACCTTAAAAAAAGAACTTGAAGAAATAAAATTATCAATGTCGGATAAGTGTCTGGAAGAAAAGAATTTGAGTCAAATCTTTTTATGCATGAATGAAAAATCGAAACTAGACAACAATATTGGCTTTTATTTTTCATTCGCAAACAAAATTATGATCGGGAAAGATTATTTTGGTGCTAGACTCGTTACTGACTGGTATAAAAGAAATTTAATTATGTATGCCAATATCCAAAATCAAATTAAGCCTGGTACAAAAACCATCTTTATTTTGGTTGGAACCGGACATGCTTCAATATTTAGAACATTTTTTGAGGTTGATAAAAAGTTTGAATTAGTGGATCTAACAAAAATCTTTAATTAATATTAGGAGATCAGAGTTGACAACTCTTACTCCTTCCATTTCCATAGGGTCCCCCTTAGGCATTTTCGCTAATAAAACTTTATTTTCCGCCTATTTAAGGGACATGGTTTAAGAGTGTTGAGTCTAAGCTTTCGATATATTCTTTGAATTCAATCGTACCTACACAACATTTTAGGCTACTTTTCTCAAATAAAAGGCTCCCTTCTTAACCGATAAGGGAGCCTTTTTTGGCTAGATGTCCGCTTGGGCCAAATGTTAATCGGCTTTGGGCTTTGATCTAATTTAAAGTTAGGTATATTTTTGGATTTCAGCTTATTCTTTCGTTAATAAAAGGGCTATCTCCTGTTTTGCAAGCACATGGCCTTTATTGATAATATTACTCTTGAGATAAAGGAAACATTGATCGATACGATCGAGTTTGCCTATTAACACTTCTATAGACTTTATATCCAGTTCTCCCATTTCTGCTGGAACGACCTTATTCGGATCTGAAATTAATTGTCCGTCTTTTTTAAATTCTTCGAGTTGCCAGGAGTAACCTGCCCAAGGCCCTGCGACCAATGTTGTCTGTTTGGCATCCAAACTGATCTGTCCTTTATATTCCAAGCCCAGACTATCAACCCTAACCCGCTGGTCTTTTAAATCGATGACTAGATATTTTAAATAATCGCCGAAGTCTTTAGGCTCGAAATGGATACTATTGTCCTTGCGAGTGATCTTGAGCTCCATAGCCCCTATTTTGTCTATTTTGATAGATTGGGAGAACTCCATTAAAGCAGCATACTCCTCTTCGCTAATACCTAGATTTTTGTGATATGGTATAGGCTCTCCGGGTTTTAACTCCTTCATGGTTTTGAAAAACCAATCTTCATTGGCTTTCATGGCTTGTTTCATCTTCCCAACAATTGCAAGCTGCGATGCATTCGGTCGGGGAATTCCCAACACCGCAGCCGTATAGTTGCCTTCAGGAAGTTGCCCGTCAACGAACTGAATTGCCAACGCATTGCTGTCCACCACTGATTGCTTTTGTGCAGAAACATTGAAGGAAAATATGAATGCCACTAGCACCCCATAAAAACGAAAATATTGGTATAGAATTGTCATGTTCAATGTATTTGATCGATGAAATTACGGTTTAATCCTGACAATCGCCATCTTCAGCGCCAAAGGTACATCTTTAGTGAAGAGGCTAGACCAGCCTGGCAGGATCCCTCTCCAACTATTCTTCCTCCTTCAATAAGTATGCATAACAAACCTTATCGTCGTCTTCGCTATATCGTTATGATCCTCATAATGGAAGGGTCGGTTCCTAAAAAAATAAAAAAACCTTGAGGAGAGGGATCTCAAGGTTTTTACTACCTGTTATTAACCTAATTTATGAAAAGTATTCTTATAACAATGGTTGATTCCTTTTCGTTTGATCTTTTATAAAAAACTCACCGACCCGATCACGGGTCTGTTGTCTAATTCGTTCCCTCGATCGCGGTGCCGGGCGACTGAGTCATTGTTGTCGCGATATAGCTTGAACAATACGCCCAATTGTCCTAAAAATTCCATTGTTCTATTAGAGCCCAGTTGTGGTTGTTCCAAATTTTTCTTTAAACGAAGCATAAAAATGGGATAAGTTCTCAAACCCTAGATCCAGATAAAAATCGGATGGCTTTTGTTTTTTGTGCCTGATTAAATAATGGGCTTCGTCCAAACGCTTTGCCAATAGCCATTTTTTTGGCGTTGTACCAAATGCTCTAGCAAAATCTCGCTTAAAGCCGGAAAGACTTCTTCCGGTCAGTTTTGCAAAAGATGTTACTGATACATTAAACATAAAATTCTGGTTCATAAATTCTTCCAAATCTATTTTGTAGGGTTCGGAAAAATCGAACAGAATTTGTTTAAAATCAGGGTTGCACTGTAATAATAACTCGATGGCTTCCCTGATTTTTAAATCTGCCAATCGTGGCGTTGCTTCTTTTTTCTTATTGATATATGGAGCCAATGAAACGAAATAATTTTGCAGAAAATCATCCGGTTCAAATAACAATTTCTGTTTGCCGGTGTATTTTTTGTCCACCACAATTTTATTTTCCAAGGCATACTGTTGCAATGTTTCCCTGTCCAACGTAATGGATACAAATTGGTATTTCCCCGATTTTGCAGGATATTTTATCGTTCTTATTAATTGATTTTTCCTGACCAATACGACGACGTTTTCAGGAATCATGCTATTTCCATCAGCGTGAAAAGCGTGTGTTTCTCCCGATAATTGAAATCCTAAGAAATGCTCGGGAATAAACTCTTCATTTCCTCTATGCTTTTCAAATACACAGGAATAGACCAACTTATCAAAAATAATTTCACGCTTTGCTTCCATACCACAAATATCTTAAATTTTAATTCAACCCGACAGCTCCTGCACCCGCGATTTCTTTATCCTGTTCTGGAGAGCCCCCCGAAGAAGCTACAGCCCCAATGATATTCCCGTTTTTATCCTTTATCACAACACCTCCAGCTATGGTCAATAGTCCATCATTTGAATTCAGCATTCCATATCCGTGAATATCTGCGCCGGAAACGATTGTGCCCATTATGTCACTATCTAAACCGAACATTACGGCGGTTCTGGCTTTTTTTACGGCAAATTCTATTACACCAAAGACACTGTCTAATCTTGCAAAAGCAAGCAGATGTCCCCCAGCATCAACCACTGCAATGCTTACGGGAATGTTTAAAGCTTTCGCTTTTTCTATGGAAGCATTTAAGGCTTTCGTTGCTTCGTTATAAGTTATGTTCATTTTTCAATATTTTATGATCCGTGCTTTGTGGATTTCTATTTAGCTTTTAGCCGTCCAGGCTTCTGCCTGTAATTGTTTTACAAAATCTTCAGTTTCTTTTGGATGCACATTTCTGAAGTTCGAATTTTCATCTAGAGCCACATCAACGATGCACTCCGCCATCGATTGAGGATCTAACTGGTTGGCCAAAGCTTCGGCAGTACCATCGAATGCTGATGGAGGTGTAAAATTGGTTTCGGGATTGTACCAACGGGAAATTGTATCAACACCTCGATCATTAAAACCGGTTCCAAAAATACCCGGATTACAGGTTGCAATCTTGATATTGAATGGCGCCAATTCTGTTTTCAACCCCTCAGCGATTGATCCCATTGCGTGCTTGGATGCACAATAAGCGGCCACATAAGGAACAGTCCATAATTCTCCCATAGAAGTTGTGAAAACAATTTTACCAGGTCTTTTTTCGTCAATAAATTTTTTGATAAAACCTTGTGCCAGTTGCAATCCACCAAAAACATTGACATCAAACATCGAACGGATTAGATCTATAGGCTGCTCCGCAATCGGACCACCTTCCATAATTCCCGCATTACTGATCAAAATATCGATATCGTATTTTTTAGTGATATAAGCGATATCTGTAGCATTGGTTACATCCAATTTATCCACAGTCATTTCTACGCCTTGCTCTTTGGCTTCTCTTATCAAGTCGCTCATTTGCGGATAAACTTGCGCTGTTGCAATCACCTTATGTCCTTTTTTTGCTAAATCAAAAGCGGCAATTTTTCCAAATCCACTTGCAGCTCCTGTGATTAAAATTCTCTTGCTCATATTTTCTGTATTTAAAAGTTATACAGCAAAATTGGACTAATTAGCGATGAAATTAATTCGTGAGAAGTTCAAAATTATATTGGCAGAAAGTCCAAGCAATTGTTGGGTGTTAGCTATTTATCATTTTTTGTTTCAGATAACCTATGGAGCAAGAAATGCAATAGCCTTTGTTAAAAAAGTCTCATAATTTTGATAAAATGCGGCGTGCCCAGAATCTGAAAATTCTAAAAGTATAGCGTTTTCTAAATTTTGTTTCATATTGTGGGCATTTTGAATGGAAATTGGAAGGTCCTGATCACCATGTACGATTAAAACAGGTTTTTTGATAGCCTTAATTTCATCCAGTGCTCCAGGGTCTGGCTGTGCCCAGGTTAGTACAGCCGTAAACTGAGCAGACGAACTAGCATCGCTAAGCACTGGATCTCTATCAATTATCCGTTGATGAACTCTAGCATAAGATGATTTTCCAGACGCAATACTTGACTGTGAATCGGTAAATCCGAATTTTAAGTAGGAATCTTCGGGACTAAGTCCTGCACTTCCAGCAATTATATTTGGAAGATTGGAAAGACCAATAGCTCCCTTGGGCCCACTATCAGCTAAAATTATTTTATTAATTAGTTTGGGATCCGTCAAAACAATTCTTTGAGCCACGAATCCGCCCATGGAAAATCCCATAATATTGACCTTCCCTAAATTCATTGCTCTGATAAAATCAATGGCATCGTTAGCCATTGCCTGAATAGTATTGGGGGTAGCTCCTTTGGAAGATGCCACTCCTTTATTATCAAATATGATCAATTTGTATTCTTTCGCGAGACCGTCGGTCACGGCAGGATCCCAATCATCCATAGAACCACCTGTTCCAGGTAGTAATACTAGCGGAATTCCTCCATCTTTACCCCAACTTCGGTAAGCGAAATCTGTTCCTTTCACATTGATAAAGCTGGTCTTCGCATTTTTGTGATTTACAATGGTCGTCTCCTGCCCTATTGGTAAATCATTATCGTCGCTACACGAAATCGATATTGCGAAAAAAAGGCTTAAACATAGTGCGCCTGCGATAGTAAATTTTCTGATTGTCTTCATTTTATTATTGTTTTAATGATTATGAAGCAAACTTAAAACGATCCTCAAAGCACTACATACCCAAAACAGTTGAACCGGACAATTTTGTAAGTGAATTAGTCAATTCCGCGGCTCATATAGTTTCATAGAAAAGTACCTCTACGTTGATTACAGGACAATGCTTTCTATCAAAATCCTTCATAGCCGGTTCTTTTATCTACCGATATCTTACTTTCAATCCGATTTATAAAAATGGAACTTCCTGTTCGAGCTTTAAAACTCCCAGCTCACCTGTGAATATGTCCACTTGAACCTATTCTCCGTTTAACACCCACGCCGCCCCACATATATTTGTTGCAACAAAAGAAATCAGATCGTAAAATCTAAAACAAAAAAGAAATGAAGACAAAAATAACAACAATCCTTATGGTAGCGACATGCGCACTATGTATTCCTACAATTACAAATGCACAGCGCACCATACCAAAAACGGAAAGCGTAAACTCAGAAACTGGTATCAGACCTTACAAGATCAATATTCCACAGGCTAAACTTGATGAACTGAAAAGACGTATTTCGGAGACCCGGTTTCCAGATAGCGAAACGGTAAACGATGAATCACAGGGCATACAGCTAGCCCAGTTAAAAGAACTGATCAATTATTGGGGAAATGGCTATGACTGGCGTAAGCTTGAAAACAAACTGAACGCGCTGCCACAGTTTGTCACCAAGATTGATGGACTTGACATACAGTTTATCCACGTGCGTTCAAAGGAAAAAGGTGCCTTACCCCTCATCCTTACACATGGATGGCCAGGATCACCCTTGGAATTTATCGATGCTATAGGCCCACTTACAGATCCCGTCAAATACGGTGGTAAAGCTGAAGATGCCTTTGATGTGATCATTCCCGCAATTCCAGGGTATGGATTTTCCGAAATCCCTAAAGAACTTGGCTGGAACCCTGACCGTGTTGCCAAAGCCTGGGATATTTTGGTAAAACGTCTGGGCTACACAAAATATGTTTCTCAAGGTGGAGACCATGGGTCTGTAATCTCCGACGCGCTTGCCAGACAGGCTCCTTCGGGGCTATTGGGTATCCACCTGACCATGCCGGCCACAATCCCTGCAGACCTGGTAAAACCAATCAACGCCGGTGATCCCGCTCCGACAAGTCTTTCTCCAGAAGAAACAAAGGCTTATAATTCAATGCGCACTTTCTTTGGCAGAAACGCAGCGTATGGCGGGATGATGGTGACTAGGCCACAAACTACAGGCTATTTGCTTTCTGATTCTCCAACTGCACTAGCAGCGTTTTTATACGAAAAGATCGCTGAGTGGTCAGAAAGTAACCTCCAGCCAGAAAAGGTAATTAGCCGCGATGCGATCCTTGACGATATAACTTTGTATTGGCTAACCAATACCGGAGCATCCTCGTCCCGCTTTTACTGGGAAAATAATAACAACAATTTCAGTTCCGAACATCAGGAAACAAAGCGCATAAAAATTCCTGTAGCTATTTCAGTATTTCCGCATGAAATCTATCAAGCACCAGAAAGCTGGTCGAGAGCGGCTTATCCTTCTTTATACTATTATCATATCGCACCAAAAGGTGGGCACTTTGCGGCATGGGAACAGCCGAAGCTCTTCACCCAGGAAATGAGGAACGCTTTTAAAACGCTGCGGGATCAACTGTGATGATTTTCCTTTATGATCCAAACTGTCCATTTCAGGGCTTAAAACGTCTATTTCAAGCAGTTTACAGTGGCAGCGAGAGCATAATTCCGGTCTATTTGTACAAAGAATTTAAGGTTTAACAATTAAAAATATAGAAATGAACAGATTAGCAATTTTAGTAGTGACAGTTCTAATGATGTTCTGCTCACATTCAAAAGGACAGACCTTATCCGGTCAGGTGATATGGGAATGCACGCTTAAAAGGAAATCCCCCGAAGAAGGAGAAATCCGGATGAAGGCCAGGATCGCCCCCGGATGGCATATGTATGCACTGGGCAACAGCACCCTGAGCCCGATCAAGATGAATTTTAAATTCGAGCCTGACAGATCTTACCAATTGGTGGGAAATGTGAGCCAGCCCAGCCCACTGTTGAAGTTTGATAAACTTCTGGGCATGCCAGTTACCTATTTTGAAAATGAGGTCGAGTTCGGTCAGAAGATCAGATTAAAGGGCAAAAATGGAACAATCCGGGGAACCATTCAGTTTATGCAGTGCAGCGATCAGGTATGTGTTCCGCCACAAGATTTCGGCTTCTCCCTAAAAATCTTCAACTAACAACAAACTATAAACAGCTTAAAAATTTAGATCATGAAATCAATAAAAGAAATACTATACGTTTTGAGTCTGCCTTTGATCATTGCCCTGATCATGGCCTTCAAGGGTATCAATAATGATAAAAACCTGCAGAAGATCAAAAGCAGCAACTCCGACAAAAGCTTCGCCGTGGTCGAGCTCTTTACTTCAGAAGGTTGCTGGAGTTGCCCTCCCGCAGATGAGCTTATTGCAAAACTTGAGAAGGATAACCTGAATAAAAAACTTTATATCATGGCCTTTCATGTCGATTACTGGGATCATCAGGGATGGAAAGATCGCTTCAGCAAAAGCAGTTTTACCGAAAGACAGAAACAGTACGCCACATGGATGAATCTAAGTACCTTATATACCCCCCAGATGGTCATCAATGGCAAACAGGAAATGGTCGGATCGGAAACAGGCAAAGTCATCAGCGGCATCCAGTCCGCGATGCTGAAACAACATACTGAAACCCTTGCTTTAAAAGTATTGAAAGCCGAAGGCAAAAATATCCAGATCGCTTATGTATCATCCTCTAGCTCCAAAAATTCGGACATCCTGGTCGCTCTTGTCCAGAAACATGCTTCCTCTCAGGTATCTGCGGGAGAGAACGCCGGAAAAGCTCTCTCCCATGTGCAGGTTGTACGCGAGCTGAAGAGCATGGGCACTAAAGCCCAGGACAGTTTTTCTTTTAAACTTCCGGAAACCGGTCATGCATGGGAAATCATCGCTTTCGAGCAGGACAAGAAATCCGGAGAAATACTAGCTGCCACAAGCATAAACCTTTAGGAAATAGATTGTCCACTTCGGGGATCCAAAAGAAGAATTCAAACTGCAATATGTCCGGTCCAACTGTTTTAAGCTTCCCTAGGGTAGTACTTTACCTTAATTTTAACATAACAAAAGAGCAAAGATCATGAAACTCCTAAAGCGAATCCAACTGATACCCACCATATTCATCTGCATTGTGGTCGGTCTTATCGCCCTTCAATTTTTCAATAGAACCATTGAACAAAAAGCCGTAACCGGACATATCAGAAATGTGCCTAAACAGGTCCAGCTTATCCTAGAACGTTCCTGTTTCAACTGCCATTCCAATGAGCAGCGGCTATCGTTCTTTGATAAAATTGCCCCGGTATCGTGGATCGTGAACAGGGATATTGACCGTGCGCGGGAAGTGATGAATTTTTCCGAGTGGGATAAGCTCTCCGATGCGGAACAGAAAGGTAAATTTTATGCCATTTACAATATGGTAAACGCGGGTAAGATGCCCCTGCCTTCCTATGCGCTCACACATCCGGACTCAAAACTATCTGCTGTTGAAGTAGCGACCATAAAACAGTATACCCTTTCGCTATCCGCAAAAGATGGTTTGCTACCTGCACATCAGGGTATTGCGAACGTACTAGAAACAACAGCTGCCCTTGCCCCGGTATCACCGAACGGAATCCCGTACAATGCCGATTTTAAGAACTGGAAAGTGATCGGGATGAGCACGCTTATCGACAATACACTACGCGTGATTTACGGAAATGACATCGCAATCCGCGCTATCGAAGAGGAAAACTTCCACCCCTGGCCCAATGGCAGTGCAGTGGCGAAGGCGGTTTTTAAACAGACCCGAAAATCCAATGGAGATATCGTGCCCGGAGATTTCGTAAACATGCAGTACATGGTAAAAGACGGAAAAACATATAAGGAAACCGAAGGCTGGGGCTTTGCGAAATTCAATGGTCAAGATTTAAAACCTACCGGAAAGACCGCACTGTTTGCCCAACAGTCCTGTATCAGCTGTCATAGGCAGCTCGGAGAATCGACGGGTTACCTGTTCAATGTTCCGCCGAAAGTGAACTCCAAAAGAATGATCCAGCAATATTTAAAAACTGTCCAAAAATGAAAAAGATCTTATCCGTACTATTTCTATGTAGTTTAATCTTCGGCTCATGCAGCAAGAACATATCAGATAAAGAGAATGGAAAAATACGGTTCATGTTTGAACCCGGCGAACTGAAATTTATCTCATCATCTTTTAATATGGACCGGCAGACGATGTCGGCATTATACGGGAATAAAGAAGCCCTGTCCCTCCTGGAAGGAGCCCGACATAGTCACGACCGCGTTTCCCTCAAGCTTGTTACCTATAAAATGCTGGAAGACCCGCAATATTTTGGGAGTAAAGTAAACGGTGAACTCTTGCGTGTAGAGACGGTAAAAGCTGGCGGCGATGGCAAACTGGACTATACCACAGAATATGGTGAAATACCCTCCGGGGAATCCAGAGAGCAGCGTATTGCCGACATAATAGATACTGATCCCGTAAATTTTCCACAATGATAGCTTCAACTCAATAATTTAAAATCGACAAAAAACAGATCCAATGAATACAATAGCAAATTTTGGCAAAAAGGTGATTTTCACCCTCTCGTTATCCCTGCTTGCCACAGCAGGTATATCATTAGTCCACGCCCAACAGCTTTCTCAGGATAAACATGTACAGGCTGACAACACCGTAGACTCCGCATTCCAGCATACAAAAAAAATAAAGGCAGGACTGCTTGATATAGGCTACGCAGAGGTCGGTCCAAAAACTGGAAAGCCCGTTATCCTGCTCCATGGATGGCCATACGATATCCATAGTTTTGAAAAATCCGCTGAATTACTTGCAGCAAAAGGATACCGAGTACTTGTGCCCTATCTCCGGGGTTACGGAACAACAACCTTTATTTCTCCAAAGACTGTACGTAACGGACAGCAGTCAGCTGTGGCGCTCGATATCATCGCCTTCATGGATGCCTTGAAAATAGATAAAGCTGTTGTTGGGGGCTTTGACTGGGGCGCCAGGACTGCCGATATCATGGCTGCCCTCTGGCCTGAGCGTGTTTCTGCGCTGGTAGCTGTAAGCGGGTATCTGATCGGAAGCCCCAAAGCAAATGAAATCCCACTTCCACCGGCTGCTGAATTCTTGTGGTGGTACCAGTATTATTTCTCAACGGAGCGGGGTTACAAAGGTTACAAAGCACATACAGCGGCTTTTAACAAACTGATTTGGAAAACAGCCTCCCCGAAATGGTCTTTTGATAAAGAAACCTATCAGCGCTCGGCCAGATCGTTTGAAAATCCTGACCATGTTGCTATCGTGATCCATAATTACCGCTGGCGGCTGGGGCTGGCTCCCGGAGAGAAACAGTACGACGAACTTGAAGCAAAGCTCGCCAAATCACCGGATATCACCGTACCGACCGTGACCCTGGAAGGTGATGCCAACGGTGCGGCGTTTCCACTCCCTGAAAACTATGCTTCCAAATATAAAGGAAAGTACAAACACCATAACCTGACGGGTGGGATCGGACACAACCTGCCACAGGAAGCTCCCAAAGAATTTGCGGATGCCATTATCGAGGCCGACTCACTTTCTAAATAATAAAGAAATTAATCACAAAAAATATTATGAAAAATTCAACATACAAAAAGATTTATTTTACAGGAAGTATTCTGATATCAATATGGTTTGGGCTCAGCGGCTTTTTTGAACTGACACATAGCCCTGCAGTATGGGACATCACACAAAAATTAGGCTATCCAGCGCATTTTATATACATTCTCGGCGTATTCAAAATTTTAGGTGTTACCATATTACTGATCCCGAATAGATTTAAAAGGTTTAAGGAATGGGTTTTCGCAGGTATGTATTTTGATATTATTTTTGCGTTCTTCTCAAAAATTGCTGTTCTTGAACCTTCTTCCGTCATCGATACATGCGTTGCCATTACTATACTTTCAGTGACCTATTTTTCATTTAATAGGATAAATCATGTCATTTATACAGCAAAAGATCTAAATACTTAAATTACAAGTATCAGGTATTTAGATATAAAACATTTTTCGCTAATTTGCTGGCATTTCAAACAGCCCGAAATACCAGCAAATTATATAAAACATTATCAGCTTAACAACCGTGAGCAAAGTATGAAGACACCTTTTTATATATCCCATAAACTAATCTGGATCAGTTCAATATCATTGGGTATACTAACATCTATCCCAAAGATTGTGGACCATAATTTTATTCTTTCTGAGGGTATTGCCGACTTTGGTGTAACCACGGGTTTTGCCCTTTTGATCTGGTACTACAATATCCATTCGATACCAGCCTATACAAAGAAAACGGGC
Organism: Sphingobacterium sp. UME9; assembly: GCF_014170215.1. Classification (NCBI taxonomy): domain Bacteria; kingdom Pseudomonadati; phylum Bacteroidota; class Sphingobacteriia; order Sphingobacteriales; family Sphingobacteriaceae; genus Sphingobacterium; species Sphingobacterium sp. UME9. Next base: position 378,341 of record NZ_LZZP01000003.1, on the reverse strand, counting down.
AGCAAAAATGTGATATCACCTCAACTTTTCAGAGGTTTAGGAGTTGGTTTGGTATTGATGTTCGTACTTTCCTCAATACAGTATTACATCCTTTCACATCTCAATTTTGGACCTAAAATGCTGATGTATGAGGTCAGAGGTGTACTCATCAACCTGACTTTCTATATGTTTATACATCTCCTATACCAGACTTATCTCAACCAGCAGGTGGTACGGGAACTTGAGCGTTCGATGTCCGCGAACCTCGCAGCACAGTATGAGCTTTTAAAACAGCAGGTAAATCCGCATTTTCTGTTCAACAGTCTCAACACGTTAAAATACATGGTGGAAAGCAATGACACTCAGTCAGCGGAATTTATCATCAAGCTTGCTGATTTTTACAGGTTTACTTTGGGCAGACTCAAACTGAACCTACTTCCACTCGGAGAGGAGCTACAGATCATGGACTCCTATATTTACCTATTAAAAGCACGTTTTGAGGAAGGTTTAGTTGTTTCACTGAATCTAGGACGTGAAATTTATGGAAGTTTTATTCCTCCTTTTACATTGCAGCTCTTGGTAGAGAACTGCATTAAACATAATATAGTTTCACTTGAGAAACCCCTACATATATCCATTGGGCAGGAAGGTGATTACCTTATTGTCAGCAATAATATGCAGCCCAGGAAAATATCGGAACCTTCTACCGGTTTAGGACTTGAAAATATCAACCAGCGTTATCTTCATCTATCCGAAAAGGAGATCAGTATCCTAATGGATACTGAAACATTTACTATAAAACTTCCCATTATATATGAACATACTAATAATTGAGGACGAGATTAAAGCTGCCCGTTCCCTCGAGAACCTGATATCGAAACTTCGTCCAGAGTCTAAGATCATGGCAAAGATCCAGAGCGTTGAAGGAGCTATAGATTACCTCTCTGACAGTGCCACGCCGGATCTTATCTTTATGGATATACAACTTTCTGACGGGATCAGTTTTGATATATTCAAGTCGGTAAAGGTTGTATGTCCTGTTATCTTTTGCACAGCATTTGGTGAATACGCAATGGAGGCTATAAAAGAGAACGGAATTGATTATCTGCTTAAACCCTTTTCAGAAACAGACCTAAAAAACGCTTTTGAAAAGGTAGATAATTTCAAGAATTTCTTTCAGAAAACCACCGAAAATAATCTTGTTGAACTGATCCAGAAGATCAGTGGCGAAGACAATAAAAAGAAGAGCTTTCTCGTGTTCAAAAACAATAAGTACATGACGGTGAAGACAGAAGATATTGCTTTTATCTATATTAACTACACCTCTCCGACCATGGTGACTTTTAAGGGTGAGCATTTTGATCTCAGTCAATCCCTGGATCAGCTGGCTACCCAATTATCTGGCAAAGATTTTTTTCGGCTGAACAGACAGTATTTAATCAGTTTTTCGGCCGTTAAAGAGGTTGAACATTATTTTGCCAGGAAGCTATATGTCAAATTGACTGTCCCCACAGACGATAAGCTGCTTATAGGCAAAGAAAAGACCGCCCAGTTCCTCAGTTGGCTGGAAGATCGTTAAGATACAAATGTCCGCTTTATGCTCGAATATGTCCACTTAAAAGTTAACCGGTTTTGGTCTTCGATCTAATTTAAAGTTCGTAAGATCATTTGGAATAACAGAATAGATCCTTGCATTAGGAATTAAAGCTTGATCTGATAAAGCTGCTTACGCATGTCAACCAATTGCTGCATTAGCTTATCCTGATCTGGCGCTACCGGAAGTAAACTGTGCAAGCAGAGTTCCTGCACTTCCTGAAAGAGCTCTTGCGACCAGACAAAAAGTTCATCATAGCTATAAGCACCATTTTTGATGCGCAGGAGCTCTTCCCTATTGAAACGTTGTAGCTGTAGTTCACTTTTAGACAAAATCTCTTTTGCCTGTTGCAATAGACCTATGGTATGCATCATATTTTTGGCATCATAGCCCTGCCCGTGATTCATTGTCCCTCGAAAGCGCGCTTCATTGCGTTCTGAAACCCAGCTAAAATATTCATTATAGGACTTGCAATACGAAGAGTAAGCTTCGTGATTAACAAAGAGATACGCACAAAGTGTTTCTTCCTTACGGATAGAACTGCAGGAAACCTCAGTACTCTCTGGTGTAGCAACGATGCCTTTGTAACCCAAAGTCTGGGTCTCATCATAATACAGGGCATACATCCCCTTTGCATGTTCGATCTTCGCCAAACCACAGTTTTCCTGTTTCCACAACTGCTTACTTAACCAAGCTCTTAACGATAAACTACCATTACCAGCTATGATAAAGCAGAAATCCAGCAAACTTTTACGTTCTTCAATGATTAACTTTAAAGATCTGGAAGAGCTTCATAAAAAAAATACGTTATCGTACTTCAACACCACTGTGAAGCAAACAACAAAGTATTTTAATGATTATAAGCTAATTATAAAAAAAGGAGATACTTATTATGCACCAAAACACTGTTTGTTACAGTTTTATGCAGTCCGCAATCGTCCGCAAGCTTTTACGAATGTCTTAGGGACTATCAATACACAAGATTCGGCCTATAGTGTTCTTCAATTCGAAAAAATTTTTAAAGGCGCTTACCCTAGTTTACAATTCCCTTTATATCGGATAGGTGAAGACCCGCTCTCCTTTTTAGATTGGTCCCGGGACAGAAGAGAATATCTATCCAAAAAAATTACCTTAGTACCACATGCAACAGGATATCAGTTTTGGACCTATGTGGATTGGACTCAACATGAGTATAATTATGATTTTGAGCGAGGAATTGATCGATTTGTATATGCTCCGGAAAAGGGAATCATCGGGGGCTCATTTGACTTCTATTTTTATTACCATAGAAAAAAGCTACCCATAAAATACACGGATTTTCTAAATAATATCAAGGAGGAAAAGGTGATGATCGCTGAGTAATTTAATTTTAATGCCAAAATTTAAAAGCGGACTCCTAAGTTTAACTATTGGTTATCTATTCGAATTACCCTTCAAGATTGATATGATTTAAATGAAGAAGTATTGTCAAGTTGCGGCTTCCAGTTCTTCCGACCACAACTCATATCAGTCTATCATTCCACTTCAATAATTTCTTGATGAATTATAGCCCCATAGTAATCTCTCTTGAGATATCTATATATTCCCTTTGGAAGCTCTATCTGTACCGAATCCTTTTGGGAAAGTGACAAGTAAACTGGGATCGCTGTTTTATCCAATTGATATTCCTTTTCATGATAGATGTAAATGGCAGATTTGCCTGATTTGGTCGAATCAGTACTCAATAGACGATATCTTCGATTTAAATCATTTGATCCAATCACTATTTTATCGCTATTCAGATTATTTGATAAATACAAGTCATTACCATTCAACACCTTGTTATCCATAACGTATATTGAATCGTTAATTTCTTGCATAGCTAAAAATTTAACTTGATTAATCGTATAAGGATCAATTTTAGTCAGTTTCTTAAAATACTGATCCATACTTTTATTTTCTCCAGTATCCCCCTCATCAATATGTCCTCCCCCGGCTAATACAATAACTTTAACTTGATTTTTTGTAGCGATTTCACTTTTTTGAATAAGATTCTTAGCTTGTTGGAGATCTCTTTGACTTGCATTGCCAAAATCCTCATAGCCAATCACTTTTAAGCCATAAATTCTTGCCGTTCTAATGAGATTCGCCATATTTGGGTCCCTAGTGTAAAATCCACTCTCAACATTTGGGAATCCCAACCTATTAATCCGGTCTTCATCTTCAGATAAACTTTCTAAAGCAAGGACATTAAAACCTTCTTTGGAAAGTTTTGATAGCAAAAGATTGATTAACAAACGGCAGCGTGGTTGTAAATGATTCTCGTTAAACATAAGCACTCGATGTGCCTTAATTTTTTCGACTATCTCGTCGATTGTAATAGCCGTTTTTTCGACTGCTTGTTGTTCTTGTTTAGTCGCGCTATCATATTGAACACTTTCACCAAGAAACGAACTATATGATTTAAATAACTCGTTCGCAAATTGGCTGTTTTCATTTTGCAGAACAAGCTTTTCTAAGGTATCTCTTGGATATACATAGTTAACATATCCCCTATCTTTAAAAGCTGATTCAGCTATACTAAAATAATCGGGTTCTTCATCTGGTTTTTGCTCGGCAAATTTTGCTCCGTAAGCCAAAGAATTGTAGGAAGTTTTTATGCTGTTTAAAACACCCTTAACACTTTCTTGCATATCGGTGATCTCCGTCCTAACCTCGCTAATCAAAAGAAATGAATCTTTTTTATATGGGATCGCTACAATACTTATTATATTATCTCTATTTTTTTGAATACTTCGATAATAAATACAATGATACATAGAAGTATCTGCAGTGAACTTTGAGACATCTAAAAAAGTTTCCAAGCTACCCACAAAATACATCGGGTTTCTTGTCACATCATATGTACCCCACAAAACAATATTCTTTGATGGAAACTTTATTTTTCTCTTTCGAAAAACAGACCTAACATCTTTTAAATCTATATACTTAGATCCGAGGTTTGCGTTCCCATAGAAATCAATCTTTAATCCTAATGAATCATTTGTCAATTGATTCATTCCCCCTTGAGTAAACTTATTTAATTTAGCTATTGGTCTATTTACAGTTGTACAGCTAGAAAGAAAAAAAATAAATACCAAAATCTTATAGTGTATATTTAGCTTGAGATAGATCATAATTACAAGATTTTGGTTTAGAATATTTATTAACTGGACTTTGAATATTTACTCGTTAATATATGTATATCAGATGAAATTCACAATGAGTTTATTAAATTAATTTAAAGTATTAACCAATACTATGACGAATGAATTATTTGAATTTGAAATTTTAAAAGCCAGCAGAACCAGGTTATTACAATTAATGGAAACAGTTGATAATAACATATTATTTAAGATTCCAGAAAGCTTTAACAATAATATCGTTTGGCAAATTGGTCACTGTATCACTTCCCAACAGCGACATATGTATATGCGTAGTGGACTTCCAATGCATATATCACAGGATTTTATGGAAACGTTCAAAATTGGAACCGCACCACATACATGGAAAAATACGCCAGACCTTGATGAAATAAAACATCTATTGCTTTATACAGTAAACCAACTTAGTAAAGATTTAGCATCAGGTGTATTTGTTGAATACCAACCGTTCAGCTTACCAATTGGCTTCTCTATCAATAATCACATCCAAGCACTTCAAGCGGCTAACTTTCACGAAGCCGAGCACAGTGGAATAATATTAAGTTACTTAAAACTTCTAAGGCAATAAGATGTTTACGATTTTCATAAAAGTCCTGAATTTGAGAAATTCACTAGTGCGTCGCGAGAAATAAGGAACTTCTTATTTTATTTTTTACTTTCATTCAGGAACTTTGGTTCACGAATTAAGCGACGATAAGCATTTCGCTACAAATTGCTCAAACTTTCGGTCCGTATTTCGCATCACCGGGCCATGACCGAAACATATGATGGAGGGATTCAGTCCTGCCAACTTCTGAAGCGATCTAATATTGTGCTGTTGATCCGACGTGAATATTTTTGGAGGGAGCCCTAGGCCAGTCACTGTTGTGAGCAGGTTCATATTTGTAGCGGCATCCCCGATTATCAATACACCATCTCGCTCACGAAATAAAGAAATATGACCGCTTGAATGGCCTGGAGTTTCTATGACCCGAAAGTTTCCGATGCTACCATTTTCAACGAGTGTACCGTCGACTTTGTGACCCTGTCCTGCCCAGTATTTTTGTTGAAGTTTTGCAATCCAATGTTTGGGATTTGGGTAGTCATTGGTTACCATACCTGTTTCCGTCCTAGACACTTCATTTCCATGGCAAAGTAAAGGTATTCCAAACTCATCACAGAGCTGATCACTACAGCCCTGATGGTCTGCATGCGCATGCGTAAGTACATGTTGGTGGACAGGTATTTTCTGAAGGGCATCCTTCAGCACATTATATGAACTGCGTATCCCGCAATCAACTAATACACCCTCTACGATATAGCAGTTGATACTGTTTCGTGGCATCAATGGAACATGGAACACTTCTTGGGCAATTTGATGTAACATAGCTTTTTTGTGCAAATCTATATCACTGAACAGAAATACATAAGGACATTTGTCCTATAATACTTTGGGGCTGTGTATTTGTCCCTTCGCCCGTGTAAGAGATCTCTGTGTAATGCCCAAATAGGATGCCAGGTCCTGTGTCGCTATGCGCTGAACGAGCTTGGGTTCATTCGAAAGAACATGGTGATATTTCTCCAGAGCTGACTTATTATTGTAATTCAGGAGATATTGTTCCTTTTGGCTATATTCCCGTTCCATCACAGCTTGTATAACCTTGTGCCAAGAAGTCACTTGACCAAGCAGGTATTGATAATCAGTATAGCTTATCCTATGGATCATACTATTTTCCACCGCCCTGATGCTCCTTCTGGATTTTTCCTGAGCGACAAACTCAGGGAATGAGGTTACAAATTCATTTTCAAATTTAAAGCAGGTTATATTTTCTTTACCCTCCTTGTCAATAGCATATGCTTTTACCGCACCACAGGATATGAATCCAATATGACGACAGGGTTCGTCCATATGAATAAAAAAATCACCCTTCTTCAAACCAAGTGATTTGAAGAACTGAACAGAAAAATTTATTTCGTCAGCAGACAACATCCCTATCGAGAATAGATATTTTTCAAGCACATCCGTCATATCATCTTATTTTGTCCTCTATTGCCGATCTTAAAAAATTTGGGGCCTATACAAAATCTAGCATACAAAATTAATAATAATTGCCAAGCTGCACTATTTCATTACACGAATTGTTTTCGCATTGGATTGCTTATTGAAAATGTCTGTAATGGTCAGACGCACATTATAATTACCCGTGGCTAAGGTATTGTTCAACGTATCGGCACGTTTCTCGGGCCTAATTAATTCCTTATTTGCAAGGATCGCTCCCTTAGGATCGAGTAGTTCAATTTTATAACTTAACTGTGGGGCACCGGTATCACTGATCGCCCAGGAAACAATGACTTTACTATTTTGGTATCTTGCGGACTCATTGCTACTGCTAAGTGCCATTAACATTGGAGTAGCCCCTTGATTAGTTTGTTCCGGTAAATCTAACTTACGACCTGTCCCAAAGGCCACATCTGGCGTTACAGAACCACCATGCTCCATAAAATGTGCATTCTCTGTAGCATCATATCCGGCATTAAAGGCGCGGTCGAAATACCCATTACGACCGGCGTCATTGGCATTCGCTGAAAAATATCGACTTGTCGATTTCTCCCAAACGTTATCTACACCTAAGTTCCAACAATCTTTAAAAAATGCTTTGCGGTGAAATCGACCATCCCACAAAGGGTTGTCTCCTACCCAATTTTCAAGAAATGCGCCATTGCCAGCCCCCAAAAATCCTGATTCCACCTGTCGTCCAATTGTAGAAGTATGAAACCACTTCCCTGTCGCTTCATTATGGATAAAGTTAGCGATGTAAATCTTTCCATTCTCCTTCCATGACCGTAGAACCACGTTATACCAGGTGTTCAACTCCCATCCGTAAGGATTTACGGTTTTCTGTCCATCTCCTTCTCCACCAAAGCGGCTTGTCACCGTTGTTGGTGCTTTATAAGAATAAAAAGCATAGTTAGCAGCGCTGGTATTGAGGTCCCATAATGATGCAATCAAGGTATAGGGTGTGGGCGTATTCTTATCCGGTGTATCTTGCAATCCAGCATACCCACCATGATAATTGAGTACCGAAAAGTATTCAGTCTTCGCGGTATTGGTGATTTTAATCTTGTGCATCTTCAGTATAGCATCATTCTTAAAAACATAAACTAGGTGTTGCGAAGGTGCAGCATTACTTCCCGACAGGCTCAAATTGGGCAAGTCTTTTCCGCTTGTTTCTTGTGCGTTGTATTCCTTGGGTTTTAAATCAGATCTGATGCTTTTAGAACAGGAACTGCTCAATAGGGCACTTAATAAGGTCGCACACAGTGTAGCTCTCATCATAATAACAGGTTATAGTAAAAATCAATTAACACATTTGACTGCTAAAAAAGGCGTCATTACGACAAATTATTTATAAAATTTGGGATCAGAAAATTTCCTTCAAACGAAATCGGTTGCGTAATCTTGTAGCCCATAGGCTCATGCGCCAACTGTTCGATCCCGGCCTTGGAATTACATAATACTTTGCTTTGATAATTTCTGAAATAACAATACCTTAATAAGGAACATTTCCTTTTCTTAATCTCAAAACAACATGTTGAATTTGAGGCAAAAGCAGCAGAATAATGATGACAAAAATCAAACCTGTCAACATCAGATCATAATAGTCCCTGATAGCGCGAGCCAATATTTGCTGACCGATCATTTGATTAAAATAGCCGGAAGATACTGTTTTTGACGTATACATATCACTGCCTGCATTTATGTACTGGTTTTGAATATCCAGTAAGGTAACAGGCAATTGAGGGCTGGTTTCGGTGAGCGATTCCCGCACCTTTTCCCTTACGGATGATTTTGCAAATAATTGAAGCTCATTATTAAGTGCCAGACTAGCTGTAAAGCCTATGAACCTTGAAAATATACCAATCAGAGAGGCATTGACGGCGATTTTGGAAGGCGCTGACGATGCCGCAAATGAAACAATCGGGACAAACAATACACCTGTTGCCACACCATAAATAAACATGGGCAGAAAGAAATCGGCCGTTTCGCCCTGTACAGAAACAAATAGTATCATATAGGCATAATATACTGCCATCAACCCAAAACCAACAATAATCATCCGGATCAGGTTATAGCCCATCAAGACAAATCGGGAAATGATAAACATACTCAAAACAGTTCCAACAATTACGGCAATCCATATCGGAATGGTACTCAGTGGATGGTTTCCTAAAATCGCTTCAAGATAACCATAGGCAAGCCCAGTACTTCCTTTAAAGATATAAAAGGTAAAAAGAAGCAAAAGCCCAATAACGAAATTCTTTGTTCTAAAGATCTGTAAATTGATTAATGGTCGCTTAAGTTTCAATTCTCTGCTAATAAAAAGAGAAAGAATAATTAAATTAACTAAACAAAGTGTGCTGATTAATGAACTATCAAACCATCCCAATTGTCGTCCGTACACAAGGATGTATCCAACTATCAAGATAAAAGACACATAAAATAAATAGCCTATCCAGTCCACCTGATACAGTGGTATTTTTCTGGTAAACCGGGCCTTACTGTTCATGGTAAGTAAAACAACACCTGTCAGCATAATGACTACAATAATAAATCCGTAGAATATCCAGTTGAAATCAAAGAAATGAATGACGACACTGATATAGATGGAGTAAAATGGTACAGCTATTTGTATACTGCCATAAAGGAGACTATAAGCAATCACACGGGCACGTACAGACTGTAACCGTGGAAAAATAAGCTGTAACACAATTCCCGACATCAATGCACAGGTAATACCCTGCAAAAACTGACAGAAAACAAATAATGCCCAATCTCTGAAATAAAAACAGACCACAGCACATAGTACATTTACCGCAAGTGCCAGCAGTAGATATTCCCTTGGTGCAAAATATTTTACGATTCTAAAATCCAGAGCCAGAAAGGCTACGGTAGAACCATAAATAACGACCATACCATATTGTACATCGGTAGCTTGTATTCCGTAAAAGCCCATCGCAGCAACCGGACTTCCGTAAAAGGCAAAACTAAACAGACTGCTCATGAGAATAGCAAATATGACTGACCTTGCCATCCATTCTGATACCCAGGATTTAAAAATTGGTATTTTATGTGCTTGCATCGTTAGTTTTTTAAAACGTAAACATTTGCATTCATTCCGGCAGAAAGCTTAGTTAATTTTTCGGACATATCGGTCAGTTTAATCCGAACAGGAATACGTTGGATGATTTTAACAAAATTACCGGTAGCATTATCTGGCGGAAGCAGCGAATAACGGGAGCCTGTGGTTGGCGAAAGGGACTCGATTGTACCTGTGAATTTTTCATTTGGAAAAGCATCGACTTCAACAGATACCGCTTGACCGATTTTGAATTTCCCAATCTGTGTTTCCTTAAAATTTGCTATTACCCACTTTTCCTCGGCTCTGTTCACCAAGAATGCCAAAGTCTGTCCGGACTGTATCAGTTGTCCTGCCTGAATGGTCTTCTTCCCGATTTGTCCATCAAAAGGTGCTGTGATAACGGTATATCTAATGTCCAATTCTTGTCTTTCGAGAAGTGCTTCTTTTATCTTTATCTCTGCCTCTATGGCATTGCGCTGTACCCTGAAATCGTTTAGTTTAGATTCGGCGACCTGCAAAGAAGCTTTTGTCTGGTCATAATCTGATTGGGTGATGGATAAAGTAGCACTGATGTTGTCGAATTTTTGTTGTGTGGTCGATTCGTCCGCCAGTAGATTTTTATACCGATCAAATTCTTTTTGCTGCTGGTTCAATCGCGCTTTAGCACCTCCCAATTGGGCTTTGATGACTGCAATGCTCTTAACATGCGTTTCTTCACTTGCCGCCAAGATCGGTAATTTGGCCTGTGAGCTCATGAGTTCTGCGGACGCAGCATCTCTTTTCAGCCCGTACTCATCCAATTCAATCACCACAAGTGTATCGCCCTTTTTAATCTGTTGATTGTCCTTATAATATATTTTACGGATATAGCCCCCTACTTTTGCGTTTATCGGGGAAACATAGGCATCAATCTGAGCGTCGTTGGTCTGTTCATAGCGATATCCCTCGAAAAAATAAGCTGCTGTCCAAATAATGATTCCTACGAATAATGTGATACCAAACCATTTGGTTAAGCTTACAACAATTTTATCTGTTTTATTTTTGTTCATGATATTTGTATTAAAGAATTCCGATAATTGCCAATAGCCTGATATGCGCAAGTTTGACGTTTGTTTGTGCCGTTGTCAGATTAAACTTAGCTTCCAGTAAAGCATTTTCGGCTTCTAGAAGATCGGTAAGAAGTGATTCCTGGTTTATGTAGCTACTTCTGATAACACGAACAGTTTCGGCGGTTTTAATGATATTTTGCTCCGCTGTTTCCATACTCTCCAAAGCCTGTTGCCGCTGCAAATAAGCTTCTTTTACCTGAAGATAGATTTCATCTTTTTTAATGTTCGCTTTTTCTCTTGCCTCATTACTGACCACTTGGGCATGAGCGATGGAATGCTTGCTTTTGTATAGATTATCGATAGAAAACTGGACTTTAACCCCTGTCTGACCAAATCCCCATAAATCATTGGAATACGGATAGAATGAAATCTGCGGATAGGTGTAATTGTAAGTCGAATACAAGGAGACTTTAGGTAACAGCATCGCTTTTACCTGTTTGATGTTCATTTCGCTCAATTTGACAGTGCTATAGGCGATCTTGTATGCCGGCGATTTGTTAAAAGCGATGTCTACATAATCCTCATAGTCACCTTCAGTGATAGCGCTTAACTCGATTGTATCTTGGTATTTTATTGCCAGCTCAGCATCATTTTCACGCCTCATCAGAATATTGAGCCGTTGTTTAGCGATTTCAATCTTCTTCGTAACATCAGAAAGGCTGAGCTCCAGTTGCGCTAATTTTACGGAGGTTCTCAGTACATCGCTCTTTAGCACAGTGCCGTTTTTATGCAGGCTTTCTACGAGTACCTGTTGTTTTTTTTCTGCACCAATTTCTGCATCAAGAAAATCATGGAAATGCAGAAACTTGTATAGATCAAAGTAAGCAGCTGCAACCTTATATTTTACACTGTGCTTTTGCAGATCAACTTCATATTGTATGCGTACCGCTTCTTCCTTTTTCATGACAATGTTTCTTTTGTCTTTACCACCATTGTAAAGATTGACGTTCAGGTTGTAACCCACGCCATAACCATAACCTTTTACAGGCACATCCTGTGGAGAAGAAAATAATCCATTGTCATAGATCAGGAATTTGGAATTGAGTTTTGCATCTCCACCAACCGAAAGCTCCGGCAACAAACGGTCTTTCGCTTCCAATATTTCTAAATTGCTCTGCTGGAGATGTAGGTCGGATAGTTTCAGTTGACGGTTATTTGTTTCGGCTACTTTCCAAATTTCTTCCAAACTTAATACCCGCGCATTTTCTATATGCTGGGCATAGAGTGATTGTACAAATAGGGCTAACAATATGCCCAAAATAGGGACTGTTCTATATTGTTTCATCGGTTTTCTTTATATATTTCTTGCCTTTTACTAGCCATGGTTTTACGATCTTTTTCAATTCATCAAAGGCAAAAGTTAAATCTACCATTGGCATAAAAGCATAGTTATACCCATAAGCAAACCAGAAGATATATGCACTGTCAATTTCTTCATCTGAATGATGTGATTTATTATCAGACTTTTGAGCTTGTGTTTCAAGTTTAAAATCTTTGTGAGATGTTATAATTTTATATTTCATAATGACTTTACTATTATTTACACTGCAAAATTATCCAGCATGGCGAAGTATGGTTTCATATAATTAGCCTAATATTTATTAAATTTGGCCACATGGAATTTCTTAGTCAAATAATACATATTGTTGATCAAAACCCTGATTCAATCCTCGTGATGCGACAGCAAACGGAGCAGCGTTTGCCTGCTCACCAGCACAATAAAGCTCAGTTGTTATTAGTTTATGGCGGGATTGCTTACTTGCAGACTGACGAAAAGGACTTCTATATTCCCTCAAATCATTATATTTGGATACCAAAAAATTATCGGCACAACCTGATGTTCAATACGCAGGACCTGTTTATTATCAATATCTATTTTCCGGAAGAAAGTGCTGGTAATTTTTATGAGGAATTGGGTATTTATCCAGTGAGTAAGCTCCTGGCAGAAATGCTCTCATTTAGTGAGAAGTGGCAAGGTGATTATTACAAAGGTTCGTGGGAGTATGAATTTTTAAATACGCTGAAAGGCGTATTATCAAAAGAAAATCTCAAAAAATTCTCCATACAACTTCCTACAACAGACGATCAAAGGCTCAATACCATAATCGACAGTTTTAGAAATCGGTTAAATGAAAATCTAAGTTTAGCGATGATTGCTCAGCAATCTGGAATGAGTGTTCGCAGTCTCACCAGATTATTCCAGCATAAATTGCACATTACATTTGTTCAGTACTTAAAAATGCTACGAATTATTAAGGCAATGGAATTAATCAACGATACAGATTTCAATATGACTGAGATTGCCTACGAGATTGGCTATTCAAATATAGCGGCTTTTAGCAATAACTTTTATCTGCTCACCAATATGAGACCTACGGAATTTAAAACGAAATAGCCTCTTTCCATTATGCAAAGCAACAATTGGTTCAACAAGTTTAAAAACATCCAGCGAAAAAGATTTTTTTTGTTAATTACACTATTAACTATTTTTCACCATATAAGCTCTGCGCAAAGAGATCCGCAGCTCAGGGAAGCACTTTCAACCATGACAAAAGCGTCTATTTCCGGAGATATCGAAGGTATTCTAAGTCAAACATCGCCCCGTATAATTGAAAGCATGGGCGGCGTTGAGCAAGCAACAAAGGTGACCAAAGAACTTTATTCTTCTCTTATAAAATACGGGGTTAAAATTGATTCCATGATTAACTATGTCGATATGGATATCTCGAAGATTGATGGAATAGCGTATTGCTTTATTCCCCAAGTACTGGTCATGTCCATGCCTGAAAAAAACAAAATGGCTATCACTTCAGCTAACTTATTAGCGCTAAAAGAAGACGAAACCAAAAAATGGACTTTTTTTAATTTCAATAAAATGAATCAGGAAATGATCAATATGTTTCTTCCTGAATTTAATGGCAAGATTTCCCTTCCTCCAGATCTAGAAAAAAAGACATTAGTTGTGCGGAAAGAAGAAGTAGCTAAAACTGTCGATCATCTAATGAAACTTATAGATGAATCTGTCAAAAAGCATCATTAGTTTTTAAGTTATTTGATCCATCTGCTATACTTTTTATTTAATACCGTTTTCCGCAGGTCCTTTACTCTTGGTGCATCAGTCCTATTATCTGCCATAATACTAAATTAACTTTACCCCATTTTCCACTATAACACAATAGCACGGTAAAAAAGTTTAAAATACAATAACTTATTAGTACAGCTCTATAGAATTTACCGCTGCATGCTATAAAGAATGAAGCTAATCTTCATGAATTGAATTAACGTTGCAAACGACAGAAATTTACCGATCACCCTCAATCGATAGCATCTTTATCGATACAGCATCTTTTATTTTAAACGATTGAAACTTAGTTTCGTTTATAAGACATTGGTTGCGGTTTCAGCTGGAGCAGTGCTTTTTATTCAGAAGAAAGCGATTGCGCACCTTCGCTACAACCGCTTTCTGTGGTCTGTTCGATTAATTCTCGTAAATCACACCTTCGTAGCAAGCGCTATAAAGGTCTTTTAAGTCCTGTAGGCTAGGCTTACGCGGGTTAAAGCCAGTACATGGATCTTGCAAAGCATTTTGGGCCATATAATCCAGATTTTTGTCCCAGTCTTCCTTGGAAATGCCAAATGCCTTAAGGGAGCCAATATTGTTGACCGCAGCTCTTAGTTTTTCAATTTCCTGTGCCAATCCTTCGGCCGAATCTCTACCGACAAGTTTAGCCAAATCAGGATATCTTGTTGTAGCTGTCAGATTAAAACGGATCACATTGGGCAAGAATATCGCATTGGAAGCTCCGTGAGGGACGCCGTAGAGTGCACCTACCTGATGCGAGAGAGAGTGGACAATACCCAACCAGGCATTGTTGAAAGCTAGTCCGCCCATAAAAGATGCATCGTGCATATTTTGGCGTGCTTTAATGTTTGTCGGGTTATTGACCGCCTCTTCCAGATTTTCGAAAACAATTTCCAGTCCCCCTTTAGCCAAGGCATCGGCATAGTTATTTTCGATGTTGGACACATAGGCTTCCACACAGTGTGTAAGAGCATCTAGACCAGTATTGGAGGTAATATGTGCAGGCATCGTGGTACAAATTTCACCATCGACAATAGCGATATCCGGCGTCAATTCATACGATACGATTGGATACTTCACCCCTTTTTCCCGATCGGTGATCACAGCCAATCCTGTGGTTTCCGTACCTGTACCGCTTGTTGATGGAATGGCAATGAATTTAGCCTTTTGACGCAATGTTGGAACGTTAAAAGGTTGGGTCATCGCTTCAAAATTTGCATCGGGATATTCATAAAACACCCACATCATCTTTGCCGCATCAATTGCAGAGCAACCTCCTAGACCAATGATCCAATCAGGCTGAAAATCAGTCATCACTGCAGCACCTCGAAGGCTTGTCGCCGATGATGGATCTTCTTCGACACCGTCAAAAACAGCAGTTTCCAATCCTGCTTCGGTCAAATAACTTATGGCACGGTCCAAAGTTCCGCTTTTTTTCATGGATTGACCACCAGTTACGATGATGGCTTTTTTTCCAGTTAGATTTTTCAATTCCGACAATGTACCAGCCCCGTGGAATACTTCGCTGGCAACAAATAACTTGCTCATATATTTTACATTAAATTTCTGATGCAAAGTTACTGTGCCCGGGAAGGCAAATGTTATACTTTACTTACGATATGATATACATTTGATCCAACACAACCACAGCATAGAAACGTATCAAATCACATAATAGACTTAAGTCTTATACATTTGTGCCAATTGCTGCTGCAGATTGGTTGGCGTTTCATCCAGTTTGGCGCGCACAAACTTGTTCAGTGCCGCAGGTGAATTGAATCCGAGTTCAAAGGCAATCTCCTTATGTGAGTAGTTGGATAACAGCAGCAGTTGTTTGATTTCATTCATAATCCGCGCATGAATGGTTTCTATAGAGGTCAGTCCTGCAATCTTGCGGGTAATTTCATTTAACTTTTTTGGAGACAGCTGTAATTTTTCTGCATACCAGCCCACGGTACGCTCCGTTTTATAATGCCTTTCCAACAATTCCAGAAATTTACCATAGATCTTTGCGTTCTCATTACTGAGCTGGCTGTTTCCCCATTTGGTATGGACAAATTCCACCAATTTGAGTAAGATGATTTTGATGTAGAAACGCGCTTGCTCCTTCTTGATCGATGTTAAATCCTGATATGATTTTTCGACCTGCTCCAGCAGCATCTCTATTTCTGAGGTTTCTGCCTCGGGCAATTCAATATGGTTGAGTTTTACGGAGATATTGTAGTTGTAAATACTCAATTCGTTTTTCAGGATATCCGAACAGAATAGTACTTCGTCAAACAGGATCAATTTGCCTTCAAAGTCGTCGCTTAGCAACTCTTTGGAGGAGAGCTGACCGGGAAAGATGACACATATATGAGGTGCATTGACGGTATAACGGCGGTCTTCCACCTGCAGATTGAGCCGACCTTTTTTAACAAACAAAAGGCAAAAATGGTCTTTTGTATGAGGTTCTCTATAAGCTGCGAGAGCTTCCCTGTCCAAATCAAAAATATGAAAAGGGGTGATCGCCCTTTCAGCTTTATATTGTATATCTTTTAGATGATAAACTATCATAGAAGCCATGATAAGCATTTATTCTGAATTCGTCAAATTTACTTTTTCGTCAAGCTAGCGTGAATAGAAAGCCTATTTTTCTCCTTCACATCAGAACATTCGAAGCTCTTCAATGAACGTTATCCAGTGAGAATTGTTCCTTAATTTTTAAAAAAAGGACTAATCTTTCGACTAGCCCCTTAACTAAATTATAAACGAATCCTTTACGGATCGGAGTATACTTTCTAAAAGCCCAGTCCCTAAACCTAAGCTTAAAAATGGCCAGGCATTAAACCTGACCATACAATTAAATCAACCGAAACTAAACTTCCTAAATTGAATCGATCGTCAATAAATAGACAAATGCTTGAAGTGATTGGTTTGATAAAAATAAAAAAAGGTCGAGTTTAGCACTGTGATAATACAGCCGTTGAGATAATACAGCCGTTTATTTAGGTTGTTTTTGCACTAAATACAACGTTATATTTGAATTTCTTAACTTTGTTCTATGGAAACAAAAATAGTCCGAAGTGTCTCTGAATTCAATAGTGAACTGAGATTGCAGGGTTTTAAAGCATTTCAGATTGAGGATGACAGTAATGCTACACGTGTTTATAGTCGTAAAGATTTCTTTAAAATATGCCTTACAACTGGTAAAAGTAAGATTCATTACGCAGATAAAAGCTTTGAACAAGAAGGCACGATACTATTTTTTGGGAACCCGCATATCCCCTATTCCTGGGAAACCATTTCTACGACCTATGCAGGTTATACATGCTTGTTTTCGGAAGACTTTTTAAAACAGGCCGACCGCGCGGAAAGCTTGCAGCAATCGCCTTTCTTTAAAATCGGAGGTACGCCGGTCTTAAAAATCACTGAGGATCAACGCTTGTTGCTTAACACACTTTTCGAGAAGATGATCGAAGAGCAAGAAAGTGATTATACGTTTAAAGATGAACTCATACGCAATTATATCAACCTGATCATTCACGAAGCCCTTAAACTTCAACCGTCAGAAGTGCATACCCCTAACAAGAATGGTACAGCACGTATCGCATCGGTATTTTTGGAACTATTAGAACGTCAATTTCCCATCGAAACACCTGCAAGTCCCCTCAAAATGAGAACAGCGCAGGATTATGCGCAAAATCTCAACATCCACGTCAACTATCTGAATCGTGCTGTAAAAGAAATTACGGGCAAATCTACAACGACGCTGATCTCAGAAAGAATCTTAACAGAAGCAAAAGCCCTGCTGCTGCACACAGACTGGAATATTTCAGAGATAGCCAGCGCACTGGGATTTGAATATCCTACTTATTTCAATAACTTCTTTAAAAAACTGACGGGAACAAACCCGAAATCGCTCCGGGAATCTGAGATTTGAAATTCTTAAGTTTTAGTTTGATAATCGTTAACACCTCCCCTTTATCCTGATCTACCTTTGTATCTGTAATAATTAATGTAATACAGATATGAAAATAGCAGCAACATTATTGGTCTTGTCTTTCCTGTTTTCTGATAGGACTTCCGCACAGCATGTACAAGCAAACCAAAATTTAAAACCAATGAATACTTCATCAGATCATTATACTTTTCAATTAAGCAACAAGGTAACCCGCAAAAAAGTAAGTTTTAAAAACCATTATGGCATCACGCTTTCTGGCGATTTATACATCCCTAAAAACACAGACAACACAGCGCTACCGGCACTTGCCATCAGTGGCCCTTTTGGTGCAGTGAAAGAACAATCTTCCGGATTGTATGCCAACCAAATGGCGGAAAGAGGATTTATTGCCTTGGCGTTCGACCCTTCCTACACTGGTGAAAGCAGCGGTTCACCTCGTAACGTAGCATCGCCAGATATCAACACCGAAGATTTCAGCGCAGCTGTAGACTTTCTAGGGTTGCAGAAAAACATTAACAGGAGCAAAATCGGAATCATTGGCATCTGTGGATTTGCTGGCTTTGCATTAAATGCAACGGCAGTAGACAAACGTATAAAAGCAGTAGCAACGACCAGTATGTACGATATGACGCGCGTCATGTCAAAAGGCTATAACGATGTGATAACTGCTGCGCAACGTACACAAACATTGGAACAATTAGGCCTGCAGCGCTGGAAAGATGCTGAAAGTAGATCTTACGCATCTTCAACAAACAATTTACCGGAAAAATTGACTGGCAGTGAGCCTCAGTTTGTCAAGGAATATTTTGATTATTATAAAACAGCTCGCGGATTTCATCCTCGTTCTATCAATTCAAATGCTTCATGGACGGCAACTTCCCCCCTGTCGTTTATGAATATGCCGATTCTCTCTTATATCAAGGAAATTGCACCTCGCCCCATGCTAATCATTGCAGGTGAAAATGCTCATTCAAGATATTTCAGCGAAGATGCCTATAAAGCTGCTGCCGAGCCAACGGAGCTAGTGATTATCCCAAATGCAGTTCATGTTGATTTATATGATCAATTCGATAGAATTCCCTTCGATAAACTGACAGCATTCTTTATCGCTAATTTAAAATAACGTACTTATTTCATTAAATATAAAATTTAACTAGCTATTCTATGAAAACATCAGATAATAGTTATCAGGAAGATATTTTTGAACGATTGAAAAGGAATAAAAATATTTCTTCCGATGATCCCCAAGGATACCGTTTGCGGGAAGCTTCTTTTGCTACAAAAGCATTATTGGTGCCTATGAACAATTCGGCTGATCCCAAAGAGATAAGAAATCTATTAAGTCAGATTACTGGTTCAGCTATAGATGAAAGCACGACTGTATTTACACCATTATATATCAACTATGGCAAGAATACAACGATAGGAAAAAATGTCTTCATCAACTTCGACTGTGTTTTTTTAGACTTAGGTGGTATAATTATAGAAGATGATGTGTTAATAGCTCCCAAAGTGAGTTTATTAACAGAAGGCCATCCTATTGAAGCTGAAAACAGACAATCGTTAACTGTGGCTCCGATCCATATAAAAAAGAATGCTTGGATTGGGGCAAATGCAACAATCCTGCCCGGCGTTACGATTGGAGAAAATACGGTGGTAGCAGCTGGTTCCGTAGTCAGCAACGACGTGCCGGATAATACAGTTGTTGGTGGAATTCCGGCAAAAATTATTAAAAACATATAATAAAGAATTCGGATCATCTTTATATCGGATCGTCTTTATAAAGACCAAATTGCAAACTATATGCACGGGTTATTCGTTATCCCAATTATGGCGATAAGTTTATTCGCCTGTAACACTAAAACAGATCATACAATGAATACAACAGAAATATTTCCCAAAGGGGAACCATTACCTAAGGAATGGTTTACTGGAGATGCATTTTTAACCCCCTTGGTAGCAAAAGATAAAAACAATGATTTCTCGGCAGGTAGCGTAACTTTTGCACCTGGTGCGAGAACAAACTGGCATACACATCCTAAAGGTCAGGTTTTACTGGTAATCGAAGGAAATGGACTCTATCAGGAAAAAGGAAAGCCGGCACAAGCAATCAAAAAAGGTGATGTTGTCAATATTCCTGAGAATATAGAACACTGGCACGGCGCAACTGCTGCTACTAAAATGGTGCATGTTGCCATCACTAATTTTAAAGAAGATGTTCAAGTTACTTGGCTAAATCCCGTAACAGAAGAAGAATTCAGTTTAGCCAATAGATAATGAAGCCTGTACTTGTTTTGAACAGCGCTTTATTGTCAGAACTCTGTCGTAGTTCGATATCGATAGGCCCATGGTTACTTACAATTGACTTCTAATCCCTGAAAACTAACTGGGTGACTTTAGCTTAGCGAAATTCTTGATCCATGTCAATCTTTTTTTTCGAAAAATAAAAGAACTTAGTCTATATATAAAAACAAAAGAAATAATATAAACAGATTTAAAAGGAATAGGATGAAAAAGATAGCAATTAATGGATTTGGTCGCATCGGACGTGCTGCCTTAAAAATAATAACAGAAACTGCCGATCTTGAGGTCGTTGGAATTAATGATCTGATGAGTATTGAAAACGCTGCATATCTACTTAAATACGATAGTAACTATGGGAAATATGAAAAAGATGTGCGTATCGAGGGAGATACACTTGTGGTCGATGGAAAGGCGGTTAAATATACAAGTATCAGGGAGATTGAAAAGTTACCTTGGAAAGATATTCAAGCAAATATCGTTATAGAGAGTACGGGTATTTTCACGAACAAAGCGGACGCTGAAAAACATTTAACCTCTGGAGCAAAATTTGTCGTCATCTCGGGTCCTACCAAAGATACGCCGACAGTGGTCCATGGGGTAAATACCGAAGATGGAAGGGTTTCTGTCTTTTCGTGCGCAAGCTGTACGACAAACAATATAAGTCCAGTAATCGAAATATTGGGCAGGAGACTGGGAATAAAAAAAGCAATACTAAATACCACACACGGTTATACAGCTTCACAGGCATTGGTCGATGCTCCATCTAAAAAAGAACCGCGTATGGGACGGGCTGCAGGCATTAACCTTGCCCCCGCGGCTACGGGTGCTGCAATAGCGACGACAAAAGCGCTTCCGCAATACACCGGAAAGTTTGACGGTATAGCTGTGAGGGTACCTGTTCCAGTAGGATCCATCTCCGATATTACGTTCATTGCAGAAAGATCCACCACAATCGAAGAGATCAATCAAATCTTGATCGAGGAATCAAAAACTGATCGCTATAAAAAGGTACTTACGGTAACCGACGAGCCCTTGGTATCTACCGATATTATCAAAAGTCCATTTGCAGCGACAGTAGATCTAGAAATGACTCGAGTTGTCGATGGCGACCTGGTGAAAGTGATGGCTTGGTATGACAATGAATGGGGATTTACAAACCAAATGGTCAGACAAATTCAATCGATTTAGCGCGACAGCAACGAAAAGCTGAATATGCAAAGGGCTATCTAAAGGTTAGATAGCCTTTTTTCTACAATTTTATACTTATCACCCTCACAGTATCTTGTCAGATAGCCTATTCTTAAACAGCTTGAGCTGTTGTTGCCTCTTATAAAAATTTCTATGCAAATATGTTTTTTATTTCATCAATAATCCCTAGGTATTGTTTTTTAATGCGGTGTTGCCTATATAATTTTTTACCATTCCACTGTTTACTCCAATTCATACTACTGAAAGACCATGCCTGAAGTTTCGACAATTGATCATTCAATGAAGTTAAGGCTAAGTTTAACCCTTTTATAGAACCTAGATTGGTACTTAAAGACATCCCTTTCCATGCTGAAACATTTTCGGCAGCGGAGAATGGTATTGGATAAAGTTTAATTTGATGATCCTGATGGAATAATTCCCGAGCACTTTTATCGTAACTGAATACGAGATATTTTGTTCGTCCTGGTTTGGTAAAAACGATTTCGTTGTCATATATCGAACTTAATGCACCTTGTTCGGGACCGAAAGCCAAGATATCACCATCTGGGGTCAATAAGGGCAGTACCTTATAAGCGCGGCTAAAAACGGTGTAGTTTTTTCCTTCAAAATCACATGCTACCAACGAATATGCCTGACGGGTGCCCAAGCTTTTCTGATCTGTATTTTTCAGTGCGGGACCTATCGTTTTCTTGTCTTTGATTAGGCCCAGCCCCAACTCACAACTCCTCAGAAATGAAACCTCATTCCACAGCTTATAAATGTTTTTTGTAGCCTCATTTAAGTCCTTATAGCTCTGCTCTACCTTGCCAAAATCAGAAAATTCAATAGCCTTCTGGACTTCCGCAGCAGCATGAGCAAATGCATCTCCAAGACTTAAAGTCGATACATTGACTTGCGCAGGATCTTTTCGCTTAAACTCAGCAATACCGGCATTGTGAGCGATATAATACATGCGACTGAGCGTCAGATAATCCTGTAGCATAACACGTAATCGGATGATCTCTTCCCCCTCGATGCCATCGATACTGTTGTAATATCCCTGCGCCATCCAGGGGAAAAGTGCAGACCAATGACTAATCCATGCGCCTAAAGGAACGTATCCCTCTGTACTCACTTCCTGCCCAGCATGTACGATTCCCTGAGATTCTGACAGATTTGAGGCTGTAAAATGTGCTTTCTTAGTTTTATTTTTATTTGTAAAATTCAGCGTATCAATATCATTTGCCTTTATTTTTTCTTGAAGATTTTTCAATTTGTCTGTATTTGCAGGTTTCTCAGCGTTATTGATAAACTCGTCAAAAGAGAGCTTTGGATTTGTTTTTAATGTTTTTTTATAAGCCGATGCTTCCGCCATTTCTTTGAGGTCATCCAAATTCTCTATCTTCTCCACCTCTTTTTCAATTTTCTCGTCGACCTCGGGCTTGTGGAATTCGGGTATCGTCGGTGCTCCACGACTGATTTCCATCTTAGGCGCTTTCTCAATAACACTCACATCGGCAAGCTCACTGAATGATTTGTTTTCCACGCTATCCAGCCATTGTTTTACCTGTTCATCAAGGACTGTCCCCCAGGAAAAACTTCTGCTAGTCACATTGACCTTGGCCTTACCGTGCGACTGGCCTCCATCATAAGTCGCCTGCACAGCGACAGCGGCAAATGCATTTGCGTAGGAAAAATCAGCAGAACCACCGTACTGCCAAGACTCCGATTCACTTTGAGAGGTCATTTTCATGGTTACTCCCCCTAGTCCACCCCAGATAACACCAACGACTAAACCATCGCCAAAATCATGTGCAAAATCTTCCGAAGCTTCCACCCATATATTGACCAGTTCTTTTAGCTGTAACGATTCTGCATCGGTATCTTTTAGTGCCGTTCGTATATCACGTTTTGATTCGGCGGCATACTTGATCACATTATTATAAGCGGTTAATACTGCTTGTGCACCTTCCTGACATGCGCCATTCAGACTGGCAATAAGGTCACTTGCTGTCAGATCTTCGAAATTAACATATTCTATACCCCCGATAGCAATCGCACTATAATTCACGACAACAGACCTATCCGTGGCTGCCTTTGACTCTCCAACATAAGCCGACAAGGATGACTTGAGCAGACTCATTCCAGAAGCACCATATGCACCGGACATTCCGAAAGTACCTTGATTCATCCTTTCAGAATACAAATAACTGCTTTCACCAGACATATATTTTTCGGACTGCTGCTGTGCAATCATCCGGCTGATGGGTGCCCGAATTACACTTGGAGCAAATTTTCCACTTTGAGAATAAATAATTGAGCCAATTGTCACCCCGTACAAGGGGTTATTTGTTTCAGATTTTTCCATAAGACTTTACAATTAAAGGGTTAAAGAATCGCTATTTAAAGAAAATTAAGAGCAATGACGCTTCTTGTTGTTTGTTCATTCACATAGTCCATGTACACGATATTGGGTTTGGGAATGTGGACTTGTCGAAGGTATCCGTCCGCTAGCTCCTCCAGCGCTCGATTAGCTTCTTTTGCCAGATTTTTTATAGAACTGGTCAAGAATGTGCTGCTATCGGGCGTCAGTGTCCAGGACAATAAAAAGAAGTAATTCTTATTCAGACCGCCGTAAGCAATCAATTTAGCCAACTGATCCTGTTTCATTTTTTCGAGCGAAACTGTATTTGCGTACGAATCATACACGCTAATATTGGGATCACAAGATCTGCTTTGCTCATGAGCCGGATCCATGCTTTTATCCTGATCATAATAGCGAAACCGTCCACTTCGCGCACTGATATGTTCGGGATAATCGAAGACCAAAATAATCTTACCGCGACATGCTTCCAGACTTACTTTTGCTAAATTGACATCGTAATGTGCATTGTTATAAAAATATTTCCGGTATTGCATGTTGGCCAAAAACTGATCTATTCGATCTTTTATTTCTCGCTCTTTATTACGATTCGTACGGATATGAGAGAATTTTAAAATACAGGTTTCCGACCTATGGTTATCAATAAATGCAATGGCTTGTTCGATCATATCGACCAGCGGCTGTCCATTACATCCAGCATTCCCTGTCCGATGATAGCTTACCAGTCTACCTTGATCATAATCGACACGAATATCAAAGTAGCGCGCTCCTGCCACTAATTGCCCCAACATATCCAATGCTTGCGTTTGCACGATTCCTTTATTTAAATCGGCCCCAGCACCACAATGATCCGTTTGAGACATTCCTGCATCGTGACTCCCCGGCATAATAATCCCATTCAAGAATAATGTAGTGTCGAGCCCTTCCATCCAGCTAGCTGTATGTATTGAACCCGTATCCGGCTTCTCATTGATTAAACTTCCCATAGCCTAATTCCATATTTGCTCAGATCAGATATAATTCAAACGTGATATCTTGATCATGTCCTTCAAAACTACCTTTGATGTCGTATCCAATCGAATCGGATGGGCTAACCGTCACTCTATAGGAACTCTTGCTATGGTTCATCGGATGATTGTAGTAGAACTCGATGGTTATTTTTCCGCCATCAGTCTGATAAATCACTGTACCTTCGGGACCAAATGTGCCCCCTGTTCTTGTGGTACAGACCCAACTTCCAGAAGATTCAATCGTACCTGGAGGATCTGTGGTGAATTTCCCATGTTTTGGTGTGCTAGGTTTTAACGTCAACACCTTACCAGTGTTGTTATTTACCGTCATTTTCACTTTTCTAGCCATGATGCATTTATTTTAATTTGTAAATATGTTTTTATAAAATTCGGAATGGTTAGCGGCGTGACTTAGGCCCAGGCTATTTTGATGTCTTCACCGGTAACAGTCGCGCTGTATGTTAACGCTCCTGCAGGAATATAAACAACAAAATGGGCCGGATTTGCTGAGAGATTAAAAACTTTATAGGAGCTTTTATTCTTATCATCCGAAAATTTAAGACTTACTTTGGTTGTTACCGAAGTAACTGAATCGACCAGTGCCGCAGTCATTTGATCTTTTTTCCTTGCGCTGATGTCAACGGTTTCGTTGACGCTACCAGCTCGCATTAAATTTGTTGGCATAACATATTTATTTATATTTCCGCCTACTCTATATCGTTTTCGGCATCCCTTTTTTTAACAAGTGGCTCGTTTTTTTAGATTGAGCTATTCAGCCCATTATGTGCCTTATTCAAAGCCAATGGCAGTCTTCAGTCCAGTATTTTTCACTTTGAACTTGAACTTACGATTTAAGGTATATTCAGAACCTAATTTCCCTTTGATTGTACCCGTCAAATACTGGCCATTCGGTTGATTATCATCTCCATAATAGTGGATTTCATAATAGCCGGTCTGCCCGGCACCCATGGGATCAAAATCAATCCTAAAAATACCAGGACCGAATAGTCCGGATTCTTGACCTGGTTGTAATGTGACATGTTTCATGATTTTTATTTTATTAGTAAAATTTATCCTAAGAAAGATATAACAATAAACAGCGCATAATATTTAATTCACAATTGGAAACGTATCGTTATTTATAGCAAATTTAGCTTGCGATGCCCGAAAGGCTGTTCATCAAAACGCATTATTTTTGCATCGAAACGCATTAATTTTTTGTATATTCATTGCATAAATTATTGATATGAAAGCTCCTATTGTTATCAAAGAATTGAGAGAGCAGCCATTTGAAGAGATTGTACGGCAAAATTGCGAAGACGAAATATTAAAGTTTAAAGCCCCCATACTTGGAAGAGGACAAACTGCTCTTATTCCCCTTGTACCCAATATTACTTTAGCCTATTTATCCGGGGTTCCCCTTGAAACCTATAAGATGCAGTACAATCAATATTATAACAATAATATTTTACTGACGATTAGTCTAAAGGGAGATATCGTTCATGAATGGAATCACACTACGACTTCCAAAATAAGTACACGGCAGAGCTTTATGTATAATCCGCAGGGGGAAGATTCTTTTTTTATAGCTGAGAAAGGGAAAAAATTCGAACAGGTAACCATCATCTTTAACAAAGAGGACTTTCTTTATGTGGTTGATAAATTTTTCGATGTCAGTCAGAAGACCGAGAAGAGAAAATGTATTCATGCCGTCTTTTCAAAAACAGCCGAGGGAATAGTTTTTGATATTTCTAAAGTCATTACCGTCATCATTAAGCAAATACTGGAATGTAGGCTCAAGGGCAATTTTAGGCGGGTATTTATGGAATGTAAACTATATGAGATCATGGCACATTACTTAAATGCCATTTCATCAGCCAAACATCAAGAATTGAAATTTAGCGCATTAGATATTCAAAAATTACAGGAAGTCAGAAAGCTATTGCAAAATCTAGATCAGATATTACAACTTTCTATTAACGATTTATGCAAAACTATTGGTCTGAACCGCTTTAAACTAACTACTGGCTTTCAAGCGATCTATAATATTTCCGTTATTAAATTTTACCATCAATCAGTTCTGACCAAAGCCTTTGAAGAACTGCAACAAAATGATGTTGATTCGATCAGCAATATTGCGTTAAAATACGGATATGGTAGTACGCAAGCTTTTTCAACGGCTTTTCAAAAACAATTTGGAATGCGCCCCAGTCAAATAAAGTAAGTAGCATGTTTATTCAAATATTCTGCTTTTAAACAAATCTTTCATTTTGTTAAAGTCCTGTTTAGGTCTTTTACAGATATAAATCGTCTGCAGCACCCAACCTTCGCTACTTGCATAGGGGCTATATAGCTTTCGTACAGGAACAACTTCTTCAAAAAAAGGATAAAAGAAGTCATCACTGGTATCGTTATAACAAATGGCGATCACCGTTTGGGGCATTCGACCCGATGGTGCCCAGCTATAGAAACTACCATGATAACAAAAAGCATTCGGGAGCCCAAATGTACTCTTCATCAGTTCAACCGCACCAGCCTGCGAGTAATGTTTGCCCCAAATAAGACAACTTGTTTTTTCATTAGGGGGTAAACTGTCGTATACTGAGTGTAGTTCATGCATGCTCGTTTCCCATTTTTGCTTGGTAATATACTCTTGCATAGGAAGAATCTCCTTACCGTTTTTTACATTTTTAGGAAAATATTTATGAATCCGATCCATATAATGTGCATAAGAATATATAGGTAGACCAAATGGTATCAAAACAGTTCCAAGTAATAAAATGACACTCAGTGGAATTAACAACCATTTTCTCTTTGGCAGAATGATATGTTCAAACAAAATACCACAAAAGGGCAATAACGTAAGAACAATCGGGAAAAAGTAATAAGCTTTACCCTTTGAATAGGCCAAAAATACAATAGACAGTAGAATTGAACTCGCTATAGGCCTATAATAGTGCTTTGTTTTTTGACCACCCCAGATAAAAATCAATGTAGGGATAAGCATAATGGCTGTAATAGGATTGACATCTAAAAAAAGTCCAAAAACAACTTTGCTGAAAGTTAGTTCATCCAATTGCGTCTCATAAAGCCTAGCAAACATCTGCAACGCTGGAAAATTGTTCGCATATTGCCATACAATATTTGGCAATAAAATAAGAAGAGCAACAACTATACATTGCCAGTACCTAGCAGCTACTAAAGCCTTTCGAATTCTCCGAAAGAACAGTAGCGCGGCAATGCCCACCAAAAAAAACAGTGCATCATATTTCGTAAGAAAAGCAAGGGAAATAAAGACCGTTAAATACCAGAGGTATTTTCTGTCTTCATATTTTACAAACCTCACCAACTGATAAAATGAGATCAGCCAAAAACATTGGCTAAATACAACGGGCTGAAACGACTGCTGTGACCCTCCGAAGCCCGGCGATATCAATAGGCAGGATAATGTGATAGCGGTAGCTATACTCCCCCCTCCAAGTTCAAATACTGTCTTACCAAGGAAGATGACGATGAGTATTGTCGCGATATGTGGAAAAAGATGATGAATGAAGACCGATTGAGCGTGAAACAAATTTTGGATAAATGCCAAAACTCCGATGACAGGCGGAAATTCCATATAGCCAAAGGCCAGATGGTTTCCGGTTTCTATATGTAGCAGTTCGTCGCCCTGAAAACCTGAATGGAAATCGGCTATAATGTGAAGTGTCAGTTTAACGAGACAGAAAATGATAATAATAATCCGAGTACTTTTAGTCATCAATTGGTATGAGGGTTAGCTTTATGATTGTTTTTATTTTAAATGTTCAATCTTTTTTAGTCGATATTTTAAACGTTTTGTTGGTTTGTCCCCATTGAATATGGAAAGTTGCAAATC
The DNA here is from genome assembly GCF_014170215.1 of Sphingobacterium sp. UME9. Taxonomy (NCBI): domain Bacteria; kingdom Pseudomonadati; phylum Bacteroidota; class Sphingobacteriia; order Sphingobacteriales; family Sphingobacteriaceae; genus Sphingobacterium; species Sphingobacterium sp. UME9. Next base: position 349,570 of record NZ_LZZP01000003.1, on the reverse strand, counting down.
TGTTATCTTCCAAGTTGAGACAGCTTCCTCCCCTGGATCGGTAACGACATATGCAATTCAAAGACGGATAATATAATTACTCGGCCTTATTAAAGTCTTTCAGCTCAAAGTAACAATCTTCACAAACAAGTTTGATCTTCGCAAATTCTTCTGAGTCTTCGTTCCAACCATTATATTTCATTCTGACCCTTTCACATTCATCGCACCAAGCTGCAAAATCATCTTCTTCATCAAGTTCCATCCCTTTATAGGTATCGAAACTTTCTTCAAAACCTTTAGGATTTTTCAGATCAAGATGCTGGCATATAAATGCTGGTCTCGACAAGCCATGGATTTTGCATGTTACTTTTGCTTGGTTGAAATGGACAACTTCCCGAGAATTTTCATCCAGAACAGCAGTGATCAGGAAATAACTTTGGAGATTTCCTGTGCTTACCCTATAAAGCCCCATGCCATCCAACATATCCAAAGAAATCGCCGCAAACTCCCAACAATCGAATTCATCTGCCGGGAAAGTTCCTTCTGTCAATTTGGTATAATTGTTTTTGATTCCAAATTCTTTAACAGCAAGTATATTCCCCTTGTTGGGTTCGACACTATGCTCATTGAACCAGCTCCACATCCATGTTTCTGATGTAAACGAAAAAGTACCTATCGGAATATATTTTAGATAAATCTGATCTTCATCGTTATTGTATAACCTCAGAAGCGCAAGTTCAGCATCATAATACCATTGCTGATAGTTGCCTAGCTCAAACTGCGCTCTAAATCTTTCCTGGATCTGTATAAGTTCCTGACATTTTTTACCAGCAAACTGTTCGTAATCTGTTTTTTTCAACCTTTTACATTTTAAATTTATAGCAGTTAAGAAAATATTTCTATCACATTATTTAGGAATCGATATAAAAATGATGAAAATAAATAAGCGCAGCAATACTTGTATGATATATTTAAGATCGTTTTTACTTTATCTTAAATGTTGTCACTACAAAACCATGATCAGAAGGGTATAAAATTTCTTTACCGTTCAGTTTGATTGGCTCATTAAAGAACACCTTATAAGACTCAGATTTTAACGCTTTTAACTTTGGGCTTTTGTAAAATATATAATCTATCCGATGGTCATCATTTTCCCCTTTCGTATGCCATGTAATACCTGGATGTGTGATGGGATTGGGGTTCAAGGTTCTATAAGTATCCACCAGTCCGATATCGGCCAATACTTTTGTTGAATACCAGGGAACCACCAGATTATTATGTATTTTCTTAGTATCCTTGCCCCAATCCAAATGAGACGGCGTATTGAGATCTCCACCAAGAATCATAGGAATTGAATCCGCTTGTGCAGCATATTTTTTTAGATAGGGCAATACCTTTTGTATCATTTCATATTTAGCTCCCGATCTTTCCCAAACAAGAAGTTCGGCAGCTGTTTTACCCAAATTTTCGGGCTCGTTTTCCCATGGTAAATAATGAAACCAATTCGAGAATAATCTAATTTTCTGCTTGTGGATGATAACTTCTCTTCCTCCTAGATAAAATGGAAATTCAGTGTCAATCCGTTCACCAAAAGGGTACCTAGATATGATGGACAAATTAACACTCTTATCATTTAAAGCTGTTCCTTCGGGAGCAATTAAATGAAAATTGTACCCTAAGGAATCGGCTATTTCTTTACCGGAACCGTAAGTTTCCACCATCAATATGATGTCCGGATTTATTTCTCTTATAATCTGTACCGCATGGGCTTTGCCATCCTCACTATCATTTGCTCCGTGCAATATATTCCATGACATCACCTTGAAGATCTCAGCTTGCTTTTGGGCTTCGCAGTTAAAGCAAAGAAATGTCAATGTTAAAAAGAAAATAGTAAACTTCATGTCGTGTCTTTATTAATTTATAGATTTCAAATTTAGAAGATTCATCAATGTATTGCAGGGCCAATATTAAAAAATAAATATGTACAAACGGTGCCGATATCTTATTGTATCCGGCCGCTTTCGCTTTCGAGAGCCGATTTACGATTACGTTGATCCTTAGTCGCTCCACTGCTGAACCTATAGTTGAAACTCAGACGTACCTGTCTTGATTCGTAGTAGCCATAACTTGATGAAAGCAGTCCTGGTAAATTTTGCGTGTATTTAACTTGGTTACCTTTATAGATGTCGGTGATAGCCAGTCGTATTGTTGCTTTGTCTTTTAATACAGATTTTTGGAACGCGATGTCCGCTTGACTAACCGGTCTACTGATGGTATTGGCCCCACCGAGTCGTTTTGAATTGTAGACCACCGAAACTTCCGCCCTCGTCTGAAAGGGGAGTTTGAAGGTCTGAAGGAGACCGGCTCCCGCAGTCTGCCTCAAGTTGAGATTTTGGTACTGGTCAAAGGAAACGTCATTATGGATATAATACAAGAGGCCATTGAAAGTCATGTCCCACCAGGGCCTAGGCGAATAAGTCTGCGTCAGGGACAGGGACCAATGTTGCTGTGTCCCCACATTTTTACTGATCATCATGATTTTATCCTGTTCCAGTGTATCTGTTACTTTTGCATTCAATTGGTCTGTATAGGCATAGTTTATGCCTATTATTGTCGAATTTTTCACGGAATAAAGTAACGAAAACCTTTGGGTCAATGAAGGTACCAGGAAGGGGTTCCCTTTCCAGAATGAAAGCTCGTCAAGCATATATACAAAAGGATTGAGATCCTGATATGCTGGTCTTTCTATACGTTTGGCATAAGACAAAGACAGTGTCTGTTTAGCAGTCAATTGTGTGGCAATGGAAAAAAAAGGGAAAAAGTTAGTAAACTTTCTATTGATATGCTCGTTAAGACCTGCCCCATACTCCTGATAAAGTAGAGTACCATTGGAGCTAGCATATTCTAGTCGCAGCCCGCCCTGTAGAGACCAGGCACCGATGGACCGTTTGTAGTCAACATACGCACTGCCGATATGCTCATCGAAGTGGAAATCATTTGAACGTCCATTGTCTAGGCTATCTTTCGATTGTTTAACATGATAAAAGTTTGCGTTATTTTTCGAGCCTACTGCGGAGTATTTGGCACCTGTTTCCAACTTCCCGCCCCACAACCGTGTCGCATAGTCTATTTTTAATCCTTTTAGATCAATATCGATATCATTAAGAGTACGGTAAAGATTTTCGTCAGTAACGACATGCTGATTGTCACGGTAAATATTTGACTGCAGGTTTTTGTTCCATTTACCGAAGAGACCGTAATCGGCATCAATATTTAGACTATGCCCTATTGTATCTTCGTATTTGTAGTTCAGGTTAAAATTGTAGCGTTTCGTATTCTGCCCGTAATAATCGTTAATGGCATCCAGCGTTTCCTCAACCGTGGTGGAAGGCGGTGTCGTAATGGCTGTAGCGGTATTGGTGAGACCTCCTCCAAAGATAAAATTGCCATTTGCCAAAAAACCGACCGTATTCTTTTCGTCAATAAAATAGTCGACCCCGACTTGAGCCGCCATTTTCTGACGTTTGTCCACGTCGATCGTATGGCTGTCATACGACTTTCCATTTTGCTGGCGATCCGTACCATAGAGGTAATTGTAATACCCCAATGTATGATTGTAAGTTCCATAGACATTAATCCTATTAACCCGATAGTTAAATGCAAGGTTTTCCAATTGTTTGGGACTGACACCATAGGCAAAGGCCGTGGAAATGTTTCCATTTAAGCCTTTTGTCTGATTTTTTTTGGTTTTGATATTGATTATACCTGCAGCTCCAGAGGCATCGTATCTGGCACTTGGATTATTGATAATTTCGATGGATTTGAGGTTATTGGATGACATCGATTTCAATACATCACTAAGTTCTTTTCCTGAAAGAAAAGTTTGTTTTCCGTCCAGGAGGATCTGTACCCCACTTTTCCCATTGAGTGTAATGTCTGTATCGTTTTCTATCTGCACACCAGGAGATCTCTTCAAAGCATCGAAAGCTGATATATCCTGTGAGCCTATGCTATTCTCTACATGATAGACGACTGTACCTCCATCTATAGAAAACAACTTCTTTTTACCTTCGACTTCTGCCGCTTCCAGTGTATTCTCCTGTCGGAGAAGATGTAGTGTCCCAACGTCGCCATTGGACGGATTAAACGAGCTGCTCCTCAACTCTTTATAACCAAGGTGCTTAATCAACAAATAATAGGTACCCGTTAGTTTATACGTAATCTGAAAACAGCCCGTGCTATCTGTCATTGAACTAGCTATCAGTTTGCCATCAATACTATATAAGCTTATTGTAGCCAGGAAAACAGGTACGTGATCAGGATTGACGACCTTACCCTGCACGATATTTTCCGTAGCTTGCCCATAAAGGGCTCCGCTCCATAAGAAGAATATCCCAATTGATAAGAATTTTGGTAAAGAAGTCATTCGAAAGTTGCCAATTCTAAAATCCATCCAATTTTCGGCTTTCGTATATTCAATTACAGTTTGACACGTCATCCTTTCTGTGGCAACTGGCTTAAGCGTGTCATCGGCACCTTCCTTTTCATCTTATTGGTCCATACGATTGTTCTGTTACCGCGATGCAGCAACGGAACTGGGTTTACGATCAAACATAACTGGTTTTTCACTACCGTCCAATAGAATTCCTATACCTTGAATCTGACCGTCCACATCGCTAAAGAAGTTAAAGAGAAGATTACTTGGTTCAGTATCCGCTACCCCATTTTTATCGACAGACCGTGGGTCAAAAACATCATAATGTCGGTGGATAAGAACAACCCTCTCATAACCGAGTTCACTGTATAACTTGTTATCCTTAAGCCTTACCTCAATAATTCCATATGCAGGATTTTCAAAAGAACCAGTATACTGTTTTAAGGAATGGGAAGGTTTCGTCGCTGTAACGGGCAACTTTTCTTCGTCTTCTTTTTTAATATGACGCAGTGAGTCAATTTCAGCCTTTTTTTCACCATTCCAGTCGATTGGATTCAAACCAAGAAGTATATCCGCTATAGAATTTCTGACCACCGTAGGAACTTTAGATACGTTTTGATTGGTTAATACGACAATTCCGAGTGTATCTGTTGGAAAAAATGCCACATTCGCAGAAAATCCATTAATATTTCCACCATGTTCTACTTGATAATGTCCTCTATAGGAGCCAATCATCCAGCCTAAACCATAATTGGAAAGGAAGACATCTTTATGTTTGTCTGGTAAAGCTGCATCCATCACCATTTGGGAGCTCGCAGCCTCATTTATATAATTTGCAGGAAGTATTTCTTTCCCATTGAAATAACCTCGGTTGAGCCAAACCTTGAGCCAATTAGACATGTCATTAGCACTGCTATTTATGCTTCCTGCTGGCCCCATACCACTAATATTATAATAATCAATCAGTTTTATCGTGTTATCTTTGGAAAGTGTATAGGGCAGAGAAGCATCGCTGTCCCGTTGAAATGCTAAGAGATCGGTATTAGAACGGGTCATTTGTAGGGGGGTAAAAAACTTTTCTTGTATATTTTGTTCCCATGTCTTACCACTCAATCGCTCCACAATCATTCCTTGAGCAAGGTACATGAAGTTATTATAGAACCATTTCATTCGCAGGCCTGAGCTGGGTTTCATAAATCTGACCCGCGAAATCAGACTATCTCTATTTTTGCTATTGAACAGAAACCAAGATAAATCATAGCGGGACAAGCCTGTCCTATGCGCCATTAGGTCTTTAACAACGATTTGATTATCCATCTCATCATTGTAAAACCGCAACGTTGGCAGTAAAGATACCGCTCGGTCCTCAAATGTTAGTTTGCCATCTGCTCTCAACAAACCTAACAATGAAGCAGTAAAAGCTTTGGAGCTTGAACCAATTGCAAAAAGCGTATTGGGTGTGACGGGTGTTTTATTCGCGAAATCACGATAACCAAATCCCTTATTATAAATTATTTTATCGCCTTTAACAACAGCAACGGCAAAACCCGCCACATGATGATCTTTTAAAACTTGGCCGAGAACAGAATCAATTGCTTCAAATTGATCTTTCTGCCTGCCTACTTTCCCAACCTGAGAAAATAGTGAAAAAGAAAACCAGGAACAAAAAATAAAGGTTAAAAGGAATTTCATATCAAGTTGGAATTTATACGAAAATACTTATTCAACTTGATTCCCGCAAACTCCTGAAGACATTGGCTTTAGCTATTTTATCCCCGAATGCTACTAGCAAGAGAAAGAAGAATACTGGCGCTGCAAAAGATTAAACTTCGTTTATTCTAGCGTTCACTCTTATCCCGCGATCTTACCAGTCAAATAGTTCAGAAGTTTTAAAATGATTTTAAACTTCTGCATGACGATTTTTGTTTATTGAAGGAATAATAAATAGTTAAGGTACCAAAGAGCAACTCTTCGGTTGAAGATAAGATGGAGTAATCAACTATTCCGTCGTATGAGTTATTTTAAAAGAGCTTTAACTCGATTACTGCTAACTAATATGCAATTGTTTATATGACAAAGATGACTTATTTCTGCTTGAAAAAGTAGTTTGGATATCTTAAGCGGAGGATACAATCTTTGTGGTATTTATAGTTGCTGTGTTCTCAATGTATAGATTTCTTCCATACTTGCTTTATTTTTTTCCACTTTATTGATGTCCCTTCCTTCTTTAGTCCATAAATAGGGATAAAAGATAAAAGCTTCATTGGCACTTAGTTTCTTGAAATCATCTTCCCAATTTTTCCAACGTAAATCCCTATAAAACACATCAATATTTCCACTAAAGCAGAAATTAATAAATTCTGTATAAGTTAGATCGAGCTGTTCATATTCATTATTATCGGGAGACAGATAGTATATTTTGCCTAAATCGTTTCCTAAATCACCTCCATTTAATAAGAAAAATCCACCTACAGCATCATCTGCAATAATTAAATAACCGGGTTTGTCGCCAAAATTCTGAAAAGTTTTCCCTTTATTCCAATTTGGTAGATTTCGATTTAATTTTTCGCTTCCAGAACCGTAAATCCCGATCCATCCATTATCAATCAAAATACCAACCGTATGAAAAACTATTGCACCCATTGGTGAAAGTGTTGATACTTGGGTATTAAATAATGCTTCATTGGACCTTAATGAGTCATTCTCTAAAATTTGAATCCTATTTTTTGCAGCATTTTTCCAAGCCATGATTAACTTTATGGCGTCTTCATCCTTATTAATAAGTTCTTTTAATTCTCTCATTTTGGCTTGCCCAAAAGCAAAATGAGAAAGCATGACAAATAGTAAGGTTTTAATAGTCAATTTCATACGGTCTGTTCTTTTTAGCGACTAAGCTTTCTACCTATTCTAAATTATAAAAGCATTGACTTCCAATCGCGCCACCACCATATTCCAGCACAAGCCTGTCATTTACCATAATGTAAGTGCAGCCGTCATTGTAACGCGCTTTTAAGCTATCGGCAATTGGTCTATCAAACACATTAAAGGAATATATTCCCATTCCGCTTCGTTGAAAGCTAATATTACAAGGTTCTCCGCTTGTAATACCGATACAATTTGCATTATCTAACTTTTCTTTAAGTGTTTTTAAAGTCCCTGTTGTCCAACCAAGTTTTTGCAATAAAGAGTCTGCTTTATTCGAATTAATTTTCACATCCCAGTTACTTTCAAACTTGCCGTCCACCTCCAAATGAAAGATACCTACCATATTGTTATTCTCAAATTCTATATGAACTAATTTGTTAGGTGGAATTATTTTGTTTATATAATTTTTGACTTCATAAATCTCGGCTCTTTTTTCCTCAAAGTTTTCTTTAAGTTCCGTTACAGAATAATCTTTGTCAACACCGCCAAAACCAGCCATAAACAAACCGATACCAACAAAAAGAATTAGAAACCCAATCCCGAATAAAAATAAAAATATGTTTAGAATAACTCTCATTTGTCTGTGGCACATTATTAAACTAACATCTAGCTTATCAAACAATTATGCGATAATAAATGGTTTATCGGTCTACAAATCTAATAACCTATTCTTTCGTATAATTCGACTTTCCGTTTACATCCACCTGCTTACCTAAATACTTTGGTTTTCTATTTCTCATTATATCCAAAACGGCTTTCGCAACTGATAGTTTTTCTCTCAATACATAATATTTATACCCCGGGTAAGCGCCCCGATCTGCACTATAGCCGAATGATTTTATGCCCAATTTATCGCCCAGATAAACACATCTATTTAGATGATATTTCTGAGATACCAAGATTGCCGTATCAACATTAAATATATATTTTGCCCGGTACATGGTCGAATAGCTATCGAACCCAGCATAGTCAATGTAAATTTTTGCGGTATCGATGCCATTTTTCTGACAGTACAACTTCATTACGCTAAGCTCATCGTACTCGTCTCTTCCGTTGTCTCCCGACAACAATATTTTATCCACTTTGTGGTTTTTGTACAACGAAATCCCAGCATCGAGTCTATCTTTCAAATATCTACTTGGCTGATCACCATTGATACCAGCGCCAAAAATGATGGCGACCTTGGTTCTTGGCACATCTTTAAGTTCCGTGAAAATCACCGAATCTGTTTTAGCCGTTACATTGCTATTGGTTATCACCACAACAACCAGGGCTACTAGACATAGAGCGACGACCACTAAAACGAACCTTTTAATCTTTTTCATTAGCTTGATTTGTTCATGATAAACTTATCATTTTAAACACAAATTTAACAGTACAACCTATTAAAAATCGAACCAATTATAATTCGCTGAAGATAAATTATCATTCGTAGGCACTTACGTGCTTTTCGGTATATTTCATATGGCTATTAATGCACTAGAATTTAAACATAACCAACATCGCTTTATGATCGGTTGGCCACACGCCTTCGGGCAGCAGGAAGTTATCTTCACTATCTTTTTCCTGCTTCTGCCCATACTTTACGGTTTCCACAGGACCGACAATGTTAGCTTTTACTGGCTTCAACGGCTTTTTGCTGCGGTAATAAACGTAATCGATCCGATCCCGATCATCCGCTGTGGGTGCCCATGCCAATTTCTCAATGGGAACATCCTTGTTAAAAGCAGGGTAAGTAAAACCAGGATGACTGACCGGATTGGGATGTAATTGACGGAAGCTATCTATAAATCCGGCTTTTTCTAATAAAACCGAACAGTCCCAGGGAACCACTGCCCCACGATGGTCAAAAAGATCTTTTGTTGCCAATGTCCAATCCAAATGCGAAGGCTCATTAAAATCACCTGCAATAATAAACGATTGTGATTGATCCTCTTTCTCTACATCGCTCAGGATATCCTGGATAGCTTCATCACGTTTGCTTTTCCGATTAGCCTCGATAATGGTACCTACGTCTGAAACAGGACGATCTAACTTTTTCCAGGTCACACCATCATAACCACGTGGCAAATAGCAAGCATAATTCGTGTAGTCCAAGTGTAAAGAATAACATACAAAAGAACGCTTTCCAATCTTGATCTTACTTTTTAAAACACCGCCCATAGTACTATCTTTTTCATAAAGCGCATGCTGTGATTCAATCGGATATTTGGAAATAAAACCGACATCCAGTTTTGCGTCACTGGACTGGCCAAAATATATAGCACCCTTAGCTTTGAGTTCCGTTAGTATACGCTGAATAAAATCTGTTCCCTTGTAATTGCGGACTTCACTAAAGAGAACGACGTCTGCATGCTTGGCAATAATTTCGTCTGCAATCGCAGGAAACCCATTCGGCACGACAGTCCCCTCCTGCCAGATATTGATTTGCAGTACCTTTACCTCATTTTTTGCCTGAGCGAAGAGCGTATGCCCTAAAAGGGTTATCACCAAACACAATATAATTTTTCTTAATTTCATTGGAGTTGTCTATTTCTATGAACAAGCATTACCACAACGTTCTTATCGAAATGCGGTTTCTACCATTATCTTATAAGCGAGTTTCTTACTTATTTCTGTAATAACCAAATAATTTTATCCACATTATCAACTCCACCCCATTGTCGTAGACTTGCTTCATCAACTTTTTCGCGATTTGTATCGAATTCATAAGTAGGATACCTCCAACGCAAAGGCATTTTCGTATTTGTAACATTTTGATCAGCTTCAATTGAATAGCATTATATTTAGCAGCATTCCAAAATTTATTAAATAGCGAATTATTTAATATCTTAGCCATACAAAGTTTTAGCATAACGGATAGCAAGCCAAAAGTGGGTGGCATATTCATAAATGGTCGCCCGAATGATGAATGGAACTATTATGCAGGTCCCTGGGTAAAGGCACAAAATACCGAAATAAATATTGAGACACCACTGGTCATTAACAATTAAAAAAGCATTAGCTCCGATATCGCCTTTTCACTTAAACGCCTTTAAGCAGTGTGTGAATATGCTGCTAAAATCAGATCAGCCTGAGTCGGGAAGCCTAACAATCAAATACGATGAGTTTGAAACAAACGTTTTATAAAGTACGAAGTTCTAAAATAGTTCAGGGCATTCTAATAGCCAACATTTTTGCATTTCTAATTATTGGTATGCAATCTTCATTGCTGCCCAAGGATGTGGGTGTACTTGTCTTTTCTGAGTTTGTGATTATTCCACTGTTGATGGGTATTATTATGGCTTGGTGTTGGAAAGATACCAACATGAGAGGAACACAAATAACGGCATGCTCTATCTTGGGTAGTCTCATGGCTATCTTACTGAGCTTTATATTCTTAGGTGAAGGCATTATTTGCCTCTTAATTGTTTCCCCTCTTATTTTTGGTTTTGTTATCGCAGGCGCCTTTATTGGAAGGTCAATGTTTAAAAAGAGCAATCAAAAATTGAATATAAGCATTGTTAGCCTGTTACTTGGAATTTTTATTGTTGACTCCCTGAGTGATCATCATCACGAAAATATGGTCTCCGATGAGATCTTGATTCATGCGAGTCCAGCACAAGTATGGCAGCACGTGGTCGCCTTCGATCCGATATCTCAGAAGGAAAGCTATTGGCTCTTTAATATAGGAATGCCGAGCCCAATGGCCACAACGGTAAGTGAGCATAAACTGGGCGCAAACCGAAAATGCATTTTCAGCAACGGATATATTTTCGATGAGAAGATTGTAAAATTTGACGTCAATGAAAACTTAGTTTTTGATATCATTGATCAACCCAAAGACCCTGAAATTATGGGACATATAGATATCAAAAGAGGTCAATTTATGTTGAAAGACAATGGAAATGGTACCACTACCCTTATCGGGAACAGTTGGTATAATCTCCATGTCTTCCCTACTTGGTATTATGACCTTTGGGCAGAAAGTATCACTAGGAATGTCCATTTCCGAGTAATGGAGCATATTAAACTATTAAGTGAGCGATAACCTATGTTTTCTTTTGTGGTAAGAAAACTTGGCTTTTTAAAGGATATCCCTTTATTAGCTATTCTATTTGATAGTCTTATGAGACTTTGGATGTTCATTGCGAAGCCCGAACTGCTACATTGGATCGATGACCTGGAAGAAAATGTCGAACGTATGCCCGGGACGACGGTTGGGATCCATAAATATGGCGGGACTGCGTTCAATTATTTGGGAAAGGAATTCGCACATGTACATAGCAATGGTTTAGTGGACATTTTATTAAATAAAGAGCTAAAAAAATCATTAATGATGGACGGAAAAATCAAGGACCATCATCTATTTAAAAATTCAGGATGGATCAGTTTTTACCTTTACAATAAGCAAGATGTTGCCTATGCCTGTTACCTCTTGCAAAAGGCTTACGACCGTGCTAGAGAAAAACAGAATTCTGTATTCTGTTAGACAGGCTTTGATCTTCATGAATTGTTCAGTCGCTGCAATAATTAGCGAACCTAGTTAGACAGCAACTGATTTTTCCATCAACATGGTCATTCCGAAAACGCTTTGACCATATGTAGGACCTTTCCATAATTTAGAAAGTCTTTATCTTTTATAATTAATATCTTTGCCGTATGAATATTGAACAGATCAAACAACCTTTCCTCAAAAAATTCCCTGGAGATTTTTCCAATAATCCTACACAGCGAGGCACGCCAAAAGTGTTATTTGCTACGATCGAAGCTGCTGGGTTTGAACAGCCTCAACTGATTGCTTTCAACGAGGCTCTTTCTGAGGAAATAGGGCTGGGTAAATTTGAAGAAAAGGATCTTAACTTTTTGGTAGGATCTCACCTACCTAACAATATTCAGACCTACGCTACAGCTTATGCGGGGCATCAATTTGGTAACTGGGCCGGACAACTGGGCGATGGTAGGGCTATTCTTGCAGGCGAAATTACCAATGCCGAAGGTAAGAAGACCGAAATTCAATGGAAAGGAGCTGGTGCAACGCCCTATTCAAGACGTGCAGACGGAAGAGCCGTATTGCGGTCTTCTGTACGTGAATACCTGATGAGTGAAGCCATGTATCACTTGGGCATACCTACTACCAGGGCCTTAAGCCTGGCCTTTTCGGGAGAAGATGTTCTTCGGGATATCATGTACAACGGCAACCCACAATACGAAAAAGGAGCCGTGGTAATCAGAACCGCCGAAAGCTTCCTTCGCTTTGGACATTTTGAACTGATGTTTGCTCAGGGGGAGCACAGCTTATTACAGGATCTGCTTGATTTTACGATTGAAAATTACTTCCCTGAAATTGTTTCATCCGATCAGCAGAAATATAAAGATTTTTTTGAAAATGTATGTAACCGCACGGCAGACTTAATGGTAGAATGGTTTAGAGTAGGTTTTGTGCATGGGGTAATGAATACAGACAATATGTCGATCTTAGGCCTAACGATCGATTATGGTCCCTATTCAATGATGGATGAATATAATTTAAATTTCACCCCCAATACCACGGATCTACCAGGAAGGAGATATGCATTTGGAAAGCAGGCACAGATTGCAAACTGGAATTTATGGAAACTTGCGAATGCCCTCCAACCTATCATCAACGATGAAAAATTCCTTGAAAACACCCTAAATAATTTTGGCATTTATTTTTGGGAAGCTCATGACAAAATGCTTTGCAAAAAATTCGGATTTGATGGGCTAAAAAAGGAAGATGAGACGTTTTTTAACAACTGGCAGGGTTTAATGCAAGAACTCACATTGGATCATACCCTATTCTTCAATCAATTGGAAAAAATAACTGCAGAAACTGATTTACATGAACATTTTAGCCCAGTAGCTTACGCTGTTTTAAATGAAGAAAAGCTTAGCAGACTTAAAGACTTCATGGAACAGTATCAATCCCGCTTGTATTCAAATTCAATTTCAAAAGCTGAGTCCCTGGATTTAATGAAAAAAACAAACCCCAAATTTATACTGCGGAACTATCTGCTTTACCAATGCATTGAAGAAATTAATGCTGGAAAAACAGCAATGTTAATGAAACTAACGCAAGCATTAGAAAATCCATACCAAGAATTATTTCCGGAATTTTCCGTCAAACGTCCTTCTAGCTATGACAACACCGCAGGATGTTCTACACTTTCATGCAGTTCATAGTACGAGATCCCCCTCTCGTTAAGCATTCAGGGGGGAATTAAAGTTTAGGATTTGTAGATTTTCTAAAAATAATAATACTTAGTAGCCAGCCAACAAGTAAGCCTACTAAGAGATAAGACTCTAGATGCATATCTTGAAACCGAACGCTGGGTATATCACCATCCGAAGTAAACTCGGCCCTTCTTAACAGGTCTCGTATCTGAGCAACTTTAAATTTTAAATAAACCAAGCGCACCCAACACAATATAAGTCCCGAAGTACTGATAATTAGAAGGGAAAGCCGTTGATTTCTTACCGAAGATACTTTACAATAATTTTTGACTGACAGATACAGAAAAGGGAAAATCCCAAAAGAGAAAATAAAAATCAGTGTTGGTAAAACCTGGCCAGGTAGACGCCAGCTATCCTTAAACAAGGGGCTTTCACCTATAATTTCGGTTGTAAAAAACATTAAAAACCGATCTCTAATAAAAAAGGCAATTAGACACAATACGGTTGACAATCCAATAGCAATTTTGTATTCTTTCATCTTTTTCATTTCAATGAGCTAGGAGTAGGTAAAGCCGGAAACATAGGTTATCGACTTAAACCATTTTGGATATTGCTTTTACATTGTTCGATTTGCTTTTTCATTACTTTAAGTTCCCTTATCTTAGCATCTATCTGTTCCAATTTAAGATCGAGCACTTCCATTTTACTTGTCTGAGTTAGCTCTTTTTGATACCATGCATCAATAACCTGCTTAATTTCAGCTAACGTAAAACCTACAGCTTTTGCCATCTTTATGAACCTCAGTTTTTCGGTTACTTCATCATCGTAATAAACGTAGTTATTGGAAGTTATATCCTTTTTTGTCTTGCCAGAAATGAGTCCACTCTTTTCATAAAAACGTATAGTTCCAATAGGAATGTTCGCTTCCCTCGCTAGTTGACTAATTAATTTCACTTGATAATCAATAGTTTAAAAAAATATCACAAGTATAAAGTATACTTCATACTTGTTGGTTGTAAAAATACAGTTTAAATTTGTCTATAGAAAATCAATGGTCGCTATAAATATCTTTTTATCATGAAAACAGCATATTCCGACAAAGAACTTATTAAACTTGTACCCGGCTTCACAAGCAATTTTATCGTAATAAATGACATTTCAATCCATTATGTTCACGGAGGCAAAGGAGACCCCATAATTCTTATTCCGGGTTATCCAGAAACATGGTGGGCGTATCATCATGTAATGCCTATATTAGCAGAAAGCAACCAAGTATTTGTAGTTGAAATTAGAGGAATGGGTAGCTCTGATAAACCGGAAAATGGTTACGACAAAAAGAACATCGCCAAGGATATCTACAAATTAGTAAAGCATTTAGGCTTGGACAGCGTTTTTATTGCAGGTCACGATATCGGTGCACATGTTGCTTTTAGTTTTGCTTGTAATTATCCTCAAGCAACTAGCAAATTGATACTGCTGGATACACCACATCCAGACCCAAGCATGTATCAGCTTCCTATGTTACCTGTTTTGGGGGGAACTTATCTATATCCATGGTGGCTAGCTTTTAATCAAGTAAAAGAATTACCAGAAAGGTTACTTGAGGGACGCATGTCAATCGTCATCTCTTGGTTATTTGACAACCTGCTGATTAATAAAGATAGCATAAGCCAATTTGATAAATCTGTTTATAGTGAAGCTTATGACAATAAAGATGCTATTCGTTGTTCCAATGCATGGTATCAAGCCTTTCCACAGGATATTAAAGATTACGCGAGCTACAGTAAATTAGAAATGCCAGTCCTGGCGATTGGTGCAAGTGGCTATGACCTACTGCTTCATTCATTACCGGAAATCACCCGTAATCTAACACTTAAAAAAATTGAAAACTGTGGCCATTTTATTCTTGCGGAAAAACCTATTGAAACCGCCGAATTGATCAAAGCGTTTTTATTGACAATCTAATTTCGGATGAAATCAACTTGTAATAAAAAGCAACGGTTGCAGGCCTATCCTGAAAGAATTTTTCATCTTCGAGGATATGATCTGTCCTGGTTTCAAGATAAAAACTTAAAAGCTATAATCTACCCCAAAACTAATATAACCCGGCAAAAGTTTATATTCGGTGCTGGTATTATAAAGGTCTGTCAATTCAGCATTTCTGAAAAAGCGAGTATTAAAAATATTTTTTGCTGTCATGGTAAATCTTGTCCTATGTTGCCGCAATTCATAAGATAAGGAGAAATCCGAAAAATAATAGGTCTTGGAATCCTGCCCAAGGAAACTGCCAAAGCGATAGGATTCATTCTTTAGATTACACTGTATATTTTTTCCCATATTCAAAAATACATTCAGAAATCCGCGGCTATTATTGAGTGTAGTTTTGCTATCTGAGCGATAAGTAACCGACTGCAGGGCATAACCTGTGTAAATATTCAACCTGGATTTCCATGCACTTCTAAACGATAGTCCATAATCATATGTCTCTGTATGAATTTGACGATTGCCCACGCCCACCACCAATGTTTCGTAATCTGCCGTGTTTGCACCTAAGTCCAGACGGAAATTTCCACCTACAACTTTCAGGTAATAATTGAGATCTGCCTTGTAATTGCTGCTCTTTTTGTTTTTAAGCAATACTTGTTGCACAAGGCTAAAATTGGGGTCTAAACTGCTTTCTGTACCCATATAATCAAACAAAATCTGATGTCCGGCCGAAAGGTTCGCAAAAAAACGATCTGTCATACTGCCATAGGTGTACATCAGCGTGCCACCAGAACTACTTAAGGTCGCTAGATTATCCGTTCCTCGAATAAAGTTTCGAACCCCTGTCGTATAATAATGGGGAATTAGCTCGGTGAGTGAGGTATTCTGTTGCTGAAAATAGAGATCTGTTTCCAGTCGCCCTTTTGGGTGGATAACCCATTTCCCCGATAGTCCTGGAGAAAGCAACAGGTTATTTTTATGTTTGGGTTTCCCAAAATCTGTCAACCTGTTCTGTACAAGACCTGCCTGCAAGCGGGGTGTCAATTCCCATTTATTTCGTTTAAAGGTATACTTGGAAATAAGGTTCGTCTGAAACACGTTTAAGTCCATCGCATTGGAAAATCCCGAAGGAGAGACTGCTGTCCCACCTGACTCGTCTGGATTTAATAACAACTTCAATTCAGTGTTGAGCTGTTGCTGCTGGTAGGCCATATTGAAGGCCAACTCAAAAAAATCACCATTTTTCTTTCGGCTTACATAGTGTGTAGTAGCCCCCAGATACTGCAGATTATTTTCGATATGTTGTTTTACCGCATGGATATCTTTACCTCCAAACAAATCTTCATAATAGTATTGATTGATACTGTAGTCCGATGGCGACTGTTGCTTTATCCAACGTAGTGAGCTGACCAGTACATCCCGCTCCGAAAATTTGTAGCTATAACTCAGATTATGGTTGGTCAAATATCCTTTACTTTTGGTCAGTTCCTCACTTTGAACACCATTAAACAGTAATGCACCCAAATCATTTTTTCTCAGAGAACCTAGTGTACCTGAATAGCTCAACAGTGTACGCTTATTGGGCTCCAACTGCAGTTCCAGTTTCGTGAAGTAGTTATCGATGTTTCTGGTAAACTGATAATCTTCGGTATTGGTAAATTGAATATCCTGCAAATGATAGTTCTGCACGGTATTTCGATAAAATGATTTTTTAGTAGGATTTGCAAAACCAAGCCATTTGATCTTTAACTGTGGGGTCGGATTTAAAATGGTATTCAAGGACAACAGCTTATCGTTATTGAAATTCGTTCTTTTATAATCAAAACCGGGCAAATTTGGCGTATTATCTATCAAAGTAGGTGTTGTTATTCCGACACCAATCTGACCTGGTTCATCAGGAGAACCAGACTGGATCAGGTGGTTAATACTGCTTACGGCATCGACTCCATTATTGTTAGCAGCACCTAATAGGTAATATTTGCTCTTTTTTCCAAAATTCATCAAGTTCGCATTGGCCTGATAATATTTTGGACCTATGGGAACCACCTGCGCATCCACCGAGCCAAGCCACTGTGCCCTGCTTTCCTCCTTAAGTTGCAGATTTAGTGCAATTTTGTCCGAATTTTCAATACCTTTCAGCTGTTTATTATTAGAATACCGCTGCAATATCTGAATTTTTTCCAAGGGACGAACGGACATACTTTGTGTCAGCAGGCGATAGCCCTTTTCAAAAAAATCGTCCCCTTCCACCATCACTTTTTCTACTTCTTTATTGCCTATTTTGATACTCCCATCGGTCCCCACCTGAATGCCGGGAATCTTTCGAAGAAGATCCTCTACCGTACGCTCGTCACCCTGCAAAAAGGATTTCACAGCAAGCTCAATGGTATCTCTGCCCCGGCGGTAGGGGCCTTTGGAATGGACAATCACTTCCTGCAATTGCTCCACCCCTCCAGCTGATAACTGTACATCAATCAGCGTGTCGGCCTGCGTAGGCGTAATCGAAAGTGAAGCCGGCTTAAAGCTCAGCGCCTTGAATAGCAACGTAAATGGTCCACTTTGGGCCGTTTGCACATGATATTTGCCTTGGCCGTCGCTAAACGTATAAGCCAACATTTTGTTATCGCCATCACGCCGTAAATCAATACGTACCCCTCCTAACGCTTTTCCCTCAGTACTAACGCTTCCATGGATAGCAACCTGTCCATGTACGACCATAAACAACAGACAAAAGCTGAATAAGGCCGCTATCTGCTTATTGATGTTCCCATTCATACACTTGCTCTACACTGCCTCTAACTTTTTGCTTATCAACGCTTACACCTTCCATCATTGGCATTTTGCTGTACATAATACGCATTTGTTCTTCATTGATTTGGTCGTCTTTCTTGACAAATTCTTCCAGGCTCAATTTGGGTAAAGACTGGATATATTTATCATTTACGGGAATATTTCCCGCATAGGGATAATTTACCTCCTTCAGGTACCAATAGTTCGGATTGGCACTTTCGTTATACAGCATCACAATAAGGCCCGGCAAGCCACCAAATTTCGATGGTCCCACAGGTACGGGAATATCATTGGTATAATAAGCGACCAAAGTAGTTCCACGATAAGAGGCCGTTGCTTTGTGGCATACATGTTTGCCTAAAGTATCCACATCGGTGTAATCGGTATTCCAGACCAATGCCGGAAATTTGTCCGTCACCAAATAGTTAACACCTTGAATGGAACGGGTTTCTAGCTGTTGGTCAGCATTATTTTGATGGATCACGACCCTGTTATACCTCTTGCCAGATCCGATTGTTATCGAAAATGAGGAAGCGACTTCATCATCGCCATCTTTGTTGAGCTCCTGCTTGCGTATTGGCATCGAATCACGAACAGCAATCTTCACTGTTCCATCATAATAGACATCTTCTTTAAAAGTAGCCATGGCTGATGGGATGTATTCATATATCGCATGAAGCCGCTGTGCAGAAGATAATCTGGAAAGGAATAGAAATAAAAAGAATATATAATATTTACGCATGATAATTTAGTTTAGAAAGACGGGGTCAAAGCCCCGCTTTTGTTTTTGTGTAAGAATGAATAAAAGTTTAGTTGTTTGCAACCCAGTCATGCATTGCTGCAAAGAAATTAGCACAGCCGCCAGCTGAAGAAGCATAATCTGTGTAGACAGCGCTGCCTAATAAAACACCATCACAGCTATAAATACTTACTTTAAAATTACAGCGTACGAATGCCGCATTCGTTTCCGTGGTTGCCTCGGTAACCCTAACCGTATTGTTGGCCAGGCGCTGGGAAGTTGTTTTCACAGATGCATTTCCGTTGACTGTTGTTGCGGCTGTCTTGGCCGAAGCAACAGATGATAGCATAACCATTGCTACCAAACTCATCATTAATCTTTTCATTATCTTTAAATTTACTTGTTAAACCATGGTATGTTTTGACGGCATACCCTTGTATATGGCAGTAAAAATAAAGACACATTTAATTATTTAAATGATGATTAAATATCTGTAAATGGTCACTTAGAATTCGTAGCTTATTAGTTACTATTCGCAATGGGCTCATCACTGAATAATTCGAATTATGGAGCAAATCGTTTTGAGGTAACGCAGTAAAAAGCTCTCCTAAATACCTGTTGAGGGAAGCTAAATAAAATTTTCTCGATAATGACCAATGCTTGGAGCATCTGTCGTTATAATATTCTCATTTTGGTCAAAAGCATATAGCGAGGAATTCCTGTCACTAAAATACTTGCCTTAAGGCAAGTATTTTAGGCCTTTTATGCTTTAGTTTTATAAGATATATGCTTTTTAATCATGCAGAATCTATTTATAGCTATTACAATAAGTTGTTTTGTATTATTTTGGTTCGCTGTACGCCACAAACTTTCTACGCGAGTTTATATCATTTGGTCGCTCTTCATATCATTTGCCGCTGTTGCAGGGTTCTTTATACAATTTCCCCCATCTTTCGCCTTAACGCTATTGGGTACAGTTATAACAATCGTCTGTTGTTCGATACTATTGGTTAATACAAAAATAAATATGTATTTGGCTTTGGCGATCCATATCTTGCGTATTCCAGTAGAATTTATTCTCTATGCTTTATTCAAAGCTAAAATGCTGCCGCGAGAAATGACTTTTATTGGCTGCAATTATGATATAGTTTTCGGAATTACTGCCTTAATATTTTTGATAACGGGCATATTCTTTCGTAAAATTTTCAATTTCCAGATTTTCAGATTATGGAACATATTCGGTATTTGCTCAGTTCTCATTGTTGTTCTTCTAGGAATACTGTCATCCCCAATTCCTATACAATTGATCGCTTATGATCAGCCAAATATTGCTATGTTACAATTTCCATATGCTTTATTGCCCAACCTGGTGGTACCCTTGGTAATCTTATCCCATATCCTGCTTTTGAGGAATTCAGTTACATCAACATTTAGATAATACGTCTATGGAAGAGCTTCTTTGGATTTCTATCCCTAAAGACCGCCATCTTTAGGAAGATCAGGCAATTGCGCACTATTATGTCCATCAATCTTCTGTGCCGCTGCAATTGAAACAACCAAATCATTCAGCATAGAGCTTGCTGCTGTCGGCGAGTTAGGAAGCAAAACCAAATTACTTCTGCTATTGGCGCCGATAGCATTCAGTGTATCATAATGTTGCGTAACCACGATTAACGCAGAGGCTTCCTGTGCATTGATATTGGCAGCATTCAGCATTTTTACAGATTCTTCCAGTCCCTTCGCAATCTCTCTTCGCTGATCTGCGATACCCTGTCCCTGTAGTTTTTTAGATTCTGCCTCAGCTTTTGCTACAGCAACAATTCGTATTCTCTGAGCTTCAGACTCATATTCTGCGGCTGTTTTTTCGCGTTCAGCAGCGTTGATTCTGTTCATGGCATGTTTGACCTGTTCATCAGGATCAATATCTGTCACTAATGCTTTAATAATATCGTAACCGTAGCTTTGCATCGCATCCTGCAATTCACTTTTTACGGCAATGGCAATATCATCTTTTCTTACGAAAACGTCATCTAATTTTGTTTTTGGAACTTCAGCACGCACAACATCAAAAACATACGATGTGATCTGATTTTCGGGATTCTCCAAACGATAATAAGCATCTTTTACGTTGTCTCTGATTACCTGATACTGGACAGAAACTTTCATCTTGATGAAAACATTATCGAGTGTTTTGGTATCAATAATGACATCCAATTGCTTTATTCTAAGATTCAGACGTTTAGATATTTGATCCAAAAACGGAATTTTTAAATGCAAACCAGCATGACTTACTTTTAAAAATTTACCCAGCCTTTCTATCACAGCAGCAGATTCTTGTTTTACCGTATAAAATGAAGCAAATAATGTAATAAGTCCAAAAAAGACTAGAATTCCTAAATATAGCATAACCTTAAATTTAATATTGGTGATATACAAACTTACATGTTTACATTGTTATTCTTATATCAATTCCTTCATTTTTCGGTAAATATCAACCGCTAAATTATCATCTCCAAATATCACAATGGTTCATCTGATCGTAGTAGGCATAATCAACGCTTTGCCTCTGCAATCCTGGCATAAAGCTACCTCCGCTGATACTCCCATTTATAAAACGAAAGCAGCTGCTATAACAAATACGTGAGAGTATCAAGACGATATAATTCCACAAAGGATCTTTCATCAATTCGGGCTCCCGCATATGCATAACACCTTGATAGATGGACAGCACTCCACCCAAACAAAATATGAAAATAGAAACCGCAAAAGACAAAAAACGGAGGAGTTATTATTTGGGCCAATCAAGCTGAACTTGATCTCCTGGGTTATCGTAAGGAAGAATATTTTGATTTCCCCTTCACCAGCGTTTCAAGCCAAATAGGATATAAAACTATATAGAAGAAGAACTTATGCATATTATTAATGAAAATCATGCTGATTTTATTTAACTTAGTGTCTAGATAATATGAAACCTAGATTAAACCTAATTGAAATCAATAGCGATTGTATATTACCATGGATGAAACGTCAGCCAAACTTCCTCTGGATAATGCTGTCTATTTTACTAATAACACTCAACCAATTCGCTCAAGGAGCAATTTCAACAAATAAAAATAAACTGCTTCATACTGTTAAGGTTGTTTATTTTTATCCTGCTGACACAAAACTATCTTCCGATTGGAAAAATCGTCTCGACCGAACACTGAAAGATATCTCCTCCTATTACAAAACTGAGCTTGGAAATTCGGGATTTAAGAGTGATGGTATCTCTTTTGAGACAGACGATTCTGGTTATCGGTACCACTTGGTTCAAGGGGCGAAATCCTCAAATGATTATACAATAAATTCAGGGCGTGAAATAGAAAATGAAATCTTCGAAAAACTGGCACCTGCTATCAATCCAAACACCGAACATATCCTTGTTATTAATGCTTTAAGCCATAAAGATGAAAATGGTACCTACATCTTTCATTCGCCATACTATGGAAGGGGCTCTGCTTCCTCGGGCTTGTGCATGGTTGCAGACTGCGACCTCCTAGATCCGGCACTACTCACGGACGCAAGCACCAAAATAACTTTTACTGAGATGTTTGC
The DNA here is from genome assembly GCF_014170215.1 of Sphingobacterium sp. UME9. NCBI lineage: Bacteria > Pseudomonadati > Bacteroidota > Sphingobacteriia > Sphingobacteriales > Sphingobacteriaceae > Sphingobacterium > Sphingobacterium sp. UME9. The sequence continues at coordinate 326,948 of NZ_LZZP01000003.1, read as the reverse complement.
CACAAATAAAGCATGTACTGTAGGAGAGTTCAACAGTTGGTACCTTGGTGGGATCGCACATGAAATGGGCCACCTTTTTGGATTACCACACGATCATGGTTTTCCAAATGAGTTCAATTCAAAAACGATTTCCTTAATGGGAGAATATGGCAGCAGGCACTACAAAGACGAAAAATGGGGAGGTTTAAAATCAGCTAAATTTTCCAAAGCCTCAGTATTTCAATTAAGTAGTCATCCCATATTTACACAGCGACCAAAACCTATCCAACAAAAAAACGAATTCCTATTACAATCATTTAAGCTATTTCAAGCTGAAAATACGACAAAATTAAAGCTCCAGTACCGTGCAGGTACAGTACCATATGGCGTTGTAGCGTTGATTCACCCTTATAATACCTCCGAGTATTTGAGCAACAGCTTTACCGCTGTAGTCAACCAGAGCAATTCTGTAGAAATTGATATCGTTCCTTTTGAAGGCAATATACCCTATGAAATTAGAATGCTGTTTTTATTTGACAACGGATCAGTTAAAGAATACCGAAAAATGGTTAGCCATAGTAACGATGGAGATTTCCTAACCATTAACAATTTTGGTCAGGCTACCGTCAATGACCTGATTAGAGTAGTAGAAAATGACAGCCTGGATAATCAAAAACAGGCCAAGTTGAGTATCTTAAATCAATTGTTGCAGGACGACCAACCCATCAACCTTAAAACCATAAAAAAGGATAGTATTTTTCTTTCTGACGCAGCATGGGAAGAAGCTTACGTAGGTTGGGAAAACCCAGCGAGAAATTATTACACAGCAGAATCTAACGCTTTATTTTTCCTAGAAAACAGCGCTAAGGTATATCGCAAAGGATTATATGCCCATGCACCATCCCTATATAAGTACAAGCTTGCAAAAAAGTGGCGGCAATTAAAAATCATCGCAGCTTTACGTGACGGCGCTCAAAAACCAGAGGGCATTCAATTTATCATCCGTGGTAATGGGAAAATCCTTTCTTCCCATAATGTCAAGCCCAATGAACAGCATCTTTTTGATCTAGATATAACAGGTGTCGATGATCTTGAGCTCCTTACGCAAGATCAAAGCGGCAACAACTTTAATGCCTGGTCAATTTGGTGCAACCCATGTCTTATAAAATAAAAAAACGACGCCCCCTATTCATCCAGTTCGTAAAGGTATTTCCAGGAGCTTACATATTCCAGAGTTGGCCTGGCAATTTGATCTCACTCCTATTTTCTTTGCGGTTCAGCAGCTCATCAAAATTTTTTGCCATCACAAAAAACCGAACCTTGGCTAGGTCAATCAGGGCAAGGTAATGTGTAAATACCTTTTGTATTTCTGCTTCCGTCGGCTCAGTGCTCAGCGCCACAATGTTGTCCTTATTTGCTGCGTGCCACGTTAAAGCAATATTGGTATGGATACCTGAAAAATCGCCGTCATCATATTTTTTTGGCAGACCATACGTATACATTGCTTACTATTTGTCAGCCTATGCCACCTTCCCTATTGCCGCTGTTAGGCTTCACGAAAATTAAGATAAAAAGGCTTTTTATCCGCGCTGTAATTTGAGTTTGAAAATCATTTGCTTAACTACTATTCGTTAGCGATAAAATGGTGATTTTCCCTATATTTAATCAACGTTAGACGATGGACATAATCGTTGACAATTTGATTCATAAATGATGATGGGTAAGGTTATTGATGTTGCCAGTTATGCATGGTATTGCTTTCAGATTTGGATTGGCTAATCTTGGAGAACACATACGATGTAACCTAGGAGAGAAAGAACTGGGAAATAGGGATAAACAAAACTGTGCTTAGAGAAGGATTGAATACCTCTACTGATACAAGTAACATACGAATGATAAATAAGTCAATTTTTTGTATAAAGGATGAGTAAACTGCCTAAATCTTATTATAACAATACCGATACTTTATTCCTGGCAGAAGATCTGTTAGGAAAGGTACTCTATACGCAAAAAGACGGCCTGCTAACAGGGGGTAGAATTGTCGAAACTGAAGCTTACTTTGGCGTTATGGATAAAGCATCTCATGCATTTAACGGAAAGAGAACCTCCAGGACTGAGCCGATGTATCGTGAAGGTGGTGTGGTCTATGTATACCTATGTTATGGGATTCACCATCTGTTGAATATTGTTACTTCTGGTGCAGCGGATCCTCAATGCGTTTTAATCAGGAGTATTGAACCGCTCGTTGGCATTGACGTGATGGCGTTACGGAGACACGTGTTGCCAGAAAAACCTTCATTTTCCAACGGACCGGGTTCTGCGGCCAAAGCTTTGGGAATTGACGCGTCATTTAATGATGCGCTATTGACCGACGACCGCATTTGGATTGAAGATCAGGGATTAAAATACAATCCCGCACAAATCGGAAAAGCAGCACGAATCGGTATCGCTTATGCTCAGGAACACGCGGCTCTACCCCTACGTTTTTTTGTAAAGGAAAGTAAATATGCCAGAAAGTGACCATTCATTCGTCAGCCCCCGCAATTGGGTTTCAATTCATGTTCGTAACTCAATTTCAATTACGTTCCATATTTTTTAACTTTACTATACAGATGAAATACAAAACAATAAAACCAACATGATCAATCAAATAAAAAAATTTAAAGGCAATGCACTTGCGCTGGAATTAATAGGAACATTTACAGAAACTGATGCGCTTTTGATAGAACAGCTTTTCGAAGCAAAATTGAATGAAGGTTATGCGCATGTCAACATATTGATTAAGGTTAAAGACATGTCTGTGATGAAAGACATGAAATTAAAAGCATTTTTTGAAGGGGAATTATGGGGAATTAAACATTTCGGAAAAATCGGACGCTGTGCGGTTGTATCCCATTCTGATTTCATGAAGTCAATAGTCAATATTGAAAACAAGATGCTCCATTTATTTAACTCGGCTTTAGAAGAGCGATATTTTGATGAAAATCAGTTAGAGGAAGCATTAGAATTCATCGAGAACAGCAATAAAAAAATTTGATCTGCGAATTACGCATAAATCAAATGGCTTATCCTGAAAAAATTAATATAATTTAATGATAAAAAATAGTTTTTTATTCTTTGACTTTTCGCATATTAGTCCCTGTTAAATTAACCAATTTTGAACGAGTAACAAATTATCACCATGGAAAGACCTTATGATGGTATTGCAAATATTGACCAAACGTCAAATGGATACCAAATTACCATCCCAGCAAAAAAACATATGCCTATCATAGCATTCCTTAGTTTGTGGCTGGTCGCTTGGTTTATTGGATTAAATTTTGTTGGAGGCTCGTTCGTAAAGGACTTTTTTAATAACGGAAATAGCGGATTAGAATTTGATCGGTTGTTTCAAGTAATCTGGTTGATTGGCTGGACTCTGGGGGGCTTATTTGTGATTAAAACATTATCGTGGTACTTAATTGGAAAAGAAATCATCGTGATAGATCGTGAGCAGATCAGCATCGCCAGAAAAAATGATATATTCTTCAGAAATAAGATATTTGATCTACGGGAAGTAAAGAATTTTCATATCGAAGAGGAGCCCTTTGAATTCGTTTTTTGGGGCCGCAGGAATGATTTGTCGTTGTTTAAAAATAGAGGGACTATTCGATTTGAATATGGTTTTAAAACAATAAAATTCGCGAATGATATGGATCAAGCTGAAGCGAATTACATCTTAGAAACATTAAGATCATCGGGGTATCTGAACTCAGCCAATTTTGATTAATTTGATTAAACAAATAGTGAGACAGACGACAATGATGCAGTTTTATTGCTTAACTTTCGGAGCAGCCTGCTGTTTTTCGATTATTTTTCTGAACAGGACAAATTCTAAGACGGTGCTGGCTAGATAAACAACAGAAAACAGGAGCAGCATTTTTAACGGGTCGAGAACCATATTATATTTATAAACTCCAACCAAAATATAAATAATCAGTAAGACCAGACAAACAGCAGGTATTCCCGAAAATGTCAGAAACGATAATACTTTATTTCGGCGAATTTTTTCGATGTGATTTAGAAAAAATAGTAAAGAACATAAAATCACTACGAAAAGATAAATTGTTGAAAAACCTAAATTGACAACAATGTCCAGTATAACTATAATCGTCTCCAGAAATCCTGTAGCAGCCGTATTCGTCTCTGCGATAACAAGTCGGTATAGGATAAATAGCGCGACACTTATCAGTACATTAACCAACCAAAATCTGAATATAATTTTTCCCATATTATCCGTATTTTTTATAATTACTGTTGTCTATTCATCGATACCACTTTCAAGTACGCTTACAAAGATATCAAGTTATTTTCCGGGAGTGATGTACGAATATAAATTCTGTCTACGCGAATAATAATTGTTCCGCTGTCCAATAAGCCTAACGGAGGATGAAACGATGCCAAATCCAGCTCGCCCAGAATTAATCAAAAAATAACCAACTGCTAAAATTAATCGCTTGAAACTAGCCCGTTTTTGGAGGATGTACGGATCAAGCACAGATCAAGCACGGATATAACACTGATCAGGCACAAGGGATTAGTGCTTTGAAAATGCTTTAAACGTACTTAGGTGGCACCTCCGTGTTGGATAAAACGGCTATTTTTTTCCTTCGGAAAGCATACTTAATATTTAACTTAAAAGAAACACAATCTTAATATACCGCTTATATTCGAGGTCAATAGAAGAAATTATACAAGTCTTCTACGGCAAATCGTATTTGCAACCAAAATTGGTATATTGCACTACAATATAGTGTAAATTTTAAATTATCCGGATCGATTGACTGAATACCCTAAAGCAATTAAATTCAAATATTCATGGCGCAAGTACCAACTACGGGTACTTGAAGAATTACAAGAGCATCTTAAAGATGGTCATTTACATGTGGTGGCACCTCCTGGTTCAGGTAAGACGGTTTTGGGGCTTGAAGTCGCTATACGCATCAATAAACCAACACTAATTCTCGCACCGACACGTGCAATCCGTAACCAATGGATACAAAGGTTCTGTGAACTTTTTCTTCAAACGGACACCATGCCGGACTGGATCTCCAGGGATATCCGGAATCCGAAATTTTTCACCGTAGTAACCTATCAGGGGCTGCATGCTGCCTGCAATGATCAGGATGCACCGGAGCTCGGGTCAAACCTTGAGCTTATCCTAAAGGGATTGAAATCGCAAAAAATCGGCACGATTGTCGTCGACGAAGCACACCATCTTAAAAATGAATGGTGGCATACATTAACCCATATAAAGAAAAAGCTGAAGCCGACGGTTGTTGGTCTAACAGCAACTCCACCTTACGATGTCACTCCAACAGAATGGCAGCGCTACATGGATCTCAATGGCCCCATAGATGCAGAAATTTCGGTTCCCGAACTTGTCATTGAGGGTGATCTATGTCCGCATCAGGATTATATCTATTTCACCAATCCTAGCCAAAAGGAAAGACAGTTTATTGCCGATTACAGGGATAGCATGCTTAAACTGTTTAAGGAAGTAAGCAGCGACAAAATCGTACTTCAGGCGGTCCAAAATCATCCAATATGGTTAAACCCGATGGGTGATCTCGACTGGGTCTATAATAACCTGAAATATTACTCAGCATGCTTAATTTTTCTCCATGCCAACCAAATTCCAATTCCCGAGCTCCATATAGAGATCATCGGTGGCAAAGATTTTAAAATACCTCGCCTGGATTATGAATGGCTCGAAATTCTACTTGAATTTTATCTGTACCAAGAAAAGGTACATTTCAATGCGTTTGAAGAACACCGCAACATGCTAGAAAATAGATTACAAAGGCATGGTGCCACGGAAAGAAAACGGGTGAACTTTTCCCAAAATAGCCGTGTCCGACAATATTTGACATCCAGTATCAGTAAAATGGACGCTATTACAGCGATTGTGGATTTTGAATATGAAAAATTGGGTAAAAACCTACGGTTGGTAGTCCTTTCGGATTTCATCCGAAAAGAATTCTATGTAAGCACCGATCACAATACGCTTGAATTGAACAAAATAGGTGTCATCCCTATTTTCGAAAAATTGAGACGGGAAAATAAGAATAATAAGAAAATCGCTGTGCTTACAGGATCCATGATCATTATTCCGGCTAGCACTTACGCTGCATTTCAAACCACTGCTGCTAAGTATGATATTTATGACAACGCTGCCAGCCCTGTTCCTTTTGATGCAAATTACCTTTTAATAAACCAGACAGAGGGACTTAAACACGATATCGTTCACATCGTCACACAGCTATTCCAGGCTGGAGAAATTGAAGTCCTAATGGGGACCAAGTCATTGTTAGGTGAAGGCTGGGATGCTCCGGCAATCAATGCACTGATTTTAGCGAGCTTTGTCGGCTCATTTGTACTTTCCAATCAGATGCGGGGTCGGGCTATCAGAGCGCAACAGGGCAATAAGGACAAAACGGCAAATATCTGGCATTTGGTATGTGCAGACTCCACTTCCGCAACAGGCGGTGATGACCTTAAATTATTAAAGCGACGGTTCAAAAGTTTTGTCGGCGTCTCGCTGCGACAAGAACCTGAAATTGAAAATGGTATAGGCCGTTTTGATCTACCCGAAAACATAAACAACGTTGGGGAAATTTCACGGAAAAATGCGGAAATGTTACTATTTGCTGCCAACCGAGAGAACCTCAGACAGCGGTGGAATGATGCGCTTAGCAAAGGAGTGAATCTCGTCGAGGAGATCAAGATACCTTTTACGGAAGAACAAGATTACCAACGTGTAAAATCATTGTATCTCAACAAAACAATTAGAAATGTACTCGCGACAGTGGGCGCTGCCTGGCTTAGTTTTGGACTTGACAATGTACAGGGATTTTTTAGAGCATTAAAAAATATGCAAAGCCTAAAAGATTTTTATATTTACATGGCCAGTTTGGGTGCAGTCGGAATGCTGCTTTTCGGTAGAAATACAGTCAGGTCACTCAGACTATATTTGAAATACCGAGATATTTCCAAAGATCTCAACCAAGTGAGTTATGCACTCTTAAATGGCTTGCTAAAAGCTCATATCATACGGACTGATCGAAACGAAGTACGCGTAGAAACGCAAGTTGATCGCTCGGGTTCCGTCTACTGCCATTTAGAAGGGGGCACAACATACGACAAATCAATATTCATCAATGCATTACAGGAGATTATAGCACCGATCAATAATCCGCGTTATGTGATTGTCAGGAAAAACAAATTTGCTTTTTTTGTCAAGCAGGAAGATTATCATGCTGTTCCGGAACTGCTGGCACGCAAAAAAGAGTTCGCCGAATATTTTAGCAATCAGTGGGAAGCACACGTAGGGAATTGTGATTTAATCTTTACCCGAACAATTACTGGCAGAAAATTGATCTTAAAAGCACGGGCGAAATCATTAGCGGCACAACTGGATGAAAACGTACTGCAGGTAAGTAAGTGGCGGTAATCCGAAAACGTTATGTCAGGTAAAATAAAAGATTTTCCACTATAAAAAATTAAAAAATGAAAATAGTTTCCTCACTCTTATTGTTACTGGTATTTTCATCAGGATGCAGTCAAACCAAGCAAGAAGCCATCATAGAAAAATACCTCAAAAACGGTGCTTATCGCTATCATTATACCCTACAGGGGTGGGAGGATAATATTAATAAAGCCCTTCAAAAGGATTCGACCATTGCCATATTATGGCAAAACAAGGCTCTTCCCTACTGGAAAATGAAAAAATATGATTTAGCATTACAATGCTATAACAAAGCGGTCCTTTATGACCGCGAAAGCTACCTCGGAAGGAGGGGATATTTAAAATGTATTTTTCAAAAAGACTATACAAGCGCAATTGCCGATATGGAAATGGCTGAAAAAGAATTTGGTTACGGTTATCAAAATGATCACTCCTATCAGTTCTATATTTCATTATGCTATTTACAACAGAACAATTTTGAAAAAGCAGCACAAATCTTGACAAAAGACTTCGAAAAAACAATAAAAGATCGCGGAGAGAACTGGATTCATTTTTTGGATTTATTTTATATGGGAATTATTCAATATGAATTAAGGGAGTACGATAAGGCAATTTTATATTTTGACAAGTCTTTGCGTGAATATGTAAATTTTTCAGATGCAAAATATTATAAAGGACTTTGCTTACTACAGAAAAAAGATGCTGTCAATGCCGAAAAACTCATGCGAGAGGCTAAAGTCAATGCTGAACAGGGATTTACAATAACAGAGGACGACTCATTTTATGAGTCCTTTCCGTATAAAGTAAATTGGCATATGGCAAAATGGACCATACCGAATTACGTAGAAAACTAGGATTCTCCTCAGATTGATATTACTCGAGCAACGCCACAATTGCAGGATCCTCGGGATCTGTTTTTGGAGGAAAATGCTTCATAAGCCTGCCATTTTCATCGATTAGATATTTCTGAAAATTCCACAAGACAGCAGAACTTTCTACGCCGTTCAAGCTTTTGTTGGTCAACCACTGATAAATAGGCGCCTGCCGTTTTCCTTTAACATCAATCTTTGCTGCCATCGGAAAAGTTACGCCGTAATTCCGTTGACAAAAAGCAGCTATTTCGGCATCCTTACCAGGTTCTTGGTCTAAAAAATCATTTGAAGGAAAACCTATAATAACCAACTTATCACTGAATCTTTTATATAAGCGTTCAAGTCCCTCGTACTGAGGTGTAAACCCACATTTAGAAGCGGTGTTTACGACGAGTATCTTTTTACCCTTAAATTGCGTGAAATCGATGGACGAGCCGTCCAGCCCCTTAACTTTAAATCCATATAGCGTAGCTGATTTCAAAGCCATATCTACTTTAACGTTACCATTGGTGAATAAATAATAGGCCACACCTGCGGCGACTACCGCCACAATGAATAAAATTATAAAGAGCATTTTTTTTATTTTTTTTTGAAACATGACAATCGATATAAGCACGAAACCATCCCAGAATCGTCTTTACTCAGGTCGATGAACACCCTTGGACTTGCGACCAAGGACGATACATAAGAACCTTGTCGATCAACGTTGTACAAGGCAAAACGTATTCTGCAAAGTCTTGTAAACGATGAGTTCAGCGTTTACAATGGATTAAAGTTACTAAAGAAAGTCTGAATTGGAAATGAAAAATGCTTTTCTGATCGGATAATAAAACAAGATAAAAAACCGAATCTTCATGACAAAGATTCGGCTACACTATTAAACTATATAAACCAATTGTGTACGTTAAAGTTGACTTATTGAGGGGATGTTGGTCTATTTGGGCTTAGCCCTATCTGTCCCTTTAGCATCTTTCCACCATCCATTGTAATCCGGAGATAATAATCTGAAGAACAAACAGTCCCATCTTCATCCATAGATTTAATCCCCAGCCCAACAGGAACATCCTGTTGAGTTGCAGCTGTCTTCGCTATCTGATTGGATTCGTTGTACTCATCAAACATGGACACATAAATACTCTTGACACCAAGCGCGGTCAAATTATAGAATTGTCGCCACATAAAATCACCATGTTTTCGTTGCCCCTCCTGCAGTGACCCCGGCAATACACAGGGCTGATAGTCTATGTTATTTAAATTGCAAAACTGTAGATCAGCATTTTGGATATGCTGCGCATAATGATCCACGTCTGCAATGGTTCCGATGCGGCCTACCATCCAAGGTGACAACATATCAAATGATTTGTAGACATCGATATAGCCTTGTCTCGAATCTCCTCCTGTTTGTGCCAACCTCCAGTGTGTTGGCGTACCGCCCATGACATAACAGCCTTGATCGCGAAACCACTGAATAACCTCCAGACAGACGGCTGCTGACCAGGGATGGTTGTTGTCATTAAAACCGAATCCCCAAATACCGACCACAGGCTTGCCGTTCTGTTTGGCATAGGCAGTAGACTGGGTATATTGTTTCATCAGATTTAGCCAATCATTTTTTATCTCAGCCTGCATATTAACCCAGGCCGACACATCATACATGATATAGAATTTGATACCATGTTGCTCGGCGGCAGTTTTAACTTTAGCCGTAATCGCATTACGAATGGGACCTTCTATCCCTGTGGGATTAAATCGCTGCAATGCCGCCGTGTGGATACCGTAATCCTTCATCCATTTAAATTGGACATTGACTGTCTGATCGTCAAATGAAGAAAACAGAGATGCAGGCGAACCATTGCCCAATGCCGGTAAATTGGTATTGTATTTTTTTGGGTATTCGCTGTTGTCAGGCCAAGAAGGAATATGGAAATTACCTTGGGTCGGGGTCTGCTGCCAAGCCTCAGTCCAGTGCCACCAATGTGTTCCCATGGGTGAATTGTCACCCGCACAGGAAAACCAGCCCTGGTATCCCACGGTAATCTGCCCAACGACATCGCCTGTCGCGGAAAGCCCATTGTTGCCATTCGCTTTTTTGGCCCCCTCTTTCGGGATAGATTCTTCAATCTTCTTTTCGCTCTTCGAACAGGACATCATCAAAGCGATCAACAAGAAGATTATACATACTTTTGTTTGCTGTTTAATACTCATAATTAAGTGATTTTTTTATAAATGGTTGAAGACTGGTTTATAAATATTGGTTTATTTCAATGCTAGTCCCCATACTGCCTCGCTGTTCCGGAAGGCTAAATTTTTACTGGGGTTATTCTTGAAATCAAAGTTATTATGTACCATTAATGAACTATTAACAAGAAATTAACAGCTTCCATAAATCTGTATAAAATGAAAAATTATTTATAAATACGTTTAATGTGCGTACAGTAATTTTGCTGTATATTGAAAATAAATGCTGCACCAGTTTATTTATAAAGAAGTAATTGATCTGAGCGATCCGAAGAGGTTTTCTTTCGAAAAAAGAAAACAATACGATCTAAATTCTGTATATTAAATGAACTCAATGGTCCATTTTTTTCTTGACTACAACTATTTCTTCTTTAGCGGAAGACCAAAGTTCCCTTGGGTAATCGTTATTTAATTCGAATAAATTAAACTAATATAAATCTCAATCCGATTTTCTATGAAAATTACGTTAACATTAACCCTTATCATGTTTGTACAAGTCCTATTTGGACAGAAGTCTTTAACGCCTCAATGGCAATCGGACACCACCCTAAGATCTCCAGAGTCCGTTTGGGTAGATGCCAAAAACAAAGTACTCTATGTTTCAAATACGATCGCCTTCGAACCTAATACTACAGCATTCATCAGTAAACTGGATATGGACGGAAAATTTATCAAAAGAGATTGGGTTACAGGACTCAATGCTGTTTTGGGTATAGGAATCCACAAAAACCGGCTCTACGCGGCTGAAGCATTCTCTAAATCCATTGCCGTCATCGATATAGATAAAGCAAGCATCGTCAAAAGAATTACCATCGATGGTGCTGAGCTGCTCAATGACATTACTGTTGACTCAAAGGGTATCGTTTATGTAAGTGATACGCGACTTGGAAAAATCTATCGCATTGAAAACGACTCTCCTATGCTGTATGCAGAAAACCTAAAAGGTGCAAATGGGTTGCTGGCTGTCGGCAAAGACTTGTATGTGCTATCGGATGGCGCGCTTGTTAAGATAGATCAGGATAAAAAAACTACCGTAATATCGAAAGGTATGGAAGGCGGATTGGACGGTGTCGTACAAATTAAACCCAACGAATTTGTAGTTTCTGGCTGGCAAGGACTGATCTACCATGTCAAACCTGACGGCTCCAATGCTGTATTACTTGACACACGTGACAAAAAGATAAACGCTGCCGATATCGGATACGACAAATCTTCAGGTATGCTGTATGTGCCTACCGTTAGGAGTAACAGCGTTCAGGCTTACAAACTGGACTAGATGATTTAATGGATATACAGGCAGATGAAGCTTTCCACGTTTACCCCTTATACCAAGTCATTTAGAAAGGCTTTTTTGATTATTCCTTTTTTCGTTGTGATCGATGTATTTTGCGAGATTGTACAACCCCGTCTGATGTCTATCATTGTCGACGACGGAATCTTGCATAAAGATATCAACTACATTTTGAAAATTGGATTGGCCATGATCGGATTAGCCATCGTTGCTATCGTTGCCAATTTATGCAACATCTATTACTCTGCACACGCGTCGGTGGGTTTTGCGACGAATCTCCGAACGGCCTTGTTTCGAAAAATACAATCCTTTGCTTTTGCGGATACCGATTATTTCAGTTCGGCCTCGCTTACAACACGGCTCACCAACGACACCAATATGATGCAGCAAGTCATGATGATGTGCTTGCGTATGCTTCTAAGAGCACCCCTTATGATGGTTTTTGCCATTATCTTTGCAGTTTCTATTAATAAGGATCTGTCCATCGTGATGGCCATTGCATTGCCTATATTGGCCTTAAGTATTTTTATTTTATTACGCAAAGGACTCCCCTTTTTTATCAAGATGCAGCAGGCAGTTGACCGTGTCAATAGTGTTGTGCAGGAAAATCTGCTCAATGTGCGGGTGGTAAAAGCTTTTGTACGACAGGATTTTGAGAAAAAGAAATTCGACAAAGTGAATTTCGATCTGATGGATGTTGCCACCAAAGCTTCGAGCATCGTTGTCCTTATCATGCCTGTCATGCAATTGGTGATGGGTTTGTCGCTTGTTGCCGTGACTTGGTTTGGCGGACAGAAAGTAATGACCGGAACGCTTGCGCTGGGAGGATTGATGTCATTTCTAAGTTATATCACGCAAATCCTTATTTCTTTGATGCTGCTTTCATTGACTTTCATGATGATTTCAAGGGCAATCGCTTCTGGCGATAGAATTGAAGAAGTTTTAGAGAAACAACCCTCCTTAACGGATACTGCGGAAGGCCTCCAAAATAGATACGCCATTACAACGGGACGGATCGCATTTAAGCAAGTCACTTTCCGTTACAACACACAAAGTGAAAAACCCAACCTTGACAATATTAGCTTCGAAGTAAAGCCTGCGACTACCCTAGCAATCATAGGTGGCACAGGTTCGGGAAAGAGCACTTTGGTACAATTAATTCCACGACTATATGATGTGTCTGAAGGTGCTGTTTTAGTAGATGGCATCGATGTCAGAAATTACCAACTACAGGAACTGCGCAGCCAGATTGCGATTGTGTTGCAGCAGAACCAACTTTTTTCAGGAACGATTTTAGAAAATCTCAAATGGGGAAATGAGCAGGCAACAGAAGAGGATATTTATGCCGCTGCTAGGATTGCCTGTGCAGACGATTTTATACGCTCCTTTCCCAGCGGCTATCAGACACTACTGGGACAAGGAGGCGTCAATGTTTCAGGAGGACAAAAACAACGCATATGTATTGCCAGGGCTTTATTGAAGAAACCTAAAATCTTGATTATGGACGACAGTACAAGTGCTGTGGACATCGATACCGATCGAAAAATACGTGAAGGTTTAAAAAATTATCTGCAGAACACCACACTATTGATTATCGCGCAGCGTATTTCGAGCGTCATGCATGCCGACCAAATATTGGTCATGGAAGAAGGCCGCATTGTCGGTTCTGGATCACACGATGTACTTCTGCAAACAAATACCAGCTATCAGGAAATTTATCAGTCACAACACCTGCAAAAAGAAGAAGCCTAATGAGTACCTCAAACAAATCCATTCCCGTGAGTTTACCTGGCCCCGGTAGTTCAAGACGCATTAAAAATGAAAAGCCTCAACAGGGATTTAAAGCTTTATGGCGATTGATGCGCTACCTTTCTTCGCAACGGCTGATGCTCCTGCTGATTTTAATTTCACTTTTGCTGGGAACTGCGGGGACACTGGCAGGCAACTACCTTTTACGGCCTGCGATCAACAATTATGTCCTCAAAAAAGATATTGTTGGTCTAGGACAAATTTCCCTGGTCATGATCGGAATTTATATCGCTACAGGAATTTTCAACATGTTGCAATACCGACTGACCATAAAAGTGGCACAGAAAACGATTTCTAACCTCCGAAATGATCTGTTCGACCGCATGCAGTACCTCCCTTTGCAATTTTACGATACCCATCAGCATGGCGATCTGATGAGTCGCTTCACCAATGACATGGATACAGTAAGCGATGCCCTGAATAATAGTATCACACAGCTTTTAATCAGCTCAATTACTTTGTTGGGGACACTCGCCCTCATGCTGTATATCAGCCCTATCCTATCGATTATTGCATTAATCATGATTCCGCTGATGTTATATCTGGCGAAACTGATCATCAACAAGAGCAAGAGTTTTTTTGCCGCCAACCAAGCTGCGCTCGGCAATGCCAATGGCTATGTGGAGGAAATGATCAGCGGGCAAAAGGTAGTGAAGGTTTTTGGCCACGAAAACGCCGCCATCGAACAATTTGAGCAGCTTAATCAGGTACTGCGAGAAAAAGCAACAAAGGCCCAGTTTTATTCCGGAATGATGATGCCTTTGATGGCGAATATGAGCACCATTAACTACGCGCTGACTACCATCGCAGGTGGTATTCTAGTGATCACACGTGGATTTGATTTAGGGGGGTTAACTGCATTTTTACAGTATGCACGGCAATTTGGACGGCCTGTAAACGAGATTTCCAGCCAATACAACAGCTTACAGGCAGCTCTTGCGGGCGCAGAACGTATTTTTGCTGTTATTGACACTGCTCCTGAAAGTGAAACGATAGATTCATTGCCAATGCCGGCCCCGATTCAGGGCCAAGTGACACTATCGCATGTAAATTTTGGCTATGTACCCGAAAAACAGGTTTTATTTGATATTGACATCGACGTAAGACCAGGACAAAAGATCGCTTTCGTGGGTGAGACCGGCGCCGGCAAGTCGACAATTATCAATTTGCTACCTCGCTTCTACCCTTTGCTATCCGGGGATATTCTTTTAGACAAGACATCGATTTTTAAGTTGGATCGCAATGAACTGCGTAAAAAACTGTCTATTGTATTTCAGGACACCCATTTGTTTACCGATACGGTCATGGAAAACATCCGTTATGGCAGGCTCACCGCAACAGATGATGAAGTGATAGCGGCAGCAAAGCTTGCTGCCGCAGATAGCTTTATCATGCAACTGCCACAAGGGTATAAAACCGAATTGACCAATGACGGGGCCAATCTGAGTCAGGGACAGCGGCAGTTAATTAACATCGCCCGGGCAACTGTGGCCAATACGCCAATCTTAATATTGGATGAGGCGACCAGCTCAATCGATACACGCACTGAAATTGCTATTCAGGAAGGTATTGACCGGTTAATGCAAGACAAAACAAGCTTCGTCATTGCCCATAGACTCTCGACCATAAGGAATGCCGACGTAATCTGTCTGATCGAAAAAGGGAGAATCGCCGAGTTCGGTTCGCATGCAGAACTCTTAAAGCAAAAAGGTAAATATTATCGTTTGTATATGGGACAGTTTGACTGATCATTTCGAGGTTTTAATACGATACTCCTTTCATGACAGAAGCCTTGTTTTGAAAAATACTGCAGCTTACGAAATACAAGTTCATCGATTTTCTGAAAGATGGCTACAACATTCTGACATTTGGATACATCTGCGGGCAACTTTACACAGAACTTTGTCTCAAGAAAAAAAGATTATGAAAGTATTTATAACTGGAGCTTCGGGCTTCATAGGTTCAGCAGTCGTTCAAGAAATGATCGATGCGGGACATCAAGTAACTGGTTTAGCACGCTCAGAAAAATCAGCAGAGATAATCGCCAATTTGGGTGCTAAGGTAATCCGTGGCGATCTTCAACACTTGGATATATTAAAACAAGCCGCTTCAAACGCCGACGCCGTCATCCATACGGGGTTTTCCCACGATCTGATGTTTGCAAATGAATATGCAAAAGCTGCCGAAATTGATATCAATGCGATCAATGCCATGGGCGAAGTGCTGCTCGGTACACAAAAACCGCTTGTCGTTACAGCTGGAACCTTGGGTCTACCACTTATCAACGGGTTCGTCACAGAGGAAAGTACACTCCTAAATTCACCGAGAGGTTCAGAACCTTCGGCAATGGCCCTGGCAGCAAAAGGTGTCCATGCTTCAGTGGTTCGCTTACCACCCTCTGTTCACGGCAGCAGTGATCTTGGCTTTATGGCAGGCTTCACATCAAGTCTGATCCAATTTGCGCGCAATCATGGTGTTTCGGTCTATCCCTTAAATGGGGACAACCGTTGGCCAGCAGTTCATCGCTTGGACGCTGCAAAAGTTTTCTGCAAGGCGGCCGAGAAAGCCGAAATTGGGGCATTGTACAACGCTATTGGTGAAACTGGCATTAAAATCAGTGCAATTGCTGAACTGATCGGCACGAAATTACATTTGCCTGTTACTTCATTACGGGGTGAAGATATTGTCAAACATTTCCAATGGCTGAGCCATTTCATCACCTTCGATAGCCCGGCGACAAGTTTTGAGACACAGCAGCAATTAGATTGGTCGCCTACGCATATCGGTTTATTGGAAGATGTTCATCAGAATTATTTATAAATTTGTTATATGCCACAAAGTCGAACACAGCGTATAAAAACGATCAGTGAATTTCATCAATTAAGAGGTTTACCACAGCCTGAGCATCCATTGCTGAGTGTTGTGGACTATTCAAAGATGAAACGTTCTCCTTTGGATGATGCTTCGGCCTTATTGTTTGATTTTTATGTCATTTCCAATAAAAGAGGCATCACAGGCAAAATGCGCTATGGGCAGCAGCTCTTTGATTTTGACAACGGTGTACTCGGCTTTATGTCGCCCAATCAATTGCTGAAACTGGAAGAAAATGATGCTGTTTCCAACGTAAACCGAAGCGGATGGATGTTGCTTATTCATCCGGACTTTTTATGGAATACCACATTGGCGAAAACCATTAAAGAGCATGAATTCTTCGATTATTCGGCAAATGAAGCTTTATTTCTTTCAGAAAGTGAAGAGAAAACACTAAACGATATTATTGGAAATATCCAACAGGAATATCGAGCAAATATGGACAAATTCAGCAAGAACATTATTGTATCAAACCTCGAAACATTACTGAATTATTCGGAGCGTTTTTACAACCGACAATTCCTGACGCGAGAGAAAGCCAATCATCAGGTTTTAAATCGCCTGGAAGAACTGCTGAATGCTTATTTTTCTGCAGATGGTTTGATCTCAAAGGGTCTTCCATCCGTTCAATATATCGCAGATAGCTTAAATATTTCCTCTAAGTATCTCAGCAGTTTGCTTAAAGTACTAACGGGGAAAAGTACCCAACAGCATATTCACGAAAAACTGATTGAAAAAGCAAAGGAGAAATTGTCAACAACGGCACTTTCTGTTAGTCAAATCGCCTATGAATTAGGCTTTGAACATTCACAGTCATTCAGCAAATTGTTTAAAACAAAAACCAAACTTTCGCCTCTGGAATTTCGAGCCGGATTTCACTAACGAAAACCATCGAATGACCATTGGATATGGGAGAAATGATCCATCTGGTCATGGACATTATAATTTAAGAGGTGAAGATCAAAAAAGAAACAGCAGACCGCACAATGTCTATTGCCAGTTCTGCTGTTTGAATCAAAAGTTATTTTTCTTTTTGATCTTTAACTGCATCCTTAATCGCTTTTGTCTCTTCGGCAGTCTTAGCACTTATTTGACCTTTATACTTATCAAATTCATCAGAGACCTTATCAGCCACATGGCCTACTGTCTCGCTAATTGAGGATGACACATGATCATACTCTTCTTTCACTTTATCGGCTACTTCTTCGTATGTATGTTTTGCCTGCTCTTTGAGATCCCTTGTCTTTGCCTTGATTTTCTTTCGCGTTTTTCTTCCACTATTCGGTGCCACCAATACCCCTACCAATGTACCAAGTGCCGCTCCCGCCACCATTGCCAGCAGTAATCCCGTTGAATTATTTTTTCCGCCGCACATCTTTAATTTTTTTAAACAATCGTAATTAAGCATATATTTCAAAATGATTATGTTGTTAAACTCTTACAAATTCTAACAATAAAAGCAAAAGATTAGTTTGTCATATTTTAAATAATGTACAACAAACTAGATTGCGGCATCACATGAACCGAAAGACACTAAAGATGAGCATTCAGGAACGGCCTGGATCAAATAGCTCTACTGGACACGACTTTTTAGTTCTGCCCCCAATTTAGTGTTGATTTTCTTTTGTTTGAAGTATTGAAAAACGGCTGCAATAATAAAAAGCACAAAAAGGACAAGAAGGGTCTGTCCAATAATTGGATCATTTATATCCTTTGCCAAGGGGTGTCCGATTGGAACTCTGGTAAAGGTCTCATTAACGGTGGGCACCAGCGACAAGAAAAAACTGAATGACCATAGAAAATTCTCAAAATACCGAGCCTTCGTACTACTTTTCTTTGTTGCGTGCAGCCAATAAGCCACCGCCACAAGAACCAAGATGAAGAGTGAAAAAACATGCCCGGCATTGAAGCCGCCCTGTTTCGAAATTCCTAATGCCGTAAGAGAAGTGATGACTGTCGCATAAAAATATAACTTCCCCGATAATACTTTAAGATTGATCTTGCCATAGCTGATAAATCCTAATACAGCGCCTAAAAGTGCTGTAAGACCAATAACTGTGTGGAAAACTCCTAAACCTGATAAATTCATTTTTTCTATTTTTAACGTTGATAATTTTCAAAAAAATGTTCCTGTAATGTAAGGTCGTTGTCAGGCTTTCACGGCACAATCCATGGAATAACAACCCTTTAATGGAACACTACAAAGTTGCAATAGAATAAGAAAAATGGTTTTTTGATTTCGTTCAAAGATTTGATATTTTAGTTCAAATAACAGGACTACAATCTTATTGGAGAAAACTTGGTCCCCTCGATAAAAATGGAATACCATATACAAATGACCATTGGTTTTTAGTTGCTTTTAAGCTGTCGACGATAATTTGTTGGCGATATGTGGTATTTGTCACTAAAATTCTTTGTAAATGTTGCGAGGTCGTTAAATCCACAGTTAAAGGCAATTTCGGAAACACGCTGATTGGAAACCAAAAGGAGCTCTGCCGCCTTTTCGAGCTTCTTATTTTTGATGTAGCTGGCAGGTGTATCATGATATAATTTGGCAAACTCTCTTTTAAATGAAGAAACACTCAGATTATTCTGTTCCGCAAGCTGCTCAATGGTCAATTGGGAAAAGAGATTGGCTTCAATGATCTGTTTAAACGAATAGGTACTTGAAGAAAAAAGCTGTGATAATATCACCCGTATGACCGACGCGTTTCTCGTTTGGGACAGGAGCAATATAATTTCTTTTAATTTGAGCACCAGTATATCTTCATTGACCAATGAAGGATTTTCAAAATAGAACAGCAAGCCTTCCACATATTTCTGGATCAGGAAATCATTGTCAATTTTTTCTTTTGATTGGTTTGAAATGATATTTTCGGGTTCAAGCAGCAACGAGGGTAACTCTCTATCGTAAACTTTCTTCAAGGTATCTGGATAAAAAGTGACGATTAACAGCTGACAATCTTGCGTTGGATTCACATCGTGGATTCGCTTTCCAGAATTAATACAATTCAGCAATAAGGAATAATGCTTCGAAATAGTTAGCTCTTCGTCATTTGCTTGGTATTGCATCTCCCCTTCCAGCACATAGAGGAAGCAAGCCTGTTCCGCTACTGGAAATTCGAATGTAAATGGTGCCTTCAATGCAATTTTTTGCATCATCGGTCTTCCAAATAGTTCATATTTCTTGTAATCATTTACCATTGTGCCGCTCAATTTCACAAATTTAACGATTGAGTTCCGTATAATTAAAATGACGGTTGTGCAATAGAGTCTTATTTTCTAAATTTCCGTTAAAATAGATTCATCCAATCGATGTATTTTAAATTGGTTAAACGCCTGTTGATATTAGTCTAAATTTACGTCTATTTTGACACCAAGATTCTTGCAGCTTGCCTTTAAAACATGATCTACCCAAATGCATAACATTGGCTGTTTTCCTGGTTTGTTTTGATCCCAGTCTTCTTTCCAGACAATGTCGATCGTTTTCCCATGATAGTCTAAGTTTCCGAGGTAAAAATAATCCATTTTGCCCGCAGGTATCAGCGGCTGAAGTTGAAAGCTGTTGTGATGGGTAGCCTTAAAGCCAATGAGATCTGCTATGATCATGTCAGGATAGGTTGAATGAAAATAATCATTCTGTCCACCAAATTGCTCGCCATCACTTGGTATATACCATTCACCGATATTTGGGTGGGTATAACCGTGAAGTCTGGTAAGCTTCATAATTTGTTCGTAGAGGATCTCTCTGTCCTGCGCAGTGATTTGATTTTTATAATTTCTCAAATAGTTGCTGTATGCCTTATAGACGACCGAGTTTTGAAAAGGCCATCCTCTGCCGTTCCAGGCGTAAGCTTGTTCATTGTAATAGGGATGTTGCCTTTCGGCCGTGGTCATTCCTTTGTGGTTATTGAAACCTTTTTCAGACGTAAACATCGCCCAGGCTACCTCATACTTTTTATTATTCTCACGCGGTATCATATTGAAATACCAGGGGGTATAACCAACGGATTCCCGCACCCGCGCTTCGTAATCCCGAACACCATAGATGTTGTCACCTGCTGTCAAGGTATTAAAAAATCCATCATCTGAATTCCAAAGCGTCCTGAGAAATTTCTGCTGTATTTCCTGACTTCTGACCTTATAGTAATCTGCTTTCGCCTTATTCTTAATCGAAGGATGTTGTTGCTGTTCCAGTCTATAGAGATTGTACAATGCGTTGTTATTTCCAAAGGAATAACTTCCAACGGATGGGCGTACCAAATAAAAATCAGGATAACCTTTGGTAAAGGCTAATGGAAAGTCCTTCGCTGCAGTCGTATTTGCAGCCTTGTCTGTCGTCCCCCAACCTAAATAAAGATCTCTCCATGTACTATCGGTATAAATAGCATAAGGTCCTTTACTTTCAATTAAGCCAAGTACCGCCGAAAGGCTGAATTCCATACCATCGTACAGATCCAGAATTTTGTACATGCCGTCGGTCTTCGCATTTGGATTTTTTACAGTGAATAGGCTATCCAAAAGATGCTGATGGGCCTCCATTGCGGGAAGCATCTTTTGCGTCCAGGCCTGATCGGGATGAATTTTTAAAAATGATTCAATACCATCGACCATCCAGCTGGAAAAATGAACACTTTCGGGCCTGCTCAGATGGGTCAAAAAATTACCGTTTTCCCGTTGATTTATTTTGGAAGCTGATCCAAGCATAAAATATTCGGCATAAGATCGAAGATATTTTGGATCACGAAGCCAACGTACATCGTAAAACTGATGCGCTGTTGGGCAGGTAATCGCTCCACTCAAGGATCCCCAGGCGGGATACCCGAAAAATTCTGTTATAACCCAATATTTCTTTGAATCATATGGATCGTAATAATCCCGAAGATGCTTGCTGATCATCCACCAACGATAATTATACACGCGACTTAGGGTATCGTTGGAACTCTCAAAATACGGAATGTTATTGACCAAGAATTCTTTGTTGTTGGATTCGTCAAAAGCACCGTCCGATTTTGGCCGGTGCTCGTAAGCATTGAACTCCTTTATATTGTCTGTTAGGTTATTTTTTGCCACTTCCTTTAAACGATCAAGTTCATGGCGATATATCGACTCCTGCTTACCCGAAAATCCTCGATTACTCGAACAGGAAAAAAGAACACCTAGAACCAAAAAGGCTGTGCTGCTTAAAACAATAGATTTTAGAAAAACGGAGCGATGTTGTCTTTTCATGTGGTTATATGGAATAGAGCGAATTTATAGTTGATCTGCTATAACTTAAAAAATTAGCATTAACGTCCATCCGAAGGAATCAACAGGAGATTGATCGGCTTTCATCGCAGTAATTTTCTACAGGGCAATTCTTGATGAAGTTAAACACAAGATCTAATCCAAAGCTATAACAAACAAAGGCCTAATCAACAGAATTTTTATGACAATTCAGCATGGTGGAACAAATCGGCGGAAAATTGATACAATGTATCATATTGTACCAATTTGAGCTCGTACTTTATCGTTCAAAATAGATAACAATACATGTAAATCTGCCCCCTTAAAAAGTCTTTAGCAGCAATCCAGCCATAAGCAATGAATTGGGTTGTACAAGCATAAAAATGGAGCGCATCTGCGCAAAGAAAGGCCGACAAGTTGTCGGGCTTTCCATGAAATTAAGGGTAATATTTTGATCAGACGATGATCGGAATATCGACATTTCCGTTGGAAACGTCTGAATTGAGTAGCTGGGTCACGATTCCTTTTTGCACAAGAAGGAGTAGAATCAAATCGCTGACCCTGCCTTTAGTCTTCACGAACAAATAAGTTAAATGATCGTCCAGATAAATCGCAGTAAATAAAATTCCGGGAACCCTTAGGTTCAGGTAATCCAAAACTTCTTTCTTCTTCGTCAGTACCGTACTACTGATCGAAAATGTATGTACAAAATGGCTCATCTTATTTTTTTATTATTCTCTTTAATTAAAAAAAACCTAAATTCGATTGAATCCTGTATGTCTGCCCTGCTATGGCAGACATACCGATAAAGTTCATCTAGCCGATCGATGATCATGACTGATTTGTCCATATTTTCAAGTTGAAGTGCCAGATGATCTAAAAAATCCAAATTTGCATCGACGAGCACAAACTCCTGATATTTTCCAATAAACTCATGTCTTATCGTAAGCTCCGGTGGTCTGGTGCTTGGATTTATCAAAATACAAATAGTCTTTTTCATCCTATCAAGCGTTCATTTTATAACCAGCCTCCGCCCAAAGAGCGATACAGCATGGCTATGCTATTAAGTTTTTGAGCTTGGACTGTTGCTAGATCAATTTCTGCCTGTAGTCTGTTCGTTTGTGCAATAATCACTTCCAGATAAGTACCTTCATTATATTTATAAAGCAGCAGTGACTTGTCAACAATTTCCCGAGACTGTTTGATAACATCCGCAGCAATTAAACGCTGTTCATCCAATTTTTGAATTTTCACCAATGCGTCGGAAACCTCGGCTACACCCAAGAGTACAGCTTGTTTAAACTGGATTTCAGCCTGTTCTGCCATGATTTTGGATTGTTCATATTTTGTCTTTAGTTGGCGACCATTAAATATTGGCTGCGTAATCGCACCCGCCGCAGTTCCAAAAAGCGCACCAGGAATAGTAAACCAATTACTTGCTTTAAAAGAGTTAAGGCCACCCTGCGCTGTGATGTTCAATCCCGGATACATGCTCACCCGCGCAATGTGAACTCCGAGATAACTCTTTCGAAGATCCAGTTCTTTCGAACGCACATCAGGTCTAAAGCTCAACAATGCAGCGGGAATACCCGCAGCAAGCTGATTGGGTACATAAACTTCATCCAGGCCTTTTTCCCTTTCAATGCGCCGCGGATAATTTCCCACAAGTACATTTAGCGCATTTTCCTGTATCGCAATTGCGCCTTCAATATCCGGTATCCGCTTGGATACCTGCTCTTTCACCAAAAACTGCTGCTGTACGGCCAAGGCCGTTGTCATCCCGAGATGCTGTTGTTTCACTAATATCTGCCAAGTACTGTCGGCAAAAGATAAATTTTCCTTCGTTATGGCAAGTTGCTTATCGAGCATGAGGAGATTATAGTAAGCCTGCACAATCTCCGCGACCAGTCTAGTTTTTACCGCATTGGCTGCCTCCTTCGTTTTTAACAGCTCGATAACGGCATCCTGCTTCTGAGCTTTGAGCTTGCCCCAGATATCCAGTTCCCAAGAAATATTGACCGCACTGGTGTAATCGGTCGTATAATGCTGTCCCATAAACTGGGACGCCATCATGCCGTTCATACTATTATTGGATGGCCTATTAATACTGGCATTTGCCAAACTGGCATTCACAACCGGGGCATAAACCCATTTCGACTGCTTAAACCCCTCGGAAGCAATAGCAATCTGCTTTATCGCGACCTGAAGATCATTGTTTTTGGCTATACCCAAATCTATTAATTCGACAAGCACGGGATCCTTGAAAAAATCCCTATAAGTCATTTTAGCCACACTGCTATCTGCCGGAACAAAGTTATTGTCAAAAGATTCCGGCAGTGCCAGATCCGTTTTTTTAGCTTGCTGCACCGCACATGAATCTAGCAGAACAATCG
Organism: Sphingobacterium sp. UME9; assembly: GCF_014170215.1. NCBI lineage: Bacteria > Pseudomonadati > Bacteroidota > Sphingobacteriia > Sphingobacteriales > Sphingobacteriaceae > Sphingobacterium > Sphingobacterium sp. UME9. The sequence goes on along the minus strand of NZ_LZZP01000003.1, from coordinate 302,762 downwards.
AAAGCAAGGCAGCAAGGGGCATCAATTTTATATGTTTCATTGTATACATTCACACTAATTTTTAAAATTCCCATTCGGTGTCATCCTTCACTTTACCACTCATTTTTTCCTGGAAGAATTGGAAGACAACAAAAAGCAAAGGAGTCAAGAACAAACCCAAGCAGGTACCAACCAACATACCGAAGATTGCTGCATAACCAATGGAATGATTCCCCATGGCTGATGGTCCCGTCACAAATATCAAGGGTACAATCCCTGTCATAAAGGCAAGTGAAGTCATCAAGATCGGGCGAAAACGAGCCTTTGCTCCTTCCACCGCCGCTGCCACCAAACTTTTGCCCGCCTGACGTCGTTGTGAGGCGAACTCTACAATCAGGATTCCATTTTTAGCCAACAGACCAATCAGCATCACCATAGCGATCTGCACATAGATATTATTCGCAATTCCAGCAAAGCCTATTCCAAGGAATACGCCCGACAGTCCAACGGGAATTGAAAGCAATACGGCAAATGGGAGGATATAACTTTCATACTGTGCAGATAACAGAAAGTAAACAAACACGATGCACAGAACGAAAATGATGGTGGACTGTGCGGTCGACGTACTTTCTTCTCGGCTCATTCCTTTATAATCATACGTATAACCTGGAGGCAGCACCTGTTGACCAACTTCCTTAATGGCTTGCATAGCTTGTCCAGTACTAAATCCGGGAGCCGGCATAACGGTCAGATTGGAAGCGTTAAACAGATTAAAACGCTCCACCACCTCTGGCCCTGTAATGGCCATTAGCGTCACCACCGTATTGACGGGAACCATCTCTTGGTTGGCATTTTTGACAAAGATGCTATTCAGCGACTTTTCATCCACACGTGTATCAGGTGTTGCCTGCACAAGCACTCTGTAATACTTCCCAAAGCGATTGAAATCCGAAGCCTGAATACTTCCGTAATAGCCTTGCATCACCTGAAGAACATCGCGTACAGCTAAACCAAGCTGTGCAGCTTTTGCTTCGTCTACCACCACTTCATATTGTGGATAAGAGACATCAAAAGTCGTAAAAGCAACGGCAATCTCCGGTCGCTGCATTAATGCTCCCATCATGCCGTAGGAGATATTTCCCAAGTTTTGTAAAGACGCATTGGTACGGTCCTGTAAAACGAGCTCCATGCCACTAGAATTACCGAACCCCTCTACCGTTGGGGTATTCAGCACCAGAAAATTCGCCCGTTTATCTCCCGAAAGCATGCCCTGCAATTGCCCCATGACAGCGCCCAAATCCTTAACTTCTCCCCGTTCTTTTACATCTTTTAACCGAATAAAAAATGTACCGGCTGCGGAAGACATTGCACCGGAGAATAAGCTCAGACCATTCACCGAAATAACCTCCCGAACAGCGGGATGTGCAACGAGCTTATGTTCTGTATCGGACATCAGTTTGGTCGTACGATCCTTGGATGTACCAGCAGCCAGATTGGCCGTCACGATAATAAAAGACTGGTCTTCATCAGGTATAAAACCCTTTGGTGTCCGCAAAGAAAACCAGGCAAACAGACCTGCAAAGGCGAGCAATATTCCTATGCCAATCCACTTTTTCTTGATCAGAAAGAGTACTGATTTGCCATAGCGGTAAGTCAGTTTATCGAAACCAGCATTGAAAGCGGTAAAGAAACGCTGTTTAAAGTTCAGTTTCTCCTGGGCGTGACCGTCATGGCCCTTAAGCAACAAGGCACACAAAGCTGGACTAAGCGTCAATGCATTCACTGCTGAAATAACAATGGCGATCGCCAGGGTCAATGCGAACTGTTTATAAAATAACCCCGTTGATCCCTCCATAAAGGCGACCGGAATAAACACAGCCGACATCACCAAGGTAATCGATACAATTGCTCCGGAGATTTCTCCCATAGCGGATACCGTAGCTGCCTTGGGCCCCAGCTTGCGGCGTTCCATCTTCGCATGCACAGCCTCGACAACGACAATAGCATCATCGACCACAATACCAATGGCCAGCACCAAAGCAAACAGTGTCAGAATATTGATGGAGAACCCAAAAATATGCATAAAGAAAAATGTCCCCACAATGGATACCGGAACAGCGATTGCAGGAATCAATGTCGAACGAAAATCCTGTAAAAAAATAAAGACAACGATAAAGACCAGAATAAACGCCTCAATTAGTGTCTTTATCACCTGCTTGATAGACTGATCCAAGGACTCTTTCGTGGCATACGGAATTTTATACTCCATTTTGCCCGGAAAAGATTTTGAAAGTTCTTCCATCCGATTTTGCAAGGCGATCTGAACCTCATTAGCATTTGAACCACTCATCTGAAATATCGCCATGGTGACCGAGGGCTTTGTATTGTAGTTGGACTGTACAGTGTAACTGTAGGCAGCAAATTCAACCCGCGCTAGGTCCTTAAGCCGAAGAACTGAACCATCATGCTGTGCTTTCACAATGATGTTCTCATATTGCTCCGGCTCCGTAAACTTCCCTTTATACCGCATGACATATTCTTTCACCTCGGTAGACTGTTCGCCAAACCGCCCCGGAGCAGCCTCTAAATTTTGCGCCTGTATCGCTGCCGAAACATCGTTTGGAGTCAAATTGTAGGCATTTAGTTTATCTGGATCTAACCATATCCGCATCGAGTAGTCTTTGTTTCCATAGACCATGGCATCTCCAACGCCCTTGATACGTTTTAATTCGGGTACAATATTGATTTTAGTATAGTTTTCCAGAAATAGATCGTCCATGCTACCATCCTCGCTGGTCAGCGTTACCATTGCAATCATGCTATTCTGTCTCTTAATGGTCGTTATACCACTCTGTATAACTTCTGCTGGTAGCTGGTTGGTCACCTGGGAAACCCTATTTTGCACATTGATGGCCGCCTGATCCGGATCTGTACCCAATTTAAAAATCACAGTAATGGTCAGCGTACCATCATTACTGGCCACAGAGCTTATGTAATCCATATTTTCAACCCCATTGATCGCATTTTCCAATGGTGGCGCCACAGAGCGGCCGATCGTTTCAGCATTTGCACCGGGATAAACAGCTGTTACAGTCACTGTCGGTGGTGCAATGTCAGGAAATTTGGTAATGGGAAGGCTCAGCATTCCCACACACCCCAAGATAACAAGCAATACGGAGATCACCGTCGCCAATACGGGACGTTTTATAATTTGTTTTAACATGAAAATCGACTAGTTTATTTGTGTTCAATCGGGGACTTTTCGACGACTGGCATTCCTGCCTGTAAACGTTCAAAACCTTGAGCAATGTACCTATCCCCTGCTTTCAGCCCACTGGATAGGATAAAGTTATCGCCGGACTTGCCAGAGACCGCGATAGGCAATTGCACTACTTTTCCGTCTTTGTCTGCCGTATAGACAAAAATTTTGTCTTGATAGGTTACTGTGGAGGCAATTGGTAATAATGGAACCTGCATGATATTTCGCTCCAAAAGCACTTTGCCGGTATTTCCGCTGCGCAGGATATCCTTCGGATTATCAAATTTAGCCCGTAGGGTTATTGAACCTGTTGATTTATTAAACTGCCCTTCTACGGCATCAATTTTCCCTTTCAAATCATAAGGACGACCATCCGATAGCAATAAAGTAACTGGGCTTGTACCCTTTAGCTTCTCTGCGATCGAATTTCCCGGATGCTGATTTTGGAAGGCCACAAAATCATTTTCACTGAGGCTGAAGTAAGCATAGACCTGTTGATTATCCGAAATTACGGTCAGGGCCTGTTGATTTGTTGGGGACAATAAACTTCCTAAACGATAATTAAACCTCCCCACATAACCACTGACAGGTGCTTTAATCAACGCAAAGTCAATGTTGATCTGTGCCGATTGAATGGCAGATTCAGCTTGTGCCACGGCTGCTTTGGCTCCAAGATAGGCCGCATTTGCTTCCTGCACTTGCAGTTCTGACACAATTTTATTGCGAACAAGTTCTGTTTTTCGTTCCAGTTCTATCTTGGCAGTTATCAGACTTGCTGAGGCAGACTGTAAAGAGGCTTTCGCATTGTTTAGCTGTTCTCGATATAAGCGGTCTTCCACCTTAAAAAGTGGCTGTCCAGCTTTTACATAAGCCCCCTCATCCATATAAATTTTACTCAGGTAACCGGTCACTTGTGGCCTAATCTCAATATTTGAGCGGCCTTCAATGGCACAGGTATATTCATTTTTCACCTCTGCATCGCCAGTTTTAACAGCAGCAAAGTTGACCTCCGTCGGTCCCCCTGGATACCCACCTTCACCAGGTCGATTGCTGCATGACATGAACAGCAGGGGCACAAGATAGAGTGTCGATGATTTAACAACGAAATTTCGCTTCATAAGTATATTATTGCTTTATTTATTCAGTGTTTACAAAATTACTGAAAATTAAAACTATATAACTTAACGTTAAGACTCCATTTCTTGTCAAAAAGACAACAGTGAAACATCTGAATTTCCGAACGCGCTAAAAAATTCTTACAATATCGACCATTAAAGACACTAAAATGACATTTTTAATTTTTTATAAAATGAAAGCGAGCATTAATAATTAGAAAACAGCAAGAAAACAACAGGGAAATAATAAATCTTATTAATTAATATTAAGTGCATGAATTTAAAACTCTGCACTTACTTTATAGCAGCTCGGATTTTTGCCCGTCAGTTTTTTAAAGAATTTGCTGAACGTAGCTTGATCTGCGAATGAAAGCTTCACGGCGACATCTTTAACGCTGAACTTATTATTTTTCAACAGTACCTTCGCCTCGATAAGCAGCACATTATTGATAATCTCCTTGGGGCTTTTGGTCAAGGTTGTATTCAGCACCTTAGTTAAATACTTTCTGCTGATTGCCAGCTTATCGGCATAGAATTGTACATCGTGATTGTTAACGTAGTGCTCATTGACCAGATTAAAGAAATCTGCTGTAATTGCTTCAAGTCGAGGGGAAATATGACTTTGCTGTTCAAGATACCTGTTAAAATTCTGCACTTCATACATCAACAGTGAAAAATGGTGCCATATCATATCGTTGGAATAGTCAATCCGGTCGCGACTAACATTCAGGAACCCGAGCTGGGTGATATGGTAGTCGATTCTAAAGAAGATCTTTTCCTGTTTTGATAAGATATAAAACGGCGTACTGGAGAAACTTTTCAGAATATCGTTGGTTTTATAATTGAAGCCTGCCTCCTCGATCAATTTCTGTGTAAAATAAATACTTTTCATCTGCATATCCGGTGATATGGTGTGGATTACAAAAGCTTCCATAGGACCGCAGAATAAAACATCTCCAGCTGAGGCTACGAATTTCCGCGCGCCAACACTAAACTCAACGGTCCCCCGTTTGATCAAAATCAGCGCATAATATTCTGAACGGTAATAGAAATCAAGGTACAGCGAAAAATTTGCCGCATCTTCCTCGGCGACTAAATAATGGTTGTTTTTTACCGGAAACAAGGAGGTCCCTAATGCATTACTTAACTGCATTAACGTTACGGTTTTTAGATCAACAAATTTTGTCCCCATAAGATGCTTATACCAATAAATTAGAGATCCCATTTGATTCGTAATAGACCAGATTACATTATTGAAACGGGATAAGTGAAAGAGGAAAATAGCGGAGCTAAATTAACCAATAGGCTGCTCTTTTTTTAAGTTAAAAAAGAAATATTTCTTTCAGATGACCTTAAGGGCACCCTATATAAGCTACTTTTTCGGCCGGTCTTGTGAAGATTTTTCCTGGATAAATTTTTCGATATTCCAGGCTTGAGCCTAAAATATTATGAAAGAGGATGATATTTTTTTTTGCAAAAAACCAAATATTCCCATTTTCACATAAAAAAGTATCTTTTTCATATTCTTTCTACTGTTATTCTAAGTTACATTTGTCTCATAAGTAAACTTGACTCAAGAGAAGTAATTGCTGAAATGAATGGAGATGCCTATCTCATCATTTTAAATTTCTGAATTGATTCGATAAGAATACTGTAAAAAGAATCCTACAATACTACACTGAAAAACATTTTGTGGAACGATGTTGTCGTTCCACATTTTTAATCTATTAAATCGGTCTCCACCCAACCTTCTACGGCAGCCACTTTAGCTTGCTCGCCGGCTTTTTCATACTTTAGTCCCCGGTAGTTCCTTCCGTTGTCATTTCAATTTTATGGATTGTACCGTCTGCACGATAATTTAGGGTATCTATGCATATCGAACGGCTAAAACTGCCTCCATCTGGGTTAATCCCCCCATTATGGTAAATGAAATACCATTGGTTTTTAAAAGGGACAATTGCTTGATGGTTCGTATTGCTATTGCCTGCTATTTCATTCAGAATCCCTTTATACACATAGGGACCTGCGATCTTATCGGCCATGGCATAAGCGATCTTCTCCGGAAATTCCGTGGCATAACTCAAATAATATTTTCCATTGTGCTTGTGAACCCACGGTGCTTCCGTAAAAGCCAGTCCTTCAAAATTCAATTGCTTTACTTCGCCATCAATCTCAACCATATTTTCCTTGAGCTTTGCGTAGTAGCACTCACGGTTACCCCAGAAAATCCAGGCTTGGCCATCGTCATCAATAAAAACAGCCGGGTCGATACAGGCCCAAGAATGGGAAGAAGCAAAACAGTCCTTATTGGTCAATAACGGTTTCCCCAATGCATCTCTAAAGGGACCTTCGGGTCTATCTGCGACAGCAACACCTATTCCGGACCAATTAGAGCTGATGTACCAGTAATATTTTCCATTACGTTCGGTAACGTGTCCCGCAAATGCATCGCCGCTTTTTGCCCAGGTAAAATCACTTATTCTCAAAGACACTGGATATTCCGTCCAATTTTTTAAATCCGTTGTAGAATAAACAATCCAGTCTTTCATCTTATAGCCTTGCTGACCACCTGCAAAATCATGGCCTGCATACAACCAAAGTGTATCCCCCTTGACCATTGCTGCTGGATCAGCCGTAAAATGATGCTTAATAATCGGATTTCCCTTTGCGGTAAAACGATACCTGTCATCCACATCCTCTGGAGATAGTAATTCACCGGGTACACCACCCCATTTACTATTCAGAAGACGAGACTCTTCCTTGCTAATTGAAATCACACTTCCATGTCGCGGGTTAAAATTTTTACGCAAAGCCTCAGGTTTCGAGGAGAAATTAAAGAGATCATCTGTGCGCTGAAATTCATATCTTCCATTCGCATACAGATCATACATCAAGATATAATCGTCTGTTCCGTTCAACTTAAAAAGACTCGATCCTTCGACAACAACAGAAGTGTCTGCATAGGCATCGAGATACCGGAAGTCTTCTTTCCATGGTCCTTTTAGGGATTTACTTGTCGCCTGCTGAATCCCATTTTTCACTTCTTTGCCCGCACCATCTTTTGTATTGCCCTTAAAGAAAAAATGGTATAACCCATCTTTATAGACGATGTCGCCATCAATACCGCCAAATTTTGGACTGAACAATAAGGTAGGTTCCCTTTCAAATCCGCTAAAATCTTTGTTCGCATAGGCTGCATAAAAATCAAGTTTATCGTTCTCACATGATTTCACCGTAAAATACACAAGGTATTTTTTCGCAACTGGATCATAGATCGTCTGTGGTGCCCATACCCATTTTACGTTTTTAAATTTTTTAGGGTATAATTTTGCCAGATCAACAGTATTGTGTTTCCAATCCGTCAGGTTATCAGATCGCATCAGAATAATACCAGGATTACTTCCCCAACCATTCTTGGCAGTAAACATATCAGTTGCGACCATATAAAATGACTTTTTGTCCTCTCCCCTAAGGATGTGCGGATCACGAATCCCTCCCGTTTGGGATATATCCGCGGATGACAAAATAGGTTTATTGTTATTTAATGCAACCCAGTTTTGTGCATCCTGACTGACTGCAAATCGCAATTGCTCTTGTGTATTTTTATCCCCCGAACCCTCAAAATAAGCAAAAAGATAACCCGCCGCCTTATCTGCATTGTATATTTTTTGCGCTATGGCATTGGTAAAACTCATTAATGCAATACTCAATACCCCCATTTGTTTTAGTTTCATGTCTGATCAATTTTTAGGTTTCTCTAAATGTTCATTTGTCAAGCAAACCTTCTTTATTAAAACTTAACCATGGATTGTTTAATGCACAAATTCCAAATTATCTTGATCTCGAAAGGATATTCAACACGAATTTAAATTTGCTCAAAAACACTTTTCCACGAAGCTGTAGAAGAATACGATACGAGGCTCACTTTTATTAATGTCAAATATACATTTATTATTCAAATAGGCGGTATTTTTTATGATAAGTATCGTTTAAAAAGGGACATTTTCCAAGGGTAAAAGTCTTGAATCCGAGATAGCTGCAATCCGATGCCCTATAATCTTCATATAAGCTGGGTTTTGTTCAAATGAAAAAAAATCGGACACACTTTTCTGTTTAATCAGCATACAGATATCCCACTGTTCCTGATCGGGTCCTATCAGAAACCGGTCACCATGCCCAACAAAAAGTAGCTCACCGCCGCTTTCTTCCACAAAAGGTTTGGCTAGCTTTATATAATTCATAAAAGCATCGTATCCCGAAATTTCTTTGATTGGTGCAATCTCCGGAAAATTAGTATAGTCCGCGATTTTCCTCAACTGAATTAAATTGAGATTTACAATAGGACCTTGGATATTTTTCAATGCCAGATTCCTTCCGGCTTCATAACCGGGATACAAATACGTCTTTCCTGTCATATCAATAGATACTTGTTGTTTCACTCACTTTACTTTTCAACTCAGTTGCGGCGTGAAGTACGACTTTTTTATAATCAATGATTTTGTCGTTTTCAAATGGAATAATAACTGCATTTTCAAACAGGAAATTTCCCTCACCCAATCGGTTCCAATCCGCCTGCAAGTTTTTGTCGTCAAATTGCCCCATGTTTAACATAAATCTGATTCTGTTAGAAAGAGCCGTTAAATTCATGCTATCAGCGATATATATTTTATTTTCGGCCCTATTGTAAATTGTTAAAACTCCCATCAATGGTTTACTTTCCAGGAATTCGACTTTCAATTGTTTTTTATCTATTTTGTTCATGTGCTTTTAAATTAAAATTATAAATCACCACCCAATGATTTCAATTGCGCAGCAAAAACAAGGAGATCTGTTACGGCCATTCCGTCCAATAGCTTATTGGCGATGTGCTCAGCTGTAACAGTAGCCTCTTTAAAAATTCGATCACCAGCTGCTGTAAGCTTCACATAGCTGACCCGGGCATCTCTATCATTGTGTTCTTTTACAACAAGCCCCATCTTTTCCATAGGTGAAATAATCCGTGTAATCCCTGAGGCCGTTAAACCGGTACTTTCAGCCAGATCAATTCGCCGTAACCGGTTCCCGGAAGCCTGACTTAAAATATGTAGGATCATAAAGTCTGTCAGACTTAGTCCATGCAAGCTCAACCCATCAAACTTTTTGGTGATGACAGATTGAACTTTTATAATGTTAAGAATCGTATTAATTGCGGTCATATTATTATTATTTGCAAAATACTTGAGTAATCAAGTATTTTGCAAATATAATAGTTTTACTTAAATGGTTGAACAAAATAAACAAAAGATTCTGCGAACGGGGTGATTACACTAAAGCTCATTAATTCTATTTTCTTCGCGGGAGAAGGAGGTTTGTATAAAACTACACTTAGGTGTAGCATTGATTGACATAATCTATAATATTTTTGGACAAATTCTAATCGATAAGGAGCAAAAGCCAACGATCTACATAACATGATAAGGATAGAATCCTCGAATATTAACAAATTTATTACCTATAGCATAGTATAAACATGACAAATTGCAAAAACTGTGGGACTGATATAACACTGAATTTCTGTCCGAAATGTGGGCAGCCAGCGGTCCTTAAAAGAATTGATGCGCATTATATCGTCCACGAAATTGAACATGTTCTTCATTTCGAGCGCGGAATCTTATATACGATTCGTGAACTTATTACCACGCCGGGAAAAAATGTAAAAAAATATATTGCCGAGAACCGAAGCCGCCTGGTAAAACCCATTATTTTTATCATCATCACCTCACTGATATACTCTATAGTAAGCCATTTTTTTCATGTAAACGACAAATATGTGAGTTATTACGAATCCCAGCATTCTACCACGGGTTCGATATACCTCTGGATCCAGGACCACTATGGTTACGCCAATATCATGATAGGATTGTTTATCGCTTTCTGGGCTAAATTATTTTTTAATAAATACGGTTTTAATCTTTTTGAAATTGTCATCCTGCTGTGTTTTATTTTAGGAATGACGATGTTGATCTATACTATTTTTGCATTAGTAGAAGGTGTAACACATACAAGCGTTATGGTGCAAGCTAGCATCGTCGCTATGTTATATAGCGTCTGGGCTATTGGACAATTTTTCGATCCCTACAAAATACCCAGTTATTTAAAAGCGCTCGCAGTTTATATTTTAGGGTATCTGTCATTTACTGTCGTCGTCGTTATTATTGGCCTATCGATAGACTTAATTTTAATGAAAAGATAGTTATCCACCCTTTTTCCTTGTGAGACCTAATTAAAAACCAGATGGGTAAGTTTACGCTGTACACTTACCCATCATATTACTAGTTGCCTGTTACAGATTATTTCTCAGATATCCCTGAAAGTTATCTTGAAACTGAAGGCCAGTCCCCAACCTATATTTACTTAATTTATTGTTGAGCGTAAGTCCCCATAATACAAATTCGGTCAGAAAATGGAGATCTTCGGGCTTCGTTTCCGGCTGGTATTGCTGAATTAAAGCATGTATAGGCTTCACTTGATCCAAAACCTGCTGATAGGTTGAATCGTTGAGTTCATCAGATAATTCGATCCCCTCTGATTCTGAAAACCAACGAACAATATCGTCGTAGGGATAACGTTCGTTTTCTCTTTCCAGTTTCTCAATTTTTGGGAATAAAATCGGAAAAAGGTTTTTAATCGCGTTTTCTATCAGCTGCAATGCGACGATACCCGCTCCTTCCTGTTCGCCTTCATAAACGAGCTCAACTTTACCGGTTATCGCAGGCACAATACCCATAAAATCACTCAGCCGTACTGCAGTTGCTTGCGCCCCACTTCTGAGCATGCGCAATTCAGCGGTGCTTAATAAGTTTTGAAATGCTGTAATGCTCATACGCGCACTCACGCCACTCTTTTCATCAACATATTCACTATTTCGTGCTTCAAAACTTATCTGCTCAATCAGTTCCCTAGCCAGCTCAGGAACGTATATCTGCTCCTTCTGGGCCGCTTCCAAGTTCGCCTCCTGCGCTGTAATTGCCTTTGCTATCTCAACCGATGCAGGGTAATGTGTGAGTATCTGCGATCCTATGCGATCTTTCAGTGGCGTCACAATACTTCCTCTATTGGTATAATCCTCCGGATTTGCAGTAAATATAAATTGTACATCTAACGGTAAGCGTAACTTAAAACCACGGATCTGAATATCTCCCTCCTGCAATATATTGAAGAGGGCTACCTGGATTCTAGCTTGAAGATCAGGCAGCTCATTAATGACAAATATAGAACGGTTTGCCCGAGGAATCATACCAAAGTGAATCACGCGATCGTCTGCATAGCTCAGTTTTAAATTTGCGGCTTTGATGGGATCTACATCACCAATCAAATCAGCGACCGTCACATCTGGCGTAGCCAGTTTCTCCGCAAAACGATCACCTCTACCAAGCCAACTTATCGGTGTATCATCGCCTTTCTCCTGCAGAAGTTCTAGCGCATAACGCGATATAGGGTTAAACGGATCATCATTAATCTCTGAACCTTGAACCACAGGCACATATTCATCCAATAAGTTGACCATGAGCCTAGCTAGACGTGTTTTCGCCTGACCGCGAAGGCCCAAGAAATTAATGTTGTGTTTGGAAAGAATTGCTCTTTCAAGTTCTGGAATAACGGTATCTTCATAACCATGTACTCCATTAAATACGGTTTCAGCCGCCTTTATTTTTGTAATCAGATTCTGACGCAATTCTTCTTTTATTGTTTTAGGTTTATAACCCGAAGTTTTTAATGCACCAAATGTTGTAATCTTCGTGTAATCCATATATTCTTATCGTATTCTTTTTTTTCGATTTTCTTCGTAATCCTCAAAAATCATTTCACCTAGATCCCCAAGTCCTGTGTAATAAGCCTTCCCTTGATTTGAAGCTGTAAACTCATCGACAAATTGCTGTAGATAAGGATCCGAAGCAATCATAAAGGTTGTAATTGGTATTCCCAGCTTTCGGGCTTGCGCAGCCATACTATAGCACTTGCTAGTGATAAAAGGATCCAAACCCATAGGATTTTTATAATAAGTACCGTCCGGCATATTTAAACAGCTCGGTTTTCCATCGGTTATCATAAATATTTGCTTATTCGCATGCCGTTTTCGCCTTAGCAAGTCCATCGCTAGCTTTAAGCCTGCGACCGTATTGGTATGAAATGGTCCAACTTGCAAATAAGGCAAGTCTTTTATTGCGATAGGCCATGCATCGTTTCCGAAAACAATGACGTCAAGTGAGTCTTTCGGATATCGGGTCAAAATAAGTTCTGATAAAGCCATCGCTACTTTTTTTGCAGGAGTAATCCGATCCTCGCCGTATAAAATCATACTGTGGCTGATATCGATCATCAACACTGTACTCATCTGCGACTTAAACTGTGTATCTTCTACGACGAGATCATTTTCTGATAAGGCAAACTCGCCTATCCCATGATTGATCTGCGCGTTTTTCAAGCTCTCTGTCAAAACTATTTTCTCCAAGCCATCTCCGTACTGATAGTTTCTGAAATCGCCCATATTTTCGTCACTCCGTCCCTGGTGATTGGTTTTATGATTGCCTGATTTCCCTTTCCTCATTTTCCCAAAAATCTGGTCCAAGGCATGCTGACGCAAGGCTTTCTCCAGCTTTGAGGTAATATCTACGCCGCCTTCACCACCAAACTCCACTTTTTCTCTGATATAACCTTTATCTTTCAGATCCGCAATGAAATCGTCTATCGTATAGGCTGGAGTCGTCAGTTTGAACTCTTTATCCAATTGCCTAAGCCAGTCAATGGCTTCATCAAAATCACCAGAGGTATGGGTAATCAGTTCTTTGAAAATGTCAAATAATTTATCAAAAGGCGTTTGAAACGGCTCTTCATATTGTTTGAAGAGAAAACCTTTACTTCGTTTCGTGCTTTTCATGCATTCCTTTTATTAGTATGAGGAAGCTATCCAAATAGTGTATCGGATACTTCATAGTATGAATTTACGAAATAATAATTTTTGTGAGCACCGTCTGTCCATTTAACTTTAAAAACTGGCTATAGTATGACGCACGAGCGACAACTTTCTATTAGGAATTAGTTTCAGATTTTTACGCTCTCCAGTCAAAACCCGCAAAGAATTGGTATTCCTTGCGGCTTTTTGATCCGGTTATTCTAAATACAAGAGAATTACCCTGAAATAAGTACCGGTTAATAAAGCAGTTCCAACGTTGGCTTATTGGCGGTTGCTTCCCTGCTACTAAAAGACATATCATTTGTAGAAGAAGCCGCAGCTGTATTTAAAAATAGAAAGGATACTTTACGATCAGTACCGGTAAGCAATCTGTTAATGGCCGAGGTGACGTCGATGGTCTGTAAACCTATCCCTGAAACAGAAATCTTACCGACAAGTACAGTATCCATTGGTGCATTGTTCCAATTAATGCTATTTTCCAACCAAGATGTCGTGGAGGTTGTATAAATATTAATAGTCCGTTGTGGTGCTGTATTCACTCCTGCAACATACATTTTTAATTTTGCCGAACTCACTTTAGGTTTAGTAATCATCGCAATATCAAATTTAGCGTATGCTTTACGTGCGTAAGATGTAGCGTCGGATTTGATGACAAGATCAGCTGTAGTTCCATAATTTGTACTCGCATAGGTACCGTTGCGGACATAGGCATCGGCAAGAGAACTTCCGGCATTGGCTACAACAGCATGCTGAAACGCTCCAACATCTGGATTACCCAATGGCAGCGCATTTCCAGCGAAATCCTCGCCTCCATTGTTACTTATAAATACACCAGCATTAAGGGCAGCCGAACCGGAACCGACATCATAACCTTTTGCAGCGTCAAGGCCGTTTCCACCAATTGGATTGACAAATACAGGATCTTCATAGAAATTGTTGTTCCGCACGGTAGTTCCCCAGTTCAATGACGTAAATGTACTTGACGGAAATAAACAATTATTGTTAAACTTCAGTCCGTTATCGGCCTGCGTAGACAGACTACTAATGGTCGAGGTCGTGTAAAAAATATTATTTGAAAATGTTGCATAAGGCTTTCCTGAACTCACGCCATTCATGACGTTAAACAGGCTGGCGGTTGGATTTTTGATGTAGAATACATTATTATAAATCTCACGAGAATCGTATGTTGTTTTTTCGATCAAAAAGAGCTTCTTTAACCTTGTTGTACCGATATCGTTGACAGAAACGTTGTAGCGGACTTTAATATTCTTAGACTGGTTCATAAAAAGCATAAATCCGCCGTTATTATCATGCGAATAATTGTATTCGAAGATATCTCCATCGGTTACTGAATTGGTATCATAACCATCGGCATCGAACGCGACTCCATCGTTGGCCCCTCCGCCTGTCATACCGTAAACCTCATTATAAGCCACCAGCGTATTCAAGCTGCCAATTGTCCAAATACCCGCATAATTTTCAGAGCCTGTGTTCATACATGCCTTATAGACGGTATTGTGTGTAATTTTACTTCCTCCCGTCACGCCAGACATAACGATGCCGTCGCCGTAGATATATTCAATCAAATTGTTATCGATAATAATATCTTTTGATCTTGCTGCCATAGCCCTATCGCCGGTGGTCCTTATCCCTTCAACGGAACAGTTGGCGACATGACAACTTTGTACCAAAGCCCCGTATATTTTACCGTCTAAGATAATCCCGCCAGAGCTTTTGTTATAATTGGTCTGTCCATCGATAGCACCATTGACGTCATGGACATAACAATTTCTAATGGAGACATTGCTGATTGCTGTTCCTGCAGAACTACCTCCAATCACGCGGATCCCCGTGGCAGCATAACTTGTCCCGCTTGGGATTGTATTCGTCAGTTCGAGGTTATTTACCTCAAAATAAGACACTTTATTAAGGTATAGCGCATTTGATCCATTCCTCTTTCCACCGCCGTTGATAATCGGACGAACATCACCGCCATATTTATCTATGATAATGGGAGCTTCAGCCGTTCCCGAATTTTTCATATGCAAAGTGTCATTCCATACGCCACCGCTCTTGAATAAGATACGGTCGCCGGGGCCAAAAACCGAGGCATTAATTTTGGCCAATGTTCTCCATGCTGTAGTTGTGCTCATTCCTGTACTATCATCGTTTCCGCTGGGATCTATGTAGTAAGTATTGCCCACACTTGCCAGATTCGCCTTCGCTTTTGTTTTTAGCGATGTCGGAGAATCTAGTTGAACGGATTTTTGGCAGCTCAGTAGCCCAATGACTCCAATAGAAATCACCATCATAAATTTTCTCATAATGTTGTTTTTAGTTTTATAATTTGTTATAATTTTTACAGACGTATTCTAATTCCGACGAATACGAATTTTATAATTTGATTAATAACATTAAATTATAAATAACTTATCAACTAAAGGGGGTAAAATCACAAATAAAGAGGGGTAAAATTTTAAATTAGAACCTGAAATAGAAATTCAACATATTCTTTATAAAAGAATATGCCGCATAGCAAAAAAACTAAGCAGCATATTCAATAAGTATTGAAATTGGATTGATTTTTAGTACTTATTTCCAGTCTGGATTTTGAACCAAATTTGGATTCTTATCTATCTCCGTTTGTGGAATTGGGAACCAATAATTCTTTGTTGTAAATATGCGCTTTTGATAAACTGAGCGTTTGAAAAATGCTTTGGGATTAGATTCATTGTCATCCTTTTCTGTACCAGAAAAATTCATTCCATAGAAATTCCCATTTAACACAGCTTCACCAATTTTCCAGCGTCGCACATCACGATACCGGATACCCTCATTATTTAGTTCTACCCGACGCTCGTCTCGGATTGCTTTGCGCATCCCCTCCTGCGAAGATGGCACAGATAAAGCATCTTTTCCAACACCATATTGTGGTACACCTGCGCGTACCCTTATCAAATTGACATACTTTAATATATCAGGATGATTAGCGTCGGACTCATTTAATGCTTCGGCGTAGTTCAGATAAACTTCGCCAAGCCGATAAAGTATTCCCGGTCTATAGGGATTTGTTCCATTGCGGGGGTCGTGATCTGGATGGACTTTCTTACGTACAAGATACCCATTTTGCGGGGCATCATGTGTAGGTCCCCCATCCCAGTTACCACTATAAAATTCGGTTCTCCGATTTTCTCGTCTATACCAAGCACCATTATACAAGACCGAAATATAAAATCGTGGTTCGCGATGGGTATACATATTATAAGTACCTTCCAAAGTCACCTTTCCATTTCCCTGAGATTCAGCCCAGCGTGTATTTCGCACTTCTGCGGTCTTTGAGAATCCTTTTTCCTGGTATCCAGATAACGGGTCATCAATCTTCCGGCCATTCTCCATGAAAAAGGCATCCACTAAAGATTGTGTAATTCCCAGTCCTCCGTTTCCTCCAGTACCTCTTGGTTGTGCGTGCCTATCATATTCCCAGATATTGCAATCAGGGCGAGCAAAAAGAATCTCATCATTCCCATCTTGAGGTCGTCTAAACAACATGTTTTGATACGAGAGAAACGGATCTATAGACCCATCAGCATTATATTCAATATATAATTTATGACCAGCTGATTCAGCTTTTTCCAATAGTAATTTTGAGGCCGCTGCTGCAGTTTTCCATTTATCTACACTATAGTTCCCGTTGAATATGGTTTCTCCCTTATTATTTACAAAACCGGTGTATGCGGTATTACCATTGACTAATGGGCTTGCAGCAAATAGTAGAAGACGAGCTCTGACTGCCAAGCACATAATAGACGTCGCGCGACCATATTTCTGAGCAGCACTATATTTAGCAGGTAAAATAGCAGACAAATCCAATAGCTCCTTTTCTGCCCATTGCACGACCTGATCAAATGGTGTCTGTCCAATCATCAATTCTTCGGCCGATGCATTCGGATCGGTCAATCCAAGATGGAACGGTATAGCACCATAGGTTTCTAGCAGAAGTGTATAATAATAAGCGATCATAAAGCGAGCCTCAGCTTTCATAAGATTTACCTCCTCCTCGGTCACCAACTGCGCAGGGTTTGGTTTTACATTGTCCAGAAAAATATAAGCTGAACGAATACGTTTGGGAAGTTCTACCCAATAATTAGGATCCCATGAAGTACTGGGATTCCAATTGCCGGTCTGCATACCTATAACTGACCAGCCAAATTGCTCCCAGCCCGTAGACGGTGCCATATCATCCGAAAGTGGATCCCAGCCAAGTGTTCGCGTATTTCCCCAATATGGATCTGGTACATTGCTATATATTCCTGCCAGCCAGTCCTCTGTTCTGGTTTTGTCTTTAAAAATCATATCTAAAGTAAGCTGATCATCAGGGCTCTTGTCCAAATATTTCGAACAAGAGGTCGCTGTAAAACCCAGCGCTACAAGTAGTAATATACGGGTAACATTATATTTTATAGTCTTCATTGTATAGGTTATTTCTATTTAAAATTCAATTCCAATCCCATAGAAACAGATTTCATGATCGGATAGCGCATACCATTATTAACCCCAAGCTCTGGATCCCAAAGCTTAAAATCACTCACTGTTAGCAGGTTATTACCACGCAGAAATATTCTAAAATTACGGATAGCGAGGTGATCAAGAATTTTTGATGGTAAGCTATAACCCAATTCAATATTACGTAGTCTTATAAAACTCATGTCCCTAAGCCACCATGTTGAGGCCAAATTATTATTCGCACTTTGATAATCAGAAAGCCGCGGATAGAAGACGTCCTGCCTAGGATTATCCAAGGTCCATCGATCGGAAACATTGTCGAAAATATTTCCCATTGCTCCATTGGCACTTCCGGGAATAAAATTTGAACCACCAATGATCCTGTAGGTACGAGAGACACCTTGAAAAAAGAAACCGAAATCAACAGCTTTGTACCTTAGGTTGGATCCGAAGCCAAATACAATCTGTGGATCTTCCGTTCCACCGATAGCAGTCCTATCGAGGGCATCTACCACACCATCACCATTCAAATCCCGATATCTGATATCACCTGGACGCACCGGTCCAAAAGTATGTCTTGGTATATCTGATCGAAGAGTACCGTTAGCAATATCTAAAAAATCTGCGTCCGTAAATAGGCCCTCGTCAATAAAGCCAAACAATTGGCCGATCGGCTTTCCGGTAGAAGACCTTGAGGTACCAATCACTGCGCTAGGTTCGTCCTGTTCTAAAATCTTGTTTAGGGCGTAAGTAAATGTGCTACGAACAGAAAGAAATAGGTTTGGATTTAATTGCTGGTTCAATTCAAGCGACATATCGATGCCTTTATTGTTTACGCGTCCAAAATTTGCCCAGGGCGCATTGGTAAAACCGCTCGAACCGGGTATAGAACGACGTTGCATAAATATATTTTTCCGGTCCTCATTAAATAGGTCAAGCTGAAATTCCAGCGTTTTCCATAAGCCTAATTCGAAACCGATATTGGATTTAGCAACTGTTTCCCAAGTAAGTCCACTATTACCTTGATCACCTTCCATACGACCACTACGTTTAAAATCGTTATTTAAGCCCCATGAATATCCACCGGTCTCATTAATGGTTGTGATATAGGCAAACCGACGACCATCTAACTTATCGTTCCCCACCAATCCATAAGATCCGCGCAGTTTGATTTTGGAAAATGTACTTTTTAGATGTTCCATAAAAGGCTCTTCGGAAATATACCAGCCTAATGCAAAGGAAGGAAAGAACCCATAACGTTTTCCTGGAGCAAAGTTTTCGGATCCATTATAACCAAAATTAAATTCCCCAATATATCTGTTGCTATAATTGTATGAAAATCTACCTGCGATTCCTTGATTCCGATAGGGCAAAAGATCTCCATTATCATAATTTCGCTGATTGTATAAAAACATTCCCTCTACGTTATGGCCACCAAAAGATTGAACATAATTAATCGCTCCCTCAAGATACATGCTTTTATCGCCCCAGTCTGAATTTTTTTCATAGCCTAAGAATTCCTGTCCATAACTATCAATGACTAACTTTAATTTTCCATTTTCGTCCCTTCCGATAGCTGGATTATAGTAATCGGGGCTTTTACTTCTAACGACCGACGTATTAGAGTATCTATCAAAGGAAAACAGCCCACGAGCCTTTAATCCTTTCAACCAAAACGATAAGTCTTGTTCTACCGCAAATAAAGATTCGATTTTACTTGCGCTAATACGTTCATATCCGCGTTGAGTCGCCAATGCCCAGGGGTTTGTCCGCTGGGGTGTCCTAGGTATTTCACCAGAGGAATAGATGGTAGGATGTACATAGGGAGGAATAGTGAAAGCCTCCTGAAATAGTTCATCAACACTTTGGGGAGCTCTTGTCCTATCCTGGAGATATCCGCCAATATTCAACCGGAAGAGAGTGGTTGGACTAACATTGATATCTACATTGGAACGCACATTATATCGGTTTAACCGTGAAGATGAATTCCAAGCCTGTTTTTCATCGCGTTCAATCAACCCACCTTCCCGATAATATGAAGTTACTAAGGAATAACGCAAAATATCAGATCCTCCATTGACACTAACATTCGCCCGTGAATTTCCAGCTTGGTCCCGAAGTACTGCATCCAACCAATTGACATCAGGATAAAGGTCTGGATCCGTATGATTACGGATGTTTTCGATCCGCTCTTTCGAATATAAGCCTTGCTCCCCACGTTCCTCCCGAATACTATTCATTACCTCCAAATAATCAGCTGCACCAACAAATTTAGGCAGCTGTACTGGTGATGTGATCCCTTGCTCAAAACGAGCAGAAACATTGGGCTTACCCACTTTTCCTCTCTTTGTATTGATCAAAATCACTCCATTTGCCCCTCTTACGCCATAAACTGCACTCGCTGCCGCGTCCTTCAATATCGAAAACGACTCGATTTCTTCGGGATCCATATTATCCAAAGACCGCTCTACACCGTCCACAAGAATCAATGGGCTTCTGCTTCCACCGAAAGTACTGATACCACGTATCCAAAAGTTTGAATTATCGTACCCCGGTTCTCCAGATCGCTGTACGGCAATAATACCTGCAAGCTGTCCCGCAAGATTGTTACTCATAGAACGAGATGTTCCTATTTGCAAGCGTTTGGGTTCTATCGTCGTGATCGCCCCTACTACAGAGGCACGCCTTTGGGTACCAAAACCGACAACAACGACCTCGTCCAGTGCGCTGATACTATCAGCTAATATCACCGTATATTCTCCGTTTGTCTTAAGTGGTACACGCTGACTTACATAGCCGACAAGACTAACCATGAAATAACTGTCCTGCGGGTCTAGCTTGAGTGTAAACTGACCTCGGTCATCTGTCGATGTGCTATTCTTGCCAAGGCCTGTCGCGACAGTAGCATTTGCCAGGGCCGTCTGTCGCTTATTAAGAACCCGACCCGCAATGACGCGGCCTTCTTGTATTGAAGCTTGTTGAAGGCCACGCTTCACAATAATTGTATTGTCATTTAACGTGTAAGAAATCTTTAAACTTGAAAAGATCTTATCTAGAACAGTCTTTATCGGCTGCTCTCTAAATGTCATGGATATACGCTTCGAGTCGTCGATGTCATTTGGGGAATAAATAAATTTTAAACCGGTTTTACTATTTAACTCTTTAAAGACCTGCTTAACCGGAATATTATTAAAATCGATTGTTATGTTTTTCTGTACATCAAAGATTGGCTTGGCCGAACTAAATAACCAGACAAGGCTGCCAAAAAAAAGGCACAAAAAATTGCGTGCAAACTTATTTTGTTTGCGGGATGTCATAAGTAATTTATACATTTGAAAATTGATTAATAATTGATCATTACCAAAAGCCGTTAAGGCGCGATTAGGAATGTAGCAGCATTCCTAATTTTTTATGGATTTGCTTCTGTTACATATATTGTTCCTTTCCTTTCTATATAGTTTATATTATTGGTCATCTTAATGATCGCCAAAACCTCGCTGATATTTTCATATCTGCTGATCATTCCTGTAATGGGAAGTCCTGCAATTTTTGAATCTATAACAATTGGAATTCCGTACCATTGTTCAAATTCGAGAGCAACTTCAGCGAGCTTCTCATTATCAAAATAAAACAAACCTTTACGCCAGGCATTTGCTTTTTCGATATTTTCAGATTGAATAAGTAAGATTTTAGGTTTATCTTTTTCCAAAAAAGCCTGCTGTCCCGGCTTAATAAGCACCTGTGTTCCATAGCGATTATGCGTAAGACGAATACTCCCTTCTGTAAGCAATACATTTTCTTCGGAATTGCCCGATGTATTTACATTGAATTTTGTTCCCAATACCTCAATGGTCTGCAAGGCAGAGTGGACTGAAAACGGAATCCTTTTACCTGCAGAATATTGTTTATGAACATCAAAATAAACCTCCCCAGTAATATGGACAGAACGGTTATTCTTATTAAAATCAGGTTCAAGTTCAATTGTTGCCAAGTAATTAAGCCACACTTGTGTGCTATCGTTCAGTAAAACAGAAAATACAGTTCTCGAAGGATTTTCTATGCGCAGTTTCCCTAAATCTGTCCCATTGGCAACCGTACTTAATGCTAGTACTTTTTCATTATTGATGGTTGTGTAATGAGCTCCTTGTGGCAAGGTATCTAACAAATCAAACCGTTTTTCTTTCCCGATTATTAACGACGGATTATGATTAGTGACATGAAGAACTTTTTCGCTTGTTTTTGAATTATCGATGAGCCTATAGGATATAAATATCCCAAAAAGGATCATAATGCTTGCTGCAGCATACCCTATTTTGGGTATATGAAAACTTAAAGTACGCTTTTTAATACGATGATGAACCTTTTCTTTAATCTCCTCTCCGATGCGGTCCATATCATTTTGCACCTCTCCCTCCCTGTCCATTGCATCGTACAGGTATTCAACAAATTGTCGTTCTTCAGGATTGGTATCTCCCGAAATATACCGATCGAGAAGATCTTTTAAGACTGTGCGAACATGACGTTTCCTTTCAGACATATAAGATGGTTTATATTGGTTCCTTTCTTATATGTCGTTGTGACTAATGATAATTCCCAAAAAAAAATTAAAAAAACATAAAAAGAATTTTTTGGATTAGAAGCTTAAGTGTATTTGTTGTATTAAGCAATTGATTTTGAACAGTTTTCGTCGACAACCCTAATAATTTCGCAATTTCCTTAACAGTTTTATCCTCATTGTAGCGAAGCAAGAATATTTCTCTGCGTTTTTGTGGCATACGTGCAATCCAGTTATGCAGCATAGATTCTAATTCAGTTTGAATATAGTTGCCATCGGCGGTTGATCCATCGCTTAGCTCTTCAACCATTGTTTCTAATTCTTCAAAATACCTCTTTTCCTTTCGAAATCTGTCAATCACTTTAAAACGGACGGCTTGGCAAAGGTAATGATCGACATCTTGAATTGTTTTCCGATGCCGCTTCTCCCATAAATCAATGTAAAGATCCTGAATAACTTCTTTTGCTGTGTTTTCATGTTGTAGGCGTCTGAGAGCAATTTCATACAATTTTTTCCAAGTTCGATGATAAAGTTCGTCAAATGCATCTTCATTCGACTCTTTCACCAAAAGAAAAAGATCCTCAAGACTACTATTGCACATAACTGAAGATTTATATTGTTGAGAAATTAAATGTTGGTTTAAAATTGATAGATGCAATATATAAAATCTAAACGGAACTTCCTATAAGTGTCATAGTACAACAATAGGTCCGAATCGACACAAAATATGTTTACAACACAATATTAGGGTAGCCACAGAATCATACCACCGCGAGAAAATCCTCAATAATTTCTTTTAAGCAATCCTTAGCCATAACCCGTCGAATCTTTTTCTGCTGGCCTACATCGATATAAAAGAAAATTTAATATTTTTAGCGAACAACTACAGCCCTTATGGATAATAAAAAATTAATGGAAATAGATCAATATATTGATACACTTTCAGACACTGAGCAACAAATAATTCGTCAATTCCGGAAAGCGATATCAGAAAATGACAATACCGTTTCGGAAAGCTTTGGAAAATTCATGTCAAACCCTAATGCAATCAGCTTTAATGAACAAGGTGTATTTAAATACGGGTTAACAGTCGCGAAGCATTATATTTCATTCCATTCCTTGGTCATCTATACTAACCCCGAATTAATGGAAGAACTAAAATTAAAAATACCAAAGGCCAAGTTTCAAAAAGGTTGTATTAATTTCAAAACTTTGGATGAATTTCCCGCCTCAGTATTGGCAGAACATATTCAGGTTTCATCCAAAATAGATTTTAGCCCCATGATAAATCGTTATTTGAGAAAGAAATAAGTACCAGGTCGATTCCCAGAATTTTATTTATTCACTTTTACGCGCAACAATAGCGTAGACCATCGGAATCTTATTTCCCAAATGGGCTATTCTGAATTTTTTAGGATCTAGCTCTGTCATGTTTTTAAAAATGGGATAAGGTGAATAGTCAAATTCGTTCAGGTTTTGAATGTTCAGCCCATTATGAAGTAAAGCACCAACGACCTCACTCATACTATGATTCCAGGTGACATAGGACTGCGAAATAGCAGCATCTTTATCGGCATAGGTTCCCTGCTCTGTTTCAACAATTGGAGCAATATTAAAATAATTATAGCCAATTTTATCAAAATTGTCGTCGAACATCCAAACAACTGGATGAAACTCGACAAAAATAAACTTTCCTTTCGGTTTCAAGAAACGTGAAATTATTTTCGCCCATTTATCTAAATCAGGTAACCAAGTAATCGTTCCGTAACTTGTAAAGACTAGATCAAATTGTTCATCAAGATGATTTTCAAGCTCATACAGATCACAACAGATAAACTGCACATCAGTATGCATATCTTTCGCAATTTCGCGGGCGCTTTCTATAGCCTTGTCAGATAGGTCAACACCAGTAACTTTTGCGCCAAGTCTACTCAAAGAAATTGTATCCTGTCCGAAATGACATTGTAAGTGTAATATTTTTTTCCCACTGATATCACCCAATAATGCTAATTCAATTGAATTTAATGAAGTCTCCCCTTTTAAAAATCCTGTTAGATTGTAAAAATCTGATTTTAAATGCGTATCCGTCCTGTTATTCCACGAGTGTTTGTTTATTGCGATGTAATTCTCTTCCGGGTTCAAATCGTTCATTTTGTTTTTTAATTAAATGGTTAATTAGCTACTAAATTACAATAAAAATTAATCTCTATCGGATTCATCGTTTCCTCAATCTAAAAATAAATGTTTTAAGAAATAAAGCTTGGTGAAAATTATCATAAAGGTTCTCTATATTTAAATCGATTATCAAATACTTCCAAGTTTAAAAGGATGAGGCAAGAACAACGCCTATTTACATGAAGAAAAGAGATGACGATAAAAATATATAGACCAGAGAGCTTACTCCTAAAAAAATATATTGAATGCTTCTATATACTTGAGAAAACTGACGAAGAAAAAGCGACGGCATATTTTACGTTTCCGAGTATTTACACCATTGTGACGATAAGTGAGCAGACCCAAACGATGGTAAGCCCAAATAAGGTGATTACGAAGCATTTTCCATCCAATTCGATAGAAACAAACCTTGTATGCAATTTTAATGAACCTGTTTTAGTGTGTTACGAGGGGAAAATAAATGAAATTACCACTTACTTCAAACCTCTTGGGATAAATGCCTTTATACCCAATGATTTAAGCGATTATAACAGCGGAACATTTCCCGATTTTAACCCACACCTGGATTATAAAGATGCTATGAGATCCATCCTGTCCATAGATGACCAGGACGAGCGAATCAAGGCATTAGAACACTATTGGATATCAAAATTTTGGCCATTTGAAAATGCGTTGCTCGAAAACATAATTACCGAAATGTTAGATACAAGCAACGTCAATCAATCGATGTCAGAATTTTCGCTAAAAACAAGAAGATCGAGAACAACCATAAATAAGCAATTTGATCAACATATCTGTAAAACCCCCTCCCAATTCAAAAAAATCATCAGATTTCGAGCAGCAATTCAAAGCCACCTCGAAGATAGAAACAAAATAGGTCTGTCTTATAACCTGGATTATTTCGATCAGTCCCACATGATTAGAGATTTTAAAAAATTAACAGGATTTACGCCAAAAGTTTTCTTTTCCAAAATAGCTAATCTCGAACGGAGCCAGATAAAATGGATTTTTATTTAGCAGGTTTACAAAAATACAATCACACTATGTTATTAAACAGTAACATTGCTCCATAATTATTTATGCAATACGTTATGAAGCTTTTAATCCTACTTATGCTTTGTCCAGTTTTTCTTGTGGCCCAAGAAAAAACATCGGCCAAACTTGCAGCCTATATGCAGGCACAAGCTGATGTAAATAATTTTAGTGGAACAGTTCTTGTCATGAAAAATGGCGCTATTTTATTAAAAAAAGCCTACGGTTTGGCAGATTATGAATGGAATATAAAAAACACGTTAGACACTAAATTCCAGTTGGCATCGGTCACAAAACAATTTACCGCAGCCGCTATTTTACAGCTCGTCGACAGTGGGCGGTTATCCCTAAATGATAAACTCAGTAAATTTTTCCCCGATTATCCAAAAGCCGATAGTATCAGCATCCACATGTTGCTGTCACACAGCTCCGGACTTGCTATGGGCTTCAAAGAAATCGCGTTAAGCAGCATAAGTCGCGATTCTGCTTATGCCGCCATCAAGAAAATTCCTTTCGAATTCTCACCGGGAACAAATAGCGCCTATAGTAATATCGGTTATTATTTGTTAGCAAAGATTATTGAAAAAGTCTCCGGCGAGCATTACGCTACTTTTTTAAAGAAAAATATATTTGATAAAGCTGGGATGAATAACACCGGAGTTAGTAACAATGAATCCATCGTGACGAAAAAAGCAAAAGTATATTATCATAATGACGAAGGTTTTATCCATAACCCCTATATCAACTGGGAGATCAACCTAGGTCACGACGGTATTTATTCAACCGTGGAAGATCTAGCCATTTGGGACCAAGCACTTTATGGAACAACGATTCTATCAGCCGCAATGAAGGAAAAAATGTTTACACCATATAACTCCGAAAATTGGGGCTATGGATTCATCATCAATCCATTTTATAATCACGGACATTATTTGATTGCACATGACGGCGGATTCTTTGGGACAATGACTTCTTTTAATCGATTTACTGACGACAAACTCTTTGTCGCTGTCCTTTCTAATAACGGCTCAGCCTCCCATATCATAGGTTACGGACTTTCAGCAATTGCCTTTGGTAAAGAAGTAGAAATGCCCTACAAACATCGTCGCGCCAAAATAGATACGACCATATACAATAACTATGTGGGTGAGTATGGAAAAATACGGATATTAAAAATTGATGGCAAACTCTATTATAATGATGCGGATATTGAACTCATTCCCGAGTCTAAAACAAAATTTTTCAGAGCAGACGACAACGACAGAACGATCGAGTTTGTTGAAGACAAAACAGATGGCTATAATTCCATTATTTTAACAAAAGGTGGAGTTAAGGAAGTTTTCCCGAGATCCAATAGAAATGAATGAAACGCTATGCATGCTGCTAGAATACCGATTTTAATCTATTATTTGAAACCTTAAAGAAAAAAGTTAAATTACACCTATATCGGTCCAGCGTTAGATCGGATATAGCGTATACTAAATTATAAGATATTGCAACAGATAGATCAGGAACCGAAGAAAGCCAAAAAGAAACTGTTATTGAAGTCTTTTATATTATGCCTAATCTTTATGACGGCATATCTCATCAGTTTTTTCGTTTTTGATCTAAGCAGCAGTGAAAAGTTGAGTTATATTATTTTTTCACCTCTTGTTTGCTTACTGAGCTGGATATTTTTCCATTTCTTTTTACTGGTAAAGGATACACGCAATTTGAAGTACTACTTACTGGGATGTGCCCTGATCGCATGCACTATTATTTATACAAATGGTATTTTTGATATCGATATTAGGCTTCAAAACTTTTTCCACTCCTCAAAACTGCCAAATGAATACAGCAAATATGATGACATTAGCAAGCTAAAAAACCAGTTTGGGAAACATGAAATCATACTCTTCAAGGCAAGTGACAACCCTATAGATCAGTTTTTGACTAAAAACAATGAATTAATCATTCATTGTTTAACCGGTGCAACCGACACTGATAGTCCATCAACAGTTATTCATACATTCTATAGACTGGATAAAGATGGTAAGCAGATTGATGAATACTCCTTTAAACAGGACAAGGATGAGGATTCAGAAGTTTTATTTGAGGGGTATTTGATCAACGTTTCCAAACATTACTTTCGCAGCTGGCCATTGAATGGAGATACTACAAAAAAAACAATTGAAGTATTCAACGCAAATCTAAATTGGTCCACAGATAAACAAGACCAAAAACTAAATGATATTAAAAGTAAAGCCACCTATCTGCTGTCAGAGAAAATCTATCATTTCGAACAAAGCAATTCGAAAAGCTATACGAAGCGAACTTATTTTATGGACGATAAATGGTATGTATTCAACGAAAACATATCGGATGATAATAATTTAGACCCACAAAGCTCATCTAAGGGCCGTACCGTAAATGATCTCTTCGGTCGCTGGGATAAGAATGAATGGGTAACGAATACTACTCCCCCTAACATTAGATCAGTTTATTACCAGAAAATCAAACGTATTCGCAATAGACATGACGTCAAAACGGGAAAATATGAAAAAGGAGATCTTTGGCAAGGCTGCCTATTCTCACAGCTTATTGTCGAAAATGACACCTTAAGATTTAAAGACAGCTTATATTTGGACGAAAAATGGCATTGGTCTCAAGTCGATATCAACAATAAAAACATCGGCACACTAACCTTTGAGAATACCGACCAATTTAATGCCTATGGTTTTTATACGAATCCAGCTTTAAATTATCAACTTTTCACCAACCAACGCAACAAACTTTATTTAATCACAAAGAAATGATTTGTAGCTTGGTACCGCTAAATTTCAGCAAACATTAACGGTTCAAAATACAAGCCTACTTTTCGCTATCCAAAATAATGACTATATTACAACAAATCGCTTTTTTGTGAAAATATATCCAATTTAGTAGCCATTGGATCCTAGTTAAAAATTAAATTCAGGAATAGTAGAAAATAAATCATATGAACAAAAGGTATTTTTTCTATATTATCATCGTTATCAGCTTGTTCACTTCGTGTGGCCTTATCCATAATCTTCCCGATTCGGCTACCCCCAATACCGGTGTAGACCCTAACCTATGGTACTCATTTGTGGATCAAAATGGTAATTTCTACCCCGACAATTGGAAGAAAAATTATGGCATTCCTTCCAATAAAGCTGCTCGAGATCCTTATTCGCTTATGAAAATTGCCACCGACAGAGGGGACCGCGAACAATTACTCGCTTTTGAACGCGGTAACATGCTGCGTTTGTCTAAACGTATTGCCCCAAAAAAACGTGTGTTCATTTTAGTCCATGGCTTCAATGCTGATGAAGAATCTGTTGTAAAACAATATAAATATATTTCCGATCATATCGTTACAAACCCTAAAACCGATGAAATCATTCGATTTTATTGGGATGGTCTACGATCTACCTCCCCTTTTCGTTCCGCCAAAAACTGGTTTTCAGCGGCCTCTTTTAGCCAGATGGCCGGTGAGTTTGGATTAAGACGTATACTGAACAATATGGCCGATAAGGATGTCTTCATCATATCACATAGTCGTGGAGCATCTGTGGTTATGAGCGCTATTTCAAATCCTGAATACAATAGCTCATTTTCTGCTCAAGCAAAAGACGTTCACAATGTTGATATCGAGCGGGCAAAGCCATTGTTAGAAAACAAAAATAGAATTACCTGCATTATGCTGGCTCCAGCGATAGGACTTTCCGAGTTTCAATATACGGATACAGCAAGTAACACAAAAAAATTTGTGAATCTCAGCTCACAAGTCAAGAAAATACACATCACTATCAACGGAACGGACAAGATGTTGAAGAAGTTTTTTGGATTCTTATCGAACAAACTTAATCCAACTGATCTTGGATACAAAGAGGAAAGTTATAACGCCCTTAAGAAAAATTACAGCATCTTTTCTATGACTGATTTCACAGGAATGTCAAGCCATGATTTTAGTCGTTATATACGAGATCCCAAATTCAAACAGATGCTTCGGGAAGAATCAATCCAAGTGCAATAAGGTATTTGCTCGTCTGACTAAGTTGATAAGCTATACGTGGTTCTTGGAATTTTTCGTTCAGATCTACTCCAGCTAGCTATCTTATGAATTGAAAAGTAGCTGCTGTCATCAGGCTCTCCTAATTATGCAATGCAACTAGGGGGCAGCAGGAAAAAACTCAATCGTATAATGCGCATATTCCGGAAGTGAAATCTCATTAGCATATTCAAGATTATAATCCTGTGTATATTTTTCCAAATAGGCCTGATTAATTTTTTGATGAATAGGATGATTATCCCCAAGCTTCCTTACAGTTACATCAATTATTTCCGCACCAAATTTTATCATTCCAACTTTATTAGTTAAAAATTCATTCATCCAGCCACTTTGGTTTTTATTCCAACTTCTGGCAAAAACCCTTTCATCTACGATAACCATCCAGATTTCTGTAAACCTGGTTCTATTTTCGCCACTTTTGATTTCCACTAAGGTGTTTTCTTCTAAATATTTATAGAATCCTACAGGAAACTTTTTTTCACCATTCATACTTCTTTTTTTGATTAGACTTTTAATGCAAACTAAAAAAATGTGTTTGCCAAACTTGCAGTTTTAGCACAATTCAATTTAAGAAAAATCGCATTTAACACCGTTCTTTTAAAAATATTAAACATATAAATTGAAATAGTACAACTACATACCGACATATAGTTACATAAAACATAAAGGTTAATGACACTAACTTTTTCATGTAATCGCAACTATTCTCTCAAAACGGCCATGGTTACTTACAGAAACGGGTAAGTGTGTGCCGCTATCTTTCAGAATGATGCTTGGTATCCCCTGAGCATCTTTAGCAATTTCACCTTTTTCGATTTCTACAATATTGCCTAAATGAACCAATTCGCCAACTGCGATGGTATGTATAAAATCAGGGCAAACAATGGTCTTAGTGTAATACCTCTTCCCTTCGCAGATGACTTCTCCCGTTGCGTTGCAAGAAGACCGTTCAATAACTGAACATAGCAATCCTTTAGGCATATATTTCCGAATTCCTGTCTGTCTATTCCATATTTTATAGGCAGCCTCTTTCATGCTCCATAAGAGCCAAACAACAATTTCGGGATCTGGACTGTTCCCAATCAACAGTTGTTCATGCTCATTAAATAGCTTTGAAACAAAGCCTCTACGTCTCCAATTACTATCTTTTCTGGACTGAACCAGGTCGACAATGTCATTACCAATCATTTTTCTTGTAACTTGCTTTCGATTATTTCGACTGCAGCTCCGACATTAAGCATACGCTCCATATCGGAATTTTCAATAACGATCCCAAATTGATCTTCGATATCCAGGACAATATCAACCAAATTTGCTGAATTGATTTGTAGATCACGCATAAAATCAGTCTTTTCAGTAAGCTGTCCAAATGCTTCTTCATTTGTTGTGTAAGGTGCTATAATTGGCTTTAAAGCACCGATCAATTCTTCTCTGTTCATAGGTTTAGTTATCAAATTTTTTAAATATTAAACAGGCATTTACATCCCCAAATCCGAAACTCGCTTTGGCTATAATATAAGGTTTGACATCAACTTGATGTAATGGTACTCTTGATGGATCTATCATTGCTGCAATCTCAGGATGTAAATCAGTACAATTACTATTTCCAAATACAAATCCATGATATAACTGCAAAACTGTGGCCACGCATTCTATGCTCCCTGCCGCACTGAGACAATGCCCAGTCATTCCTTTTAACGAGTTTATCAATGGAAAATCTTTCCCTTTACGCCCAAGGGCCTCAGTCCAGTTTTCTATTTCAAAAGCATCTTTGGCCGTTGCCGTTAAATGACCGTTTATGGCATCGACATCCCATCCGGAGACACTCGAATTTTTTAAGGCTTCCGCAATACATCGGCGTACAGCATCAGCATTTGGAGCTGTCATACTGCCCGTTCCCCGTTGCCCTCCAGAATTTACTTGACCGCCCAATAACTCGCCATATATCATGGCCTTGCGTTCTAAGGCACTTTCCAAATCCTCCAATAGCAGGGCTCCAGCTCCACTACCCGGGACGAATCCTGCGGCTGTTGCACTCATTGGGCGAGAACCTTCCGCAGGGCGGTCATTATATTGCGAACTACAGACACGCAGTGCATCAAAACCGCCCCAAATATAAGGTCCACTATCTCCAGTACTACCTGCTAGCATGCGCTTTGCTCTTCCGGACCTAATCCGGTCATATGCCATTAGAATTGCTTCGGTCCCAGTAGCACAGGCAGAGGAATTGGTGGTCACCTGATTTCCGAGCCCTAATTTCCCACCTAAATATGCACTGACACCACTGTTCATCGTTTGGGCAACGACTGTACTGCCTAGCCTACGTGTTTGCAGCTCATCAATTTTATAAATACTCTCCCGAAACTTATCGATACCTGAGGTGCCTGAACCAAAGACCGTTCCGCTATCCCAATCGGGGACCGAATTTAAGGCAATAGGAAAACCTGCATTTGTCCAAGCCTCCATTCCAGCTATGACACCGTATAATATGCCTGTACTGTTAAAACCCCTGAGCTCAAGTTCCGTGAAATATTGTCTTTTGAGATCATCCGATACTTGTGGCATTCCAGCAATCTGACAGGAAAACTGCAATTTTTCCAACTGCACATCATGTCTAACACCGGAGACACCCTCTTTTAGCGCCTGTGTAAAGGCCGGTACTCCCACTCCATTGGGTGCAACGACCCCTAATCCAGTAATAACAACTCTCTTCATAGCTCCTCAGTAATCATACCTGCCAATATTCCTTTACAAACCTCCTGGCCAACTTCATTTTTCATTGTAACCGCACACTTTAACTTTCCAAACCTAAAATATATTTTTTTTGAAATTACCGTCACTTTTTCCTTTGGATACACGGGTTTTAAAAATTGTATTTCAGTAGAAGTCAATGCAATAGAAGATCCTTGTATCAAGTCTTTATTGAGCAGAAAAATTCCCAAACAAGCTAAACCTATTTGGGCCATCGTTTCGATCAGAATAACTCCTGGAGTGATCGCTTTTTCATTAAAATGTCCTCTATAAAAATCCAGATTTTCATCAAAGGTATAGGTACCTGCAACACCTTCTTCATCGACGTGAATCAACGCATCGACAAATAAAAACGGGGCACTGTAAGGCAATTTCGCTAGTATAGAATTCAGATCCATCATTCAAATTTTGTAGGTTACCACTGTAATAAAACGCGCTGCGCCGAAAATCCAGGACCGAAACTCAGCATCAGCCCTAATTCACCGACCTGAGGACTACGTTTCATAATACGTTCGAGGACATATAACACCGTAGCGCTCGACATATTACCATACTGTGCCAGCACAGCCTTAGTATCCTCAATATCTTTATCAAATCCAGCAAAAATATCTTCGATTGTAGCTACAATCTTTTTTCCACCTGGATGAAAAATCATATAATCAATATCTTTAATTTTAAGTTGGTTCTTCTTCAAAAATGGATGTATAACAGCGTCAAAATGAGACGCGATCACATTCGGCACTTCAACATCCAGTATCATCTGCATACCGCTGTTTGTCAGCTTAAATCCCATAATATCTTCCGCATCGTAAAAATGGTACATCTCCTGATCGAGAATCACCGGACCATTGTCTGACTCGTCGGAGGAAAGCAGACAGCAAGCTGCACCATCACCAAATATTGCGGCACTGACCATATTTGACATGGAGAAATCTTCCAGCTGAAAAGTTGCTGTTGGCGCTTCGACGGCTATGACCGCAGCACGTTTGCCTGGATTAGCCTGAAGAAAATTTTTAGCATAAATAATACCTGAAACACCGGCAACACAGCCCATTTCGGTAACTGGTAACCGCACAATATCCTGTCGGAGTTTCATCTTATTGATGAGATACGCGTCTAGGGAGGGGATCATAATTCCAGTGCAACTCACTGTAATGATATAATCCAGAGACTGCGGGTCCCATCCCGTCTGTTCAAGGGCCTTACGAAGTGCTTGCTCCCCTAGGACCGTTGCCTCCCGGCAGTACACATTATTTTTTTCTTCAAAAGACGTCGCAGTGAAGACCTCTCTCGGATCCATAATAGCATATCGTCTTTCCACAGCGGAGCCTTCGAAAAGTTTCTTGATCTTCTTAATAAAGCGAGGCTCTTGTCCATGGAGCCAAATATCCAATAGCGGAAGGATATCAACGGTAGCACAAGAGTATCTAGGGAGTTGCTTCGCAACAGTTATTATTTTAACATTCATATATTGGAAATTATCCACTGGTAACGAAAGGCCCATTTCCATTGGATGCTATAATTTTCTAATTTCAGTTTATTGGAGAATTGTGTAAGTTCCTCTTTTTTAAACCCACGCAGTATAGAAACAAGCCCGTCCACTTTTGTCATTCTATTTAACCTAAAAAGAACAGCAATGGTTTGAAAAAGCCGGTAAGCCATTTTACTCCTTTGTAAATCATTAATGACGACCCCCAATTTTGATACGTTGACCAGACTACCTAGCAAACGAAGAATCTCTTCATCGTCAAAATGATGTATGGTAAGCGTACACAGAACAATGTCATACTTGACATCTTCAAAATTCTCTTCAAAGATATCCGCACACAAATAGGATATATTGGTATAATCTTTCGACAAATCCCCCGCATAATTTATTGTATAGGGGTTGGCATCTATACCAAGCATTGAAAGCTTAATATGATGTCTATTGCCATAATCGCTCAACATGCGAAGCATGTCCCCATTGCCACAACCGATATCCACAATCGTTATTGTTTCATTCTTGCAGCTGGTTGAAAGCAATTTTTTTACACCGTTCAGCGTAATGTTATTTCCGCCTAAAAAACGATTAATCTTTGCTATCCTGTCTAATGTGGTCCGAAGTTCTTCTCCTTCGAGCAGAAAATCGTCCATGATCTCATGCTCCGATGTTCTCTGTTTTGTGTTTATTCCCATTTTATTGACCTTGCATTTCCATGAGTTTGTTTAATAATCCAGCTGAGCATTTTCGGAAAAAATGAGGCAGTCTTCATCAAAACTGCGATCCCTATTTTATAGCTTAACAGCCGCGACAGAAGTCGTCCGAATAAGAGGCGTCTTTTAAACGTTCGATTCCATTGCTTGACATAAGCCTTTTCCAATTGCTTTCGTGAATGAATATGGCCCCGATAATATTCCAGGACAAGCTCAGAAGCTATTTTTGCACTGTGTATCGCCATCGCCATCCCATTTCCGCAGAATGGATGAATAAGACCGGCTGTATCACCAATCATAAGAATATGGTTTTCTACCGTTGATTTCTTATCAAATGAAAATTGACTGATCGTGAGCGGTTTTTCAAAAAGTAGCCTGTTGTGCTCAAAAAAATACTTAAGATGTCTGTTTTTAGACAAAACATACTTCTGATAATCATCGATGTTTTTGTATCTCTTGAACGTTTTTACATCGGCCAGATAACATAAATTTATCCGGTCATCTTCGACCTTGGAAATCCCACAATAGCCTCCTTCAAAATGATGCAAGGCAATTAAGTCATTCGGAAAATCGCCCGAATAGTGTGCCTTAACAGCCATCCAAGGAGAGGTTTTCGTTATAAAATCACGGGATAAGAGCTGATCGATATTGCTGCGTTTTCCATACGCGCCCAGTACAATTTTTGATCTTAATACCTGATCTTGAAACGAAACAGTAAATGTATCAGCGCTAAAGGATATACCCGTTACAGTCGCAATAACAATTGTACAGCCATTACTTTTTGCTTGCTGATATAACAGATCATCCAACGCGTAACGACTGATACCAATCCCACCCAAGGGTAACCTGACCCTATTCATCTGTCCATCTTCTGTCGTGAACTCAAGCTCATGAATATGTGTTGGGCATAGCGATTCAACATCCACTTTCAGCCAATGCAGGTAGGCCAAAATTTCGTTCGAAACATATTCGCCGCAAACCTTATGACGAGGAAAAACATGTTTTTCGATTAACGTTACGTTGAATCCTTGTTTAGACAGATGCAATGCACCTGTAAGTCCAGCCAAACCACCGCCTATAATAATCACATCAGGATTTATTGTCATATATCCAAGTTTGCTCTATATGAGTATCATCTACAAAAAATCAACGCCATAAATCGTACTTCAGTTTCCTAAATTGGTTGCCCCCCACTATTCAATAAACGATTCTTGATAAATCTATCCACTGTCTAAAATCCCCCTATACAGGACAATATCGCCCATACGCTTTCATAAAAAGTCTATCTGATAACAGCCCTTGGCAATAAATAGTTTTTATTTGGCCTTAAAATAAAAAAGCACTTTAATTTACCTGATAGATAAACGACTTAACCACTGCTATAAGTTGAATAAATAAGGCTTTTATCTGGATTTATATTCACGGTCGACAAACAATTTATCCAGAAAAAGATATCTGTTCCGAAATTCTTCGGCAGATACTTTTACTTTGATATTCAAATTCAGAATATTCATGCGCTTATCTTGTGCTGTTGTTTTCGGCCATGTTGACAGCCCTTTTCCATTTGGATCGCCCGTCTTGATAAAATTAACAAAGTACCGCTGACCAAGTTTTGACACCTTGTAATCATCTTCAGTCCAGGCAAAAACATCATTACTCTGCAGATTTCCCAATAAATATTCAATATCACTTGCATGGAAAGCACCCGGCAGGGGCTCTGGGCTTTTTTCCTTGGCTTCCTGTGCAGATTTCTTGCTAATTCCTCCGGCAAGCCCGGTTTGTGCATCGCGATATGCCGGTTGCATGGGTGGTCGCGGTTTACCGAATATATAAACGAAGACTGGCTGACCGCTATTTCTTCGTTGCAAATCAAGCCATTTCCAGGTACTATAAACGATAAAATTATCGCTACCTAAGGCAGTTGCTGACCGAATGACTTCCGCCTCTGTCTTTCCTGGATAAAGCGTGAGCACTTCGTCAGCCTGAACGCCATATTGTGCTCTTACCAACTTTTCATAATTCTCCGGAGATGGATACAATTTACCCATGTAGGCGGTATATGGGGCTTCCGTAGACGTCCAGCCTGCAAGTAGCGGGACTTTAGACTGTTCCCCTGCCTCAAAAATAGCCAAAGGAGATTTAGGCAGAAAATAGCCGTCAACAATCAAACGGGTCGCAAAGGCCCCTGGCTCGCTGGCTTTATCAAGGAGTTCGGCCGCAGGAATTTTACGCAGTTGATCAAGCCCTTCGGCATTTATGCGCGTTGCAAACGCAGTCCCCTGTTGCTCTTGCTCCGTAATAGAGGCAGTGCCATACCGCAAGTTAAAAACACTTCCGCTCTGACCGATAGCACGTTTAAATAGTCCTTTGGACAACGGACTCGTCATCTGGGCAGAAACCGACATACTCCCTGCCGACTCACCACCGATGGTGACGGCATCGGGATCCCCACCAAATGCAGCAATATTTTTCTTGACCCAAACCAAAGCTGCATGTTGATCCAGCAGTCCATAATTTCCGGAAGCATGTTTCGGAGATTCCTCGGTTAATGCCGGATGCGCAAAAAAGCCAAAGATACCAAGGCGATAGTTGACAGTAACGACAATAAGACCTTCTTTGGCAAAACTTTCACCATCATAGCGATTTTCCGATCCATCACCAGCATTGAAACCTCCGCCGTAAAAATAAACTAAAACAGGAAGTTTACCTGAACCAAGATTCTTTGGACGCCATACATTCAGGTAGAGACAGTCTTCGCTGATGCCTGGTGACCGAAATCGCATGTCCCCATAGATCGGTTTCTGCATCGGAGAATAACCAAAATGATCTGCTTTACGGATGCCAGACCAATGTTCAGCAGCTTGAGGTTCTTTCCACCTCAGGTCACCTACTGGCGGTTTTGCAAAGGGAATCCCTCGAAAGGACTCTACCCCGCTTGACAAAGTAATTCCTTCTAATATCCCCTCTTCAACCTTTACCTGGGGCATTTGTGCGAAAACAAATGATACAACCAAAAGCTGAACAACAGTGAAAATAATATTTTTCATCATAACTTCCATTTAAAACTCCATGGTCTTGTTCTTACAATTAAAATACAAAATAAAACTTATACCGTCGTGATATTCTGTTATTTCAGCACTTGCTTGCTTGCTTGCTTGCTTGCTTGCTTGCTTGCTTGCTTGCTTGCTTGCTTGCTTGCTTGCTTGCTTGCTTGCTTGCAGTGATCAACACATTTAGTTGGCCAGCCACACAAAAAGTAGAATAAGCCATTGCGCAAGAATACATAGCCAAAATGGTTTGCTACTTGGTTCTGTTAAGATTTCGAGTACCTGGATAAACTTCGATCGTACGATCGCATAAAAGCTATCGTTCTTGTCTAAATCGAGGGCATCAAATCTCACTTTATTCAGACCAAAAATGACAATGCGTCGCACCCAATGGTTCTCGATTTTATTATTTTTCACGTCATTGATCAATTTAAGTTTTGCAAAAGAATAATCAGCGACATTTTGTATTACATCGGGCTGATTCGATTGAAAAATTAATAATACTTTGTCAAATGCCGGAAGAATGAGATCATCCTGCCTTTCTTCTACAACAAGACTTGCAATCTTTGAAAACACATATTTGTTGCTAAAAATAAAAAGTAGTACAGGTAGCAGGATCAGTCCAATCAGCCAAATGAATTTAGCTGCGGCTTGCACAGGACTGACCGTCGAAAAGAAAGCTTCATGACTAGCCTTAAACTGAAAACTGCCAACCACCAAATACAGTAAAGTCGAAACAATAGCCAGCAAATAATATTTGACTAAGGTTTTCGTCCCTAATACGCTTAATTTTTTTAAATACGATAACTGTGTTTTCATCCTGCTATAATTAATTACGCTAATTTAGCATTATTCACCAAACATTGATCCATAGGTTTAATTCCCGATCGCTTTCATTTTAAATTCGCCAGGAAAAAATTTTTATTCGTTGATCCACGTTA
This sequence comes from Sphingobacterium sp. UME9, assembly GCF_014170215.1. Lineage (NCBI taxonomy): Bacteria > Pseudomonadati > Bacteroidota > Sphingobacteriia > Sphingobacteriales > Sphingobacteriaceae > Sphingobacterium > Sphingobacterium sp. UME9. The sequence goes on along the minus strand of NZ_LZZP01000003.1, from coordinate 264,184 downwards.
GCTCCACCCCCATCTATTCCGTTATAAATAATTTATAAAAAATTTGCGTAGTCAAATAACTACACTTATATTAGTAATCAAATAGATCAATATGAACTTAAGACGAGATGTTTTCCAAGCTATAGCAGACCCAACCAGAAGAGCAATTTTACTTCTTCTAACCTCACAAGCCATGACTGCTGGTGCAATTGCAGCCAATTTCAATACAGCAAGACCGACCGTTTCAAAACATTTGCAAATATTGACGGAATGTGAATTATTAAAGTCTCAACAAAATGGACGCGAGATATACTACCAATTGAACCCACCAAAGATGAAAGAAATTGCGGATTTTATTGAACCTTTCCGTCAAATGTGGGACGACAGATTCAATAAATTGGAAACTATTATGCAAAACTACAAGAACAAATAATATGGAGTCAAAAACTAACGTCCAGGCTGAGGATAATAAACAGGAGATTATCATTACAAGGGAGTTCGATTTGCCTATTGAACTGCTCTTCAAAGCATACGAGGATCCCGAAATTTTCGAACAGTGGATGGGAACTAAAGTCCTGAAATTGGAAAATAAAAAGCATGGCTCCTATGCCTTTGAAACTTCGCACAATGGCCAGGTCATGTTCAAAGCAAATGGAACGATACACGAATTCCTCCCCAATCAACGCATCACACGGACTTTTGAAATGGAAAACAGCGCATTTCCTGTGCAGTTGGAATATTTAACATTTGAAAAAATAAGTGCAGAACGCAGCAGGCTTCACATCCATATAATATTTCAGTCGGTCGCATTTCGGAACCAGCTGTTACAGATGCCCTTTGCGCAAGGAATCAATATGGCGCACAACAGATTACAAGAAATTCTTGCTAAACTTACCTAAAGCACTACATGATGAATCTAAAAATTGAACATTTTTTTGAAAATGCGACAAGATGGAATGAAGAATTCAATCTGTTGAGAGAAATTGTCCGTGGCAATAAAACACTGCAAGAGGATTATAAATGGATGCATCCTTGTTATACATTTGAAGGTAAAAATGTCGTATTGATACACGGGTTTAAAGAATACTGTGCGCTGCTATTCCATAAAGGTGCATTATTAAAAGATCCCAAAAATATACTGATCCAGCAAACCGAAAATGTTCAGTCAGCCAGACAGCTTAGATTCACCACTATTGAGCAGATAGAATCATTGCGAGAAGTGATATCGGCTTATATTCAGGAGGCCATCGAAATTGAAAAATCAGGCAAGAAAGTTGACATGCGGAAAGCTGCCGATTACCCTGTACCGGAAGAATTTAAGCGTGCCTTACTTGAAGACCCTTTACTTCAAAAAGCTTTTCAATCACTTACACCAGGTCGACAAAAAGGGTATCTATTCTACTTTAACCAGGCAAAACAAGAGAAAACACGAGCGGCGAGAATCGAAAAATACTATCAGCATATTCTAGATGGAAAAGGTATTGATGACTAACATATTTATTACAGTTTATCCGTTATATATTTGTCTATAAAGAGTAGATTTGTCTACAATCAAATGGACAGAACCAGACCGAGACGAACGATTATAACTATTATTGCAATCCGATATAGTCAATTCGTCGACCAATATATAGCTGAATTCACATGAATAAAAAATTTGTATTGCTCATCTGCGGCCTATTGCCCATTTTTTCACAAGCACAGAAAAAGAACAACGCAACACAACGCCCCAATATCGTCTTTATCCTAACGGACGATTTCACAGCCCAAGCATGGGGCGTATATGGCGGTATTTTAAAAGATTTTGTCAAAAATCCGAATATTGAAAAATTAGCCAGTCAGGGGGCGGTACTCAATAATACATTCTGTACCAATTCAATTTGCACCCCTAGCCGTGCAACCATACTGACAGGACAGTACAGTAATAAAAACCAAGTCTACACACTGGAAGATGCGTTGGATCCCGATAAGGAAAATATCGCCAAGGATCTGCGCAATGCGGGCTACCAAACTGCTGTGTTTGGGAAATGGCATCTAAAAAAAAGGCCAAGTGGATTTGACGATTTTAAAGTTCTTCCTGGACATGGTGTTTATCATAACCCGACTTACCTCTCTAAAGACAACTGGAATGATAAGGAAGAGGCTGGTACACCCTACGAAGGCTATGTAGATGATATCACCACAACGATGAGTTTGGACTGGTTAAAATCACGCAACCCCGATAAACCCTTCTTCTTAATGTGTCATTACAAAGCGACGCATGAACCCTTTGATTTTGCCGAGCGATTCAAAGATTACTACAAAGATGTGGAATTTCCTTATCCCCCGACATTTTTGGATTCAGGAGCAATCACAACCGGACGCTCTTTCGAAGGGCAGCCCTTGGAAGAGCTTGGCCGCCGTTATGAGCAAGCTTCGGTAGGCCCCTTTTGGACATCTTATCCTGAGCTTCCGTTTTCAACAAAAGGAATGGACCCTTTGGAAGCCCGCAAAAAGATCTACCAAAAGTTCCTCAAAGATTATCTGCGTTGCGTCGCTGGAATCGATGATAATCTAGGGAAAATTATGCGCTATCTTACAACGGCAAATTTGGACGAAAATACCGTTGTGATCCTGGCTTCCGACCAAGGATACTTCTTAGGAGAACACAATTTTATGGATAAACGATTGATGTACGAAGAATCACTGCGCATGCCTTTTGTGATCAGCTACCCCAAAGAAATCAAAGCTGGTAGTCGATTAGATGACATGATTCTAAATATCGATTTCGCTGCACTATTTGCAGATTATGCCGGCATCAAAAAACCTGCCTACATCCAAGGCGAAAGCTTTCGGAATAACCTCAAAGGAAATACATCCAAAGCATGGCGGTCTGCCATGTATTACCGTTACTGGCAACATGCACCAATACGCCCGGCGCATCTTGGAGTCCGTGATGAACGCTACAAACTGATCTACTTCTATGGACAGCCATTAGAAATGACAGGCAGCGACTCTAAAACAACGGCTCCAGCTTGGGAATTCTATGACCTGCAGCAAGATCCCATGGAAACACACAATGCCATTCTAGACAAAAAATATGTCAAAGAAATTGCCAGGTTGAAGAAAAAATTGGCTAAACTTAAAGCTGAAGCGGGCGATGATGATGCAACAAGAGCAGCTTTTCAGCAGGTTCTCAAACAAGAAAACTTAACCGTTAAATAATTAAATGCAAACGATGGATTTGAACTATATATTTTCTTTTATACCATTCTTATTTACCCTTGGAGCTTCTGCAGCTTCTATTACGGATGAGAATAAACCAGCTCCACCCCCAAACATCATTATTATTTTAATGGATGATATGGGCTATGCCGACCCAGTCTGCTATGGTGGTGGCCCCTACCAAACGCCAAATATCGATAAACTCGCAGCACAAGGTTTGCGTTTTACCGATTTTTATGCCGCGCAGCCAATCTGTACAGCTTCCCGAAGTGCCCTATTAACCGGCTGCTACCCTACGCGAATTGGCATTAGCGGTGCGATTGACCATAATGCCAAATTTGCACTTAACCCCGATGAACAAACGATCGCCGAACTATTGAAAAGCAAAGGATATAAAACCGGCATGGTCGGAAAATGGCATCTTGGACATAAAGAGCCTTACCTTCCCCTTCAAAATGGCTTTGACGAGTTCTATGGACTTCCCTACTCCAATGATATGTGGGCCTACGATTATGAGGGAAAAAAATGGCAAGATTCAACTTTTTGGCGGGCCCAATACCCCCCACTTCCTTTAATCGAAGGCAACAAAACAGTTAAAATTATCGATTCTTTTGATGGTCAGGATCAATTGACCACCGATTATACAAACCGAGCGGTCTCTTTTATCAAACGTAATAAAAACAACCCTTTCTTTCTCTATTTAGCCCATGCCATGGTTCATGTCCCACTTGGCGTTTCCGAAAAATTTAAAGGTAAAAGCGGTGCCGGTATGTTTGGGGATGTTATGGAAGAAGTAGACTGGTCCGTAGGCGAAGTGATGAAGACGTTGGAACAAAATCATCTGCTCGAAAACACTATTGTTATTTTCACGAGTGACAATGGTCCATGGCTCACGTTTGGAAACCACGCCGGTTCGACAGGAGGGCTCAGAGAGGGTAAAGCAACTATATTTGATGGTGGATTAAAAGTACCTTGCATTATAAGCTGGCCCGGTCATGTTAAACCGGCAACTGTAAGTAATCAGCTTTTGACCAATATGGACTTACTACCAACGATTGTCAATATTACCCAGGCAGCCAAGCCAACAAAGAAAATCGATGGGATTGATTTTACAGAGCTTCTATTGGGTAATACCCAAAGTACTCCACGAGATGAACTCGCTTATTATCATAATAAAAACAATTTGAAAGCAATCCGAAAAGGAAAATGGAAGCTTGTTTTTCCTGCTGAAACCGAAACATACGAAGCACCTGCAACCATAGGCGGCGATCGGTATCCAGGAAAATATGCTACAGTAAAAGTCCCCTTGGCATTATATAATCTTGCAATTGATCCCGGTGAAGATAGAGACCTAAAAGATCAATATCCCGAAATTGTCAAACAACTCCAACAGGTAGCAGATAAATATCGTCGCACGTTGGGTGACGGATTAAATAACATGGAAGGGACTGAAATACGTCCAGCAGCCCAGTTATAGTGCAAAAAAAGGGATCCAACACGACACATTTGGATCCCTTTTTTCTTAAACTGATCTGTTAAACAGCAGTATAACCACCATCAACTAAGTAATACCCACCGGTCATAAAAGACGATTTATCCGAACTTAGAAAAAGAACCAGCTCAGCGACTTCCTCTGCCTTTCCCAAACGTCCAATGGGGTGTTTACTGATTAACGCATTGATATGCTCTTTATCCAACTTAGCCAATAACGGTGTATCAATATAACCAGGTCCAACCGCATTACAACGAATATTTTTTTGACCATATTCTGCGCCGATGTTCTTTGTCAGTCCCACTACAGCATGTTTGGCTGAAGTATAAGCACTTGACATAGGTGCAGCCACGGTACCATGAATGGAAGCCATATTGACAATAACACCGCCTCCATTCCTCTCCATGGCTTCTATTTGATATTTACATCCATAAAATACGCCATTGAAATTAATATCAATTACTTTTTTCCATCCATCGAGACTGTAATCTCCCGTTAGTGCAGCCTCTCCACCAATACCAGCATTATTGCATGCAATATCAAGCCGGCCAAATGTCTTGACAGCGTAACCAACCAAGGCCTCATTGTCAGCGGGAGATGAGCTATCTGCTTTGAAAAACACAGCTTCTCCTCCTAGAGATTCAATTTGTTTTACGGTTTCATTCCCCGCTTGCTCGTTGATATCCGAGACAACGACTTTTGCACCTTCTTTACCATAAGCCAATGCAACTGCCAGTCCGATCCCCGAACCCGCACCTGTTACTAAAGCTACTTTATCTGCTAAAATTTTCATATGATATAAATTTTATGATACAGACAATTTACTAAAAGCAATGCGGAATCAAGTCAAAAAGGCCACTTACTTCAATTAAAACGAAACTAAAATGACATTTCTCGGCGGCTTAGTTCTGTAGCTGCGGATATTTTTTATATAATCTATCCAAAAACAAACGCCCCATCAATTGAAGTCTCGCCTGTGTTTCGAACATACCTGAACCTGGAGAAATAATACCATGTGGCATACGCTGAACAGTGCCGTAATAAATAATATCGAGCCCATTTTCATTGACGTCAAGATGCATTTTCTTAGGTTTCAAGCCCATGACAGAGCCCATGCGTGTTACTTTTTCAGAATTAGTAATCTGCGCAGTTCGCGCATCGAGCAAGGTTTCATGATCAAAAACCAAATGATCTCTCACCTCCCCCTCATCAAAAAATACGTAATGCAACTCGTTGTTGCTAAGCACCAGATAAGAAGCGTTATCCCGTTCATTATAACGAGCCTTTACACCTACCGCCGCCCAAGCAACAGTCTTGGCCGCTGTAGCTGCAGCTGAAGCAACTTTGTCCCCAACTGTTGCAATATACGCGCATTGCGTAAAGGCGTCGATCGGAGCGCCGTTCAACTGTTTTCTTAATTCACCAAATTCATCACTTAACAATTCATCCTTTACGCCTGGAGCTAAGGCAATCCCGGATTCACCTTCATACTTTTTGGCCGTCTCCTTTTGCTTTTTCATCATCATAAGAGAAATGAATACGCAAGCCACAACGATAACGGCAAAAATACCAATGTACAACATCATAAAATAAAATTTAGAATGGGTTTATAATTCAATAAAAAGTCCAAAAAGTGAACAACCTATTCAGGTTTCCTCTTTCTGGTACGATCGACTACAAAAATTTTGCCAGACTAAAGAATTTTATCCGGGTAGTGAATATTATTTAAAGCTGTCTGGTGCATATCAACCCAAATATCATTGTTTGACTGCTGTATAAGCCAATTTGGAGAGCTTCGCATGTCGGCATCCGCATCATTATTGTAAATGGATGGAAAATCAGACTCTTTGGCCCGAAGCAAAACAACGATCGTACCAGCCATGAGCAAAGGGATATCACCCAAAACGAGATTATAAAAACCATCTTCAAGCAATCCTGGACTAAAACGCTGTAAACTGTCATAACTACGTTCTAATTTGCCAATCAATTTTTCCAGTTCATACGGATAATGAACCTCAACATAAGACTCAAACAAAGCCGAGCCTTTATTGTAGAATCCCGCTTTCATGAGGTTTAATGCTTCATTTCTATAAACCTGCAACCATCGATCCGAAGCAAGATCATGATATTGCGCATCCGCCTCTTTACCATCACGCTTCAAGGCCCAAAGCTTAAACTGCTCAAGCCGCTCCGTTGTTTCCATTCCATTTTTTTCCATAAGGCTATCGCTCCCGCTCTTTAAGTTCCATTTGTAATAGAATATCCCGCTTCTTACCTTCAATTAAAGACAAATTGCCTGCAACAAAAACACCTTTCTGTCCCGAATTTTTGCTAATACCATACACCGACGATTCATCATCAGGATCCGATGCACCTTCATAGCGAAATAAGTAGTCAATTCTGTACTGATCTGCATGAGCCAACAAATCGTCAAATTCAATATTATAATCTATCGTGTAACCTAAGTTGTTTAACTTTTCCAAGGCAACACTTGCAGAGGAGTATCCATGCATTCTTTCCATAGTTGATTGTTCTAAATCCGATCTAAATTCTAATTTTTATTATAAAACGATTGACAAAAGAGTTTTGTTTTCCGCAATTTGAAATAGTTTATTCGAAATCATATTTCTACTTTTGTGCTACCAAACACGATGAAATATGGCAAATCTAGCAGCACCAGCGTATCAGCATACACCTCAACTAGCTTTTCAACGATTACTCGATGTCTTATATACCTTACGGATTGAATGTCCCTGGGATAAAAAACAGACCATGGAATCCCTTCGACATTTGACTATGGAGGAAATGTATGAATTAACCGACGCCATTTTAGAAAAAGATTATCCAGAAATCAAAAAAGAACTTGGTGACGTCTTGATGCATCTTGTATTCTATGCCCGCATTGCCGAAGAAGAAGGACATTTCAACATCGTAGACGTACTCAATGCAATCTGCGATAAATTGATTACGCGCCATCCCCATATCTACGGCGACACCAGTGCTGATACAGAAGATCAAGTCAAATCCAATTGGGAAACAATCAAGCTGAAAGAAGGCAATACATCTGTTCTTTCTGGCGTCCCGAAAGGCCTACCCGCTTTGGTAAAGGCCTATCGTATCCAAGATAAAGTTCGCGGTGTCGGCTTTGACTGGGAAGATAAGAAACAAGTATGGGAAAAAGTAGAGGAAGAGCTTGCCGAATTTAAAGCAGAATTTAATCTGGAGACAGCACTTCCTATGGATCAGGAAAAAGCAGAAGGGGAATTTGGCGACCTGTTATTCTCCTTAATAAATTATGCACGGCATATTGGTATCAATCCTGAAAATGCTCTAGAACGCACCAACAAAAAATTCATTGAACGGTTTACCTATTTAGAACAAAAAGCCGCTGAAAATAAGCAACAGCTGCAGGAAATGAGTTTAGAAGAAATGGACGTTTATTGGAATGAAGCTAAAAAATTAAAAAAATAACGCAATTCCTAAAAAGGGAGTCACCGACCGAATTTAATTCGACTTTGTCAAATTTATGCGTAAATTCGCAGGAATATGGAAACAGTTGTTAGCGGTATCAGAAGTACCGGAAAATTACATTTAGGAAATTACTACGGCGCATTGAGCAATTTTGTGAAAATGCAAAACGAATATAATTGCTTTTTTTTCATTGCGGATTTACATTCACTAACGACCCACCCCACTCCTCATGGACTTCAGGGAACGGTTCGCCAAGTTATTGTTGAATATCTAGCTGCAGGAATAGACCCCGAAAAATCGACTATTTACGTTCAATCAGATGTTCCAGAAGTTGCGGAACTCTATCTATACATGAATATGAACGCCTATCTCGGCGAGCTTGAACGTGCTACAGCATTTAAAGATAAAGTTAGAAGCAATCCCGACAATGTTAACGCAGGTTTATTGACCTATCCGGTCTTGATGGCCTGTGATATATTGATTCACCATGGCACAAAAGTTCCAGTAGGAAAAGATCAGGAACAACATTTGGAGATGACCCGGACTTTTGGCAATCGCTTCAATCGCTTATACAACGTAGATTATTTTAAAGAAGCATTTGCATTCTCCTATTCCGACAAATTGGTGAAAGTTCCCGGACTTGCAGGCCAGGGAAAAATGGGTAAATCCAATGGTGAGGCAGATTGTATTTATCTATCGGATAGTGAAACCGTAATTCGTAAAAAGGTGATGCGTGCTGTATCCGATTCTGGTCCAACTGAGATGAACCAGCCTAAGCCTGAAGCTATCCAAAATCTTTTTGATTTAATGAAGGTCGTATCTACTGCAGATACGTTACAGCATTTTGATAAACTCTATAACAAATGTGAAATTCGTTATGGTGATTTCAAAAAACAATTGGCAGAAGATATGGTACTTGCAACCAACGATGTACGCTCCCGTATTGAGGATATATCAAACGATGATGCATACATTGCTAAAGTTGCAAAAATGGGCGCTGAAAAAGCAAGCGAATCTGCGCACAAGACACTGAAAGAGGTTCGTGAGATTATTGGTATTAAAAGATTTTATTAAGCTAGAAATAATATGCACATAGCTATCGTTGGAAATATAGGTGCCGGCAAAACAACGTTGACTGAAATGTTGGCCAGTCACTTTAAATTTGAACCTCAGTTTGAAGCTGTAGACAACAATCCTTATCTAGAAGATTTTTATTCGGACATGAAACGCTGGGCATTCAATCTTCAGATTTTTTTCCTCAACAGTCGCTTTAGACATATTGTAAAATTGCAGGAAACTGGCATTGATATGATTCAGGATCGTACCATTTATGAAGATGCTTATATCTTTGCCGAAAACTTGTATGATATGGGCTTAATGAGCGCACGTGATTTTGAAAACTATAGTAATATTTTTCAAAGCATTATCCACTATATCAAACCTCCAGATTTATTGATTTACCTCAAAGCCTCTGTCCCTACCCTAGTGAATAATATCCAAAAAAGGGGCCGTGACTATGAATCCGCAATTCGCTTGGATTATCTGTCGAAGCTGAACGATAAATACGATAAATGGATCAATAATTACAAAGAAGGTAAGGTAATGATTCTGGACAAGGACAATCTGGACTTCACCAAAAACCCAGAAGACCTCGGCGATATCATTCAAAAGATCGAAGCCGAATTATTCGGATTGTTCGAATAATCAACGAATCAAAAAGCCTGTAAAATAACGTTATTTTACAGGCTTTTTGATAAATTCCAATTGCCCATCCATTGATAAAAAATAAAAGATGAAATTTTTAGGTATTATCCCTGCTCGATATGCATCGAGCAGATTCCCTGGAAAACCCCTGATCGACATCGAAGGAAAAACGATGATCCAACGTGTCTACGAACAGGTCAAAAAATCAACAAAATTAAACGAAGTTGTTGTCGCAACCGACGATCAACGCATAGCACAAACTGTACTTTCCTTTGGTGGCAAAGTCGTCATGACAGCAGAGCACCACCAATCGGGAACAGATCGTTGCGCCGAAGTTATAACGGATATAGAAGGTTATGATGTTGCCATCAATATACAGGGTGACGAACCCTTTATTGACCCCGCGCAAATTGATCTTTTAGCACATTGTTTTGAAGATACCACTACGCAGATAGCGACCCTAGTCAAGGAAATTACTGCGGAGGAGGAACTATTCAATGTAAACATCCCTAAAGTTGTCCGAAACAGCAAAGGAGAAGCAATCTACTTTAGTAGGCAGACCATTCCTTTTTTAAGAGGTGTGGAAAAAGACCAATGGTTACAAAAGCAAACATTCTATAAACATATCGGAATATATGCTTACCAGGTAGATACATTAAAAGCCCTGACACAACTTCCCATTTCTATGCTAGAAGAAGCAGAGGCATTGGAACAGCTGCGCTGGTTAGAAAACGGTTACACCATTCAAACGGCAATTACAATGCATGAAACTGTCGCGGTGGATACAAAAGAAGACCTCGCTAAAATATTAAGACTATTTTTTAATAAATAGTAAAGCTTACCGGTGTTCGGTATAGTATAACGACCGGACACCTTCCAATAGTACCTGCTTATCCGAATCACTTAATTTGATAATCTGCGCTTTTGCTCTGATCAATTCATCCAATTGCAATTTGGTACTCACACCAACGAGTGCTGTACCAACAGCTGCGTTAGAAAGCACATAAGATAGTGCAACAATCATATTGTCTTTTCCGATACGTTTGGAAAGATTTGCCAAGTTTCTCACGATATGGGCCACCTCTCCCGAACTATACTGAAGAAAAGGTTCAATAGGATTGTTGATGAGAACACCTTTGGCTAATACACCGCGTACGACGATACTTACACCCCGTTCTTCCAACAAGCCACTGATTTCTTCTTCTGGTCTTCTATCCAATAGACTGTATTGCATCATTACCGAGGCAATGTCAGATTTGGACAAAAATGCCTTGATAACGTTTGGGCGAATTGATGAAAGGCCGTAAGCACGGATTTTCCCTTGTTTCTTCAACAACTCAAACGCTTCAACAATCTCCTCTATCGGATCTTCTATTGTACCACCATGTAACTGATAGAGGTCGATGTAATCCGTTTTTAAACGTGACAACGAACCTTCCACAGCCTTGAGAATATAGTCCTTCGAAGCCTTCCAATCCCAACCGGATCCATCTGCACGCCAAAGGTTACCAACTTTCGACGCCAAAACAATATGCTTGCGAAAGCTTTGCACACTCTCCCCGACGATCATCTCGTTTAGGCCTTTATCGTAGAGATCAGCGGTATCGAAGAAAGTGATCCCGTTCTCGTAAGCTTTTTGGATAATATCTTTGGATTGTTTGGACTGATTGCTTTTTAAAGACATACAGCCCAAACCTATTTCCGAAACGATTAAGCTTGTATTTCCTAATTTACGTTGTTCCATCTGCACCAATATCAAGCAATTCTACCTCAAACACCAATGTGCTGTTTGCAGGAATTTCACCTGTTGCCCGTTCGCCATAGGCTAATCTGCTTGGTATAAAAAATTTATACTTTGCACCTTTGGACATTAACGGGATTCCAATCTGCCAACCTTTGATCACCTGTCCCAAGGATAGTTTCAATGGCTCCTTACGGTCATATGAGCTATCAAATTGCTTTCCATTAAGTAAGGTACCTCTATAATGTACTGTTACCTCATCGTCACTTTTTGGTTTTGGACCTTCCGTCTGATTTAAAACAAGATATTGAATTCCCTCGGCCGTAGATTTCATCCCAGCGACCTTTGCATTTTCGGCAAAAAATTTATCTTCTTCAGCACGGCTAGCAGCCTCTTTTTTAGCACGAACGTCCATGATCGCCTGCTGGATAACAGCTCTTCCTTGGCCTTCCTCCAATAGCGATTTATCCCCTTTCAAGACATCCGAAATTGCTTTTGCAATAACATCTGACTTCAAGTAATCGATCTCAATAGATTTTAGTGAATTTCCGATATCGGCACCAAACGCATAAGACACAGAATCGGCCTTCGTTTTCAGTTGATTTGTTGTACTTGATTTAGTTGCGACGACCTTCTTCTTCGCCGTCGTGTTCGTTTTTTTTTGTTGGGCAAATCCTGTGACTGTTGTCAAGGATAATAGGGCTAATGCAATATACTTCATGTTTGTTTAACGGTGCTTCTGCACGATTTCATTTATAATTTCTTGCGTGATATTAGGGTAATCAACTTCAACCCTAGATTTACTGTTGAGCCAGGCTTCTATCGCCAGCATGTTTTTCTGTTTTAAGCTCGAAATTACAGGCACCCCCATCTCTTCCAATGACGCTGCATTCAAATGCTGCTCATATTGGTTCTTCATCGGGATAACTAACAGTTTCTTTTTCAAATATAACGCTTCTGCCGGTGTTTCAAAACCTGCCCCACATAAAACTCCAGAAGAAGATGCCATACTATCAATAAAAGATTGGTTATTGATCGGTCTTATCGTTACATTTTTCATGTCAAATGCCTTCGAATTATGTTTGCTGAAAACATCCCACTTCACATCCGGAAACTTCATCAAATGCTTTAAAAGATGCGCATCGTCATATGCCGGGAGGTAAACCGTATAATGTCCCTGATCTGTCACATTCAATTCACGAACAGCATTACGGATAACCGGTTGGTAAATATTCTTGGCGTACCGCTTGAAATGGAAACCATAGGAATGAGTAGACGGAGCATAATTTTTCATAATAAATTTGCCCAACATATCACTATCTTCTGGCTTAGGACTCGATGGATCTAAGGCAGCAATCTGATGGCTCAACCCAATGCATTCCAAATCTTTTGAATGACAAGCCCAAGCAGAAATTGGTTCAAAATCATTGATCACCAAATCATAGTTTTCTATGGGCAAGCTCTTAATTTCATTCGTGAATTTACGGATCGTCGAACTCATAAATGTTTTCCACAGATCTACTCCGCCGGATTTACCAAAGATAAAACTCAACCCGTGAAAACGGTATTTCACTTCGAAAGGTAATGATAGATCTGCTTGAATTCCACTAACCAAAACATCGACTTCCCCTAACTCCCTCAAACAGGGAACAATATCCATTGCCCGGCTCAGATGTCCATTTCCTGTCCCTTGTACGGCATACAATATCTTCATAACGACTGCATTTTGTGTCGGCAAATTAATCAATTTTAACGAGTATCAATATTATTTTATTGTTTAGTTATGTTAAGAAAATATAAATTAACATCAATAAAAAAATTCGTTAATCCATTTTTAATTTTCCTTTACGTATATTTAATATCAACAATTAATTAATAGCCAGTTTAATACCCCATGAAGTCTCTATTTTATCGGATGCTTTGCATAGTCGCCATGCTAATTTTAACATCATGGGGATTTTTTGCTCATAAAAAAATTAACCATTATGCCGTCTTTGCGCTCCCCGCTCAGTTGGCCAAGTTCTATAAATCCAATATTGACCTTATTACCGAAAAAGCCGTTGATCCAGATAAACGCTGCTTCACAGACAGCGCTGAAGGCCCAAGACATTTTATAGATTTAGAGGACTACCGCAAGGAAAGTACAGTTGACTCCATACCGATACATTGGTCACAAGCCAAAGAGAAATTTCAAGAAAAGCAATTGTTAAAAAATGGCATTGTGCCCTGGCAAATCAATCTTACCTACCAAAAGCTTGTTAAGGCCTTTCAAGCAAAAGATTATAAACGGATCATCAAACACTCAGCAGAACTCGGCCATTATATTGCTGATGCCCATGTTCCATTGCACACCACTAAAAATTATAATGGACAGCTAACGCATCAACAAGGTATACATGCATTCTGGGAAAGCCGTTTACCGGAAATGTTTTCAGAAAAATACAACCTTCGCGTTGGAAAAGCCAACTATATCAAAGATCCCTTAGCGGAAGCCTGGACTATCGTCCGTGAAAGCAATCGCCTTGTGGATTCTGTATTGAGCATCGAAGCCCGGCTCAATCGTCAATTTAAGGCATCTCAAAAAAAATCTTTTATTGAGCGAAACAATCAATTGGTATGGACCTATTCCGACAGTTATGCTAGAGCTTATCATGAAGCCATGAACGGTATGGTTGAAAGGAGAATGCAAAAAACCATTTTACGCGTTGCTTCCTATTGGTATTCAGCCTGGCTCGAATCCGGCCAACCCGACTTGACTAACATCGAAAAAATAAAAAGCAGCGACAAGCAAGATCACATCGATATAACGGGGAAAAAGCGTATCGGTCGAGAAGAATGGATGTAAAAAGGCTACAAAACATCACCCGGACTACCAGTATTATTCACACCGGACTATTTATTTTTTAGTCAGCTAAGCTACTTTTGCAGCGTAAAATCTAGGAAAGCATGTTGAATAAGAATATTACGTTAACAAACCTTGCATTAGTGCTGAGTATTGGAGCTGCGACTGCTCAGATTAAAGACACAACCGCTTTGGGCGAAGTCATCATTAATCAAAATCGCTTACAGATCCCTTTTTCAAAACAAAGCAAGAATATCCAAATATTGACGCAGGAAGATATACAGAGACTACCAAATCGATCAATCAACGAATTGCTTAGCAATATCCCAGGCGTTGATATTCGCCAACGTGGACCATTCGGTTCGCAGGCAGATATAAGTATCGACGGTGGGTCTTTTGAACAGACGGCGATCCTACTCAATGGTGTTAAAATCACCGATCCGCAGAGTGCCCATCACAACATGAACCTTCCGGTTCCGCTGGAGGCCATCGAGCGTATTGAAATCATTCGGGGGCCAGCTTCACGAATTTTCGGTATTAATGCACTAACCGGTGCCATTAACATCGTAACAAAGAAAATTGAATCAAATCAAATTAGTGCCCAGGTGTATAGTGGTTCTTCATTCAAAGATAATGAGCAGACAAGTGCAGGCAAGTATTATGGCAAAGGTGTTCAGCTTGGCTCACAGTTCTTAACCAAGCAAACAAGCCACGGTTTATATTTTGGCCACGAAGATTCGAATGGACAACGCTATAATACAGCCTCCAACAATAATAAACTCTATTATGACGGGACATACCAACCGAATACAGCCAATATGATAAAAGCCAATGTTGGCTATATCAACAATCAATTTGGAGCCAATGGTTACTATGCTGCACCGAGTGACAAGGAAGCTTATGAACAGGTTAAGACTGCTTTCGCTTCCCTGCAGTCCAAGCATCAATTAACACAGGCATTTTCCATCAGTCCACGTATCAGTAATCGCTACAACGAAGATGAATATTGGTATTTAGGCCGAGAAACAACCAAAGGTAGATCCAAACATTACAGCAACGTCTTCGGAGCAGAAATCAATGCTACATTGGAGCAAAGTTATGGTACATTTGGCTTAGGATTAGAAAGTCGATTTGAACGCATCAATAGCACCAGTATTGGCGACCATAACCGGGAGAATTATGGTGGCTACCTTGAATTTAAAACAGAGGCGATCAAAAAACTGATGATCAACTCTGGTGCCTACATCAATTACAACTCAAAATTTGGCTGGCAAGTATTCCCGGGTCTAGATTTGGGATATGATATTACCGAACATTGGAAGATTGTAGTCAACGCAGGTTCTAGCCAGCGGATCCCTTCCTTTACGGATCTTTACACCAATCAGACAGCCAACGTCGGAAACCCCACACTGAGCTCTGAAAACGCCTATCAGATCGAAGGTGGTATAAAATACTTATCCAATCGGATTATTGCTCAAGCGGGCTATTTCCATCGAAGGATAAGCGATTTCATAGACTGGCAAAAAGAGGATGCCACTACAGGAAGCGGAACGGTTATTCCGTGGAAACCAATAAATATTGGAAAAAATAAAATTGATGGATTCAATGCTTCATTCCGATATAATATCAATGATCCCAGCGCCACGACACGATACTTTACAACGCTAAGTTATAATTATCTCAATCCAACCATAACATTAGCAGATGGGATACTATCTAAATATGCAATTGAGAGCCTAAGGCATCAAGTTATTGCCAACTTTACCATAAACCACAAGAACTGGATGCTAACTTCTGCAAACCGCTTTAATGAGCGTATCAGTTACAAATCTTATTTTATCGCTGACGTAAGAGGATCGTACCAACTCCAAGACTTAAACATCTTTGTGGATGTTCAGAATATATTTGACAAGAGCTATATAGAAGCTGCCGCCGTTCCAATGCCCGGTCGTTGGTTTAGTATCGGCGCAAAATATAAACTGAACTATTAAACCCAAGCAAATGGCAAAATCGGTTCTCTTCCCTTTTCCCCGTCAATTATAAAAAAGTCCCAAATGGAATGACCATTTGGGACTTTTCATTGTGTTATTGATACATAGAAGCATGTACCATGCCCTATTTAAGAAAACGCCAACTATAAAATAAGTTACTTTTTCTTGGGAAGAACAGATAAAATTCCTCCAATTAAATGTTTTTGGAACTCAGGTTCGTCATAGGACTCATCGGTATGTCCAAGCCCGGTATAGAAGACTTTCCCTCCATCGTAGCTCTGGGTCCAGGAGATTGGATGTTGATCCCCCATTTTTCCACCTTGGTAGCTTTTTTCATCCAAATTCATCAACACATGCAATCCGTCCTTCACGTCCTTGAAATTATACCATTCATCCTTGTGCCACCAGATCGGATCGAGGTGCTTGGTGGCCGGATGTTTTCTGTCCAGTACATCAATTTTGGCTTTTTGTACGGCAGGATGAGACGCAAAATATGCTCCTACAAGGCCGTTATACCATGGCCAATCAAACTCAGTATCCGTCGCGGCATGGATACCCACAAACCCTTTTCCTGATTGGATATACCGCACAAAAGCTTCCTGTTGCGCATTATCGAGAATATCGCCAGTTGTGCTCAGAAAGATAACAGCGTCATATTTTTTCAATCCCTGATCTGTAAACAGAGCAGCATCCTCCGAATGATCAGATTTTATCTTTTCTTTATCTAGCAATTGTTTAAGTACCTGTGCACCCTTTTCGATGCTTCCGTGTCTAAACCCTTTTGTCTTGCTAAAGATTAATACTTGCCTTTGTGCCTGAACAGCAGCTGATATCCCCAACAGGAGAAACAGAAAAATGAAGATTCTATTCATGATATAAATGGTTATTATGATGATTTAAGTTTAGGTTTACTATTTTCCGCAACGAAATTGCGATAAAAATAGCTGTAAAGAAAAGCCGTGCATTCTCCCGATACACGGCTTTTCTGTTTTATTATTTTGTGATTAGCTCACGGTAAAAATCAAGACTTTCTATAATATCATCCTCAGAAACGTAGATATCATATTGACAACTGCCAATTTGGTCAAGCAATGCGAAACCGATCTGATTGGACAGGTTTTTCTTATCATTTCGCATCAGATCCAACAAGGCTGTATCAATGGATGAATCGAATGTGTAATCGTTGAAATATTTTCTGAAGGTTTGGATCAAATCGTTTAATTCATCCAAAGGCAAACCATTCAATTTATGCGATAGATACCCCTCACAAATCATTCCTACAGCAATGGCTTCTCCATGTAATAAAGATGAAGCATCGTTCAACAACGAGTATCCCTCAATAGCATGACCAATTGTATGACCGAAGTTTAAAATTTTACGCAGTCCTTTTTCTTTCGGATCCTCAAGGATAACACGGTTTTTGATCGAAACAGAATGTTTGACCAAAGAATTATCGATTTGATCGATCTCCAATGTTTTCACTCGCTCATAATAAGCCCGATCGAAGATCAGTCCATGTTTAATCACTTCAGCAAAACCTGAGATTAACTGACGTTGATCTAAAGTTTTCAAAAACTGGCTTGAAATAAAAACAGCCTGGGGTTGTGCAAAAGTTCCAATAATATTTTTCACACTTCCCATATCAATACCGGTTTTACCTCCTACTGATGCATCTACCTGGGAAAGTAAAGTCGTCGGAATTTGAATAAAATCCATCCCTCTTTTGAAAGTCGATGCGGCAAACCCTCCCATATCAGTCACCACACCACCGCCAAGATTGATCATCAATGAATGTCTATCAGCTCCGAAATCGAGCATATTATGCCATACACCAATACAGAAATCAATATTTTTATTTTCTTCGCCCGGATCTACTTCTATCACATCATAATTCGCTAAATTGGGTAAAGCTTGCTGAAACAGCGGTAAACAATTATCCAAGGTATTGGTATCCACCAATACGATGATCTTTGAGTAATTGCGCTCAGCTAAAAACGCCTCTAAAGAGGCCAACGTATCATCAAAATATACCTGATAGCCCAAACTTTCTATGACTTCCATTCTACGATTCTTTAAGGTTTAAGTTTTCTATTTACCAATATTGTTTAATATTACACCAATTTTATTTGCATCCCATCAAATTCAACAACATCTCCTGGTCTTAATTTGAGTCTTTTCCGGTAATCAACCTGCCCATTATACTTCACATACCCTTCCGCCACAACCCATTGAGCCATAGCACCATGCTCTACCCAATTTAAAGCTTTAAGTAACTGTATAAGTTGGATATATTCGCCCTCGATTTTAAATTCTTGCATTTCACAAAAATAGTGGTTTAACTGAGGAATACAAGAATTATCATCGTTTTAATGCTTACTAAATTGCTACATTTGCCTTATTGCAAATAAAGATTATGATTGAGAATTCTGAGCCCAAGACATTATCCTTTGATAATACAGAGATTGCTTTTAAAAGTAAAAGCGATAAGGATTTGGAAAGAGCGTATTGGTTATTCAAAATAATAGCGAATAACTTCTTGACAAAAGTAGGTCCGTCAATGACCAACTTTGCCCTGAACATAGGACTGCCTATCCAAGGCATCATCCGTAAAACAATCTTCAAACATTTTTGTGGTGGAGAAACCATCGCGGGTTGCGAAGCAGCAATCAACGAATTGGGAGAGAATGGTGTAGGGACAATATTGGATTATTCCGTTGAAGGAGAAGAAACAGAAAGTGCATTTGACGCTTGCTGTGAAGAGGTATTACGTACCGTAGTTGCGGCCAGTAAAAACAAGTACATTCCATTTTCGGTATTTAAACCAACTGGATTAGGACGTTTTGAGTTATTTGAAAAGGTCAACGCCAAAGAAACTTTAACAGCGGCAGAACAAGGAGAATACCAACGCATGTTGGATCGTACTGACCGTATCTGTAAAGCATGTCATGCCGCCGGTGTAAAAGTTTTAGTGGATGCTGAACATTCATGGATTCAAGATGCGATCGATGATATTGCACGTGAAATGATGGAAAAATACAATATGGAGAAACCAATTGTATATAATACTTATCAATTGTACCGTAGTGATAAGTTGGCATCTTTGAAAGCCGACTTTGAATACGCAAAAGTTAGAGGCTTTCACATGGGTGCTAAGATCGTTCGTGGTGCCTACATGGAGATCGAACGTGCTCGTGCTGCACAAAAAGGTTATTCCGATCCCATCCAGCCAAATAAAGAAGCTTCAGATAGAGATTATAATGAAGCTATTGAATTTATCTTGGACCACCTGGACAACTTTGGGCTAATGGCGGGTACACACAATGAGGACAGTAGCATGTTATTGGCGAAGGAAATTGACAGACGTGGTATCGATAGATCTACCGATCGCATCTTCTTTGCGCAATTATTGGGTATGTCTGACAACCTGAGCTTTAACTTAGCGGCACATGGCTATAATGTTGCTAAATACATGCCTTATGGACCGGTTAAAGCGGTGATGCCATATCTTTTCCGTAGAGCACAAGAAAATACTTCCGTCGCAGGAGCGACAGGTCGGGAGCTCGGGCTTTTGATCAAAGAAAAACAAAGAAGAAAAGCTAGTCGATAACGACTAGCTTTTTTTATAATTGGCGGGCATCAAGTCCATCTACTCAAGGAACTATGCTCAAATGGTCTCCAGGAAACACCCTACTTTTGAAAAGCACAAAAGCACTTTACCTATCACTCGCCTCCCCTTCGTCCTTTTGAAACAAGCTAATTACAAAATCATTCCATATTCTTGAAACTATTATTTATGTTTGCAAACTTTTCCCTTAAAACAAAGTTCATACTGGAAGGGTGCTCCCCCGGAGCTTAAAAGAATACGATTTGAAATGGAAGAAAAACTTAGATTATTTGATCTTGCACGTCAACAGATGGGCAAATACCCCGATCTTGATATGTTTGCACACAAAGTGGACGGCAAGTGGAATTATATCAAAACAGCAGATTTTCTTGAACAAGTAGACAGCCTCTCCAAAGGGCTGATTGAACTTGGCGTGAAACCCAACGAGAAAGTTGGTCTCATTGCCGGCAGCAGTATGGAATGGCATTTAATTGACTTTGCAATCCAGCAAATTGGTGCAGTAGTGGTCGCCATCTATCCCAATATTACGGATACAGACTATCAATATATCTTTAATGATGCCGAAATCAGGGTTTGCATCGTCAGTAACAAAAGCCTGTACGATCGCCTAATGAATCTAACCGATTCAATCTATACATTGAAGTATATTTTTTGTATCGCAGATCAGGAAGGCACACGTAGCTGGAAAGAACTGAATGATATAGGCTCCAATTGCTCCTTAGAAAAACTAGCGGCACTACGTGACCAGGTTAAACCTGAAGATCTCGCTACCCTGATTTACACTTCCGGTACAACGGGCAAACCAAAAGGCGTAATGTTGTCACACAATAATATCTTTTCCAATGTATTGGGCGCAGCAGAAATTACCCCTTGTAAAGCTTATGACCGCGGACTGACCTTCCTCCCTCCTTGTCACGCCTATGAACGTATGGTTTTATATACCTATATGTATCTTGGCTTTACGATCTATATCGCAGAATCATTTGACAAGATTGGTGATAATCTGAAGGAAGTAAAACCTCATATCATGACCGTTGTCCCACGTATTCTTGAAAAAGTTTATGAGAAAATCATGAAAACAGGTCATGATCTCAGTGGCTTCAAACGCAAAGTATTTGATTGGGCTGTTTCAGTTGCAGAAGAATATGATCCAAATCCTGAGAAAAGAAGTCTATCCTATAATCTCAAACTAAAGCTTGCCAAGAAACTTGTCCTTAACAAATGGTATGAAGCATTGGGTGGCGAATTACTTACCGTTGCTTCTGGATCAGCCTCTCTTCACAGCAAGTTAACACGTGCCTTCTTAGCTGCAGGAATTCCATTATATGAGGGTTACGGCATGACCGAAGCCTCCCCACTCATTTCGGTCAATCATTATATCAAAGGAATACGCATAGGTACTGTTGGCCTTCCTGTCCGTTTTGTTGAAATAAAACTTGCTGAAGACGGAGAAATATTAGTAAAAGGCCCTAATGTCATGATGGGATACTATAAGAACAAGGCCGAAACGGATAAAACAATCATTGATGGATGGCTACATACCGGAGATATTGGAAAGTGGGAAGATGAAAAATTCTTGAAAATCATTGACCGAAAAAAAGAGATGTTCAAAATTTCGGGCGGGAAGTACGTCATACCACAGCCAATAGAAACAAAGCTCGTTGAATCTAAATTTATTGAACAGGCAATGGTTATCGGTGACGGGATGAAGTTTGCTTCTGCCTTTATTGTACCAAACTATGCCCATTTGTTGGATTGGGCCAGAACAGATGCTCCTGAACTTGCAACCATGACAAAGGATGATTTTCTGACTGACCCTGCCATAGTAAAAAAAGTCAATCAGGAGGTACGTCGTGCGAACCAGCACTTTGGTAACTGGGAGCAGATTAAGAAACCAATTATTTTAACAGATGAATTTACTATTGAAAATGGAGAGTTAACACCAACCTTGAAAATGAAACGAAAAGTAATTCTCGAACATCATCAAGAAGAGTTCAATAACCTCTATCAAATGGAGATGGATTAAGGATTAACAAATCAAAATTTTGACATAGCGCGCTATATTTATACGAGTAAAACATGAAATTATTAAAGGATAGAATCCTTCATGACGGTAAAAGTCTTGCAGGAGGCATACTTAAAGTAGACAACTTCATCAATCACCAGATGGACCCCGTATTGATGAAATCTATTGCGGTGGAATTTGTCCGTCGTTTTGCAGACCTCCCGATCAATAAAATCATTACAATTGAAGCAAGCGGAATAGCCCCAGCGATCATGCTTGGCTACCTTTTGGAATTACCGGTTGTATTTGTAAAAAAAGCAAAACCGACCACCATGGCTGATATGTATGTAAGCCAGGTGCATTCATTTACCAAGAACCGAACCTATGACATCTGTGTCAGCAAAGAGTTTCTTACACCGAGCGACAATGTTCTTTTTATAGACGATTTTTTGGCCAATGGGAATGCCGCTTTTGGTATGCTCGATCTCGTTAAACAATCGGGAGCTTCAGTATTGGGCATGGGATTTATTATCGAAAAATCCTTCCAGGAAGGTGGCAAAAGATTAAGAGAATTGCCCGATTTAAGAATCGAATCACTAGCGCGGATAAAGTCGCTTGAAGTGAATAAAGTCAGTTTCGAAGAAGACTAGCAAAAAGAAAAGCCTCATCTTCCTAAAGATTGAGGCTTTTATTCAAACAACAAGATAAATTCTTTCTAATCCCAACGGTAGTCGTTGTAAAAATCTTCAGGATGTCTGCGAATTGCAACATCTTTTACAATCCGGATATTGGCTGCTCCCAAGTTGACATTCAACATAAATGAAGGTACATTTGCTGAAAAATTCCAACGACCATTGCGCATATACACGTAACCTCCCCTGTATGGGTCGTAGAATGTTTTGTAATCTCTAAAATATACATGGTGTCTACTATCGTAACGATGTGCATTTGCCCAGGCCGGTGCTCCATGACGGTATCCTTTTCGATAAGACTTTGCAACTTCTTTATGATATTTACGATCTTCTTTTTCGCGTTTTTCTAAATATTTTCGATATTCCTTATCCCTTTTCTCTTCATATTTTCTACGCTCTTTGTCCTGTTTCCATTCACGTTCATGTCCACGATGTTGAGCCGAAGATTGTTGAGGTGCGATTAAAACCAGTCCTCCAATTGCCAACGCGAAGTATATCATCTTTCTCATAACAGTATAATTTAAATTTAAAAATCAATTCCACCCCGCCTGTATTCCATTCTTTTTTACAAGCGTTTCTATGGGTATGACTTCAATGTTTGAACAAAGGTTTAATCGATCAAGATGAATTTAATTTGTGCTGCAATATATAGAATCCATTACTCCAATTTAACGTATCTTTGTACCATGTCAAATACGGGATATATCACTGAAGATACCATTGTTGCATTAGCGACATCTTCCGGAACAAATGGCGCTATTGCTGTCATACGCGTTTCGGGCCAAAATGCCATAAAAATTACGAACGAAATATTTAAAGGAAAGAACCTACTTCAACAAGCATCACATACCATCCATTTTGGAACCATACGCGATGGCGAAGAGATCATTGACGAAGTATTGGTCTCCTTATTTGTAGCCCCGAACTCCTATACGAGAGAAAATTCGGTGGAAATATCAACACATAATTCCAAATATATTATTGAGCGCGTTGTAAATTTACTCATTAGAAAGGGAGCACGTGCCGCCCGTCCGGGAGAATTTACCCTACGTGCATTTCTCAATGGCGGAATGGATTTATCCCAAGCAGAAGCAGTTGCCGATTTAATTGCATCCAATTCTGCCGCCTCACATCAAGTAGCCATGCAGCAGATGCGTGGAGGCTTTTCCAATCAGCTTAAATCCCTTCGTGAAGATCTCATTCACTTTGCTTCACTGATTGAATTAGAGCTTGATTTTTCGGAAGAAGATGTGGAATTTGCCAACAGGGATCAGCTAAAAAATCTAATCAATAAAATACAGGTTATTGTTCAAAAATTAGTGCAATCTTTTGAACAGGGGAACGTCCTAAAAAATGGTGTTCCTGTTGTCATTGCCGGGAAACCTAATGTAGGAAAATCAACCCTATTGAACGCTTTCTTAAACGAAGAACGTGCCATTGTTTCTGATATTGCAGGAACAACGCGCGATACCATTGAAGATGAAATTAATATTCATGGCGTCACATTCCGATTTATTGACACAGCAGGTATACGTGAGACGGCAGATGTTATTGAAGCAAAAGGTGTTGAGCGTACCCGTGAAAAGATGAAACAAGCGCGATTGATCATTTACCTATTTGACCCTACACAGGACAAAGTTGAAGAAGTACAAGCGCAATTACCTGAAATCGAGCGCCTACAAATTCCATTTGTCACCATTATCAATAAATCAGATTTGCTTTCTGAGGCGCAAAAAGAGGTTTACAATGTCCTTAATCCGCTTTACATTTCAGCGAAAGAACAAATCGGTGTCGAGGAACTGAAAGACGAATTGATCAATCGTGTACATTTAGGAAATTTAAATACCGACGATGTCATGGTCACCAACATCCGTCACGTAGAGGCGCTACAAAAAACAGCAGATTCACTGGAACGCGTAATCTATGGTATTGACAATCCTGTCACTTCTGATTTTCTAGCGATGGATATACGCCAAGCCTTATATCATCTTGGTGAAATCACGGGAAGTGTTTCTACAGACGATTTATTGGATAATATCTTTTCCAAGTTTTGTATCGGAAAGTAAACAGATAAAATAGAACTAGCCAACATACTGATGATTAACTTATTTACAGGATTTAATTTTGTAGTAATTAACGAGTAAGTTGGCTTTTTTTGCTCCCTGCTGTCCCCTATTGTGCTTCAAACTGGTAATATCTTTCTAAACCCAGGAGAGATAACTTCGCTTTAGGTATTTTAATGCATATCCTGGAAGTATATCTTCCAAAATTATACTTTGAGTCAGAGGCCATTTAATTTTTAAAATCCGTTGATGAGGAAAGACTTTTCCATTGTTCTATTTGTTCTGAAAGCTGGACAATTTTATCTTTTGCTCTTTGAAATGCATCAGTTCCTAAAAATAATAACACTGGAGGGTTTGCGTTAAATATCAATTGAATTAAAACATCAGCAATCTGACTAGGGTCGCCTAATTGATTGCCATCTATTTCGTTCATTCTTTGATGAGCCGTCCGCAAATGCTGATAAGCGTCAATCTGATTTTGGCAAAAGGCAATCGAATCTTGTTTAGCAAAATTGGTACGAAACCATCCGGGCAAAACTGCCGTTACATTAATTCCCAATAGTTTTAACTCATTGGCCAACGCCTCTGATAGACCTGTCACTGCGGATTTTGCGGAAGAATAAATGCTCCATCCCAGCCCTGGTGCAAAACCTGCAATAGATGAGATATTAATAATGTGCCCAGAACCCTGATTTCTTAAGTAGGGTAATGCCTGTTGAATAACTTTTACTACAGCAAAGAAATTAATCTGAAAGTTTTCTTCTATTTCAGCAGCATTGAGCTCCTCCAATGCTCCCCCTAATCCATAACCTGCGTTATTGATCACAACATCCAAACTTCCAAAATACTTCGTTGTTTTTTCAAGGGATTTGGCGATAGATTGTTCATCTTTTAAATCAACTTCCAGAGGAAGAAAATTCTCTCCTTTAATAGGTAATGCTTCAAAAGCAGTAACTGTTCTTGAAGTTGCCGCTACCTTATGACCTTTGCTCAACAGTTGTTTTACTAGTGAAAGTCCTATTCCCTTGGATGCTCCGGTGATGTACCAAATTTTTGTATTATTCATAACATTAATTTTCATACAAAATTATTCTACTCTCACGGGTATATTTTATGGATTTAACACCAATGCTTGCAAAATTCAAACCTGCCTAAAACTACCCGGAGTTATATTGGTATATTTTTTAAAGAAATTGGTAAAATGAGATTGTTCTTCAAAGCCCAGGACATAACTGATTTCTGAAATGTCCCATTTAGTATATTTTAAAAGAGCCTTGGCTTCTGAAATTAGACGCTCAGCGATATGATCTGTAGTGGTACGCCCTGTTTGTTTTTTTATACAGCGATTCAAGTAGTTTACATGTATAGAAAGTTGATCGGCAAACGTTTTAGGTAGGCGAAATTCGAAACGTTGAATTTTTAACTCTATGGGAAACTGGCGCTCTAATAATTCCATAAATACAGAGGTGATTCTATAGGCTGCATTTACAGCTTCTGTATTGTATTCAATAGGTTTCAGCTTCATGCCATAATAAATTAACTCACAGAGGTAATGTTTAATCAGCTCGTATTTGTAAACATAATCAGTATCCGCTTCTTTTATAATCTTTTCAAATACTGCTTTTATTTCAGAAAAATCATCACCCTTTATGCTAAAAACAGGTTGGTCTTTAGTCGTAAAAAGTGGTAGTTTCAGCAGATCTAACCGGAAGTTCCCATTCAGGAACTCGTTACTGAACACGCAAAATATCCCCTTAGAATCTAATGACAAGGGTTCGTAAGTATATGGTACATGCGGGTTGAAGAAAAGCAATGTGTTTCCGGTAACAGGAATACTTTTGTCCCCATAATGAAATATACTGTCTCCCTGTAACAACATTATTTTAAAAAAATTACGCCTTATAAAAGATGGGGATGTCGTGCCGGTACGAATTCGATCTTCAACTCTAAAGACACCAAATTGCCCGGTATTTTTTTTAATTTCAATACATAAATCTTCATCATATTTATGTTTATAAAACTGCTCTATCGTTTCTGGTGTTCCTTTCATACCTATTGACTGAAATTTTTATCAGAATAATCTTATATCATTAATCTACCCTTATTAAACTATCGGTCATTTAGGCAATATCTTGTATATGCATATCAATAAAGCTTTGTAGTGCTCTGGAAGGTGCTTTATCCTTCCTGTAAACCAGTAAAGTTGTCATTGTTCCCAGCTGTTTATTCAAGGGATAAGTACAAATATTTCGTCCCTGATAGTATCTTGACACGACCTCTTCCGGCAACAAACTAATGCCTAAACCTGCATCAACAAAATTAATAATACCTTCAATAGAATTGAGTTCAATACTTTTGTAATTATGAATTCCTTTATGGCTAAACCAGGATTCTAATCGCTCCCTAAAAATACAGCCATTGTCAAAAACGATACTTTTCATAGGCTCCTTCGCCAATAGTTTATTTAATCCCGCTTCTTTTGAAGATGCTAAAATAACAAGCTGCTCTTCTTTTATCTTTATTTTTTCTAACCCACTTATATTTAAAGGTCCAGATACAAAAGCTGCATCAAGTTTGTAATTCAAAACAGCTGAAATAAGTGAATCTCTGTTATCCGATTTAAATTCTAATTCTACAGCAGGATATTTTTCTCCAAAAGCCAACAGTATTTCTGGCGCTTTTAATGTCATCGTTGTTTCCATACAACCTATAGTCAAATGCCCATTAACAGTCTCATTGCTTATTATTTCATTTTTAGCTTCCTCTACTAAATGCTGAATTTGTTTTGCATAGTTCATCAGTATCTTTCCTTCTTCAGTTAACTCAACTTTACGGGAAGTACGGGAAAATAGTTTTGCATTGAATTCTTCTTCGAGACTTTTTATTCTGGCTGTAACATTGGATTGTACAGTGAACATAATGTCAGCAGCCTTAGTAAAGCTGCCGCTTTCTATAACTGCTTCAAATATTTTTAAATCGTTTGTGTTCATACATAAATCGTTTTTTGTGATTTTTTAAATCACATTTAATCGTTTTTAACGATTAAATGTATAGCTTATTTTTGACATTCAAAATAATTAAGATGAACAAAGTAATTAGACAAACCATAGCAAGCCTATCACTAACGCTATGCATGAGTAACATTTCAATGGCACAACTACCACAAAATTTAATTTCAAAAAATAAAAACATGGACAATCATTCAATTCACTATCAAAACATTAAAATAAATGGATTAAACATATTCTATCGAGAATCAGGAGATGCAACTAAACCAACTCTACTACTGTTACATGGGTATCCAACCTCGTCTCATATGTTTAGAAACTTAATTCCTATTTTAAGCAAAGACTATCATATAATAGCACCTGACTTACCAGGCTTTGGCTTTTCGGATGCTCCTGATCACAATAAATTCAAATACACATTCGACAATTTAGCTAAAACAATGCAGGACTTTATTGACCATCTGAAAATGAAACGTTTTGCGGTTTATGTATTTGACTATGGTGCTCCTGTAGGATTGCGATTAGCGATGAACAATCCGGAAAAAATAACAGGAATTATTTCTCAAAACGGTAATGCTTACAAAGAAGGACTTAGCAATGAGTGGGATGCCATTCAAAGATATTGGAATGAGCCTACACAGGAAAACAGAATGGCCTTAAAAGATTTTGTATCCAAAGAAGCAACGTGGTTCCAGTATCATCAGGGGGTGTCCGATACGTCTTTAATAGCACCTGAATCTTATACGCTAGATCAACAATTTTTAGACCGAGACGGAAATATTGATATACAACTCGATTTGGTTAAAGATTATAAAACCAATATCGCATTATATCCAAAGTTTCATGAATACTTTAGAAAATATCAGCCTAAAACATTACTTGTCTGGGGTAATAAAGATCCTTATTTCTTACCTCAGGGTGCGGAAGCTTATAAAAAAGATTTACCTAAAGCAAAGCTTATGTTCTACAATACAGGCCATTTTGCATTAGAAACAAATGTCACTGAGATCGCTGCAGAGATCCTTGAATTTATGCATAAATTGCCCAATTAATTATTTACCTAAAACGCTATTACTGCGAAATATCAATCTCTCACTAATAGCGTTTTTCACCCTTTTGATTAAACATCCAGGTCTTTACCTGCTTAAAAACATTACAATGAAAGCCGCAATTTTAAATGAGTTTGGTTCTGTTGAAAATTTTAAAATTTTAGAAATTCCAACACCAAAGCCACAGTTTAAAGAAGTTCTAGTAAAAGTTATTGCTTCTTCTGTCAATCCTTTAGATTACCAGATCCGTCGTGGAGATTACAAAAATGAATTAACCCTACCTGTTATTACAGGACACGATATCTCTGGTGTAATTGTAGAAGTTGGCCCCGGAGTAGAAAATTTTAAAGTTGGAGACGAAGTTTATTATTCGCCAGAAATTTTTAACGGACAGGGAAGTTATGCACAATATCATTGTGCTCATGAATCCATCATCGGTCTCAAGCCTGAAAACATAAGCCATTTAGAAGCCGCAACACTTCCTTTGGCTGCCGGTACTGCGTGGGAAATGCTGGTTACAAGAGCGCAACTTAAGATTAACCAGACTATTTTGATTCACGGAGGCGCAGGTGGTGTAGGAATACCAGCTATTCAGATTGCTAAAGCTATGGGAGCAACTGTATTTACGACTGCGAGAAAAGTTCACCATCCGTTCCTACTTGAGTTAGGGGCTGATTATGTTATTGACTACAAAAATGAGGATTATATCCACACGATTAATTGATTAACTCATGATAAAGGAGTAGATGTAATCATTGATACTATAGGAGGTAATACTCTCGCTGATAGTGGAAAAATACTTAGTCAGATGGGACAGGTTATTACACTGGTTGACATTGAGCAGCCGCAAAATCTTATTGAAGCATGGGGAAAAAATGCAACTTATCACTTTGTTTTTACAAGACAAAACAGGAATAAGCTAGAGGAGCTTACTAAGCTGGTGGAAAGCAAAAAACTAAAGCCTGTTTTTACCAAGACCTTTTCATTGTCAGATATTGGTAAAGCTCATAGCCTTTTGGAAACCAAAGCAGGTGTTGAAGATTTTTATGGTAAAATTGCAATAGAAGTTGAACACTAAATGTCCCTTCGTAAGAAAAGTACTTGACAAGATATAAAAACCATCAACTAAGGAGGTTAGTTCATCACAGTATCTAATCTTTCCATCTTTTACTATAAGCACGATACAACAAAGAGCAAGATCTTACCATGGTAAGATCTTGCTCGTATTAGTAAAAAAATATACAAATCCAGCGCAGACCAGAGCCAAGAACTAATTGGCTTCAAGTTGAATAACCCCCGAAATTAGTCCTTCACTTTTTGCCCTTACCCGTATTTTACCTTTGTTTTTGCTCGTGACAATCGCCAAGGCTTTACCATGAAAAGCATTGCGTAAAGCTGATTGGAAGCTTGTCAGATCCGTCGTATTGCCATTGTCTGTCGCCAAAATTTTTGCACCGTCTCCCTCCACCTCAAATTCGATTTTATCGTATGCATCAGGAACAATCGTACCAAACTCGTCCACGATATAGGCATGCACAAAGGAAAGTTCTTTGTTTGCCGAATTGAAAGTCACGTTTTCTGAAGACAATTGTATACGATGCGCTTTCGCTGCCGTACGGATCGTTTTACTTAGCAGTTTCTTGCCACCTTGAAACGATATTACTTCAATCTCCCCTGGTTCAAATTCAACGGCCTTAAATACAAGGTCGTACCGGCCGGGGTCTTTGGACTGCTCCCCTATCTTTTTACCGTTCAGATAAAGCTCCACCCGGTCAGCCTGATTAAAATACACGACGATATCTACCCGATCACCTTGCTTCCAATTCCAATGAGGCAATACATGTAAGACCGGCTTTTCTGTCCATACGCTTTGATACAGATAGTAGACATCTTTCGGAAACCCGGCTAGATCCACAATACCAAAGTACGAACTTCGTGCCGGCCAGGTATACGGTGTGGGTTCGCCGAGATAATCAAATCCCGTCCATACATACATCCCAGCAATATGGTCATACCTTTCCATCAACCTCAAGCTTGTCTGATGATTTGATCCCCATGGTGTAAATACATTGTCGTAAGCCGATATGTTCCTGTCTTCATTCCCGCCAGAAAAAGGAATATCCCATCGTTCAGGCCACATGCGACTAGAATCATAAGGAACCAAATCATACGTTCCGCGGCTTTCCAACGCCGAAGTGCTTTCCGTTACGATAAACTTCTTTCCGGGATGGTCCTGTGGGAAGCTTGCCCATTTCTTATGGTTATAGTTGTAGCCAATCAGATCTACCGCCGAACTCATCAGCACCGGATTTGCTTTGGAAAGCTCATTATTGGCAATGGTGGTTGGACGTGTACCATCTAGACTATCGACGATTGCTGCCAGCGCGATCGGAATAGCTGTACCATCAGCTTTGGAATGCCATTGCTCCTGCGCTTCATTGCCCAGGCACCAGATAAACAGCGACGGATGATTCCGGTCCCTTTTGACATGGTCAACAAAGTCCCGCTTGTACCATTCATCCCAATATAAATGATAGTCATAGGGATTTTTATGCCCTTTCCAGACATCGAAAGTTTCGCTCATCACGACAAAACCCAAGCTATCGCAAAGGTCCAAAAACGCTGGAGCTGCAGGATTGTGTGAGGTACGTATCCCATTGACCCCCATTGCTTTCATGATGCGGAGCTGACGTAATGCTGCCGACGTATTGAATGCCATGCCCAAAGCGCCGAGATCACTATGTAAACAGACACCCCGGATTTTAAGCTGCCTCCCATTCAGTATAAAGCCTCGTTGCTGATCGAAACTAAAATTACGTAAGCCAAATTTCGTACGCTGTTCATCTACAACCCGACCATCAACAATAAGTTTAATTTTTGCAGTATATTGATAGGGATTTTCAATACCCCATAAGACGGGATTTTCGAGGACTATCTGCTGAGCGATGGAGTGCAGACCTGCTTTGACAGCGCTCAACGTGGTACGTTCGCTTGCGACAACAGCACCTTGAGCAGAAAGAACCTCTGTCAGTAGCGTAATCTTTTTTGATTCCTCAGGGTTATGCTCAATTTCCAGGGAGAGATCCACGACAGCACGTTTCTCACTGAGCTGCCCAGCTCTTATGAAGGTACTGTTCGTTCCTATGCTGACTGGATTCCGGCTGATTAATTTGACATCCCGATAGATCCCCGACCCCGAATAGAAACGCGAGTTGGGCTGATTCTTATTGTTTACTTTTACTGAAAGCAGGTTGTCTCTACCATCCCAGTATAAATAAGAGGAAAGCTCATATTCAAATCCGATATAACCATTGGGTCTTTTTCCTAAGAAATGCCCATTGATCCAGACTTCACTGTTTTCGTATACACCTTCGAATGCAATAAATATCCGTTGCCCTTGCTCAGCCTGAGCCAGCTTAAACGTTTTTTGATACCATCCTACGCCACCATCGAGGTAAGCAGCCCCGCTACCTGCGGGGCTGTTTTCTCTAAATGGCATTTCGATACTCCAGTCATGGGGTAGATCGAGCTTTCGCCAGCCCTCTCCTTTTCGTCCATGGCTATATTGCTGGCTGCTGTCCAGTTTAAACCACCAGCCCCCATTAAAATCAATAACCTTTCTGGACTGTCCACTTAAGGAACCCGCCGTCGCCAATAACAGGAAGAGCAGGATCATCATTCGGCTATATCCTGTGTGAAATAGTCGCTTCAACATAGGCTTAATTAGTCTTATTGGTATCCGAGGCATTTTCGGTCAAACTCTCCTTGTAGGCCTTGCTGATAAAATTAAAGGTCAGCATAGCTGCTCCGTCGTTCGAAAGCACAGGATCCCGCAATACCGCCAGTTGCATCGTATTCTCGGTCAGTGACATAATACGGACATCGCCCCAGTCGACAACGATCCCATCTTGTGGCTTTCCATGTAAAGGCGAAGCCCCGGTCATACGGATGGTTTTCTTTTCGGTATCGATATTAAAAGTCCCCTTCTGAACTTTCCCCAGCATAGCATGATTCACATTGATGTTTGCACCGCCTTTCAGATCAAAAGTCATACTTCCATAATCGCCGGCAGGCATAAGCCAGCTATTGCCTTTCCAATCGGGTTCCCAACTCCAGCTATCGCTGTTTAAAGGCGCGGCTGTTTTATTGATGCTTCCCCACCAGTCACCGGTGCCGTAAAAATACATTGGACCTTTAAAGTAGCGGGAAATGCCCTCAGCATCCAGATCGAGGTACCAGGTTTTCTCTTCCCCTGCCCCGCCCGTCAGTAAGGTCCAGGTCTCGTCACTGATAAACTCGGCATACATCTGATCGATTTTAAATGTCACAGGCTCGCCGTAGACAATACCACCACGCGTCTCGACACCAAATTTAACGGTGTACTCACCAGGAAAAGGCATTTTCAGAGTTACCTTTTTCTCCTGACTCCGTCCTTGTGGATGTTCCCACAATGGGGTGTATTTTGAATCCATCAAGCTGGTTAAATACACAATATTGGGATTGCTGGCATCATGTTCAACAGTAAAGGCCTTTCCCTTCTCCAACTGCGCCGAAGTGACATCGATGTCTCCCAGTGTATAATTCTCGGGAGAACAAGCTCCAAAGAGTACCATCGCCGCAAAAAAGCAGATGGCATATGTGAATATCTTTTTCATGTTTGTCAAGTTATAATTCAACCAATAGTAAGTCCTAGTATACCTGTGTTTAGTTCCATCCAGCATTTTGTTTCAGTACACCATTGGATAAGGTAATCTGCTTGTTAGGTATTTGCATAAATCCTTTCGTTGTCAAAAAACGCTCTTTAGTCACAGTGACCTTCTCCGGTACAGATCCACTGAGCACATCTTCGGTTGTTTCCAGTGTAGCGGCGGCGTTATTCAGCCCCTGCCGCAATACATCCCAATAGCGGATACCTTCAAATGCAAATTCAAATTTTCTTTCCTTCAGAATATTGTTTTTTGAAACTGCTAGCGGCACAAAATTGGTCTTGTACGCTCTTTTCCTTACCTCGTCAAAGTATTTCTGTGCGTTTGCGGAACCGAGTTCTGCTGCCATAAGCAAGACATCAGCATAGCGGATGACAAAGTAATCCTGGTCTTGGGACAGTTGCATATCCTTATCCCCTCCAGTATTGGTGGTGCCGTCCGGCAATGCCGTGGGGGCGTATTTTTTGATGGCGTAACCTGTATATTCACGCTGGTCTTTCAGGTCAAATCCCGTAATATTCTCGCCATCGATATCAATAATTGAGGCAGTTTTGCGCGTATCCATGTTGTCAAACTCATTGAAGAACTTTTTGCTTACCGTACATGCCCCCCATCCTTGGCCATAAGGCGACCAATTTTTACCACGCAAGCCCAGAAAGACGACCCAGCGGTTGCCATCAACATAACCGTTGTAGTTCGATGTATTGTTGAATTTCTGTGCAAATACAACCTCAGCATTTCCCTTACCGGCATATTTGGATATATCTAGCGTATTATTGCTTGCATTGGGGATATAACTCGCTGCCGGCCACAGATTTTTAAAATCAGCCACCAGCGCAAACTGGCCACTGTTGATAACTTCTTCGAGTCCCGCCAGGGCTTCGGCTTTGGAGACACCGATATCTTCGCCGCCATAGTAGCCTGCATAAAATAGATAAACACGGGCCAGTAGCGCTTTAGCAGCAAATGGAGTTGCCCGACCATCATTGGTTGCCGCAGCTGACTTGGGGTAAGCTGTTGCTGGGATATTGGCAGCCGCAAATTTAAGGTCTGAAACAATCAGTTGATAAATCGCTTTGGGGTCCGACTGTGGAATATTCTCATTGGTCGGGCTCGTTAGCAAAGGGATGTTTTCGAATAGACGGACGAGATCAAAGTACATGGTGGCCCGCAGGAATTTCGTTTCCCCTTCGATACGTGCCCGCGCTGTTGTGTTGCCTGAAAAATCAGTACCGTCCAATTTTCCCAATAGTGTGTTGCAGCGAAAAATTCCCGCGTAGTAATCAGACCAGGTACCATCAAAGATATTATTGTCCGATTGGGACTGCGCAATATCAAAACGGTCTATTGCCTGAAATGAACGACCGTCTGTTGTACCTGTTCCGCCAAAACAATTGTCGGCGGCCACCTCTGCTGTCAGATAGAAAGACTGGCTCCCATTGGAGGTCGTCCGTTGATAACCATCATAACAACCGACCAGAGCCATGTCAGCATCGGCTACGGTTTTATAAAAATTGCTTTCCAAAACGCTTGTCATCGGTTCGACATCCAAAAAACTGGATGAACATGATCCTAAGATTAAGGACCCAAATAACATGGAATGATAGATATAGCTCGTTTTTTTCATGATTTCTTGTGTTTAGAATTTAACATTTAGGCCAAATAATACAGTCCTTGGTCTTGGATAGTAACCGAGGTCGATGCCCGATACCCAACCATCTGTTCCATAACCGATCTCGGGATCCATCCCATCATATTTGGTGAACGTAAACAGGTTTTGCCCCTGTACGTAGAACCGGATCTGATTAGCATACTTCCATTTGATCAGCTTCGACAGATCATAACCTAAGGTCACATTGCTGATCCGAAGAAAGTCTCCATCCTGAATATAGAGGTCTGAAAACTGCCAATTGACATTAGTTTCCGTAACACGGGGGATCGTATTGGAAGTACCTTCCCCGGTCCATCGGTCTAATATTCGTGTGGTATAGTTTGCTTGTTTATTGGCATGATTGCGGTAAGACTGTACAATTTTGTTTCCAAGGGAACCATAGGCATTCACCGAGAAATCAAATCCTTTATAATCCAGTCCAATATTAAATCCATAGGTAAAATTAGGCATGCCAACACCTAGATTTGTCTTATCCGAGGCATTGATAATACCATCGTTATTCTGATCTACATATTTTACATCGCCCGGTTTTACATCCGCTTGAAGGATACCTTTCCCGGCTGTTTTCCAGGCGTCGATCTCGGCTTGGTTCTGGAATAGCCCGTCTGTTTTATAGCCCCAGAAGTAGCCAATGGGCAGGCCGTTTGCGGCACGGTAAAATTCTTCCGAGTTATCGTATAACATGGCTGTCTGTCCGTGGATAATACCATCTTCAGTTGGTATCTGTCCCACCTTATTTTTGTTATAGGCACCATTTACCCCAAGGCGATACTTGACTTCATTGATCTTATCCGCCCAATTTAGTCCCAGTTCCACCCCTGTATTCTTCACGTCGCCGCCATTGATAAAAGGGGGCAACGTTCCTGTTGTCGCCAAAACAGGCGCTGTAACCAGCCAGTTTTTCGTCTTTTTGACATAAAAGTCGGCAACAACATCCAGACGGCTGTTCGCAAATTTGGCATCAAATCCGATATTGGTCTGTTCGGAAGTTTCCCAGGTCAGATTCGGATTGGATAAGCGGCTCGGATAAGCCCCGGCGATATTATTGTTGCTCGTTCCAAAGACATAATGTGCGCCGGGGTTGGACGATGTAATGCCTGTTGAGGTACTGATTGGTGCCGCATATTGAAAATCAGCGATATCCTGATTACCCACTTGCCCCCATGAAGCGCGGAGTTTAAAGAAGTTTACAGCCGCTAAATGTTCTTTAAAAAACTCTTCCGAAGAAATTACCCAGCCTGCCGATACCGAAGGGAAATATCCCCAGCGGTTGCTGCGCGAAAATTTAGAGGATCCATCTGCACGCAATGTAGCATTCAACAAGTACTTTTCTTTATAATTGTAGCCTAGCCGTCCAAAGTATGAGACCCTACGGGTGATGTTCTCAGGTTTTCCAGACACCGTACGCGTTTCAACGACGTTTCCTTTTTCATCCAGGTGTGCCTGGCCTGTAGTATTGTCTAGGTAAGCATGTGCAAAATCATTGAACTGCGAAAGCAGATTCCAGTTGGACCCCGAAAGGTAAGTTCCTTGGTAACGTAGCGATTCCATACCGACCATCGCCGAAAAGCGATGATCCGTATTGATATCAAAGTCATAAGAAGCGGTATTTGTCCAGGTCAGCGTATGACCTTTGCTCATGTTCTGCGAGGTTGTTGTATGATCTTGGTTGTAGGTGTAGATGGAGAAGCGGTATAAGGGCGTAAAACTTCTGTATTCTGAAGCATAATAGTTAAATCCCAGCAATGACCGGACCTTTAGGCCTTTGATTGGTTCGATTTCCGCAAAGATATCGGCCAATAATTTTTGGCCATCATTCGCGTTGTTCGAATTGGTCATCATCACCCCATATGGATTGCTGTCCCCATTGTACCAAGGTGAATTGGAGGTATCATTGAAAGGACTTCCGTACAAGCCATTGTCCGAATACACCGGCGACAAGGGCGAAGTGGCAAAAGCACCGCGCAGCGTATTGCTGTACTGATTGCCCACACTGATGCCTCGATTTTTGATGTAGTTAAAGTTGAGGTGCTGACCTATTTTCACAAAGTTATCAAAGAGTTTATGTTCCGAATTCGTACGGAAACCATAACGCTGATAGTTGGAAACGTCTTTGCCGCCTACAATCCCCTCCTGACCAATATAGTTCATCGATAAGGCGTAGGTGGATTTTTCATTGCCGCCGGTCAGGGCAACATTGTAATTGTCCATTTTTGCATTATCCTTGAACATGTAATCCATCCAATTGGTATTGGCCAGACCGTCCATGCCGTTAAAATCAATCAGCGCGGCCCCCGAATTCAGCGATTGCTCATTCATGATCAGCTTGTACTGATCTGCATCCAGCAATTTTGCTTTACGCGAAACGTTCTGAATACCCGTATAGCCATCAAACGACAGCACATTTTTTCCCGCAGCGCCCATTTTAGTGGTGACCAGGATAACCCCATTGGCAGCCTGTGAACCATAGATGGCGGCCGAAGCTGCGTCTTTCAGTACGTCGATAGATTGGATATCGGCCGCATTCAAGACCGAAATATCCCCTCCCGGAACGCCGTCGATGACATACAAGGGCCCCGAATTACCGATTGTTCCCAACCCGCGGACGACGACCTTCATATCTGCTCCCGGCTGACCCGAAGTTGATGTAATGGATACACCAGGTGCTTGCCCCTGAAGCGACTGCAGCGGGTTCAATTGATTGCGTTTCTGCAGTTCTTCACCCTCCACCTTCAAATTGGCTCCTGTATTCAGTTTTTTCTTTTGTACACCGTAGCCAATGACCACCACCTCTTCGAGATCGGAAGCTTGCGGCTGTAGGCGGATCACCATATTGGGACCGGTAATTTTAACTTCCTCCGTTTTGTACCCTACGTAAGTAATGGTCAATACAGTCCCTGTGCTGGCTGCAATAGAAAACTTGCCCGATTCATCGCTGCTCGTTGAAATCTTCTGATTCTTTACGCTGATACTCGCCCCCCCGATCGGCAATCCTGAATCAGCCGAAACAACCGATCCAGTGAAGGATTGTGCCCAGGCCAAAGAGGTCACGCTAGTCATAACAACGACCGCCATGCCCCTGCTCAACAATTGTTTGCTTATCATATGTCTTGATTTATAAATTGGTTTTTTATTATTTTAATTTGACCTGCAAGGCTTTACCTGCATAGGTTACCACTGTAGATTTCGCTGAAGAAACATCCAGTCCGACGGCATTGCTGTCGCTGACAAAAATGATATTGAACTTTCTTTTGGTCAGCATGCCGTCGAAATCTCCCTGACGGCTGGCCAAAGACAGCGTCTGTGCAGAATTATCGTAACTGAAATCAATGCGGCTATATTTCCCTTTTTCATAATTATAATTGCTCCCTTCGTCTTCATAGAGTGAAAACTGACCGTCTGCTCCGGCATAGATATAAAGATCCAGCACATCCGGCTTTTTCTCGGCCGTATACTGCATGACAGGTCCAATGGGCAATATTGCTCCGGCTCTGACATAAACAGGGATACGTTCGTATGGTGCTGCAATAAGCAGATCCTGCCCGCCTGTTACCATCTTACCACTGTATAGATCATACCAGCTGGCTCCTTTTGGAAAGTGTATCTTGCGTGAGATCGCTCCTTTTTCAGTGACTGGACTGATGAGCAAGGATGATCCCCAAAGGTATTGGTCGTTGCTGTCGAATCCATCTTTGTCCTGCGGGAAATCCATGGCAAGTCCACGTATCATCGAATAGTCTTCAAAAAAAGTCTTCGCGGCAAGACTATAATTATAGGCCAGTAATTTATACCGTAGATTGATCGCATAGGTCATGCTTTTATAGGCCGGATGATCCACAGGAGCGATATTATACGGCTCACGGTAGGGATATTGTCCGTGCGCCCTGAACAAAGGCAAGAATGCCCCGTATTGGTACCAGCGGCTATTTAGCTCGCGCCACTCCTCCAAGTCCGCCGCATTAGGTTTGTGAAACCTATTTTCAACCAAAAAGCCACCCGCATCCATTGTCCAATAAGGTGTCCCGGACATCGAGAAATTGATGCCCCCCGCAATCTGATCTTTCATGTCATGCCATCTCGAAGCAATATCGCCGCTCCAGGCCGCCGCCGCATAGCGCTGCTGCCCTGCAAAAAAAGATCGCGTCAGAATAAATACCCGTTTGTTAGGATCTGTTTCACGCTGGCCCTCATAGATACCCTTGGCATTTTGCAAAGGGAACGCATTATAATAGCGAACAGATGACCCTATACTCGGCTGAAAAACCGATTTACGCTCATCCAGATCAATATTGGAGTGAATATCTGGTTCGCTGGCATCCATCCACCAGGCATCAATCCCAATTTTGAACAGGTTGTTGTCCAATAATTTCCAGAACCCATCGCGTGCCGCTTTGTTGAAAGGATCATAAAATGTCGAGGTATAGCCCTTTCCGATCCAGTCTTTTCTGCCATCATAAATATTTCGTGGATAGATCCATTTGTTAGCCTTAAATTCTTGGTATACGGAAGACTCTTCATTGATTTTGGGCCAGGCCGAAATCATGATCTTAAAGTGCTGATCGTGCAGCTTCTTCACCATGGCCTGAGGATCTGGAAAACGCTTTACATCAAATTTCTGGCTCCCCCAGTCATTTTCAGCCCAGTAAGACCAATCCTGCACAATATTGTCAATCGGAATCTTGCGCTTGCGAAATTCAGCTGCGACCGCTTCAATTTCCGCTTGCGTTTTATAGCGTTCTCTGCTCTGCCAAAATCCGAAGCTCCAAAGCGGCATAATCGGTGCCTTGCCGGACAAGTGGCGATAACCTGCAATGACCTCATCCATTGATGCCCCCTGAACAAAGTAATAATCAATGGCATCGCCAGCTTCCGAATTAAAGGAAAATACGTTTTTACGCGCTTCTGGGATAGGACTCTGCCAGTTTAAGGTAAAATAAGACTCCCCTCCATCTGGTATCCATTCCATTCGGATCTGGTGGATCTTATCTTTCTGAAGGTCTCTTTCAATTTCAAAGGTACCTGCATTCCAGGATTGCCGCCAGCGGTCAGCGACCTGCTCCCCATCAATCCAGACTTTCATATAACCCGAATATTTAAAATGCAGCACATGTTTGCCTGTGTAGGGCGAAGAGAAACTTCCGGCATAGATGACTTTGCTTTCGGCCAGATTTACGCCCTTTGGAAACTTGTGCTGATCTGTTAGGTAGCCATAGTCAATGATCGATTCCGGCCTAGATAGATAAACCTCTTCGCCCTTGTTCCGATTTACATAGGTTGCTGTGAGCCAACCCGGTTCACCTTCTTTTGACTGCAGCTTAAAAGCATTTAGGGGCAATAACGGCCTCACGTCGCCCGCTTTTGTAATGGAGTAATTGTGCCATAAAATACCATAGTTATTGGTGGACAGTAAAAAAGGGATTCCGATTTCTGTATTATATTGCAGCAGCGAAACCTGTTTTCCGCGGTTATAGTTCATCACCGCATTCTGATGTTGGCCGAGTCCATAGATCCCTTCTTCCGCATTGACAATAAAGTCTTGGTTAATGTGATAAAATGCATCACCTTGATAACTATTGGCTAAGAAAGAACTTGAATTCCGCTTTGCTTCTTTAAAGATGGATTGCCCCTTAAGATCAAAAAATTCCACTTTACCATTCATCAAAGAAACCACTGCCTGCATATTGGCCGTTTGTACATGTAACGTCGAGTCGGTCGAGCTTACCGCGAGTGATTTTACTTGCCGGCGCAGTGAATCGACGATCACTAAGCTTGTTTGTCCCGGTAAGGCTGCACCAGCCGGAACAGCTGTGACACGCACAATCTTGTCGGTTACGACATCCAAATAAATATCCTGATCAATGGAGGTCTCCGAATTTTTGAAGCTGACCTTAATACCGGAAGGCATTTTTTCATAATGAGCTTTATTGGCTTGGCTAAATCCCTGCTGCACGATTGCGAAGAGCATCAAACCACTTAAAGCGTACGTTAAGTTGCGCATTTAAATAAGATTTATTGGTTATTATATTCCCTTGGTTATTACGCGTCCTTTCCTATTGAAAGAACAGATCAAATATAGAATGCAACCGGTTGTATAAGGGGTATGTTTTGTTAACTTTTAGGGGTTATTTTGTTAACATGTGCGGGAAGACACGCAGACGACATTGCCACTAAACCATTTATTTATAAGGTTTTTCGATAAAAAGACGGCAGGTTGCCAAATGCAGATTTAAAATATTTGCTGAATTGTTTCGGATTTCCGAATCCAACTTCATAAGCGATTTCAGCCATCGATAATTTCGAGTTCTGAACCAGATGCATGGCACGCTTGAGCCGAATATGTCGGATGTATTCCATCGGTGAATAGCCTGTGATGGCAAGCACCTTTTTATAAAGCCCTACGCGGGTGAGGTTCATTCTTTTGGCTAGCAGTTCGACAGAAAGCGAAGAGTCACTGAGATCCTGTTCAATTTCCTTTACAAGCACACGGATAAATTGTTCATCAGCAGATACGATATCGGGCTGCGCTAGATTAACGTTGATCTGTTTTTTATACCGTTTTACTAACGTCTGCTGCTGATGGAGTATCTGCGCCAGTTTTGAACGCAGTAGACTGATATTAAAAGGTTTGTTGATATAATCTGTTGCACCGGCCTGTAAGGCCTCCAGTTCAATCTTCTGATTGACTACCGCAGTTACAATCAGCACAGGGATATGAACCAACTTAGCCTGGGCTTTTATAAAGCGGCAAAAATCCAGTCCGCTCTCTCCAGGCAGGCTGAGATCGGTGATGACAAGGTCGACCTGCTGCTTGCTTAGGATCAATTTTGCATCATTAATACTTTTTGCAGCGTGAATTAGGTAGACCGAACTCAGGGTTCGCTCCAAGTAATGAAGGAAGTCAATATCATCTTCCACCAATAAAATAGCGGGTTTATCCTGCTTACTGCTTTCGACGGGATCGGCACTCGCTACGGCCTTATTTATGGGCAACTGAACATTAAATGTCGTCCAGTGCGCATTGCTACTCAGCCTGATATTTCCACTCAAGAATTCGACATAGTCTTTAACAATAGAAAGCCCGATGCCTGTACCCTGATTCAGTTTTCCATTTGGCACATCCAGTTGTATGTAACGTTCAAAAACGCGGGCTTGTAAATTTTCGGGAATCGCTATACCCTGATTTTGAACGTCAATACACAGTATCTTTTCTGTTTCTTGTTCAGTGATTTCGGCATTGAATGTCACAATACCGGATACTGGGCTAAATTTGACCGCATTTGACATCAGATTGAAAATAATGCTTTCCAATTTGTTTTTGTCAAACCAGGACAGATATGTGTCTGGAGCGATATTGACCTGCAGCGAGATCTGATTGCTTTGAGCTATCCCGGCAAAGGCATCAAGCTGTTCGCGGATAAATCCCATGAGGTCCCCATATTCTTCGTTCAGTTCAAGTTCACTTTTCTCCAATTTTCTAAAGTCCAGCAGCTGGTTGACCAATTTAAGCAGACGGTCTGCATTCTTCTTGATCAAGTTTAGGTCGGCTTTTTTTTCTGGATGCTGCTCTTCATCCAGCAGCTGCTGTGCTGGAGTTAGAATCAAGCTGATCGGAGTCCTGAATTCATGGCTTATATTGGTAAAGAAACGTGTTTTCAACGCATCCAGCTCCTTTGCCTGTGCAGCCTGTTCCTGAGCGAGGTAAAGTTGATTACGCGTCCTGACACGCAGTTTTGTCAAATAAAAATAAGCCCATAGGACGACTAGTATCAAACAGGCGTAAAAAAGAAAAGCCATTGTTGAACGCCAAAACGGTGGCTGTATATCGATTGTCAAAAGTAGTACACCATCTGACCAGCTACTTGAATCGATAGCATGCCGAATATACAAGCTGTAGCTGCGGGTGTCCAGATTGGTAAAACTGGCCCGCATGGTTCCCGGTTCAAAATCAAACCATTCATCACTTAGACCAGCAAGCTGATATTGGTAGAGTCCATTATGTTGCTGTAGGTAGTCAAAGGTTGAGAACTCCAGCGAAATGGCATTGAGGTTGTACGGAAGCCTCAGTTCCTTAAGATTATTCAGGGCTTGATCGTAAATGACCCGGCCCGAAAATTCTTCACCTACGGCCACCCGCTTGTTGAATAAATAGAGATTGGACAAAAGCGGCAAGATCAGTTCACTTTCGCGGCTAATTTTCGCAGGATCAATAAAATTGAACCCCTTTGGCCCCCCAAAGACAAGTCTTCCGTCCCGCATTTTTAAAGCAGCGTTTTCATTGAATACATTTCCCTGAAGGCCCAATTCCTGCGTAAAATTGCGGATGATAAACTTCTCTGCCTGCCCTGTACCGACTATCGCCGACAGGCCTTTGTTTGTGGAAGCCCAAATATCACCTTGATCATCTACCAAGAGCGCCAAGATTGCGTCGTCGCTAAGCCCATCTTGCTGTGTAAGATAGCTTATTTTTGCACCATCAATTACATGCAGTCCCTCTTGTGTCGCTACCCAAATACGACCAGTTTTGTCCTCTTTGATATCATAAATTAAATCATTCATGAGTTTCATAGGCGAACTGGATGTATTGATATAAGTAACCTTGTCGTCGGGGGCCAACAATGCCAATCCTGTAGCTGTGCCGATCCAGAGACGTTTTTTGGAATCCTCAAATAAGACAGAGATATAATTG
The DNA here is from genome assembly GCF_014170215.1 of Sphingobacterium sp. UME9. Lineage (NCBI taxonomy): Bacteria > Pseudomonadati > Bacteroidota > Sphingobacteriia > Sphingobacteriales > Sphingobacteriaceae > Sphingobacterium > Sphingobacterium sp. UME9. The sequence goes on along the minus strand of NZ_LZZP01000003.1, from coordinate 220,254 downwards.
CTGTTGATGGTTTGGCCCTGCCGTGTATATGTTTTCGAAAACTGTTCTGTTTTTTTATCAAACAGGTACAGGCCGGTACTTAGTGTTCCTATCCAAAACCGATGTTGACTATCTTCATAGATCTCCCATACACTATCGTCATTCAATTTCCCGGGAGCCGAGTCACGGTGGAAAACCTTAAAACTTTTGCCGTCAAATCGACACATACCACCTCGATAAGTTCCTATCCACAGCCTGTCTTCCGCATCCAGCAATAAGGAAACAATCACGTTGCTGCTCAAACTATTGGGATCCTGAGGATCATGCAGGTATTGCGTAAAGGTTTTCTGACGGACATCATAATAGAGCAATCCTCCACCATTTGTCCCAATCCAGAGATTACCCTTTCGATCCTGTACAAACTTATTGACGTCGTCAAAGGGAAGTGATTTGGGAAGTCCAGGATAGTTCTTGACTAAGGAGAATAATAACAAGTTGGGATGATAATAACTGATGCCGCCTTTGTATGTTCCCGTCCAGATAATACCTGACTTATCCCGATATAAAGCCGTTATGCTATTGTAAGGTAGGCTCCGTAAATCATATTTATCGTTACCGATGATTTGTACACTTTTTGTTTTTTTATCATAAACATTGATCCCACCATGGTCAGTTCCTAGCCAGAGGTGCCCTTTATCATCTTGCACGATATTGCCTACAAAAGGATTGGATAGTTCTTTTTGGAGATGTTGAATTGATCCATCTTTCGGATCAAGCCAGTATACACCGATTGGAATATCCTTTGAGAAGATCCATATCGCCCCATCCTGATCGGCAAATAGATTATAATTTACCAGCTTATTGCTGATCGGCAATAAGCTAGTTTTGGTACTTCGCAGTGATTTTGTATCAATGTGGCCCAGCAGGCCATTTTCGTAGATTACCCAGATCGTCTGGCCTTGCCCAGCTATCACATCGGCGATTCGGTTGTTCTTGGTCAACTGCGGTACAGTACGATAGGCTTTCTTTAGGCTATCGTACAAGATCAGCGAACGATCGCTATACAATAGTGCAAAGGTCTGCCCTTCCAGCTGTCTTATCGTATGTACGTCTTTGACGGGCAACTTTAAGCGGGTCAGTATGGAATCAAGCTGCTGGACGATAATGCCTGAATGCTGATCATACACATTCATCCGGTTGCTGGTACGGATCCATACATTGCCTTCTGGTCCCTCAAAGATTGCGGAAATCGAATTTCCACTCAGCCCGGTACGTTTATTGGCGGAATAGCGAAAATTTGTGAATTGCGCCCCATCAAATCGGCTCAGGCCAGATTCGGTACCAAACCAGAGGTAGTTGTACTTATCCCTGAGTGCGCAATTGACATGATTATGGACCAGGCCCTGGTCAGAAGTTAAGGTTTTAAACGCATACGTATTGACCTGGCTCCAAACTGAAGATTGCCCTAAGAAAAGGAAAAGAAAGAGTTGGAGATACGCGTATAAAAAAAACTTAAGCTGCTGCATTGGTTATCATCTCCCCAATGATACAAAAATTGAGCAAATACAGCAAATCAAGTTGCTATTAATATAAGCTTTAACATGGTCTTTTGATCGTTTCATCATTATACAACACGCACTATCACCTCTTATCATATTTCCAATATAAAAAATGGCATTATTGAGACAACTATTCTTTATCCCCCTAACCATGTTACCACATTGCGATCAGGTTCGTAAGTTAAATCGGAATAATACCATTTTTACAGGGATATAGCTAGGGGTTAACAAGGGTTTACCCCTGTTATACCCCTGTTAACCCCCTGTTATCACCCTGTTAAACCCCTACTAATAGTAGAACTGGTATAAATCAATTAATACGTTTTGTAGGAAAAATTGAAGATCAGTTTTACAATGAAGCGCTTCCAAAAGATTGCTATTAAATAGCCATGAAAATAGCACTATTTAAACAGCCCTATCAGGCAATAGAATTGCTAAAACCAGATGTTTAGATCTGACTGAAAATCTTTTATTTACCACTCGAAACAGCAGTTCAAAATACTGGAAACTTACTGAAATTGCTTAGGTCTGTCTTTTTCTGCTGCTCTTGCGGCAATCTCATCAATGCGTTTTTTGCGGGTATCTGGTCTTTTGGCGAGAACAATCCATTGCAACATCATTTTTTTGACGGATTTACTCAATCCAAGAAAATACTCTTTTGAACCAGCATAATGTTGAAATGCTTCATCCAAATCCTCGGGAATAATTAACTCTTCCACATTATCCAAAATTGACCAAGAGCCATTTTCTTGTGCTATTTTTATAACCTCATGCCCCGCTGGAGTCATTAGATTCGCATCTATTAGTTTTTTAACTTTTTCTTTGTTAATTTTAGACCAGGTACTATTGGGTTTTCTTCGGCTAAATAACTGCATGAATGAATAGGCATCAATCGGCCTCCTCGTGCTATCAATCCAACCAAAACACAATGCTTCATCCACAAGTTCAGTCCAGTTGACCACCGGTAAATTTGATTTTTTAGTATTACAGATCACCCAAATTGATTGTGCTATGTGATGCCAATAATGGTAATTAAAGTCAAGCTAATCAGGATTTTCTTTATCATACGTATTTATTTTTGCATTTCGTTTCAAATAATAAGTCCTTAAAAAGATTATGATCAACACAGAAGTTAATCCCGAGACCAGAAAAGACGAAAACTGGAAAATAGCTTCACCAAACGCTTTACTGTCGCCAAAACACTGTACTGAGTTTCCCCATATATCAGTGCCCATAGCCCCCTCATAAATACATTTCCGACAAGCCCAATATTCGGGAAGTATAATTCCGAGATAAATTGGTAACAAAATACCATAACAAGTAAGCAGAATAATTGTTATTGCACGAATCAATTTCATATGATCTATATACCTAAACCTTTTATTCGTTAAACACCACAATCGCCAATTTACAGTATTACAATAGCTAAAAAATTGATAGTTTATATGTGTTGGCAATCATTTATAATTCGTTAGTGATCCATCAATTTACACAAACGTTTGTCTATTCAATTTACTTGAATCTCTAATTTATTCTCAGTATACTCGTGATAACATTATAATCAATTACCCAGAACAGTGGTTCAAAAAATAGACTAAACAGACAGCAAAGCAACATTACCGGAATACGGACTAATATATTCTTATAGCAACATATTTTAAAATGCTAAAAAAATGAAACAGATTGGCTTAAAAATTAAACGGGAATGGAAGTTTCTTTCCATATTCGTCATCTGCTCTTTACCCGGCTTATTCAGCATGGCACAATCCAACACACCGGTCCTCCGTATCGGTATCATGGCCGATATGCAATACGCAGACAAAACAGACCACGGTAGCCGTTTCTACCACAATTCATTAATGAAGGTCGATACGGCTGTAGACTTCTTCAATCGCAATAAGGTCGATTTTTCATTGATTCTTGGCGATCTTGTCGACGAAGGTCCAAAAGATCTTCCAGTACTGTTAGAACATCTCTCCCCTTTAAAAAAAACGACTTATTGTCTACTTGGAAACCACGACTACGTCAACGTATCCAAACCAGACCTTTTGCACACTACTTTTGGGATGCCAGCTAAATACTACGCATTTACAAAAGGAAAATGGCGATTTGTTTTCTTAAATACGAATGCGCTCAGTGAATATGCCACAACGCCCAATTCAGCAGACCAACGTGAATGGAAAACCTTGGTGGATAGTCTACAGGCAGGCGGAAGGAAAAATACGCAACCCTGGAATGGCGGGGTTGACCGTAAACAACTCGAATGGTTACAAAACGAACTTGCCCAAGCGCGGAAAAACAAAGAGCATGTGATCGTATTGACACATCATCCTTTATTGCCAGAAAACGGCTATGAAACACTCAATAACCGGGCGGTTCTTGATATACTATACAAATTCCCCGAAGTTAAGCTGGTACTTTCCGGTCATAATCATAAAGGCAATTATGTAATGGCAAATAATATTCCTTTTGTAACCATGGAAGGCATGATCGAAACAGCTACCAGCAACGCCTATGGACTTTTGGAACTCTATCCGAAAGAAATCAAAATCAAAGGTCAGGGTAGACTCAGTTCAAGAGTTTTTAAATTATCATCCAAATAAGGCTCAATCGGGTGATTAATAAACTCACCATAAATGAGATTTAAATAAAACACCCGCAACGGCTTTAGCTGTTGCGGGTGTTTTTTATTGAATGGGTTTAGACAAAAATACTATTCCATGGTTGGATTAAATGTTCCGCCCCAATCTTTATTCTGCTTGATATTTGGGTTCTTGTCAATGACCGACTGCGCGACGGGAAAGAAATAATAGGTATCGGGTACCAAATTCACTTTGTTTCCTGTGCTTGGCACCTGCAAGACGCTATATTTAAACTGATTTTCTTTCAACGTATATGTTTTGGCCAATGCATTAGCATCATCAAAACTCATTTCCGTTCCATTTGAATTTATTGCTATCGCTTCAACTCCATGTTTGGTTGTATTGTTCAGGATATTGAGCTTACGTAACCTTCTTAAATCCCAAAAACGATGTCCCTCAAAGCAGAACTCAATATTGCGCTCTGCCAAAATAGCTTCACGCATTTGTTCCTTCGCGGTCGCCGTTATGCCATATTTATTATCTGCGCCCGGCTCGATTCCCGCTCTTTTCCTAATCTGTGTAACCAGGTCTAAGGCTGTCGCAAAATCTCCTGTTTCATTTGCCGTTTCAGCATAATTCAATAGAACCTCAGCATAGCGCATCAACACAAAGTCGACATCATACTGAGTTTCCACTTCGGTTTGCTTTAATGACAGTTTGGAATTTTTTAAGATAAAAAAACCGCTATATCGATCCAAATTAGACGACGGAGTTTTTGCCTTCGGGTTAATGCCAAAGTCATCTAAAGCCGGAGCAATACCGACAGAAGTATATTGTCTTTTGCCGGTCTTGCCGGAAACTTCATAGATTTTGGCATTCCACACAATCGACTTGTCAAAACGCGGATCGCGGTTTTCCCAATAGGATTGTAAAAATTGATCTTCTGTCTTATGGTATTTACCCGCTTGATCGGAATATAACTTTCCATCTTTCATTGGAAAAGCTTTTACAAATTCCCAGGATGGAACGGAACCTGCCGGCCCCCTACTTTCGGACCCCGGACGTACGCCATTATCCCAATTGGCAACTTTATTTGGATAGGCATTAATCACAGCAAAAACGACCTCAGGTCCTTTTTCAACCAGCGCAATGTTGGAATAATCTGGAGTCAAACTATAGCCATCTGCCTTAAGCTGATCATAAGCTAACTTATTTGCGGTATTGGCCTCCTGCCAATAGGCATTTCCATAAGGATTGGAAGGATTAAACTGTGGTGAAGCTTTATATAGCAATACCTTTGCTTTAAAAGCGGCTGCAAAATCACCATCAATTTTCCCGTAATCTGCCGTTCCTTTTGCAATTGTTTTTGGCAACTGTGAAATAGCCTGATCCAGATCTTTAACGATCAGCTCAAAACATTCTTTTGTCGAATTACGGGGCACATTAAGATCATCATTTTTTAGGTCTTGTGGTACCGTAATATAAGGAACACCGCCGTGGATCCTGACCATATTAAAATACATAAAGGCACGCATAAACAACGCCTGGCCAATCACCGTTTTTTTAAAATCGTCTTTTAGTGAGGTACTTTCATTGACCTTCTGTATGGCTGTATTGATTTTCCGGATGGTTGTATAATCCCACGATTTGTAAGAAGTATTGTTGACGGTAACCGCATCCAATGGAAAAGCGATGCCGATCAGTTGTTCCGAGTTTCCATCCGCACCAGAATTCCAGTTACCAAATAGTGGATATAAATTGGCAAGATAGCCGTTCACTAGATTTGGATCAGCCCATACCTTAGCTTCATCCAGCGAATTGAGGTCCTCAATGTCCAATACGTTTTTACAGGAGGACATGCACAAGGCCAATGCAATTAAAGGATAATATATTTTTTTCATCTTTTTTTCATTTAAAATTTAACATCAAGTCCAAACGTAAAGGTTTTCATGACTGGATAAGAATCATACAGCTTTTGTTCGGGATCATGAAACTCTTTCATTGGCGAAAAAACAAACAAATTGGTTCCATTAAAAAACAGATTGACATCTTTCACACGCAATTTCTCTGTCATGCTTTTCGGCAATCGATAAGAAACATTAATGTCACGTAAGCGCAAATAGGCTCCATTTCTTATCCAGAATGACGAAGGGGCTGCACCGGATTCGGCCCAGCCTGAGTACCCCGTTGGCCGCGGATACTTGGCGTCGGTATTATCCGGTGTCCAGACGTCAGAAGCCCAAATTGGATAATATGGGCGGAAGGTATCACCGTGCTGGCGCATTCCACCGCCTTCTTGATTGCTGATCATCCGATCGTAAGCAAGAACCCCCTGAAATAAAGCCGAGACATAAAAGCCCTTCCAGCTTGCATTGAATCCAAATCCATAATTGATGCGCGGAGAATTATTGTCCGACAGTAGCTGCATATCGTTATCATCAATTTTTCCATCCGGACCACCTGAATAGTTTGTTCCTTGGACATCTTTGTACAAGATCATCCCTGGAAAAGGATCCCTTCCATAAGTCGTAAATCCTTTTGCCTTCAGTGCATCAGCTTCGGCCTGCGTCCTTACCAGACCCAGTGCTTCAAAACCAATAATTCGATTTTCAGGTCGTCCAATTCTGGACCGAAAATACTGAGGCTGCCCATTGGCATATGCAGGTTCTTCATCAAAGATGTCCCAACGGTCTTTGGCATACCCCAGATTGGCATTGAGACCATAAGCTACCTCACCAACCTTATCATTCCAGTTAAAAGAAATCTCGCCGCCTTTATAACTTCTCGCCGCATAATTTTCGGGAGCAAGCAAACGTCCATAATTATCTGGAACTTTCAGTGATCTTCTGCCAAGAATATTGGTTTCCTTACGTGAAAACAGATCAAGACTACCGGTCAGTTTATTATTAACAAATCCAAAATCTAGGCCCAAGTTGACACTCTTAGAAGTTGTCCAAGTGAGGTTCTGCGTTGGTGTTGCGCCATACGCTATACCATTATAATAGCGATCACCAAACATATAGCCACCCGAAGTAGTATACTTTTCTAAATAGCCAAACTGACCGATCCGATCGGCATTGACATCCAAATCATTACCCGTTGTACCATAAGAGGCTCTGAACTTCAAATCCGATATCGTATTTTTTATATCCGTAAAGAAGTTTTCGTCCGACACACGCCAGGCTGCTGATACTGAAGGAAAAAATCCCCACCGCTTATCCGTCGGAAATAATGGTGAACCATCGTAACGAAAAGAAAACTCCGCAATATATTTATCCGCATAATTGTAGTTGGCACGCCCGATGATACCACGTCTCGAATCGATCGTTTCATTGGCAGTTGTCGACCTAAAGTTGCGATCTGTAGGATAAATAAACATTTGATCCAGGGCTGTAATTGGATTTTCTGCCCTTGAAGTGACATAAGTCCCTCCTTTTTTGGACTGTTCATAAACCAATGTTCCGTCTACAGAATGTTTACCAAACTTGCGGTTATAGTTTAAAAACCAGTTTACCTGATATTCCCACAAGCGTTGTGGGCTGTAATCCATGAAAGGCTGGCTCTGACTAAAAGTAAAAATATTAATATTAGCTTCTGATGGCGGAGCTGGTATAAAGCGGTTGTCATTCGGGTTTAAAGAGGTAAAGGTATAGTTCTTTTGAAAACTCATATAACGCTTGCGCATATAGTCTTGAGCAATGTAACTTCCTACAACTTTTGTCGAAAGGCCCTGTACCAATTTATCCAGCTTCAAGTTTAGGGTCATAATCGGATTGACCTGCCGCACTTTACGGTCTATATAGCGATCTCCGATGACCTGATCGATCACATTCCACGCCTGCCAGCTTCCCATAGGCGTCTGTACAGGATAAGCCGTTGGTGTATTGCTCGGTGTCCCGTCTGCATTCAGGTAAAAAGGATACATCTTTGGCCAGTTGAATGTAACGCGGTAAAAATCGGATACATCAAAATCATCATCATTGGAAGATGTGCTAAAGGGCCAAAAAAAGCGTTTCGAATTCGTCTGGTTGGCTGAAATATTAAAATCCATGCTAAAATCTTCTGTAATCTGCGCGGAAATATTGCTGCGCAAATTAAACTTCTCATGATCCAGCGATTTGTAAGACCCATTTTCTTTACGGTAGCTCAGCAAGCTATAATAGGTAATTTTGTAGCTACCCCCATTGACCGATATCGATTGTCGATGTGTAAACGGATTGCGCCAGATAACGTCATTAGCATTGTAATTTTTGTCCTTGAAATAATCAAACTCCTTTTGGCCATTAGGAATTGCATTACCACGAAATTCAGCGACCCGGTTTTGATAAGTGAGTTCATCTTGCGCAGTCGTTAAATTAGCAAGGAGCTCCTGTGTTGGCGTATTGAAAGTATAATTACTTTGTACATTAAAAACTGGTGCTTGCGCTGTTCCTTTTTTTGTCGTTACCACCACTACACCATTACCGGCCCGGGTGCCATACACTGCGGCAGTTGCAGCATCTTTTAAGAAGGTCATTTGGTCAACCTCGTTCGCTTCAAGCACATCGAATGCAGCTTTATCGCGAACCACGCCATCAATTACATAAAGTGGCTCCGCAAAACTCCCCCGTATACGTAAGCTCGACGATGCTCCGGCCATCCCCGAAGTATTAGTGACATTGACACCCGCGGCTCTACCGGCGAGTGAATTGGAAAGATTTGAACTGGGGATGTTTTTTAACTGTTCTGCATTGACGGTAGCCACCGAACCGGTAATATTTCCTTTCCGCTGCTTACCATAGCCAATGATTACGACCTCTTCAAGTGCTTGATCACTCGAAACCATGACGACATTGACGTTGCCTGTGGAAACGGCCACCTCCTGTTTTGTAAACCCTTGGTAGTTCACGACCAAAACATCACCACGCTTAGCGCGAATAGAAAAAATACCTTGTTGATTGGAGGACGTTTGAACGGATGTTCCTTTGACGGTGATGGTAGCACCGGCTAATGCCTGACCTTTCTCATCTTTGATGATCCCTGTAACCTGATCTTGATCGACAATAGCATTGATCGGATCCAGATTCAGCGCGTAAGAATCGGGCTGACTAAACAGCAGGCAGAGCCCCAAAAGGCTAATGGGTCTCGCCTTTCCATGAAGAAAAAAATTTCTCATCATAATTACAAATTGGTTTAAAATAATAAAGAACCGTGGGGTTCAACTTTGGTTTATTGACTTTGCATGCCTTTCTTTTTATAAAAAACAGCAAAAGTGGATTAGATTGTCTATTAAATTTAAAAAACAAAATCCTATTAACGAAATTAACATGATTTTTTAATCTAAAATTCACAGAAACGTTACACGCTTAAAATAGGGAATGGAAATGCCCGACACGGCAGTCCCGATCTTCAGGTAGAACACCTAAAAACGGTAGTGAACACAGGGATTTAAAGTGGATTTTTATCCCTGTATGAATAATATCTAGGAAATTTTGTTTTCAGGCGAGCCGCGTACGATCAATGTAGAGGCTCCGAATGGGGCTTAAAAAAATAAGAGCCTAAAACTGTAAGCTGGCATTTAGACAAAATTGCCGCCCATTATAGGTTGGTAATACCACATAACTCTTTTTTGAATTCTGCAATCGATTGTCTACCAGCGGTAGCAACCAATAGGCGATTTTAGTACTTAAGATACCGACCCCAGCTCCCATAGCGATATCTGAGAACCAGTGCTTGTCATTGTGCATCCGCAGATAACCGGTACCCGCGGCAACAGCATACCCCGCTATTCCGTACCAAATTGACTCCTGTCTGTATTCCTGCCAAAGCAGTTCCGCTCCAACAAATGCAGTGGCAGCATGCCCTGAAGGAAAGGAATTGTTCGCTGAACTGTCCGGCCGCCATACAGGAATGGTCGATTTCATAATTTTTACGGTCGAAGTCATGATAATATTGGAAACCGCTGTGGTAAACAGCCGTTGCTTAAGGTTATGTTTCGCAGATACCCCGACCGCATCCAGAACAAAAACTCCGGCAGTTCCAGCAAAGCGGGTGAAATCGTCCAGTTTAATTTTTCCGCTCTTCCCTCTCGATACACCGTCTCTAATGTCTTCATCTATCCCTTTTAAAAAGGGATTCCCTTTGGCAACAATACCATAGGTGATCAATCCAACAGGAACAGCAAGTTCTTTGTAAGGAATTTTCTTAAAAAAATGAGATCCGCTGCTCGAATCCGAAGGTTGTTCCAACTGGATCTGCGCAAATGAGGTAACTGGTATCACAAAAAGTAAAACCAGTAGCCAATAAAAAACAATCTGTTTCCTGTAATCGATCATTTTAGCCTTAAAAAATTTTATAATGCGCAAAGATAATATTTATAAACTACCTCTTTGACAGTATTACTCCATACAGCACGACAATATTGGGCATCAATCTCCATTTTATCATTAAAACAAAGGAAAAAGCAACGAAAGTCTGCTATTTACACAATTTATATAAACAGCAGACTTTAACTTCAAAATATATAAATTCTCAAAATCCTATCGTAACCCCGTTGGCAATGATAGCATCTTTTTTCACAACAACGATGCCATCACAGATCATATGCGTATCAAAATCGCCATCATTCAAGCCCGGTCCACCAATGATACGAACGTCATCTCCAATACGGCAGTTCTTATCCAAAATTGCATTTTCAATATAACAACGTTTACCTACGCCTACTGGTGGTGGTTTTTGTGTATTTCCCAATTCCAATACTTCTTCCAATTGCTCATAGTAATCTGTTCCCATCATGTAAGTCGATTTAATAACCGTCCCTTCACCAATACGGGAGCGTATTCCAATAACAGACCTTTCCAGTTTATCTCCATTTAAAATACATCCATCGGCAATTACCGTATTATTTAAAGTCGTTCCTGAAATTTTCGAAGGCGGAAGCATCCGCGCACGTGTATATACGGTCTCATTAAACAAGTTGAAATCCGGGATATCATCCGTTAATCCGATATTGGCATCAAAAAAAGATTTGATGGTTCCGATATCGGTCCAATATCCCTCAAATTGGTAGCTCAATACCCGAAGTGCTTCGATGGCATCGGGTATAATTTCTTTGCCAAAATCCATCCCCGGGTTGGCAATTAAAAGGTTACGCAATATATTTTTTGAGAAAACATAAATCCCCATGGATGCCAAATAATGCCTTCCCTTCTTATGTAAATCCTCCGAGACCTCTGAGGTCCAATTTAATACTTCGTCCTTATCGGGCTTTTCGACAAAAGCGGTAATTTCATTTGCTTCATTCGCTTTTAAAATACCAAATCCTGTAGCATCCTTACCATTGACCGGTATAGTCGCAATGGTAACATCACCCCCATTTTCAACATGGAAGTCAATCAGCTTCGAATAATCCATTTGGTATAACTGATCACCAGACAAGACAAGAATGTAGTCATAATCTACATTCAGGAGATGTTTCTGCGTTCGCCTAACAGCATCAGCCGTACCCTCAAACCAACGATCGCCCTCATTGGTCTGCTCAGCAGCCAAGATGTCAACAAAGCCCTTACTGAAAATGCTGAAATTGTAAGAATTTTTGATGTGTGTGTTCAAAGAGGCTGAATTGAACTGCGTCAGTACGAAGATCTTATTATAGCCAGAATTCAAACAGTTCGAAATCGGAATATCGACCAAACGATATTTTCCAGCTATTGGAACCGCTGGTTTCGACCGTTGCTGTGTCAATGGGAAAAGGCGCGACCCTCGACCTCCTCCCAATACAAGGGAAACTACTTTGTGTATCATACCTCAATCCATTAATTGGTTATAAAATTGTTATCTTCAAGAACAAGGACCTGATCAGGTTTAGTCTCGAGATTCTTTAAATTCAGGTTTAAGAATCCTTATTAAATTAGCAATTTTCCGGATAAGAAGCAAACAACAATTTTAATCAATGATTCTTTTTACAAAAAAAATAATTTTCGAAAAACGAGCAGAAACATGCTTAATTTTAACCGATTAAAAGACGATGATGACAAGTCCGTGTCTCCCACAGGTTTAATATCCAAATAGACCAGTGAATAAAAAAAGGCAGTAGATATAGCCAACAAGTAATAGGTTAACACCTATTTGCGGATATTTCTTTTGGGTAAATAACCATAGGATCTCAATAAAGGCATAAATGGACAACGGTGCTGCAAGACTGACGGTCATAAAATAGAGTAAATATCCAGCCCCCAAACCATCATTTTGTTGTTTAAGAATCAAATATGGGACAAGAAGTAGCAGAAAGGCGATGCAGACTACAGAAAATCGAATAAAAAAATGTCGTTTTAGTTTTCTATCCCCTTTAAGAAGCTTATACATAAACAGTGTTGAGCCCGATATATATAGTGATAACAACAAATAACCGATATAGTGATGCACACTCTCCAAACCATTCCAATCTTGATTAGCGTAGGCAAGACCAACAATTAGAAATAAAACAATAAATAAAACTACTTTAATATAATTCATCTAAAAACATCAGGGATTATCCCTACTAGAGTAATTGAACGCTATAAATTTTAATATCGTATGGAACACACGTGAATTTCAAGATTTCTCTCCAATACGACATCTTGCCAATCGAACTTTGACCACGATAGCGCAAATCAATAGCACATCATTGATCCATCGATTTAGAAAATCTACTTAAATTTGAATACCAGCGACAAAAATAACTATTTAAATAGATAATTATAATTACATGTAATAATAATGGCATATATTAAATTGTTTGAATGGCTCAAAATTCAAAATTTCTACCAAATCCATCTGTAATTTGTCTTGTAATTCAACAACCCAACATGAATGGCGTTAATTTTAGCCACTATTGTTGTGGAGACATTTGTTTAATATAAGCTAAACATAAAGGTATGCGCTATTTTAAAGTAACTCTAGTTTATTCAATAGCCATGGTACTATTGCTATTTTCTAGTCTGGCGAATGCACAGACAAGCAGTAATTTGACATATTTTATCAAAAGTGCCCAGCTCAATAGTCCCCTATTGACAGACTACAACAATCAGATGCTTTCTACCCGCATTGATAGCCTAAAATTAAGAGCGACCTATGGATTTATTGTCACCGCTGAAGGCAATGCCAGCTATGCGCCCAATAGCAAAGGTTGGGGCTATGACAATGCACTAACGAACGGCCAATCAATCTTTGCAGGCGTCCGTGTCTCGCGAGAATTTATCAGCCGGAACAATCTCTCGACAAGACTCAAGGCTTACAAAAATAGTATCGCTCAAGTTCTCACACAAAAAGACCTTGCGATTCAAACACTTAATAGACAGATTACAGATCAATACATTGCGACATACACCAGCCAAAAACAGATGGACTTGAGCGCTGAAATTATTGCCTTATTGTCCAAAGAAGATCTGGTACTACAAAAACTAACACAAAAAGCAACGTTTAAACAAACAGACTACCTTTCTTTTAAGGTTACATTACAGCAAAATCAACTTGCATTACAGCAGCAGACTGCAGACTGGCAAAATAACTATGCCCTGCTCAATTATTTGTCGGGAATTATCGATACCAACTTTCATGCGCTTAGCCTTCCTGATCTAGGAGAAATATCCTTTTTCCCTTCTTTTCAAGAAAGTATTTATACAAAATCATTTCAAGCTGACAGTACAAAGCTGGCGAATGAGGCAATGGTTATTGCATATGATTACAAACCAAAGGTAAATGCTTTTTCCGATGGTGGCTACCAATCATCGCTCACACATACCCCTTTTAAGAATTTTGGTATGAGTATCGGTCTTTCAGTCTCTTTACCAATTTATAACGGACATCAGAAACAACTCCTATTACAGCAAAACAACCTTGCTTTACAAACCCGAAAGAAATACCTCGAACAAACGCAGAGCCAGTATCAACAGGAAGTTTTCAATCTGCAGAATCAGATACGACATTATGATAACATGTTGGGAATGGCAACTCAGCAAATTGAATATGCGAAGGCTTTAGTTGAGGCTAATGCAAAACAATTGCCCACTGGAGACGTAAAAATGGTCGATTTTATCCTGTCCATCAATAATCTCCTCAATCTAAAAGCAAATATTATCCAATATAACAATGCATTATATACACTTAAAAATCAGATGAAATACCTCATCATCCAATAATTATGAAACATATCCTGGCCCTTTTCATATGTTCTTATTTGCTGTTTTCTTGTCATTCAGGGAAAAGTGAAAATGCGAACATAGCTGATCCGATCATAAAACCGGCAACCGAAGTCAGCATTGCATTTCCTTCGGATACAGCCAAGCTAGCCAATGTGGTCACGCTCAATGCAACAGCATCTTATCTATTAAAGTCCGATGTCAAGGCTAACATCAATGGTTATATAACAAAAATTACCATAAAAATGGCCGATCATGTCAATAAAGGAATGTTATTATTCGGTCTGGAGACAAAAGAGGCCCGGGCTCTTGGCAATACAATCAATAAACTGGATCCATCGTTTCATTTTAATGGTAATACCACTGTGGTAAGCCCAGCAACAGGATACGTCGCTATGCTTAACCATCAAATCGGCGATTACGTCCAGGATGGTGAAATCCTGGCTACGATAACCGACGCGAACAGTTTTGGTTTTGTAGTGGACGTTCCCTACGAATATCTTCAGGTCGTAAAAAGCAAAAAAATATTACCGATTACGTTGCCAGACGGCATTGTTTTGCAAGGCTCAATAGCGAAGGTCATGCCAACGGTGGATGCCGTCTCCCAAACAGTAAAAATTTTATTAAAAGTCGCTCCTAATGACATTCCCGAGAATCTTATTGGTACAATTAGTTTCTCAAAAAATATCGATTATGGTCTTTCGGTTCCCAAGATGGCCGTATTGAGCGACGAAGGACAGACCTCTTTCTGGGTAATGAAACTCATGAATGATTCGACCGCAATAAAGACAACAATCGAAAAAGGTATCGAAACGGATAAATTTATTCAAGTGAAATCGGGTGATTTAACAACAAAAGACCGCGTGTTAATATCCGGAAATTTCGGCCTGGCAGACACCGCTGCAGTTCATATCAGAACAAATGGAAAACGATAAATAATAGGACCCTAGCATCCCTAAAAGCATTTTCTCATGAAAAAATCATTCTTTGTTACTTATAAAATCCCCCTGTTTGTTTCGATACTCCTGATCATTATGGGCGGTATATATGCGTATTCCAAGATTCACGCGGCATTATTCCCGCAGATTACTTTCCCAAAAATAAAGATTATAGCAGATGCTGGGCAACAACCTATTGACCAGATGACTGTAGGCGTAACTAAAATACTGGAAGATGCAATCAAAAAAGTACCTGATTTGCAATTACTCAAAAGTACGACCAGTAGAGGGAGCTGCGAAATATCGGCATTCATGTCCTGGGATATGAATATAGATTTGGCCAAGCAACAAATAGAGAGTAGTATCAACCAGATACGTAATCAATTGCCTAGCGATATTAATATCACTGTAGAGAAAATGAATCCTGCCATTTTACCCGTCATCGGCTATTCATTAAACTCAAATACACTTGATCCAATTGAACTAAAACAACTTGCCCTATACACCATTAAGCCATTTCTTTCCCAGGTGCCCGGGGTCAGTGAAGTGCGGATTATCGGCGGTCAGGACAAAGAATACCGGGTTCTCATGAATCAGCAGATGATGGCGCGATTGGGTATCACGTCCACTAAAATAGAACAAGCCATCAATAGTACAAACTTTATTAAATCCAATGGCTACTCTGCTGATTTCCATTTTTTATACTTGACCTTGACCGATGCACAAATCCGCAATGAAGCGCAATTGCAAAATTTGGTCATCAGCAACGATGGCAACCGTATTGTTAAGCTCGGAGATATTGCTCAAATTATGGTACACCAAGCCAAACAATACATAAAGGTAAATGCCAATGGGCAAGAGAGCATTCTGCTCGCCGTGATCCAACAACCCAACGCCAACGTTGTCGACGTGACAACAGCCATGGATGCGAAAATCAGTGAACTCCAAAAAACATTACCCAAAGATCTTACCTTAAAACCGTACTATGTTCAGGCAGATTTTGTAAAAGATTCAATAAAAAGCGTAACAGATGCTTTATGGATTGGACTATTATTGGCAATTATTGTAGCTGTTATTTTTCTGCGTTCCTGGAAAGCTAGCCTTGTTATCCTAATTACCATTCCGATAACACTGGCACTGACGATTTTATCGCTTTACGCCATGGGGCAAACGTTTAATATCATGACATTAGGAGCTATTGCAGCAGCTATCGGACTTATTATCGATGATGCTATTGTCGTTGTAGAACAAATACACCGTACACACGAAGAACATCCCGAAGAAACGGCCACAACACTTGTGCAAAAAGCTATAAATTACTTGCTAAAAGCCATGATCGGGTCATCGCTTAGTACCATCGTGATATTTCTACCATTTATGTTGATGAGCGGCGTAGCTGGAGCCTACTTCAAGGTCATGACCGACACCATGATCTTGACGCTTATATGTTCATTTTTTGTAAGTTCAATTTTACTTCCTGTCATTTACCTCTTTTTTTCATCCGAGAAAAAAAGGCAGCACCCGTCCCAGCATCATGATGTCAAAGAACGGAAATGGGTAGGATTTTTTCTGGCCCGCCCCTGGCTAAGTTATTCGTTCATCGTTATTTTAATACTGTGTGCAATGGTTATTTTGCCAAAGATCGACACCGGTTTTCTACCAGAAATGGATGAGGGCAGTATCGTTCTTGATTATAACTCACCTCCAGGAACCTCGCTGGAAGAAACAGACAGGGAGCTGAAACAGGTTGAAAAAATAATAACCTCTACACCGGAAGTAGAAGCTTATAGCCGGAGAACGGGCACACAAATGGGCTTTTTTATTACGGAACCGAATCGAGGCGATTATCTTATTCAGCTAAAAAAACAGCGTAATAAAACAACAAATGAAGTCACCGACGAGATACGAAATCGCATTGAAGCATCAGGGCTGCCTTTGACAGTTGACTTTGGACAGGTGATCGGTGATATGCTTGGCGATTTAATGAGCAGCGTCCAGCCAATAGAAATCAAAATCTTCGGAACTGACCAAAGAACAATACAGGCGTACTCAAAAAAAATAGCCAGCATTGTACAAAAGGTTAACGGTACAGCAGATGTATTTGACGGTATTATCATCGCCGGACCTTCAATAATCGTTAATCCCAAATTCCCTGTACTGGCACAATACAATATTTCTCTCGCCGATTTCCAAAGTCAATTACAGACCAACTTAGATGGTAATATTGTGGGCAACATCTTTGATAAGGTGCAATACACGCCAATACGTTTACTTTACAACTCGCGTACAAATCAATCACTCAGTGACATCAACAACAGCATGATCGCCCTCCCCAACGGTATACTGAAGCCACTGAGCGAATTTGCAAATGTTACTATTACTGCAGGATCGGCAGAGATCAATAGGGAAGATCTTCAATCATTAGGTATTGTGACTGCTCGATTAGACAATGGGGATCTAGGCGGAACTATCCAATCAATCCGGCAGCAAATCGACCAACAGATCAAATTGCCTACAGGTTATTCCATTATCTATGGTGGAGCCTATGCCGAACAGCAACAATCTTTTGGCGAGTTATTGACAATTTTGCTCATCTCCTGTTTATTGGTTTTTGCGATCATGCTATTTCTATTTCGGAATTTCTTGCTTGCGCTTACGATCTTATTTATCTCAACATTGGGTATTTCCGGAGGTATTATACTCCTCTACCTTACCAGCACACCCCTCAATGTTGGCAGCTATACGGGTCTTATTATGATGGTCGGGAT
Organism: Sphingobacterium sp. UME9; assembly: GCF_014170215.1. Taxonomy (NCBI): domain Bacteria; kingdom Pseudomonadati; phylum Bacteroidota; class Sphingobacteriia; order Sphingobacteriales; family Sphingobacteriaceae; genus Sphingobacterium; species Sphingobacterium sp. UME9. Next base: position 202,271 of record NZ_LZZP01000003.1, on the reverse strand, counting down.
AATTGGCGAAAATGCCATTTTCACCTATCTACAATTTCAGGAAACTTTAGCAACCAAGACAAAGGCACAGGCAATCATCTATGCCATTAGCACCCGATTACGCCCCAAACTAATGACTGCAATTGGCGCTATCATCGCCTTGATGCCGCTCGCCTTAGGTATCGGCACAGGGGCTCAGATGCATCAGCCTCTAGCAATCGCAGTTATTGGGGGATTTATCGTTGCTTTACCCCTGTTGCTCATTGTTTTTCCGACTTTACTCAATAAAATCAACTTCCGAGCGGGTAGTTAAAAGCAATTTTCAGCAAAGAGAAGCACCCTATTGACCTAATATTTATGTAAATTGCTAAGCATATAGAACAAAACAGCTATGAATTCTTCACTATTGGATGGAAACTATTGGGATGAACGTTATAAGAACAAAGCAACAGGCTGGGATATTGGCTATGCCTCTCCTGCTATTATCAACTATGCAGCGGAGTCTATTGCCAAAGATGCATCTATTCTTATTCCCGGTTGTGGAAATGCCTATGAAGCAAAGGCTCTACTTGACATGGGGTTCCATCAAATTACCTTACTTGATATCGCTCCGACCCTCGTTGCGAAGGTAAGAAAGGAGTTTGCCAATAGCCCTCAGATCCAAATTGTATGTCAAGATTTCTTCCAGCACCAGGGCCAGTACGATTATATAATTGAGCAAACATTTTTTTGTGCACTGGATCCTTCATTACGCCCCAGCTACGTACAACAAATGCATACTTTGCTCAAGCCTCAGGGTATACTGATGGGTTTATTGTTTAAACGGGAATTTGTACAACAGGGACCACCTTTCGGTGGAGATCAAACGGAATATCAACAATTATTCGCATCGCAATTTGACATTTTACAACTGACAGATTCAACCAATAGTATTCCCCAAAGACAGGGAAATGAACTGTTTTTTGAGCTGCGCAAAAAATAGTCTACTTGCCCGGCATGACCCGATAGGTTGGATCTTCCATGATATTGACCTTCACAATGCCCGCAGCATTTTTTAACAAAGAGCGACAATCTTCACTGAGGTGCCACAATTCGATTTTTTTCCCTTGTGCAGCGTAACGTTCGGTAATTTTGTTGAGCGCATCCACTGCGGACATATCCACCACACGACTTTCCTTAAAATCTAAAATCACACGCTCGGGATCTTCCAAAACATCAAATTTATCCAAAAAATTAGCTGTCGAACCAAAGAAAAGAGGGCCATAGACTTCATAATGCTTGATGCCCTCGGCATCCAAATATTTTCTTGCCCGAATGCGCTTCGCATTATCCCAGGCAAATACAAGTGCGGATACCACTACACCAATAAGCACCGCAAGTGCCAAATTATGTAAAACCACGGTAATTCCGGCGACAATAATCCCAACGAAAATATCTGATTTGGGAAATTTATTGACAATCCGTAAGCTCACCCATTGGAAGGTTCCAATGGCTACCATCATCATCACACCGACCAGCGCGGCCATGGGTATCTGTTCAATAAAAGGAGCACCTACCAAAATAATCACTAAGATGGTCATCGCTCCAATAAAAGAAGAAAGCCGCGTGCGTGCACCAGCATTTAAATTGACCAGTGTTTGAGCAACCATGGCACAGCCACCCATTCCCCCAAAAAATCCATTGATTGTATTGGCTATCCCCTGCGCCATGGATTCGCGGTTTGCATTTCCTTTACTCGCCGTTATTTCGTCCACCATGTTCAGTGTCAAAAGCGACTCCACCAACCCTACTCCAGCCATCACCAAAGAATACGGAAAAATCAGTTGCAATGTTTCCCAGCTCAGGGGTACATTAGGTAAATGTAGATGTGGTAATGTCCCACTAACAGAGGCAATATCTACTACTTTTTTGGTATCAATACCTAAAAGAGAAACCAGACCAAATACAACCAGAATAGCGATTAAAGAGGCTGGAACAGCCTTCGTTATCCGAGGAAATCCAATCACAATCAACATCGTCAGCAGAGTCAATCCCCCCATGATGTATAAGGTACTTCCCGACATCCACTCCGCCCCCTGTCCGGTATTTACCTTAAATTGAACCACTTGAGCCATAAAAATGATAATGGCCAGTCCGTTCAAAAAACCATACATAACAGGCTGTGGAATCAAGCGTACAAATTTCCCCCATTTAAAAAGCCCGACTAAAAATTGCAGGAGCCCCGCCAAGACGACAGCAGCAAACAGGTAATCAATACCGTGACTTGCCGCCAGGGCCATCAATACAACCACTGTTGCGCCAGCACCTCCAGATACCATCCCTGGCCTACCTCCCAAAACGGAAGTGATCAAACCCATTAAAAATGCTGCGTAAAGTCCCGTCAACGGTGGTAGCCCGGCTAAAATTGCAAATGAGAGTGATTCCGGAATCATTGTCATTGCGACCGTTAATCCTGCAAACAACTCATTCTTAAGATTAATCGATTTTATATTGAATATTTCAAAGGTATTGTTCATTTTTAAATTACTTGAACAGGATAATTGCCGCAAAGGTACTAATCACACAAACACTTTTCCCCTATATTTGTTATTCTTTACAAATTTTATCGCAAAACAGTATGTTCATTTCGATCAAACAACGCATTAACCAACGTCATTATAGTCTCTTTATATTTATCTTTTTGTTGCTTGTCCAGCTCGGGAGTATAGGGCCTAGTAAGGCTGCATTCCTACCAGCTAGAGATTCCTTAATGACTTCAGATAGCCTATTTCGAGCGAAACCTGTCGAAAAATATCCCATGTACCACGATGAACAACCACGACTTTGGAACAATCATCTTATCAACGTAAAACAAACAGACAGTCTATTCGATTACCAAAAAAAGAACTTCTTAAGGGCGGGAATTGAGTGGTTTTCCATCCAAGCTATTCCTGCTTCGGTTAACTACTTCATTCGAAAAGATCCTGTTTCCCATATTTCCTTTAAAAACTTCTTTAGCCATTTAAAACTGTCTGCCTGGACCTGGGACGACAATCTTTTTGCAACAAATCAAATAGCGCATCCTTATCACGGTCAGTTTTATTTCAATTCGTTCCGATCCAACAACTATAGTTTTCTACAATCAACCGCAGCAACCGTAGCTGGTAGCTATATCTGGGAAACTGCAGGTGAAACGGAACCACCATCCATCAATGATATCATCAACACAAGTTTTGGCGGTACTATTTTAGGTGAAATGACCCATAGACTATCGCATCATATTCTTTCGCGCCCGAGTCTGACCAAAGGACAACGTAATAAAAAAGAACTATTGGCCATGCTGATCAATCCGATAAACGGCCTCAACCGTCTGCTCGATGGGCGCTGGGGAGATAAGGTAAAAGGTGCGGTGGTCGACAGTTCTTTAGTACACACCGAAGTTGAATTGGGGCTAAGACGGTTTGATGCCAAGGAACATGACATCTTGAATAAAGGAAAGAACGACATCTATGCCCGTATCAAACTGATTTACACCAACGATGATCTAGACAAAAAGAAACCATTTGATGACTTCTTCCTCAATTTGGAACTTGGATCAGATGATAGTTCCATCGTCAATGCGGTCAATGTGTATGCCTCGTTATACGGTAACCGTATTTTATCCAATTTAACAGGACGTCATCGTGGTATCGTGTCTGCGCATTTCGACTTTCTACGCAATGAAGCTTTTTATTACGGATCGCAGAGCATCAATTACAATGTCTTTTCAAACTTCAATATTGGTAGCCGTACCAAGCTGACAACCATCCTTGGTGGTGGTCCAGTGGTACTGGCCGCTGTACCCGATCCTTATCTCCATTTTGGTGAAAGCCGCACATACGATTATGGCCCCGGGGCCGATGTTAGGGCTTCAGCCACCTTGAGCACATTAAACCGCTTTAAATTTGGTGTAGATTATCGTGGCGGATATTTTGTCACAATCAGTGGTAACAAATCTCACCATTTTCTACACGCGGTATCCACGAGTGCTTCAATGCGTATCTGGAAGAACTTCGGTGTCAACCTTTACTCAGGTTACTTTAGATTGGAAGGTCATTATCAAGACCATAACAATGTCAACAAAGACTATCCTTTTGTCCGGATAGCACTAGCCTACAACTCTGAATACTAGCTATAAAAAAAGGCTTAACTAAATGAGTTAAGCCTTTTTGATTAATTTGTCCAATATTTCTTTAACGCTTCCTTCAAACGCGGATCATAACCATATATATCCGGATACGTAACAATTTTCCCTTCGTCATCCAACCAGGTTGTATAGTAGGTGATATAAACTGGCATCTGCCGTTTAAGTGTTACCCAACGTGATTTTGAGATCGAATCTGTGGTAATTTCTTTTGCAATTTTTTCGGCCTGTTTTTCATTATTGACAAGGTATGACGCCAAATCAACGGGTTTTTCAACACGCACACAACCGTGGCTCACGGCGCGATTGCTCTGCCCAAACATTTGTTTTGCAGGCGTATCGTGCAGGTAAATGGAATAGGGGTTCTCAAACAAAAACTTCACATTCCCCAATGAATTATCCGAACCAGGATTTTGTTTAAAACGAAAATTCTCCACAGAATCCGAATTCCAGTTGACCGTTGCAGGGTCCACTTGTTTACCTTTGTAGTAGGCTACCATATTACGCGAGGCCAGATAGTTTGGATTATTTCGAACGCTTGACAATAACTCTTTCTTGACAATACTACTTGGAATATTCCATACAGGATTTACTTGCATGGCATCCAAGACCCCCTGCATGACGGGCGTCTCGTGGTTCTCTCCCTTCCGCGTATACGCGGGATTATCTGTTTCACCGACACACACATTCATCAGTTGACTTGTCTTCCCTTCTTCCATAATATGTAACCGTTGTTCAGGTATGTTCACAAATACATATTTCTCCGGAAAAGCATCTCCCATCCAGCGCAATTTTTCCAATACCATTAACACCTGGCTTCGTTGTGCACTGTTTAGGTTCCCATTTTCCAATAAATCCTGAAACCTGGTGTAATACTGATTTTTAGGTTGGATATCGGTCAACACAGTTCCAATTTTCACACTATCCAGCATTTGTACAACTTTGCCATAGCTCATACGCTTTTGAGGAACGAAATATCGTCCATAAAGGCGTTTGGGATTGACCACACCATATTTTATGCTGCTGATATAAGCCACGAGCCCATCAGTACTCAATAAGTCAAGTTTGGCCAATAATGGATAAACTTCAGCAACATCTTTGCTTTTCAGTTTTCGAAGCGAAGATAATGTTTCCTTAATCGCAGCTGTATGGAAATAACTAGCTCGAATACCATGCGCATCACTTCGCTCAAAGTAAGTTAACATGGTGTCGATACTACCATCAAAAAGGTGTTCGGCAATTAAAGTCATCCCTTCAGTAGAATCCGATAATTCCTTCATCCAGCTCGGATTAACCAATTGAGATTTTTCCTTGCCATACACTTCATGGAAGACTTTTACATAAGCTGCTGTGTCAAAATCCTTATAAGACTTATTCTCAAACCCCTTCGCTAAAACATCACCATAAGTCGGGGGATTCTCCTTACAAGAAAAAAATACTACTGAAACAAATGAAATAAAAACTAAAAATCGTAACATATTACAAATCGTGAAAAAGAAATGGCTTCGCAATAATGAAGCCATTTTCTGAGGACAAAGATAAATAATTCTTATTGTCTAAAGAATCTTACCTGTCATTGAATCACTACAGAATCAATCACTGTATTTTTTCAGGAAATCTTCCAGCAATTCTACCATATCGGTATTGCCCAAAAAAGCTGCTGATCGCTGGTGCAAAGTTTTTGGCTCAATATCTAGTATACGCTGAGATCCATTCGAAGCTTTACCCCCTGCCTGCTCAATGATGAAGGCAATTGGATTGCACTCATACATCAATCTTAGCTTACCATTAGGGTGCGCAGATGTCGTTGGATAAAGAAAGATACCCCCTTTGAGGAGATTGCGGTGAATATCGGCCACCATTGAGCCGATATACCGTGACGCATAGGGGCGTTGCGTTGCACTGTCCTCCATTTGGCAATATTTGATATATTGCTTAACGCCGTTTGGAAATTTGGAATAATTTCCTTCGTTAATCGAATAAATTTGACCCGAAGCCGGAATTTTCATATCAGGATGGGATAAACAAAACTCGCCGATCGAAGGATCCAATGTGAATCCGTTTACGCCCTTTCCTGTTGTGTACACCAACATGGTTGAACTACCATAGATTACATAACCTGCAGCGACCTGTTTCGTTCCATGCTGTAAAATATCATTGCTATTACAAGAAACACCCGTATCAGAAATTCGTCGATAAATGGAAAAAATCGTCCCCACAGATACGTTAACATCGATATTGCTTGAGCCATCCAGCGGGTCAATACACACAATATATTTCGCATTTTTGGAAACCCCTGATTGGATATATACTGGATTTTCATGTTCCTCTGAGGCAACTACACAGCATTCTCCCCCACTTTGAAGCGCTTTGATAAACTGCTCATCGGCATAAACATCCAGTTTCTTTTGTCCCTCGCCCTGCACATTGACCTGTCCTGCATCGCCTAAAATATCAACCAATCCCGCTTTATTAACCTCTCTATTTACAATTTTTGCGGCGATTCCAATATCGCGCAGTAGCCTAGAAAGCTCCCCTTTAGCATACGGAAAATCGGCCTGTTTTTCAATGATAAATTGACCTAGTGTAGTTATACCACTCATAATGTTGTTTTATTGGATATTTGTTGCACAAAGCTAAAAAAGTTAAACAAACTTTAGCAAATACATCCTTCTCATATTTAGCATTTTAGCAAACTAAATACGCAATCGATTGCGCTATGTTTTGAAATCTCTTCTTTGCTAAAACGATTATTAGCTATTAAAAAAATAATAAAAGGTTGAAAGCACTGGATAAATTTCAAATAGCAACGATTAGAAAAAAAACAATAAATGCTAAGTATTTGGTAATTTTGGCTAAATATTTTGATACAATGCAACAACTTATACAACTCATCGAAAAAGAAAAATTAGGCAATCGGCCGGCAACACAGCACACGTTGATCATCGACGATAAGCAAGTGATTCACGGTGCTCTTTTCCTGGTAAAAACCGCCCGAAAAACATTTAAATTGATGATCCCGGCTCCTTTTCACGAAGCAGTTCTGAAAGAACAAGTAACCATCAATGCATTGATCAAACATCCCCAAGTAATGCTACTGGCTTAATCAAAGGGAAATTCCCCTATCCCATACCTATCCCCAGAGCAAACAAAACATAGCTCGCTTGTGTTTATAATAGCGTAATTTCGCTGTTTTTTTTTTACACCATATTCCGTTTCCGGAAAACTATAACGCTGGTTCGACCTAGAAAATGAGAGCAAACCGGAAGCACATATTATCAACGGAAAATTTTACAAGAAAACCTGGTAAAAGTGTAAAAATCACCTCGATATAAAGTTTAACTTTAGGCAACAAAGACAACGCTATGCAACACCACTATACACTTTCGGGAATGTCCTGTGATGGATGTAGAACCACAATCGAACATGCATTGAATGAGCTTCCTGGGGTTCATGCCGAGGTAACTTTAAACCCGCCAAGCATGACAGTAACATCCCAGAAACATATTCCGTTACAGCAATTACAGGAAATAATATCAAAATTAGGTCCTTACCAGGTCGACGAAATACATAAGCATCAGGGTGACGTACAATCCGATCAACACATTGTAGTACAAGCTTCAGACAGATATGGTTGCCCTATGCATTGCGAAGGTGAAAAAACGTACAGCCAACCAGGAAATTGTCCGATCTGTGGTATGCATTTGGTTAAGCTGGATGCAGACACAGCAATTAAAAATAAGCTACATACTGAGCATGCAGCGACCTCGCATGTCCATCACGAACAGCAACACAACCATTCCGCTCAGTCAAATGCTACGGTACATCAATCACAGACAATATCTTCAGCTGACAAAGCACATGGTCATACATCCGCTGATCAATACGATTGTCCGATGCATTGTGAGGGTGACAAACGCTATAACGAACCCGGAAACTGTCCGGTATGCGGCATGAATCTGGAAAAGGTCCCCATGTTAAAGACAGACCTTCAATATACCTGTCCTATGCATCCTGAGATTGTACAAGATCATCCCGGAAATTGCCCTATATGTGGTATGGACCTTGTGCCTATAGCCAATGGTAATGATGAGGCCGACGATCATACCTATCGTGATCTACGCATGAAATTATGGGTCTCTATCCTATTTACGGTTCCGATCTTTATACTTTCCATGGGTGAAATGCTTCCTGGGAATCCAATAGGTAAAATCATTTCGCCCAGCTGGTCTGGATGGATACAACTGGTTTTATCCCTGCCGGTCGTTTTTTATACCTGTTGGTCTTTTTTTCAACGAGGCTGGGTATCTTTCAAAACTTGGCGCCTTAATATGTTTAGCCTGATTGCACTTGGTGCTGGAGCTGCATTTGTCTATAGTTTGGTTGGTCTATTTTTTCCGCGGGTCTTCCCTGCTGAATTAAAAAATCATCATGGCTACATTGCACTTTACTTCGAGTCTGTTACCGTCATATTGACTTTGGTATTATTAGGCCAGGTGATGGAGGCCAAAGCACATTCCAAAACCAATTCGGCGATCAAAGAGCTGATCAAGCTAAGCCCTTCCGAAGCTACGCGTGTAGAAAATGGAATAGATAAAAAAATCGGCATAGATCAAATTCAACTCGGAGATATACTGAAAGTAAAACCCGGGGACAAAATCCCCGTTGACGGACAGATTACGGATGGTAACAGCAACATTGATGAATCCATGCTGACGGGTGAACCTATTCCGGTAGAAAAGCAAACAGGAGATCATGTCAGTTCAGGAACAATCAATGGCGACCGCAGTTTCCTCATGAAAGCAGAGCGCATTGGTTCGGACACACTTTTGGCTCAGATCATTCAACTCGTCAACGATGCGAGCAGAAGCAAGGCTCCCATTCAACGATTAACGGATAAAGTATCCGAGATATTTGTTCCGATTGTCATCATTATTGCAATTTTGACATTTCTTACCTGGTGGCTTTGGGTTCCCTCTGCTTCCCTAGCATTCGGCTTTGCCAATGCACTTGCCGTACTTATTGTCGCCTGCCCCTGTGCCTTGGGACTCGCTACACCGATGTCCGTCATGGTGGGTGTCGGCAAAGGGGCCAAACATGGGATCCTGATCAAAGATGCAAGTGCGCTGGAAAAAATGAACCAAGTGGATGTGGTACTAACAGACAAAACAGGTACCATCACCGAAGGAAAACCGACCGTTGATGATATTCAGCCAAACTCGTCCAGCAGCAAAGACGAGATATTGTCTTTGGCTGCCGCTTTAAACGCCAATAGCACACATCCTTTGGGCCATGCTATTATTGAAAGGGCAAAAAAGGAAAATAGTAAAACGGACCTTGCAGTTTCCGATTTTGAAAATGTTGCCGGGCAAGGAATCAAGGGAAATATAGCTGGACATAGCATAGCACTGGGCAATCAATTGTTGATGGAGTCTATCGGCATAGCAATCCCTCATGATATGAAGCAGATGGCCGAAACCGCCCAATCCCATGGAAAGACGGTATCCTTCCTGGCAAAAGACAGTAGCTTATTGGGGTATTTTAGTATTTCAGATCAAATAAAGGCCTCTTCGAAACGTGCAATTCAATATCTTATACAGCATAAAGTCGATGTCGTTATGCTGACGGGAGATAATATCCATACAGCAAGGGCCGTGGCGGATCAAGTTGGCATCAAGCATTTCAAAGCCAATGCCTTGCCCAAAGATAAATTGCAGGAAATTCATGCGTTACAGCAAAAAGGACATGTGGTGGCTATGGCTGGTGATGGCATCAATGATGCCCCTGCCCTTGCTCAAGCCGATATCGGCATTGCCATGGGCACAGGTACCGATGTTGCCATACAAAGCGCTTCACTCACTTTGTTGAAAGGAGACCTTATCGGAATAGCCAAAGCAAAGGTACTGAGCCAAAAACTGCTACGAAATATTAAGGAGAACCTGGGTTTTGCTTTCGTCTATAATATACTTGGGATTCCATTGGCTGCCGGACTTCTATATCCTTCTTTCGGAATTCTCCTGTCTCCGATGATTGCTGCCGCTGCGATGAGTTTCAGCTCCGTTTCGGTTATCTTGAATTCTTTACGCTTAAATCGGGCAAAGATCGATATCGATTAAAAACAGATATTCCCTATATTCGCTGTTAGAATAACGACATATAGTTTACAATAACATGCGTAATATCTTTTTAATCTTGATAACTGTTATCATCACAGTTGTGTGTGTCAAAAATCCGCAATCGGTGCAGCTCAATTTTCTCGGGGAATCACAGGTGGCACTATGGAAGCTACTATTGGCCTTTTTTATTGCCGGAATTGTATTTGTATCCCTATTGAAAATAGGAAAAAAGAAACAGCGGGCGTATGAAGAGGAAGAAATAGACGAATCGGAAGAAGAAAACAGCGACAGAAAGTCCCAATTATCCGATGAAGACCGGGAATTTCTATCCTAGATAAAAAAATAAATCACTAAAAATGAAGCCCTAAACAGCCGTAGCGCATTTTTATCGTACAAATACTTGCGTGGAATAGGGATTAACCCTATCTTTGCATCACTTCAAACAAGGAACGGTAGTTCAAAAACAAAGAAGTAAGATTCCGTAGCTCAGCTGGTAGAGCAATACACTTTTAATGTATGGGTCCTGGGTTCGAATCCCAGCGGGATCACAGAAGGCGCTATTTATAGCGCCTTTTTTGCGTTTATCCTATGATAATTAAGCCTTTCTACAAATTATCATACTATCTCATATCATATCCTAGCATATTAAATGGTGCCCCTTTCGGTGCCCCATTTTAGTGTGTAAATTGGGGCACCATTCTTTTGAAATCTGGTTTTGTGCAGTTGGATTTAAGGATCGGAAATTAATTCCCGCAGACAAGGCGGGGTCATTTTTCAACCTTTAAAATGTGTAGGATGAATAATCAGAAAGTCCACATTCTTTTTTGGCTTAAGAGGTCAAAAAAAACGAGCGATGGCACTTGCCCTTTGTACGCAAGAATTACCATCGAAGGCGAAGAAGAGCCATTATCTCTAGGTATTAAAATTAAGCCCCAATTTTGGGATACTAATATCAAAAGAGACACTGAATCAAGTGCAACGGCGAGGGAAAACAATTTAAAGATTTCCAAGGCAGATGTTGACCTTGATACCCACCTTAAAATTTTGAGGAGCAAGCATGAAAAAATAACCCCTCTCATGCTTAAAAATGCTTACCTGGGCCTACCGTTAGATTATATTGGGCCAGTCCAGAAGTCAATGGAAATCGAAAAAAAACCTACTTTGTTGAAAGTCTTTGATGACTTTATAAAGCGGTTTGAAAAGCTGGTTAAGAAAAAGGACAGATCGAATGATACATTAAAACACTGGAGGTCGGCTAAAAAAAAGGTAATATCATTTATCAAGTTCCAATACGAAGCGAAGGATTTTGAACTGGAAAACATTACCTATTCTTTTGCTGAAAAGTTCTTCGACTACATGACGCTGGAAGTAGATAAACCAATTAGCGCTGTCACTGCAAAAGGGTATATCAAAAAGCTAAAACAGATCCTTGAAGGTTGTGCTAAGAATAAATTAATCCCCTTAAACCCTATCAAGGCATTTGTTTGCTATGGTGGTGATAAAGAAATCGAGCCACTAGAGTTTTACCAAGTAAATTCAATTTATCGAAAGGATCTTCCGATTAATAGGTTATCAGAAGTAAGAGATGCATTTATATTTCAATGTTTTACCGGCTTTGCATACCAGGATATTTATGCCCTTACCCCTGAAAATATAATAGAGGTCGGTGTCAATAGGGAAAGGTGGCTAATTAAGGAACGTGGTAAAACAAAGGTAACTGAAATGGTACCCATATTACCAATAATAGAAGAGCTGATAAATAAATATAACGGTCACCAATATTGCGTTAAAAACAACTTGCTAATTCCGGTTAACAGCAATACAAGATATAATGGATATCTAAAGGAAATTGCTACGCTTTGTGGCATAAATAGGGAGCTCCACACCCACTTGGCGAGACACACCTTTGCTGATATGATGCTGAATCTAGGTGTTCCTCTTGAGGATGTGAGTAAAATGCTAGGCCATAAAAGCATAAGAACAACAGAACGCTACTGCAGGGTCCGGAAAAGCCGTATCAGTGAATCCATGAACAGGGTACGTAGTAAACTGTTCAATGATCAAGGACATTTAATCTCAAGCTATCCTAGCCATGTTCTTGCAGTTTAAATAATTGGCTTCTTTAAACATGCACGCATTGGCGAAGCTGGTGATCCGGGAAAATAGTTTCGAAGATACGCCCAAATGAGTTAATGCACGGCGCTCGAATTGGCGCATGCTGACTCCATCCCTGGTCAAATAACTTTTATTACACAGGTTCTCGAGCGAATAGTTTTTGCCGTAAAACTTTGTGATCATCCGGACACAAGTTGGACTGCAATCCATCGCATCCATCTGCTTATAAAAGGGGAATTGTTTCAAAATTGAAGTTTGGGAGGTTATATTTTTAAATAATTTTTCTGCCTGCTGTTGAAGAAATTGACTTGGATAGTGTCTTTTGATAGGACTCCAGCTTACTTGTAGCATGGCACGCCCTGGCTGAAAAAATCAGGAATTAAATAATGCGCCGTTATGTTTGAGTCAATAAAAATCCTGGTTCAATGCGGTGGGCCATTGAACGAGGGCAGATCATGTCGATCTGCTCCCTGAGCTTTCGGTAAAATGTTGATTATTGGAACGCGCTATTCTATGGCACCCCATTTTCGGAAATCCATTGGAGCGTAGTTTAAAATATCTCCCCAAACGGAAGACATGTAAAAACGCTTGTCCACATATTTTTGGTAGTTGAGTTTCCTTTTATACTCTTCTAACGATTCCAGGTAAAGGGTTGCACGCCTTTCGTTCACGGCTTGCATGTCTGGAACCTCTTCAAAAATGACTTTCCCATTTTTGTCGGCCTTACGAGGCAATACACCAAAATAAAGACTTGTGTCTGCCTGCATGTCTATAATTAACGCAAACTCATCAGGAGGATAATCGCCCGCCAGGACTGCTTTTCTTACCGGGCCATTGAGGGTGTGATTGGAATGTCGGGCGTGCCAAAGTAACATCCACATGCAGTTGTCTGCGGCTGCATATCCTTCAGCACCCTTTTCAAAAAGGCCGATGCGCTCATAACTGGGGAATCCATACTCCTTGATTAGGCGAATAGCATTTTTGATGTTGGCAGAATCTTCAGAAATGAGCTTTTTTATCTCGCCTTGAGTTTTATGTTCTGTTTTTCTTATACGCTGATCTTCATCATAGATTGAATCGTAACGAGCAGCCAACAGTTTCTTTTCACTTTTGTCTGCTATACTTTTTAGGGAATCGTAATTTTTTGTCAGCCACTTATATAAGGACTCATCATGTATAGTCGTTACAAATCTGCCCTTCGCAAATTTTTCTATTGTTTGCCCATTAAGTACCATTTCGTCAAAAAAGTGCTTAGCGGCATTTGAATCAGCGACAAGATAGGCGACTGCAAAGGCATTGTAAAGATCCCTAATATTGGGATATTTATAGGTAAATGCCACGTTGTAACTTTCCAGCGCATGTTTATATGAGCTGTCTAATATGTGGACCTCTGCCTGGTTTTTATAATGATAATACTGGGAAACTTGTTGATCTAATTTGTCGCCGCCGTAAACGATGGTCGATAAAAGACAAAAAAATAGTGCACTATACTCGCTCATACAATCATCTTTACGATTAAAAAAAGGAAGCTGGATAAAACTGCATGATGCAGCTTCCGATTAAACCACCTGCTAGTTCATATTAAGGTGTTATCCCCAATAGTCAAGAACAAGCTTTCCTGTTAGTAGCCCAGGAAGTGATACCGTCCGTCTCCCCATTCTACACGGTCGGTGTCACATTTATAATCTCTTCCCTGGTAGGTTACGGTTTTCCCTCTGTTCCACCGCCACCTTTGACAGTCATCTTCTGATCGGTTGTGCATCGGGAAATTTCCGCTATTCAAGCTTGAAAAAATACAGCCCGGATGGACTGTAAGTAAAAGTTGCGTTTACATAATCAAATGCACCGAAGGTGTTCTATCCGAATAGAGTAACCTTACTGTTTTGTTTAAAGTTAAGTAAAAATGGTTCAGCTGCACTTTGGCAGGCGTAGTTAATGATAATACCGACGTTTACCGGCAATGGCATAGTTGGACCATACTTTTTGGGCGGCGGAGGTGTTTCTACGAGCTGGCTACGTCCTTTTTCAAGTAATGGTAATAGCATCTGGAGCTCTTTAACTGATCCACTATCAACTTTTTCAGCTTTTAGTTCCTATATAAGTGCTTCTTGATAAACGTTGATCAGATCATCAGAAGCAAGTATCATCCCATTAAGTTCTTTGATCGGACTAGTATAGATAAAGGGAAATAGCGGCTGATAAGCGGCGACCGAACCTCCGGCATTGTTTTCTTAAATCGAGGATCAGGGTCTTCGCAGCGTATATCTTAGCACTGTCTTTTTTATAATGCTGTCTATGGACCCGATCTCGTAAGAAAAATCGTGGATTGTCATCAAATACTTTGAAGTCCCCAATTTGGAATTAAAGCTTAGGTTCAGCTCCCTTTTCAGTAGGAAAGGGGCTAAAAGCAAAACAGGTAAATTATAATAATTTACCTGTTCTTTAGCTGAATAAAATAAACGAATGCAGCAGTAATGGTCCACGCTTTCGATTTTCAATTAATACCTTTAAGAGTAAAATTTTCAAATGTTAAATTTCAATGGTTTCACATAAGCATCTTTATCAGGATCATAACTATACCCTTCCCGTCTAAGATGGGCAGAGATCTTATTGAGATTTTTTTTGCGCATTTCAGTATCCATATCAGGAAGCTCTAAAATTGACTTTGACCGGATGAAGGAAGTATCGGGCAGACGGTAAATATTTTCCGCGTGCAGTTGTTCATTCAGAAATGAGGACTCGAATTTGAGCTCAACAGAATCCAGTTGTTGTCTATTCTTTTCCAGATAAATATCCAAAACCGGATCCTCCCAATACTCTGGAATACGCTGCTCTGTATCGACAGCAAGCTTTAAGCACTCCGAATCCATGGCTGAGTTGGAAAGTATATATAATGCATTATAAATCCCATTTCTTATTTGCCTGTTTATTTCAGGCATTGCTTGATCATCCATAACATCATTTCTAACGTGCAGATCTTCCAGTTGGTCACGCACCCATTTAGCAACAAATTTTGATAAGTGCTTCAATGCTTTTTGATCATTATAGACTAACGCTTCTTTAAGGATACGGTTCATTTTTCAATTATTTGGATATTCAAATTTACCTATTTTTAGATTTAGCTTCTTGTTGTAACTTAAATTTTGGCGATTTCTTATCATCAAAAAATCATGACAAACAGGATGGGTCAATACTTTTGTTGTAAACCCAATGCCATGCAAGCTCTTTCCAATTTCTGATCAATCTTCCCCTATATTGCCATTTTCGCTGTTCATAAAACTTGTAAAACGCTTCAGCTTCCGACTGCTTTTTGCCCAGTTCAAGGAAATATATCACCACATGTTTTAATAGTGGAGGAACCTGCTTGCCAAGACCGTTTATGTCATCCTTTAAATACAAAATTTAACCCACTTTATATTTTTGCATCATCGCTTCGATATCTTCTATGTCGTAATACATATCCCCACCTAATTTTACGTAAGGCAACTTTTTAGACTTTCTTAGCGTCTGAAGCTTCCCGGAGCAGGTATTGAGCAGCTTAATTACATCTCTTGTTTTTAACCATCTTTTGGGATAAGTAATTTTGGCGTATAGCAAGCTCCTGATCTCAGTCAGTAACTCCTCCTTTAAGGCCTCCAAGTCCCTGCTTGTAATTTGCATAGATTTTTGCTCTTCTAAATTTGTATTTCCCATAACTCACCTCCTAAATCATTGCTTCTTTTTTAAAAATTTTTGTATTGCTTATGCCATAATTTCTAACAGCATCTTTAAAGTCCATCCACATACGGATATTGTAATCTGCAAGTTCCATCATTTCTTCGGCCGTAAGTTTATGCGGATTGAATACCTCCCCAGTTTTGCCATCACCACCTGTTATTATAAAACCGAAAATATTGGGTGTAAAGGCTTCGGCGATTTCCATACTTTTTCCTATGGCAACACTATTGCCATATAATTTTATCGTTTTACCATTACTGAACGATAGAATACGTTTTTTAATTTCTGCCATATACTGCATTTAATTTTTATTGATCAAAACCCTAGTTTCTTAGATCGGATCAGCGACTTTTTTAATTTAATTTGATTTTTTAAATGATCGCTACAACGGACCATGCATTGACTCGCCAGACCAGCTTTTCTGATAATCTGCATTGCTTCCAAAGGTTTGTCTGTTTTAATCATAGCAAGGGCCCTAAATCCCTCTATCCTGGTTTTCTCCTTACTTTTTATTTCCCTGGAATTTAGTACTTGCAAGATTTCATAGGCAGGTTGCAGAATAGAGAGCTTTTCAAGTTCTTTTGCGATGTAGGTCCCGTCATTTAGTTTAAGCACAAGTTTACTATCCTCCGGAATATGGCCTACAACCAAGCCGATGCCGTCCGGTGCCGACCGTTTGGACATAAAAACAGGTTTACCATAAAAAAGCGTCATGTCTTCTGCAATATGTTCTACGATATTGCGGAGTTTATTCTTATAAAACAGAGTCTGTTCCTGTGCCGTTTTTAACCTTCCGATGAACAAGCGTCTATCAGCATTAAGCTTATCGGCGGCTGGAGCGACGTCGATTCGATTAGAAATTCCAACGTTTTTTTGCTTCTCCAGGATCGGTTGGATATTGTTTTTATTAAGCTGACTTTTAAGATATTTAGGGTTAGTCAGATTAAGCACCAAGACAGCGGATCTTTCCAGGAAAATTTTAGACTGTTCGCTGTAGAAATTTGCCATTTCCAGTGCAGAAACAGCTTTGCTTTCAGCAGTCTGGATTTGTCTTTTTAAATCCTGCTTGACGAAACGATCCGGTTCGATTGCCAACAATTGTTGACGACGTTCAATATATCGCTCAATATTGACAGCTTTCCGTTGCAGCATTTGAGATTTGACATCATACTTTATTGCGATACTTGAGTTTTTATTAAGTCGCTGTAAGATTTTTTTCTCAAAAGGGATCCTACTTCCTTTCCATCCCTGATCTTGGTACCCCAGCTTGAGGAAGCGATCTACTACCGCATGGCATAAATTAAAATCTGCTTTTGATAGCCAGCAATTTCCTGGCCTGCTCCAGCGAAATTTATTCTTAATTAGCTTAAGGTTAGTTGATGAAAGTTTTAAATAGGCTTCCTTGCTTTTGATATGAATTTCAAGGGCGCCGGTTTCCAGATCCCTTATCAAATAGTTTTCTTCATTTTTTTCTGTACTCATCTTTACTCCTCCAAATCTGCATTACGGTGACAGCAGCTATAGACCCTTTCCTTTTCTTTTTGCTTTCACGTTGTTTTCTATAGTTTTCTGATCGGGAATTTTGCTTAAACACCCCTTATAGAAATCAAGCTTTTCCTGGATCTGTATCAGACGCTCTTCATAAAAGAGTTTTTCCTTTTCACTTATTGGTTCTGGTTTCGAATGAGCATAAAACTTACCTTCCAATCTTCTATTACAAACTTTAAGATCGCGTTCGCATTCCTTAATTCTTATTACTAGATAAAACGGATCTTCAAACTTTTTACCCAAAGCTTCTTTTTTTGCACGTTCGGCCTGCTTTCTATAGAATTCAGCCTTATCCATTTCTTCGAATGCTTTACCAAATTTGTTGTGGATTTTGTCCCTAAAATTCCTATCGGCCTTTTCACTGTGATGCCCAATAAGAATCGGCTGGCCGAAGGGAATCTGTCCAGCCATTGATTTTGCCTGACCATAGAGTTGCTCTGAACGCTCATCTGATTTAGCAGCCCTCGCCAAGGCCCGTTCGGCCCTTGATTCAGACTTTTCTTTTTCGCGTTGTATTTGCTGTACAAAACTCAGTTTTTCTCCGATAGTCTCCTTATAAATAAAACCCATGCTTTCGAGCTGACGTCTTAAATATCCGGCATTTTCACTCTTTGCTTTAGATATCCAACAGGTCTTCGAGCCACTCCATAAACAATACCTCTTTACGGTATCTTTCTGTTCAGCAGGAAGTGCCTCAAAAAACTCCTTTTCTGAGTAGATATTGAGCTTGCCGGTTTCCTGATTTATTATGTAGTGCGGTGACTTTTCCATATTCTTTCTGTATTATGTTTAAATCCTAACTACTATTCAGACTGCCAGAGCGGGTAATTGCCAACGAGCATCTCAACTTTTTTCTTTGGATTGCCCCCTTTTATATTTACGGTAACGAGCATCTCTTTTTTTAGCACCTGCCATTTATACTTTTTAATAAAACGGTCCAAAATTTCGGAAGGATAAGAAGAAAGCAAGAACTTACCTTTAATGTCGGCAAGCATATTCAGGAGTGCTTCATAATCCTGTTCCGTATAACCTTTGTAGTGGCCCATATTGGATCCGATATAAGGTGGGTCGCAGTAAAAGAATGCATCCTTATGATCCCGGCTCTGAATGATATACAGGGCGTCGGCACATTCGATCTGTGCATTTCGGAGACGCTTCAAATAACGATCGTCGAAGTTTTGCCGTTTTACGGTGATTCTTTTCGAAGTTGAATTCTGTGTTTTATCATAACCGAAAGGTCCATCCAATTTACCTGAGAATCCCAGCGCAGATAAAGTCCAAACTGCCCAGGCACGCTTGACTTCATCAAAGAGATCCGGGTTGTTATAAATTACGACTGCCGAATGATGGGCATCTCTGCTGTGCAGGGTCTGCTCTATCAGGGCAGCCAGCTCATCAAATCTCTTGCTGGCCACCCTATAAAAATTCATCAGTTCTTTATTGGTATCGTTAATAACCTCTATTTCTGAAGGTGGCTTCATAAAATAAACCGCGCCACCGCCCAAAAAAGGTTCACAATAAAGGATGTGCTCAGGTATAAGCGAAATAATCCAGGGGGCGAGTGTCTGTTTACCACCATAATAAGTTAAAGGTGGTCTTAGTCGTGTGTGTTTTTCCATGCTCACTAATGCGTTCTCACTGATTTAAAAATTGGTATTATAATCCCGGTCCTTTTTTGCCTTTGCCCGGTTTTTTATTCTGATTCAACTTGCCCCACAACTGCCAGTTCACTGTTTTACCTTTATCATTCCGAAATTCAAGGGTTTTATTTTCTGGCTGGACATAAATACTGCCAGTTACTATTCTGCTGTTAATCATGAGCGCAGTTTCAAATGGCTTTCCTTTTCCGAGGCCTGCAAGCATTTCCGATAACTCGATAATATCCGGCTGCTTTACCAAGGGCATTTGCTTTATTGTGTTTGATACATCGAAATCAGGATACACTTTCAAATAACCTTTTTCTTCTTTAATCCAGTAAAGTTCACCGGACTCATCATTAGCTGAGTACTTTAACAGCGATCCACCCTTTAGTAACGACGCTGCCTGTCCAATGTCGATATCGTTACCATCATTATTGATGGGAACAACAATCATTTTTTCATAGAGAGACTTGTCTGGAAATGGCAGCATATCCTCTAAAATGGTATTGGCAAAATATTTCAATGCCAGCTTATTGGCTAACTCCTCAGCGGTACGATCACCGCTGGTACGGAGCTGGTCCAGTTGCTCAAAAAAAGGTCGCAGAGCATCATTTTTGTATAATGGAAACAGCGCCCATTTAATTTC
Source organism: Sphingobacterium sp. UME9 (assembly GCF_014170215.1). Taxonomy (NCBI): domain Bacteria; kingdom Pseudomonadati; phylum Bacteroidota; class Sphingobacteriia; order Sphingobacteriales; family Sphingobacteriaceae; genus Sphingobacterium; species Sphingobacterium sp. UME9. The sequence continues at coordinate 182,348 of NZ_LZZP01000003.1, read as the reverse complement.
TTTCATCTGCTTTTCCAGTTCAAGGGTATCGATTCCGGCGTAATGACCATGCTCAATGGGTACCACAAGCATTTTAGCCTTGTAATCATGGGAAACATAGTCGCCATTGTCTTGCCTTTGAATAGAAAAATGGTAAAGAACAGATTGATCATTGCTGGCGTCCATGACATCCAAGGTTATTTCCTCTGCATGGGCATTAATATTTTTCTGGGAGATGATCTCTTTAAAGGGCAGGCCAAGGTTGCTCAGGTAATCGGCCATGGTATTAAAATCTTTTGCTCTTATCATTTCAAACCATTTTGAAATTTTCTTCCTTTGCTTTTGCCAACCGTTTTCTTTTGAGCCGCTTTCTTTTCTATACCCTCGGCAGGAAAATCCTTACCTAATTCATGGCTTCTGCGGTTAAGTTCCATGCCTGCTAAAACCCTTGCATCCAGCTCACCGCTTACAATACGGATGAGCAGGTGCGTATGGGTAATGCTGAAAAGATAGAGCGGGTTCATCTCGTCTGATATAGCGCCGGTCTGGGATGCTTTTCTGTAAATATCAACTTGTTCGGGTGTCATAACTTCGCTGTTTATCTATCTTTATCTTGACAAGCCTTTATTCTGTTTCGGTTTCCAGGCTACTTTCTGTGGCCCCTGGTTTACCCAGGGCTTTTTTTTTACTTCGGCGTTTTCCTTCGCCTCTAATTTTTCTGCTTTTGCAGGAGTGATATCGATGCTGATCCCATTGGCATCCATAAAATTTATCTTGCCGCGCCTGGCGTTTAAGCCTAAAAAACCATCTTCCATGACACCGTTGCGATCCAGAACGATTGCAATCCTATTTGCATGTTGCAGATCTTTTGCCAGCACTTCAACCGATTCATATGCTTTTTTGGTTTCAAATTGGACTTCAGGATTTTCCAGCTGGTCTATAATATCGAAAGGACGTTTGGCATAATAATTATCATGATAGGTATTGAGCAGCAGGTTTCCTTTGTCGTCTGTTTTTCCTTCAGGATCCAGTGATATATAGGCATTGAATCTGAATTGCTCTGCAGGATGATCCTCTTCAACCTGACGGTACCCGATTATGTTTTGCTTATAAACGGCTACGTTCTGACCATACTCCATCATCCGGGCTGCTTCCTGAACCTTAATCTTCCATGATGTCCTAACCGAGATCTGCGCCATCACCTCACCGGCGTTCACCAGTGTGGCCTGATAACGGTTAAAGAAATAATGGTCCTGCTCCTGGTGCTTATCAAAGGAGAGCTGACATAGTACGGTACGGTTTTCATCCAGAGGATGCTCGTACTGAAGGACAAAATCAGTTTTGCCTTCTTTCATATTCTTTTCCAGTTGCGGAAAAATAGAGGCATCGAAGCCCCGGATTTCAAGGCTTGTTTTTAAGCCTTCAAAATTTTCTTCTTGCATGATATTGTTTATTTAGATTATGAACTAAATTGATGGTCCTTTTGGCCGCTGCTGCTGCAATTGCTCTCTACCGCCAAGATCGGGACCATACCGTTTTTGGTGCAATTCGCCAGATGGGTCTTCAGCAGTATTTTGAGTCGATGGCAGTTTTAGTTTGCCAGTATCCTGTTGCTGCGGAATGCTTATTTTCGTATTGATAATGCGTTGATCGCTGGCCATCTTTACTCTTTCCATTTCTTTGTTATAGAAAAGCAGGTTGTCCACCCCTTTTGAAACCAGGTAGAATATCCGGCTCAGCAGTCCCGGATAGAGGGAACGAACCAATGATCCGCGTTGGAATTTCATCACCGTCATAAGCGCTTTTTCGTCCTGAGTAAGAAGCCCCCCGCTGTATGTTCTCAGCATCCTGTTATACTCCCGCAGTTTCATGCTCCGGTACCTTCTGCTCTGAAGATCTTTCTGGCTAAGCTGTTTGGTAAAATACTCTTCCAGCCGGCTCCAGTTCCCGAAATCATTGAACAGGGTATTGTTTGCAGCTTGTTTTTCAAGTGTATACTCCATATTACAGGTAGTTTGGATCAGTAAGAAAATGCCTTCGCTTTTAATAGCTGTTTCTGAGATAACTTACATTCCAGGTTCCTGTCGCCATTTGATTCCGAAAGTGCCATCACCAGGTTCTTATTTTCGGCAATGGTAAACTTTGCGAAAGCGACAATTATGGATTGGCCGGTCGGATCTTCGGGTTTGCCTTTGTACTGGATATAGATGGGCTCAATTTCAGTATCCTGGATAGCGGTTCTTTTAGCCCTGGACCGGTCCCTTATAGAAAAGCGTGGTTCATAGGCATTGTAACCGATATGAGTATCATTGGCCAGGTTATAGCGAAAGAAAAGCACGTCATCCTTGATATAAATGGATTCCAATTTTATTTTCAGGCCATTTGATTTTGCCTTTACACCACCTATAAAGGGAGCAGCGCCCAGCATTGTCGCGGCGTAATTTTCAATTTCTTTTTCATTAAGAGAAACCCCTTTAAAACTGGCCTTGGTCTTGTATGGCAATTTTGAAACATCAATGGTCAGCTGAGATGGCGCCGGACTATAGGTGACGTTAAAGGAATAGATTTTCCCGTCGGAGGTGACTACATGCAGTGTACTTTCCTGCATGGTGCTATCTACCGCTTTTACCTTAAGCAGGTTACTTACCTTGGCAACACGTTCGGCAGAGATAGATCCATCCCCCCTGTCTCCGTCTTCTATCGGTGCCGGGAAAATGAGCAGGGTAGTTTTATGGGCGGTAATCTGAAGCGGGTAAGATCCCGCGATATCGACCGCTCTAACGTTTTGCTGACAGAATGCTGTCAGGCTACAAATGGATAATAGTAGAGCGAAAACAAATTTTAAGTTCTTCATTGTTGTTTTTGTTTTTTTATTAAATGTGTTTATTAGTTCGCGTCACCACCTACTAGCAATACCTGAAGACCAGCATTAACAGTGGCTTTGATAAGTTTCACCTTCTTAGAAAAAAGGCTTTTAGCTGCCTCGATGCCAGCGCCAGCTGCCTGGGCGCCTATGGAAGGATCCAGGCTCATAAGCTGCATTCTTTGGACCGCCCGGTCCGCGCCATCTTTGGCAGCATCCCTGGTAATAGCTCCGGGGATCCGGATACCGGGCATGGCGTCCAGTCCGTATACTTTAAGCTCGACTGGAAAATGGCGGTTGCCCAACCTGATGCCGGTGATAGCAACCATTAACCTTTCCCCTTCAAGTATACAGGAACCGTAAAGGGGAGTTCCTTTCGGAATCTCGAAACCGGCTATATAAATTTCCTCACCCAGTTGCATTTTAAGACTCGAACCGGAAACGACAGTCTGGGTTTCCGCTACAATGGCGGTAATCGACCTGATATCTATACTATCACGCGCCGTACTTGCATCCAAGCCGAAAAAGGCGCCTGTCTGCCTGACTTTTGTTAAGCTAAGAGCAGAGGCAGCCGAAGAGGAATTGCCAGAGACTGGAACTGCCAGGATCTCTGCTTCCTTACCTACGGGCAAAATTCTCCCTCTTTTTTCCAGGGTATAGTCCTTAAGCCGCTGGCGGTAGCGTTCCGGGTGCTGGATGTCGAGCACGCGTTCCAGCATGCCGTTAAGCTGGTCCAGTTCCGCATCCGGCTGCTGGCTATCGTCGGTCGCATTGTTAACCATTTGCTCGATACGTTGCAGCCCAGCAGATGACTGGAAATCCCTATCCGGTTCGTTTCTGTAAAATCCAGGACTAGAATAATCTGATGCGGGCGGTTGCCGCATGAGTCGCTCGAGATCATCGAGGCGCTGTTGAAGCCCTTGCTGCTGCATATCCTGGCTCATTAGGTTGCTCCCAGAAGCCCCGGCATTGTTCCAATCACCGTTCCATGAAAATACGCTGCCGGAAGCGGCAAGGGTATCGGGCTTTATGGGCTCATTAATTGCCGTATCACCACCGTTTCTTTGATAAAGACTCAGCTTGTCCTCGCTGTTATTTTTAAGCTGAGCATCGGGTAGCGCAGTATTGATACCGGTGAGTTTCTGCTCGGGCTTAGGCTGGTTTCTTCCGCCTCCTAAAGCCCAAAATCCCAGCGTGATAAAAGGCAGGCTGATAAGTGGCAGCACCAGAAGCAATTTGCGAAAGCGCAATTGTTTTTGTGTCATGTTTTTCATTTTTGATTGTTTAAATTTTTTATTCCTTGTAGGGCCCATGAACCCCTCCATATTGACTCTTTATCCGACGATAGCAAAAACAAGTATGTAGATACAGTACAGTAACCAGAGGATCCCGATTATCAACATCACGCAATTGCGGTTCCTCAATGAAACTACAGACTGCCATTGGGCGAGCTTTTTTGCTGCTGATACCTGTAGGGCCACAATCCTGTGAGCAATTGATTTTGCTACTTTTTCCTTTAATGGATTGAGCTTAGGCCTTCTGGATTTTCTAAAAAAACTCATAATTATCGGTTTTGAAGTTCAATATCCCTGTTGTCTACAATGCGCCAGCGCTCTACCAGGAAGCCATGGGAGTTGTTATCAGACCGGCTGACGTTGCGCAGCGTTCCTTCAGTGATGAGTATCCTGGAAAGTATCGCTGTGGGCCTGATGATTTTTTGCTTGCCGAAATACCTGAACCGGAAAGGATATTGCTCGAAATCAATCTGGATACTGTCCGCTTCTACATTCTGGCTTACATTTCCGCTGATGATGGAATTATAATAACCGTTCTCTTTCAGACCCCTGTATTGGCTTGCAGCAGAACCATCGGCCAGATATAGCGCTTTGGACATATTGCTTTCAATAACTTTATCATCCGGATCAAGGGTAAAGAAGTAATGGTGAAACATCTTGATGTGATCTTTGGCTTCCACGGCAACGTTATCTTTCCTTTCCCCTGCAATAGCCTCCAGGGCTTTACCATTGGACAGGACATATACTCTTTCTTCTGCTTTGCGGACCATGCGGTAGCTTTCATAGACCGTGAAAGCACAGAGTATCGTACTGGCAACGACCACGACGTAAGTAAAGAGTTTTACGTGCCGGAATGCTGATTCTATATTGCTGAACTGTTTGAACATTTTTTACTGAATTTTAAACTCGAGGTCACATTTTTTAGGCAATAAGAGTCCCTAACAGGTTTTTGCCTGTTTGAAAATTTTCTGAGTTGCCTAGTTTTTAAATAAGTGCTTTGGCGGCTACGGTCGCGGCTGTTTTTGCATAGTTATTTACTTTGTGCAGCAAGGTATCTCTACTTCCTGCCTGGACAATATAGCCCGCAACATTCGGCACTGTGGTATATCCGACAATAGCGATGACCATAAAGATGAGATACGCCGTTGTACTCATAAAAGACTGGTCCATGTTGATCATATTCTCCAGAATTTTAGAGCAGATGGCACCGAATATATTGGCTACCGGCAACCACATAAAAACATGGATAAACCGTGCAAACCAGCTGGACAAACTGTTTTGAAATCCGTCGAAGACCGATAGCCCAAAGACGATGGGGCCTATAATCGCCAGCACAATAAGGTAAAAAGTTCTGATAGTATTTATACACAGGCTTGCGGCTGCGTACAGTATATTTAGGATCTCACTGATCATGGTGCCGATCATATGCTTGATAGAAAATTTGCTAAAGACGGATTTCAAGCCTGAGAAAAAACCGTCTTCGGATGCCCCATCCGGTTGCTCATACTTTTCTAAATCCTCTGGACCTGAATCCGTAATTACACCTTCGTCAGCCTTCGTCGCTTCTTGCTGCTGATAGAGAATATGTTTCGCTATGGCTTTGTGAGAATCCTTTGCCATTTGCCGGGTGCCAACTTCAAGAGGCCGAAGTACTCCCATCATCAGCGAAATAATAAACGGATACAACATAATGGCCATGCCTATGGCAAATGGTCGGAGTAGCGGAAAAAAATCAATAGCTTCTGCAGCAGCTATATGCTTCCATACCCTTAATCCAATATACCAGAGTGCGGCAAGACCAGCAATTGCACGAGCCACGTCGATGAGGTCTTTACATAAGGGCATCATCTCATCGAATAGCTTTTCAAGTATAGTGTTGAAGCTGTAAATTCCATCTCCCAGCACCTGGGCTTGCACCCAATTCGGCAAAAGCAGTGTGCATACAAAAGTTATAATCAAAATTTTATTTTTCATGGTAGTAAGGTTATGGCCTAAGCCCCGTCATTTTTTCAAGTTTCTTTAGTTCTTCAATTTTGTTCCTGCGGGCTGATCCCAGTTGGTCGGTTTTAGAGGTAAAGCGTCTTAACTGGACGACTTTTGCTTGCATATCATCAAATATGCGATCGATAGCGCGTAACCGTTCATCATCGGACATGCGCATGTTGTTAGCTGTAATGACCATAACCAGTTCATCGAGGTTACCAAGGCTTTGGTCAAGCAGACCACCAAGAACCCTGCTTAGGTAATCAAGTTCCTTCGCATTAAAATAACTGCCGGATTGATAGCGTTTCAGCGCGGCTTTGCTTTGGGAAAGTATTTCAGCCTGATACCGGATAATGTCGGCAACCTTTCGGTACCTGGCGATTTCAGGATTTACCAGCCACAGACCACTCAGGAATGTTCTGTGCAGGCTGAAGTTGCCCTCAGAAATATCGCGGATCGTTCCATAACCTTTGCTCACCAGGTCGTACCCCTTTTTCATGTCTTTGAGGATCTGTTTAAACTGCGCCAACTTTTCAACATTGAGGATCAATTGGGTCACCTCCGCCGATTGGGCGGAAACAAGGTGTAGCTGCAGGCTGCAGCAGATTGTTATGAATAAGAATTTGATGTGCTTTCTCATAGTATATTTATTATAGCGCGGATTATAGTCCATACATCTTTTTTAAAATTTTCGACTCCTCAATTTTTTGTTCCCGTTGGAGGATCGTTTGTTTGAGGCTATTGCTGAATTTCCGCTGCTGACTGTATTTATGTTGAATACTGTTGTAAACAGCCTCTATCCTTTTGATCCGCTCAGCTCCTTCGAGTTCCAGGCTTCCATCGGTAAGGAGCGTTTTAAGGTCCTGGAGGTCGCCATCCGCATCTGCCGCAATATTGGCGTACCAGTTTTCATATTTTTTCTTTTCCCCGATGGTAATAAAATCTTTTCCTGAAATTAACTTTTCCATTTGCCGCCGATCCTGCTCCATCTGGTTTCGAATCTTTATGATTTCTTCCGCTTTGCTTTTTTGTTTCAGCTCAGGGCTTACGATCTTAAGACCGTTAAAAAAATCTGCATGCAGGTTCAATTCCCCCCTGGTTATGGTTCCGATCAGGTTTGTTCCGTCCTTTACAATACCGTATCCTGTTGACAGGAAAGACTTATAAGCTTCCAGTGCAGCGATCTGTTCGATAAGGTATCTCTTTTGGGTTTTCTTCTGATTGAACCACTCCCCAAGAGTTTGGGCATTTAGAGACTGGCTGCAATAAAGCAGCGGTATGATTATAATGCACAATAATTTTTTCATGTCGTAACTGTTTTATAATTTATCATTGCTATCCTTACGGCCTCCGTTTCCCTTTTTTCAAAAAATCCCAAGGTTTCGGTTTGGGAAACATGCCTTCCAGCGTCTGCGCCCCCGGCATCTCCCTATTGCTACGCAAACGGAACTCATGCTCAACATCCGTTTTAAGATTTTTGATCCACACAGTTTTTATATTAAAACCCTCATGCATGCCAAATTCTATTTTAAAGCGGCATTGGATTGCTGTATTGTAGGGTGCTTTTGTGCGTAGCTCAAACATAGGATAGCTTTCTACCTTTGTGTTAGCTGCCAGATACCGGTTCAGACAATCATTAAGGTTTCCTAAATAGTCGTTTTTACCGGGTAGCGATATCTTGAAGCTATTCCTATACCCATACTGTCTTAGTTGTGTCGCAAAGTCTGTTACAGCTTTTTCAAGGTCTATCGGTTTCTGTTCCATTCTGTCAAGGATTAAGTCCATATATCTTTCTGATCTGTTCGGCTTCCTGGCTACTCTTTGCCCTTGCCAGGCTCAGCCGGAAGTTATGGTCACTAAAGCTGCGCAGTACAGCAACGTTCTTATCGAGTTTTGCTGCGATAGCGGAAATAAATTCCAGCCGCTGCCCATCGGTCATCTGGGTACGAAAGGCATTGACCACCATTGCAAGCTGCTCAATATTCTTTAAGCTCTCATCCAAAAGACCATTGTAAACCCGGTACATGTATTCTATTTCCTGAGCAGTAAAACGGCGGTCCGATTTCAGTAAGTTCCACGCCCGTTTATATTCTTCGACGAGATCTAACTGCCGCTTAATGATCTGTTTTACTCGGTTCCAGGTAGCGATAGAGTTTTTGATTTTCCAGAGTTCCTGGAAATAGCTGTCATACTGGGTGCGCTGCCTTTCGGTCCATTCAGAAATCTCTTTCAGTTTGAGCTTGGACATGACATTTTCGAGTTCCTTTTGAGCGTTCTGGAGCCAGATTACCTTATTCTGCTGGCGCTGGATCTGGAGGTCAACGGCCTTGATCACTTTTTTTATCCCTGCTTTAATGACTTCGATAATGGCAAGCGGCAGTACCGCCTCTGCTTTCTTAACCGGCCCTATAGTAATGCTTACCATGAGCACTACAGTGAGTGCAATTTTTAAAGATTTTGTTCTCATGCCCTTAATTGTTTATGCTGTGCGTAATACTCGGCAGCAAGAACCCGGAGCGCTTTTTCAATGCTGCCATATTGCTCGATATAACTTTGCAGTTTCAACTTTTCTGTCTGTTCGGTGGTATAAGCAAAATACTCCTGCGGGCTGGGCTCGTAGCGATATACCTTCATCAACTGATTGCCCAGTTCGATATAAACTTCCCGGTAATTGCGATTTTTCTCATTTGCCCTGTTAATGGACAGTACCAGGTCCCTGCCTTTATCTGTCATGCCCAGTACTTGCTGTATCGCCTCGAATTTGTTCTGGAATTTTTTCATATCCAGGATGATCTTGCAATCGGCATTGTTTATGATCGCTTCCTTGATGATCGGCGAGCTGATAATATCGTCGATTTCCTGGGTCACGGTAATCGCTTCCCCGAAATATTTACGGACGGTCTTATAGAGATATTTCATAAATTCAGCCATACCAGACTTCGCTATCGCTTTCCAGGCCTCCTCAATTACAATTACCTTTCTGATTCCCTTTAGTTTACGCATTTTAGAAATGAATAACTCACATATGATCAACGTGATGATTTGAAACAATATGGGATGATCCTTCACGGAATCCAGCTCGAAGACTATAAAGGGTTGTTGGAGCACGTCCAGATTCTCCCTGGCGTTCAATAAATAGTCAAATTCGCCGCCGCTATAAAATGGCCTTAGTACGTACAGGAAGTTGGCCATGTCAAAATCCCTGTCCTTTACCTTATCGGCCTCCAGCTCTTTTACAAAATGCTCCTGTAGGAATTCATAAAAGGTATTAAAGCATGGAAAGATATCCGTCCTCTTGTCCAGCAACAGGTAATAGGATTGCAGGGCATTGGAGATGGCGACATATTCGCTTCTGCGGAAACGCTCATCACTTTGTTTCCACAGGGCTACTAGCAGGGTTTTAATACTCTCTTTCTTTTCCGTATCCAGCACATCTCCAGCAGGTATGTAAAAGGGATTGAAGCGGATCGGATCTTCCTCGCTATAGGTATAATAATATCCGCCGAGCAAAAGACAAAGACCAGAATAGCTATGGCCGACATCGACCACCACGCAATGAGCGAACTGTTGCACATAACTGTGCAGCAGGTGGCACATGAACATGCTTTTTCCAGCTCCAGAACTGCCCACGACGACCTTATTTCTGTTACTAATGACTTTGCCCATTAATTCATCGCTGATATCGACGTGTATAGGCGTGCCGCTTAACCTGTCGCCGAGCCGAATGCCAAAAGGGCTTTTTGAAGAGCGGTAGGCAGTTTCCATGTTCAGAAAGCAACTGCAGGGCTCAGCAAATGATTCAAAAGTGTCGTTTTCCGGAAGGTCGGCAGCATTTCCGGGGATGCCCGCCCACCAGAGCTGAGGGGCGCCATCGGTTTCCTGATGGGGAACAATATTCATCTTTGCCAGTGCCGAGGCAGTCAGGTTCTGCATTTCTTTTATCTGTGAAGGCTCATCTGTCCAGCATAACAAGTTGAAATGGGCACGAATGGGCGTCCTCGCTTCCGAAATAGCCTCGTTCAAAAAGTCCTGGGTTGCGTCTCTGCCAATAGCATTTTCTCTGCTATAGGCTGAAAGGGACTGCAGTCTTCTGCGTTTACCTTCCAGCCTTTTATAGGTAGCTGCAGGGTCGCCGATTACCATATACTGGTTGTAGATATGATTGGTAGGAAGCAATAAGCCAACAGGAGTAGCGAATCCGACGCTAAATCGGGTTCTGTCGGTTGAATAGGGATCATAATGAATCCGTGGCCCTACAGCTCCGGGCAGATCTTCCACATCAGCCATAGAATAGAGGCGGCAGGTTTTTGTCCCGACTTTCCATTCCGGCTTGAAGGAAACTTCGCTTAGCGCGGGTCCATTTTGTCCACCTCCCAGATACAGATATTGCTCCAAAATGCCGGGGTTTGCCTTTGTGCCAACAATTTCCTGTTCTGTTAATTGGTCCAGCTGAACAAGACCTCCATCGCAAAGAATACGTTTAAATTGGCCGATCACTTCCAGAAGTTTTTCCATGCGTTTGGTATCTTTTAGCTCTGTGGGTACTATATTCTTGCGCAACAAGGATGACAATGCAGAGCTGGAAGGCTTACGGTCCGGCCCTTTAAGGGTGATCATCAAATAACAGTCGTGGCTCAGAAAAGGCCGTTCGTTGAAGAACTGATTGCTGGCCTGCATGATCTGATTATCGTCCGCGTATTGGGGCTTGTATTTACTTTTAATAAACCAGTCCTGTTTATGGAGAACACTGCCAAAAGGGAGCACCTTTATTGCTTTTAGCCAATTGTAATGCAGGCTGTCGTATTCATCACTCGATAAAGAAAATATCTCGGGTAAGGTTACCTTGAATGCCACTGTTACATCACCTTTTTTAGATAGTATACAGTCGTTTTCCACTTTCCAGATGGGCAGGATCTGTTCCATGTCGACGCTGCTATCCGAAGCTGGCTTTATCTGTAATAGGACCGCTGCCACAAATACCGCAGCTATAATAAACAACGCCGTTATCATCTTACACTCTTTTTTAATTGTTCAAAAATCCTTTTCCTGTTCCTTGAAAAAATAACGGCAGGTACCTTTCGCAGTGCTCTGGCTTTCATAAGTCCATACTGCCCGTATCTGGCGTTGAACCGGTACACCATCCCAAACAAACCCGATCCACATATTAAAACACCCGGAACGCTGTAATACAGAGGTACCCCCGCTATATATATTATTGAAAATCCTACCAGCAAGGCAGCTAGCCCTATTGCCAGTATGATTATGTATTGGCCTTTCAATCGTAGGCTAAGCACCCGGCGCCTTGCCATATTACTATGGCAGGTTTCCAAGAACTCGCCCCCGAACCGTACGTACACCTCTCAGCGTATACGGCTCTCCACTAATATCATTCAGTCCATTTTCCCTCCATGAATGCGCTTGTGACAACTGTGGCATACGGCCATCGTCTTTCTCCTTCTTGCATGCATCAGTATCTCCCAGGGTTGCTTGCGGGCAACATCTTTGAGTTTTCTGACGTGGTGCATTTCAAGATCGTCTGTACTGCCGCACAATTCACAAACTCTTGCTTGCAACCGGTCTTTGAGACTTGTTGTGGAGTTGTTCATGATGGTGCTTGGCAAATTGTCACCTGTTTGTTCATTCACTTCGGTCTTACGCTTAAACCCGGCGTTATAAAAAAGTTTGACCTTTCGTTCCCCCTTCCTGTTATTGTACACGGCACCAAAGCTCTTTCCTATGCGGAGTTTTGCAATGGCTTGACGCGTCGTAATGCGGTACTTCTTTGCAAATGTTTTAAACATGCTGTACTGCATAATGTGGAAGAGATCATTTACGGATGCGCTATTGTTCGCCAATGCATAGTAATTATAAAAGCCTCTTATTTCTGCGTTGTAAGTGTCGATTATTTCAAGGTCGTCATTGTTGATTAACTTCGTTCTGCTGAGAGGTCTCCAGATTTGGGAGCCATTATGAGTTACCATTTTCAGTACTTCATATTCGGCTAATTTCCGCCTCATGGTTTCGGTCGGTAGATGCAGAACGACCTTGCTATCGAAAACCCGGCTTAATATGCCGGTCTTTTTACTACGCTTTGCTGCTGTACTGGTCTTACGGATGTAGATTTCATATCCAAGAAACTGGGCTGATTTATTGGCATGGGTGATGAGCGTTTTGTCTTCTGACAATTCGAGCTGCAATTTTTCAGAAAGGAATTGCTTTATATCCTTCTTAATTGCTTCGGAGTCTTCTTTACTGCCAATCACACCAACTAAAAAATCATCTGCGTATCTCACATATTTTATCCTCTTGTAACCGCTATCCATTTCGTCAACACTTTTTAAGGCTAATCTTTCCTTTTTAACACTGTTGATTTTTGCAATCCGCGAAAGTTTCTCACTTTCGTCTTTCACCAAGTCCAGTTTGTAATTGAGCTTAGCAATCTTTCGGCTTAATTTGAAATACTCTGCGTTGTCTTTTCTTCTTGAACCTTTGTCGAATTTATCTGTGTACTCCTTCATATACTTATCCAGCTTATCCAGATAGATATTTGCCAGTATAGGGCTGACAATACCTCCCTGTGGCGTTCCGCTGAAGGTTTTATGAAACATCCAGTCTTCAACATACCCTGCATTAAGAAACTTCCGGATCAGCCGTAAAAAACGGTCATCATCGATTCTCTCATGGAGTATCCCGATCAAAACATCATGTTTGATGTTATCGAAAAACCCCTTGATGTCACCTTCAATGAACCACTTCGTGGCCGTGAAGTTCTTTTGCACCTGTTTCAGTGCCGTGTGGCAACTTCTGTGAGGTCGGAACCCGTGAGAGCTGTTTTCAAACTGCCTCTCGAATATGGATTCTAATATCATTCGAAGTACCTCCTGCACTAACTTATCGTTGAATGACGGAATACCAAGTGGCCGCTTCTTTCCATCCTTTTTTGGGATATAAGTGCGCCTTGAAGGGGTCGGCTGATAACTTTCATCTTTAAGTGATGTTATCAGTTTTGTGATACGGGATAAACTCATTTTATCAATGGTTTCCCCATCTGCCCCTTTCGTCATGTTTCCTGCCTTTGCGTAGATACGCTGGTAGGCGACAAAGAACAGTTCTTCATTAAAGAACAAACGGTAGAGCCTCTCAAACTTGTAGCTTGAGTTTTTGCTATGCTCTCCCAGACTGTTTAATACTCTTTCAGGATTTCTCATAATGTCTCTCACATTTTCCATTAATTGTACTAAACGATATTAGCTGCTTCCCTTCGCCATGTACAGGGCTTTCCCCTGTTCGGACTACTACGGAAGCTCCGTTACCATGTCGGATATTCAGAAGTCTACACTTCATAGCCGCGTCAGCGGCATTCCGATTTAGGTAATCCCCATTTAGCTGTAGAGCAACTATGGCTTAACAGATTGTCGGATAAGACTTCCGTCCTTTACTACTTATTGTAGTTGCGCTGTAACCTGTTCTGCTTTTTCTCCTCCGAGGGCGGAAAGAAAGTATTACAGTATGACGAGTTTAGTTATCTTACGTCATTGGCTCGAGACGACCCGCTCGGACTATCTTTCAATCAGTATGGATTTTATCCTCATATCTGTATTTCATCTCCTCACTCAGTCGCAATCCTGATAACTGACTGACTTGCGAGTTTACCGGCATGCTACACTCCCCGATATTTGGTTTCCCTCACGGATAAGCCGGCTGATGACAGGCTATTGAACACTTGCCTGGTACCTTGCCATCGGTACATTTACTTTACAACCTTATGGGCGCACCCTGAAATTCTATAGGCCTGTTTATTCCTTTATTGATGGAATAATTAATCTCCTTTGGCATCATAGTCCCCTCCTCTTATTTTTTACTTTAGGAGTCTCAGCCTGTTTTTTCTTGGCTTGATTACGTGAAATAATTTCTGGTAGCGAGGTTTGATCCCAATCAATTACCTGGGCCCTGAGGTTATCGCGTAAGGGATATTGGTCAAAGAAATCTTTCATGCCGGTAGCCTGCCAATCGATTGCTTTTATCTCTTCCATTTTCCCTATTGGATACCTGGATGTAAGGCCATTCAGATCACTATATTTCATGGCATATCCAAATGGATCCAGTACAGCTTGGCATGGTATCTCTATTGGGACGACATGAGGGGGAATTGATTTTATATCCTCCCGCCAATGGTAGATTTCATGTTTTTTTGTATGATAAAGACATTGAAAAACAGTGCAGGAAGAATCCATAGCAAGTTCATCCAATACTATGCCTATAGTTCTAAAATCATCTTTCGGTCTAAGTAGTCCAAGTCTGAGGTCAACAAAAAAATCATGATCATGGATTTTGAGTACAGGTAGTTTACCTGCTACACGTTCTTCGAGCATCTGCAGCCGACATTTAAGTTCGCTATCCCTCGATGGAAGCATGCTAACATGAATTCCATATTTTGAAGCCATAGCCTCCGGATCAATTGTTTTAAGGAACGGAATTTGGACTTTAACTATTTCTCTTATTGTATTTCTAGAACCTATCAGCTCATTGGCGATGAATTTTCCCTTTACATCATAATTGAATTCGTAGCCATTTTCATTTTCTGTCATTTCCTGAATTCTTAAAACATTGTCCCTGTTTTCAACGCTTATAAGTCGAGTATTATCTATATCTACATAATAGTAGGTGTCCACTATACCTAGTGCTTTCAGCTCTTGCTTCATCTCTTCGTTATTTTGATTTTTTTCGGTTAGCTTCAGTAATGCGTATGGGTTTGATTATAGCTAATAGAAAGCGTGGAGCTACTTTCTTATCACCGCATAATATTTCCAAAGGGATATCGTATCGCATTGCAATTCCTTCGGGATCCAGTTCCATAAGAGCCTCAATGATCACCCAACAGTACCGGTCCGGATCTTCCAGGACCTCAGATTTTTTTTGTGGTACGTTTTTATTTTGCAGGTCATAAAGGAAGCGGTAACCATTTCCCTCCTGATCGAAGACCTGAAAAGGAATCCTATTTTTGGGATTACCCTTTTCAATTAAGGCTTCCCTATAGGCGTCAACTTCGAATAAAGTGCCCCTAATATCTACCGTTGATAGTCTTCTGCCCATGCCTCTGCTATTTTATACGTTGAAAAATCCTTTTAATACAGTCGCCACTACTACAAGAAATATACAGGCGCCAAACCATGAGGAAGCAACTTTTGCCGTATCCTGTTCTCCGTTGCTCCATTTATTATAAACCTTCACTGCGCCTACCAGCCCGACGATTGCCCCTATTGCATATACCAGGTCCACTCCTATGCTGAAGTATCCTTTTACCTGATTGGTGGCATTGGTAATTCCGGTGGCACCCGTCCCTCCTTGTGCAAAGGCCCCGCTGATTGTGATGGCGGTCATAAACAGGACCGCGAAACATTTGTCAAACACTTTTCCCATTCGCTTTTTCATTCTCTTCACGTGTGTTTTTATGTTGAATATTTAATTATTGAATTCAGGGAAACAGTTTTCGATTTCCAGTTCATTAAGCTCAAAGTCGCATAAATGCGATGCTTGTGTAGAGATTAGCAGTATCAGGGCATCTCTGTGATCTGGCAGAAATGCAGGATCATAACCAGCCAGGAAGGATTTGAGCACAGATAGTAGTTCAGCACGGTCACCGCCTTTTCCGAAAACAGCAAGGAGTTCCTTGACCTCTTCCAGTTTCTGTTGCAGTACCTGGGTATGCGATGCAGAAATTATTGATGCTTCGCCATACCGCATTTTGCTTTGGTGTAGCAATTTTTTTGTAAATCCGGAAACTTCCGTACGGAAAAAGAGCAGGATAACAGTCAGGTAGTAAATGCAGGTTACTATGGAAACTGCATACAAGTACATCTGCCAGGATATTGATTTGAACATAGTGCTTTTAGTTTTCGGCAGGATCCATTTCCTGTCCGTTTACGAAAGCAAAATTGTCCAGAGGGCGAGACGAAAAATGATACTTAAGGGGTAGCTACCTAAAATTTATTTGCCGAGTTAGTACAGATTGTTGCCATTTTGGCAACCTGGGCATGAGCTAATCTGACAATTATATTATTTCAAAATAGAGTAAATAATTAATTAAACGTCAACATGTCATGATTGTCATGACATGTAAATATTTAGCTACAGAAACAACCCGTTTTCCTGATATTATAAATGGCTAATTGGGGTTGGCAACCATTTTGATCGAATTCTACACGATAATAATCTGTTTAAAAACTAATTATTATCCCGTTACTAACAGGAACCTTTCGAAAGAAAACAATTGTTTTTTTTCTTAAAACTTTCCGCTTAAGAAACCTAAAGATCCAAGCATCTTCTGGTCATTTATTAAAAATTAAACAGGGGCACACCGGCTAATGCTCGCGGTCGGTTTTGTCTTGATTTATTGCGGGCTAAATAATATTTATGAGTAAACAAATACAAATTGATTTTTTACCGGTAGACAGCGGAGAAAAGAGTGGTGATGCTATTGCATTTCGCTATGGCGATTTTTCTGACCGCAGCTTATACCAGGTAGTAGTTATTGATGGAGGTACGAAAGATTCGGGAAACCGTCTTGTCGAGCACATCAATGAGTTTTTTGACACTAATCATGTAGATCTTGTTGTGTGTACACATCCTGATGGTGACCATGCTTCAGGTCTGAGGCAGGTGCTCAATCAATGTTCTGTGGGAGAGTTATGGATCCATAAACCTTGGGAGCATTCAGAACATGTTCGGGATCTTTTCCATGATGGCCGGATTACTGATAATAGTCTCAGTGAAAGACTGCAAAAAGGTTATACTTATGCATTTGAGCTTTGTGAGCTTGCCAATGCGAAGGGAATTGATGTCAGAGAACCCTTTGCGGGCAGAACAAGTGAGGATGGAGCTATTACAGTTCTTGGGCCAACGGTTGATTTTTATCGAGAACTTATACCTGACTTCGCAAGAAGCCCACAGGCAAAGCAAATCTTGCTTGAAAAAGCCCTTAGTGGTTTTGAACGTGCTATTTCCTGGATTGGGGAATCTCTAAATTATGAGACCTTAAGTGAAGACGGCGAAACATCTGCTGAAAACAGTTCCAGTGCAGTATTGTTGTTTCAATTCGCCGGAAGAAAGTACTTATTTACAGGAGATGCTGGTATTACTTCATTAAAAAAAGTGATCGAGTTTTCTAAATCCGAAGGTATAGATATTTCAAGAGTTTTTATGATGCAAGTACCGCATCATGGTAGTAAACGAAACATCTCTCCAAGCGTTCTTGATGCTATCACATGTGATCAAGCCTATGTTTCGGTTTCTAAAGACGCAAGGCCGGAAAAGCATCCCTCTAAAAAAGTAACAAACGCCTACAACCGGAGGGGAGCAAAAGTATATAAAACAGCAGGTTCTAAACTTTGTAGTTCATTGAATGCTAACAGAGAGGGATGGGGACCAGCAGATGTTGTTCCATTTTTTAACCAAGTTGAAGAGTAAATATGGACAGATATAGCAGAACTGCACGGTTATATCCGATGATTATTTTTTACTTGCCTTTGATAGTTGTTGGAGCACTTGTTACTTTCTGGGACTTGGATAAGAATATCCATTTTACAGTTCCCTTTGGGGCCATGGGTGTGTTGGCTTACTTCGCTGCCCAAATTGGTAGGGATGGCGGAAAGCGCAAAGAAAAGAAACTTTGGGAAGATTGGGGCGGCGCCCCAACTACCCAATTGTTCCGTTGGAGCGATGGACATTTCGATAGACATACGAAAGGTCGCAATCATCAAAAAATGCACAGTCTATGTCCTGTAGGCCACTTAACGGACGAGCCATATGAGCGCTCGAATACTATTTTAGTAGATGAGGCATACCGTGCCTGGACAAGTCATATAATAAGCAATACTAGGGATACAAATAAATATCCCCTTATCTTCAAAGAGAATATGGCATACGGTTTCCGCCGTAACCTTTGGGGGCTGAAACCAGTATCTATAATTTTGATCGGCATTTTAGCATTAGCTACGTATGGCTTTTTTGGTTTTAAAGCTGGAGTATGGACAGTGGAGACCTATCCCCAGGTCTTTTTTATATCTGAAGGGTTCCTATTGCTTTGCCTGGTTTGCTGGTTGTTTATTATCAGAAAGAACTGGATTAAAATTCCTGCATTCGCTTATGCGGAAAGGCTACATGAAGCCATAGGACAATTATAAAAAAAGCCTTCTGGTACATTTACCAGAAGGCTTTTCTTATTAAGAAAATCGCGGAAATTCATCACTTTCATCCATTCTTTTGATCAAACAATCAGTAAGGTAAGTCATAAACTGAGCCCGGTCTTTTTTCTTTATCCGCATCCTTTGAAAGTATGGATAGTAATGTGTGATTTCAATATGAAAAAACTCTGAAATGATAAGAAATAACTGCTTTACATTCGGTTTTCCGTTATTGATAACACCGCTACTGGCAAGGGCGTAAATGAGCTCAATTAATTGAGCCTTACTTCCGGTCCATTTTAGCCTTTCCGAATGTTCAGGGTTACTTTTATGTTTTGGTGATTTTAGATTAGCGATGGTATTTTGTATTTTACCTGCGAGGCGATCGAAGGCCATAAATTTACCAAAAAGTGAACTGTATGCAGTTGAAATCCTACTGTCGAGTTCCGGATTCTCTTCGATGTTTATGAGCTTCTCTTCAGGATAACGGACGAAAAGCTGCTGATCATGTAGCGTCAGTTGTTGCTTATAGTATTTGTACAATTCCTTATAACGTTCAAAATAATCGTTGATGCGCTGTATGGCTTTCTTTAAAAAATCGATCTGCCATTTTGTGCCTACCGGCAGGTTGGATTCTAGAAATAGAACTTCATTCCAAAATATAAATTCAGCATAGAAGGACGGCCTTTGTTCTTTGAAGAACCTGATCTCATCTTCGGTTGTTCGAAACTCATACTGACGAACGAAGTCGTTCAGAAGTTCCATTGTTTTATTTAAGCAATCTTTACTACGGTTAGCCAGTTCAAGATCATGTTCAGATTCGGTGGAAATGACATGCATAGACACCTCCATATTTTTCTGCAATTCTATGAGAAATTGATTCATAATTCGATTTATTTAGTTTAGAAAGCAGTGTGCACCCTGCCGGCTTTGATCCAAAATTAAGAGCTCGGCAAGGGTATCTAAAATCCCAATCAATCAGAATAGTCCGAATTCGGAATATTGGTATCCGAATTCGGAATATGAGCAATTACTTCATCTAAATAAGAAGGTTGGAGCGATATGCTCCGTTGATTTTTGCCTCAATCAAAGGGAAGTGCCCTTTGATTGAGGCAAATATGGTGTTGAGTTCAGGGATATATGCGCTGAATTCAGCATCATCGTATAATCCAGTTTTTAAATGTGCTGACTTTTGTTTCGCTGACCAAAACAGGATCTGATGGAGCGGGTATCAATCCCAGTTCGAGCCTTGGGCCATTTGTAGGACTAAATTCCTTGCAGCAACTAAAGCTAATAATCATCTGGCGGTTTATTCGAAAAAAAGCAGTTGGCGCAAGGCTGGCCTCCAACTCATCGAGGGAATAGCTGATTTCAAATATTTCCCCATCATTTTTTCGCAGGTAATTCTGCTTTTGCTCCCGGAAAAAATAAGCAATTGCGGAGGTTGGTACTGGAATACTCTTAAGGGGCGTCTGAACAAGAATTACAGTTTTATACTGTCGCCGTTGGGGCAGACTTCCCTCCTGTTCATTTTGCGGTGTTGGTTTAGAAAAATCCTCCTTAATTTCCGTACTGTCACGTGGCCAGAAGGATACGACCAGGTAATATAAAAAGTAATAGATATTGGCCAGGAAGATAAACAGTAAAATCACAGGGAAGTCACTGTCAAAGTATGGGGTATCCCGGATATCATGGCCGTACATACTGAAATAAACCCATGCAAGCAGTACTGCAATTGCGGCTGGAGGCGCTAGACCAAGCGCAAGCTGTGCTGTTATCCGTTTATTGGTGTCCTGGAACCAATCGAGCCTGGCATCGAGGTACCGGGTTATCATCCAGATGTAGTACAGTACCAGGAAAGCAATCACAAAACTTGCAACCATAGCATTGTAATAATCAAAATGCCTGATTATTTTTCCTATATCCTCATGGTCACCGTAGACTACGATAAAATGGGCTCCTACCAAAGCAAGAATTACCCTTTTAAAAACATCATTATACGCGGGGCGATTTTCATTCGTATAAACCCTGTTTTCCATAATCGTTTATAATCGTTCTTACCTAACAAATATTAAAGTTAGTAAATATTTATTATATTAGTTACTTTAAATTCAAGATGTTAAGATATGGAACAGGTCTATTTTACCCCCGTTGGAATAGCGTTAAAACAACATGAGCTGTACGGCCTTGACGACAACCTGCTCCAGGAGCAGGCCATGTTTCTAAGATCAGATATCATAGGTTGGGCACAACAACATTTTATTCTAAATGATCAGCAACTGAACTGGTTATTCCAGCAGGACTCCAGTTTCACTGTCGATTTTGCTGTAACGATTTCGAATGGGCTTCTTGGACGGTATGATTTTGATATTCGTTTCGGCGGCTCCGAGATATGGAAGAGTAAGCGTATCGATGCCAAAGCGGATCTGCCTTTCAAAAAGATTAAAATTTTTGTGGAGCGGAAAAACTGAGCCGGTCTACATGCAGTTGCGAGGACTCGTCTGCAATTTTTGTTATAAAGCCGGTTGCATAGAAAATTAAATGTTTGTTTTTGGCCCCATCAACCGTTTTGCAGCATTTTTTTCTTGCATCCGGCCACAAAAATGACCACATTAGACCCACCAAGAGACTTAAAAGATGAAGATGCAGGCATTAGAAATGGAAGCGGAGCGCACCATTCTCGAACAACTCAGGGCGGGGAACTATGAAGCCTTTGAACAAATTTATGACCGCTATAGCCCTAAATTAACCGGCAACCTGGTAAGGCTGCTCAAAGATCGTGATCTGGCGGCAGAATGCCTGCAGGAAATATTCGTCCGCCTATGGGAACATCGGGGAAGCATTGATCCTGAAAAATCCATCAAAGCCTACTTGTTCCGTATTTCTGAAAATATGGTATATGATATATTCCGGAAGGTAGCAAGGGATGAAAAGATGCGAGCCCATTTCATCTCCTTTACCACGGAGGCTTATGACCATATTGAAAAAGCCCTATTCGACCAGGAAGGAAGACAACTTCTTCATGAAGCCATAGACAAATTGCCGCCGCAGCGAAAAAGAGTGTACAGCATGTGTAAATTGGAAGAGAAAAGTTATAAGGAGGTTGCCGATCTACTGGGGATTTCCCAGGCAGCGGTGAATGATCATGTGACCAAGGCCAATGCATTCCTTAAAGATTATTTCTCTAGCCACCCTTTGCTACCGGTACTGATCCTGGCCTCTCTGTTATACAACAGCCTTTCTTGAAAATAAAAAAATAAAAAATTATACCACTCAGCTATTGATTTCTCCCCATAGTCCGTAAAGGCTATAAAAAAGGAGAAAGCTGTGGAAAATAACCAAATCCAATACCTATTCGAAAAGTACCTAAAAGGTACTATAACCGGGCAAGAGCTTGGCACTCTCCTTGACCTATTTCATGCCGAAAACGTTGACGAAGATCTGATGGCAAAGATCAGGTCTACGCTATCCGAAGAGAATGTACCCAATAACGACCAGGTCGAAGAAATAACCGGAAATGTAAAGGAAATCCTTTCCATCCAATTACGTCCCAGACCAAACGCTAACGTTCTTTGGATTTACCGCGCCTCCGCAGCGGCAATATTATTGGCCTTTGCCATAGCGGTCTTTTACGTTTTTGACCAGCAGCAGAAGAGTGCAGCTCCAACTACTATTGCAAAACAGTTAGAAATTCATCCTGGAACTGATAAAGCAGAGCTTATTCTTTCTGACGGAAGCAAGGTCTCGCTTTTTGATAAAGGTACTCTCCAAAATAGTAAAGATGGTATTGCGAGCCTAAAAGATGGAACATTAACCTATGGACAGCAGACAAGTGAAGCTGCCCTGCAAAACGAAGGATTTAATACCGTAAGGGTTCCAATGGGCGGCCAGTTCAAGGTTGTACTTGCCGATGGCTCCAAAGTGTGGCTGAATGCAGGCTCCTCCATTAAATACCCTGTCTCCTTTGGTATCACTTCACGAAAGATTGAGCTTACCGGTGAGGCTTACTTCCAAGTTGCAAAAAACAAAAAATTACCGTTCACAGTAAAGTCTACAGATATGGAGGTGACTGCACTGGGGACAGAATTTAATTTCAATACCTATTCCAATGAGCCTTTCGGTGCCGCCACATTATTGGAAGGCTCCTTAAGGATTCTTAACAGTCGATCACAAAAGACCGTCATAATAATACCTGGCGAGCAAGCTATTGTCGCCGGAGATGAGCTTCGGGTGCTGCAAGTTAACGGCGACGATTACTCGGCCTGGAAAGACGGTCTTTTTGTGGTCAACAAAGCTACCCTAAACGCATTTCTCAGACAGGTAGCTCGATGGTATAATGTAGATATAGCCGTAGTATCAAATGGTGACTCGGGTACGATTTCAGGGGAATTTCCCAAAAATATTCCGATTGCGGATCTTATCCATTCTTTGAAAAAAGTGACCGGTGTTAAATTGAAAATCGAAGGAAGGAGGATTGTGGAAGAAAAGTAAAGCAAGTTTCATATGTGTTTATAAAACCTGGCAAAAAAGAGCCGGAAGTTAGCGCTTCCGGCTGGTGCCAGGCAAAAACAAGAATACCGTTCAAAGCAAACTAATTTTTATTACCTAACGAATCAAATTTATGAATTCTAAAATTCAAATGAGAATTGTGCACGATAAAAAGTGTAACAATGACTGGAACCCAGCCATACCTGATAAATACGGCCTGTCGAGATGGCTTCGATTTGTCTTTTTGGTTGCCCTGCTCCTATTTTTATATTTCGCAGCCTCAGCACAGAAAGTAAGTATAACAGCCGATAGGCAGCAATTAAAGGAGGTATTGCAACAACTGCGTAAACAAAGTGGTTACGCTTTTATGTTCAATGATCAGCTTATTAAAAAAGCTAAACCGGTAAGCCTTACTGTAAAAGAAAGAGAGCTCATGGATGTCCTCCCAATGGTGTTCAAAGGCCAGCCTCTAGGCTATCAGGTCAATGGCAAAGTTATTACTGTGATTGAGGACAAAGGTTTTAGTATGCCAACTAAGAAACAACAAAGACCAATAAAAGGACACGTTGTCGATAGCCTTGGTCAACCACTATCTAATGTTACGGTAAGGATAAAAAATACAGACCAGGTTAGCCGATCCGACGAAGGAGGAACTTTTTATTTTACTGACTTGCCGGAAGGATCTGTCGTTTCCTTTAGCCTACTGGGCTACGGTGGTCGTGAAATAAGTGAATTTCATGACGGAATTATTGTCACCCTAAATGCTGTCCAAGGCATGTTAAATGAAGCTGTCGTAAATGTCAATACCGGCTATCAAAAAATTCCGAAGGAAAGAAGTACAGGTTCATTTGTTGTCATAGACAATGTATTACTCAGTCGACAAGTTTCAACGAACATCTTGGATCGGCTCAATGGCATTACGCCGGGGCTATTGTTCAATGGTCAGAATACTTCAGGTGTTCTTTCTACCGGAGCTGATCAAAAGGATTTGGGCATAAATATTCGTGGTCAAAGTACCATTTATGCCAATGCAAATCCTTTGGTTGTCGTTGACAATTTCCCATATGAAGGTGATATAAACAACATCAATCCTAATGATATAGAATCCATAACCATTTTAAAGGATGCTGCTGCTGCTAGTATATGGGGCGCCAATGCCGCCAATGGCGTTATCGTGCTTACTACTAAAAAGGGGAAATTAAATGAGCGCATTAATTTTTCTGTGAACAGCAATATTACATTCGTAAATAAGCCAAACCTTCTGAAGGATCAAAACTTTATCAGTTCTAAAGATTACCTTGATGCTGAAAAAATCCTTTTTGACAATGGCTATTATGACTATGACCTCGCTGATGTTTCCTCAAGGACGCCAGTTTCGCCCGGAGTTGAGATTTACTCCCAATTGCGAGATGGAAAAATAAATGCTGCTGAAGCCGATAGAAGATTAGCCTCATTATCGGCATCAAATTTAAGGAAGGATGTAGCAAAAGAAGTGTACAGGAAAGCTATATTACAACAATACTCATTATCCTTACGTGGTGGTACAAGTAATTTTACTTATTTTCTGTCTTCCGGATTTGACTTTAATAAGGAAAATCTAAAAAGAAATAATCTCAGCAGGTTTACGATAAATAGCATCAATACTTATCATCCCCTTAAAAATCTTGAAATTTCCACAACCATAAATTATAACAGGACAACTCAGGACCTGAATAATAATTTAACGCTTTCCAATCTTAAGACTACCGGACTAGGGAATTACAAAAACAATTATTTGTATCCTTACGCTGCACTGATCGGAGATCAGGGGCAGCATCTAGCCATTACCAAAGACTATAATTTTGCGTATGCTGAGTCTGCAATAGAGAATGGTTTCATGGATTGGACCTACCGACCTTTAGATGAGCTCATGCTAAAAGACTTTACTGTTAACAGGAATGATCTTGTGATGAAGGTCATGGCTAGTTATAACATATTGCCATCTTTAAAATTAGAGGTTCAATACCAGCACGAACAACAACAATTTGATTATAGGGATTACAATGCCCCAAATTCCTATTATGTAAGGAATTTGGTTAATAGGTTTACCCAGTTCGATAATTCAACTGGAGCTACATCATATCCCCTTCCACAGGGAGCTATTTTAAATTTAAGCAAGAACAACCTCTATGCTAATAATGGCCGCGCCCAACTTTACTTTGACCGGGACCTTGGCAAAGGAATTATTAATGCCATATTAGGCTATGAATTAAGAGAGCGAAGGACCGATGGCATAAACAGGCTTTCCTATGGCTACGACGAGCAATTCGGTACATCAGTGGATAATTTAAATTATAACTTTGCATATCCCAATAATCCCGGTGGCAGTTCCTATATTCCAGCTCCCGATGGTCGCGTCAGCGGTTCCATGACCCGTTATCTATCACAATATTTCAACGCTGCCTACACTTATGATAATCGTTATGTAGTATCATTGAGTGGACGCAGGGATGGCGCCAACATATTTGGTGTAAAAACTAATGATCGGATCACCCCTTTATGGTCTGCCGGTCTTAGCTGGAATATTAGTAACGAAGGATTCTACAAAGTTGAATGGCTACCGTTGCTAAAATTAAGAGCTACTTATGGATTCAACGGCAACGTGTATTATGGCTCAGCCTATCTATCCGGTGATTATTCCGTTTCTGCCATAACAGGTAATCCAAAAATAAGGATTACAACGCCCCCCAATCCCCGTTTGAGGTGGGAGCAAGTTGGCAATTCCAACGTGGGTATAGATTTCGCGACTAAAGAAAACAGAATTTCCGGCACACTGGAATTATACAATAAAAATGGCAGAGATTTGATTCAGCCCACATCACTGGCGCCACAGACTGGTTTCACTACCTATATGGCCAATACTGCAAAAACTAATGCAAAGGGAATTGATCTTAATGTGACATCAATTAACCTCAAAGGGCCAATAGTTTGGAGTACGACATTGCTGTTAAGTTTCTATAAGGATAAGCTTCAAAAGTATGATGCTCCTCAAACAATAGGTACCATCCGTAATTATGGTTCAGTGACTGGTTTGGCAGGAAGGTCTATGTACGGTGTTTATTCATATAGATGGGCGGGATTAGATCATGATACGGGGGACCCAATGGGTTTATTGAATGGCTTACCGAGCAAGGATTACACCGCGATACTAAATAATTTCAGTCCTGATTCACTTACTTATCATGGTTCTTCCAGGCCCACCAAATTTGGCTCCTTGCGAAATGATTTTCACTACAAAGGATTTTCGCTTAGCTGCAATATCGTTTTCAAACTGGGTTATGTTTTCAGGAGACCGTCAACTGCTACCTACTATTCAAAGGTGGTCGAGAATCAACCCCACTTAGATTATTCATTAAGATGGCAACAACCAGGCGATGAAATTAAAACCAATGTGCCGTCTATATTATATGATCAAAATGAAAATCGAAGCGTTTTCTATAATTTTTCGGAAGTTCTTGTAGAGAGCGGTAGTCATATTCGTTTGCAGGATATTCGGCTCAGCTATGCATTCCCATCCGATAAATTAAAGCGAAGTACTTTCAAAAGTTTACAGTTCTATAGCTACCTAAGTAATTTGGGTATTCTTTGGAAAGAGAATAAAAAGGGAATTGATCCGGATACATTCGGTTTCAATTTACCGAATCCATTTTCAATTGCCTTTGGTATAAACGCAAATTTTTAATGACCATGAAGAAAAAATATTTTTACAGCATGCTTTTTACTCTGATTGTTTTGTTCATAATTCAGGGTTGTAAACAAAGCGAATGGTTGGATGAAAAACGGGATAAGGAGCAGGTACGTCCCGAAACTGCGAAAGATTTTCAGGCCATTCTCGATAATACAGAATGGATCAATGGCCGCTTTATAAATACCGGAATAGCTACATCGAACAATGTTTATATACAGGATAAAGATTTTGCCTCGGTTAGCCCACTGGAAAGGCAAATTTATTTATGGAGCATGAATCCTTGGGATAACGCAAATGGTAGTTCCGGTGAATGGGATTGGATGTATGCAACAATTGAGTACGCCAATATTGTTCTCGATGGAATTGAAGAAGCCAAAATATCGGGTGAAGAAATCGAAAATATAAAAGGTCAAGCCTATTTCTATCGTGCAATAGCACTTTACAATTTGGCCAGTTTATTCTGTAAACAATATACTGAGCTAACGGCCGGTAATGAAAAAGGACTTCCAATTCGCCTGACCTCTGATGTAAATGCAATTGCTCAACGTTCTTCCCTGAAGACAACAATGGACCAGATAATATCAGATTGTAAGACAGCTATTACCAAGCTAAAGGTACAGCAAACTGTTATAACGCGCCCCGGTCAGGCCGCTGCTTATGCATTGCTATCAAAAATCCTGCTCAACAATGGAGATTATGCGGCAGCATTGGAAAATGCGGAACATTCGTTATCAAAAAAATCAAACATTTTGGATTTTAATAGCGGCACTGTTTCCTTAAATCAGACTTACCGGTTTCCCGCAAAAGGTGTTGGTAATGAGGAAATTATATTTTTTGCCTATTCTGGAATGAATGGAATTATCAGACCAACGACGAACACTAGGGGTACCGTAGACACAGCTCTCATGAAAATGTATGACGACAATGATTTAAGAAAGACTTTCTTTTATATCAAATCAGGATCTACTTACAAATTCAGAGGAAACTACACCGGCAACTTTCAAAACTTTTGTGGTCTTGCAACAAATGAAGTTTATCTTATCAAAGCAGAATGCCAGGCGCGTGCGTCAAAAACGATAGATGCTATGTCGACCTTAAATATGCTGCTGAAAAAGCGTTACAAAACCGGAACCTTTGTTGACTTAACAGCAAATTCCTCCGACGAAGCTTTAAGCCTGATCCTGCAAGAACGAAGAAAGGAGTTGCCTTTTACGGGCAATATACCCTGGGAAGATATTCGCAGATTGAATCTTGATCCGAAACGGCAGGTTAGGCTTACCAGGGTAATAAATGGACAAACCTATACTCTTACGCCTAACAGTGCAAGGTATGCATTACCGATTCCGGACTTCGAAATCAGGCTAAGTGGTATAGAACAGAATGATTATTAAAAATGAAAATAATGAAAACTTCCATATTGATTTTCCTTATGATTTTCTGTTTTGCAAAATCCGTTATATGTCAGGAAGCTAAGAGCAAGGGAAAGTTAAGTGTGACGGTGTTTTGGAAACAAGCGACGCCAAAAGACACACTATATTTAATAATTAACAATCCGGTGAACAGAAAAAAAAACCTGAATGAAATAAAG
Source organism: Sphingobacterium sp. UME9 (assembly GCF_014170215.1). Classification (NCBI taxonomy): domain Bacteria; kingdom Pseudomonadati; phylum Bacteroidota; class Sphingobacteriia; order Sphingobacteriales; family Sphingobacteriaceae; genus Sphingobacterium; species Sphingobacterium sp. UME9. The sequence continues at coordinate 154,243 of NZ_LZZP01000003.1, read as the reverse complement.
GCGTGTCTTAAAGGTGGTAAGTATAGTTTTACCGCTGATGTTTCGGATACCAGTGGCATCTTTTATATACAAAAACGGAGAACACATACCAATATAGGGGGGGTGTCACAATTTGATTTCCTTACAAAAGCGCAAAACTGGGTTGCCGGAGATAGCTTGGTTTTTACGTTCTCACATTACGCCGAGGGAGGAAATGGATCAACAGGCGCCCAATATACAGTTTCAGGCAGAGGGGCAACTAAATATAATCTGGCAAAAACTATTGATTCTATTCTTATCCATTCTTTCGATGTTGAGCCTGTGGATTGTAATCAACATCAAACAATATTTAATAATCCTTTTACAAGACAACAGGCCGCAGCAATGCAGTATTTAACAGATTACAAAGGAAAATTAACAAGCCAGGAATATGCTGCTCTTAAAGCTAACATTGATTACTTTAATGGCAATTTGTTATTTAGAAGGATTGCCGATTGTTATACCGGCACCCCGGATCAAGAGAAGAGAAGATTTATTGCGTTGTATAAGGAAAGAATCAATGATCTGGTGCCAAGGCCGATTAAAGGATCTGATTTACTCAATACTAACTACATTGACTTTCTAATGTACAAATATGCTAATGAATCAAAAATTATTAATCATGGTTCCCTTGATATTTCATGGTTGTACGATGAAATTGTGCGAAATGAATTCGGGCCCGTTCGGGATCGCCTGGTCGCTAAACTATTTTATCGGTATAGAAAACCGAACAATTTCAAAACGATTCTGACAGATGCAATGGCAATTGTCAAGGAGCATTATAGCAGAGAGCTTGTCATGGACTATTACAGCCAATTGACTGGTGCTGAATTAAAGGATTTTGCACTTTTAGACACCAACGACCAATTGGTTAACATTTCAAAATTTAGAGGAAAAGTTGTGGTTTTAGATTTTTGGACGGTTGGTTGTGGGGCATGTAGTGCTCTTTATCAAAATGTTATCCGCAAGATTAAATTAAAATTGGGCGATCAGAATAATATCGTTTTCATTTCGATAAATGCTGATAGCCGCAAGCAACGTTGGATAAAAGGGATCGACAGCGGAATGTTTACAGATAAAGATGCTATTAATCTTAATACCGGCCCTCAGAATATGAATCATCCTGCATTTACCTCAAATTCCATTACAGCTGTACCAACAGCGATACTTTTAGATCGTGACGGGAAGATCGTAAGGTTTAATACAGCAGAACTCTATACATTGGATGGCATGTTACTGGCCATTAATGAAGCTATAGAGAAAAAATGAAACTGACATATGCAATTTATTTTATCGAAGTAAATACTTCCGGGAAGCTTTGTCTCCCCGGAAGTATAGAGCATTAAAGCTGCGGTTGGCGAGTTTCGATTTTGAAACCATTAGTTTGTGCATCAACCTGGGATACAGGAGCAAGGTTATTGGTGATAGCATTTTGCGACGTGATCTCACAGGGCGATTCAAGAGGGAACATATCGCATTCAGAGCCGGGTGAGCTGCTCAATGTATAGTTGCTACCGCTAATGCCGGTTACATAATATACATGGAGTTTTGCAGAGCCTTCAGTTTTAGAAGGTGTTTCGGTTTTCGTTTCAGGAGTTCCTGCAAGTGCAGTCAAAGAAAGGCCAGTGGCGGCGGTAAATACGAGTACTAATTTTTTGAAGTTCATGTTTGTTTGATTTTTGATTAGGAAAAAGAGATTAGAACCAGTGAAAACAATCAGTTTGTACAATACACTGTACCAGAGTTAAATGCAAAGTTTTTCAATTACTACTTTCCCTGAGTAAATCATTTTTTATTTTTAAAATGATTTACGAGATGATGCCTAATTGAAGTATAGGGCTTCGGCATGACCCTAAAATTTATTATGATTACTTATCTGACTAGAGCTAGTATTTGTTCGGTAAGCTGTTTTCTTGCCAAGAATTCACATCTAGTTTTGATCGATATAAATTTCCAGCTGGTAATATGGTAAGAATTACAGTGTTTACAGTAGTAATAACGGCATTGCCTTTTGCAACCCATTCGATGTTTGGCCCTCTCGAATTTTTTACGGTAAGAAAAAAGTCGTTTTATATTTCGAAGCCCTGCTATTGCTTCGCCTGGTGTAGCATAGATTACTTTGCCGGTCGCTGTACATTTCGCTGACATGATCTCAAATGAAATTTAGCTTGCAATGGAATCGTAAGTATTATCGCACTACGAAGAGTAGGCTCCGTTAGCTATTATGAAATTTTTGAAATTAAAAAATTTCGTAACTTGAAGTTTAAAATCCTGTTTTTACACCAAGTGTGAACTGAATCACACCTGGCGCAAATGCATTAGCAGCTAAACACAATCGAGGTGTTAGTACCGTTAGTAGTCGTAGCATGCAGAGTACTTTTGTCTTTTCCTTTGCCGAATGCATTAAAGTTAAATACAGGCCTTTGATTCAATTGGGCTGTTTTTTTACTGTTTTTCATTTTATTAAACTTAAGGTCTAAAGGATAACCGCTTTGGTTATTTCTTACATGAAGGTACAATATGCTAGAGATGCTTTTGTAATACTCTGTACGAACATATTCTATAAAGTTCCCAATACCCCATATTATTTTCCCAATGATGAAAATGAAACTTAAAGCATTATCCCGGAAGCATCTCTTTATTTATCTATTTGCCACCTGTCTCTTTATAATTTGTGAGTCCAGGGGGCTGATTTTTACAAATAAAATTGGTAATCTATGGATTTACTTAGGCTTTATCAGCTGTGATATAGCTTATTTCTATTTTCTTGCCTTTTATTTCTTAAGGTGGTTAAACGAGAATTTAAAATATTGGGGACTAAAGGTTTTTGGGGCCGTGCTCCTAATTATATTGTATAGCATTTTCCTGGTCCGGCTCAATATTTTATTTAACCAGCTCCTAAATCAAAGTAAAACTTATGTACCAACCAGAGATGATTATTCATTTAGCTTCTGGCGGAGTATTTATATTTTCACTTATGGGTTAATTCATTGGTATATAAGCTTTAGCAGAGCAAAAGAAAAGGAACTTGAACAAGAACGCAAAATGAAGGTGGCTGCTGAACGTCGTGCCCTACAGCAGGAAAATTTGCACTTATGGGCCCAACTGGATGCCCATAATTGGAATACTGCATTAACCGAATTATACATGCGCTCGGCCAAACAGGATCCAGATCTGATGTTAGGATATGATTGTCTTATAAAGCTAACAGCTTACTCCCTGCAGACAGGTAATGCCAATGGAATGGCAGAGGTTTCCGAAGATATAACAGCTCTTGAGAATTACATTGCACTACTCAGTTGGAGTAACCGTGAAAAAGAAAAACATTACCGGCTAATTGTGAAGGGTAATAGTCCAAAAGGCAGGTTTATCCCTGCAAAATTAATGACACCCTTTATTGAGAATTTTTTCAAGTACGGCGACCTTTCTGATCCGCAAAACCCCGGAGAAATTCATGTCGAATATACGGATCATCAGCTGTACTTCCATTGCAGGAACCCTAAACACAAAAACAATGAAATTAAGGGTGGAAACGGGATTGGGATAGTGAACACCAGAAAGCGGCTCAACATTTTTTTTGCACAAAAACACTCCCTTGAGATTAGAAATGTTGATCGGGAATTTTCAGTCAAATTAATTATTACATTATGATTATACGAGTACTACTTGTTGATGACCATACAGCCGCTTTGGATATGCTTGAAATGCTTCTTTCTGATTTTTCGTATATTTCGGTAGTAGGTAAAGAAACCAACCCAATCAGGGCTTTAAATATGGTACTGGATGAAGATGCCAGAATTGATGTAGTTTTTGTTGATATCGAGATGCCTGAATTGTCAGGTGCCCGGTTTGCGGCAAAGGTCAAAGGCAAAGTTTTTACCGTTTTTACGACAGGTCACCCTGATTATGGACCAGATGCTATAGAAAATGATGTTATCGGTTATCTGATGAAACCCATTGACCGAGATAAGTTAATTGACGTGCTTGGGCGTATAAAAGCAAAAATATTAAGCCGTCAAACCCCTGCTTTGCCTTCGAGCCCACAGGAAATCTTTATTAATGGTAGCGGAAAGGGTACCAGGGTAAAGATCAGAGCCTTTGAAGTTGTTTTTGTTGAAGCTGCACGGAGTTATAGTATCTTGCATATGAACAATAATCAGCAGGTAATTACAACACATAACCTATCTGAAATGGAGGAACGGTTGCCCTTCCCCCATTTCGTGAGGATCCATAAATCTTACCTGATCAATTTCAATTTTATTCATTCCATAGACACTTTGGACGTAACGATGGAGAATGGTAAGCAGTTACCATTTGGCAGCACCTATAAGGAGAAATTTAAACTGGCTTTTAAGCTTCGCGGGCACAAGAACTAGATCTTACTGACATTTCTTTTTTGAGGACTTTAATTAAACAGTTGTAAAACACCATTTCATGAAGCCTTCGGTTGTCACTAAACAGTCGGTTAACATGCATATGTATAAAGTCGGTGAACAATGCCATTTTCCGTCTCTCAGGACAAGCTGCAAGCGCCCTGATAATGCAGTCAACAGCTGAAACTAAAGCCTTCTCGATTGAAGAACCAAATATTGTATTGCCGTCAATTTTTTGCGAAATGTAATAAGCGTTTATTTTTTTGAACTTTGCAGGTTCCATATTAAATTCATCATTGAACGCATTTACAATCTTGGTGATCCATTTATCCAAATGTGACTGCTCAAACCCAGCTTTTTCTCCAATGGTCCTGAAATAGTAAATGCAATGGTTGTATTTCTGTGCATCAGTAAGATTTAACCGGATCAATTGAAGAACAAGGCGACTATCTGTAGAAAAGGCCGATTCCACTTTTTCTATTCCGGCCATTGCATATCGCTCCCACTCTCTTTTATAACCCCTAAGTAATAACTCTGAAATTAAACCCTGGTTCAGGTAAGGGGCAAGCAAATTCTCAAACTCCGTCATTACCGGACCAAGGAATTCTCTGGACCTTAATAACAGGCGCAATCGCAGATGTTCTCCATGCTCATTGAATCTTATAAAAAACCATTTTCGGATCATCCTTTTTATCTTAATCAAATATCCATATACCTTATTTATTAATACTTCATTTGAACGCAAAGGATGACAATAGATCTCATAAGAAAGCCACTCACTTCCGGGTGCAAATATATTTTGAGGGTTTGTTACCATCCCGCTCATATCGGCAGTTTTATAATAGACTTCATTATGATGAATAAATGGGACAATCATTTGGCTTATTAAAGATTTTCCTTCTGTATTTTTCACAGCTGACTCTTTTGGCACAAAAGCTTCTTCGACTACCATTGTTTTTCTTCGTCTCAGTTGCCGTTCGATTTCCTTCCTATCATTTACAGAATGTAGGTCCAGGCACAAAGTCTGGTCTCCGTCCCCAATACTAACGTACCTTTTCTTTATCATTTTTAAAAGAAACGATGTATCAAATTTACCATCCGGCACAATTTCATTATACTCAATTATCCATCTGGCTTTTGATACAACGATATTTTTATATTGCACCCTTGGATAAAAGGTTCTATGGGGTAAATACTGGGATAGATTGAATGAGAAGTCGGTTCGCAATCCGTAATTCATCATATCACATAGGAAACGGAACAAAGGCAGATCGGACCTCCTGTAGTTATAGGCTGAAGCCATACGGGGTACAATCCTTCTTCCCAAACTTTTTGAACGAAGAATAATTTCCTGCCCTGCTATATTGATATAGATATCATTGAGTGATATAGGCTTGTTTCCAGTGCAATAATTTAGAATATTTACCTCATATTCATAAATCTGTTGCCTGCGGTTTACATTATCTACATTCGCTTCTGCCAAATAAGCAACATCAAAAAAAAGTACATCGGTGTTCGCATCCGATTCTACTGTCGCAATATCACGGCAAAACTGCTGCCAATTGTCACCCGACATAGAAAACCTTCCCGAAAGCTGGTTAACGCTGTATCCCCCGATTTTATCGAGAACAATTAAGTCGTCACAAATTGAAAAGACCGTTGTTACTGAATTGGGAACCATTATTCCTGGACGCTCAACTGACTTAAACGGGATTTTTTCAAGGTCAATGACCAGGGATAGATCTGTCCCAATACCACAATTAATGGACTTGGCTATTTTATCGATCATAAATTCTTCATTTTCTGATTCGACCAGTAGTTCTTCCACAAGTGCACTTGTTATGCTGGATTGTCCAAAATTTCCGTAGCCGATTCCCAGTTCGGGATCAAGGGCTTCCATAAGTGGCGTGTCCCGACAATCGAATTTTTTTAAAAATTCTTGTTTAAAAGTTTTGAGTTCATTCGGCTCTCCAATACTGCCCAGTCCCCTGCTATCTATAAATTGAATATAGGACTGCAGTTCCTTGATGATAGGATCCGGTAATGATCCATCAATATACTTCCTTTCAGAAATGATATAACTTTGCGTTTTATCGATATCCTTTGAATTTACACGATTGAAATAGTCTTCACCTATTATATTTATGTCCTCTTCCGTAAGCAGAAGTTGGCAGGCAACGAGCTGATCTATTATGCTAAAAAGGTCGTTTTCATTCTGAAATACTTCTTTTAGAGACCATTTGAGGCTGCTTATGAGGGTAGGATGTTTAAGACTTTCCAAAACAGAAAGGATACCTGGCAGATTATCAACTTCGCTCAACTGAAATTTATCACCTATTTTGATAAGGAACCTTATAGCATCAGAAACAACATAGTAACTGCTATTAGCAAATAATTTTTTATCCTTCAATATTATTTCATCCAGTTTAGGCCTGGAAAGATTCGCAATTTGCTTCCAGTCCACAAATTCATGAATAACCTGATCTGTGTTAAGAGTCATGCCCTTTGCCAAATTAATGTTAGTTGAGAGAGGGACAATGCTTGTACTTGCAAACGTTCCGAAAGGCACTGGCCTAAATTTAGCTCTGTTAAAGTATCGCTCAATGGTATTTCTGATCGGTTCCGGAGCTGCACTATAGGAGCAAAAGTCAAGGTCTACAATGAGCTTATAAAATTCCGGCGAAGAAAGGGCTATAGATTTCTTCAAAGCCTCCCAGCAACTTTCCAAAGTATCTTGAAATGAAAACTGGCAGGTGCGGATAATAGCCCGGTCAAATGGTATTAATTTCATTTTTTAGTTCGTTGGTCGATTTGAATATAACAATTGCAAACACTTGTAATTTTATTGTGCGTATCAATTAGCCATATACAGCTCCCAACAGCCTTTATCAAACTCCCAACAATTTAATTCAGCTACTTGCTTGGATTTTGATAGTTATAGCGTTTTTCAAACAGATTATAGTGAAAGGAACAACTCCCAAGGAAAGCCGGAAAGTATGAATGGAGATTAGAAATAATCAACAGCAGCCAAATGAACATTCTCCTATCCATCCCCGACGACGTTTACGCTTCACTATGGTAATAAAATCAAATTAAGAATTAATAACCGTTTATCTCAGCACTTATGAAGTACTAGTTATAAAAGATTTTGAGGTCATAGAAAACAATTGTACAATTTTTACCGACGGCCAAGGATAGATTATCTCCTATAAATTTTTGAAAAGGAAATTCCAGTCGGAAAATATCATTTAAATACACACGATATACGTTATTGGATTTACGGATTGATAGTTTATTGGATGTACCGTCTTTTAAAATTCTTTGATTTTCTTTAATAAAAAGCTGGTCCTTCTGGTGATTTTCTCCCCGGCAGTTTTTTGCCTTAATCCTTTTTCTACTGAAAAGTATCCATGAGTTTGCTGTGCTATCATTCCCGCCCCAATAAATGGAACCATAACTTTGTCTTTTCCCTGGCCCTTGTTTTATTTCAAATTTTAACTGAATTTCAAAGTCTTTACGCTCATCAAGCTTTTGATGTATTGTATAGGGCCAGTTACTGTCTTTATTATTGTTAGAAATCTGAAGGACTCCACCTGCAATGCTGCCATTAATACTTGTGTCCCGATATGGCTTATCTAGCCAGCCATTTCGGTTATCGTCGAATGTTTCTTCTAAGACAGGAGTTTGTGCGAAGGTGGAAATTGCAAGCAGATTCATAGAAAGGCAGATAATAGTTTTGCGCATTTTTAGTGGTTTTTTGAAGCGTGAAGGTTTAGTTTAAAATTTGAAAGAAAGGTACCAGACAGGCTGTGCGGAAAAGCCCTGCTGCGGCCAGGCCAGGTCGAAACGGATGGGGTAACCCGCCAGCATGGTGCGGGCGCTGCAACCAAAAGACTGCAAATGGGTGGGCGCTGCGGGCAAGTGGTCCAGTTTTCTTGCGGTGGCCGCAAAATCAGTGAAGAAACCTAGCTGCAGGTTGTTTAACGCAGAGAACCCGGTACGCAAGGGTATCAGCCGGCTGAATAAAGGGATATACAGGTCGGCATTGAACAGTACATAACTACCACCATAGAGGCTGTTCTGCCGATATCCGCGAAAAGGCGTTACCAGGGTCTGGAATGCGTAAGGCGCCTCCTGTTTAAAACGCACCGTAGTATCCGTTCTCGGCACAATGTTATTATCTACCCCGCCAAAGTTATAGAGCACCTGGCTTTGTCCGCCGCTATGACCCAGGTTGCCCCGCAGTACAAAATTAATATCGCGGTACAGGGGCTGATGATAGCTGAAACGCAGTGCTGTAGCATACAACAACGTGGCTTGTTTACCCGTTGATACCATCACATCGGTCAGCAGCCGGGCATCCCAGCCTTTATACAGGAAGGGGCTCAGGGCATGCAGCTTGTTTGCAGATACGGTAAAGGTATTGATGCTCCACCATTGCTGCAGTGCCTCGAAGTTAAGACTATAACGGTCGGAGGCCAGGAATACCGTACGGTCGCGGCGCGCAGCCGCGGTAAAACCTATAGACCAGTCGTAATGCAGGGGGTACTGTACACCCAGTTCATAATAGTGGGTCTTTACTTTGGCCATCTGCGGATAAGGCCTTCCCTGTTCGTCCTTCCAGTCGCGTTGTGCATCGGGTTGCAGGCTTTCTACTTTCCTAAAAAACAGGACATGCCAGTCGAGGCGTTTCGCGGTATTTTCATAACGGAAGAAAAAGTCGCTGCCTTCGGTGCCCGCAGGCATACGATAACCGATATTGAAATGGTGATTCTCGAACAGGTCGCTAAAACCGCCGCCCGCCATAGCGCCTACCTCCGGGAATTTAAAAGAGCCCAGGTAGCCCTGGTAAGGCTGCATCCGGTTGATGTAATAATCGTTGTTGATGCGTGCCGAGAAATAAGCGCTGTACAATTGCAGGACATAAGGCCTTACTTTGGCCGGTGTATAGGCCAGGGCCCGCAACAGGCTGTCCCGTTGGCGGCTGGCAGCGCCTTTGCTGTCCTTACCTTTCAGCACCCCACCCAGGAAAGAAGGTTCCTCGTCTTTTTTCCATTGCCGCTCCAGGGCCGCCAGGCTATCCTGTCGCTGCTTATCTGCGAGGTAGTCGCGCAACCAGGGACGGATGCGATTACCAGGCACTGCGGCGGGAGCCTGGCCCGGGCTTAAAGTATCGTATTGCAAACTACCGGTCGTGCTTTGTTGTAAACGGATCGTGTTACCGGCCAACCCTTGGGGATCGTGAAACGAAACATAAGCTGTATCGCGCCACAGGAGCCGGTCGGCCTGTTTTGCACTACCTTTTATACCCGTTATGGTTTTACTGTAAATACCATAGGGCTTGGTTATGCTGTCTGCATGATACAGGCTATCGGAAGGATAACCCGAACGGTAAAGCAATTGGGTGTGACCTGCATCCCATGCGGGTTCCGTATTATCTTCCGGGTCGTCGGTAAGCGGGCTGAACCGAAGACTGGCGGCGTTATACACGACAATATCGCTTTTAGCTTTGCGGTACGCGGCCATCAGCCACTGATCGCGGTTCCAGCCCATTATCGCACTTACGCCATCTACCCCATACAGCTTATGCCGGTCGATCAAAGCGCCACCGGCGCCATAACGTTTTACCTGTACCCAGCCCTGCTCCGGCTGTACCGCATACCATTGTTTATCCGCTTCGGACCAATGCAGTAAAGGATAAGGATCGGCCCCGTGATCCTCCATCCAGGGCGGCAACAGGTAACGCTGCACCACTTTGCTTTGCTGTTGCTGCTGTAATTGTATGATGCTCGTAATATAAAGCCGGCGTTTATGCTCCTTTTCGGTTACATAAGCCACCTGCTTGCCATCGGCGCTGTATAGGAGTCTTTGCAGCTTGCTGCCTTTATGCGCCTGCAACAGCTGGTCGCGGAGCGTATCTATTGCGGATACCGTTGTATCCATACGTTCCCGGTAAAAACGAAGACATTGTTGGGTTAGGGTATCGAGCGGACGCTTGGCCACCAGGCGTACGGCGCGGCTCAGCGATTTACCTTTACGCAACTGGAACACCAGTTGGCGGGCGGCATCGGGTCGGTACCTGCGCGACAGGAAATAACAAAAAGCCTGCCCGGCGAGTTGCGGATCGGCAGTTCTCAGCGAAGACCATTCGGGATCTGCGGTATTGCCCTGCAACCCGAGCCAGGCATCTTCGTCGGTAAGGCGCCAGCCCCGGGCGAAATAGGCGATAGCCCCTTCGCGAAACCAGGCGGGCATCAATTGCCGCCTTGATAAAGCCTGCTCTTCCAGGTCATTCTGAAATTGTTCTTCCCAGCATAACCGCTCCCATGCGCCGGCCAGCTGGGTACGGAAGTGCTCATACGAGCCGTCGAAGGCCAGCGTAACACGACTGCCTTTCAGGAATATGGTCGGGAAGGGTAAATGGCCTTCACCCTTCAAACCGATATTGGAAGTATATAATTGGTCGATGGCCGGGTACAGGATAATATTGGGTGTAGCTTTTACCGGGACACCCATTTCCTTTTTTACCTTTTCGGCAATCAGCGGCAATTGTACCGAGGTAAAGCTGGCCAGGCTATCATAACCCTGCGGGTAGTAAACCCGGAAGGCGCCTACCGGCAATACCTTCCATTTATAGCGTTTATACTGGAATCGGTTGTACGCTACACCCGGAGCCTGGGCATAGGCTTTGCAAAGACAAAACATAGCCGCCAACAGCAGTATAAAAAGTATTTTCAAACTATTTTTCAAAAGAGGATAGTTTAGTGCCACCTTTTTCCAAAAGAAAGGCCAACAAAGAAACAGGCTTGATAAGCATAAGCTTTTCGTTCCGCCATCATTTCAATTTTACTGGTGTAGATCGCAGCATTGCCGCCGATGGTAATGGTCTTAACGAAAGATTCCGGCCTGCCGGGTTCCAAGGCTATAGCTAGTTCGGCAAAAAAGCCGGGAATAAGCCGGGTTTCGCCCAGGCCTTTACTCCATTTGTCGCTACCAAGAATGTGCGCGGGATTCAGAAAGTTATCAGCATTCTCCTTGGTAAAGCGTTCACTTTGAGAATAGGCATGCTCTTCTGGTGCATAGGTAACATACAACAGGTTCAGGTAATAAGGCTTAAGCAGCGCAATCGCCGGACCTGCCGCATATCGGAGGCTTAGCGATAGGTTGCCGTCGATCAGTGCGGGGAACAGCATCTGCTCCCGACCATAAGCCAGTTGCAGAGTATAGGCATTGTAGATCTTACCCAGGCTGTAGGCCGTATTCTTTACCAGGTAATTATAGGTCGTTGCCCTGCGCTGTTGCTTTACTTCCTTTTCATGTTGTAGCCCTGAAAAGTAAAGTTGCCAGATTACTTTTTTACCGGGGCTTTCGTTGCGGAGATAGCTTAGGCCTCCCCTCCAGCCATTGGTGTTCAGACTCAGGCCCAATGCAAGGGCATGCCGATAATTGCTGTCCAAACCCCATTCCCGAATATGCTTTTGCCATTGCTTGACTTTGCTTACCTGTTTAGCTCCTTTCTCTTTAACCGAAATCATTTTTTTCCTGCCGGCTTCCCAAACGGATTGTTGTCCACAAGCTATATTCGCAAAGTAAAAGCAAAGTATTACTAATAAGCCGCCGCAACGCCTTAGCAAATAGGAATTCATCGTCTTTGTTTACTTAAAAATGAAAGTGTAGGGATCTTTCAAATAATGATAATGCAGACCTGCATCGGGTCAGAATTATAAGTCAAATATACAGTAGCCTAAATCGGCTACTGTATATTTTAATAAGAGGATTACTTAATTTAAATCATTCATATTCATGATCCAATGTTTCTATAAATTTGCCGGGAATCTATTCAAAAACTCATTAAACGAAACAGCCGGTAAAATCGGAGTTAGGATGCTAAGTATTTTCCAAGCAATTTGAATATCTCATCTTCGTCAAGATCAATGTACTCGCTAACCAAGTCTTCCAATTTGTCTTCAACTTCATCAGAATTGAATGAACTATCAAAATTTTTGGCTGCCACCTTCTCTCGAAAAATTTTGGGAGGATCATTTTTTTTATTTATTGTTTGTAGCACTTGTTCAAGTAGAGCAGCATGTTGAATTGCGCCGATTTGTTTCAATGCGGAAATTGTCTCGAAAACGAACCTACCATAAGTATTCGAGAAATACTGATGAAAACCTCCATTGAACACCTGTTCCTGCATCACCATGATCATGTAAGTAAACCTTTCTTTTTCAGGTAATGCCATTATATAGTCGTACCATTGGCTAGTTTCGGCCGTCAACCACTCGTCTTTTAGACCTTCTAGGGCTTTTACGTAGAATTGATTAATTATTTGTTCTGCTGTCATAATCCCATTGTTTTTTGAAATGCTTTAGGATACATTGATTTATTTAAATCTATTAATTCTTTTAATGCTTTATTGGGAATCTCAGGATAAACTCTTCTCAATTCCCTTACGTCCCTCGCCAATATTTTTCTCGGAGTTGGACTTTCCATCTTCATGCTTCTAGATAACCAACCAAGAGTTCCTTCACCCAAATCCGCGATCTTCTCTCTATGCCCTTTAACGGGGACATTAATGGCTGGTCCTGTTTTATACACGTAACCATCTATTAATTTTTTATACCAAGCGCCTTGCCCCGCATGGTGAGCATCAAGATTTTTTGCTCCTTGAATTTCGTTATAGGGGCCTACTTGCCATAATCTTGAAACATCATAGGCGACATCAGCTTCGGCTACTAAGTTACTAGCATTTTTCGCAATTGCAGCACCTGCTGTTACTTCTTCTGCTATATTATCTGCAGCTCTTAACTCAACACTTGCAGGTAGGGCTTCGCCCTGTATCATCTCGATGGGCATAGAGAGCATGAACAAAGCACCGATCCCTGCCTCAAAGTCCAGCATCCGCTGATATTGCGCACTCGAACTATTGGCATCACGGGTTTTAGTACTTTTCTTTTGGGATGATGGAGGCGACATATGCCTACCGATCGCACCGATTAAATTATACCAGGTGGCAATTATGTCGCCTGCATTGCTCGACTCTTTCTCATTTTGATCGCCTGCTTGATCTCCCATTGGATCAATTTTTGAAACGGGATTATTATCCATGGAAGCATATGGGGACATTGCCAAGCTGGCTTCTGCTTTAGGGTCAACCTGTGTAAATCTTCCCAATTGGGGGTCAAGTCCTCGATAGAATGTTTCATACATTTCTAATCCATAGTGCCTTTCGAGTTGTATTCCCTGATATTTATATGGCTGCCCTGGCAAATTATTTTGCGCAGTTTTATCAATGCCGACAGTTAAACCAAAAGGATAATAATGATCTTCTTCTAAAACTTTAGAAGTATAATGTTCCAGATGTACATTATCGAACCATACCTTTTTACCGATACTCTGGTTGTCAATATAGACGATTAGGTAGGCCGGCTGTAAGGTACTGTTACTAAATACACCAGGTCCAATGGTTACTGTACCGCTATTATGCCAGCCGTTGGTATTGGGCTGCACCTGGATTGAACCGCTCAGATCGGAGACCAATTGCATCTGGCCATCAAAGAACAAATAATTGAGATGTGCTTTTGGTGCTATCGGATTATCATTACTTTGCAAACCTTGCATCAGCGAAGGAAGTGTCGGATTGGACAAAATATTGCTGATGGTTTTCATGTTTTCTGGTAGTTCACTGACCGGTACACCGGCGTAAGTCCCGCCACCCATCAATGCATTCATCAAGGAGTTGATAACCGGCGCAGCTCCTGTTTCTTCCGCGCCCTGGTTCTCGCCTTCATAATAGCTATCGGTACTGATCTCGAACTTATCACCGGGCATCACCTTGAGCATGATCGCAGTTCCCACACGTTTACTTGCAACGGCACCGTCCAGCTCTGCAGCCATATTATCATCGGGGTTCGTACTTCCTGGTTTTGAAGCACGAACATTGGGAATATTGTCAAAGAGCATCTGTTCCCTACCAGCTGTGGCCAGCTCATGTTCGGCCATATAACCAACCGTTATCGGGTTAGAGGTCACCGTACTGCGGACGTTACCCAAGTGGTCTTTGACAAAATAATCGTAGACGAAGCGGGTTTCATTTCCTAAAGTGTCTCCTGATACCGGGCGACAACGACCTTCTTCATTTAAGATATATTGAAGTACATCATCCTTGTAAACAAAATTACCCATATTATCATATATATGGCTCACCCCGGAACTGTCCAGTTTTTTGCGCAGGAGGTTACCCACAGCATCGTAGGTGTAGTAAATAGTACCTTTTCCATCGACCACCATCACTTCCGGTTTGTTTATATCATTGTACTCGATAGCCAACCTCTTGTTGGCATCACTGACCATATTGCCGTCAAGGTCATAATCGTATTCCTGGGCGGTATTGGCGCCATTTCTAAAATCGGGTAAGCCACTGAGATTTACTCCTGCATCCTCCACTTTGATCAATTTATTGGTCCGGGCTTCGTATTGATAGGACAGTTCGTCAATGGTCTGGGCAGCGCCGGGGTATTTACCTCCGCGTTGTTTCATGGTTCTGAGATTACCGTTGAGGTCATATGTGATTTTGGATACGGTATAATCCCACTCCATATTAGCCCAACTGCTGCCGGTCCAGTGCCGGTGTTCGGCATGCGTCAGCCGGTCGAGCTTATCATAAGTATACCCATAGGCATGCGTGATGCCATCGTCACCTTTCCAGGTAATGCCGGCAATATTGCCATTATAAAGTTTGTCGCGGAAACCACTGTCATAACTGAGCCGCTCTTCAAAAAGCGTACGGAAGGTTGGTGTACCCCGGTCTTCTACCGCAATGTGATTTAAAAAGCCACGTACATTGTATTCATTGAGCATCATGCACGCACGGGTATCCTTTACGACTACCCGGTTCAGATGGTCGTAGTTATAGCCCGATATATTAAAAGGTGCACCACCGTTGATCTGCTGCTCCAGCTTTTTTACCAGGTCATTACCGCCTCCCGCTGCGATGTTGCGTGTAAAGGTTTTTACAAGGCGGTGCTGTTTGATGGCGCTGTCCGATCCGGGGACTGCCAGTGCCCTGGGGTTTTGGTGCTGCAGTATCGTGCGCCAGGGCATGCCCTGGAAGTAATAGAGGTTAGAGCTGATATCGAGGCCCCCGTTCAGGTTCTGGGATTGCACCTGGAGCAGCCGGTTTTTATTGTCGTAGTAATTGACAGTACTGAGCCACTGACTGCCCGCGCCGGGGTTTTCGCCATCCAGTACCCGGACTTTGCTGCCCGTTACCAGCCCGCGTGTTACGCTGCTTAAAACCGGTTGTTCTATTTCCGGCTGGGCAGTAGAGGCAAGGGCACCGCTGAACTGCGCAGCGTCATAACTGAAGCCCGGTAGCTGGCCATAATTATCATAATAGGTATAGCTAAGGATGTTTGCTGCATTGATCTGCGCCGGATAGCTATTGTTGAGGCTATAATTTTTAATATAGCCCCACAAATCTGGCGCCGGGTATTGAACCGAAGGGTCATCTACCAGACCTTGTAGCACATCGCGGGGTGAGGTAAAACCGATCAGCCCCGTTACGATAGGCCGGTCGCTGCCATCATAAATTGTAAATGCCCATTTATTCTTATCCTTTTGATTACCGTCCCGGCTAAAGATCAGCCGGTCCCGCTCATCATAAACATATTCTTCCATCGCTTTACCGGGTATCTTTTTCTGTGCGAGCCGCCCCTTTTCATCGTAATCGTAGCGGTAACATAGCTCAGGTACCATGCTAACATCCCAGCTCCCGGCATTGTCTATGGTCCATACAGCAAGCGGGGGGATCACATAGCGCAGCCGGTTCTGCTTGTCATAAACGTAATAGGTACAGGCATAATTGACGTGCATTCGCGGTTCAATTTTGCCATCCACAAGTTGCCTTTTTACCAAAATCACCAGACCGTTCCGGTCTTTATATTCCCTTGTTTTTTTCCCGTCTTCATCCGTTGTTTCGGTCACGAACAGGGTACTGGGATCATAAAACCTCTTCGTTTCCGGTAATGCGTCAATTTCCTGGTCAATATCCCACATCCGGACCTCATTATTGAGATTATGGGCATAGAGCAGGGACACGCCCCGGCCTGAATCTACCCAGGAGCGTCCGGGACTGAGCGTTTTCTCCGGCCTCCCCAGTGCAGAAGCTTCAAAATCGGTCCTGCTGTAAGGCGGTTCATCGCTGCCTGCCTGTTCATAAAAGCTACGCATATTAGAGGCCACATTCAACTGGAGGAGCCCATAAGTAGAAAACGGGTCTTTTTTGTTGGCGAAGGGCAGGTACTGGTAGCGTTCCCTTCCGAGGCTGTCGTAAACATATGCCTGGATAATATCAAAGCCGTCGGCATGGGCGCGCCGCTGGTTGGTTTGCAGGGGGCGGCCAAGACCGTCGACATAATCGCGCTGCTGCCGGTATTTGTAGCCGGATGCAGGCAGATTCTGTAAGGGCTGATCCGGTATTATAGATTGAATATAGTTATGCTTTCCCGGATTGGTTAAATTCCTCAACGCTGGGTAGGTTGCAGTTGGCAAGAAGGAAGGCGGACCAAGTTCCGGGATATTCAAATTAGGCTGGGAAAAGCCCGGCGTACTGACCAAAAGGATAAGAATACCCAGTAAAAAATGTTTATGATTATAGATCTTCATGGGGTTGGTTTTATTGGTTTACCTGGTATTGATAGCTGTTATTTTTGATAATATTGCCTTGCTCATCTCTGATGAGGATCAGTCTGCCGTAATCATCGTATTCGAAAAAGTTGGTTTGCATACTGCTATTTACTTTGGCAGAGATTCTATCCTGGCTATCGAAGATATTGGCGTCAAGACTGCTACCCGCAGGCACAATAGCCAGTTGGTCCATCGTACACAGGCCGCCAATGGTAACGGTAGCGTAATTCGGAATTTCCGCACGGTACAGGGTCCAGCCGCCTTTAGTACGGCCTGTCGAAACAGCAGTAACACCATTGGCGGTAAAGCTACCCTGGCTCAACCAGGCGAATACTTCGATCGTACCGGCGGAGTTGAAGCCCTGGAAAATTAAAGACCCGTTCAGGTTATAGCCATAACTGCCGGAGAATGCTGAAGCCGCCGTACGGCTGGCTTCCTGGATAGTGCTATATTCACCCGGATATTCAAAAGAGGTAAATACAAAAGCGCTGTTTTGGGGCATGGAGCAGGTAGCCAGGGCTAGGTTACGCTCCTTACGCCAGATATACCTGCGAAAACGGTTACCAGGTGTTACAACGGACAATGGATTTGCCTGTGGATCATAGCTCGGAATAGCTACAACTTTTCTGAGTGGATTACCATATTCGGCAATGCGCATACTATCGATCAGCAACTGGGCGCCTGAGAAATGGCTATGTGTATACTGTGTGTTTACTAGTTTATCATCCACATAAGTCTTCGACGCTAAAACATCGCTTACGCGGTTGGCTGCAATAAGCTGTCCGGCAAGGGTCGCATCGGGCGCTAAGGCCGGCTCAGCTACATCGGCAGCATAGGCATTCTTTTGTACCACAAGCTCCCCTTTGCTGTTTTGGGATGTAATACTCAATGGCAGTTTATTGTAACTGCCGTATTCATAACTGTTCCAGCTCAGGTTGGGAATACCGTTATCGGGGTTGTAATCGTAGGTGGAGTCCGAGGTCAGATAAACATAGGAAAGGTTATTGGAATAAGGGGTGATGGTAAACATCGGGAACCCGGCGCCGGATTCGGAATAATCGTCAACGACTGTTTTAATGCCATCAATTTTCATGGCCGGGTCAGTGAAGATTGAGGGCTGCGAGTAGTCGAATACGCTCGCCGTTCTTCTTTTTGTCTCCAGGGTGCTGCCATTAGGAGCGGTCCATTCGGTCAATATCTCTTTACCGCGGGCATATTCGTTATCGGTGCCGGGTACGAAGGGGTAAAAGTTAACATAATTGGGCTCGACCTTCAGGAAGTTGTGTAAGGTCCGGAACTCTTTATTGCCATCTTTTAAAACCTCAGCTACTTTGGTGTAGTAAACACTGTTGCCCTGGCCCCCCTGGCCCGGCATGGCGTTGTTGCCCATCCGTACAAAGAATCGGTAGCCATTGGATATGCGGGTCTCTACATAGCTATGGAAGTCCGGCCCAATCTGCCGACCCCAGGAACCGTTTTCGTCATCATAGATAAAGCTCCTTACTTTCGGGGTGCCACCATAATTATCGGTAGCGGAAATGGTTTTGATCCGCAGCCCCCCTGCAGTATATTGACTCGGGGGCGCAGTGGTGTCTTTTATTTTAAAACTGATACCAAAATACAGGTTCCGGACATTGCCAAGAATGGCTGCATCGTTCATTATACCGACGTTTGTAGCAACCAGGTAGTATTTGCCATTGGGCAGGTGGACATTACCGATATACTCCGGCCCTTGTGCAGAAAAGCCATTAAAAGGGTGTGCAGGATCTGGCGCGGGAATGGGCGCACGATCTATCCGGTACCCTACATAACCGTAATCCATCGGAGCGCCCCAATATGCGCCGGGTTTTACCCTGCCCAGCGTTATATTGGCCATAACGCCGCCCAGGTCGCCATTAATGGCCGGATCTGGCGCTTCGTCCACGATAAAACTGTCTATATATTCAGAAGAAAACGTTTGGTTAGCCCCTTTGAATACAGAAATAAAAGCACCACTGGTAATGGTATTGCCCACGGTCAACAGGCTGGAATTGCTGACGGTGTTGGGTTCGTAATCAAACTGGATATTACCGCCTGTTGGCAGGTCGATCCGTTCCAATATCCCGGCCTTCATCCTACTGGGGTCAGGTGTACGATTCGCTCCGGGAAGATAGGTCGGGGAACCTCCCTGCTGTATATACATGCCCGGAGCCATGTGCTGATCAAATAAATTGCTGTTGGCATATCCCCACATATCCTGGGCAAAGGACATACGGGCCGGCATTTGGGTACTGTTATAGATAAAGCGGTGGCGCAGCGGATTACTGTTGTTTTCCGTACTGCCATATTCGGATAGGGAGTCCAGGCGCAGCGACTCGAGCGACATCGTGCCTGCTGCGTTTTGTCCCACGGAAGCGCTGCGCTGAAAGTAACTGGTATGTAACCGCAGGATCTTTTTAACCCCGCCGCCCCGGGTACTGACAATAACCCGCGATATTGCCCGCTGCAATTCATAATCCCGGCGTACTACGCTATCATATACGATGCTGAGCGAATCGGTACGGCTTACGATGGCCTTGAGCCGGGTAAGGCCCGATAGGAAGTTATTCGTGTAAACGTTCATTACGGGGCTACGGCCACTACTCCCCGTAAGCGGCTGGTAGGTGGTACTGGAACCCAGGCTGGCATATTTGCCGGAGTTATATTCGTACAACAATTCAATAGTATCTGTAGCGTCCGGGTTGATGATCCGGGTGAGCTTCCAGGAGGTGGTCTGTTCCGGTGATGAGGAAGAAGACCCCTGCATACCCACAGGCAGCGTCTGGCTGCTGGATTTTTCGGCATTATTGAATATGTATTTAGTACCATTGTCGGTAATAATGGTAAAGCCCCCGGAGCTGGAACCGGGCACCTGGAATTTGATATCCAGCTTCCGATCGGAAATATTCAGGTTGACGAACTCCTTTTTGATCTCGTCGTACATGAACTTGCCGCTATAGCCAGCGAAGTTGAAATAGAAGAGATCGGGTTCCAGGTCCATCTGGCCTTTTGCTGCCGCCGACCACTGCTCAAAGTGTGCTGCAGCATTAGGATCATCATCATAAAGCGGCCTGATACTCATGTAATAGGAAAGAGGTTTGGCTTTATTGATAAAACCGATGCTGGCGGTCTCATCGGCGATACCCCGGATCTCGCGGGACACTTCGCCGCCAGTCTGCAACAGCCAGCCCAGGCCAGCATTCGAGGCCATATCGCTGACCTTAACTCCACCACCTGCATGGTAAGACAGGCTTACGGGAAGCGAAATACCTTTGCCGGCAAGGGTATATACAGGCAAGTCTATCTGCGGTGTACCGGAGACCAGGCTGACAGGAAAGTCGACATACTTCATCATCTGCGAAGTCTCCGGTGATCCGTTGACCAGGCTGTTGAGTCCCTTTATATAGTTCGCCGAGGGTAGCTCTGTCGTTTGGGCATACAAGGAAGTACCCCAACCCATAAGGCAGGTAAACAATATTGGAATCTTCTTCATTATTTAAATGGTGTTGTTGATTTATTAGAATTAGTTTTCAATAGCAATGGTATCAATCTGATTGCAAGGTATATTTCAAGACCGCCAATTGTTGGCGGAGCCTAATGATCAAATTATAACTTTATTTCCCCCAGCCCAGCCTCAGCATAAACGGGGTTCTTAAATTACTTTGCTGCCACAGGAAATTATAACCGGCCATAAAGGTGCCGCTCCACTTACTGCTGATCCGGTAACGCTTCATGATGCCGAGATAAGCAGCCTCCTGCCCTCCGCCGAATGCCTGTTTCAGCGCATTGCCAGATGCTACAGCAGACTGCGGATCATTACTGTTTTCTTCCAGGTAAGCCCGGCCAACAGGGCGCAAAGCACGCTCGTATCCCGCCTGCAGGCTAAAGCCATACAATAGTTTCCAATCGGCATAAACACGGGCGCTGATGCCTTCATAACTCAGACGGATATGTTGCCAGTCCTGGCCCAGGCCGATGCTGGTCCCTATACCGATACCATAACTCAGGCTGGGCGTATGTTTGAAGGCTATACCGGCGCCCAGCTCTACCATTGCCGGCCGTAAGCCGTCGGGCGTGGCGCGCGTAGTCTGGAAGTTGTATTGTGTCTCGAGCCGCTGCCAGAAAGGTTTTCCGCGTTCCGGGTTTTTGCGGAAGCCGGGCTTCTCGATATGCTTTATTTTATCTTTTGTTGCGTTGGCTTTCTGTAGCCCTTTCCGGGCATCTCGAGCCAGGCTACCGGCTTCTTTTACTTTGTCGGTTACCTTGCCCAGTTGATTGCTGAAATCTTTTATCTGTCCTTGCATTGCCTGTTGCACGACTTGCAGGTTACCAAACTTTTCACTGAGCATTTGCTGTACCTGTCCCTTAGTTTGGTAACCCATTTTTTGCAAGTCGGCAGCTGATAAACCACTCCCCAAACCATTTTTATTATTGCCTATATAGCTTTCAAAACCCTCGATACCCTGCAGGTATTCCATCGCTTTTTCTTCGGCAGCATCGGGATCATCGGCCAGGCCACGCCAGGCTTTCATTTTTTCCTGGGCATAGTATACCTCTTTTTGTATCCCCTGTAAACCGGGTATACCAGCACCTGCAGCCATTTGCTCAAGGCTTTGCGTGCGCTGCCGGATCAGGTCTTTAACCTGTTGCTGGGCATTTAGCTTGCCTTGCAGTTCGGCTATCTTGCCGGCATATTCGCCAGCGGGCAGCTTTTGTACGCCGGGTATACCGGCACCCTGTAAACGGCTGCGCTGTTGTTGTATAAATTGCCCCATGCCTATCAGGCTATCAATGGTGGCATTACGCCGCTTAGCCATACGGGCCAGGGCGGTAGTGTCTTTGGATAAAACGGCAATCGAATCAAAGCTTATCGAGCGGTTCAGGTATTGCTTGTAGGCAACCGAATCTTTAGCAGCGAGCTTGGCCAGCATACGTGCTTCTTTTTGCTGCAGGCGGCCCAACAGGCGTTGCTGGATGCGATCTGCGCGTCTGATATATTTATTCAACTCAGTTGTTCTTTTTTCAAGATATAAGGATGCTTCGTTAATTCCATTTTCAGATTGAGCAGATGCTTCAACGACGAAAAAGGGAATAAAGAAAAGCAATACAAATATGAAAATTGAGCGTGGCAACAGTAGCTTTATTGATTTGGTAAATGTATCAGAGAGTATCTGTAAGGATACAGGTAAAAACCCCCGTTTGTATTAATTAACATCCGTTCATTTTTATTTAACCCGGAATTGTCTGGATGTGAGGAACGAAATACACCTACAGCAGTGCATAAGATTAAAGCAAAGTAAAAAACACAGAGTCCCAAAATAACCCAGCTTTTAATTTTCAAATCTCGATTCAAGTCTATAGTCTGACCAATCATGATAATTTCAATAATTTATTTTTTAATAACATTTAAGGAATTATTCTATATCAAATCATTATTTCATAAGGTTAGAAATAATAATATTTTTCATTAATAAACTACCTTTACAAAACCATTGAAACTAATCGGTCAGGCAAGGTCGTAACGGAGAAAAGCCACTATTCTGAAAATGCCGACATATTATCGAATCATAGTTTTTGGGATTTTGGTATAAAAAATTAGTGGGATTCTTTGCTAAAGGAATCCAACAAAATCAGGATACGTCGGTGAAGGTATTAGTGGAAATTATTACTGTCAAAAAAAAAGGATGAAATGAGAATTTTCACCACATAAATTTTACCAAATTCAAAAATTTCAGGTTTTTACCTTGTTTTCTAAAAAAATGACCTATGAAAAAACTAAACAACAAGCTTCCAAAGCTAGAATTGAAAAGTAAAAAAATCCTTGTTTTGACGCAAAACCAAATGGACATTATTAATGCCGGGGATGGAAATTCCGTTTTTACTAGACCTGTAAGTTGGGATTGTATTCCTCCTTACAATGCCCCACCTTTTCTTACACAGAAATATTGTAACGATTAAATCAAATTTCAAAAAATAAAATATTGGTCTTACCTTCGGCGGTTACATGCAATATCTCTTAATGTGAGATAATACATGTAACCGCCTATGAAAACATATAAAACACTTCTCACGCACCTCATATTTTGGATTGGATATGTAACAGTAGCCATTTTGGTTTATGGCTATGGTAAAGATGACTGGCTCAATACCTGTATTGACACAGTTGGCTCACATCTCATTTCAGCAGGTGTCTTTTATACTACTGCGCTTTTCATTTTTCCACATTTATTCTCAACACGGCGTTTCGTCCTTTTTACGCTGTCATTAATGGCTGTTCTTGTCGCAAGTATTGCTATTAGGCTTCTGATTCCATTGTATATCTACCCTGCAATCTTTGGGCGTAATGTACCTATGATCAGTACCAGTAATGATATGTTACTGCGTAGATTCTTCTTTCAATGGTTCACCTTTTCGTTATATGCTTTTTTCTATTGGCGGTCAACAGTAGATAAGAATAAAGCTAAACGAGAAAAGCTTGAACTGGAAAACGCGGCCTTAAGAGCTCAAATAAATCCCCACTATATCATGAACAGCCTGGACTTTTTCCGAATCAAAACATCGGAAACAGATCCCGAAGTTTCAGAAGGTCTTTTTTGGTTTATGAAGACTTTAAAGGCCGGCATTACCAGACCCGAAAAGGATGGAAAGATTAAGTTCAAAATTGAAATGGATGCAATTAAAGGCACTATCAATACCATGAAATTGAGATTTCCGGAACTACAATTAGGTCAAATAATTCACATAGTAAACCTAGAAGATATTCGCATACTACCTCATATTATCCAACCATTTATCGAGAATGCTTTTAAACACGGATCGTATACTGATGAAAATCATAACATCCATATTGGACTATATGCGAGTCCAGAAAAAATTGAATTGACAGTAAAAAATAAAAAAGAAGTAAGGATAAAAGATCATTCTACGGGAATAGGGATGTTGTACGTAAGAAGACATTTAGAAGCTGGTTACAATGGAAAGTATAATCTGATTATTAACGAAACGGAGGACTTTTATTCGGCGGATCTTACCGTTCAATTGAATTAAATATGGATCAAATGCTCTGTGTAATTGTCGATGACGAGGTAACTGCACTCAATTATCTTAAAAAAAACATTCTTCAAATTCCACAATTAAAGTTGATAGAAACTTTTAAAAACTCAGTTTCAGCTAAAGAATATTTATTAGAACATCCGGAAATTTACCTCGTTTTTTCCGACATTAACATGAGCGGTCTATCGGGTCTGGAACTAGCTAAGCTGATACCGAAAAAGAAGGTAGTATTCACAACAGGATATGAAGAATACGCCAGAGAATCCTGGCGACATATCAATGTGTTGGGTTATCTTTCAAAACCAATTTCGATGAAAGATATATCAGATATTGTAGAAAAAATATATCCAGTTTACATTGCAGAAAAGATCGCGCAAAGTCAAAAAAGTAGTACCCATTTCATTTATAGACTAGATGATAAAACCATAGAAATTCCTTTTGACAAAATACTTTTCATCGAATCTGTTAGAAATTTTTCTAAGTTTTACACGGACAACGAAACTTTTCTAGCACCTGTACCTTTAATTGAAATACAAAGAATTTTGCCATCAAATAACTTTGCGAGAGTAAGCAAATCAGCTATTGCCAATACCGCTAAAATAATTGGATTGAGCAGCGATAATAAATACTTGAAGTTAATAGGAGGATCAAAGTGCAAATGCAGCAAGATGTATATTCAAAGTTTGGATTTGTTATTATTCTAGGGATTCCATAAAAAGGAAAGACTAGTCTTTCCTTTTTATGGTCGGAAACTAAGGTATTATATTATTAATTTACTGATCAAATGCCCAGAGCATCATGGCGCTGTCCAGAGCAGCATCTTCAAGGACATAACGGAAACTCACGTAGGTAATTAAACTTGCGACGGCACCATAAGCATCAGCTCCGGCGCCAAGGATTGCGCGGATAAATTTCCTTAAAAATTCAGCTTCATTTTTTCCTGGATTTTTATTGATTGCTTCCATCCAAAAAAACATGGAGTGTCGGTATACTGATGTAAAATGTAAAAGCTGATCGGCCTCTGTCCTACTTATTTTAGTTTTCCCCGATAGAATATTGTCTTCTACAATCAGAATCTTCTTTTTGAAGGCACTATAATCTGCAGGGGATTTCATTTCTTTTGCCGCTAAGAAAATTTCATTGATAATTTTGGCTAACGTCCTTGAGCATCCGAGCTTTTCTGTCAGATCTTTAATCTCCAGGTTCTTGATTTGCTGATTTTGCTTATGACGTTGTAGAAGCGCTTTAAGAGGTTCTCCTCCATACCTGTTTTTAAAGAATTCTCCAACAAACTTTTGCTTCATTTCGGAAGAAAAACCGCCATTTTGAGAAAGCTTTCGATAAATAAATGTCAGTGCCTGATTATGGATGATCCCAATTGAATCAGCCGGATTTTTGGAATTAAATGGCTTTTCAATTTGGGTTTTAACCGTGGCCATTTTTAAAGATGAAGCTGGCTGTTCCTGGTGGGGTGGGGTGCCTTCTTTACTGCAGCCTACAGTAAACAAAAGCAATGCTAAACTTAAAATTTGAATTTTCATTTTTTGATGGTTTTAATTTTTTCAGTCAAAATTGAAAATTGAAATAAAGTTCTTGTGATACTGGTTTAGTAGCTATCCAATTTTTCAGTCTATTTAACGCGATTACGAAAATCACTGGTCTCCTGTCTGAAATTTATCATGATAGCCTCCGGCTGCTGTTTTCTCGCTGGAAAATGAAGAAATATATCGAGGTAGGTTGTCTGACCATCCGGGCTCAAAATCTTAATTCCTCCCTGATTGTTTTTTCCTTTTAGATGAACAAGTTTGCCATAGGCAACTACTTCTATCTCATCCTCACTCCCATTGCCTATTTCGAATTTTCCTGTATTAAAAAAGACAGCCCAATTCTTATGCCTCTGCTTAGCTTCGTCGTCGCCTATATAATTCGTCAAAAAGGACTGCTGCTCTGCAAAAGCAATTCTATTCATGAACTCGCTGCCTTTATGTTGCTGGGCCAGTGATATCATTTCTGAAAACCATTTTTTAGCGGCTTTTATATTTTCGGGGTTTAAAGAAAAATCAGAGCTTTTAGACCATCCTGCGAGATTATAAGGAACCGTGGCTGTGAAACTTTTTTCCTTATTTTTACTGCTATCCCATATAATGGAATCCGGGCTATATTTACCATTTTTCCATCGTGATTCTTTTACGGAAGCATTTCCGATCTTTCCTCCAGGGCCTACTTCCCAGGAAATCTCTTGCTCACCGCTGCCTAATATGGTATGATTGGCCAAAAATGTAATGCTTCCCTCCTGCTTCTCCACCGTCAAAAATGGAATATCATTAATCTTAACCCGGTATGGTCCTTTCCCATCGATGGTAACATAATAGTTTGCGCCTTCTTTGGGGGACGTAAGGTTATCAAATACTTTTTGTCCAAAACTGTTAGTGCTAAAAAGCATCAAAATGAACAAAGCTTTATACTGAAATTTTACTCCTTTAAGGAGTCTTTTCTCTATTTTATTCATAATTAGTTTAAAAATCATATTCCACCAAAACTATGCCACCCTAATTGAAGAGCAGATATTTATCCAGCCATCAAAAAAATGTTGCTTTCGGCAACAAAGCTGCGAATTACATACTTGGTTCTATGATAATTTACAGATAGCTAGTCTTTTTTTGTTGATTTATAAATTGTATTTTTATTTAACTAATATATAGCGATAAGAAAATGGAAAAAATCAAATTAATCACAGATGCCATTGCTTTTATAAAGAGAGTATTTTTCCGGGAAAGAGCTTTTCAGCGTGCTCTCGATATTCAAGCGGATCAAAACCTTGCCAACCATAATTCCAGATACTTTGAAGAAGGCCACGAAGTGGACTTTTTTATTAGGCGTAGTAGAAGTGAATTCGGATATGCTCTTCGCCCCGGCCAATACAAGGCTATTGTGAATTTTAAGAAAAAGCATCAACTGACCCGGTGGGAAATCTCTGCAGCCCTGAAAACAAGTCTTTTGAAGTTTAATGGGAAGCGACCAACCATAGCGCTGCAATCACATGGCCTTGGTATGGGAATGTTGATCGCTGGAATATTGGCTACAATTGCTGCTGTACTCTGGTATAGTTACTGCAAATACACCTTGTTATCCTCTATTGAGGAAACCTTTTATCCTTCCACAGTTTATAGCCTCATGCAGATGGTTTTTGTAGCACTTTTGTTTTATTTATTCTGGACTGTATTACGTTATTATGTTGAAGGTTTTGTTATTAGATCTGAGTTTCGGAAAAGAAAAATCTTAAAATGAAAAGGTAAATAGCAAAATGTTATGACTGGTTTTCTTGATACATAATCACGGCCATCAAATCAAAATGCCCTGGGCAAACGCGTAAAAAATCCGGAATACCAACGCTCCGCTGCCTTATAAAAAGGCTCTGAATGAATTATGGCATCGCACCAGATAACATACCTGCTGTAGTGTTCCTGGAATCTTATCGAACCGGTATTAGCAATAATAAAATCATGGATCATTCTTTTAATCTCCTGGATAATGGTAATGGTAAACACCTTTGGACCAATGGCAACCTTTCTTCGCAATAAAACCATAATGGCACGCTCCAAAACATACTGTGTGCCGCCGTGGTCTTCTTTTTCGTAAAAGCGGATCGCTTTAAAAGAGGCAGAGATCAGGTCTTCATAACTGCCGCTTTGCATAAGATCAAAAACACGGAACATGTAAAGGTCTGAAAGGATATCCTTTCTTACTATTTTAGGAGATAGCTGCATCAGGCTATTCCAGAGCCGATCTGCCTGCTTGCTACTTCCCAAAGCCATATGGGCGTTCATCAAATTTCCTTTCACGATCTGGAGATGATCGGCAGGAAGAATATTCTCATGTAGTACAAGCTCTTTTTCTACCCAATAGATGGCTTTTCGAAGTTTGCGCTCCTGCCCTTTAAAAAGGTAGGCTTTGATTTCATAAGTCGATCTGTAAACAAAAAGCAGGGATTTCAGTTTTGCAGATTGCCGCAGATCGTGATCGTTGAAGTAAGTTTCAGCTGCTCTTATACCATAAACAGTCTCATCAAAAAGGCCAAGGCATATTGCGGAAGTTATATGTTGTAGCAATCCCAACAGGTAATCATCGGGCAGGATGCTATGATCTTTACCGAGCATCAGCTTTTTACTATGCTCAAATGCTTTTAAGGGTTCAATGGCCATCCAGTAGAATACGGATAGCACAGAGTTTCGATAGTATAGAGCCTTTGCGCTAAGGCACGAGTTTTCTGCCGGAAGCTGGTCGGAGAATAATATTTGAGCAGTCAATTGTTCTTTAAGGTCTCCTTTTATATAACCGTGTTTTCTTTTTAGCAACATAACCTCACAGTAGAGTCCTTCGAGTCCTTTTAACTGGGCATATTGCCCCAGTACTTTCCGCTCCTCTTCAATGATCTCAGAGGTAGGTCTCGATACTTCGTCCAATGTGATATTGAGTCGTTTTTCCCATTCCAGAATCTGTAGCAAATGACCAAATTTTTCAAAATCGGCGGCTAAGTTATATGCCTTATTCAGGATCAGCGATGCCTGATCCGGCAGGTTGTGGCCAGAGAGGAGCTCTATATCAACAAGCATGTTCTGGAGGGTAATATCTACGGAAGAATTGTCGTGCAATGACCGCAGACTTTTGAGGATATTGGCGTAAAGAAGCCTTTTGGCCGATACCAATGCCCTTTCGGAAGAATCTGCAAAACTTTTTGGGATTTGACTTTTGCCCGTTTCCTGTATGCTGTATAACTGTAGAAATAGAGCTTCGCCGTTCAGCGCCTGGTCTCTTTTAAAAAAGTTATGAAAATGGCGTTTTTCGCCTATTGTGAGGGAATTTATGAGCAACGGGAGGTCATCTTTTTTACGGTACATAGCCTGGTCACTTTAATGGAAGGTAAGCCAATTTCTCTTAACAATGGCATATTTCAGGGTTGACAATCGAAAAAACTTCTTTTGAACCATGAAAATATTAGTGTTTGTTTTGTGCATGACAATGCCGGGCGCCCTGCCCGGACTTTTTAACCAATTTAATCTTCATTTGTCATGACCAGCAAAATTCCACTCTTTCTATTATTTTTAATACTTACCGCAACTTCCGGTATTTCACAAACTACAAACCAAACGCCTGCTTTTATCCGTAATATAGGCCAGGTAACCGACCAATATGGAAAGGCTCGAAACGATATCGATTATAAGCTGCAGGCAGCGCCAGGCCTAAATGTGTTTCTTGGCACTGGAGCTATACATTATCAATGGTACAGCCCTGATAAAGCAGACACCTATGAACCTTCAGAATCCAGGTCGCTTACGATGTGCCGTATGGATATTATTTTGATTGGTGCAAATATGGATGCGTTTGTTACCAGAAAGGAAATTCTCCACACCAAAGGTTGGGCACGCTATTACCTGCCCTCGGTAGCGACCAGTGGAAATATGGCCGGCACAGTTACAGAGGTTACGTACCATAATATCTATCCTTTTATTGATTGGACGGTATACATCAATAAAGATGGGAAAATGGAACATGACTTTACCATACATCCTGGTGGTAAAGTCAGTGATATCCGGCTCCGCTATGACGGTGCAATTTCCCTTGCACTAAGAGCTGACGGCAGTATAGAGGCAGAAACGCCTTATGGAACAATAAAGGAAGCAGCGCCCATAGCCTATAAAAAGGCTACGGGAGAAAATATTGCATGCTGGTATAACTTAAGAGGCGAAGAACTTACCTATGGTACCGGAGACTGTAAGGGAGCTTTGGTAATTGATCCAATAGTGAGCTGGAGTACTTATTTCGGGGGAACAGATTATGATGATATAGCAGCTTTGGCTCATGGCAGCGATGGCAGTTTTTTTATTGCCGGCAGTACCGGTAGCGCTTCCAATATTGCGACAACGGGAGCATTTCAGGTTACCATTGGAGGCGGCAATGGGCTTACAGGAGCCGATGCCTTTCTTTCAAAATTTTCGGAAGATGGCACCTGTCTGTGGAGTACCTATTTTGGTGGTGCTGGAACTGACCTGGGCAGAGGTATTGCAATAGATACTTCGGGTAATGTTTACTTATCGGGTAGAACCAATAGCCCTACGGGTATTGCTACTACCGGCTCCTATCAGGCGGTCAAAGCTGGTACACCGAGCGGTTATGATTGTTTCCTGGTAAAATTTGATAGTGCCGGCCAGCGTGTATGGGGCACCTATTTTGGGGGTAATGGCCAGGATGGCTCCCTACAGGTCTCCGTTTCCTGCGACAAGGCTAATGGTGTATATTTTTTAGGCAATACAGCCAGTATGGAGCAAATTGCAACACCAGGGAGTTACCAGCCTACATTCAGCGGAAGCCAGGATGCCTTTTTAGCAAAATTTTCTACCGACGGCAGTCTTGCTTGGTCCACTTACTTTGGTGGTACCGGGCTTGACGTCTTTCAATCCGCAGAGTGTGATGAGGTGGGCAACGTTGTGTTGGCAGGATATAGCTCCAGCCCAGGTTTGGCGAGTCCAGGCTCTTATCAGCCCATACACGGAGGCGCAGAGGATGCCTTACTGGTTAAATTTAATGGAGAAGGCCAGCTCCAATGGGCGACTTACCTGGGTGGGGCAGATCAAGATCGAGCTCTTTCGCTAAAAACAAAAGATCATGCCATCTATATTGGTGGAGCAACCAGCAGTACAACTGGCATCGCAAGTGCCGGAGCCTATCAAGCCAGCCTTGCAGACCCAAGTGGAGACGGATTTTTAGCAAGGTTCAATACTGCGGGTGAGCGTATATGGAGTACCTATTACGGCGGTTTACAAAGTGATGTTATCTCCGGTATTAGTGCAGCAGAAGATGGAAAAATATATGTCGGTGGAACGACAGCCAGCAGTACCGGTATTGCAACTCCCAATAGCATGGATACCAGCCTTACCGGTATTTATAATTGCATAGTGAGCTGCTTTGATACAGCAGGCGGAATACATTGGGGTTCCTATTTTGGAACCCTGTCAGATGAAGGAACGGCTTTGTCAGCTCATGGAAACAAGATTGTGCTTGCCGGAAAGACGCTAAGCAGTACGGGTATCGGTACGCCGGGGGGGCATCAAACTATGATCGGCGGTGATCAGGATGGATTTTTGGTCCAAATAAATACCTGCATAACTCCTGCCGCCATTGATACAGTTAGGGGTAGCCGTAATATCTGCGCCGGTGATACACTTATACTTAGGGCACTACCGGTTGGCGGTTCAGGAAACTATTTGTGGATACTTCCAGCAGGATGGACACAAATTAGCAGCGGCGATACCCTTATTGCCATTGTCGGAACCAGCTCTGCAGCGGTTACGGTTTTGCCAGTTAGTGAATGCAGCGCTGGAGATACAGTAACCATTCCAATTACTGTTACTCCAGCTCCGTTCCCAGTCATCAGCCGTAACGGAAACATTCTGGCCACTACTCAAGCCTTCCCCTCCTACCAATGGAACCTGAACGGGATGGCGATACCCGGAGCAGTAAATCCTACGCATATAGCTGCTGTAAATGGCAGCTATACCGTAACGGTAACAAATGCCAGTGGTTGTGCTGGAATTTCACCAGCGGTAATAGTATCCGACCTTACAGCCTTGCATGATCCTAAAGAAGGCATTACGTTGCCAATTTACCCCAATCCTGCAGATAAAATAGTCTACCTGAAACTGCCTTACAAAGCAGAATTGCAGATCTATGATAAACTTGGACGGCTTATCCATAAACGACACGTGGCCGCCGGAACACAATCCCTGAATTTGGAAACACTTGCAGCTGGCATGTATCTGATCAATGCACTTGATGAAAAAGGTAATTTGATTGGAAGCTGCAAGCTGGTTAAAGAATAAATAACTCTCGTGGCCTCGCTTTGCGGGGCCACATTTTAAAATGATAGACTATGAAACGTTTTCTTACCTTCTTGATATCGTGCCTAACAACGCTGGCGTATGGCCAGGGCGAAAATAACATCTGGACCTTTGGCCAGAATTATTCACTTGATTTTAATACCAGCCCACCAACTGTGCTGGACTCGAGTTTCTATCGAGGTCATCCTGTAAACGGCAATGGTATTACATACAGTCCTTCTTTTAATGAGTGGCTGTATCATAAATCCATAGCGGTTTGCAGTCCCACAGGTGCCTTGCTTTTTATGGTAAAATTCATAACCGGCGCCACCCCTCTCCCGGTCAACAATATATGGGACCGTTATGAACATCCTATTGCAGGTACCGACCTGTTAAATAACATGCCCCTTTTTGGAAGCCCTATAGTCATACCTCATCCAGGTAACACCAGCCAGTATTATATTTTTTATATCCGCAGCAATGGGCTGGTCTACTCTTTATTTGATATGAGCCTAAACGGTGGCTTGGGAAATATTGTTGCAGGCAAAAAAAATATTCCGCTTACAGGATGGAATACCATAGCTGATGACCGAATGACTGCAGTGAAAGGATGTAATGGCGTTTGGCTTGTTGTCCGCTCTTATATTGCCAATGAATATCTGAGTTTTCCTGTCGGCTACGATGGATTGACGACCGAACCTGTGGTATCACAATGTGGCAACTTACCCTTATTGAACTATGGATTAAGCAATGGTAATTTTGTCTCTTCTCCGGCTGGGACAATGCTTGCAGGTGGATTTTGGGAAGGCGGGGCGTTCAACTTTCCCGGTGGCGTTGAGCTTTATGATTTTGAAAAATGCAGCGGTAAAGTAAAAAACGCCCGTTTACTGGAAACCAATCAGTGGATATCAGGGGCATGTTTTTCGCCAGATAATTCTAAACTATATACTACAGAAAATGATGGTCCTTATTTTGGTGGTGCTGGTCCATATTATTATGGTAAGGTTTACCAATATAATCTTGATTTACCAACAACAGCTGATATAATATCTTCCAAGACATTGGTCCTTACTAACCCTCACCATTGGAATGATTACTTATGCGTGCCTGATGTATCATGGTTTGGAGATCTGCGTCTGGGACCTGACGGCAAGATCTATATCCTCGATCAACATCCTTATGAGTGTCCGGATCCTGCTATTCCAAAAATGACTTTCCATGTTATCCATCAGCCCAATAACTTGGGCCTGGCTTGTGTGCCGCAAACGGAAGCATTATACAGTCCCAGCAATAACATGATCAATATGTCGCCGACCAACGGGCTTACGGATTTGCCCAAAATCATTATTACTGCCGGACCGCCACCAGATACGCTATACGGAAATACTTATACAATTGATGCCTGTTTTAAAGACAGTATAACCCTTTATGCTGCTTCCGCAAAGGCATGCTACCTTTGGGATAATGGCTTACGTGATAGTTTCCGAATTGTTTACGATGATGGTGCCTATGTTGTTGCATACTTCCAGGATTGCACCGTTATCCTCGATACCTTTAAAGTTCAGTTTAGCAGGCTTCCCGACATGGACCGGCTTATATACGGTTGTCCCGGTGATATCGAATTGCAGATTAAGAAAATTGCTGGCGATACTGCATTGCTCAGCTATGAGCTAAGAAATGAAAGTGGTGAGCTGGTCCGATCCGCACAAAGCTCTTCTGGCTTTCAATTTAAAAGCCTGGATGCGGGTAGTTATGCTTTACAGATCAAACGGGAACCGTGGTGTGACACCACAATACATATACAATTAGATGCTTATCCAGCGCCGGAACTTATCGTCACTCCCTCTGATACAACGATCCGATATGGCGATTCCATCCGGCTCAGGGCCAGCGGAGCCATGTTATATAGCTGGTGGCCGGCTTCATCGCTGGATACACCGGTAGGGCCGCACCCTATTGCCATGCCATTGGTGCCGACCACTTATTCGGTGGTTGGGTTCAATGCTTATGGATGCAGGGATACCGGTCAAATTTGGGTAAATATTGATTTTAAAATGCCGGATATTGTACCCAATGCGTTTAGCCCGAATGGTGATGGGATGAACGATATATTTACAGTGTCCGGGCTTACTTATCAGAAAATACGTCTTTTTGAGATTTACAACCGTTTTGGGCAACGAGTATTTAGTAGCACCAGCTCCGCCGGCTGGAACGGTACGCAAAACGGACTGCCGTGCGAAATGGGGACCTACCATTACCTAATCGTGCTGGACTACCCGGATGGTAAGTCAAAGACCTTTAAGGGTGATGTCTTGCTTTTAAGATAAGAATTGGGCTTGTACCTATACGTTCCAAAGGCCATTATCTTTTATGGATAATGGCCTTATTTTATCATTTTTAAACGCAATAGTTTGTATTTAGCGGACACATATCTACCCATCCATTTACCCATGAAGCTGCGCCATATGCGCCCCGATAGGCTGGATGCTCAAATTGTCCTGCGCTGTCCCAGGTAAAATCTGAATTCTCCAAGTCTGTCAGCCCGAGGGTAAAATTAGGTGTAAATCCACTGCCGCAGAAGTCCCCACAAAAACTGGAGTTGTAACCCAACGTGGAGATATCAGCAGAAAACTGATTACCAATTTGCTGACATCCGAGGCCAGAGCCTGCTATCCACGATACCATACTTGCTCCGCATCCCGAATTACTTGTCCATGCGAGATTAGTTATAGCTCTAAAATCTGTTGCAGTTGCAAAACTCTGCATTGAATTGAACGAAAAACGTAATTGGAACGTACCGGTAGCAGTATTGGCAATAACATCATTAGCAAGATTAAGCCCGTGCTGGTTAAAGGATGTTATGACGCTATTGTAAATTTTAGCAGAACCATTAGCTGCGACAAATATTCCGTCCTCGATATTATTGTTTCCTTGTCCGCAATAATTACCACCCATAAGTGTAGTATTGGAAATGGTTGGATAAGTGCGCGGACTAGCTGTAAAGGATTCATTAAGCAACACATTTTTAATTTCCATTCCTTTAGCTGATGCCGCCGGAGAAAGTGTATTCTGTTTTAACCCACTTAAATACTGACTTCTGCCAGTATAACCATAGGACATGACAAAATCGCTTCTTTTTGTTTTCATACTCACGATGTTTTTCAGATTTACGGCCCCGCCAAAGACTCCTACGCCATCAAAGCCAGAATTACTGATTTGGATATGATCCAGAGTACTGGCGCTACCAAGGGATGCCAGTACGAGGCTGCTTTCTGACCTGCGGTCACTGCCGGAGCCCCCTCCTTTTCCAGCGAAATGGATCTGCACGTATTTAAAAGTTCCTACGCTACTTGCAGCAGAACTGCCACCTGCAGTAAAGCTGGCGCCGTTGATCTGGATGGCCAGCGCGTTACCCTGGTTGTTTGGTGCATTGCCCAAAAGATATACACCTGCCCAGTCACCGGCAGCACGGGAGCCTGGATTCTGGTTACTGGTAAATATGATCGGATTGGAGCTCGTGCCTGTTGCATTTATGCTGGCGTTAGGTAGTACGATGAGTGCCCCATTGGTCGCCTTTTCACCCTGGATTACAACGCCGGGCTGTATAGTCAGTGTCGTGTTGTTTACGACCACATTGCCCCGCAGCAGGTAGGCATTACCGGCAAGCAAAGTGGTTGGCGTACTGATCGTCCCTGAAAATACAATTGGCGGACAACTTACAGCGACAGCTTTTGCCTTTTTGCCGGCTGTTCCATTCATGTCCCCAAAATCATTTTGTTTCTGCTTGTTGCAGGAAAGCACTGCGACTACTGCAATAAAGACCATTACAGCAGCAGCCATTAAATTTTTTCTTTTCATTTTCGTATTGTTTAGCCTGATGGCGATTATAAATAATAACGGAGGTTTCTTACCTGTTGCTTATTACACAGGTTAGGGTGGTTGGTATAACGATTGTGTTTTCATAATGCCCTGGTTGTGGTTATGCTTTGCGCTTGCCGTGAACATCCCATACACACAAGCTGTTTCCTATAAGGTAAATTTCGGGGCTAAAGGCAGTAAGATGCAAGTGTTGCAGATAAGTGTTCAATGGAATGGAAACAGGGTTAAAAACGGCCTTCTAATAGCCATTACAGCCGTTTTTGTGAGAATGGATAAATGAGCCTTCATAATAAAAATATGCTCAACTGCGGGGTTTGGAAAACGAACTGCTGTGAATCGGAAATGAATTGCACGTATTCGTTATTGAGCTGAAGAACCGGCTCTCTTTTGGAAATCACCACCATAATAAAAATCCCCGGAAACTTGGATATTCCGGGGGATCCGATTGTTACTCACAGGTCCTTAGATGCCTGTTTCAACGGTAAGGCTACCGCTGAATGTATCGGCTACGGACTGGGTACCGGCAGTATTCTCTTCCTTGGACTTGATCCATTTTTCGCCGGCATCCGCCGATGAAATTTCCTCTGTGCCAGCGCCCGGAATATAAGTCACTGGCCACCGGTTAGCCACAGCGCGCGATGCCTGGTCCTTAAATACGGCCAGGAATCCTGGGGCCAGACCGATCAGGTAATTATACTGAGGGGCAGTAAGTTCAAAATTATCCACTATCCAGGTAACGATATCAACGGATATTAATGCGGCCTGGGCAAGCAGGGAATTGTCATCAAGAGCGTAAAGCTCTGTTGTTTTCTGATTTACACCATAGGGCGTTAAAGCTGGTTTGAACATATTTATTATATTAGTTTTTAATTTGTTTAATTGTTGTTATTGGAACGATCATGAAACAATCCCAGGACATAGAAACCAAAGACCAAATGTCTAAACCTCGTTACAGTGACATGCTGTTCCGGATAATTATTTGTTTGCCGGTTGCTTTTTTCATTGTCCTGTTCAATATTCACGTCGATGAATTCCGACTTGCAGCCATCGATATTAATTTTTGGATTGCTGTTGCCTGTAGCTACTTCATCGCCCTGCTCCTGCTATGGTCCGTAAACCGGATATCTGTCTACCTGGACCGGAAAGGGTATCATTGGCAGCAAAATACCGGGCGCCGTTTGATCATGCAGCTGGCCCTGGGATTTTTTCCGATGGCCTTTGCAGCCTTTGTGCTTGCGACGATTTACTTCTGGACGGTTTATTCTGTTCATATCTTCGACACTCGATATCTGACCATCGATTATCCTATCGTCCTGTTATTTTTGATGTTTGCCAATGCCTATTATGCCTTCTACTTCTTGTGGAATTATGCTGCTGATCTGGCAGAAAAGCAAAATCCGGCAACCAGGACATATCAAGCCGATGAAATACCTACCGAAAAGGATTTTTTCCTGGCTCAGACTCTAAACGGGATCGAAAAAGTACCGGTCTCAGAAATTGCCTGTTTCAGAAGGTTGGACGTAGGCTATCAGCTTTGCACCTTTGACCGAAAGTATCTGCTAATAGAGCAGTCTTTAAGCGAAATAGAACCAGAGCTGAATGCAGCACAGTTTTTCCGTGCGAACCGTCAATATATCGTCAGCCACAAATTGTGCAAGACATACCGTCCTCATGGCAAAAGCGGCCAGTTGGAACTGTACCTCGATCATCCTTTAAATACTAGGATCATCGTCGGCAGGCCTACTGCTGCGAAATTCGAGCGATGGCTGAAGAGATAAGGGGCGGACTTTTATTGAGGGCAAGGAAGGTAGTCATTGCGAGCATACTGAAATTGTAAAAGGTTCCGGAACCATTTCCTGAACTGTAACAAAATTGATAAGGTCCCGCTATCATTTGAGATACCTAGAAGGTAGCTACTGCTTTTTAAAGTGATGTTATATGGTATAAATACTCTATGCAGCCTTAATAACAATCTCAAGAATCACTAAAGTAACTTATTCATAGGCAACGTTTTGAAAATGGTTCTTATTGCTTTTATTTTGCTTATAGGACCGCGTTACTCAGACCTCACCAAGATAAAAAATTGGGGGGATTGGAGTTACAATACCGAAATAAAACGATAACATCTTATCGACGCAATTTTCTATTATGGGATTTTGAAGCAAAAAAAAGATTTCAAGATACTTGGAATCATATTTTTTTTCTACTTTTGTTATTAGTTATGAGGTGCAAAGCAGCAATTATATTATTTTACTTCTTGGGGCTATTTTTAGTTCCATGTAGTGATGCACAAAATATTTGCGAAACGCCAAAAGAACTAAGTATAGAAATAGCGCATAGTCATAACCAAGATACAGATGACAATTGCACTCCATTTTGTCAATGTGAATGCTGTAGTGTGACAGTGGTTTCTTTCAATTTTGAATTACCGGGATTTGTTATCCCTATTCAAACATTTTCTTCTAAAAAAGTTATTATCAGAGATTCTAACTTCTTATCCCGCTACGCTGGTAGCATTTGGCAGCCGCCGAAATTTAACATTTAACTTTTCTGGGAATGCTATGTCTTCTGGTATAATGTGTATTTATATACATTACTAGTCGTATTGTATTTGGTGTCTAACACTTTATATAAAGTGTTGCAACTACCAATTGTCGATATTTCACATTGACTCATAGATTCTCCTTCTCCGCCTTTTCATCCATTGGTGGAATTCCCTTCTTTTTCTATTAAATGTTAAAATAACAAAATACATTGTGTTAGACAATATCATAAAATTCAGTATCAAGAACAAGATAATCATTGGCTTAATGACCTTGTTACTTATTATCTGGGGAGTATGGAGTGCAACCAAACTGCCTATAGATGCCGTACCTGATATTACCAACAATCAGGTTCAAATATTTACTTCCTGCCCCACATTGGCTGGACAGGAGGTGGAACAGCTCGTTACCTTTCCGATTGAACAGAGTATTGCGAATGTTCCCAAGATCGAAGAAATTCGAAGCATTTCCCGATTCGGGTTGTCCGTAATTACAGTCGTTTTCGAAGAAGATGTAGATATCTACTTTGCACGTCAACTCATCAACGAAAGGCTAAAAGAAGCAGTAGACCAAATTCCACAGGGAATAGGTACTCCTGAAATGGCGCCGGTAAGTACCGGCCTGGGAGAGGTTTACCAATATATTATCCATCCCAAAAAAGGCAGTGAAAGTAAATACAATGCAAAAGATCTACGTACAATGCAAGATTGGATCGTTGCAAGACAATTATATGGAACACCCGGTATTGCTGAGGTTAACAGCTTTGGCGGACAATTAAAACAGTATGAGGTTGCTGTGAACCCTGATAAGTTAAGAGCGATGGGTGTGAGCATACCAGATATATTCACCGCACTTGAGAAAAATAATCAGAATACAGGTGGAGCGTATATTGATAAAAAGCCGAATGCCTATTTTATCAGAGGTATTGGTCTGGTAACTTCAATTGAAGATGTAAAAAGAATCGTGGTAAAAACTTCAGGTGCTGTGCCCATTTATATCAATGATGTTGCTGAAGTGAGATTTGGAAGTGCTGTTAGGTATGGGGCGCTGACGTTTAATGGAGAAGTTGATGCTGTGGGTGGAGTTGTTATGATGTTGAAGGGCGAAAACAGTAATGAAGTCGTAAAGCGTATCAAGGAAAAGCTACCAACTATCCAAAAGTCCCTACCTGAAGACGTAATCGTAGAACCTTATTTGGACCGTACGGAACTGGTAGGCAGAGCTATGAGTACGGTAGAAAAGAACCTTATTGAAGGTGCATTGATCGTAATATTCGTACTTGTACTGTTTTTAGGCAACTTCCGTGCAGGACTTATTGTGGCATCAGCAATTCCATTGGCATTGCTTTTTGCTCTTGGAATGATGAACGTCTTTGGCGTTAGTGCCAATCTGATGAGTCTTGGTGCGATAGATTTTGGACTGATCGTAGATGGCGCGGTAATCGTTGTAGAAGCAACCATGCACCATTTGGGTCTTCGAAAATCCACTAACAGATTGACACAAAGTGAAATGGACGATGAGGTATTTGTGTCAGCTTCTAAAATACGAACCAGTGCTGCTTTTGGTGAGATCATTATCCTGATCGTATATATTCCTATTTTAACTTTAGTTGGTGTAGAAGGGAAAATGTTCCGCCCAATGGCGCAAACCGTAGGTTTTGCCATATTTGGGGCGCTTATTTTGTCATTGACGTACATCCCGATGATGTGTGCATTATTCTTGTCCAAAAAACCAAGTCATAAAAAAACATTCAGTGACAAAATGATGGACAAGCTGGCTAGTTGGTACCAACCAGTGCTGCAGAAAGCAATTAAGATGAAATACATTGTTGTAAGTGCTACCGTT
This sequence comes from Sphingobacterium sp. UME9, assembly GCF_014170215.1. Lineage (NCBI taxonomy): Bacteria > Pseudomonadati > Bacteroidota > Sphingobacteriia > Sphingobacteriales > Sphingobacteriaceae > Sphingobacterium > Sphingobacterium sp. UME9. The sequence goes on along the minus strand of NZ_LZZP01000003.1, from coordinate 113,953 downwards.
GGGCTATTCGTAATTTCTCTATTTTTCTTTAGCAGGATGGGTGGCGAGTTTATTCCTCAACTGCAGGAAGGAGATTACGCATTCCATTGTATACTTCCACAAGGTAGTTCACTGAATCAAAGTATAGAGACATCGATGCAGGCTTCGCGTATACTCAAGGAATTTCAGGAGGTTAAGATGGTTGTTGGAAAAACAGGTGCAGCCGAAGTTCCTACGGATCCCATGCCTCCGGAGGCTTCAGATTTGATGGTCGTTTTGAAACCGGAAAAAGAATGGACCTCCGGAAGGAATTACAAGGAGCTTGCCGATGCCATGATGGAGAAACTTGAAGTAATACCGGGTGTCTTCTTTGAAAAGAATCAACCTATACAGATGCGCTTTAATGAGCTGATGACTGGTATCAGACAGGATGTCGCTGTTAAGATTTTCGGGGAAAACATTGATACGCTCGCATCCTACGCTAAAGAAGTAAGTGAAGTAATCCAAACCGTCGATGGGGCAACCTCTCCTCAGGTAGAGCGGGTTAGTGGACTTCCTCAAATCAATGTGGAATATGACCGTACACGTATTGCAAATTATGGTCTGACCATTCAAGACTTAAATGATGTGGTAAGTACCGCTTTTGCGGGAAAAAGTTCGGGACAGGTTTACGAAAATGAGAGGCGTTTTGATCTTGTTGTTCGGCTTGACAGTCTCCATAGAAGCAGTATAGATGATGTAAGCAATCTAATGATCCCAACAAATAGCGGGGTACAGATTCCGCTTTCACAGGTTGCAAATATTGAGTATAAACTAGGACCTGCCCAAATTAGTCGTGAGGCTGGTAAGCGTCGGATTGTAATAGGTTTCAATGTGGCCGGACGTGATGTTCAAAGTGTTGTACAGGACATTCAAAAACAGCTTTCCGAAAAAGTAAATTTGCCTTCGGGTTATTATTTCACCTACGGAGGTCAATTTGAAAACCTGCAAAAGGCAAGCGCACGTTTGATGATTGCAGTACCGGTTTCCTTGCTACTGATTTTTATGTTGCTGTATTTTACTTTCCATTCGTTCAAACAGGCAACGCTGATCTTTACCGCAATACCTATGAGTGCAATTGGAGGGGTGTTTGCCTTGATGCTTCGGGGCATGCCTTTCAGTATTAGCGCAGGGATCGGATTTATTGCTCTCTTTGGTGTTGCCGTACTGAACGGTATTGTTTTGATAGGCACATTTAATCAACTGAAGAAGGAAGGAATAGATGACGTTCTCAAAAGAGTAAAAGAAGGAACCATGACCCGACTACGACCGGTCTTGATGACGGCAACCGTGGCATCACTCGGCTTCCTGCCAATGGCCATAAGCACGAGTGCGGGAGCGGAAGTTCAAAAGCCTTTGGCGACAGTTGTTATAGGCGGTCTGATCACTGCAACTTTTCTGACGCTATTCGTATTGCCGCTCCTTTACATCATATTCAATTCCAAACTTAACATAAAAGGTAAAGGAAGCATGAAAACAATACCAGTTGTGGTTTTACTGTGTTTGGGTGGCTTTTCAACTAGCAATGCACAGCAACAAAATAGAGTTTCAATAGATAAAGTAATAGAAACAGCTTTGCAAAACAACCAACAATTTGGAGTAAACAGTGCGAAAATTAAAAGTGCCTCTCTAAATGTAAAGACGGCCACTGATATTCCCAAAACAGGCGTTTTCGCAGAAAACGAAGATTTCCGTCCCTCGGACAATGTGGGTATTTTAAAAGTTGGTATTTCACAAAGTATAGCCTGGCCAGGATTGTATGCGGCTCGGAAAGATTATTTCAAACAGCAGCTTAAATATGCTGAGATGAATACGGATGTACTAAATGCAGTCATTAAAAGAGATGTACGTACCGCCTATTATCAGCTTTGGTATTTACAGGATAAGCAAGCATTATTCCAAAGGCTGGATAGCATATATACTATGCTTTTTAAAACCACTGAAGTAAGGGTAAAGACAGGTGATGTCGCTAAACTGGATCAGGTGTCTGCAGAGGCTAAGCTTAGAGAACTTCAGGCGTTTATGGATCAGAATAAGAAGGAAATGACGGTACAGCAACAACAATTAATGATGCTTTTGAACCAAAATGAATGGTTACTACCTGTCTCGGCCCCTCTTGAAAAGATAGAAGTACAATTGTTGGAGAACATTACGTCCCATCCTATTCTTGCCTTACAGGAACAAAATGTAAATATTGCATCATCCAATATCAAAGTCCAAAAAAACACGAATAGGCCTGAATTTTCAGGAAGATTTTTCAGCCAACGTTTATGGGGAGCGAAAGATCCTTTCACTGGCTTTTCAGTAATGGCATCCTTTCCATTGTTTGGAACCGGTGCTTATCGTAATAAGGTAAGAGTAGCAGTTACAGAGAAAGAGGTGCAGGAAAAAACACTATCCTATCAGACGCAATTGTTCCAGACCCAGAGAGGAACCGCAATTGCTGAAATAGAAAAGAATTATTCCTTGTTGAATTTCTATGAAACCTCCGGCTTAAGGCAATCTGAAGAAATTATCAATGCGGCCAGCCTGAGTTACAGAACGGGTGAGATAAGTTTTGCAGAATTGGGGCAGTTTCTTAACCAGGCTATTGGCATCCGTCAAAATTACCTGGACGTATTGAACCAGTTCAATCAATCAGCAATTCAATTCAATTACTTCAATAACAAATAAGATAAAATGAAAATCATAGAAAAAATATTAGTTGCAGCTATTCTCATAACAACTTTATATAGCTGTGGGGGAAAGGCAAAAAATAAAGAGGGTGCTAAAGCTCCAACAGAAAAAAAAGCAGCTGAAGCCAGTGGTGAGGAAGGACATTCAGAAGAAGAGTCTTCCACTATTGCCTCACTCACACAGGAACAGATCAAAGCTGTTGGCATCAAACTTGGAAACATTGAGGATAAAAATCTGACAGCCACTGTCAAAGCTAACGGGGCACTAAGGGTACCAAACAACAAGAAGGCGAATGCAACATCCCTTTATGGTGGTGTTATTAAAAGCCTAAATGTACAGTTGGGTGATTATGTCCGCAAAGGTCAGGTAATTGCCACTATTGAAAATCCTCAGTTTATTCAGCTGCAGGAAGAATACATCACAATTGACAGCAGAATTACGTTGGCACAACAGGAACAAAATCGTCAACAGGAACTTAATCAGGGAAGTGCGGGAGCGTTAAAGAATCTCCAGACAGCTAATGCCGATTTGAACGCTTTGATGGCCCGTAAGGCTTCCTTAAAGAAACAAATACAATTAATGGGAATAAATCCCGCTACTATCAGCAGGGAAAATCTAAGATCAGCACTAACGGTAACAAGTCCTGTCAGCGGAACCATAAGCAATGAGTTCGCAAAAATTGGAAGTTATGTCGATGTATCATCTCCTGTGGTTGAAATTGTAGATAACAGTCTGTTACATCTAGACCTTCAGGTTTTCGAGAGGGATCTCCCTTACATGAAAGTGGGACAAGTAGTGAATTTTACCATTACTAACAATCCACAGGTGACTTATAGCGCAAAAGTATTCAATATAGGTTCATCCTTCGAGAATGAAAGTAAAACAGTTGCTGTGCACTGTACTGTAGTAGGTAATAAAACCGGATTGATTGATGGAATGAATATCACAGGCATGGTAAGTGTCGAAAATGTTATGGCATCTACCGTACCCAATACTGCAATTGTTGAAGCGGATGGCAAGTTCTATATTTTTGTCCATACAGACAAAGAGCCTGAAGCTGGCCATGAGGAAGGCGGCCATGAACATGCCGAGGGTGAAAGTCATGATCAGAAAGCAGAGGAAGACCATGATCACAAACCAGGAGAACAGCATGATCATGCTGCAGAAAATAAGCAGAAAGAACCAAAAATGAATTTCGAGAAGATTGAAATAGCAAGGGGCATTTCCGAATTGGGATACACAGTGATTACTCCTGTAAATGAAATTCCTAAAGGGGTAAAAATTGTTACAAAGGGCGCATTCTTTATCAACGCCAAATTGAGTAACACCGGGGGGCATGATCACTAATCTTTAATACGAATAGGCTATGAAAGAACTGGTAATATTAGTTGAAGACTATGTTTCTGCTTTACTGAAAGATGAGCTTTCAGTTGACCTTTGTTTTCATAGCCTTACCCATACCCTGGAAGTTGTCGAAGCAGCCAAAGAAATTGGAGGAGTTTGCAATTTGGATGATTCCGAAATGGAAATATTGACTGTGGCGGCATGGTTTCACGACTGTGGCTACGCTTACACATACACTGGCCATGAAGAAGAAAGTAAAAAAGTAGCCGAGAATTTTTTGAAAAAAGTTACTGCCAATACTGAATTTATTAATTCAGTATTGGCTTGTATCGAAGCTACAAAGTTTCCGCAATGTCCCAAGAACAGAATTGAAATGGCATTGTGTGATGCGGATCTCTTTCACTTGACCAGAACCTCCTATCCAAGGTATGCACATGCGATAAGGAAGGAGTTTGAAATCTTTCTCCATCAAGTTTATTCTGACGCCCAATGGCATACCGTTAATTGCAACATGCTGCTAACTCATAGCTATTGGACAGTGTATGGACAAAATATCCTAAATAGATTTAAGGAAGTAAATATTGGATTAATGGGCTGTAATTGCTCAGACATGGCTAAGTGATTATAAACCTACATTATGAAAAATCAAAAAAATTATGGCGTTGAAAGAAGAATTTGAAAGGCGGGGAAACTGGCTTTTCATTTATAGAAGTTATTTACCAATCGGGATTTTAATCGAAGCAATCTTGGTTGCAGTGTATAGGAATTTACAAAATAAAAACTTGTTTTTTAGTTCCACCACCTACGGAATTACTAGTCTTAGTATAGGAGTTATTAGACTACCAATAAGAGTATATACGGTAGGATATACTGTCCAAAATACCTCTGGTCATAATACCTATCATGGACAAGTTGCGTACATGCTGAACAGTACATCGCCATACATTTCACTTGGACAATTTCATGAACGAAAAGGATAGTTATTGAGCCTAATGAACTAAACAATAAAATTATAAAGTAATTGTAACAGAAAAAAAATGATTGATTTCAAACACCACACAATATTACGTCATGCTATTAAATCGGAAAATATCAATTTGGTACTTTGTAAATGAAATCAAGATACAGATCATGCTGATTTGTGTCTTTGCAATATCTATCGGATTGCTGGATATGCATCCGACATTTAAAAAAGTATCACTTCCTTTAAGTATTCCCGCACTCGTAGGAACGGCAGTTTCTTTACTGCTTGCTTTTAGAACAGCACAATCCTATGAACGTTGGTGGGAAGCAAGGAGTATATGGGGGGCTATCGTAAATGATTCCAGAACCCTTTTAAGACAGTACATTCAGTATGCTCCCGATACCCCTAAGTACGAAACAAAGGAATTTGCTGAAAGACAGATTATCTGGACTTATGCTTTGGGCGATTCCCTTAGAAGAAAACAATTCTCACCATCAGTTCAGGCTTACTTAAACATTCATCAAATTAATGCTGCAAATATTCCAAATGCGTTACTCGACAAGCATTCGGAAAGGATTAAAGAACTTGCATTCGCTGGGGACATATCACATATTCAACAAGTGCAATTGAACGAAACAATTGCGAGGTTATGTGATAGCATGGGTAAGTGCGAACGCATAAAAAACACCGTTTTCCCACGATCATATAGTCTGCTTGTCCATACGCTCATCTATGTATTTGCGGCGATTTTACCGTTTGGATTGGAGGATGGCCAACTTATTGTTGAAATTATGATGACTATTCTTATACCCTCGTTATTTATTGCTATAGAAAAAACGGCAATCATTATGCAAGATCCTTTTGAGGATACTCCTGTAGACACGCCGATGACCTCACTTGCACAGACAATCGAGATTAACCTGTTGGAAATGATCGGAGAAAAAGATATTCCGGTAAAGTCTAAAAACGATTCTTACTATGAAATGTAAAGTATTGATAAATAATAGAAACAATTAAATGTCATGGATATCAATTTTGAACTTTTACTCTCGGCTAAATTGCTGCTCGCGCTCATTTTAGGTGGTGCTGTGGGTATTGAAAGGGAAAAGGAGCAGCAAAATATGGGCATAAGAACTTTTGCCTGCATCTGTGTTGCCTCTTGTCTTTTTGTATCCGTAGCTGCTCATCTGACCGAAGACAGATCTGCAACCGCAAGGATGCTCGCCGCAATTGCTACCGGATTAGGCTTTATTGGCGCAGGCATAGGTTTTCATAATGAAAAAAGTATGCCAACAGGTCTTACTACCGCTGCTGGTCTTTGGGCAATCGCAGCTGTTGGAATAGCAATAGCACTAAATATGTTTGTTCTGGCAGTTTCAGCGACGCTCATTACCCTACTTATTTTCTCCTTCAATCAGTTTGCATGGTACAGGAGATTTTTAAAAAAGTTATCAAACAATAAGAACAGTGATCATGAAAAAGAATAATATTCAATTCGATCTGCATCTTCAAAATGTAACCATTTTATTAAATGATGCTCAAAAAGAAGAAAACCCAGGGCGTTACCTTTTTGAAAATAACCTTAGAACACCATTATTTCAATTGGAAGCTTTAGCCAGAATATATAGCATAACTGGGCCCAAAAGGAAACGTTTTATTAAGATGCGCGAAAAGTTCAAGCAGTTGGAAGATATACTTGGAAGCGCGGATTATTTTGTTGCCTTGGGTATAGAGTTTTCGAACAATAAAAACATTCCAGAAGATGTCAGGTCCTATTTCTCGGCGCAAGAAGAAAAAGCTTTTAAGAACCTCAATAATTTACTTAAAAGTAAAAACTGGTTAAATGGGAAGCTAGTAAAAAAGATCAGCAGAAATCTTAAAAAAACGAATTGGCGAAAAAAAGACGAACAACATAAGCGTCTTGTTAAATTTTATCGGTCTGAGATCGAAAAGATCATGGAATATAACAAGAAAGGCAAAGCTATTTTTAAAGACGTTGAGTTGGGTGTCCATGAATTCCGAAGGAAGTTGCGCTGGTTAAGTATTTATGCGCAGGCGCTTCAGGGATGTATTGAACTCATAGACATTGAAGAGGAAAGGCTGATTTTCGAGAACTATCTTACAGATTCCGTATTGGATTCCCGCTATAACAAACTTCCCGCTGTGGAAGATAAACAGATGAAACCGTTGGCAATCTCCAAATTTGGCTTTTTTGCGATTAGCTGGATGATCGAGCAATTGGGAATCTTAAAGGATAAAGGACTCGGATTGCTCGCCTTGGCGCAAGCGGTAAAGGAAACCCAAGGCATAAAAAGTGACCAGGCTATAATAAGGGCGAGGGAATATATCGGTAAGAAAGCACCATCTATTGAAGGTATATTAATTGAAGCGAATAAAATTACTAATCAGTTTTTAAATGATAGAGTATTAGAAAATCTTTCAAAATAGAGCATATGGAATTCAAACGTAGCGTACATATTGAAAATCTATGCTATCCACACACCGGGGACGAACTTCTCGAACTAGGTGGTGGGAAAGCTTTGGCGTACAAGATCGTGGCATTGACAATACTTCTTATAGACTTTTTGAATCCGGTAAGGGCTGAATCTCAAACAAGAGCTTCGGAGTATTGTATGGATTATGTAAAACTCTATAAAAGCTATGGGGAGTTCAGCGAAGGAAAATTTATTGACAGCATCTGTCTTACAGGCAAAAAGAACAAGTTCAGTGTTTATTACAACAAGCTTACTTTAAAGCATGGACAGCAAAAAAGTAAATTTCCGAATGGGAGTTTATGGGGATATCAAAGAGGTAATGATCTGTTTCGTTATTTTAATAAGGGGACGACTTTCGGGACCTATGGTTATCATAAAATTATTGGGAGTAACGGATTGATTATCTATTCTAAATACGAACGGGGAGGCTATAGATACGCAAGTCGCACCTACTATTTTTATAGCAAAAATCTAAACGCTCCGCTTGAAAAACTTACTATTAAAAATATTGAAAGTGATTTTTCCAATACGTCATTTATTAGTGAAGTAAAAGCTCTGAAAAACCTGACCGAATCAGATAGCAAGGGCAATTTGATGATCAATGTTATTTACAATAAATACTATTAGGTATGTTAGATAAAAGATGAAAACAGCACCGATCTTATCGATGTCTAACATCATAAAACAAAAACCATCTTAAAAAAATATTATGGAACACAAACACAAATACGACGCCCTGGGCAAACAGATTTGCTGTACACAGACCGAAAAGGTCTATACAGAAGCGGGCGCAAAAGAATTGGTGAAAGACGAACATCACAAAAATGACGGACACGACCATGGTCATAGTGATGATGATGGTCATGACCACAGTAATGCCACCGTAAGTCCGATTAAAATGTTCCTTCCTTCCATCCTCTCCCTCTTACTTTTACTTCTAGCAATTGCATTCGACAACTGGGTGCCTCAGGAATGGTTTAAAGGTACTGTCAGGTTTATTTGGTATCTGGTATCCTATGCAATCGTGGGATTTCCAGTTATAAAGGATGCTATTAAAAGTATTTCGAAAGGTGAAGTATTCTCAGAGTTTTTTTTGATGAGTATTGCGACGATTGGCGCATTTTTTATCGGAGAATACCCCGAAGGAGTAGCAGTGATGTTGTTCTATGCAGTAGGTGAAGTATTTCAAACACTTGCCGTATCCAGGGCACAAAGCAACATTAAAGCATTGCTCGACCAGCGACCAGACGAAGTAACTATTATTGTAGACGAAAGAGCAAAAACGATCAAGGCGGAGGAAGCTCAGATTGAGGATATTATTCAGCTTAAACCAGGTGAAAAATTGGGACTTGACGGAGAACTTCTTACTGATAGTGCTTCTTTTAATACAGCAGCACTCACGGGCGAAAGCAAGCCAGATACCAAGAATAAAGGAGAAACGGTGCTTGCCGGAATGATCAATCTGAATACAGTAGCCCGTGTTAGAGTAACTACCGCTTATTCGGATAGTAAACTCAGTAAAATACTGGAGCTGGTACAAAACGCTACTTCCCAGAAAGCCCCGACAGAATTATTTATCAGGAAGTTTGCAAAAGTGTACACTCCCATCGTGGTTTTTTTGGCCGTAGCAATTTGCCTTGTTCCTTATTTCTTCGTTGACAATTATGTATTCAATGATTGGTTATATAGGGCCTTAGTTTTCCTTGTAATTTCATGCCCTTGTGCACTGGTTATTTCTATACCATTGGGATATTTTGGGGGTATTGGCGCTGCCAGTCGTAATGGTATTCTCTTCAAAGGAAGCAACTTTCTCGATGCTATGGCTGCAATACAGAATGTTGTGATGGACAAGACCGGTACAATGACCGAAGGCGTTTTTAAGGTGCAGGAGGTTATGTTCAATCCCGAGTTTAATAAAGACGAAATCTTAAAACTTGTCAACGCGGTAGAAAGTCTGAGTACGCACCCTGTTGCAACGGCTATACACGAATACGTGGGTGATATTGATAGCTCCATTAAGCTTGAAAACACAGAAGAGATAGCAGGACATGGTTTGAAAGCGACAATAAGTGGCAAGGAACTTTTGGTCGGCAATTTCAAATTGATGGATAAGTTTGGTATAAGTTACAATGTTGACCCCTCATCGATCGTCTATACGACTATTGCAGTTGCCAGCGAAGGAAAATTTGTAGGCTACATTACCATTGCTGACAGTATCAAGGAAGACTCTCAACGTACTATCGAGCTGCTTCACAAACTCAATGTGAAAGTAACCATGTTAAGCGGTGATAAAACTACGGTTGTCAAATTTGTGGCCGATAAATTGGGAATTGACAATGCATTCGGAGATCTGTTACCGGAAGATAAGGTAAACAGGGTAAAAGAAATCAAAGCTAAAAGTGAAACTGTAGCCTTTGTGGGCGACGGGGTAAACGACGCCCCTGTAGTTGCACTAAGTGATGTAGGTATCGCCATGGGGGGGCTCGGAAGCGATGCGACCATTGAAACAGCGGATGTAGTCATTCAGGATGACAAACCCTCCAAGATCCCTATAGCCATCAATATCGGTAAGAAAACCAAGAAAATTGTATGGCAGAATATAACACTGGCATTTGTAGTAAAAGGTATTGTTCTGATCTTAGGTGCGGGCGGTCTGGCTACAATGTGGGAGGCTGTCTTTGCTGATGTGGGCGTATCATTGATTGCCATATTAAATGCCATTAGGATACAGCGAATGAAGTTTTAGCTTTCAATTCAACAATTGTCCTTAAGCATGAAAACATGTGTAAAGGTTTAAAGATAAGAGCTTATGCAAAAAGACAAAGATATTTACATCTTAAAAGCTTCAGGCCAGCGCGTGGCTTTCGACAGTAATAAATTAAGACAGTCACTGTCCCGGTCCGGAGCGGCTCCGCAGCAGGTTGAGATTGTTCTGCAAAAAGTGCAGGACAATCTTATCGATGGAATGGCTACCCGGGATATTTACAAGACGGCTTTCAAATGGCTAAGAAAAATAGCAAAACCTGCTTCGGCCAGGTATAACCTGAAAAAGGCGATTATGGCGCTGGGCCCTACTGGTTTCCCTTTTGAAAAACTTACCTCGGCGATATTAGAATCTATGGGATATAGCACACGAACAGGAGTAATTGTTCCTGGGCATTGTGTAAAACACGAAATAGATGTGATAGCGACTAAAGATGATCATCATATTATGATAGAATGCAAGTTCCATAATCGGCAAGGATTTGTTAGTGATGTAAAAATTCCGTTGTACATCCAATCAAGATTTCTCGATGTCGAAAAACAGTGGCAAGATAGCGGTTGTCACGGTCCCCAGTTCCATCAAAGCTGGATAGTAACCAATGGCCGCTTTTCTGACGATGCAATTCAGTACGGTACATGTATGAAAATGTCTTTGGTTGGATGGGATTATCCAAGAGATAAAGGTCTGAAGGACCTTATAGATCGTTCCGGTCTGTATCCCATAACCTGCCTGATCTCCTTAACGGAAAGGGACAAAAAAGTGCTGTTGGCTAATGATATAATTGTGTGCAGCACATTATTACAACAACAGGAAATATTAACCCGGATAGGCTTGACACCGGGGAAGATCCTGGAAGTGGTTAATGAGTGCCGTATGCTTTGCGAATAAAAAAAATAGAATTAGTAATGGATACCATCAACCATAAAGAGATCAAGACAAATTGGTATGTAGTTACCGGGGGACCGTGTACCGGCAAAACTACCGTCGTAGAACTTCTGGCAAAACGTGGATATGCAATTATTGCGGAACAGGCAAGACATTATATTGATACACAGAAAATTCAAGGCAGAACTGTCGAAGAGATAAAGTACAACAGAGAACAATTCCAAATGGAAGTACTGAATCTTCAGATCAGGGAGGAATCAACGCTGGATGTTAATAAAATCGCTTTTTTAGACAGAGCGCTTCCCGATGCTATGGCCTATTACGAATTTCTTGGACTGAAATATGACCGAAGGCTTATTGCAATGTGCAAGAGGTTTTGTTATCAGAAAGTTTTTGTTCTTGACCGTCTTCCTCTTATTAATGATTATGCAAGACTAGAGGACGAGCAGGATCAGATTAGAATTCACAATTTGATTATTGAGGTCTACACCCGCTTCCCATGTCCGGTCATCCAGGTACCTGTCCTTCCTCCCGATCAAAGGGTAAAATTTATCCTTAATAACCTATAATTTTTTTAATGTCTAAATTAAATGATTTCAAGAATAATTCTAATATATATATTAATAGTCTTGCCTATACTGTTGTGTGCTCAAGATAGCACAATTGTTTTGAAAAAAACTGATACAGTATTTGGCGATAAAAGTATTTACAATCTTGGTTATAAAAAATTGATTCTACCCACTTCTTTGATTGCAGTCGGCGCCATTAGTTTTGCCATCCCACCGATGAAGGCACTGGATGTTTCAACCAAGATAGAGATTTCTCATGATAAGCCGGCAAAAACGACACTGGATAACTATACGCAGTATTTTCCCGCTGTAATGGTGTATGGATTAAATTGGACCGGGGTAAAAGGGGAACACGGTTTTAAGGATCGTACTATCATATATGCAATGTCTCAGCTTATAGCTGCTGCAATCGTCACTCCTGCGAAAAATATAATTGCAGAAGAACGTCCGGATGGATCGAACAGAAAATCATTTCCTTCGGGACACGCTGCTACAGCTTTCTCTACCGCTCAATTTATGTACAGAGAATACAGGGGTAATAATCTACTGTTGAGCCTTTCAGGTTATCCGTTTGCGATTTTCACAGGAGTTTACAGAGTGATAAACAATAAACATTGGATGACAGATGTCGTTGCGGGCGCAGGTGTAGGCATTCTTTCAACAGAGCTAGCATATTGGTTGTATCCTAAGACCGATTTCCTATTTAAAAGAAAAAAGAATAAGAACACTAAAAGTTTTTTGGTTCCCTTTTATCAGTCAAAGAAATTAGGATTGTCTTACTCATTGATTTTTTAAAGTATGCAAAATGAAAAAAAAACAAAAAACTCAAAGACGACGGCCAGAAAAAAAACAGAGAGTTGTATCAGTTCATAGCAAAAGAAATCAACCTTATAAAATGAAAAGATCACTGTTCATGACATTCGTACTCGTCATATTGTTTATTGTAATAACTATTGCAATTATAACACAATTAAAACATATATATATCCACCTTTCAGGAAAGGGGCATTAAATAGTTTCGCGAATGATATTTATATGACTTTATTTTTGACAATGATGTCGTTTTTTCTGGTCTCTTTTGTAGGCTACATAAAAATACACAACAATAATATTTGCTAGATTTAAAGGAAAGATACTAGCTCTGATATTAAAGAAGAGGTTATATGCTGTGTATCTTAGCCATCAAACACACTAGTAAACTATTATTAAGCTTTTTTTAGTTCTAGACTTTTGTGACTCTTGAAATCTGACTTCTATAGCGATAAATTTCATTTTAAATTCATGAAACTCATTCGGGGATTTAATGCCCTCTATATTTTGGTTCAACCGGTTCGTCTTTGACTTCTGTATCAAATTATTATTTAAAGATTTTTTTCAAAACTTCCCTTTTGCCTTTTGGGGTAGTATTGCCTGTGGCAACCATATAATCAAAGAGTTCCTACAGCCCCCTGTTATGAATTTCTCCTGCAAAATCAAAGGGATTTGCAACTGCCTTATTAACCTCCAAAGTAGAACCCAATTTAGTCTTACGAAGAGTACAAAGGCTCTGCTGCTGCGCTTCAGGATATTGCTTACAGATGATAATACTCACTGCTATTATTGCAGCAAAGAAGATGATTTTTTTCATGTTTAATCATTAACTGACGGAAATATTTCAGGATCAAATATGAAAAATACGGAGGTACGACATTGAAATTACATAGGTAGCTATCCAACTTTCGATCTGTCTATAGCCTTCTGTGCCCCTTACCTTGGCTTTTTACTTTCTTATTTATCCTTTGTTTCATTTTCTCATTAGCTTTCTGGTCCTTTTTTTGAAACTGCCCTTTTTTTAAGATGTCATAAATATGTCGACTTTCAAACTCAATAGTTTCATTATATTTTATTACGTTGGTAAGTAAAATATTATCGACCCGGGCTGTAATTTTATATCCTTCAATAGCGGTTATTTCTGCCCAAAACCGTTCCCTAAAAGCGCAGACCTTAACGCTATCACCGATCTTTAACTCGCGTAGGTCGTTTTGATCCGGGACGTCAAATGTATCGGGATGGATTTGTTTCATCTGCTGCGCATCTATAAAATCTATCTTTTTCATAAACCTATTATTTTTGTGTTTGCTATTATATTATTCTCTTACTATCAGCAAATGGGCAAGCTCTGGCGTCTCATAGATCCGCTCCATTTCAGACTCGATAAGCATTACTATGTCCTCTTTGATTTGAAGGTAATTCTGTTCTATCTCCGTAGGTGTAACCGTCCTGGGCTTGGGAATAGGAACATAGCCATCCATCTCTGTTTTGATAGCAGCGTGGTCATTGATAATTTCGCAGTGGAAATTCTTAAGCTGGATTTTTTGCTCCGGGTTATCAGCTACCGATCCCACAAATTCCCCGGAGGAAAGTGACGAAATTGTTGATGCCGGTATAGCGGATTCCAACTGGGTGGATTTACTGATAGAGGTATCACTGGCATTAATGGAAAGGCTTTCCCGCTCCTGCATGATTTTTCCAAACCGCTCGGATAATGTCTTGGCGGTATCTCCAAGGACCTGACCCGAAATCAGGTTACCCACGATATTGAAAATCACATCGGCGCTTTCCTTTCCATAATCTTTGCGTAATTGGGAGATATCTTGTACCGCCAGTGTGGTCGCCACTTTATTGCCACGGGCTGTTGCTATGGTACCTTCGATACCGGAAACACCACCAATATATATGGTTGGGAACTCGTCAAATAACAAAGAGCTTTTCAGTTTATCCTTCTGGTTGACCAGCTTAAGCATCCTGGCTACATACAGGGAAAGCACGGCACCATACACCTGGGTCTTCTGTGGATTGTTACCAACACAGACGATTTTGGGATCCTCTGGATTATTAATGTCCAGGGTAAAGTCATTACCCGTTAGTACATAATAAAGCTGTGGAGATGCAAGCCTTGCCATAGTAATCTTAGCAGAGGCAATCTGTCCCTCGAGCTGCTCCATAGCACCATTGATGTAGGCGGTAACGAAAGGATTGATCAGCACCTCGATCTCTGGCTCGGTCCTTAGTACGGGGAAAAGCTGGTCGTAGGGCATCTGCATGAGCTCAATGCAATGGGGCAGGGTACAGTATTTTCCGTTCTTAAATTTGCGAAGATACCAGATAATGCCAGTAAGGAAATTTATTGGTGACTCCACAAAGAAATCCCCCGCCTTTTTGATCCACTCCCTGTTCAGGCCCAACATTATCGTTCGGCTGCTCTCCGTGGCATCTGTTATATCGGTCATGCTCTCCGGATAAAGCGGGTTGCATCGATGGTAGATGCTGTCGAAGTCGATAACATAAAACTTTGGCTCGACTTTATACCGGTGCTTATTTTTCAGGTAAGCATTGTATGCAATGATGGAGAGGTCGTCAAACTTGAAATCGTAGACGAACATCGAAAAGCCCTTTGCAATATGCTGGGTAATGACGTGCCGGATAACAAAGTAACTCTTACCCGCTCCCGGTGTGCCAACCACAAGAAGAGCCCTAAAAGGATTGATGAAATTGATCCAGGATTTACGGATCTTGCCTTTGAGGTTATACTGCGCTGGCAGATTTATGGAAAATTCATTTTCCAGAAGCCGCTCTTCCTGTGGGAAAGTTTCCTGTAGTTTATTGAAAACATCGGTATTCAGCCGGTTACGGATAATGCGTGAAAGCAGGCTTCCGCCATGCAGGATCATCAGAAACCCAATGCCGGTAACAGCCATATACATGGAGGCCAATACCTGGACTGAAGCCTGCAATCCGAGTAACAGATGACTCAATCCGTAGATGAGGAGCCCAACAATAAAATAGCGCAGCGCTGTAGCAATCTTTAGTTTCTCATCCTTTTTTCCCTTGGATCCTATAAGGGAAACCAATACCAAAAAAAGCGCACCTATCTTAGAAACATGGTAGCTGGCAAAAAGGCCGGTATTGCCGATCCGCTCCAAAACCTGCCGGACTACTTTATGGGTCAGTCCCCACTGCTCGAATGCCCGGTAACAATAGACATAAAAGTGAAGGAATAGAATCAGTAAACTAACCTTCCTTATGAAATCAATGATCTTTCTTAATGCTTCCGCATTCTCCCCCGTATTCATACTTCACAACTTTAAATTCAACCTCATGACTGCGACTGTTGCCGCGCTTTCTTTTTCTTCTTTCTTTTTTGCGGATCAAATTGGACCTGCTCATGCTCATCATAAAAAGCGATATCCAGTAGCTGTTCAATTACAGGAAGCTCTCTGCCTGGATGGGGTGGCGATGCCTCCCCGACGGTTGACGATGCCGGCTTTACTGCTGTATTTGGGCTCAGTGAAGGCTTGTTCAGCGACCCTTTTTGGCCCGCTCGTCCTACCATAACATTTGTAGTTTCCCTGAGCCCTGATAGCTTTTCCATAAAAGCTTTCGCCCCATAGTCTTTGCCTACGGCGCTGCCATTGACAACGATCCGGGTCGCGTTGTCGATAAAAGTGACACCGTAAACCCCGGCGGCTTCGCTCTGCCGGAGCAGGATACGGATGCCATGACGGTGGAGCCTTAGCTCAAAATCCGCTCTACTGGTAGCGGTACGCAGCTCCCGGTCCAGCAAATGTTTTAGCCGCAACACATAGGGTTTCTTCTGCTCCTTACTAGCCAAATACACCTTCTCGAGGTTTTTAATGGTAGGTGATGAGTAGATTGAGCTGGCCTTGATGGGGATACCAACACGCTCGCCATGCTCGTCCAACAAACTGTAGACAAGACCGCCCTTGCTGTGCATAAAGGATCCCTCCTCTCCAGGATCTGCCAGCACGCCAAACTGTCCCAATACAGCATTGAGTTCCGGAAGGGAATTGAATTTATAGGTGCCGACAACTTCGCGTACAATAGCGGAGATCGCTGCCTTTGTCTCCCGCTTTCCATAGACTATCCGCTGAAGGTGAGCAGGCTTTAGAACAAATGCCTGTTCCTTTTGCTGGTCTTCTGCTTTGACCAGGTTATAGGAAATCTCCAGACTTTTACGGGCAGGTTCCGAAAGTAGCTTGCCGATATTGTGCGTTTCAATCCTATTTCCATCAGCATCTATATTGACAGTAGCCAAATGAATATGTGGGTGAGCGGCATCGTAATGCCGGTACACCAGGAACGGTTGTCCGCCAAAACCGATAGCCTGCATGTAATCGGAGGCCAGGCGGCAGAGCGTCTCATCGTCGAGTTTATCCTGCCGGGAAAAGTTGAGGGTTATGTGCAATGCATTGGTTCGTGTCCGTTCATTGAGCTGGGTCAATTTTTCAAAACGTTCCAGCTTATTGTGGAAAGATAGCTCTGAAATTTCCCGGCCAAACCCGGAGGCCATGAGCACTTTGGCCTCTGCATGTCGAACCTTCTGTTCATTATAACTCAGGATGCCGCGCATGTTTTTACCGCTCACGATCCGGGCAACCATACCTTCGAAAGATTGGAAATAATACCAAGTAGCTCGGTCACTTTAAGGTCGGTCTGCTGGTAAAGCCGGGTAATTTCCATCGCAGAAAAGAGCTTGGCTTCGGCTCCGCTGGCATTATGGAACCGCTTGGTGACCTGGTTGATGTTGACCCCAATTGCCTGGATCTGCTGCCGTATTTTGGACAGCTCTTCCATGAGCATGTCCAGGGAAGCATCCCTGGAAAGAACAACGATCTTTTTATTATCCAGGATATTTCTGAGCAGTTCGCTCAGCGATTTTATGCCCTGAGACCTGAGCTGCAGGCTCTGGAGTTCCTCGAATTTTTTAGCGGTAATACGCGTATGTATCCTGTGTGTAAATCTCTGCCTCTGTTCCATTTTCTTCAATTTTATCTTTTACAATACGCTGATCCTGTTTCGTAAGAAAACCCGACTCCGGAGGGTTTTCGGTCCCCTTTATGCCGGTAGGCAAATGGGGCAAGATGGGTTTGTCGACAAACCTACATCTTGCTGGATACCCAGTTCAAAAGGGGCATCCTCCAAATTCCTGATTCGGGCAATTACTTAACTATTGATATTTACATTCGTGACGATCTTCCTTTGGCTTTTTGTAGCAATTTTTTTGGACTTGCTTTGTGGGAGACTGCCTTTTGACTTTTACTATTGGAAATTGTTTCCCGCTCAAGAAATTCCAGAAGTTCCGGGACTTTCTGCACTTTTATTCCCTGAGAATCGTAACTACCCACCCTGAAAATTTGCTCCTGCATTCCCATTGGGGTTAGACTATCATAGGGAAACTTGAACATACCTTTTTCATTATTTAAGAATAAAAATTCGAGATAAATTCCGGGTTCTTTAATGATATTGTGGTAGAAGTTCCTGCGGTAAGATTGTAGTTTCGCACGTTTGTGACCGTTAAATTCCATGGTCGCTCTGGTAATCGCAGTGGTAAAATCCTGCTCATAGGCTAAAGCTTTATCCAATTCATTAAAATCATGCTGCAAGAGAGATTTCAGTACTATATTAGGATCCCTGTCCAGCAGTATTTCAGAAAATGGTAAAGGATACAAATTCATATGTTCAGGAAAAGGTGAAGCAAACTGTTGCCGGGATATGGTAGCGGAATAGTATGGTAGTGCGGCTCGATCCTTTTGAAGCTTTAGCATCATAGCCTCCTGCGCCAGCAAATCTTTATACTTTCCGCTTTCAAGGTCCAGATAAGAAGCCTGTAAAAATGAACCCCTGGTGTCATAGCCCCTATATCCAGAAAAATCCAGGCCAGATTTCTGTTCGAAATCGGAAATTCCCTTGGGAAAATGGTAATAGAGACCTTCTGTATTGCTGCCGATCCTTTCAGTTTCCATCTTTCTTTCGAGTTCAATACTGCCATCGCTAACAATGAACAACTTCATTTCCTTAATTTCTCTTCCTTTAATCAGTTCAGCGCTGGAGCCGTCAAATAACCAGTTAAGGTTTCCAAATGTTATCATTCTCTCCACTGCAATTTTAAAATCATTGCAATATATTTTTGCACCTGAGGGATATGTCGTGGGCTCATTGAATTGAATATCTATGCAGTAATTACAGTTTTCTTTTTCCATTTTCGTGACTATAAAGATTTAAAGACTTTTTCCTCTACGTTTAATTGAGGAAGTTTTATTACTTACGGTGCTGTCATTTTTTAGAGATGCTTTCGGATCCAAATGCGGAATTTGGTTTTGCCTCCAATTAGGATCCAGCTGGAAATTGAAAGGAATTTCCTGGTGGATTTTATCAAAGATTTTTAGCCCGTCCAACTTTTCCGTGAGCTCTATGATGATAATATCTCCTGATTTTGCTTCTACTTTAGCAGGCATACCATCCAATAGACGCTGCAACATTTCATCTTTCCGATATTCCCAAACAGGTAACATGTTCCAGATTTTTTCCAGTTCTTTTTTAGAAATTGCCTGGAAGTATTCGATGTTTGCAGTGGTGCCGTCGACGGATTCAGAAAGCCGTTGCCAGGTGCCGATCGTCAAATTGTTCTTAAAATCTTCTAAATAAACTGGTCTTCCGGAAAGCAGTCTAACTGCTTTATCGATGTTAATTTCAGCAGGAAAAACAGCTTTTTTTACAGGAAGGCCTGCAAGCCGATCCATAGCAGAAGGTGTAATCATGTCATTGAAATAGGGTGCGGTTAGCCAGTGCTTAAGCATCAAAGACTCGGCTACCTGTTTTCCTTCCGTATCAGATGCTATACGGAACAGTTCCTCCTGTAACAGCTCAATATCCTTTGGAAAGTTAACCTCAGAATCGTTTTCGGTAAAGGCAATGTCTTTGTCTTCCCTCCAATTTATAGTACTGAATTTATTGTCTAACCTTTCAGAATCTACGCCATTAAAGTTTCCATGCGTAATCTCTGGTAGTTGAACTACCTCAAGTGTATATCCTTCCAGATTGTACCATCCTTTATCTAAAAAAATCGGCACAGCCAGGTTAGCAAAGTATTCCTGGTTAGAAAAAGAAAAATTTAACTCAGTTATTCCCGGAATTTTTTTTAGCCTTTTAATTGCTTCGTCCTTGATTGCTGATTCCGTAATAGCGATGGCTCCCAGATCAGTTAAATGCATAGTAATAGCTTCGATCCTTTCGGATATAATGAGGAAAGCAAGATCTGCAGTTAAATGGGGATGGTCTTCCAGGTGGAAATTGTAATCATGCTCGTATAGGCGCCTCATCCTCTCCGATTCTTCCGAAAAGATGGCAAACATATCGGCAGGCCAATGTTTGTACATGAGCAAATCGGCTGTAAATTTTACTTGAGAAGATTCCGACAAAAGTAGTTGAGCAAGGCCATCTATGCATTCCTTTACCATTTCAAACTCGCTATCCGTAGTGTCTCCCTTTTGCTTAATCTCCCAATATTTTGTCCAGTTTATTATCGACATCTTTTGGTCGAGTTGGATGGAATTTATGCCATTTACTATTTTTTGATCTATATCTAAGGGCATTCGATGGTTTGCATGGATAGCAGTTAATTCATAAGCAAGGCTCCTTTCCAGCCATTGGAAATTGAGTCTGTACTCCATAAGTTCATCGCCAAACTCTTTTTTCCTGGAAATAGAAAAACGCGGCAGGCCATAGGCCTCATTCCTATCAATATCTGATCTGAGCTGATCATCATTAAATCCTCTACTGGCAAGATTTTCCAAAATTTCCTGCATCTCCTGTTCGTTCATAGTCTCTGTTTTAAGATTGGTTAAATCCCACGTCCTTTGCGTTTTTTATTCTTTTTTATGTGAGCCAGCTTAGGTTTTGTTCGGGAAAACGTTTGTTGCGCAGCGGGTGGAGATTGTTGCTCGAGCCTGAAGTTGTAAGGGATGATATCGCCATTTGCGGCAGTCAGTTTGAGGCTCCTGGTATCCATGTCGATACTGATTTCGACCTCGGTTTTTTGGATTCCATGCAATGTGGTCAGGCATCTGTCGCCTGACAATAGTTTTGACAGCAAATGGTCCTTATGCATATCGTCCAAGGGAAGCATGGCAAGAAATGTCCGCAATTCATATTTAGAGGGACCTTCTTTGGGCTGGAGTTCTGTTTTATTTTCATGTGTCACAAACTGGTGCCAAGTAGTATATCCCCGGCTCTGTTTGAGCCCATCTAGCATGGCTGGCCTGCCGCATAGGAGATTATATATTCTCCTTGCTCCGGTATCCAGCGGAAATGTATGAGCAACTTTGGGAAGTTTATGGAAGAGCTCCCAGGCGTCAGCATGAATATGGGCGTCAAAGAATGGAGTATCTATCCAATGGTGAAGCTGGAGATTAAGTGCAAGGTCTCTACCGTTTTCATCCCTTAGTAGCAGCTCCATAGCATCTAGGATATCCATCGCTTCGGGAGTTGGTTGGGCCATATCCTGCTCATCGAACGTGTATAAATCATCCCGTTCCCAATCGATGGCATCCATTTTGTCGGCCAACTCCGCAGTCTTAATTCCATTGTAAATCCCATGTTTGAAGTCAGGATATCGGGTAAAAGTGGCGTCTATTTGTGTGGCCTTAAATTCCTTACCATCTGAAGTGACCCTGATCTCATAATCGATAACTCCCTCACTCCCGTTTTTGGATGCCCGGCATACAAAATGATCCGGATTGCGGCTTAAGATACTTTCTAAAAATCCATACACATCGGTATTGGTAAACTCGGTGATACCGCTACTGAGTATCAAAACCTGAAGCTGTTCCATTTTCCCTGAAAGGATATGAAAGGCAAGATTGGCATCGGCAATTCCCCAATCGGAAGCGGCAAATTCGCGGCTTCTTTCGTTTTCCTGCCCAGGATTATAAGTCGCGCTATATCCCTTCCATCTGTAATTGTCAAATTGGTGATCCCAGCCAAAATCCAAAAGATAATCCATCCTTTCTTCACCAAAATCTTTTCTGAACCCTACACTGAACTGAGTGCCCGCATTACGGTATTCCTTTAAAAAATCTTTAGGCTCAAACCCTTTTAATTTCAGGTATGCCAGTATTTGCTCTGCTTTCTCTTCCATCTCTACAGCATTTCTGGTTTACAAATGATCTTTTTAAATGCCCTTACTTTTTGCTTTTTGAGGAACGGGCTTCATAAGGTATTCCACACTCTGCTTTATAAATTGATCCTCCTTTAATCCTGCAGCTTTTAAAATAATTACCGGTATATTGCTGTTAAGCAGCTTTTCGTTGTCAGACAATGTTGGAAGCACTTCCTGAATAATTGTAGATTTCAGCAGTTCCGTTCCACTTTCGCTTTTGGTAAGGATATCTATCGGCGCCTTTGTTCTTACGGTCCGGATATATTTTGTCGGCTCTCCAATGACAATGCTCTGTTTCATGGCCACATCAACTTTTTTAAAGTATTTGGCATGTTCGAGTCTTTCCAGGTGTGCCGAAAAAAGGTCGCCTATTAGGCTTTTTAGACTTTGCGCGCTTTGCTGTGGCTTGCCATCGACCACAATAGATTTAGCAGGTAATTTGGCACAGTATTTTTCGGCCTTTTCTATGAGCGCATGACCTTTGTCGTTTAATGGGTAATAATGTGTCCCCATATGATTGCTTACAATGTTGCCGGCTTTGATACCATCGATCACCAGGTTCGCAGCAAATGAATGTGTGTCGATCCTGGGATTAAAACTTACCTTCTTTATTTCAATTTCCATGTTCTAAAAATTATGTTGTTTTCTAAAGGGAATACTTAAAAAAACTTCGTTGGGTCATAAGGATTTTCCTCCTTTTTGTTTTGGATTTTTTACGTTCTGCATTTTCAGCGCCTTGAGATCGAGGTATTGACCTTTTACCAACCCCGCTGCTTTCAAGATATGTTCCGGTATATTTTTATTAAGGACGATGTTACCATCTTTAAGCAGGGACATGATCTTTGTTTTTAACTCCTCTATAATTGTTTCTTCACCCTTCGGTTTGCAAAGGATCTGCAGGATGGTAATCTTATACCTATAAGCTGCAATAACGTTCTTGTCCGGTTTTCCGACAACGATGCCGTCAATGCAAAGTTTGTCAACCCGGTTTCTGAATTTCTGTAGTTCCTTCTCATTGACGAAATCATCTATAATACGGCCAATGTAGCTTTCAAGGTTCATCTCATAAGTATGGGTATTACCACCAATGGTATATTCTTCCTTTGGTAAACTCAGGCAATATTGTTCAGCTTCTTTAATGGCTTTTCGTCCCTCCTCTGTAGAGGATCCGTAAGAAACAGGATCACCATGCCCGTAATTGGATGCTTCTCCAACCTTTTTCCCGTCTATATACAAGTCAGCATTAAATGCATTCGTTTCCTCGCTTTGACGGGAATAATATTGGATCCGTTTTAATTCAATTTTCATAAGCTCTTGGTTTTGTAATTGATTTTTTGAAATGGTGTTAGTGTCCATCTGATAGGGAAACCCATCATCTCAGCAACAAAGAGGGGATTGAGTTTGCAGCACCTGCCAGATATACCGTTGATGGCATCATTGAGTGAATTGGTTGCTGATCTGCCTGCCAATGCAAGTGTGTCCGGATGTCTGCCACCTTTACAGTCCCTTGTCGTAGGCGTCGGTAGAAGCCTAAACATATAAGGTACCTGGCTCCAGCTTTTAAATTCCTTGGGCAGCATCCCCATGCTAAGTTCTACTGCTTGTGCCAAGCCAATGGAAACACCATGATTGCTGTGGGATGTCCCGATTTTTTGAATCACATTTCTACTATTCCTATTGGATCCGGTTGTTGGCGTGGGCAGCAGATTTGATTTGGCCAGATCGCAAAGATTAGCGCTGTATCTGGAACAGTTTGCTCTATATTTCATCCGCCCCTGAACTTGCTCGCCATTCCTTGAACTATCGATGGCTACTACAGTCGGTAGCATTCGGGTGGCGTTACTGGAGGCAAGCAGTTTCGGGTAGATCCTGCCGCTACCGGTCTTTTTCACCGTCCATCTCAGAGCGCAGCGGCCGGACTGCCAAAATGAACGTAAAAGCAGCAATTTTGAAAATACAGGTTGCCAAGACGATGAAATACCCGCCAATAAAGTCAGACACTGTTCAGCGTCTCTTGCTTTACCGTTTATAGTTTGATTATGTTCCGGCTTCTTCATCTCAACAGAATTTTAAATCGTACATCATTTGAATTGTTCGAAAGATCTGTTGCGCCACTTGTGGTACAATAGCATTTCCCAATGCCTTGATACTCTCCTGACGCCATTTTGAAAATGTTATGGGTTTTTGCGGGTATGGGATTCCCTCAAAAAGGGTTTGACCATCCACTGGGTAGGAAAACCCATCATTTGGGTAACAAACAGGGGGTTCAGTAGGGAACATGGCCCAAGGATCGCAAGTACGCTCCTGCCCGTTATTATCCCTTCCCGCTCTGGCATCAGCATTGCATCGGAAGTTATCAGTTTGACCAGGCGTGCCAGGCCCACGCTGCCCGACTTGCCATTTCGGTTCATTTTTCTGGGTATTCCGGTTTTGGTTATCCAAAAGCGGTCCTCCTTTCCCAATATCGCCCCCATAAGTGCGTCCGAGGCCAAAGGAGTCGGCAATAAAGGCGGCAATATCCTTTGCGCCACAGATGTTGTCGGGTAGAGATATGGGGCACTTGAATTTCCGGCAGGCGACGATCCATACACGTTCTCTTCTATGGGGAGCGCCGACGCCTGCAGCCGGAAGTACATACGGTTGGACTTGGTAACCCTGGTTTTCCAGATCAGTCCATACCTCCTCGAGTACCATTCCCCCCGCCCAAGAAGTAATGCCGAGAACATTTTCTGCCACGACCCAGTCCGGTTGGATTTGGAGGATCGCCCGGAGCATTTCCGGCCACATATATCGTTCATCATCTTTGCCGCGCCGCTTTCCTGCGAGACTGAATGGCTGACAGGGGAATCCACCTGAGAGTACATTAATTTTTCCCCTGAAGGCGCTGAAATCTGTTGCTTTAATATCCGCATAACTTTTACTTCTTGGGAAATGGTAGGCCAGTGTTCTTTGGCAGAACGGATCGATCTCACAATTAAAAACATTTATCCAACCGGACCATTTGGCTGCTATATCAAAGCCACCGATTCCGCTGAATAAACTCCCATGTTTGATTTTCTTTTTCATCTTCCCTCCTTTTCTTGCTGGCTTGCCGGGTGGTACAACTATGAGGGCAAAAGTGGAAATCTGGCAAGTGGGAAAATGATACTTTGGTAGTAGCTACCTTTTAATTTTAACAACTGATTATGGGTATTTTATTTATAAAGTGTTATTTTTATAATGTAACTAACTGATAAATAAGCAATGGAAATTATTATATTGATTATAGGCATCATTTTGTTGCTGGGTGGCATAGCGCTCAATATTTCTATTAACCGCCAACGGTTTTATAGAAGAGGGCCGGGAGGGCTACAGCATTTTGAAAGTTATGGAAAAGCAGTAGGCACCACTTTCTTGGAAAGGATTGGGAAAATTATTGCATTTCTGCTTATAGCGATCGGACTCTTTTTCACGATAAGCTACTTTTTACTCCCAGAATTAAAACGCGAAATTCATCGCCAGCAGACAGTAAAGCCGGAAAGAAACTAACGATTTTTAAAGAGTGGATAAAATAAAGTTCTAAAATCTTGTCCCTTGTCGCATTTAGGCTCAGGCCATAAGGAAAAATTTTTCATCCGATTTAGATATTGCAAATTCTCCATGAATTGCCACTTTTTCTAATGTGTATCAAAAGGGATTATAGCCTGCTAGAAAGGCCATGGAAGAGTAATAATTATATCAACCTGCCCTGAAAATGGGCCGTTCAGGAGGTAATCGCCAACACGTTTCTTAACTTTGGCCACATGCAATTAAGAAATTAAACCACTGATAATGAACTTCTTTTATTTCGATGATCCCGAAAGAAAACTTGACGCCTGGAGCAGGGATATGATGGACAAGCATGGCTGGTATGTTCATTTTGTCCCGAATGACGATAATTTTCCGAACCACATCAATTATCATACCCATGGTCTGCCAGAATCCTTCGGCCACCCGGATCTGCAGATCTGTTTTCCACTTTCCACGGAAGTTGCCCACCAAATATTGAGTTGTATTATAGATCAGATTAAAAACGGCGAACATTTCGAGCCTAATCGACGATATGAAAAAAAAGTTGGAAACAACCTGAGCGTCGAATTTATCGAAGCTATAGAATATAACCGCAAGCTTTTGCGGGTCGTGTTTCCCAATAAGGATGGTAATTACGAGGGTGAAGTATTTAGTGCCCAATTCGAATATACTGGTATATAAGGAGACGATTGATTATGACAGGAGAACGGGTGTTTGTAATGGGTGATATACACGGCGCATATAGGGCGTTGATGCAATGTTTGGAGCGTTCCGGATTCGATTACGAAATGGATACATTAATCCAGCTCGGTGATGTTGTTGATGGATACGGACAGAGTTATGAGTGTGTTGAAGAATTATTGAAAATTAAGAACCTCATAGCTATACGTGGTAATCACGATGCCTGGTTTTACGATTTTTTACAAACGGATTTCCATCCCGCTTATTGGAATTATGGAGGTAAAGCTACGATAGAATCCTACCTAGAGCACGCCGGTAAAAAGGTAATATGCATCCCATCCGGCAGCGGTTATAAAACATCATTAAACAGCTCAGACATCCCTGCTGCCCACCGGCAGTTTTTCCAGAATCAAAGGCTATATTATATTGATGAGCAGCAGCGCTGTTTTGTACATGGGGGCTTTAATCGCGAAATTGCTTTTGACCAGCAGGCGTTCAGTAAATATTATTGGGACCGGGATTTATGGACGGATGCATTAATCCATAAGGATGCGGGTGGAACAGTAAAAGATTTTCAAATGCCAACCTCGTTTAAGGAGATTTTTATTGGTCATACTTCAACCACAAATTGGGAGACAGATCTTCCGATGACTGCGATAAACATTACTAATTTGGACACCGGCGCTGGCCACACCGGCAAACTAACTATCATGGATGTAAACAGTAAGCAGTATTGGCAATCTGAATCAGTCGTTCGATTATATCATTAGGTTCTCTGAAGCTAGCTGGCGTCAAAATTGCACGGGCAATTAACTTGCCCTTTATTTCAGATATATCTTTATAAAAAAATAGTAGCTATATATAAAGCATCACTTTAACTCACTACCGGTTTTCATCTTTGTAATACCAGGCACTACAGCCCGGTATAAACAAGGAAAATATGAAAACATGGTATTTTGTGACGGCTCTACTCCTATGTACAGCTGCTTGTCAGAAAGGACAACAGACCGCCCCTCTTCCATCTGTAAAAAAATCGGCAGTAAAACCGCAAAAGGATTTTGCACAGGCAGCGAATCCTGAAAATCCTTTCGATGAAGTGGGCAAAATCCACAATCTTGGACTTGATGCATTAATAAACTATATGGAGACAACCCGAGATACTACGAGATACGGTAGAAGCGTCTTCCTGGCCAAATTTTTCAAGGAACTCTATAACATACATGCCAAGCCGGAACAATCATTGAAATTGGAAATGGCAATTAAGAAAGACTTTAAGGATGTATTGTTTTCCCAGAGAATTTCGAACCGTTCCAAAGTATTTCTTAAAGAACTGTCAGCAATTTTAGAGCGCATTAAAACATTAGAAGATTACAGTTCTTACAAAGAAGCATTCGTAACGCTTGAAAAAAAGATATATCTTGAAAAATTGCCAGAAAAGGAGAAAGAAATTCTTTTGTCAACCGCATCTATATTTCGCTATTCAGGTTTATTCTGGATGGAATTTTATAAGAATAATCCCCAGGAGGAAACGTGGGGATTGCTTAGGAAACTAGCGGGTGTTATCGTCGGTATTGCGGCAGATGCTACTTCTTTCTTTTACTACGCATTTGTTGATAGTTCTTATTATGAACGGCTTGAATCCACTATCGATATGAGTTACGTTTGCGGATATGGAACGGGATGGTATTAATAACCTTAACGCTATCACAAAAAGAACATTATAGCATCAAAACGTTGTAAGAATTCATTGGTCCTGACTTAATTTCAGGGCCACTGACTATCAACTTCCCAAAATTAAAAGTTGACATGCTTAAAGAGAATGATTTGATGGTTCAAGGATCATTAAATCCGAAAGCACCAATATAGCCTCCAGTATCTTTCACTGAGTATCCTTTTTTCAAGTAAGCTTTTTCTTGGAGCGGGATAACATTATCCTGCCTTTATTATAGCGCATGGCGATGATTTCTCCTACTGTAAAATAATTGGTAACTTAATAGCAATTAACTGTCTTAAAACGTATGCGCAACGTTACCCCAGAACATCTCTCAACGTTTTCGAAAGAAATTTCTTCGAATGATTTTCCCATTGAAATTAATAGAGATTGGTTGGAAGACCTTGGGATAAAATTACTAATTATTGATCCTGCAAGCGGCAATGATCAATTTAAGATACGGTTTAGTGGGATGAGGTATGAGGATGGTCTTGTTGGATCATCAGGAAATGTTCCTTTAGTAATATATGCGGAAAGAAAAGGTGCCAAAGACATTGTAATCTTTGATGAGCGTAAACACGGATACGAATGTCAAATGGTCGAGCTGAAGGAGTACTCAGAACCTATCTTTTCAAAATATAACGATAACCACGGTGCTGACCATTTCCGAATATACTTTTGCAGCAATTCCAGCGTCGATTTTGAAGATGAATTTGTTTTTAATGACAAAGGCAAGATTGAAACCAATCACGGTGAATTTCGTGATTTAAGCTGGCTCCAATCGAATGCCTTTGATTATGTTGTTGTTTTCCTCGAAAACGAACACGTTTTTGTTACCAAATTATTGGAATTGGAATTGGCATAAAAGACAATATTATTGCTTTAAAAAGTGAATTCAAATCAATGGCAATCTACACCCGGTACGGGAACTTTAAAAACATTCAACATAACGGATACGGTTAGAAAAATACCAATCAACTGGACGAGTTCAACTACTCCTTTTTCAGTGAAAGCTTCAATTGCTTGCTTATAGATATCATCGTCTACATTTTTTTTGTCCATGAGGCATTTGGCAAACCGATAGGCAACCATCTCTGTATGTGTTAAGCCTACAGGTTGTTCACCATTTAATATCGACGTGATAGCCGCTTCACTCCATCCTAAGTATCGGGCAGATTCGCTATGGGCATAAATCTCAAACTCCGAATTCCAAGCAGTTCCGATTATCAGAATTACCATCGTACGGATTTTTGGCGGAATTGAAGTATGTTCATGTTCTACATCCACCCATTGATGATAGGCCTTGCTGATCACCGGACTGTATAAGAAACCGTTAAGGGGACCGAGCAATCTCCCATCTGATAATGCTAGTTTGAAACCTACTTTCTTAGACCAGCTTATCAGATGATCTTGAAAATGCTGATGTAATTCCTTCTGCAGCGATGACAATTCATTAGGATACAGAAGAGGTAACCGGCCGCCATTAGGAGCAAGATCCAAAGTTTTACTTTCCATCTTTTATCTTTACTTTTTAAAATCTACATTTAATATCTAGGACTTTTTTTCGGAAAATGCTTCGAGTCCCTGTGCCAAGATATCTGTTGCATCTGAAGAACCTTCAAGTGGTATTAACTTTCGTGATTTGATTTTCCAACCATCCTGCGTACGAATGAGTGACCAACGGTTAGCCAGGACACGATGGATTCTATACCCTTTTGAAAATCCATGATTCGGT
This sequence comes from Sphingobacterium sp. UME9, assembly GCF_014170215.1. Classification (NCBI taxonomy): domain Bacteria; kingdom Pseudomonadati; phylum Bacteroidota; class Sphingobacteriia; order Sphingobacteriales; family Sphingobacteriaceae; genus Sphingobacterium; species Sphingobacterium sp. UME9. The sequence goes on along the minus strand of NZ_LZZP01000003.1, from coordinate 84,565 downwards.
AATTCTCTTTCTTCTCCGTGAACATCTCGGGTTAGTATCTGAAGATAAGAAGTGACAAAGGCTTCATCACCGCGAACATCAACATAAGGAAGACCAGTAAAATGAGCGAGCCCCATTTCGATTGCCTGGTGGTGTTCGGGTTTTTGGATGAACATTGCGATAGCTTCTCGACCGTGTGCACCAGGAAGCGGTCCGCGATCAAAAACGCTATCTTCCACATATACCTGCCGAGTATAATAATCGGCTCCCGTATCAGCACTCAGGGGATGGCACGCCAGTAAGCTGTATATTTCAAGACGGTCTTCAATATTCCTTAAGCGCTGTTCAATTGTTTGATTTTCAATGTCTTTTTTCATGTTACAATTTAAATTTTGAAGTAATCAATCGTTCAGATGAATTTACAGATTCAAAATTATATAATTGTAAAACAGACAGCTTGCAATATTCAGACTATTAAATATAATTTTCAGAGTGCTGATTTACGAACAGAACTAGGCGTGACATTGGTATTTTTACGAAAGAAATTGCTTAAATAAGAAGGCTCTTCAAAACCTAGTGCAAAGGCTATTTCATTAATACTCCAGTCTTGATTTTGAAGTAAGCGATATGCTTCTTTAATGATCCTTAAAGTAATATGCTGTGTAGTCGTCTTTCCGGTATTGGTTTTTAATATTTGATTTAGGTAATCTTGATTTACCGACAATGCATCAGCATAATCCCTGGCTGTCTTCAATTTTAAAATAATATGATGATTACTTACTGGAAATTGCCTTTCCAGCAATTCAAAAAACAGAGCTGTCGTTCTTTGGGGAGCGCCGAGCGGTTTCGTGTAATTTTGCGGAGGGCTCAACTTCAAGGCTTCATGAATCAATATATATAGATAGTTTCGAAGAACCTCATACTTTAACGGATAATCAGACTTAATTTCTGTCATCATATTTTTGAAGATACCGGTAATAATGCTTTGACGATCCACATCCACAAAAAAGAGATGTTCCCCCTGTCCTGAATAAAGGGGAGTCCAGTATGAAATTCTTGAAATCAATTGGGGGAATAAACTTTTCGAAAAAAATACAGAACCATCCTTCTTGCTGTACCGTATCAGGTTCCCAGGAATAAGGAATTAAAGGACTGGACAGCATGAGCGCCGGTCTGTCGATTAAGATTGACCGATTGGCATAATAGAGCTGCCCGGTGCTTAAGATCAGCGATACTTTATAAAAGTCACGCCTATTGAACGGTACATTAGTGCTGGATTCCGCTCGTAAGAAGACATTAAAATGCCCTGGGCCACCGTTATTTTCAGACAGTTGTTCTGGATTGGCAAATGGTAAACGTTCATAGTATTGAGATAAATTCTCCATAATATTCACATCTGAAGTTTCTAGATTTTCCAACATGACTCTAGTATGGGTAAAAATACTGCAATACCGATAAAGCCATATTAAATATTACATCAAATGTAAATACTTTTATCTCAAAAAAAAAATTAACTGACTCAATAAAAAGGTATCAATTAAACAGGCTCCGAAATTTCAATGGAGACATGTCTGTTTTACTTTTGAAAAGTTTTGTAAATGATTGTGGGTGTTCAAAGCCCAATTCGTAAGCAATTTCTGAAACGGATAGATTTGTCGTTGACAATTTTTCTTTGGCTTTTTCAATTAGTTTTCCGTGGATATATTGCTGTGCATTCTGGCCAATTAATGACCGTAACATATCACTTAGATAACCCGCAGAAATATTGAGCTGTTCGGAAATATATTGCACGGAAGGAACGCCAAAATCGAGTGTCTTGGTAGAATTAAAGTAATCTTCCAGGATATTTTCGGTTTTTTGGAGAATATCTTTATTAGGTATTATTCGGGTGATAAACTACCTCTTATAGAAGAGGTTAGTATAATTTAACAGCAAATCGATTTGTGAAAGTATGACCTCCTGGCTAAATTCATCTATCCTTTCGTTCAATTCTTGCTCTATGATATAAAAAACCGAAAGAATAATATTTTTTTCTTTCTCCGATAAATGCAATGCTTCTTTTGCTGAATAGGAGAAAAAGCCATATTGTTTTATTTTTTTTGCCAATGCGGAGCCTAAAAAATAGTCAGGGTGGATAAGAAATACAAATAATTCCGCCTTGCCATCATACTCCGTCGGACCTACAACCTGATTTGGAGCTAAAAACATCATACTGCCTTCATCAAAATCATAATAATCTTGGCCGTACTTTACTCTTCCCTTGTTATTCAATACAAAGGTTATTTTGTAGAAATCAAGCACAGCATAAGCAGGCAACCCTTTATCATCAATCACTGCGGATTTCTCTAAATGAGTGAGACTGATCAATGGATGCTTTGGCTTAGATAAACCACAGACATTATGAATTTCGTTAATAGATACAAACCGACCTACATTGGATTGTTTTTTCATATTTAAATTTACTAAAAAAATAATCGAAGAAAGTCGGAGTCCTCCTTAGATTATTTGTTCCGAATCGATAATTACCAGGGAAAAATTTCTTGATTAGGCCCCGTAAACTGTCCAGTAACACCACTTTCATCCAGCGCAATACGAATAGGTTCCTTAGATCCTTCTTCAAGTGTATCGGTTCCCTGAAAATTATTTAAAGCCGTTGCCGTATAGCCTGGACTTACCGCATTAACTTTAATATTTGCTTTCTCAAGTTCGATAGCAAAAGCAAGTGTAATGGCATTTAGCGCCGTTTTAGAGGTAGAATATACAGCATCAAAACCTGATCGGAAAATAAAGTCCGGGTTGGAGTTTAATGTCAAAGATCCCATTCCGCTTGAAACGTTAACGATACGTGCAGCTTTGGCATTTTTTAATAGGGGAATAAAAGCTTGTGTTACGGCAACTACACCAAACACGTTGGTTTCCCAAACCGTCCGTATTTCGCTAAGCGCAGTTGCCTGATTACTCGCCAGAATTTCTTCAACGGTTCTACCGGGTTTGCCAGCATGAGAAATCGCTGCATTATTTACCAATAAATCAAGCCGTCCAAATTTTTGCTGTATCTCTCTAGCAGCTGCATCAATGGTGTCTTGTTTAGTTACATCCAATTCAATGGCAACGGCGTTTTCTCCAATTTGTAAGGCTGCATGTTTGCCCTTTTCAATACTCCTGGCACCTATAAAAACGATATAGTTGTTTTCTGTTAAAGCTTTAGCAATCTGAAAGCCAACTCCGGTGTTAGCTCCTGTCACAAGCGCAATCTTCTGTTCTGTTTGCATATTTATTATTATTTTTAATGATACAAATGTCATATATTGACCTGTACACTTTTAAGTCAAAATGAGGTATTTTTTAGTCGAAACGAGGAAACGATTCGCGAAATTCCTTAAGCTAATTTTAACCAGATATTATAGTGAATTTTTAGTGATTGCTACTTCTTAGCTTCACTTAACAATTGAAACCTACCATTGCGGATGATTAAAAATATGTGGAAATACCAAAGCTTAATCCCCCCATCAATGTAGGAGCATTATTTAATAAATCTCTTGTTTGCTGGTGCCTGTAATTAAGTCTTAATACCGTTTGGGCATTAGGTCGGAAACTGATTGCTCCCATCATGCTCCAGGTTTGGTCACCTATTTTTTCACCGGTTTCATTGAATCTTCCGACATTCCAGTCTACAAATTCCAGGCGGCAAGCGAGATTGATAGTCGCATTTTCCCACCCTAACATTTTTCTTTTTAAAACTGGCTGAACAATATCAACAAAGCCGCCATACTGTCTATTGCCATATTGCTGGGTATAATTACGAGGAACATCAACATGTACCCATGCCCATTCTCCGGTAACAAAAGTTTCTAAATGGGGAACGGTAGTATTAAAGTCTAAAGCAAATATGTTTAATGTTCTCCTGTCATCAATGGTGTTTCCATCATCTCTATATTTATTATAAGCGCCCTCCATGTAAGAAAGTCCCAATTCTCCTATTTTATTGTTTCGCACAGCTATTTTACCGGTATACAAAGGTTCTCCACTAACAGATTCCTCGAAGCGTTCCGGGTTATCTTTAGCTGCGGGCAAATAAGTCCTATTTTGTTTATTGTTTATAATGCTCCCATCAAATCCGCTGGATAAATAGGCCTCGTAACCAAACATCCAATCACCGTTATATTTTTTACCATACAAGCCGAAACCTGCGTTACTCCAGGTTGCCAGAAGCATTTGGGTCGCTGAAATCGGACGGTCTATAAACTCCCATTTAGGACCGTCGTGATTCTGATTGAAGGCCCCAATGGGATTTACAATCATCCCACCACGCAAATTCAGTAACGGATGAAACTCAATATCAAGTGCAGCAAATTCCACTGAAATTTCACGATCAGCGGGCTCAAATTCCAGTTCGGATATAAATTTGATTTTTTTACTAATTGTTGAAGCAAGAAAAACGGTAAATCTCCTGAACTGAAATTGATGTCCTTCATTAACTCCATCTTTACCCATATGCTGCCGGTTGGCTTCCATATAACCACCTACAGTAACTGGCAATCTGCCCAAGGATAGTAATGGACGGTTATAAATAGCATCCATATTCATGCTTTTTTTTGTAGAATCTAAGGGCACGACCCGCTTAAAGAGCGAGGTATCTATTTGGGCATACAACAATTGGGAAGTTCCTGTCATGACGAATAATGTCACGATGAACAAAATTTTTATTTTATACATTTCTAAGGGAGATTTTAATTTGATTGTTGAATATTGTTATAGGAAAAGTCCGCAAATGCGTATCTGCAGGGCCATTCTTAACTTTGCCCTTGTTATCAAATTCGCTTCCATGAGCAGGACATTGAAGGCGATCTCCAAACACCTGGAGCTCTGCCCCCTGGTGCGTGCATTGCATAAGCAAAGCTGAATAATCATTTTCCCCATACCTGAATACACAGATAGGATATTTTAATAGCGTATGGTCGACAACGATATACTTTCTATAGTATTCTTCTCCTTTACCGCTTAAAAAAGCAGCGATAGGTACAACAATATCTGAGTCCACAATAACACCACTAACGATCTTTGAAGAAGCACAGCCTTCCAGGAGCAATATGGCAAGGCTGGAACTAATGCAGGCATAACCGCATTGTTTAATGAATTCTTTCCTGTCCATTTTAAAGCGATTTGAGGAATTTAATGAGAGCTGCCTGGTCGTTCTGGGAAAGATTTCTATAACGCTGTCGAGCCTGTGAAGCTTCTCCTCCATGCATTTCTATCGCCTCTTCAATACTTTTTGCGCGCCCGTCATGCAGCAGGTAAAACTTGCCTCCTTGAGATTGAGCAGAAAGACCAAGTCCCCAAAGTGGTGGAGTCCGCCATTCATACGTTCTTGCTGTTCCTTCCGTATAGCCATCATCTAAACCTGGTCCCATATCGTGTAACAAGAGGTCTGTATAAGGCGAAAATTCCTTGAATGCTAAAGCCGATATTGGTGAATCCCCGGTAGTCAGTTGAGGTTTATGACAACTGGTACATTTTAAAGAAGTAAAAATTGATTTTCCGTAAACAACATCGGGATCATTTTGATTTCTTTGAATCGGTGCTTTTAAAGTTTTCAGGTAGAATGCAAGATCATTTACTCTTTGAGTTTCAATTTCCGGATCAATTTCGTCGCCTGAATAAACATCAACAGGATTATATACTGTTGCAATACCCATGTCTTGCGCAAAAGCATCAACAGTCTGTTGTAAAAGATTATAAACACTTCCTTTTTTCCCGAATCTTCCGATATACTTTCCATCAAGGGAAACAGCATTGCTGCGTGGAGTTACAAACGAGGGAAGGTTGATCCAATTTACCCGTCCTGATATACCATCACCATCTGCATCTTCCGGATCAGCCATTGCTAATAGTAAGTCATCAGGAACAGATTCCAATAACCCTAAGCCGGTAACTGCCGGTGGTGTAAATTTTGAAAATGTTGCCCCGGCCGGTATCGTTTCCGGCAGATACCCAGGAATAGCACGGTTCTGCAACTGCGGGCCGCCATGATGAAGAAATTTATTTCCTGTCTCATCTGTTTGACCAAAGCGTGTCAGAGTTGAAAAAGGATGCCCTTTCCCATCCCCTGAATGGCAGCTAACACAACTATTAGATACAAATAACGGCCCTAATCCTTTCTCAACAGTAAAAACCTCATCATTAAAAGTAGCATCGCCATTTAAAAACCGCTGCCTCTCTTCATAATTCAGCCCTTCTATCGGACCGTCTAATAATTCATCTTCAGGTGGTGCCCCAGGCTCCAATTTTTCACAAGATTGGATACCAATTAGCAGTGTAATGATTCCCAATAATACAATGTAGGTCTTTTTCATTAGTCTAATAAATAAAATTCATTGACAAAAATATAAAGTTAGATCAATCTAACAAAATTATTTTCACTTTCTATTTTTGTAGCCTTGATATACTCAGAGGTTTATTTAACTTTAGAAAATAAATTTCATCGGGTAATACGATCCAAATACAGATAGAGCGATTGTTTCCTGTTGTAGGAGTTATCAACAACAAAAAACGTTGGAGTTGGCGATAATCGGGCGAACATGCATCAAACTGGAGCACGCCTATTGATTAATTATTTAAGAGAAATGGCAGCAAGATTATCTTTAAAAGAATTGATAGAAAAAGGTCTTTCCTTAGAGCAGGAAGGTAATTATAAAGAGGCTGTAAAATCATATACCGCAGCGATTAAAAGAGCACCAACTTACCCTGTAGCATATAACCGCTTAATGATTTTGTTCCGCAAACAAAAGAAATATGAAAAGGAAGTTGAACTTATCAGTAAAGCAATCGAATCCTATCAACAAGAAATGGCAGAAGATCGGCGTCAATGGCAAAAGGACAATACCACTTCAGCTGATATTAGTTTAAAGCTTGCCAAAAGCATGGGGCTAATTAATGAACAGGGGTTACCTGTATATGAAGACCCACCGGTTGCAACATGGAGAAAAAGATTAGAAGTCGCGCGCAAAAAGCTCGCTTTGCAAAGTAACAAACCTCAAAAAAGTTCTGTAAAAAAGAAGTAGGCAGGAACAGCTATCTTTAAATAATTGAAACATGTTTGACCATATGCCCGGCTAATTCCTTTGTGATGTCGATGTTTTTACAGCTTTCAAGATTTAACTGCTCCAATTCATGTAATTCCGAAATCGTTGTTTTAATACCTCTCAGCTGCGTACACTTTTGCAGCAAGAGCGTCTTTAGCTTTTGACACTTTTCAATTCCTGATATTGTAACAATAGAGCCACCGATTATACGGAGGTATTCCAGGTCATGGGCCTGTTGTAACAAGGATAGATCTTCTGTTTTTAAAGCTGCAATTTGTAGCCGCTTTAATTTAACCAATTGTTCCCATCCCTTTATTTTCGGACCGTAACCTATGTTTAGTTCCTCCAAAATTGGGAAGATAGAAAGGTCAAGTTTAAAATCGCCCGCAGCAGTCCAGCGCAGGTTTTTAAGCTCGGATAGATATTTCAGCCCGTCGATGTTTGACTTTTTGGACATTGGAACAAGCCAGTGAAAAGTTTCAATAAAACCCCGACCTTTCAGAAAATCTAAATTGACCACTTGTTTGCTCCAATCGCCATCCGTCCATACGCAAACTTCTTTAATGCCATTTTTCTCGGCATGATCAAGGCCCTCCTCTAGATGTTCGAATAAAATTCGGATTCCTTTGAAATAAGCTATCTCACTATAATCGACTACGTACTTTTCCATTTAATTAATCATTGGATCTGTTACCTTTCGGATAATGAGCTAAAGCATCAAAATTCCAGCCAATATTGACCGCCAAGTTAATAACAATGAATTATTAGCAAGCATGTAAGCGCTTAATAGTAAGATCGGTTAAAATTTGAAACCAAGCCATGTTATTTCCTGTTCAAGCTCTAAGACGAAAGTGCTCTTGGTATTTCGTCTCTCAACAATATAAATCGCTCCTTTTCCCATGTTCTGATAAATTGAATATCTGTATAAGTCTTTCCAACCATTTTGTCTTTATCCCGCATGATCACAACGACACAGCTTAGAAACGCAATAGGCAAGGATTGTTCGGGCTCTTCATATGGTCTGTTAGCTAGAACATTTATTTTTTAAGAGCTGGTACTGGTAGGAATATTGTATTATAAGCCATTTTTGCTCAATCCTGCTGCACAAAAAGTGGAACTGCTGTATGGAGGAATAGGCAAAAGCATTACCATTTCACTATGGCAACAATCCTTTGATACGGGAATCGAATAATAATGAATATAAGGATGGCTAAAAATTCTTTGCTGAATATGCTTACAGGTGTTTTCGGAAAAAGCATTTCGCCCACGGCTCCGCATACCTTGTATATCGGCACTGATATTGAGAGAAATTTGCGGGAGGCTGAATAGGATTAAACTGGCTTTGAATAATGATTTCGTAAGGTGACAGCTAGTCCGAGAACTTTTAGCGCCTTTTAATTTTTACTGAAATGGCGGTCGATTTCTTCATTTCGTTTTTTTGGGTCGGTTCTTCTTCGGTGAATAATGAATGCTAAATAAAACAATACCACTGCCGGAGTTATAATATCAATTACCTTTAATGGTATTGTAGTATGCTTCAGGATAAGTAGACAATAGGCATTTGAAAGAATGCAAATCAGCAATACCGACATCGTGATGTAATAGACCGTCTTCATTTCATAATGGAATTTTTTAGGCAATTCCTTTATAAGGCCAGTTAACTCCTTTCATGTGCTTTGCCCTATATTTGAAAAATATAAGTATTAAAATATTGGGGATAATCGCATAACAAAGAATGATTCTCCAGTAACCATTTCGTGAAGTGTGTCTAGATTCGACAGCCATAAAAAATCCGTAGTAGAAGCAGGTACAGGGAGCCATACGTTGACATGAAACGAAGGCTGCCCCAATATCAGAAACCACTTGCCGCACCTGCTCGTCAGGGGCGGCTTTCGTGTACTCCACCGGACAATACAGACAAGTCCTCTGCAACAATACAAAGTCCGCCGCTTCACGCGCTGCGCCAACCGCCTTATGGGTAGATATGCCGTTAAATGCTGTATAGATAGTAGACACATCATTCACTCCATCCCCAATATAAGTGACAGTAAACTTTTCCTTTTGGAATGCCTTAATTAAACGCTCCTTCTAGTAGGCTCTAAATTCCGTAAAAGATATCGATAAATGTCAACCTGTACAACCACTGGCACCCGCAATAAATTGTTCAGTTCTTCCCGCCGTTAATATTTTAGGGTATATTATAGTATGGACTAACCAGTTTAACTACGTTAACGGCAACAAACTAATTGTCATCTATCATTTATCAAATTAACGCTCAAATTCCATAATAAGTTCGAGGAATCCAACACATTTCTTTCAGTACGATACTTTATGACATATACCAAGCAGCCGAAAGCCTTTATTGCCATAATCCGCATCAAAGATCCTATCGCAGGTAAGCAAATCTGTACTCTTTCTTTACATCTATACTTTTTGAAGATCACATACCGGAGACACCTTCAATTTCTTATGTGTCGTCTGTTAATCTTTAAAAAATTTACCCGAACTCCGCTCCAACGAAGCAACTGTAATGCAATGCTATGTTAAAAGATTTTATTTTTTCAGCCAGTTCAGATATCATATTTTTCTATTTCCAGTAACGTCTTGCTGATCACAGTTGAGCAAATTCCCTACACATAACGCAATGTACATGAATAATGTTAATCACAAACCCATAACACAAAACAACGAACTTTTGTGACGCGATTGTGTACTATCTACTCTAAAACTTTTTATTATGTCTGAAACAAAGCACAACCACCACCATGATGCGGCAAAGCATCATGATGAAGCATCAAAACACCATCAAAATGCACACAAAGCGCATCAGGAAGGCAATGATGAGAAAGCTGCAGAGCATGCAAAATCGGCAGCTGAGAGCAGTAAGAAGGCCAATGATCATGCTGAAGAGGCAACCAAGAAACACAGTCACAAGCATGGCATGAAGTAGCGATTTATTTTAAGTAACAGTCCTGTAATAACAGGACTGTTACTTTTACATATCATCCCCTATCGGGGAGTGTAGGGCAGCTTTGCTTTACTGCTTTGTTATCAGACATCTAAGGCATTTAACTATAACGATGAAGATCATGTTATAATGCGATACCGAAATTAAAGTAAGTTGGCCAACATCACATCTAATCTCTTCATTGGACACCCAAAGTTCGGTGCATTAATTAAAATGACACTTTCCTTTTAATCCGCAATTGATGTATGCAACGATTGCATATTGACGAATTCGATAAATCTGCGACAGCTCTAAAATAATATTGATGGACAGATGGCGGCTAGCCTTTGGTGAGGCCAATAGGATATAAATAAGCAGAAGAAAAGCGGTTCAAAATAATCTCTCCGTAGTTTTTATTGGCTACTCCCAATACGATTTTTGCGTGGTAATCATTTTTTTAAAGAGTATTAGACTTGAATCTGGAAAGAAATATTGTCGATCTCACAGATAAGAGGCTGATCCTTAAAAACTGCTTGCGCTTTTGATATAGATCGTAACCGCCCTGAACTTCGCCGCCTGTCGGCTACTGAAAATAAAACCGTAGCCGCTTTACTCCCGGATTTCACGGAGTATCTTTTCCAATGGCGTATTGGTGGCCGCAATGCCGATCGATGCAAGCAGGCTGAAAAAAAGGAGTAATAATGTTAGCAAGTGCCTTAATGAGTATTGCTGCCCGGATATTTACCAATGAGCAGAAACCGCAGACATCTGCCGTTGATAAATAATTAAAATCTCATAAATTTGTGTGATTTGGTTTTTTTAATAGAAAATTGTGCGTTGAGTATTATTAATGGGACCATTTCACCCGGAAGTGCTAAAACGCTTCCGGGTTTTTAACTTCATTTTTCCCTTCTTAACCAATCATTATCTTCCTTCAAATTTGAACCGTACTTTACTTGTCTCTTCCTGCATACTTAGCGCTTCCGAAAGTATTATTTCCCTTGGCATCTTCGCGTAGAATATTTGGAGGCAATTTCTATCTGCACATCATACCACCAGTCGTTATCTTTCATGTTATCTTTTAAACTGCTGTTGTGAAAAATTGTAATTCCATCTTGACAATACATAAAAGCGGTCTTGCTAGTAATTTTTTGAAATCAACTCTAAATGATCAAATAAATTGCCCGAGGTGCTCAAACCATGTTCCGAGCACGGTACCACTCAAGATTTTTCATAAAAAAGACAAGAGCCCTTCGATATCGAGGGGCTCTTGTCTTTTTTATTGAATAAGTTATGGCTTGACGCTGGAAATATGTATTCTAGTTCACCTTTTTTTATACTGATTTAGCCAAGTTGTGCAAGGGCATCCCGTTCTACTTCTTCAAACTGTTACCGTCTGCTATTGTTACGGCCCTGTAATAAGCAGTTATTATGAGCTTCCAGCTCTCTATGGATAGCTTCATTAAGCTCCTTCAAAGAGTGGTAGACCATCTTCCTCAAAGGCGCTAAAATCCCCGTATACATGATCTTGACAGCTCCTTCCACCAAAGCTTTATCGCTCGGGTGAAAAGCCTTGGCCGGAAGAACGGTAGTGTCTCATTCAGGGTAGGTTCGTAGCCGCTGGTCTTGGTTACGGCTGCCTTCAGGTTGTCAGGAACAATGGCTTCCGGAACGCCTCCTATGTAGTGCATTGTGTTTTCGCAGGCAGAAATAAAGTCTTCTTTCTGTTGGCTCATTACCGCTTCTACATATGTAAGCTAGCTAGCGTCAAGGATCGCTATGAAGACCCTTCAGCCAGGATCTCACCAGTATCCCTATCGGTGATGAATAACTTCCCCGGCAAAATCCACATAAAAAGCTTCTGGCCAGCTTTGTGATCCATATGCATTAGAGGGTTTACCCTGGCCTTCCATTGGTTGAAGTAAAAACAGAACTGACTGTATTGCTAACCATCAGGAAATTCTTTGAGATATTCTAGCCATAACATATGCCGGCTCACACCGGTACGCTTACGTTCTCTATCTACATTGGGAAAACAACGTAGCATGGATTGCATACGATCAGAGTAGGCCTGCTCCTTGCATTTACCAAAAAGCCCCCAACTCTTTGTCATTGAAGGTATTGACCTCATCATAGGTAAAGCCAGAATCCTTGGAAGAGGACAGGTACTTCTTTACTGTGTTTCTGGATGCATCGGCCTGGAATGCTTGTTGTTATACATTCGGAGATATCCAACGGCAAACGCAGAAATATAACCTGCAACTGGAAAAGCTATCGACTGTCTTCGGTATTCTATACTCAAAAACTCTGCCGATGCGAATGCTTCTGCCGTGTGTCCGGATGGAAATGCGTTGCTTGTTCCATTTGGCCTTGTGACTTTGGCAATTCGTTTTATAGACTGACAGGTGGCATTTAAAAACAAGTTGGAAAGGATATAAAGACCAGCCTGGTCCTGCAAACTGTTCTGTCCCTTTACCCCTGTGGCGCCCAATAGCAGAACTGTCCCTGCAGGGGCAAACTGGAGATAATCATCAGCCCTAAACTTAGGATGAGGATGTTCCAATGCAAACTCCTGCCTGACAGCAAGATCTATATCTCTCAGTTGGTGATTTCCCTGCTTTAGAGATCCGTAACTGATTGATGTCAAAGAAGCGACAATGCCCAAGGTTGACATTCTGATGTTAAAGGAGCCAGTGCCAGGACTGGTTTCTTTCGGGATACTATCCTTGTCAACAGTTTGCCCCAGTATGCTGCCGTGAAAAGCAGCAATAATAAAAAAGCTTAAAAAAAATGTTTTTTTAGTTTTCATATCTTTTGTGTGGCCCAAACCGGTCCTTAATCTCTGTCAATTGCCTGCGCGGATACGCTCCCTGATCATACGTATATTAGTGGTCTTACCATAATTAAGTAGCTCCTTACAGTACGGGGTAAAAAAGCGGTGATTAAGCAGCAGCGCAAGGGTATTCATGTCCCAATTACCCACCGGCATAGATCCACGGGCCATAAGTTCTCGTTTGATCAGCGCGTCGGTCAGCTGAAATTCTTCGGTACCCAAGTTGTAGGTGTCTGCATCGCAAAGTATCATCTCGAGCTGTCCGGTCGGTTGCTGTGGCATTGTGGTTGCCAAGATGCATTCCTCAATTTTGTCGGTTATCTCAGTGGGAAGCCCTTTGCCCCTGAAAAAGACTTCCATAAAATCGGCGCTCCGCTCTTCATGTCCTTGCGGATCAGCGATCAGTTGGCCAGTATCATGGAACCATGCCGCGGTCTCCAGTATAAACAGTTCTTCTCCGGTCAGGTTAAAATCACCCGAGATCTCAAGGGCGCGAACAACTACCCTTTGAGTATGTCCAAGGTTATGATAGACTAGCTTTGGTGTCCAGAACATGGAAAAAAGCATTTCAACATATTCGCGGACTTGCCCCCTCAAAATTTCATAGTTATGTCCGTATTTCATTTTATGTACCATATTTTTTACCGCTACCGCGGTTATTTAAGTTGCTCTTTTTCTATATCGATTTCCGGGCTATTCCAGTGAAAATCCAGGAAATGCTTAACTTTCAGAAACATAGCCAACACAAGTAAAATGGATAGGAACCAGAAGATAATTATAATGCCAAGTGGCAGTTTGCGTTCCTTACTCTTCTTCTTTTTTTTCACTACCCTCACTCGACGCCCCTTAATAGGTGGAGCTTTCCTTTGTGGATCTTTCTTCTTTTCCATGTCTATCTTATGTTTTTGCCAGCCGTTAGTAGCATCCTAACTTATGCGTCTCGACCAACTCTCCAATGTTTTAGCCATTAAGCCTAGGAAATTATTCTTCAACTTAGATGATCGCACACGGAGCTAGCTCCTCATTTTCTGTTCCGGGACGTCATGGAAAGCACAATTTTCACTGCCTTCTGGAAAACCTTCTATTGAGCTGATCCATCTCCAGAATGGTTTTTCAATTTCTTTATTTTTCATAATCCTAGCTTTTCACCATGCCCGAAAGTATATTAATGGTAAGGGCAACGATAATTGTATTAAAAGCAAAAGAGAGTACACCGTGCATCCAGGCCAGTTGACGTATTCGAGGAGAGGTAATTGCAACATCCGATACTTGGAAGGTCATACCTACAACAAAGGAGAAATACACAAAATCCATATACCCAGGCTGCGCTTTTCCCGGGAAGGAAAGTCCGCCAGGCGCAGTAATCTTAGTATTTGTTTCATGATCTACATTACAATAATAAAAATGAGCATATCGCAATGTAAAAACGGTGTGGACAAGCCACCATGCGGCGGCAACGCAGAAAAGTGGAATCGTTATATCTAGAAGACCGTCAGTATCAGGCTTACCGGCATTTTTCCGCAATAAGATCACTATGGCGAAGAGGCTCGCAAAACATGCCGCCATCATAAAGAGGAACACCAGCGTTCTGTTGGAGTCCTGGACATGCGCTTCTACCCTAACTTGTTTGGGATGGGAGGAAAGTATTGTTGTCCAGGCAAGAAAAAGACTGGTGCCAGAATATGCAAGCCATGAGGCCATCAAGCGTAATGAAATATCTTTGGCTATAAGTGAGGATATTCCGAAGGTTACAGCTGCCATCCCCATCGATATATACAGTTTTATATGGGAGTCCATTTGGGCTATTTTCATTTACCAATAGGATTAAAATATTAATAATCAATTAGTTAAAAAATATCAATAGATAATTATGGCAAAAAGAATCTCTACCACGCTCTAGCGCGGCTTTTTAATGAGATACTCGAAGCACCTCTTACAGCAATGTGCGATGGAAACACAAGTCAGTTAAGCCATAATTACCTTTTACTTTTTTTCCTTTCCTATATCGGGCTGGTTATTGTTGTAGGCCAGGAGCCTGAGTGCATTAAACACCACAAGCAGTGTTGACCCTTCATGGGCCATGACCGCTGGGCCTATTGAGGCGATACCTGCTATGGTAAGCGGTATTAGCACAGCGACAACTCCCAGTGATATCCACAGGTTTTGCTTGATAATACCCCTGGATTTCCTGCTTAGACCGATGGCAAATGGAAGGCTCTCTAGTTTGTCACCCATCAGCGCAATATCCGCCGTTTCAAGAGCCACATCCGAGCCAGCAGCACCCATTGCTATTCCAACGGTACTCTTAGCCATTGCCGGTGCATCGTTCACACCATCACCGACCATAGCAACCATTTTCTCTGACTTTGCAAGTTTCTGTACAGACTGTACTTTGTCCTCAGGCATTAGATTACCCCACACATCGGTCACGCCTATCTGTTTGGCTACTGCTTCGGCGACTTGTTGGTTGTCTCCAGTAAGCATGATCATTTTCTGGATACCAAGCGCAAATAGTTCTTCAAGCACATGCGCAGCCTCCGCTCTAGGAACATCCATAAGTGACAATAGACCGATAAATTCATCACCACGTCTTACAAGCATTGAGGTGTGCCCTTCTTTTTCGAGCTTTTCGACTTGCTGAAGAAGCTTTTGGTTAATTGCCTTATCACCGAATAGCGCCTTGTTACCGATCTGAATTTTCTGGCCGGCAACCTCAGCTTCAACTCCCCGGCCAGTAATGCTCTTTACACTTTTAGCCTCCGGAAAATCCTTGTCTTTAACTTTTTCCAGAATTCCTTTCACAATGGCCTGTGCAAGTGGATGGTCGCTCCGCTTTTCTACTGCACCTACAATACCCATCAATTCAAATTCATCGATGCCGTTAAGCGGAATTATATTGGTCAGCTTGGGTTTCCCTTCAGTTAGTGTACCGGTCTTGTCAAAAGCTATAGCATTGAGCGTACCCAGGTCCTCCAACGGTTTCCCACCCTTAACCAGCACTCCGCCTCGAGCTGCCCTAGCTACGCCGCTCAGCACTGCACTGGGAGTTGAGATCGCAAGAGCGCATGGACTAGCCGCAACAAGTACGGACATCGCCCGATAGAAGCTTTTTGAAAAAGGTTCATCTATGACCAAAAAGGCAAAACACAGCAGGGCCACCAAGATCAGGACAGAGGGTACGAAATATTTTTCAAACCTGTCTGTAAACAATTGAGTCGGAGACTTCTGCTTTTCTGCTTCATTAACCAGTTTAACCAGACGGGAAATAGTTGAATCGCTGGCCTCCCGTATAACTTTCACTTCCAGAACTGAGGCACCATTGATCGTACCGGCAAACACACGGTGTTCTGATTTGATAGTCTTTTCTTGGGAATAATCCTTTTGTGGGTCATCGATTGGCGATTTGTCCACTGGAACACTTTCACCGGTTATGGGTGCCTGATTTACGGCGCCCTCACCTTTTATTACAACACCATCAGCCGGGATTTTCGAATTTGGTTTGATGATGATGATATCACCTAAAACCAGGTCCTCGATTGGGATGATTGATTCTTTTCCTTCTCTAACAACAAGTGCAACCGGTGGGGCAAGGTCAGTCAAGGCTTCTATGGACTTTCTGGCCCTCCCCATTGCATAATGTTCAAGGGCGTGCCCAAGACTGAACAGTGCAAGAAGTAGCGCCCCCTCTGCCCAGGAACCAAGGATCGCAGCACCGATGGCAGCCACTAACATCAAAAAATCTATTTCAAAGCCACCTTTTGAAATAGTTTCAACAGCTTCCTTGGCCGTAAAGAACCCTCCAAAGAAATAGGCTATTATATACAAGCTTAAACTCACCCATTCAGGCACTCCTCCCACGTAGGTCAGCCCGTAGCCTAAGGCCAAAGCAGCGCCGCATATCAAAGAAAATATCATTTCTGTATTCTTGCCAAAAACACCACCATGTTCGTAGTCAGATTCGTCATGTTTTTTCTCTTTTATCGAGACTTGGTTGCCCCCGACCGCTGTTTCTTCCATCGAAGCATTGCTGCTCCTATCATTGGCTTCACCAGTTTTAACTGGGACCTGTTTCTTACCGGTATCCCCGGCTACTTTTTTTTGCTGGCTTTTCTTGTTGTTCTCCATATATGGTTAAGATTTAATGATCTGTAATCAATAGGTAACGTAACCCAGATCGTTCCCCGTTGGGGAAATAAGGTGCCCCAAGACTGGGGCACCCATCGCTCCACCTGGTGTTATGCCTAAATTGGCATAACCTTTTTTATTCCTCTTCGCTATTTTTCATCTTCGATAACAAGTCGTAAGCTCCTTTCAAAACAACCTTTCCGTTATAATCCAATCCTCCAGGCAGCGAAACCTCTACAAGTTCTCCATCGGTAATTCCCACTGTAATTTCTACCATTTGAAAATGGTAAACACTGTTTGTTGTATCACCTTCAGCTTTCACCATTGTTTTACCATTTTCAAGGAAGATGTATTTTTTGCCTTCAAAGTCAACAACTGCAACCTGTGGCAAAGAAAGCACACGACTGCTACCAGTCTCTATTTCTGCCTTGAGGTAGGTACCGGGGATAAAGCTATTTCCTGCACCAGCAACCGCATGCACGGTAACCGTTTTGTCTGCTTTGATCTCCCCACCAACCAATTGAATAATAGCCGAGCGACTTACCGAATCATTGGCCATGGTAAAGTTTACCCTTTGACCCGGCCGGACCTTCTGCGCGTCCTTTTCAAAAACATTGAGTTCCACGTGCAGGTTTGAGCTATTTACAATCTCAAACATCACGTCATTGGGGGCCACAAACTTGCCTGTATTTACATTGACTTTGGTAACGTAGCCGCTGATGGGTGAATAAATATTGATCGAACTGCGGATGTTACCTGGTGTCAGGCTCGAGGCACCAATATTGATCAGTTCAAGCCGCTGCCGTAGCGCATTTTCCCTTGCAAGATTTACCTGGTAGGTGGTCTTTGCCTGCTGAAGGGTCTTCTGGGCATTAACATTTTGTTCCGAAAGCGTTTGCTGACGCTTATATTCAGCTTGCGAAAGTTCGAGTTGGCTCTTACTTTCCAGGTAGTCCTGCTGTAACTGAACGTAGTCCTGATTCTGTAGTACGGCAATAACCTGTCCCTTGGAAACTTTGCTCCCCTGTAACAATGGTGTGGATTTTACAATACCTCCCATCTGTGTTGTAATACTCACCAAGTTCTGAGGAGGCACATCGATAAATCCGTTTACCTTCAGCATGCCACTGAGCGCCCGCATCTCCGGACTGCCGATCGTCACACCTGCAGCATTGTACTGCGATTGGGTAAGTTCTACCCCATTGGTTTCTTCTTTGGCCTCCTTCGGAGGTGTTGCGGCCCCTGCGTCTGTTTTTTCTTTGCCGCCACATGCTGACAGGAGAACAGCAATGACTGATATATAGGATAAGCGGCTGATAACCTTGATTGCTTTTTTCATTTCTTTACTGATAGTTATTATTGACCTGTGAGGTACTGAAGTGTGTAAACTGATTGGTTGAAGTCATTGATGGCACCAAGATATCCCAGACGGATCTCTGAGTAAGTCCTGATCCCTTGCAGATATTCCACATAACCGATCTCCCCGGCCTGGAAGGCTACTTGAGCCTGTTTAAGGATAAGATCTGCATTAGGCAAGGCGCTAGCCTTATAGTAGGAGATACTCTTGGCATTCTTGCTAAGCTCCTGGTAGGCCTGTTCGAAACTTCCAAGCAGGT
Source organism: Sphingobacterium sp. UME9 (assembly GCF_014170215.1). Taxonomy (NCBI): domain Bacteria; kingdom Pseudomonadati; phylum Bacteroidota; class Sphingobacteriia; order Sphingobacteriales; family Sphingobacteriaceae; genus Sphingobacterium; species Sphingobacterium sp. UME9. The sequence goes on along the minus strand of NZ_LZZP01000003.1, from coordinate 65,983 downwards.
TGGCCCTTGAAAGGGCCTCCTCGCTCTGCGCAACCTGTTTATCAATCTTTGCGGCCTTGATACGGGAAGCATATGGTTTAAAAAATACAGGTATCGAAATTCCTGCGGTTATCCCCTGGAAACGCGTTCCGCCACTGTAAAAACGGTCCTGGCCATCCACATTCTGCAATCCAATTATAGACTGGTTGAAATAGCCCACATTAAAGTCAGGCCCAGACCGGGCTCGCTCAACCTTGACCTGCCTTTCGGCAACTTCAATCTGTTGTCGTTGGAAGGCCAGCACTGGATTGGTACCTACCGAATTGGTATCACGCTGGGTAATGTTCCATTGTTCTGGTTCTAGTTCCACGAATAGGAAACGGACGCTGTCCCTAGTGTTCATCAATCGCTTAAGTTCTGCTGCATTTGCCAGTATGTCGGCTTGATTCTGTGCAATGCGGTTGCGCACTTCATTGTACTGTGTCTCCGCTGTAGTTTTCTCTAACAAATTGGTCTCTCCCGCATTATACCTTGCAGCGGCCGCCTTGTAAAAATTACTGTAGACACTGTCCTGACTCAGATACAAATCCCTGAGAGCATTGAGGTATACTATACGCCCGTATGTAGATTTTACACGGTAACTGATTTCTTTCTGCACCACTGACAGGCCAAGTTCCGCGCTCTGTATTTGCGCATCATAAAGACTCCTTTGTTTGGCAAAAAGGCCAGGGAAAGGAATACTCTGAGTTACGGAGAAATTGTTGTCGCGCTTAATGCTATTGAACTGTCCATACTGCAAATTGAAATTAGTCTTTCCGATATCCAATGCGCTACCACGTAAGGCCTGTTGTCGGCCTATATTGAGATTCGAGGACCTGATCTGTTGGTTGTTGGACACTGCGACCTGGATCGCCTGCTGCAGACCGATACCCTCATCTGGCTTTGCCTGAGCGAAAACACTGCTACCTGCAATGCTCAGTCCAGTGATGGCAAGTAATGTTACAACAGCTTTGTTCACACCTTTTTTACCTCCTAATTTGATATTTTCAAAATAGGTATACAATACAGGTAAAACGATTAGGGTAAGTATGGTCGAAGTAACAAGCCCGCCAATTACAACCGTAGCTAGCGGTTTCTGAACTTCCGCTCCAGCTGCTGTAGAGAGTGCCATAGGAAGGAAGCCGAGCGACGCCACGGTTGCTGTCATCAGTACAGGACGTAACCTGATCTCTGTACCCATCAGTACGATCTGATCAATCGTGTAACTGCCCTCCTTTTTAAGCCTGTTGAACTCGGTAATCAATACAATGCCATTGAGCACTGCTACACCGAACAGGGCGATGAAGCCTACGCCAGCAGAAATACTAAAGGGCATACCCCTTAATAGTAATGCAAAAATCCCTCCAATAGCAGCCATTGGGATTGCCGAGAAGATTAGCAGGGAATGTTTAAATGAACCAAAAGAAAAATAAAGCAGCAGCAATATCAGAAGCAATGCCACCGGCACGGCAATCGAAAGTCTATCACTGGCCTGTTTCAGGTTTTCAAACTGGCCTCCGTAAGTGATGTAATAGCCTGCAGGCATTTTTATCTGCTGATTGATCTTGCTCTCGATCTCCTCGACCACGCTTTGAATATCTCTTCCACGAACATTAAGGCCAACGATGATACGCCGCTTGGCATCCTCGCGCTGGATCTGGTTTGGACCAATCTTAAAGCTTATATCTGCCAGTTGTTCAAGGGGCACTTGGTTGCCATTGGGCGCCGTGACATACACATTTTTGACATCCTCGATACCCTGTCGATTTTGCTGGGAGAACCTCACAGTTATATCGTAGCGCTGCTCGCCCTCATAAACTTGTCCTGCGGCCTGTCCCGCGAAAGCTGCATTAATAGCTTGATTTACAGTTTTTACACTTAGCCCATACTGGGCAATACGGTCACGATTTAGGTTGACCACGATCTGTGGAAGACCTGTTGCCTGTTCAAGATAAAGATCCTTTGCACCTTGGACAGAAGAGACTATTTTCCCAATTTTCTGCGAAAGCTCGGTTAGAGTCTGTAAGTCATCCCCGAAAATCTTTATCCCTATATCCTGCCTAACACCAGAAATCAGTTCATTGGAACGCAATTGGATAGGTTGAGAGAAACCGAAGGTAACACCTGGTATATCTTCAAGGGCCTTGCTCATTTTTTCTGCAAGCTCCTCGCGGCTATGGGTAGTTGTCCATTCCTTCTTATCTTTTAATATGATAGTAAGATCACAGGCTTCCATAGGCATTGGATCTGTAGGAATTTCGGCTGCACCAACCTTTCCGATCACCTCCTTTACTTCAGGGAATTTGTTTACCAGTATTCTGGAAGCCTGGTCGACCTTGTCCAAAGTCTGTGAAAGTGAACTTCCGGTTAGCAACCTGGTCTCAACAGCGAAATCCCCTTCTTCAAGAGTGGGAATAAACTCGCCGCCCATCCTGGTGAAGATAAAAATGCTTACCACCAAAAGCGCAACCGCGGTGATTGTTACTGTCTTTTTCCACTTCAAGGCACCTTTAATCAAAGGAAGATAGCGCCTGTGGAGAAAGTCCACCATACGGTCTGAAAAATTCTTTTTATGGGTGATCTTCTTGCTTAAAAATACGGCCGACACCATCGGTACATAGGTCATCGAGAGTATGAATGCACCCAGGATGGCAAAAGATACAGTTTGCGCCATTGGGCCAAACATTTTGCCTTCGATCCCTACCAGTGCTAGAATAGGAAGGTACACAATCAGGATAATGATTTCACCAAATGCCGCAGCAGAACGGATCTTTACAGCAGATTCAAAAACCTCTTCATCCATCTCCTGCTGTGTAAGTTTTCCTGCGGACCTCATCCCTAGGTGGTGCATCGTCGCCTCGACGATAATCACTGCTCCGTCTACGATCAAACCAAAATCAATTGCCCCAAGACTCATTAGATTACCAGAGACTCCGAACAGATTCATCATTGCAATGGCAAAAAGCATGGCAAGCGGGATAACTGATGCTACAATAAAACCCGCGCGGAAGTTGCCCAGGAACAACACCAGTACAAAGATCACAATCAACGCACCCTCAATTAAGTTTTTCGCTACTGTGCCAATAGCCCTGTCCACCAGGGCACTTCTATCCAGAAAAGGCTCGATGATCACACCTTCTGGCAGGGTCTTATTGATCCTCGCTATCTTAGCCTTTACCTGCTGAACAACGTTATTTGCATTCGCTCCCTTGAGCATCATCACAATCCCACCAACAGCCTCACCATCGCTGGATTTTGTAGTCCGGGTCAAAGCCCCGTATCGGATCGAGTTACCAATCTGAACAGTCGCGATATCACGTATCAGTAGCGGCACGCCGTTTTCGCTATTCTTGACAACGATTTTATTGATGTCCTCGATATCGCCAACCAGCCCTTCGCTCCTGATAAAGTAGGCATTGGGCTTTTTGTCAATATAGGCACCACCAGTATTTTCATTGTTATCTTCAAGCGCCTTGAATACATCACTAATGCTTAAATTCAAGCTCCTTAGTTTATTAGGATCAAGTGCAATCTCATATTGCTTCAGCAATCCGCCAAAGCTGTTCACCTCTGCGATACCAGGAGTACCAAGAAGCTGTCTTCTTACTATCCAGTCCTGTATACTGCGAAGCTCTCTGGCATCGAATTTCTTTTCAAATCCTGGTTTCGCGTGCACGACATACTGGTAAATCTCTCCCAGGCCTGTTGATATCGGGGATATCTCCGGATTACCAAGTCCCTGGGGGATGTTGTTTTTGGCCTCAGCCAGTTTTTCATTGACCTGTTGCCGGGCCCAGTAAATATCTACATCGTCGTGGAAGACAATTGTTACCACGGAAAGACCAAACCTCGAAATGGAACGCACCTGTTCAATTTCAGGAATAGTGGACATGGTCTGTTCTACTGGGTAGGAAATAAGTCTTTCAACCTCTTGTGTTGCGAGGGAAGGGCTGAGCGTGATGACTTGCACCTGATTATTGGTAATATCGGGAACAGCATCAATCGGAAGTTTCTTAAGGGAATAGACTCCCCATGCAATCAGTCCCAAAGTGAACAGCGCAATAATGAGCTTGTTCTTGATGGAGAACTGAATAATTTTTTGAAGCATTATTCTTATAAATTAAGTTAAAAACAAAAAAAACAATGCAGAAACCGCCATACCAATCTGATTGGTAAGGGAGGATACACATTGAACAATTTGAATTAACCTAATTTAGGAGGTTGCCAGACAGAAAGCGACAAAGAGATGACCTCGCCTGCAACAGCGATATTATATTCGACAGAAACTACAGGTTTGATAAGTTCAAGCTGTAGTAAAAGGGACACTTCGCTCATAACTTTACAGCATGAGCAAGTACAAAAAGGAGAACACAAATCTCCGATCTCCCCCTTGTTAGGATGATGGGCTAGCTGGCCTTGGGAAATGGCGGTAACAGGAATGTTATTACCCATAGCTGATACGTCTCTGCATGGAATGCAGCTCAGTACCAAAACCAGGAAAGCTATAAACAAACTTGTTATCCTCACTCTTTTTTTTTTCAAAAGTAATAAATAATTTTAAAAAACAAATAAAAAACGTCAGCCGATTGTACATTTTACAAAATATACACATAGACGAATCTGATAGCCTGTCGCTAGTATATTGTTTAGAATATCTGATTAACCCTGTACTGGGATACCTGACTGAGGTTGGGACTCCGTATATTAACAAGCACCGTTCATGAGCATTTTATAGGTTACTGTACGCGTTTGCGTACGCTTTATTACAGAAGCTTCTCGTATAAAAATAATTTCATAAATTAAGTTACAACATTGTTCTTCCTATAGCTTTCCTTGGGAAACAATATTGGAAGAAAATTCATTCTGTCTTCAGCTACATAAGTGACAAGATAATTTGCAATTAAACTTTCGATTCTCTTCCATTCGATTAGTTGTAGCCTCGAAGATTTGTTGTTTAAACCGGATTCGATCAGGAATAGCACGATTCAGAACTTCATTGGGAGAATAACCAAATAATTGACCATTGGGCATAGAATTCATGTTGGTTACCTCCTGCTCCAATTCCCTTTTGAGTTTCGTAGTGTTATCGACTGTTTTTGAAAGTAAATATCTTTGTTTGATTAACCTGTTTGCTGCGTCTATCATGCCATTACTTTGAATGATATTAAGCTGCGCTGTTAACTTCTGCCAAAGCATGCCAGGTCTGTTCAAGTAAAGGTCGAGTTCCACCTTATTTTCCACCCCTCCATCCGTTATTAAAAAGCTTTGATTACGAAGAAGACCAAACCTTTTCAGAACTCCTTCGAAAGATTCTCTTGCAACAATACTGCTATACTCTGTTGTTACTTTGCATGCTAAAACGGCCTTCCTAAAATTGTCTTTAATAATATAAACATAGTGCTTAACGCCATTCAAAGTTTTAATGATGGTGATATCCTGATGAAGAATTTTAAAGGGGGCTGTAGCAGCAATAGGATAATATTTTTTCCGTCTTGTATGTTTTCTTTTTGTAATTTTCAAGAGTCGGCAATATTTGTAAAAGCGCCCAGGCTGAAATAGACCTTTTTCAGCCGCAGCAAATAATAGTAGACATTTACCAACGTCCAAATCCTAACTCTTTTTTCAGCACAGCCAAGCTCCTTATCCTGTTGTTCCTTAAGGGACAACTGTGCTACATTTTGTTTACGACAATAACCTTGCAACGAAAATTGACATGACTTTAGCCCGTCCCATGAATGCCATTGCTTGAAAGAGAAGGGTAACAGCTTCCAAACAAATTTCTCCAGTTTATGCTCCAGGCAAAAATGTAAAAGCAGTCCTACATTCTTTTTTACTTTCAAGACATGATAAGACCTTAACGCCATAAATTTAAAAAGCTCCCGGTAAAGAACAACAAGATAAAAAGTGCTCTGACCTTAGTTTTTAGTATTTTATTTTCGGTTTGCAGACGTCGTATGGTCAACTCATCTGAAATATTATCCTCAACCGGAACCGGCATCCAAAAATCTTTTTCAGCTTGCTCCCGCCACCTTTTTCTGATAGAACGAGGAATAGTTTTAACTATATCAAAGGGTAGGTTATCCTTCATATATTCTTCCTTTATTTCTGAATGATATCTCCGGTTATTAGTTTCCATCTCAAAACTTATTGAATAATTTGCAAAAAAATTTCTGAAAAACTAGTCGAAGAAAGCGGATTTTTTACAATCAAGATAAACCCTGTGTGATGGAAAAATTCAAGTACTGTATCGAAAAGTTGTGGTCAGCGTGGTGAGAATAAGTTAATTCGGACAAGTAAAGACAGGGCCTTTACGCGTGGAGATTGGGACCGTGAAAATAAAAGGCTGGTAGTACCAGCCTTTTATTAAGTAAATTTAGAATTTCAATTTTATGCCTCCGTTAATAATAAATCCATCAACTGGTGCATAGATATCACGAAAAGTAGGGTTCGTAATACTTCCTGTATAAATAGAATCAAACTTAGTTTGTCTTGTATCAGTCAGATTTTCCAAATTGACAAAAATGGAAAACTTCTCCCAGATCTTCTCAGTCATCAGACCTGCAGTCCAATAGCTCTTCCCTCTACCCCCATCGTTTAATTGCTGAGGACTGAAATAATAAGCTTCCAAACCAATCTTTAATTTATCCTCAATTTCATACATCAATACATTATTTAACCGATGTTTGGATACCAATGGGTATGTAGTTGTATTTCCTTCCGTATGCTGGTTGACGTCGGCATAAGTATATCCTACAAACAATTTAAAGTCTCCATAGGTAAGTTTCACATTAGTCTCCATGCCTTTTGTGTCTAAATTTCCTCGAGGTTGAACGTACTGCAAATTTCCTCCCGGTAAATCAGTCAGCATAATAGGGTTATTGATGCGTGTGTAAAAGAACATCTGGTTAATACTAAAGCTAACCTCGTCGGAAAACAATGCTGTTTTATAGTTGATATCATAATTGGCTCCATACGATCGTTCCGCTTTCGTATCGTTGACATTGATAGGCATGACATTACGAAATTGGATTCTTTCCGCATCTTCTGTAAAGACCGAAGGTGCTTTATAGCCAAGCCCACCACCAAGCCTGGTTGAAAAATGGCTATTGATTTTCCATAAAGCAGAAATTCTGGGCAAAAAGAAGAAACCATAATCGTTGTGATAGTCGCCCCTTATTCCGGATTCAAGCGTTATCTTTTCAGAGGCATTAAATGTATTTTGAACAAATGCACCTAAAGTATTATAGTTGTAATTCCTTAACGGGAAGGTACTGTTCTTATCTTCGGAAAAATTATCAGTCAAAAAATTTACGCCGGCTACCCATTCGGCCCTCTCTCCGGTTCGGGAATAATTAGCTTCCGAGTAAGTAGAAATCTGTAAACCTGAAAACCGGTAACCGGGCAGGTTTATACTCCGATCGTAATAACTTACACTATTTCTGAAAACAAATTTTTCATTATCATTTAATCTATAATCTAGTTCCGTCTGTGAGCTGTAACGCCCTGTTTGATTCTCTTCAAAATAACTGTGCACAGCATCTCCTTTACCTTTGATATACTCCAGGTTCCCACCTATTCGCTTTTCAGTCATTGTATTCAGTCCCACAGAAAGGGTAGTTTTCTCATTGAAATAAACAAAGAGTTTAGGATTTAGGGTAAACCGGTTAAATTTTGGAATTGCGGTCAAGCCAATATCTGAAGGGTCATAAGCTGTTCCGTGATTGTATGCTGCATATACAGTAAATCCTGTTTTTTTTAATTTTTGAGCGTAAAAACCACTGGCATCAAGCCCCAGAGCAGAAGTACCATTCAATAAAAAATTAAGTTGGCGTTCTTCTGTTGGCTTTTTGGACACCAGATTTACCAAACCGGCAATAGCTCCTCCTCCATATAGGGTCGATGAAGAGCCTTTAATTACTTCTACTTGTTGCAGATCGAGCGGTGCAATTTGCAATAATCCCAAACCGCCGGAAAATCCGGAATAGAGTGGAAAACCATCACGAATAATTTGCGTGTATTTGCCATCCAGACCTTGAATACGGATACTGGAATTTCCACTGGTAGCCGAAGTCTGCTGGGTCTGGATACCGGTACTTTCGGCCAGTAGCATCCTGATATCGCCAGGCTTCATATTTCCCTTTTCATCCAGCTCCTCTCCTGCAATAACTTCTATTCGGGTCGGAATATTCGCAATGGTCCTAGTACTCCTAGTTGCCGATACTTGCACCTCTTCCAACTCGCTTTCTTCCTCAGCAGCCTGCAGCAATATAACAGCCGGTGTATCCAAAGTAAGCGGAAAAACCATGGTATCTGTTCTTGTTTCAAACCCAACATAACTAAACTGGATAATTTGTGTTCCTTGTGGAATACCGCTAATAACTGCCGCCCCGGATTTGTCTGTACTTGTTCCCAGTGCAGTTCCTAAAACTTTAATGGTAGCTCCAGCTAATGTCTCATTTGTGTTTGCGTCTTTCACGACGGCTTTATAAATATATTGGGCATTGGCCAACACTGCAGAAAACAGCATTGCCAACAGCACAGCAATTCTTTTCATTTTTAAAAAGTGATTAAGTTAAAACAATAGATCATTTGCCGATAGTGGCGTTCGTTTTAACTTAGTTTGGGGGGCTGCCAGATTTGTGTCGTAAATACTTGTTGACTGGCCTGAAGATAGGCCGGGAAATGAACTTGGTAATTATTTGGAAAAATGGTTGTGTTCAAAACAAAAATGCTAGACCTTACAAACCCTACGCATGTCCCACAGGAATAAAAAGGGGAGCAATTTTTACAGCAATCGTCTTCATCCCGAGTAGAATGATGGGAAGTATTCTGCTGCTTCAATGTAGAAAGTTCCATTGCTTCATGTTCTCCTCCACAACACGGTACAGCCGAAAGCGTAATCACTATAATAGACAGAAGCAGAGCAATGTATTCCACAAATGCAATATTAGTAATTCTTTCTTTATATCACCTACTAAATTGGCTGAAATCGTTGATAATTTTCACAGCTAACTTTCAAGGAAATTGTCAGTAACCAGAATGGGACAATTCTCTTCCGGTTGCTCCGGATTACAGCAGTCCTTACATTTGTTGACACCACTTACTAATTGATTACGCAGGTTTATCAGATCAAGGATCTTTGCCTCTACCAATGTAACTTTCTGTTCAATGAACTCACTTACGTTATTGCAGGTTGCTTCCTTCTGCTCAATCATTTCCAGTAAATCAGCAATTTCATTTAACGTAAATCCGAAGTTCTTCAATCGTTTTATTGCCAAAAGCCTTGCAAGCACCTCCTCGGAATACTCTTTGTAATTATTACCCCTTCTTTCTTTCCTTGTTACAGCAATAAGCTGCTGCTTCTCATAGAAACGGATAGTATCACGCGAAAGTCCAGATTTAGAAGACAGTTCACCTATTAACATAAAATATTCAGTTTTTACTTGACCATAGACTATACTCCATGGTTTATATTTGTAAATATACTTTTAATCTTAAACATATGGCAGTAGTTAAATCTCTTCTTGTATTCTTTTTAGCCGGCATCTGTGAAATCGGAGGTGGTTACCTGGTTTGGCACTGGCTTAAGGAAGACAAGTCCTTTTGGTATGGCATAATAGGGGCAATTATCCTGGCATTCTATGCGGTAGTGGCAACCTGACAATCCGCGAATTTTGGAAGAGTCTATGCTACCTATGGTGGTATTTTTATTGTCTTATCCTTATTCTGGGCCTGGAAAGTGGACGGATTTAAACCAGATCGTTATGATATTATCGGCGCCCTGATTGCATTGGTTGGGGTATGCATTATATTTTACGCACCACGTCAAATCCAATAAAAAATGAAATACATTTTAATGTTCCCTCTTATTGCAATTTCCATAATCGGATATAGCCAGGTAAAAACTAACTCAAAAAAACAATTTAGCTGTGATGCAAGTTGCACTGATAATTATGGTAAGAAGATTTTAGCCTGTAAGTTAACAAGCCCTGATCTGCAGGAAAGGAAAGCTACGGTCATTTCAAGCCTGAAGAAACAAGTTGTTGAAAAAAAACAGGTAATCAACGGCTATTCCAACAAATTCAAGGGAAGTGACTCCATTTTGGACGAATTGAATGAATTTGTAAAAACAGAAAGACAGTGTTGTGATTTCTTTGATTTTACGATTAAAACGAGTAACACTGATTCTTTTTGCTGGCTGACTATTACAGGGTCCAAAAGGCGCAAAAGAATTTATTGATGCAGAACTCGATTTATGAGAAGATATTGTTCCGCTGGTCCCTTACCGAAATTAATTTCGGTAAGGGACCAGCGTTATTTTTTTAAATTCAATTTTGCAATTCAAAATATTAATCGTAATATTGCAATATCATTATGGGACTTACTAAGACAGAAATATTCACAGAGGAGCAGAACCAGCTCGCCACAATGCTCAAAGCATTGGGCCATCCTGCCCGTATTGCGATCCTTCAATCTATCATCCGTACAAATTCTTGCATCTGCGGTGATCTGGTCGAGGAATTAGGATTGGCACAGCCAACTATTTCCCAGCACCTTAAAGAATTGAAGAATGCGGGTATTATCCAGGGCACTATTGAGGGTGTACGGGTATGCTATTGCATTGAACCGAAAGCCTGGAAATTATTAAAAACAAATCTGGCAGCTTTCTTTGCTTCTTATAACGAGAACGCAAGCTGTTGCTAAAAAATTTATATCAATTAATCGTTAAATTGCAATATGACATGAACAACTCAGAATTTATCAACTGGGAAACGTTTAAAACGCAACTCCAGCAAAATCCGAATCAAATTTTACAATTTGAATATGCAGAAGGCAAATGGGTAGATCCCTCCTACCATATCACAGAAATCAAACAAGCCCCGATCGTATCTGTCGATTGTGGTGGCGTAATGAACTCCTGGACAGAGATCATTGTCCAATTATGGGAACCAAGGGAAACGGAAGAAGGCCGTGCGATGCAGGCAAGTAAAGCTATGTCTATTGTGGACATCGTGGAAAAGAAGTTACCGTTAAATCCCAATGCGATTGTAAAAATTGAATTTGGCAATTCACAGTTCGACACCCGCCAAATGTACCCGGGTAATTTTACCGTATCCGGAGAAGATTTGATCGTTAACCTTACTCCCGACTTTACCCAGTGCAAAGCCATTAACCGAGGCGGAAGCTGTGGCACTACTTCAGAAGGCGAAGAATGCTGTACACCAGCTGCAAAAGCAGAACTAGTAAAGTTAGAAATGGTAAATCTCGCTGCAGAAGGTCCGGCTTGTACACCAGGAAGCGGCTGCTGCTAATCATTCCATATGAAAGTAAGAACCTTGGTCGCCAGTGATTGGCCTGCCGTAAAGGAAATATATGAAAAAGGCATTGCTACCGGCAATGCCACTTTTCAAACCGCTGCTCCTTCATGGGAAGACTGGGACATATCGCATTTAAGCACTTGTCGTTTCGTGCTGGACGAAGTAGAAAATATCCTGGGCTGGGCGGCGCTATCACCGGTATCCTCCCGTTGCGTTTATGCAGGTGTTGCTGAAGTGAGTGTTTATATCAATCCGGTTTTATCCGGGAAAGGTTATGGCTCAATTCTACTTCAGGCACTGATTGCAGAAAGTGAAAAGTATGGATTATGGACGCTACAATCCGGTGTCTTTAGAGAAAACACTGGTAGTTTCAAAATGCATGAGAAAGCCGGATTCCGGCAAGTGGGCTACCGGGAAAAAATCGGTAAGATAAACGGTATCTGGCGGGATACTATTTTATTGGAAAGAAGAAATCAAAACATCAAATAATGGAAAAAATATTGGTACTCTGTACCGGCAACAGTTGCCGCAGCCAGATTGCAGAAGGATTTTTAAGGCATTTCGCAGGTAGCCGTGCCGAGGTTTATAGCGCCGGCATAGAAACTCATGGGGTTAACCCTAAAGCCATCCAGGTTATGGCTGAAGCCGGCATTGATATCTCTGCCCATACCTCCAATAATGTGAATGAGTATGCGGATATAGACTTTGATCATGTAATTACGGTTTGTGATAATGCCAAAGAGAGCTGTCCGTATTTTCCGTCGAAAGCTAAAAAGCTACACTACAATTTTCCCGACCCGGCAAAAGCGACCGGAACGGATGAAGAAGTTATAAATGAATTCAGAAGGGTACGTGATCTCATCAAAACGTACAGCGCAGAATTTGTAAATGAAAATCTCGATAAATAAACATATCCACTAACACACAAAAAATATGTCAGCCAACAACTGCGCCCCAGCACATGAGAGGAAAAAATTGAGTTTCCTTGACCGATACCTTACCCTATGGATTTTCCTGGCTATGGCTATCGGAGTATCTATTGGGTTCCTCTTCCCCTCTTCATCTGATTTTATCAATTCTTTTTCAAGTGGAACTACCAATATTCCACTTGCCATAGGCCTGATCCTGATGATGTACCCACCACTTGCTAAAGTGAAATATGAAAATATGGGCAAAGTCTTTAAGGATACGAAGATCCTGGGTGCTTCCTTGCTCCTGAACTGGAGTATCGGGCCAATTTTGATGTTTATCCTCGCTATAGTATTTCTTCACGGTTATCCTGAGTATATGATCGGCCTTATTCTTATCGGGCTGGCCCGTTGTATTGCAATGGTCGTTGTATGGAATGAGCTGGCAGAGGGAAACAGGGAGTATGCTGCAGGCCTTATCGCTCTCAATAGCATTTTCCAGGTTTTATTGTACAGCGTGTACGCTTATATATTTATCACCGTTCTGCCTCCTGTGTTTGGGATGAAAGGGCTTGATGTTAATATTTCGATCGGTCAGATTGCTGAAAGCGTAGGCATTTATTTAGGGATACCCTTTGCAATGGGAATAATCAGCCGTTATAGCCTGATCAAATTAAAAGGAGAAGAATGGTTCCAGAACAAATTTGTGCCTATGATCTCTCCAATTACCTTAATCGCATTGCTATTTACAATCGTAGTTATGTTCAGCCTGAAAGGTGAGCTGATCGTACAGATTCCTATGGACGTTGTAAGAATTGCGATTCCTTTGGTTATCTATTTTGCCATTATGTTCCTGGTAAGCTTTTTTGTAGGCAAACGTATGGGAGCGGATTATTCTAAAAATGCAGCGATCTCCTTTACAGCTTCCGGTAATAATTTTGAGTTGGCTATTGCCGTGGCTATCGGTGTCTTTGGCATCAATAGTGGACAGGCATTTGCCGGCGTTATCGGTCCATTGGTGGAAGTACCCGCATTAATTGCGCTGGTAAATGTAGCTTTCTGGCTGAGAAAGAAATATTATAAAAGCCAGGTGACCGTTGAATAATTTAAATAGCAAGAATCAAAAACGATGAATGAATATGACGTACTGATCATCGGGGGAGGGCAAAGTGCCCTGGCCTGTGCCTATTTCTTACGACGCACCGCATTAAGTTATCTGATTTTAGATGACCAGCCCAGTAGTGACGGCGCATGGCAGCATGGTTGGGATTCTCTTACACTCTTCTCTCCTGCTGAATATAGCTCCCTGCCAGGCTGGATGATGCCGAAATCCAGTGGTAAATTCCCTTCGCGGCAGGAAGTGATCGAATACCTTCATGCATACGAAGAACGCTATAAAATACAGGTGCAAAGGCCGGTAAAAGTTTGGGCGGTTCACAAGACAGAAACTGGTTTTGAAGTAGAGACTTCGGCAGGGCAGTTCAAAAGCACGGTCGTAATATCTGCTACCGGCTCCTGGCAAAATCCATTTATTCCCCCCTGTACCAGGAATAGAATCATATCAGGGTATTCAAATCCATTCCGCACATTATAGAAATGCAGCGGAATTAGCTAAAAAAAAGTACTTATTGTGGGTAATGGCAACTCTGGAGCCCAGATCCTTGCAGAGGTATCAAAAGTTGCAGACACCACCTGGGCTGTGCAGCAAGAGCCGGAATATTTACCAGATGAAGTGGATGGAAGGGTACTTTTTGAACTCGCATCCGCCAAATACCATGCTTTACAATCCGGCAAGGAATTTGACCCGAAGCAGTACAATCTGGGTAATATTGTGATGGTGCCTTCTGTTCTGGAAGCGCGAGACCTCGGTGTACTGCAATACCGGTCAACATTTACTGCGCTTACACCAACTGGTGTAATATGGCCTGATGGAACAAAGGAAGATTTTGAAGTCATTATCTGGTGCACGGGCTTTCGTTATGCAACCCAGTACCTGGAACCTTTGGGTATTTTGGATGATAAGTTTAGAGCAGAAACAAAATCAATAGCTATAGATGGTTTATACTTTGTAGGCTATGGAAATTGGACCGGATTTGCATCTGCAACACTTATAGGCGTGGGCCGTTCTGCAAGAAGTACAATAAATGAAATAACAGAAAACTTAAAACCAAAAACATGAAAATTGCCCTTTTCTCAGACATCCATGCAAACCTGCCAGCATTGGAAGCCTTTTTTAAAGATGTTGAACCCCGCAATACCGATGCTATCTATTGCCTGGGTGATTTGGTAGGATACAATATCTGGCCTAACGAGGTAATTGACGAGATCCGGAAAAGAGGAATACCTACCATAGCGGGTAATTACGATTTTGGCATAGGTCGCTCTAGTGATGATTGTGGCTGCGCCTACAAGACTGACGAAGAAAAAGCAATGGGTAAGATCTCCATCGCTTACACAAATGAAATTGTAAAGGACCAGCAGCGTGCTTACCTGAGAACCTTGCCGGCCCACATCCGATTGGAGTTCCAGTTGAATAATGACAAGCTAAATGTTTTGCTCGTGCACGGCAGTCCGAGAAAGGTAAATGAATATTTATTTGAAGACCGGGACGAAAAAAGTATGCTGCGTATTATGGAACAAGCAGATGCTGACGTAATGTGTTTCGGCCATACACATAAACCTTACCATAGAGTTCTTCCTACTGAAATTACAGAGGATGTTCATTACAGGCATGCAATCAATATCGGTTCGGTTGGTAAACCCAAAGACGCAGATCCGCGCGGTGGATACGTTTTACTTACGATAAATGAAAACAGCTCTGTAAAAGATAAGGATAGCATCCAGGTTGAATTCATCCGCTTTGATTATGAAATAGAAAAGGCTGCTAAAGCTGTTGAAGACAGCCCGTTGCCCAATGAATACGCTGATATGCTTCGTAACGCTTAATATGAAAATCGCATTCTTTTCCGATATACATGCCAACCTTCCGGCGTTTGAAGCTATGCTTCAGGATATGGACCAGCAAAAGCCTGATTCCGTATATTGCCTGGGTGACCTCATAGGTTATCACATCTGGCCGAATGAAGTAATCGCTGAAATTCGCAGGCGTAATATTGCGACCATTGCCGGTAACCACGACCTAAAAGTTCATGGCCTGGAGACAACAGAGCAGGACCTCAAAGAAGGCGGCAAGAAATATGCTTACCATATTATCAATGACGGTAACAGATCTTATTTAAAAAGCCTGCCGGCACACATTAAATTAGAATACCAGCAAAACAGTGATAAGTTAAACCTGGTATTGGCGCATGGTAGTACACGAAAGGTTGATGAGTATGTATTGGCTGATACAGATGAAGCTTATGTTTTAGACATGATGCTGGAAGCTGACGCCGACTTGTTATTTGTAGGACATTCCCATAAGCCTTATCATAGGGTTATCCAGGCCGCCGATAATAAGTTCAAACATGTCATCAATACCGGTTCTGTAGGCAAACCCAAAGATGGCGACCCAAGAGGTTGTTATGTTCTGGTCACGCTTAGTGAAGAAAGCTCAGCCTTGAACAGCGAAAGCATCCAGATAGAATTCAGGCGCTTTGACTATGATATTGAAAAAGCTGCTATTACCTTGGAACAAAGCTTGTTGCCTTCTTCCCTAGCCGATATGCTTAGGCTGGCTTATTAATGGTGCTAAATATTCATTTCAGGGTTAGCGAAATCTGGAGATCTTAAGTATTTAAGTATTTGCTTAAATGCTTAAGATATTTTAATTTTGTGCAATCGTTAAAATATGAGTACAGCAAACCAATGTATCCGGGAAAAGGCAGACCCGGTTCAAATCAAAGCGTGTAAGGAAAAATTGAAGGATAAGGAAGTTCCATTTTCCCAATTATCCGCAATTCTGTCCTTGGCGGGAAGTGATGTTCGTTTAAAATTGCTTTACTTGCTCGATCGGGAAAAGCAGTTATGTCCCTGTGATCTCAGTGATATACTTGAAATCAGTATTCCGGCGGTTTCTCAGCATTTGCGCAAGCTTAAAGATGGCACCATAGTTGATTTTCGAAAGGAAGGCCAAACTATTTACTACTCGTTAAATAAAGTACATTTAAAGTTGCTCCAACCGTTTTTTAGTATAATAAACAAGGAGTTTTAAACCGGATAACATGAGCAAACCAATAAATAATACAAAACTTTTAGGATCAGGTATAATACTTGCTTTGGCTTCATCACTCTGTTGTATCGGCCCATTGTTGGCACTATTTGGTGCCGCAGGTGGCGCACTCTCCATGTTTAGTTGGATCGAACCCTTAAGGCCGTATTTAATGCTTGTTACAGCATTAGTGTTAGGCTTAGCTTTTTATCGTGTCTATAAACCGGTAAAAAAAGACGATTGTGGTTGCGATACAAAAAAAAGGCCAATGCAATCGAAGGCTTTTCTATGGATAGTGACAGTCATTTCTATTGGACTATTTTCCTTCCCTTATTATGAACCGTATTTTCGGAATCATACGACGGCGGCTTCTTCAGTTAAAAACACGAATCTGGAGCAAGTTATCTTAGTGATTGATGGTATGTCTTGTGCTGCCTGTGAAGGCCACGTTAACGAAGCAGTAAAAAATGAAGAAGGTGTCCAGGAAATTTCAACCTCTTATGATGAAGGACGATCAACTATAAAATTTGACCGCACAAAAACTTCAAGACAACAACTAGCAATGATCATTGAAAATAAAACCGGGTATAAAGTAAAAAAATAACTTCAGATGTCAACTAACAAAATAATACTAGAATCGACCCTTACCTGCCCAGTATGTAATCATCAAAAGGAGGAAATAATGCCGACTGATGCTTGCCAGTATTTTTATGAGTGTGAAGAATGCCACACTCGGCTAAAACCTCTAAACGGAGATTGTTGCGTATTTTGCAGTTATGGTACCGTAAAATGTCCGCCGATTCAGCTTGGCGATAATTGCTGCTCTTCTGAAAAATAAAAGTGAGTTTTAATGTAATTCCATGATTTAATTTTCAGCGTGATGTGGGATTAAGCTATAAAAATAGCGGCCTTTTAATGGTTGTCTTTTTTATACCTTGCCAACTGAATTTGTTTGAATTTTAAATCCTTAAATCGAATAGCCATTATACCACTTTGGAATCTTGAAAAGTTTGAAGTTTACGTGTTCCATATATGTGGTCTCATCAATTATTATTAACTATTAATACTAGGATTTACCGGGATAACGGTAGGAATTAGAATATTTTTCTGTATCTTTACAACTAATAAGTTCTTTAAATCGACACAAATCAGGTCAAATTAAATGGGACCCATTTCAGGGACCTATTTAAATAAAACATCTGTATACTATTGATATATAGCGAGATACAAAGGGATGTCATAATCCCAGCGGGATCACAAAAGAAAAGCTAATCGCAAGATTAGCTTTTCTTATTTAAACTGCATTAGGATTCGAAAGAAGGGTCGGCTGGGTTCGATCCAATGGAGGCTCAGGGCTGTGTTTGGGAAATGAGGGGTTGAGCCAATCCCAGCGGGATCACAAAGAAGAAAGCTAATCGAGAGATTAGCTTTTCTTGTTTTAAGACTATTAGGATTCGAAAGAAGGGGCGGCCGGGTTCGATCCAATGGAGGCTCAGCGCTGTGCTTCAAGGATAAAATGTATAACAGCCTCCATCCGTTGTACAGAGCAATCGGTTTCAATTTCCAATTTTCGTTGATTGCCGTTTCCAGTTTAGACAATGTCTGATTGTAAAATTTAGCTCTCATTACCTGCTGCTATTTTTCTTTCTTACCCTTTTCATTAGACTATAATTACACGCTCTGTTTTCTGCATATTCAATTTTATGTTCAGCTAGAAGCTGTACAATTATTTCGTTTGTTTCATCTTCATTAAGTCCTATTTTTTCCCCGAGGTCAATTTCATTGAGTTGACCGTCATTTTCTATTAATGCCCTGTAATATTTGTCTTTATTTTCCATAATTATATCTTTTTTTGCACAGCTATCATCATGTGTGGACTAAAGGGTAAAAGATAGCTGTCGTTTTCAGTAACTTGAATAAGTTCCATTAATGTTCTTCGTTTTTTGTTATTCAGCATATTGGTAAAGTATTCTTTATCCAACCATGCCATACCCTCAACCGCATAAGTATTTAGATAGGCTAAACCTTGATTTATAAATTCATCTTTTAGCTGTTGTGGCTTATGATAAAATGCTTCTGCTAAAAGCCAAGGGAAATCATCGGGCGGATTGTGCATACCCCTTATTAATTCTTCTTTGCACATGTCAAAAAATGGTTTCTTGTGAATTAAGCCGTTTAAAAGACCAACCAATGTTGATGCTGTATAATTGATGGCAAAACCCAAAATAATCCCATCATTCTTTAAAATTCGTTTAGCTTCGCAAATGGCTAAATCTCTATCCTCCTTTTTTTGAAGATGATAAAGAGGGCCGTGTAGTATTATTAGGTCTGCATAATTATCTGGAAATTCCAATTTTCGAGCTTCTCCTAAATGTACAAAAAACTTGTTCTTTAATCTATTCGCTCTGCTTTGGGCTATTTGTATATGTTTTGCAACTGGCTCTACCAAATGAACTTGATGTCCTTTTTTAGCAAGCCATTCCGAATACTTTCCCGTACCACCACCAATGTCTATTATTTTTGAAGATGAAGTTGGTATATACTTTTCTATGAGTGATTTAATTCTTTCAAATTCAAATACGCCCATTCCTTTGTCAAGTCGAGTTTCTTCGGATGCTCTGTTGTAAAATAGCTCTATATCTCTACTTATTAACTGTTTACTATTCATTTTTATTCATCGTTTCAGCACATTTTGAAATGTTGAATACACCGCAAAAGTGATAATGCAATCGATTTGATAATCGTTTGTTTTGTTTAAGATTAAGAAATAAGTCGATAGGATTATCTGTGCATTAAAAACCAAAAAATTTCAATGCATTAATTACTCTGTTTTTAGAGTTGTCTTTCGAGTAAGACCAGATAATATGTTAGCTATAGTATAACAGACCACAAAGATAGAAAATTTGGATTAATTTTTAACGGGGAATTGGCACTAATATTCCCCTGATTAAAAATCACTATTTTCATTGATTTTTTAACAGATCTAATTTGATAGTTTTGTTATGCACATTAAATAGCACAACGGATGAAAAATTTTGTTTTACTACTTTTAACCTTCTTAAGTATACCTACTCATGCCCAAGATAAATTAGCTTTAACGGATTTGGTGTATCCTGATTTAATTCCGACACTTATGCAGAACGGCTTATTTGGCTACTGTGACAAATCACTAAACGTTAAAATAAAGGCACTTTTTGAAAAAGCAGAACTATTCGAAGCTGATTACAATTTCCAACTTTTCCATGTAAATAATCCCGAGATCATTAAATATGGAACAGAAGACTATGCTTGGGTACTATTCAATGGTGAACGCTACCGTATCGATAAAAAGGGAACACGAGTATATAAATACAATGCCACCGATTTTAAAACAGGTGAAACAACAATTTATCTGTACAAAAATTCAACTGTTTATTATAGCGACAGCATAGATCAAAATACACTCTTTCAACATATCAAAGACAACCAGAGCGGAAAACAAATATTTCCGGAAGAGCAATCCATTCAGGAATTTCGCATAAAAAATAAGGCGTTGATTGAAGAAGGAGTTAAATTGATTTTCCGCCCCAAAAGAAAAGAAATACCTTACGTAGATTTTACCAGTGAGAACACTTTACTAAAGGGAATAAAAAATAGTGAGACCAATCAAATCATTGTAAAAGCAAAATATGCGAATATTGAGGAGCTTTATAATAATCCATTACGTGAACAGCAGTATCCGCTGTTTATTGGCTATCGCGGCGACCTCGACAAGGAAATATATGTCGGTCTGAATGGAACCGAGTACTACATCCAAAAAGAATAGCAAGCATTTTTTTCGGAGCCTTCAATCTCTTCAAAAGCAGTTGTAGCAACGATAACATCCGTAGGAGAAATGACACCCCACAGTAAAAACCTCAATGTCGGTATAAAGCCGGTTATAAATACGGCAGACACATTAGCGACACCTGTCACTATGAATCGCCCGGACGATTTTTTTATATGTATCTGCCGTAAGCCCCTTTTCCTCCTTGATGTTATATAAGAAATCTCCGTGTTTTATTAGCAATTTCTTTCGATGGAAATATTCGCAATAACTCGCTTCCGCTTAGAAAGCTGCATTTCTTACTCTGATTAACTTACCATCAATTTCATCCGTAAGAATATATAATTTACCCATGGGGCTTTGTGTCACTTTTCGTATCCTTACTCTATCATCAGTAAATAATTCCTCAACACGTTGTACATGCTCCCCTTCGATAACCATTCGCCATAAACTACCTTTCGACAATCCGCCCACAAGCAAGTTTCCCGTCCAAGCTGCAAACTCGCTTCCCGAATAAAAATGTACCCCAGTAGGTGCAACAGTGTGTAACCAGTACCATACAGGATCCGTATAGACATTATTGGGGATAGCTTTGGGTGCAAATTCCGCAAAACGATACTTCCCAGTCGTTTTCATTGGCCAACCGTAATTCGCTTCTGCATGGAGCACATTAATTTCGTCTCCTTGATGCGTACCGTGTTCGGTAAACCATATTTTGTTATGAGTTCTATCAAGCGTTATTCCTTGCGCCGCCCTAATTCCTATCGCATATAATCCAGGAGTCGCCTTACTTCCAAAATCCGGGTTATCCTTTGGGATAGTTCCATCAGAATTAATTCGATAAATTTTCCCTCTTTTATCTTCGACATTTTGTGCAATAGGAACAATTGGTTCATCCTGCTCAGAAAACAATCTTTCGCCAATGGTAAAATAGAGTTTACCATCGTTCCCAAACACCATTCCACCACCGTAGTGATACCGCTCTTTCGTATAAGGCTCAGCGACAAAAAGGACTTTAATTTGCTGTAAGGAGTCGTCTTTCAGCACTGCTCTTATAATTTTTGTCGTTCTGCTCGCTGACTTTTTGCCGACATACGATAAGTAAACATACTTATTTGTATTAAAATCGGGATCTAACAATATTTCAAATTTCCCGGTATTGTCCCCAAAACCAGCGATGCTATCCTCCAAATCGGTTGGATAACCTTGTATCTTAGTCTTTTCTTTGGTCAAAAGATTAATCTTCACAAGATGGCCTTCTTTCTCTGATATCAGCACGTCATTCTCTGACATAAAAGCAATACTCCACGGCCGTTTTAAACCTTCTATGATGATTTCCTTTTTCGGTAAAATAGCGTTTACATCAACTATTTTATGGGTTGTTCGTGTCGAAACTTTATCGGCAATAAACCAGCCCTCGTTGGTTTTCATCAGATTAAAATAGTCTATATATAGATCTCTCTCCGTGCTGATTTCAACTTTTGCGCTCCCCATATTGTTAGTAATATCCATCGCCACTATGCGCGTTTTTAAATTTTTGTTGCGCTCATGAGGTTTGAATAAACGGAGGTATTGATCTCTGGTAAACTCCACAAATTTACCATTGTTATAGTTCTTTAAATGACAGGAAGAATGCATAGCCTGTCCTAATTTAGTACTATCTCCGGTTGCCCAACCATCGAAATAAAGCTCTATTGTCTTTTCTATTAGCTGTCTTTCTGTCGGCTGATTTTGAGAAAATGCGGAAAAAAAAATAACGACAATTAACAAGAGAGTCAGAATTACATTTTTCATAAAAGTGTTTTGATAAGTAATAAAATTTTTATTTGACGCTCAAATTTGCACCTTACTTTTATGATTAGGGTCTTATAACCTAAATGCGGTACTACGATTTTATAATTCTGGAGTATTTAATTTCTGATAAACACTGGGAGTTATACCCTGTATCTTTTTAAACGCGGCAAAGAAAGTTGATTTTGCATTGAACCCGACTTCATCCGCCACAGCTTCAACCGTGAGGTTTGGATTACTTAACAATAGTTTACAGGCCTCATTTATTCTATACTCGTTCACAAAAAGGGTAAAATTCTTATCAATACTTTCATTTAGAATCTGTGAAAGTTGATGAGTGGAAATATTGATTGCTTTTGCCAACTCTGATATCTTCAAGTTTGGATTTTTAAAAAGCTCCTTTTCAGTCATTACCAGTGTTAACTTCCCTATTATTTGCTTTGCCTCCTCAGTATCTATTTTTTTGTCTGCATATTTCTGCAAAGAGAAAGAAGAGAGGTCATTCGTTTTTTTTCGATAAAGCAATGTAAATATGACGAGATAAATAATCAAAGAGAAGAAAATAGCGGCATGGATATAGCTGCCCTTGGTAATATTAAAAAATGCCCAAACGTAGGATACAAAAAGTAGCAATACCCCACCACATATGGTCAATATCCATTTTTCAAAAACTTTTATTTCTTCTTTACCAAACGCTTTTTTTATTATTGGTATCAGTAAAAAGACTGAAAAAACAATATAAATCCCCCATTGAAAATAAATGAGAGGGATGATGTAATGCCACCATAAAGGCGCAAAATATTGGTAAGGGTAAATAACACCGATTACAACAATCAATACAAACCAGGCGACAAGTTGCCATAACCACAGGCGAGGTAATCTTTTAATCTTTCTGATTTCAGATTTTATGAAGAAATACAAAAAAGGTCCGATAAAAAGACATGCGGTTAACCCGATTTGAAGAAATGTCCGTGGTAAATTGGCGTCAAAAAAATAAATAACCGATTTGCCAATCCGAATACTCAATACCATCAGCAATCCACCTAAAAGGTAATTAGGCAAATATTTCTTAGCTGTAAAGAAGATAAAATAAACACCTAAAATGAACGCGTTAAATGCTCCCAACAAACTAATAAAGAATAGAATTTTTTCAGCAAAGCTCATACTGCCCTCCCCTCTTTGAGATTCCTGCTATTGTGATAGCGATATAAGTTGCCGGATAAACAGATAATCTGGAGACTTCGCCATCTTTTTGTTGAATAGTTATTTTAACAAGAAGATGCTGCTTAAGTAAATTCGTTACTTTTTGCCCTGTTTTTAGCACAATTGCACCCCTATCCATTTTGGCTAAGGCTTGCATTCTAGATGAGTGAACTAAAGCAGAGATACTCGCAATAGTGTTCAGTATGGTTAGTGGAGAGAACATCGTTAATGGCATCACTATTTATATCACTCAAATATAAATATTTGAGCGATATAAATAGTGATTTAGGAATCAATTCCTAATTTGCAGATCTAATTCAAAGCGACAGCAATTTCTCTCGTTTTGATAATGAGCCGGCAAATTGTTTGTTTCAGTCAATTTAACCATTCCTAAGAAACTAAAACCTGCCGAAGTATAATGTTGAATCAATTTTGTGTTATTTCCCAAAGTGTCAAGGCGGACAAAACGTTTTCCAAGGTTCTTTGCATATTCTTTTGCCCAGTCTACGATTTCATCGATATATCTATTTCCCCTCAATTTTGGATTCGTACAGATACGGTGAATATAAATAGCATCGTTTTTATCTTTTTCGCCCCAAATCTCCTTATCTTCAAAGGTGATGGTCCAATTGCATGCTATTATATGGTCTATAACGATTTTCCATTGACGGCTCTCGTCTATTTCCTTTTTTAGATATGAATATTCAAAGGAAGGCCAAACGACCATCTTCCGCTGCATTTGCAAATCTCTGGCGGCATCATAAAGTGCCATTATATCTTCAATATCGCTTGTTAGACAATTTTTAACTTCCATAGCATAAAATATTTATAATGCAAATATCTATATACTTAAAAACTTAAAAAATCCGAATCCTGCGCAATTCGACACTGCGAGGTTTAGAAGATGTAGTCATTAAAAATCCTTTACTCAAATAAAGTAACATGCTTCCAAAGAATCTTCGGTATTTACCTAACTTTGCTAAATAGTTCCACAATACAGCTTAAGATACTAAAAACAGTCACTTGGTATGATAGAAAAACTCCTCTTCGAAATGAATACTTATGCTGCGCTTAGCCCAGCTACGACAGAAATTTTGAAAACTATCTTTCAGGTGAAGCAGTTCAAAAAAAATGAACATATTCTACGTGCTGGAGAATATGCTAAGTACTATTATTTTATATGCAATGGATTATTAGGTTATTATAAATCAAACGCTGATGGCAATATTATCTACAAAATGTTTTTTGAAGAAAATAGCTTTTGCGCTTCCACCGCCGCCATCATTGAAGAAAAACCGAGCACCTTCAACATCATTGCACTCGAAGATGTGGAGTTAATTCAATATTCAGCCAAGGCTTTCCGTGAGCTTGTCCGCACAAAGCATGATTTGGCGCTCTTTCAGATAGCCTACCTGGAAAAGAATTGGGTTGTCAAAAAAGAACCACTTGAAATCGAGCTCAAGTGGGAATCTGCAAAGGAACGTTATCTTGAACTTCATAAGAATCAGGTGCTTTTCAAACGCCTCAAGCAGCATCATATCGCCTCCTATCTTGGTGTAACTCCCACGCAATTAAGCCGTATCCGTAAGGAATTAAAAGAATAATTCCATCAACATGTGTACACGTTTTTAAAGATTAAACTGTTGAATTTTGCCTTATAGAGACAAAATTTTAAAATATGAAAACAGTATACACGCTCCTATTTTCTGCCCTTAGCCTACCACTGGCGGCACAAAAAGTCGTTAAGACAAAAATCCATAGTACCAAAATGGACAAAAATATTGAAACCATTATAATTACACCCGACATGCAAGACGGGATCAATTATAAAACAGTTTATATTCTCCATGGTTATAGCGGCAACCCCACCCGTACCGTGCAAGAAGACATTCCGGACTTAATCCAAAAAGCAAAAACATTTCAGACGATCTATGTACTACCAGATGGAAATTTCAATTCTTGGTACGTAGATAGTCCCATCGATCCACATGTACAGTACACCACTTTTATCGGAAATGAGCTAGTAAGTTACATCGATCATCACTACCCGACGAAACAAAACCGAGATGCGCGCGGAATACTGGGCTGGAGCATGGGTGGCTACGGAGCATTGCACATCGGCATAGCCTATCCACAGACATTTTCGATCGTCGGAAGTTCATGCGGTGCTATTGATTTCGACCGCTTCGGACAAGCCTACCAGCAATATCAGGTAGACAAGGTATTGGGCGATTATAAAAATCTGAACGATGTAGACCGCATCTACAGCAACGAAGATAAAATGAAACTAAATAAACAACGCTATATCCTCGATTGTGGGACCGAGGACCTACAAATGCTGGAAATGAACCGTATATTCCACAAGCATCTGACCGACAAAAACATCGAGCACCTTTACATCGAATCAAAAGGAGGACACGATACTGCTTATTGGAGCAAATCACTATCACAACAATTGGCTTTATTTCAAAACTACTTTCAACATGAAGGATTATAGATCGACACTCTATGTTGCTGCCGGCGCTTGCAGCTATGGACTGCTCGCAACAATTGTGAAATATGCAAACCATTTAGGGATACACACAAGTCTGTTGACCTTTCTGCAGTTTATGTTTGGTTTTCTTTTTTTGTTAGCCTTTAATCTGTTGTCAAAGCGTAATGCAGAAGAACATAAAGTCATCAAATTTTCATCAAAAATTAAACTGATGGTCTGGGGCATTTCCCTTGGTCTAACAACAACACTTTACTATCTCTCCATCCAATATATCCCCGTATCCGTTGGAATTATTTTACTGATGCAATCCATTTGGATAAGTTTGGTTGCAGAAGCTATGCTGTTGAAAAAGTTTCCGTCAAAGGGCAAGATAACAGGAGTTATTATTGTTTTGTTAGGCACGACTTTAGCAACCAATCTCTTCCAAAACAATAATAACCTTGATTACAGAGGAATAATACTGGGTTTCGGAGCGGGAATAAGTTATGCGCTGGCAATTTATGCATCAAGCAAAGTGGAGAAAGAGTTACCGAGTCCGATACGTAGCCAATTCTTGGTCTTAGTCGGACTGCTGCTCATCGTAGCATTTTGGAACATTGATATTATTCGGTATATGCAACCTAATGCATTACCTTGGGGATTATTGATTGCCATTTTTGGAACTATTCTTCCACCCTTACTATTTACAAAAGGAATCCCAAAAACCGGCATAGCGATGGGAAATATTATTTCCAGTTTAGAAATTCCCGTTTCTACCTTATCTGCCATGTTGGTTCTACAGGAAGTTGTTTCAGGATTCCAATGGTTTGGCATACTCCTGATTTTAATGGCCGTCATTATAATTAATGTTGGTAAGTCGTAGTAGCCAGCCAATGATTAAATCTATTATATTGCCATAAGATCAGCACCCATACCGGAACTATGGTTGCAGCCATGTGGAGCATTTCAAATAAGTTGGATGCTCCACCAGTTTGGATCAGAAAGGACGAAAACAATAGGCTAACTGCGGCGGGCAATAAAACAAAGGATAGTGCCCGTGCGAGCCTACTGCTTCTGAATTGCTTATTTAGATTTAGAAAAATAGACATCGTACCAATCGCAATACAGAGTGCCACGAATGAAAGCAGCAATTCAGTAAATAAGGGCATGTAACACCGTGCTCTTTTTGCCGCCTCATTATTTGCCTGAAGTATAGCTGTAAGGACAAAGGTCGTCAATACACTAAACCCTATAACTCGCAAGAAAATAAAACTTAGCTTTCTTTTCATCAGCACACTATTTTAAAATAAATAAACAAAGCGGCGAATAGGCCTGAACTCCTCGTTCCCTCTTATTCC
Organism: Sphingobacterium sp. UME9; assembly: GCF_014170215.1. Taxonomy (NCBI): domain Bacteria; kingdom Pseudomonadati; phylum Bacteroidota; class Sphingobacteriia; order Sphingobacteriales; family Sphingobacteriaceae; genus Sphingobacterium; species Sphingobacterium sp. UME9. Next base: position 38,959 of record NZ_LZZP01000003.1, on the reverse strand, counting down.
CTTTAATACATTTCGACCAGTTCCTGCGGGGAGCTGCAATTCCAAAACTGAATTCAACGCTGGTTTTTCACAAGTTACAGCTGAAAAATCCCACTAACATCAAGCTTTAATAAAGAAAATAATCTTTTTAAAGGTGCAAATTAATCCTTGAAAGATAAATGTCAAAGTAATATTGGACGTGGTATTGACGATATTGAACGCTTGGACCTTAATATTTGTCGGCACGCTACCCCTGATTATTTTTTCATTTTTTTACTAAGGTTTATCCTTCCTGTTACGTATCTATCTAAAATTATACACCATGAGATTGACTGATGATATCAAACAACTAATCATAAAGTACATTGGCGACAATTTAACGTCCGATGAAAAGGCTGATTTAAAGTTATGGTTGGATGAATCAGCAGAACATCGTATTTTTTTTGAAGACCTCCTGGATAGCCATGACTTGATAAATGACTTGAATCAATGGAGCGCGCTTCAGGATTCAGATACAATGGATTGGAACGAAAGTTTAAAAGCAAAGACCCTAGAAACAATTCGGACCACTGCGGTAAAATCATCCCCCATCAGAAATATGAAACGCTTGCTTCCCTACGCTGCAGCTTTAATAAGCATAATCTTAGGAGGTTTGATGTATTTCATGGTTAGGAAACAAGTTGCACCAGTCAGTAATCGAATCGTCTTAAATGACGTAGAAGCACAGAGCAACCAGGCAGAAATACGGCTTTCGAACGGCAAAGTGCTCCAGGTATCGAGTCAGAAAGGAGCTTTGGTTTCAGGAGACAATTTAACCTACGAAGACGGTACTATCCTTCAAAACGCATCTTTAAAAGGAGATCTGATGGCCACAGTCAATACCCCCGCAGGCACAATGCTGCAACTCCAATTGGAAGATGGATCGGAGATTACGCTCAATGCAAAAACAACACTTAAATACCCACTTCATTTTGCAAAAAACAAACGTGTTGTTGAAGTGGACGGCGAAGCCTATTTTAAAATTGCAAAAAATAAAAAGGTACCGTTCCATGTCCTTTCCAACGGGCAACAAATTGAAGTCACGGGTACTGAATTCAACGTAAACACTTATTCGAAATCCCAAAGTACTACAACGCTTGTGGAGGGAAGTATCAATCTATCGGCGCAAGGGCAAACATTACAGCTCAAGCCCAATCAGCAAGCGCTCTTAGCTTCGGGTCAACTATCGAAAAAAGTGGTCGATCCCGCTAATTACATCGCATGGCTCGACAACAAATTTTATTTTAATGAAACGGACCTTCATACTGCTCTACAACTGATCGGTCAATGGTATGACCTGCAAATCATCTACACGCAACCGATAAAAGAAACACTTTTATATGGCGAAATTAAACGCACGAAAAGTCTCGCGGCAGTCCTAAAGATCCTGGAGCGTAGCCATATTAAATTTGAATTGATCCAAGAAAATGGAGTTCGTAAACTCTTTGTTTCAAACTAACCAATTATCCATAAAATAACCCAAAAACAACAATTATGAGAAAACCAACCTAACGAGACCAAACGAGATACTAAAAAAGCCGACCAATGCTACGAACATTAATCGGCCATAATAGCGATCTCCATTTTTGACCGATTTACCCAATCAGTTTAATAATAGATTATATCCCTAATTCAACAAATTTATGAATTTTAATTTTCTTGTTCATAGAAATCGAATTGCTGTGAACATACCCAAGCAATGGAAGACCAAAATGAAGCTTAGTGCCTTTTTTACCCTTGCATGTGTTGTTAAGCTGTCGGCAGCTAGCTACGCACAATCAATTACTATTAACGCCCAAAAAATGTCTTTGGTGCAGGTATTACGTACCATCCAAAAACAGAGTGGCGTCCCCTTTCTGTTGAATGGTAAAGAACTTGCCGACATTAAAATTGAGGCGCAGGTTCGTAATATGCCTTTAGAAAAAGCCATACAGGTTCTCTTAAAAGACCAACCTGTCGATTGGAGTTTTCAGGACAATATGCTTGTCGTAACGAAGTTAAAAACAAATTATCCGACTTATGAGCTTCCAAATAACTACACGTTAGTACAACAAACCCGCACATTCAAAGGAAATGTTCACGATAGTAAAGGAACAATACTCCAGGGCGTGACGATCATGATAAAAGGTTCGACTAGAGCAACCACGACAGATGAAAGTGGTAACTTTCAGATCGAAGCAAATAATAATGCCGTACTCGTAATTAAAATGATCGGCTACCAAACCAAAGAAATCCCATTATCCAACCAGCTTTACCTGAATATTGAACTTAGCCAACAGGTCGATGCTTTGGAAGAAGTCGTCGTCGTAGGATACGGTACGACAAAAAAGAAAGAATTAATCGGTTCGGTTTCGCAGGTGGACGGAAAGCAGTTGGCAAAACGTACTGTCCCACAACTTGCTCAGGCCCTCACAGGTCAAATGCCCGGTGTGACCGTCATACAACGATCTGGTCAGCCTGGAGCAGCAAACAATACCATACAGATCCGTGGTGTGGGTTCGTTCGGTGCAAGTACCGACGCACTTATTTTAGTCGACGGTATACCCACCAATTCCTTCAATGATATCGATCCAAATGATGTTGCATCGATCTCGGTACTGAAAGACGCCTCTTCGGCAGCCATATACGGAGCTAGAGCCGCCAACGGCGTTATTCTGGTTACAACAAAAACCGGGGCAACAGGTGGAAAATTAACGGTCAATTACAATGCCTATTACGGTATCCAGAAACCAACAGCTTTCCCCGAATTTGTCAACTCTTGGGAGTACGCTTCCTTGCTTAATGAAACGACAAGTGGCGGCGGCGGCTACACCGCAGAGGAGATCCAAAAATTTAAAGATGGCTCGGATCCCGATAACTATCCAAATAGTAACTACTTGACCAGTTCATTCAAGTCCCAAGCGGCGCAAACAGGCCACAACTTAAATATATCCAATACAACTGATAAAATACAATACACCTTATCTGCTGGCTTTCTCAATCAAAAAGGTATTGTCATCAAAAACAATTTTGACAAATACAATGTCCGCCTCAATCTCATATCAAACCTCAATGACAAGCTCAAATTAACTACGCGGGTAGCGGCAATTCAGACCGAAACAGACGAACCGGCAGCACCAGCAACGCTTGACTTCTCCAGCATGACGGATATTATTTCTCAGGTGATTCGCTATCCAGCCATATACCCGATACGCCTGAGCAATGGCGACTGGGGCGCAGGGAATAACTTGAAGGGGACACCTGTATCTTTCCTGGAGAGCGAATCCTTCTACAAAGAAAAAGTGTCCAATATCTCAGGAAACGCAAGACTCGACTGGAAACCGATTTCAGATCTGACCTTGTCTGCTATTGGGGGCTATACACAGACGAATGGCCGCACAAAACTTTTCAGAGCTTCGCAACGGATCAACAATTCCATTACGCTCGGACCTTCCAACCTCAATCAAACTGCTCCTTATGAAACGTATAAAACTTTTCAGGCCTTAGCAGACTATAATAAAACGATCGGGGAACATTCCTTGAAAATATTGGGCGGTTATTCTTTCGAGAAAGGCTACAGCGAAGGTTTAAGCGCTTACCGCCAGAATTTCCCCAGCAATGATCTTACCGAATTAAATGTAGGTTCACCAGATGGACAACAAAACACTGGTACTGCTACTGAGTGGGCATTGGAATCGTTATTTGCACGCGTACAATATAATTATGCCAAGAAATACCTTGTCGAAGGTGTTGTTCGATACGATGGATCTTCCCGTTTTCCAACGAATAAAAAATATGCCACCTTCCCTTCGATTGCAGTAGGTTGGCTACTAAGCGAAGAATCGTTTATAAAAGACCATTATAGTTGGATAGACGAATTGAAAATCAAAGGATCTTATGGGATTCTCGGTAACCAAAATATTGTCAATAATGTCCAACAGCGCGTTGTCTCTAACTACCCATACCAGGATGTTTTAAATCCGGGTTACAATTACCCCTTTGGAAACACTATTTCTCCAGGGGTCGCCCGAACCACAATTGTTGACCCTATGCTACGCTGGGAATCGACCCGAACGGCAGATGCGGGCGTTGAAGTGGCTTTATTTAAAAATTTACTGACATTCAGCAGTACCTATTACAACCGATATACTTACGATATTTTGGTGAGCCCAGGTTCTAGTGTTTCCAAAATTTTGGGTTTTGAAGTAGGTGTACAAAATTCTGGAAAACTTCGAAATACAGGATGGGAATTTACACTAGGGCATCAAAAAAAATTAAATGATTTTTCTTACAACGTAAATCTGAACTTCTCTACGGTCAAAAATAGGGTCGTCGATTTGGGAGTCGGCAATATCAATCAACCGAATGGCTTAGTGGGAAATGGTTCCACCCTGTTTATCGGTTACCCGATTCAAGCCTACTACGGCTATCAGGCCGATGGCTTGTTTATTGACGCAGCCGATATTGCAAGCTATGCCAATCAAACCAGCATCAACCCCAAACCGCAACCGGGTGATATCCGATACAAGGACATCAGTGGCCCCGACGGTGTACCTGATGGAAAAGTAGATGCTACATACGACCGAACTGTAATTGGATCACGCATCCCCAAATACACCTACGGGATGAATATCGGAATGAATTACAAAGGGTTTGACTTAGGAATACTTCTTCAAGGTGTAAGCGGTGTCAAAGGCTTATTGGACAATTATGCTGGATTTGCGTTGACACAAAACGGCAATATCCAACGCTGGCAAGCTGACGGCAGATGGACTGCAGCCAATCCCGATCGAAATGCCATATATCCAAGAATTGAACAATTGCCGAATACCGGCACACCAAATACCCTGCTATCAGACTACTGGTTACTGGATGCGAGCTACCTACGGCTCAAGAACATCCAATTGGGCTATACCATTCCTAAGCATATCCTTAACAAATGGAAATTGTCGGGTCTAAGGGTTTACGCAAATGCCGAAAACCTATTCACGAAAAGCAACTATAGAAAAGGATGGGATCCCGAAATCAATTCAAGCGGAGCCTACTACCCTATTATGCGCAATTTTACATTTGGGGTTAACCTTAGTTTTTAACCAATCGATAAAAAACCATGATACACATCTCATACAAACCTATAAAATTGGCCTTATGCATTCTTTTTGCATCAAGCCTAAGTACCAGTTGCAAAAAACAACTGGAAACCAATCCACTGGATAAATTTGCCAACGAAACCTTTTGGACAAACGAAACGAATGCTCGAGCAGCGCTGACAGGATTATACAAAGCGGAAATACAAATGAACTCCCTCGCCGAATTCAGCCCTACAGATTGGTGGTCCTATAACGGTCTGCTTTACCTGGAGTTTGCTTCGGACAATGCCTACGATAGACGTGGTGATAATTCGGTTTTCAATAAACTATCCGATGGTACATTAACAAGCAATAATAGCAACTTAGACAATTATTGGATGTATACCTACAAGAAAATCGCCCGTGTAAATTATTTTCTTGAAAACATAGATAAAACTCCTATTTCAGCAGATCTACTCGCACGATTTAAAGCAGAAGCCCGGTTTATTCGTGCTTGCCAATATTTCTACCTGTCCCAATACTGGGGTGATGCCCCTTTAATTACCAAAACTTTAACGCCCAGTGAAGCAAATCAGGTTTCCAAAGCGAAAAAACAGGAATTGGTTACATTTGTCGCGCGTGAATTGCAGGAAGCAGCAAACGACTTACCTAACTATGGCAAATTGACTACCGCAGAACGGGGCCGCGCAAGTAAACAGGCAGCCCTCGCTTTCCTTGGACGCATCCAACTGGCAGAAAAATCTTACGCCGACGCTATCAAAAGCTATGAGCAGATCATCAATGCCAATGAAAATAGCATAGATCCTAACTATTCAGGCTTATTTAATGGAACCAACGAAACGAGTAAAGAGATTATTTTTGCCACGCAGTACTTGGTTGATCTTGCCGGAAACGGTATGTTTCAGCACAATTTTCCGGCAATCGCAGGCGGCTGGCACCTTCACTGCCCGCTCGGTAGTCTTGTAGAAAGCTATGGTTTCACCGATGGAACGGCATTTTCGTACGATGATGCGCGGTATAATGCGCAAGACATCAGCAAAAACCGGGATCCGCGTTTATCCTTCACGGTGATAACGAATGGTGACCGTTTCAAAAACCTTAAATATACGTCTCACCCCGACTCCACCCTATCTATCGACCAATTGACAACCACAAAACAGGCCACACGTACGGGCTACGGATTACGCAAGTTCAACGACGAAGGGTTTAGTGGAAACTTACAAAACTCTGGAGCCGACGTTCCTATTGTACGCTACGCCGAAGTTCTCCTGAGTTACCTTGAAGCCAAACTCGAAAATGGAGATCCTATTACCAGCGACCTACTGGACAAAACCATCAACGCTGTCAGAAAAAGAAGCAGCGTTAATATGCCAGCCATTAACGTCCAAAGTAGTACCACCTTGCGCACGACGTTACGCAACGAAAGACGTATTGAACTCGCATTGGAAGGACTTCGTTATTGGGATTTACTACGTTGGGGTATCGCAAAGGATGTACTGAAAGGTGACTTTTATGGCGCCCCATTTCCAAATGCGAAAAATCTTCGTATAAAATCCGGTGGAAGTAAAGACCCTTATAGCCGATGGTATGTGACCAGCAAGTCCTTCCGGGCTGGCCAAGATGAACATTGGCCAATTCCGCAAAATGAAGTTAATATCAATCCAAATTTAAAATAGTATCTTGGGTATCGTCAATTGTCAAACGATACCCTCTAAACAAAATTTAACGTATATGAAGAAGCCACTATCCCTAACGTTATTACTCTCCTCGAGCCTTTTCGCAGCGCTCCCCACGATTAGTTTTGCCCAAAAGGCTAGTAAACCGAATGTGATCTATATTTATGCTGACGACCTTGGTTTTGGTGATTTAAGCAGCTATGGTGCTAAACAAATCGAAACCCCCAACCTGGATAAGCTCGCCCAAAGCGGCGTACGATTTACCAATGCTCATAGTACTTCGGCAACTTGTACCCCTTCTCGTTTTGCATTGATGACCGGAACGTATCCCTGGCGTCAGGAAGGAACAGGCATTCTGCCAGGAGATGCCAAGCTAATCGTTCCTACTGATAAAATCACCTTACCCAAAGTATTTAAACATGCGGGCTACGCTACTGCCATTGTTGGCAAATGGCATATGGGACTCGGAAATCAGGTCCAAAAAGACTGGAATGCCCCCATCAAACCCGGACCTAATGATGTAGGTTTTGACTATTCATTCATTTTTCCTGCAACAGCAGATCGCGTCCCAACAGTGTTCCTTGAAAATGATCAGGTCGTCGCTGCAGAGGCCAATGATCCAATCCTGGTCGACTATGAAAAGAAAATAGGTAACGACCCCACAGGAAAAGAGCATCCCGAACTGCTCAAAATGCATTCTTCACCTGGCCAGGGACATAATCAAACTATTGTCAACGGTATCGGAAGAATCGGTTACATGAGCGGTGGAACACGTGCCAGATGGGTAGATGAAGAAGTTTCCACAACATTTCTTCACAAAGCCCAGGACTTTATTTCGCAACATCAAAACAAACCGTTCTTTCTCTACTTCTGCTTGACAGAACCACACGTCCCTCGCATGCCAGCAACACAATTTAAAGGTAAAAGCAAACTTGGCTACCGCGGCGATGCAATTCTTCAATTGGATTGGACCGTCGGACAAATTCAACAGCAATTGCAACTTTTGGGACTTGACAAAAACACGATTATAATTTTCAGCAGCGACAACGGCCCCGTTCTCGACGACGGCTATATGGATGGCGCTGTGGCCCAGCAAAATGGCCATTTACCCGCAGGTCCACTACGCGGTGGCAAATATAGCATCTTCGAAGGTGGAACTCGCGTGCCCTTTATCGTAAGTGGCAAGGGCGTTGCACAGGGAAAAGTTTCCAATGCATTGATCAGCCAAATAGATCTCTTGGCAACAAGTGCCCAATTATTGGATGTTCCACTAAAGGCAGATGAAGCAAAAGACAGCGCGCCACTCTTGAAAACCTTAACCGGTCAGGATAATAAGGGACGTAGCAGTATGGTTCAGCATGCACAGACACTTGCCATCGTAAAGGACGAATGGAAATATATTGCGCCAAGCAAAGGTTCCCCCTACATGAAATTAACCGATACTGAAACAGGAAGTCTTCCGGAAGATCAGTTATACGATCTTAAAAATGATATCGGCGAAAAGAATAATGTGGCTTCAAAATATCCAGAAAAGGTCGCTGAACTCAAGCAATTATTGGAAGGAGAACGTAAAAAATGAAACTAAAAGTTGGACTCTCCCTCATCCTCCTCGGATGGGGGACTCTTTTTGCACAACAAAAGAAAAAGCAGCATAAATTGCCCAATATCATATTTTTTTATGCGGACGATTTAGGTTATGCCGAAACTGAGCCCTATGGACAACGATTGATCAAAACACCAAATATCCAACAGCTGGCACATGAAGGTTTACGCTTTATAAACCACTATACAAGTACACCAGTATGCGCCCCAGCCCGTTGCATGTTATTAACAGGCAAGCATGGTGGCCAATCTTATATTCGTGGAAATTATGAATTGGGCGGTTTCGCAGATAGCCTCGAGGGTGGCCAGATGCCACTACCTGAAGGAACGTATACCATGGCTCACCTATTTAAAAAAGCCGGTTATCAGACCGCTGCCATCGGAAAGTGGGGACTTGGAATGAATAATTCCACCGGAAGCCCCAATAAACAGGGATTTGACTATTTCTTCGGTTACCTGGACCAAAAACAGGCACACAATTACTACCCAACACATCTTTGGGAAAATGAAACAAAATATCCCCTTCAAAACAAGGAAAAATTTGTCCATTCTCCTTTGGATTCCAGTAAGGCCACGGCGGAGGAATTCAAACAGTTTGACGGTAAGGAATATGCACCTGAACTAATGACAGAGAAAGCACTGGCTTTTATCGACAAAAACCAACACAAACCTTTTTTCTTATACCTTCCTTATACATTGCCGCACTTATCACTACAAGTTCCTCAGGAATATGTAGATAAATATAAGGACCTCTTCCATGACAAACCTTATTACGGACAGGACGGCTATACGGCTACCCCCTATCCAAGAGCAACCTATGCAGGTATGATCACCTATCTGGATGACCAGGTCGGTACTATTATGAAGCATATCAAATCATTAGGAATAGATGACAATACCATTATTTTGTTCTCCAGTGACAACGGAACTGGCTTTAATGGAGGCATAGATTATCGTTTTTTTCGCAGTGTCGATTCACTTCGAGGATTGAAAATGGATGTTTTTGAAGGCGGTATCAAAGTTCCGTTAATTGTCAGGTGGCCCAACCATATCAAAGCGAATTCCGAAACAGACTTGATTTCGGCCCAGTACGATCTCATGGCTACCTTCGCTCAGCTGGTTCAACAAAGCCCCGGCCACAGCAATGGGCTCTCCCTCCTTCCAACCTGGCTGGGTGAAAAGAACCAACAAAAACATCAATATCTTTATTTCGAATATCCAGAAAAGGGCGGCCAGATCGCCATACGCGAAGGACGCTGGAAGGCCGTCAAACTCGATCTGAAGAAAAACCCTAAAGCAAAATGGCAATTATATGATTTAACAACAGACCCTTGGGAAGAAAAAAATATCGCGGCACAGCACCCACAAATGCTGCAGCATTTCGATGAAATTGTCAATAATGAACACCAGCCTGCTCATATACAGGAATGGGAGATTGTAGCGAATAAGATGATTAAAAAATAAATCGATTTCTTTCTTAATTTTTTAATCTTAAAAAACTTGGGTTGTCCGGATTGAATCATGACAACCCAAGTTTTTTATGTAATTTAGCCAAGCAATCCATAGCGGGGCTCGAATGTGAATTTACCTATTGAATGATGTATTGACCATAAGGAGCACAACATATCCCGAAGGCCAACGTAAAACGATCAATAACCAAGTATGCGGCAAATAGAATCATACATCAATACACTGAAAGAAGGTGATGAAATGGCTTTATGCTTTTTTATGGATCATTTTGGTCATTCTTTACGCTATTTTGCCTTTTCTTATCTCCGCAATAAAACCGATGCCGAGGAAATTGTCTCAGATGTTTTTGTTAAACTCTGGAATAATAGACAAAAGGTAGAGCATTATGAAAGCCTCAAAGCCTTTCTTTTTATCGCTACTAAAAATGCCTGTATCGATATGCAAAGAACTACTCAATTCAAAATACGGAAAGAGGAACTCGATATTCTGCAGCATATGTCAGTTCCGGATGAAGATGTACTCAAGAAGATATTCCGAACAGAACTCACCGAGTTGTTACTTGCTGAAATCAATTTGCTTCCCAAACAACAAGCTCAGATCTGCAAGCTCAGTTTTTTGGAAGGCTTGAATACAGATGAAATTTGTGAAACATTGAACACAACCGCATCAACCATCTATTATGCGAGATCCAAAGCATTGCATGCGTTAAAAGAACGTTTCAAATCGAAAAAATTTGAATATCTCACCATCCTAATGCTGACAGCATGGTATACCTTCAAAAGTTAACGGCTACCACACAGCCCTCATCCTCCTCCCAGAAATTTATAAAAGAAAGTAAACAGCTTGTTATTAAGTGTTTAGTGGAGTAATAATCAAAAAAAACGATCACAAAAAAAAGCTTAGCATTCGGTCGGGCGACCTGCTAAGCTTTTATAAATACCTCTTTGTAAGAGGCAATCAACCTAAACCTAGGACAAAGATAGTGGTTCAAATGATATAAACAAAAATTTTGTTATATTTTTTTTCAACTCCCATAAATTTGTTTTAGCACAGCAATCACAAAAGGAATAGTAAGTGTACAATGTACACTACAATCTTTTTGCATTTTTCAACAGGCTATTTTTTTGGTAGCTTCGCTCAGCTAGTCTCAACCACAGTATTTAACCATTGCATTATTTAAATTTACTATAGAATGATCTGTCACCTCATTGCATCATTTTATCAATTAATCTTTTCTTTATAGACTCAATTGGCTCAATAGACAGGCTCGAAATTAGGGGTTGCCCTTTTTAAAGCTCCTTTTAGCGATCCAATTGGCTTGAATATCAAGTTTAGTTTCAATTTGCATAGGCATGACTTATCGCGACAGTATTTGTGCTATCTAAACAGCGATATTTCATTTAATTATTTAGTAACTTTGGAATAAATCAAAAAAAATATCATGTTTACTGGAATCATAGAAACCCTAGGAAAAATAGAAAATATCGAACAGGAAAAAAGCAATATACATTTTTACGTCAGTTCTGCTATTTCCAATGAACTTAAAATAGACCAGAGTGTAAGTCATAATGGCGTTTGTCTTACCGTTGTGGGATTGAACAATGATCTACATAAAGTTACGGCAATTGATGAAACCCTACAGAAGACAAATCTCGCTCAATTAAAGGTGGGCGACCTGATCAATCTGGAACGTTGTACTTTGGCAGGCGGAAGATTTGATGGACATATCGTCCAGGGACATGTGGATCAGACTGCGCGTTGTATCCAAAAGAAAGATGAAAATGGTAGTTTTATTTTTACCTTTCAATATGATGTTTCCAAACAAAATATCACCGTAGAAAAAGGATCCATTACCGTAAATGGTATCAGCTTGACCGTAGTAGACTCAAAAGACGATCAGTTTTCCGTTGCTATCATTCCGTATACACTAGAGCATACCAATTTGCAACAAGTTGAAGTGGGTAGCACAGTCAACTTGGAATTTGATATTATCGGAAAATATGTCACAAAGATTATGGCTTTGCGTGCTTAAAAAATTTGCTGTGCTTCCTTGGGTTTAAAGCCAACCCAAGGAAGCCTATCCGAACACGCTTCATTTCGAGTTCTAACAATGTGTACTCGATTTATTCCAAATAATGCCCCTGACGTATCAGTAACGCGCGATATTTGTTGAATACACTCGATTTGGAAACAAAGCCCATATACTTATTTTCATCCCCTAAAACTGGAAGTATCCACGTGTCGTCCTTATTCATTTTAGCCATCACAATTTCCATGTTTTCATTGATTCCTACCGTATCATTTGGCTTCTGGGCTAATTTTTCAAAGGTCGTATCTCCCCCATCCACTTCGCCCAATAATACCGAAAATAGAAACTCGCTATAAAGAAGCCCCATAAATTTCCCTTCGTAATCCACCACCGGAAAGATATTGCGTTTACTATGGATGATGTCGGTTTGTCGACCTTTTGGTGTTTCGTCAGGGCGTAAGATCACAAAATTAGTTTCCAATACATATTTTATCCGCATCATACTTAACACGGATCGATCCTTGTCTTCATAAGAAATCAGATCACCAGACTCCGCCAATACCTTGGTGTAAATGGAATGCTTTAAAACCGACCGATTAATCAAATAGGAAATGGAACAAACCAGCATCAATGGAACCATCAAGGTATAACCTCCCGTCACTTCTGCAATCAAAAATATGCCCGTCAACGGCGCATGCATAATGCCGCTCAACGCACCGGCCATCCCTGCTACCACAAAATTTGGTACATTTAACTCGGCAATTCCCGTCAAGTTTACACCATAAGAAAATGCAAAGCCCAACAGACCTCCCATCACTAAGCTTGGCCCAAATACCCCACCATTTCCACCGCCATTTAAGGTAAATAATGCAGCAAGGGATTTTCCAAATAAAGTCAATATCGTATAGCCCAGGACGACTAATCCCATATCCTTGTAGTCTGAGAACAAGCTGTTCTTAACAATCGAGTTAAACTGACCATTGAGAATCTGCTGAATGGTAATATAGCCCTCACCATACAGCGCTGGGAATACAAAAATCATCAGACCTAAGGCAATACCACTGACCCACACTTTATTATAGGGATTCTTAATCTTAGAAAACCATTTCCCCACACTCCTGGAAACACGTGCAAAGTAAATCGTATAAAGCCCAATCAGCACAGCTAATAGCAAATAAAACAACAATGCCGAAACTTGCCAATCGGAATTGAACGTACTGAATAAGGGTTCATTATAAAGCACCCGAGAGACAACAGAAGCCAATGCCGATGAGATCAGCAAAGGAATGAACACTGGAATTGAAAATTCGGGAAGCAAGATCTCGATAGCAAAAATCATTCCTGCCAAAGGGCTGTTGAAGGCGCCTGAAATTCCTGCAGCTGCACCACAAGCCAATAACATGGTAACTTCCTTATACTGCAATCCAAAGAAACGGGCGATATTAGAACCGATAGAAGAACCACCCAAAGCAACAGGAGCTTCCAAACCACAGGACCCGCCAAAGCCAACAGTAATAGCCGAGGTCACCACCTGAGAATAAATATTGCTGGGATCCAATCGGCTGCCTTTCCGACTGATGGCATAAATAATCGGGGTAATCCCGTGCTCCATCTTCTTCCCTTTCAAAAATTTGCGAACAAAAAACACGCTGAGCAGAATCCCGATTAATGGAAAAATCAAGTAAACCGAGTATTTTACTTTCCAATCGATATCATCCTGTATAGTTGTTGCAATAAAATGGGTTAATCTTTTTAGCACAGATGCCATAATACCACCAACAATTCCAACCAAAAACGCGAGTATAATGATAAAGTTCCGGTTAGAAACTTTCTTCATCCGCCATTGATTGATCTGGTCTATTTTTTTAAAAAAACGTCTTTTGAGGTTTCTCATATCGTCCTATTGAAAGCTCAACACTTCCTTTTTCTTTTTTGTTTTGAATTTATTGGGTACTACGGCCAATATTTCTTTTTCTAAGGCCTGAATTGCATGTCTCTTTACATAATTTTGCGTCGTCACCAATGATATCTCCCGTACTGGTTCCGGTGATTTGAAATAACGGATCCTATCCAATTGTTCATCGGAATAATCCCAAATCGACAACTCAGGCAATATCGTAATTCCGTCGTTGATATCTACCATACGTTTTAGGGTCTCTACGCTACCCGTATTATACTCAAATCGCCCTGTAAGATCTTGATTATGTTTGTGATGACAAACATTAAGCACCTGCCCGCGCATACAATGTCCTTCATTGAGCAACCAAAGTTTATCATCGGCAATATCATCACCACTCAGTATCTTTTTTGGAAACAGTGGACTATTGGCTGAAATATAGGCAACAAAATTCTCGTAAAATAAGGGTGATTCCAAAATCCCGGGATCATTTAAGGGAGTAGATAGCACACCACAGTCCAAAAGTCCAACCTTCAATTCATGCACAATCCGTTCTGTCGTATATTCCCATATCTGCAATTGTAGTTTCGGATATTTCTCCATAAATGTGGTCAGCACATTCGGAAGTAAATAAGGTGCGATTGTCGGGATAACACCGACCCTTAGTGTACCCTCAATTTCCCCTTTTTTATCTTGTACAATCTCATTGATCTTTCGGCTTTCCGTCAATACCAATCGAGCTTGAAGAATAATTTTCTCGCCGATTTCTGTAGGAACAACAGGCTGACGGCTCCGGTCGAAGATTTTTGCCCCTAAAGACTCTTCAAGTTTTTGTATTTGCATGCTCAACGTCGGTTGCGTGACAAAACATTTTTCTGCAGCTGCAACAAAACTTCGGTAGGTATCAACAGCTACAATATATTCCAGTTGGATTAAGGTCATCTTACTATCTTTAAAGCACAAAATTACGAATCCTGTCGTAAACCAATGTCAAATCCTTTATAATTAAAGTCAACAGGAGTATTTGGCCTGCCGATTATACAATAAATACCTTGCCAAAAAGATCCAGTATATCCACTATTGTTACATTAGTTCACATAAAAAATCGATTTCATCAAAATGCTTTTCTTAAATTTGGAGATTTACAACAGTTGATAGTTAAAATCCTATGAAGTTTATAAATCGTACGACAATTGCACTAGCTTTATTCTTAACCATGGCAAACAGTCCTTACAGCAAGGCAAATCCCGATGAGGGAATGTTTCCATTGAGCGAATTAAATAGAGCTGGATTGAAGAAAGCTGGGTTAAAGATCAGTGAGAAAGATATCTACAATCCCGGTCAGGTCGGACTGGTAGATGCCCTGGTTCAAGTCAGTGGATGTACAGGATCGTTTGTCTCAAACCGTGGTTTGATCATTACCAATCACCACTGTGCTTTTTCTGCCGTTCAACTTGCCAGTACTGCAATCAACAATTACTTAAAAAACGGTTTTGTCGCCCAAAATCAAGAACAGGAAATTGAGGCAAAAGGATTAAAAATAAGAATTACCGATTCTTATGAGGATGTTTCCGCTAAAATATTAAATGCTGTCGCCAACATCAGCGACCCGGTAGAGCGTATCAATACGATCAAACGTAAACAACAAGAACTGGTTAAACAAGCGGAAAAAGAAGATCCCACGATTAAAGCTGAAGTATCGGAAATGTTTATCGGTAAAAGTTATGTCCTATTCCGTTATAAAACAATCGAAGACGTTCGTTTGGTTTATATTCCACGTCAAAACATCGGCGAATTTGGTGGCGAGACAGATAACTGGGTATGGCCACGCCACACCGGAGATTATTCTTTTCTGAGAGCTTATGTCGGCAAAAACGGAAAATCTGCACCTTATTCTAAAGACAACGTTCCTTACCAGCCCAAAAAACACCTTAAAGTCAATCCAAATGGTGTACGGGAAAATGATTTCACCTTTATCCTTGGTTATCCCGGAAAAACATTCCGACACAGACCAGCACAATATATTCAATATCAACAGGAATACCTTTTGCCTTACGTATCCAATCTGTATGATTTCCAAAATAAACAGATGGAGGAAGCAGGAAAAGACAATACCGATATCGCCTTGTCCTTGGCAACACGCATAAAACGTAATGCGAATGTATTGAAAAACTATCGTGGTAAACTCAAGGGTTTACGAGGAATCGACTTGCTATCGACAAAAAAACAAGAAGACGAAGCACTGGCGGCTTTTATCTTAAGTAAACCCGAACTGAAAAACAAATATGGAAGTCTACTCACGGATATTGACGCCTATTATCAGCTGAGCGATCAAGATGCCCTGAAAGAACTTTGGATCAATAATATTTACAATAGTACGAGCTTATTGAAAGTAGCTCGCGACCTGAACGTTCTGAAAACCAACTTGGCAAAGGAAAAATCTTCCCAAGCTGCCAAGCAGCTTTTCGATCTGAATATCGAAAAATTAAAAATCGCTGTTAAAGAAACCTACGAAAGCTACAATAAGCAGGCTGATCAGCGTATTTTCTCCAGAATGTTGGAAGATGCCATCGCATTCCAAGGTAAAAATCAATTGGCTTCCATTCAGAAATTGCAATTTAATACGGGTACCGCACAAGAATTTGCAACAGAGATTATTCAGAACAGTAAACTTGGCGATCAAAGTTACATACTAAATACAGTCTTGGCCAATGCCGATGCACTTCAGAAATTTGACGACAAATTATTGGATTTCCAGGGCAAATTGAACAATGATATTGTCCAGTTCGCTGCTGAACAAAAAAGACGTGAAGGGGTACTGAACAAATTAATGGGCGATTATGTCGCCGTCAAGGAAATTTTTCAGGCCAAAAACTTTATTCCTGATGCAAACTCAACCTTACGTCTGACCTATGGGCACATCAAAGGCTACTCTCCTGCTGATGCAACTTATATGAAGCCATTCACGACAATCGAAGGAATCATTCAAAAAGGAAATCTTGGTTTAGCAGAATTTGACTACCCGCAAGAAATCAAGACAGCTTACCTCAATAAGAATTTTGGTCCTTATCTTCAAAAAGATCTGGGATCTGTGCCGGTCAATATCTTATATGATATGGATACTACAGGCGGAAATTCAGGATCTCCAATAATGAATGCCAATGGTGAATTAATTGGTGTAAATTTTGACCGTGCTTATGACGCAACAATTAATGATTTCGCTTGGAACGAGAGTTACAGCAGATCCATCGGAGTCGACATTCGTTATGTCCTCTGGGTTGCCGATAAAATTGACAACGCGCATTTCATTCTGAAAGAAATGGGTATTTAATAGGGTCTAAACAAACTTCAAAAAACCGCTACATCGAGAGATACAGCGGTTTTTTTTGTTCATTACGCTATTTCCTTTTCGCTCGGCGGCATGATACTATGAACGAAGAAGTCTCCGTAAATCAGAACCTATTCATCTACCAACGCAGCATCTATTCGTATACTATTTTGCTCCTTGCAGTAAAGAGGAGAAAACAGTCTTCAAACGCAACAAGCCTGTTGTCAAGACTTCCCTTGAACAAGCAATGTTGAGGCGAATAAAAGCGTCGCTTCCCTTGCCATACATCGCACCGACATTGACCTGTACATGTGCCTCGTCCAATAAGAGCTGCCCCAATTTTCGACTTGAAATCCCCAAAGCGGCGCAATCTACCCATACCAGATAAGTACCCTCCAAAGGAAGCACATGCAAAGCAGGCAGGTATTCAGCCATAAAGCCTTTCAGATAAACATAATTCGCATGAATGTAGCTTAAAGCTTGATCCAACCATTCCCCACCCGACTCATACGCTGCGATCAGGCCTGTAATAGCAAAGGGACTTATGCTACTTATCTCGTTGGCTAAGAAAGCCTGCTGCACTTTCCTTTTGAGTTCAGGATCGGCCACGAAGACCGTAGCGACCTGGAGTCCTGCCAAATTAAAGGTTTTACTCGGTGCTACACAGGTAATCGAATTCGCCAAAAAGGCCGCACTGATGCTTCCAAAAGGAATATGTGTATGGCCCTCAAATACCAGATCGCAATGAATTTCATCCGAAATGACTAAAACCTGGTGCCGCAAACAGATTTCACCGAGACGTTCAAGCTCGGCTCTAGTCCAAACACGGCCAGCGGGGTTATGTGGGCTACATAAAATAAATAACTTGACTTTCGGATCACTTGCTTTATATTCAAAATCTTCAAAATCAATGGCATACTCACCATTGCGGTAAATCAAGTCATTGGAAACCACCTCAGCTTGATTGCGTTCTATTGAGGAAAAAAAACAATGATATACAGGCTCTTGAACCAAAACCTTGTCACCGGGTGAGGTAAATGCGCTAACCAAAGCCGAAAGCGCCGGTACGACACCGATCACAGGAAGTATCCATTCCGGCTGAAGTACAAATTTATGCCGCTGCGAAGACCAGCTCATAACCGCGCTGTAAAAAGCAGCTGGAATAGTAGCATACCCATATACAGCATGTTGAACCCGCTGCGCAAGCGCATCCACAACAGGTTGTGCTGCTGGAAAGTCCATATCCGCAACCCAGAGTGGAATCAAATCGTCATAATCATGTTGATTCCATTTGACCGAATCGGTACCACGACGAACAATCGTTTTATCAAAATTATAGATCATACAGCAATTTACTCAAAATTAGGCTGCATTTGTAATAAAAGCCCCATAAAGTAAAAAGGATGAACAAGAAAGCGGATCAGATGGATATGGCAAAGGAATAACTCGGACTAAATACAATAAAAAATCCAGTATGCCAAGATAAGCAGAAAGCGCTATCTTTACAGAAAATAGTAGGACAACTATGGCCAAAAACAACTTTTCATTTCGTGCTAGATTAAAGAGTTTTCACTATGCGTTCAGTGGGCTAAAAACAGCCTGGCAGGAAGAACATAATTTCAGGGTGCATTGTATAGCGGCCATTATTGCCATTACCCTGTCATTTGTGCTTCACATAAGTACCCACGAATGGATTGCTGTACTCTTTTCCATTGGTTTTGTATTTGTCTGTGAATTGTTAAATACCGCATTAGAAAATATAGCCGACTTTATCTGTCCTGAAGATAATCCAAACATAAAAAAAATTAAAGATGTTGCCGCAGCGGCAGTGATGATCAGCAGCATCACTGCACTATTGATCGGCCTCTTAATTTTTATTCCCAAGCTGATCTCATTGGCCCTTCGCTAAATTTTCTAACGCGAATTTCTCATCAAAAGCTATCTTTTTAGGATCGGCAAAAGTCATTTTTCCAGCCTTCTCCTCCATCGCACCATAACCTTCCAGTGCACGCTCCTTGGATAGTTTAAATATTACCTGGCGGACGGATTCCTGTCCCTCAGAAGAAAAAGTATAATCGGCAGTTAAAATATCCCCCTTCAATACACCATCAATATGTCCCTTATTACGATCTTTTTCCTTCCAGGCATAGCTTAGATCACCCTGCACCTTTTCTCCATCAACAGTGATTGATAATGAAATGGTATCGCCATTTTTAAGGTATTGATACGTACTCTTTCCTGTAAGAAACCTCCCGGTATCCAATGGTTGAGTACTTTGAACAGTGTCACCGAGTTTCGCCGAAGTATCCTGTTTTTTTTGTTCCTGATGGCAGGCAGCGCAACACAGCAACACTATAAATCCAAAATTTACTATTCTCATCGTGTTTTTTTGTTTGATAGTATAGATAGCAATTCAAAAGAAATTTTGTTTTAAATAACTAACATTTAAAAATTTAAAATTCAGAAAACAAAAAGCAAGCAAATATTGTTTATAAGTTAGATAGCACTCGGCTATTTTAGCACGATATAAGCTATTAAAAATAAACAATTTAGTAACAATAAAATTATTGCTAGCTTATTGTAAAGCTAATTTTTATTAGTAAATTGTACTCTATAAAATTCAGGAATTCTTAACCAATATTAGTATGAAAGATGTAAGCTTTAAGAAATTTGATAGTGGATGTACATCACTCACAAAATTGTCCATTGAAACAGACTTGGCTATTATTGTTAAAGAGCAAGTTACCATTTCTTCCGAATCCAAAGTTGAAAAACTCAGACGCTGTAAAGAAGAATTACTTAAAAGTCTTTGGTTTGTTCAACGTCAATGTTGAGATAACATTTTCCTCCAAATTTCGACTATCCGCTGATCAGCATATTATGGTCTGACAGCCACACATTCAAGTCACTTTTAACACAAAACAAGCCCCTCAGCTGTTATGCTTCGAGGGGCTTTTAATATGTTTAACAATTCGAATATCACAAGTGATTAAAGCGATTTCAAATGTTTATAGTTCGATTTAATGGTATCCCATACTTCTTCGAAATTACCCGACAACATTAATTTTGCCATACTTTCTGTCATCCCTTTCATTTGACTGAAGGATATCTTGGGCGGCATAGCCAATGCATTGGGATTGGTAAATATATCGATCAGGACAGGCTCGTCCGTCATACCAAGAGCTTCAGTGATAACAGCATCCACTTCTTGGGGCTGAGTGACCGTAAATGCGCGTATTCCCATCGCTTGAGCGATCATCGCAAAATCTGGATTGACCATATTGGTTTCCTGATCTTTCAGACCTGATACTTGCATTTCCAATTTAACCATACCAAGTGCACGGTTGTTAAAGACGATGATTTTAATCGGTAAGTTATATTGTTTTATTGTTGCGAGATCCCCCAACAACATGGACAGTCCCCCATCACCACAAAAAGCAATAACCTGACGTTCAGGATGTGTCAATGCCGCTCCAATAGCCATTGGCATGGCATTAGCCATAGACCCATGGTTAAAAGACCCCAGCATGATACGATCCTTTCGCTGATTAATATAACGTGCTCCCCAAACACAGCACATCCCGGTATCAAGCAGAAAAATCGCATCATCACTGGCTTTTTGATCAAAGGTATGCGCAACAAATTCAGGCTGTATCGCGCATTCGCTGCCCGAATCCTCCACATAAGTCATGAGATCTTCCTTGACCTTTGCATAGGATGCAAGCTGCTTCTCCAGAAATTTTGTATCCGAACGCGCTTCCACAAAAGGCAATACCGCTTTTAAGGTATGTTCAATATCGCCTACAAGCCCATAGTCTACGATGGATCTGCGCCCAAGTTTTTCACCTTCAATATCAATCTGGACAATGGTTTTGTTGGTCGGTATAAAATCCTTATAAGGAAAATCAGTCCCCAAAAGTAAAATAAGATCCGAATGGTGCATGCTTTGAAATGCCGACGCCATGCCCAAAAGTCCGGTCATGCCGATTTCATTGGGATTGTCGCGTTGAATATCCAACTTTGCTTTAAATGAATAACCCACCGGCGCATGGATCTTTTGTGATAACGCTACAATTTGCTGCTGTGCTTTCTTGGCTCCCACACCACAGAACAAGGTTATCTTTTCTGCTTGATTGATATATTGTGCTAATCGCCCAATTTCCATCTCCGAAGGTCTAATTTGCGGCTCGGTAAAAAACACCTTGGTTGAGGTATTCATTTGAACCGCTTCCATTTCTGATACATCACCAGGCAAACCGATAACCGCCACATCCCGTTTAGAGATAGCCTGTTGTAATGCATTTTGCACCATACGTTGCACCTGTTCTGGCCGAGTGATCATTTGATTGTAGCAAGAACAATCATCAAACAATTTGATTGGATTGGTTTCTTGAAAATAATCGGTTCCAAATTCGTATGTAGCACATGTTGATGCGATCACAAGCATGGGTACCCGTGTCTTGTGTGCTTCATAAACACCATTGATCAGATGCACATGTCCTGGTCCACTGCTTCCCGCACAACAGGCAATACCGTGCAAATCAGCCTCTGCCGTTGCGGCAAATGCCCCCACTTCCTCATGTCTTACATGTATCCATTGCATCGTTCCATCTGCATGAACAGCTTCGTTGAAAAAATTTAAACTATCGCCCGTTACGGCATAAATACGCTGAATTCCCGCATCCTTTAAAAGACCCACAATCTGGTGTGCTACATTTTTCATACCTATACTATAATTTAAGATTTTGTGACAGCGACCTTATGCAAATTATGTTATCGCCACTTAATAACAACAATAATTTAGCGTAATGGTTTGGGATATTACCTGAACAATACAGTATTACCAAAGCGTATAAACTGATCGAATGTACAACGATAGCCTCAATGGGAAACAAGGATACACTGCGCCGAAAATTTCAGCCAACAGTGCGCTGCACTTGAAATAGAAAGAGATTGTAATCAACAAAAAAGCTGTTTCAAATTGATTGAAACAGCTTTTTTAAAATTATAGACTTGATAAATCCTTAGTTGATTTGTCGCGACAATTCATCGACAAAACGCTTCGCATCATTGAGATCTTTATTCCAGTCCGCATAGCGTTTAGCGGTATTCAATTTTGCAATTTTTGCATTTAGCTTCGCAAGGTTAGCTTGATCTTTTGACTTCTCCAACTTTGCTTTAAGAATGCCGACTTTGGTATAATCTTGAATACCTTCCAACATACGCTCATAACGGATAGAGCTTCTTCCTTGTGGATAAACAATATAAGTGTCTCCCGCTGGCCAGGTACGGAACCTTGAATCATGCAGCGGATCTTTGACCCAGGAGTTAAATGCCCAACGCAATGCTCCATCGAAGCCTGCCGCTAGCGCATACCAAGCCATATAGGTGGATTCTGCTGGATCCGAGAACGTGAATTGATTTGGGAATTCGTCCGAACAACAAACATAAAATGTCGTGATGTACCCTTTTTTACGTCGCTCAATGAGATCTTTCTGATCAAAAGGATCTCCAGCGGCAACACTGATATCGGTACTTTTATGATAGCGTTGGTAGCTTTTGTGATTATCTGCAAATGCAACACCAAATTCGGGCGCTACTTTTTCCAACAATGCTATTGCTGGATCCATTTCCTCCCGGCCTCTTTCATCCATCGCAATATTGGTAATCTTTAACCAGCCCTTTGCGGTAATGTGTTTACTAAAATCCTTTAAGAAAGGCGTCCATAGTTCCTCGAATATAGCTGTACCGGGCTTCGCAATAACATTGACCAGTTCATTTTTGCTCTCATCGAAATAATGTACCTCGTTATTCCATGGTAAAAGCGAATAGCAGTTGATCTGTTTGTTGACCCCCAAATCCATCATAAAGTTTACCCACCGATCAAAAACAGTATAATCATAGGTCCATGAACCGTCTTTTGCCTTCTTCCAGGTGATCATATCTGCATAAGGATCATAGGTCTGTACGTTCCAGGCATCCTTATTTAAAGTCGCAGTAATCACTTTTTGCCCTGCAGCTGCAAGTTGTTTCATAGTAGGCTTCAACGCTTCAAAATGCTCATCGCTCCACATCTTCACATTATTGACGCGAGCCACAGCAGAAGGATGCTGCCATTGATCCAAATGATAGGTCCACTGTGACGATGGAGGTAGCACATGTTGTTGCACATTGACCGTAAGTTGTAACTGTTCCTTTACCTGACCATTTTGCTTAACCGAAATTGTCGTTTTATATTGTCCAGCAGCAGCTTCTTTGGGAACCGTTACTGTAATCCATACAGGACGGACTTTCTTAGCTTCAAGGTCATAGCTTTTCAGATCATCCAACATATCTGCCGACAGAGAAGCTTTAAAATCTTCTGGTTTACGATGGCCACAGCCACTTGCAAATTCATCAGTCATGACATAACGAACAAAACGTGCTTGTACCGCATCGCTACCGATCACCTTGCCTGTTGTAGACTTTAATTCACTTGCCGATACAGCAACGTCTGCTGCGGCAGCACTGGTCCATAACAATACTTGCGCCGATACTTGCTCACCTTTCCAGGCATCCACAGTCGCCGTACGTTGTGTTGTCAGATTTGGATTAACAGATTTGGGATAACGTTTGTCTATCGATACAAACGAAGCATGTAGACCGGTTTTAACATTCGACCAGTTGGATAAAGTATCCTTTGTGGGATCGGCCATTTCAGTAAATGTTGTCCCTGTAGCAAAACGCTGCTGGGAAAATCCCGGATTACTGCCACAAAATAGCATACAAGCCAGGGCAATAGAAGAATAAATTGTAGTTTTAGGCATAACAGTTATAATTAACAAAACTTTAGCGAAGCGATGATCTTCTTTCTAGCCCAGGAGCAGGGTGCTCGCAGAAAAAAGGCAAACAACTTCTGTTTGCCTTAAAAATACTAAAATTTTATTTATCTATAACTAACTTTGTTCAAAAATTTCAGAAAGTGCTTTATAGAGCTCGGCATGATGGGTCTTGAATTTCGCGGGGTTCTCAAAGAAATATTCAGACGCAACCGCAAAAAACTCAGCTGGATTGGTCATGCCATATACATCAATATCAGATTTATTTTCTTTTATCTTGGTAATTTCTTCCCGTATCAGATTCATAAAAGGAATGACTGAAGCTTTATCCATCAAATGTGTGGGAATGCCATCCACTGTGCCATCGGTTTTATCGATCAAGTGCACAAATTCGTGTATCGCTGTATTCTGTCCATCCTTTGGATTCTTAAAGCCATACTCCAGTGCCGATTTAGACAATATCATTTGTCCGTTCATGGCTCCCTCACCCACCATACCCATAATATTACGGTCAGCATGGCCTTCAAATTCATATGCAGTATTGAATTGGGAAGGATAAACCATAATATTGGTCAAATTGGGATAAGTCCATTTCTTAAAGGCAAATATTGGAATAATTGCACTGGCGGCAATCATCATATAATCTTTGAGCTCAACCGTTACACCCACACCTTCAATCTTGACCGTATCCAAAAATTTTAAACAGCGGGTTTCAAATTCCGCTTTGTCCGCAGTGGACAGATTGCGGTAATAGGCAACTTCTTTTTCTAGAATTTCCTTGCCTTCGTCGCTTAATACACGTTTAATGGCTTTGCTATTTTTGGCCGTACGATTTAACAGGTAATAAACAACATAAATGGTTACTGGTATAAGCAGTATAATGAATAGTTTTCCTAGCATATTATTTGATCTGTATCCATTTGGGATCCCGAGCCTGCAAATTACGCAAAAAGCCTTTAAAATGTGAGGTTCCAAATAAGATTAAAATCTTTTGCTGTGGAGCGTCAGCAACTAACGAAGCCAGGTTCTCTTCCCTTTTTTTCATGACAAATTCTTTATCAAATTTGTTTTTTAATGCCGCTTTTATAGGTTTGCAGGAATAAGGTTCCTGGAGCGGTGTTTTGTAATCACAATCATCCAGGTTGATCGCACCATACAGGTATTCAAACTCGTCAAGCAATTTATTTTTGGGAATATCCGCATTTACCGCCGTTTCATAATTCACCAGAAAAAAAGAATAATCGGGCTGACTAATGATTCGCTGCCCCAGTTTACGGTACATGGGCGCCCGAAGAACCCGGGAGGTATCGCCCGGTATTTCAATACATTGCTGCAACCCTAGCCGATTCCCTGTAAGCTTTCTAAATTTGCGGTCATATAGATCACGTTGTGCCGCACTATCCACCTGATAAGCGATGCTTTCATAAAAAACAACATAGCCCGAATGTTGAAGAGAATCTACAGCACGCTGGATTTGATCATAGTACACACGCGTACCCAGATGCCGCATTGGAATGTAAACGACTGTTCGATTGCCGTTACGAAGTTCAAATCTACGCGAGGCATCACGCAAGACACCACTACCTTGAACCATCAATGAGGTATCACAACCTACAAAGACAAACAGTATAAAAAAAAGGGAGATAACCTGTCTCAATTGCATACGATTTCATTATATTAAAATGCTCTTTGCTAGCAAAGACAGTACCATGAAACAATTATTGCTATCTGCCCATAAATTGAGCCTGTAGATTAGCCGTATTTCGCGATACTTCCATTAGAATAACTTGCAATGATAACAATATATTATCTCCCTTGTTCTATAAATTTTATAGGCTTGTCAATCCTATTGTTGTTCCGTTTGGAATAACTGCATTTTTTTTGATAACAACAATGCCATCACAAATGGTATAAGTGGGATGATTGGCATTCAGCAAATGAGGTCCGCCATTGATCCGTACATCGTTACCGATACGACAATTTTTATCCAAAATAGCATTCTCAATATAACAGCGTTCTCCAACGCCAACCACAGGTATATTTTTCCGCTTTGCATCCTCCATATCGACGAGATCCTCATAATAATCAGACCCCATCATATATGTACCGCGCACCACAGATCCTGTACCAATCCGCGAACGAACGCCCACGACGGAACGGTCTACTTTATCCGCTTGGATAATACAGCCATCCGAAATGACAGAATTGATTAATGTTGTACCCGAAATTTTAGAAGGCGGCAACATCCTTGGACGGGTGAAAACCGTATTTTTATCAAACAGATTAAAGGCCGGAATATTATCAGTCAAACCAATGTTGGCCTCATAGAAAGAACCTATGGTACCGATGTCTGTCCAATAGCCTTCAAATTGATAGCTAAGCACCCTATTCGTATCAATTGCATCGGGAATAATTTCTTTTCCAAAATCCATTCCGCGATTCTCTTCAAGCATACGTTTCAGGACGCCTTTTGAAAAAACATAAATACCCATAGAAGCCAGGTATTCCCTACCCTCACCCTTTAAATGGTCACTCACTTCTGAACTCCAGTCCACCAGCTGCTCGCTATTCGGCTTCTCAATAAAGGAGGTAATGTGATTCTTTTCATCTGATTTCAGTATTCCAAAACCAGTGGCATCTTTGGCGTTTACTGGAATAGTCGCAATGGTCAGGTCGCCTTCGTTTTCGACATGAAAGTCAACCAGGGCATCAAAATCCATTTGATACAGCTGATCCCCCGATAAAATCAATACATAGTCATAATCAATACTAGCCAGCTTCCGAAACGATCGCCGCACGGCATCTGCCGTACCCTCGAACCATTTATCGCCATCATTGGTCTGTTCAGCAGCCAGGATATCAACAAAGCCCTTACTAAAAATACTAAAGTTGTAGGTATTCTTAATGTGGGAGTTGAGTGACGAAGAATTGAATTGTGTCAACACAAAAATCTTGTTAAAACCCGAATTAAGACAATTCGAGATGGGAATGTCCACCAAGCGATATTTCCCGGCAATGGGAACCGCTGGCTTAGACCGTTGATCGGTCAATGGATACAGACGTGAGCCCCTTCCTCCGCCTAAGACGATAGCTACTACATTATGACGTGACATATCAAATTACATTATTTGGTTATATAGACTTATATACTTCGCTGCAGATTTATCCCAAGAAAAATCCAACTGCATCATTTTACGTTGATTCTCCTCAAACTGCTTTTTACTGTCGTAAAAATTTATAGCCCGAACAATCGCTGCACTAATTTCAGTGATTGTTAAACTATCAAAACCTATACCGTAGCCATCATTTTTCAGATCGATTACCGTATCTTTTAATCCCCCCACCTGATGCACGATCGGCAATGTACCGTACTTCATCGCATAGAGCTGATTAAGCCCACAGGGCTCAACACGGGAAGGCATTAAAAGAAAATCCGCACTGGCATAAAGCCAATGGGCAAGATTTTCATCATAACCAAAGAACACATCAAAATTATCAATTCCATCATCGACGAGCGATTTCACACGCGACTGGATCGCTGGGTCTCCGGCACCCAGTATAAATATACTTAATCTATCGCGATATTTCTCCGTCAAATCCAAAATTATCTCCGGTAGTAAATCCGCTCCTTTTTCTGTTGCAAATCGGCCGATAAAAACAAGCAGTGGTCGATCTGGATTGATTTTATACTGCTTCGCCAAAGCCTCCTTATTTTTCAATTTGCCAGAAAAAGCTTGTACAACATCATAGTTTTCTAGCAAGGTATAATCAATTTTGGGATCCCAGATTTCCCAGTCAATTCCATTGACAATACCGATGGATTTATTTCGCTCATCATAAAATAGATGCTGTAAGCCATTTGCTTCCACATAAAGCTCTTCCAGGTAACCTTCAGATACCGTTGTGTAAGCATCGCAACATTTAATTAGGGCCGCAAGTGGGTTAATTAAACCATCCCAGTCCAATAATCCCCATTTCCAGCTATCGAAAGCAGGCAACAGAATGGCTTTGCTCCAATGTGTCCAGCCCTGATATTGCCCATTGTGCACGGTGGCTACCGTTTTAACGTCGGCAAGAAAATTATAGTCATTGCTATACTTCATCAAAAAAGGCATCAAACCGACATGATGGTCGTGGCAATGCACAATATCAGGTACTATAGCTTTATCCTTAAACCAAGCCAATACAGCATGTTGAAAGGCGATAAACTGTTCGCCTTCATCGGGATAACAATACACCTCCTGCCGATCGAGTTTCCCTGGAATCTTAATCAAGTAGAGCTCAAAACCGAGTACCTGATGATCTTCCTTATAAACGTCGTAGCTCAGCAATTCAGATCCTTGATAAAAAGTACCTTCATGAACTAGGCTAAAAGCATGATCCCTAACAAAAGGACGATCATACCAGGGCATGACAACCGCCGCCTCCCACCCCAGCTTGGTTTGGTATTTGGGCAGCGCTCCCACGACATCCGCGAGACCACCTACTTTGGCCACGGGATAACATTCTACACTCAAGTGAAATACTTTCATTCTTCTTTTACAGCATGAGATTTAATAACAAGATTTTATACAGGGATACGCTCGCCTTGTTTAATTGGATCAACTTCCTTTACCGCTCTCTTTCTTTTCAGAATATATCCGCCAAGCGGAGGCAAATGAAGTTGTGCAGACTGTACTTGGTTCATCCAATGCAGGTGCTCACTATGGATATGCAGATTATGTATTCCGGAACCGAAATAGGTCAAATCATCCGAATTCAGCAGCACTTCCCATTCACCGGCGTAAGGTAAACCAATACGGAAATGTTCGCGAACAACAGGCGTTAAGTTTAGTACAACAACCGTATCATCCCAGGAGTCAAAACCCTTTCGCCAATAGACCACAATCGAATTTTCACGATCACCTGCATCTATCCATTCGAAACCTGCAGCATCGAAAGCCTTTTGGTAAAGACTTGGTTGGTTCCTATAAACAGTATTCAGATCGGCTACAAATTGTTTCATACCCTGATGGGGCGCAAACTCCAAAAGATGCCAATCAAGCGATTGGTTTACATTCCACTCCGAAGTCTGCCCAAATTCACCGCCCATAAACAGCAATTTTGTTCCCGAAAAAGTATACATAAAGAGATACAAAGCTCTCAAGTTGGCAAACTTTTGCCATTCATCGCCTGGCATCTTATAAATTAAGGACTGCTTTCCGTAAACGACCTCATCATGTGACAAGGGCAGCATAAAATTTTCATGGAAAGCATATACTGTCGCAAAGGTGAGTCGATCATGATGATAACTGCGATTAATTGGGTCCTCTTTAAAGTAATCCAACGTATCATGCATCCAGCCCATCATCCATTTCATTCCGAATCCCAATCCACCAGCATACGTTGGGCGACTGACACTCGGCCAAGAAGTAGATTCTTCGGCGATTGTCTGCACATGTGGAAAATGTCCGTAAACGGCTTCATTCAGCTCTTTTAAAAATTGTACCGCTTCGAGATTCTCATTTCCTCCAAATTCATTGGGAATCCACTCGCCTGCATTTCGACTATAATCCAAATACAGCATAGAAGCTACCGCATCGACCCGAAGTCCATCGATATGAAAACGATCCAACCAATAAAATGCATTACTGATCAAAAAAGAACGCACTTCATTTCGCCCATAGTTAAAAATATAGGATTGCCAATCGGGATGAAACCCTTTCCTGGGATCTTCATGCTCGTATAAGCTCGTACCATCAAAACGATAAAGACCATGTGCATCACCCGGAAAATGCGAAGGAACCCAATCCAACAATACGCCTATTCCGGCGGCATGCAGCTCCTCAATCAGATACATAAGATCTTGTGCCGAACCATAACGCGAACTCGCTGCAAAATAACCTGTTATCTGATATCCCCAAGAAGGGTAATAAGGATGTTCCATTAAAGGCATAAACTCCACATGGGTAAAATTCATCTCCTTCACGTAAGAAACGAGCTGCACGGCTATTTCGCGGTAGTTGAGCAAAGTATCCGGACTTTCGGGATCCCGCGACCAGGATCCTAAATGTACCTCATAGACCGACCAGGGTTGATCCAGCCTATTTTTAACAGCACGCTCCTGCATCCATTGCTTATCCTGCCACTCGTACCAGGTCGAATGAACAACGGAAGCAGTCTTTGGGGCAACTTCCCACCGAAAGGCAAAAGGATCACCTTTCTCGAGTTGCTCACCTGTATAGGTCTGGATAACATACTTATATGTCTCTCCATTGCCAAGCCCCGGAATAAACCCTTCCCAGATTCCGCTACCATCCCAGCGCACAAAGAGCGCGTGATGCTCCTTATCCCAAAAATTGAAGTTGCCGGTTACGGAGACGGATTTTGCATTTGGAGCCCAAACCGCAAAATAAACGCCTTTTTCACCGTTGACTTCCAGTTCGTGCGAACCGAACTTTTCGTATAATTTGAAGTGCTTACCCGACTGGAATAAGGCGACATCAAATTCAGAAAAGAGACTATGCGGAATTACTTCATTGGCCATGTTTAACCTTCTATCAATATGTTATCAAATTCTCGTGCGACATTAATCCAATACCGCCCCTTTTCATCTACTTGTACTTTTGTATCAATACCATCGGTCTTCACCTTCTTCACTTGAAAAGGCAGGCCGATCAACTGTAGTTTATATTCCTCATATCGCTCCGTAAAAAGCCCATCTCTGGTTTGTTTGATCGACAAGGATTCTTTGAGCCCTGAAACCGTAAAACATTTTTCAAGATAGATATCTTGTTCATACGCAAAGGTGTCGCCATGATCTGAATACACATACGAACGGGTTACTCCTTCAGCGAAGTAAACATTGAGCTGTAGCTCCTCAATTTTCTTTTCACCAGTATATTGCATCACCGGATATTCAGGGATAACAGATCCCCCGCGAATGAAAATCGGCATTTCATCAATCGGCGTAGCGATGGTATGTTCCTTACCGCCCACGTAGATTTCATTATTGAAATAATAGAACCAAGTGCCCTCAGGTAGATAGACAATCTTGCTTTTTTGTCCTGGCTGCAATACCGGGGACACCAATATTTTATCCCCAAAACAGAATTCCTCCTCGCGTTGCCAATTGGTCGCTATATGCTGCTCGACCATGGAAATCGGACGTAATATTGGAAAACCATACTTGGTCTGCTCCCAAAAACAGGTATAGATATACGGCAACAACTTATACCGGAGTTCGATAAATTTCCGATTGATCTTTTCCCAATCCTCCCCAAAACTCCAGGGCTCGCGATCGCGGGTATCGCCGGCAGAATGCACACGCATAAAGGGCGAGAAAACGCCAAATTGCATCCATCGCGTAAATAACTCACCGTCGGGTTCGCCCGTAAATCCACCGATATCCGTTCCGCAAAAGGACATCCCCGAAGTCGATAGACGCTGTAATTGCAAGGTCCCCAACTTAAGGTGTTCCCAACTCGCCAGATTATCGCCGGTCCAAACTGAAGAATAGCGTTGTGTACCCGCATAAGCCGCTCGGGTAATGGTAAATGGGCGCTTATTTTTATACAATTTCTTTAAGCCATCATAGGTTGCCCGAACCATCTGCATGCCATAAACATTGTGTGCCTTGCGATGTGAACCCCGATGGCCGTCGTATTGGTGACGTACATCGTCGGGGAATGTTCCGCGGCCAAATACCGCCGGCTCATTCATATCGTTCCAGAAGCCGGCAACACCATCTTCCACAAGCCCCTGGTATAATGTGCCCCACCATTGGCGAACCTCCGGATTGGTAAAATCAGGAAATTGACAACGTCCGGGCCACACAAATCCTTCCATAAAATAATCGTCCCCTCGACGACAAAAATATTTATTTTCTTTCCCTTCCCTGAACACCCAGTAGTTCTCATCAACCTTAATACCCGGATCGATCATCACCACGGTTTTAAAACCATCATTGGCCAAATCGCTGATCATATTTTTAGGATTGGGGAAATACTGCTTATTCCAGGTAAAACAGCGGTACCCTTCCATGTAATCGATATCAAGGTAAATAGCATCACATGGAATCTGTCGCTTCCGAAACTCCTCAGCAACCTTCCGGACATTCGCTTCGGGATAATAGCTCCAGCGACACTGGTGGTAACCAATTGCCCACAACGGCGGCAGGTAATGCGTACCTGTCAACGTATGATAACGACGGATAACATCGATAATATGCGGACCGTGGATATAGTAGTACTGCAGTTCCCCACCTTCGGACCAAAAGCTTGTTTTTCCAGGATCTTCGGCAGCGAAATCAAAATACGTTTTAAAGGTATTGTCAAAGAAAATGCCGTAGGCCTCACCGTCTTTTAAACCGATATAAAATGGAATAGTTTTATAAAGTGGATCCTGATCATAAGCAAAAGCATAGGTATCTGAATTCCAGTTTTTAAGCCTTTTACCTCTCAGATTCAATTTAGTGGCCTTGTCCCCAAGTCCATAAAAAGCTTCGTTTTCAAAGGCCACTTTCGTGCTATAGACATAGTAACCTCCAAAATCGGGATTTTCCTCCCAGTGCATCGGTGCCAAATCAGCGTTAAACAGCTTACCTGAACGATCAGCAAAAGAAATCAAAAAGTCATTCTTATTGATCTTACAAGAAATTGTATTCGTATGAACCAGATAATGGTCAGCCTCTTCCTTGCATTGATGTATACTAACACGGTGATCTTTCTTGGCCAAGGCATAAGAAAAATCCTCTAAAAAAGTCCCTTGTGGAGCCAGCCGCACCCTGACGATCTCATCCGTTACAATCTTAATTTCTACCTTGGCTTTGCCGTCAGAAAAATAATAAGACTTATCGTTTTGGTTGTGGGCTACTATGGTTTCAAGGTATTTCTTTTCAATTTTAGGTAAATCCAATACCGGATTATTCACATGATGCATACTATCCAAAGTACCATCATTTTCCTCCTCATTTAGTGTGGTTTGATTTAGGTTGTCGTCTTCAAGCATAGTTGTAATATGTTAAAAAGTTTCTGAAGGCTTAATTCCTCTTTAAGATAGAAAATTAATCCTGCGCTGACAACAAAACACAAAAAAAAATCCCGCCTATTGGGATAGACGGGATTTTTTTCAATACCTGTGGATAAACTTCTACAGCTTACTTAACGAAATGCGCACGAAGCATCCAAGCCATCTTCTCATGCTTTTCTAATAGTCCGACCAAAAAGTCCTCCGTACCATTATCCGCCGTTCCTTCAACTACGGAAAGATCGGCACGAATTGACATCGCTATGGATTCATGATCAGCCAACAATTCCTTATAATAGGACTGACTGTCGGTTTTTTCTGAAGTAGACTCCGTTAAACGAGTCAATTTCAAATATTTATCAAAGGTACCCACCGCATAATGCCCTAAAGTACGTACACGTTCTGCTACTTCATCGATCACTTCAGCTAGTTCATCGTATTGTGATTCCAAAAATAAGTGAGCAGCATGAAAATCCGCACCTTCCACATTCCAATGCGCGTTGCGCGTTTTCATGTAGATAATGTGTTCATCTGCCAACAGCACATTTAGCAACTTTGCAACTTTTTTCAAGTCCGCATCTTTAATTCCAATTGAAGTTTTCATATGTATAATCTTTTGTTAACTATATGTTTTAAATGCTTAGTTAAATTTACCCAAAAATGCGGTAAAAACCAAATAAAAAGCCACTCAAATTCACAACAATTACCTCAACCCACTGTACCCAACCTGAATTGCATTTCGTATAGCTACAAAGAGTTTGCTATACTGAAAAAATGAAAATACCGAAGCTGCAGTGACCTTGATCTTTGTTGACCGCACTAAAACCTAGACCGTTCCTTATGCACGAAACATTTTAAACAAAAATCGATCAAGCTAGTATTTAAAGCACATAATGTTGTATTTTTGCGGACATCTTTATTTTGAGGGAGCGCTGCGGACAAAATGGACAACAATACATATTTTCATCAATTCAAACAGGATATTTCAGCTATTGAACTTCCGACACGATTTACTTTTCCGTTTTGCTATGAACCGCACCCCCTTGCCGTCACCGCCGCACAAGAACTCCAATACTACATCGAAACCCAAGACGATTGGACCCACAATTTTGGCCTAGACGCCGCCGTGGAGGGACTCGCTATTGGAAAAATGTTCGGTGTTCTGGTTGTCAAAAACCAACACAATGAGCTGGGCTACCTTGCCGCTGTTTCGGGAAAACTGGCCGGAAGCAACAAACACCGGCATTTTGTCCCCCCCATCTTCGATATGTTGGAAGAAAACAGTTTTTTCCTAAACGAAGAGGTGCATCTCAACGCGCTGAACCGAAAAATAGAAAATCTTGAAACAAGTGAAGAGCTAGCAAACGCCCAACGTAATCTTGATTTATTAAAAAACGGATGGGATAAATCACTCGATGAGCTAAAATCGAAATTGAGAATTCAAAAGAAGGAACGCAAAGAAACCCGCACAAAATTGAAGGTCAGTTTATCGGATGCGGAGTATGAATTATTGATGGAAGACATGCGGAGCCAGAGTTTAAAAGACAAACAACAGCTTCAACGCTTTCAATATGAAATGCATTTGGCCCTGGAGACAGAAAGTAACCATTTACACCAATTGCTATCGACGATTACTGCGCTAAAAGAGGAACGCAAAATGCGCTCGGGAAATCTTCAAAAACAGCTTTTCGAACAATATAATTTTCGCAATGCGAAAGGGCAACACAAAAATGTAGTCGGCATATTCGATGAATTTGACCGCACAACACCGCCTGCCGGATCGGGGGAATGCGCAGCGCCAAAATTGCTGCAATATGCTTATGAAAACCAGTTAACCCCCCTTGCTTTGGCCGAATTTTGGTGGGGCTGCTCACCTGCATCTGAAATACGCAGGCACAAAAACTACTACCCTGCCTGCCGCAAAAAATGTGAACCAATTTTAGGGTATATGCTCGAAGGCTTGGTCGTAGATCCCAATCCCATGCAACAGGAAACGACTTTGGATATAGCACTTCCTCAAATTTACGAAGATGAGGATATCATCATCATCAACAAACCGGCTGAATTTCTGTCTGTCCCGGGAATATATGTAAAGGATTCGGTCTACAACCGTATTCTTCAACGCTACCCAAAGGCAGGACCGATTATTATCCACCGCCTGGACATGTCTACATCCGGCTTGTTGGTTGTTGCCAAAAACAAAGAGGCCCATAAATTTATTCAAGATCAATTTATACAACATACCATCAAAAAAACATACATTGCTTTACTGGATGGTATTATCGAAGCCTCATCAGGCTTGATCGACCTCCCACTTCGCGTAGATCTGGACGATCGACCCCGGCAAATGGTCTGCTACACCTATGGCAAACCAGCGCAGACAAAATGGGAAAAAATTGCGATAGCGAATAATCAAACGAGGGTCAGGTTTTACCCCTTGACTGGCCGCACCCACCAGTTGCGCATGCATGCCGTACATCCAAATGGCCTAAATACACCTATCGTTGGTGATGATCTCTATGGCAGAAAAGCCAATAGATTACACCTTCACGCGGCTTCAATTACCTTTATTCATCCTCGTTCCAAGCAAGAAATGACCTTCGAAATCGAGCCAGATTTTTGATAGCGCTGACTATATCGTTACAAAAGTCAGTAAATAAAGCAACGGAAAATCATCGCCAAGTCAAAATGTAATGTAAAATTTATTGACCCAAATCAATAATTTAACATAAACAACTAATAGACAGTTATTTATATGTAAATGTAATTCAATTACTTTCCTTTATTACATTACAATAAAATTTTAATTATTCTTAATTTTTTGTTTCCTTTGTTCACTGAATTTTTGATTTTAATACCTATAAAGTCAAAAATAAAGTAAAAACAGGAAAACAATTTTGAATTTTCAAGATTATAGCAATATAATGAGAGCTAAAATAAACGCAACAACCTTCATAACTAAACTCTTTTTTTCGATAACGCTCGTGCTAACGGTGTCCATGGCTTTTGCCCAAAACAAAACCGTAACCGGTACAGTTAGAGATGCAAAGACCAAGAATCCTATACCCTATGCTACCGTAGCCGTTGTTGGCGCCCCGGCTTCTGCTGGAACCACAACATCGACCAATGCAAATGGTGAATACAAACTTGTCTTTCCAACATCTTATGTGAAAATCAGAGCAAGCTACATTGGGTATGACAGCAAAGATGCTTTTGTTACCAATGATGCCACGCAAACAAAAGAAATTCTGATGGATCAACAGGACAACATGCTGGAAGAAGTTGTCGTCAAGGCCAAAAAGAAAAAATACAGCAACAAAGATAATCCTGCTGTCGCATTGATCCGAAAAGTCATCGAGAATAAGGAAAAAAATAGACTTTCAGGGCAACAATATGCTGAATTTGACCAATACGAGAAGATGTCTTTAGGACTAAGCAATCTTTCGGAGAAATTTGTCAATAAAAAAATATTCAAAAACTATCAATTTCTTTTTGAAACGGACGACTCGGCTAAAACAGCCAACAAATATGTTTTGCCAGCGTTCATTGAAGAAAAAATGTCCAAGGTATATTACCGTAAAGATCCAAGCAAAACCAAACAGTATATCATTGGTGACCAACGGGCACAATTTGACCCTAGATTTATTGACAACGATGGTTTGACAGCCTACTTCAATAAACTGTACGAACAAGTTGATATTTATGACAACAATATTTCATTGGTTACCAATCAGTTTTTAAGTCCGATTGCAAACTCCGCACCTACTTTTTATAAGTTTTATATTACGGATACCATTAAGACTGTACAACCTTGGTTGGTCGAATTAAGCTTCTTTCCACGCAACAAGGCAGACATGTTATTCAAAGGTCAACTGTACGTTACTTTAGACGGCAACTACGCTGTTCAAGGCGCCAATATGACTGTTGCAGATGACATTAATCTAAACTTTGTACGTGACCTTCAGATACAGCTTAAATTTGAGAAAGACAGCAAAAGTCGTTTCTACCTAAAAACAAGCACCCTGGGTATTGATTTTTCTTTAACGGAAAAAGGCATGGGAATACGTGGAAGCCGAACAGTGGATTACAATAATTACAAAGTCGGCATTCAGCAACCTGATAGTACCTATGATGGTCCGTCTACGGTCATTGCCTATAACGTCGAAAATAAGAAAGCGACAAAATCCTTATTTGAAACACAACGTCCGCTTGCCCTTGCGCAAAACGAACTGAACATCTATCATAATATTGATACATTACAAAAGATCCCTTCATTCCGTTCGTTCATGGATATCGCTGCGTTATTGCTGTCAGGATACAAACAGGCTGGCCCAGTTGAAATCGGCCCAGTCAATACATTCTATAGCTTTAACCCCGTAGAAGGTTTCCGTTTACGTGTCGGCGGACGTACGACAGAATCGTTAAGCAAGCGTTTCTATGCTGAAACTTATGCTGCCTATGGTTTTAAAGATCAAAAGTGGAAATACTTTTTCAGCGGCACCTATGCGTTCAACAACAAATCAGTCTACTCCTTCCCGATGCACTACATCAGGGCCTCTTATAAAAAGGATACGAAGATTCCGGGACAAAAACTGGAATTTATTCAGGAAGACAACTTCTTGTTATCTTTCAAACGCGGAGATAATGACCGTTACATCTATGAGACAAATTATGGCTTAGAGTATAAAAAGGAATTTTTAAATCACCTAGCTATTGGTGCTGCTTTCAATATCAACAGACAAACACCTGCTGGAAGTCTGACTTACCAGATGGTCGATGCCAACAATGAAAGTAGACTGTTCAATGAACTGAACTCGACCGAAGTGTCTGTAAATTTCAGATATGCTCCACATGAAGAGTTTTATCAAGGCAAAATTTACCGGACACCTATATTCAATCAATATCCGATCTTCACGTTCAATTATACCGCTGGAATCAAAGGATTAGCGAAAGGTGAATACAATTACCACAACTTTAATGTTGGTGCATTCAAGCGCTTTTATTTGAGTCAATTTGGCTATGCCGACGTGACCGCAGAAGGGAATTATATTGCAGGGAAAGAGATCCCATTCCCTTTCTTGACGATCCATCGTGCCAATCAGACCTATGCTTATCAATTAAATTCATACAACTTAATGAACTTCCTTGAATTTGTCAGTGATCATAATGCGTCAATAAATGTACAATACTACATGAACGGTTTTCTGTTGAATAAGATTCCGTTGATCAAAAAGCTTAAATTACGCGAAGTATTTAGTTTCAAGGGGGTATACGGTGGACTGCGTAAAGAAAACAATCCTGACGACCCGAATTATGGATCTAAGGTATTCACTTGGCAGCATAATGCAGATGGCACACAAAGCTCCTATACGTTCGGTTCAGAACCTTATATGGAAGCCAGTATCGGTCTATCCAACATCTTTAAAATATTACGTGTAGACTACGTAAAACGTCTAAATTATCTTGATCACGTCGATGCACCAGCTTGGGGTATTCGCGCTCGGGTCAAATTTGACTTTTAATAGTTTCCATAAATTTATAGTATAATTTGAAGCCCTGTTCATACAAATGACAGGGCTTCTTTTTTTGCCTTATGCTTCCGCAACATCGGCACCACCACCACCACCGTCGCCATCGCCATCGCCATCGCCATCGCCACCTGGAGGATAAGTAGGAAGATAAAATGGTAGTGACGGATATGAAGGCCGTGACGGCGAAAAACCTGGATTACTTGGTGTCCATTCCTGAAAAAGGTTTACAAAAACCGAATATTAAAATCTTAAATTTAATATTATGAAAAAGCGTATGACAAAACGTAAATCAGGGGGACAGCAAGTTTACAGCGATAGCTTCAAAATCCTCGTTTCCAGAGAATACCTTGCGGGCAAGCTGAGTTATTCGCAACTTGCCCAGAAGTACAATCTTCCGGGGGAAGCCACTCCGCGGTATTTTATGAAATGGTACCAGCAGTGGGAAAGCAATCTGGAGCTGGAAGTTCCCCAGGCTGTGGAGTCAGAAGATACCGGGTTGAAAAATGAGCAGGATC